>NZ_CP163302.1:0-1429886 GCF_041022165.1 Sinomonas sp. P10A9
ATGGGACCACAGGAAGCCGACGAAGCCAACACTCTCGGCAGTTCGTGGCGCCGCGTGGTACGTCTCCTCGATGAGGACGACCGCGTCTCGCCGCGGCAACGGGGGTTCGTCTCGCTTGCGCAGGCCCAAGGCCTCATTGGTTCAACGCTCCTCGTCGCTGTCCCCAATGAGCTCACCCGCGAGGTGCTCCAGGGCCAGATCAAGTCGGCCCTCGACGACGCGCTGCGCTCGGTGTTCTCAGAGGACGTCCGGTGCGCGATCGACGTCGACACCGATCTCGTTCCCATCCGCGAAGAGACGTTCGAACCGGTCAAGCGCCCGGAGATCCGCGAAGGACTGCGCGAAGACCTCCGCCCGGCGCCCACGCCGCCCACCACTTCTCAGGAAGTCAGCCGACTCAACCCCAAGTACGTCTTCGACACCTTCGTGATCGGCGCCTCCAACCGGTTCGCGCACGCAGCCGCCGTCGCCGTCGCCGAAGCCCCAGCCAAGGCCTACAACCCGCTGTTCATCTACGGCGACTCGGGCCTCGGGAAGACCCACCTCCTGCACGCGATCGGCCACTACGCCCGCCGGCTCTACAACGGGATCCGGGTGCGGTACGTGAACTCGGAAGAGTTCACCAACGACTTCATCAACTCGATCCGCGACGACGAGGGAACGAGCTTCAAGACCACGTACCGCAATGTGGACCTCCTCCTGATCGACGACATCCAGTTCCTGGCCGGCCGCACGGGAACCATGGAGGAGTTCTTCCACACGTTCAACGCCCTGCACAACAGCAACAAGCAGGTCGTCATCACTTCGGACCAGCCGCCCAAGGCGCTCCACGGCTTCGAGGACCGCATGAAGTCCCGCTTCGAGTGGGGGCTCCTGACGGACATCCAGCCGCCGGACCTCGAGACCCGCATCGCGATCCTGCGCAAGAAGGCCAACAGCGACGGCCTCTCCGCGCCGGACGCCGCGCTCGAGTACATCGCCTCGCGGATCTCGGCGAACATCCGCGAGCTCGAGGGCGCGCTGATCCGCGTGACGGCATTCGCAAGCCTCAACAAGCAGCCGGTCGACGTCGCGCTGGCCGAGATGGTCCTGAAGGACCTCATCACGGACGACTCAGCGCTCGAGATCACGGCCGACCAGATCCTCGCCGAGACTGCGGCCTACTTCAAGCTCACGATCGAAGAACTCAACAGCAAGTCCCGGACGCGCACGCTCGTCACGGCCCGCCAGATCGCCATGTACCTGTGCCGCGAGCTCACGGACATGTCGCTGCCGAAGATCGGACAGGTCCTGGGCGGCCGCGACCACACCACCGTGATCCACGCCGACCGCAAGATCCGTGAGCTCATGGCCGAGCGTCGGGCGATCTACAACCAGGTGACGGAGCTGACCAACAAGATCAAGCAGGCCCAGCGCGGCGTCTGAGCGCCCCTCGCCTCGCCCGCGCGTGCCTTATTAACAGGACCCTGTGGACAACCCTGTGGACGGTTAAGTGCACATCCCCGCCTGATGGGGTTAAAACCCCCATCAGGCCTGTGGAGACACGTAACTACACGAATCCGGCGATCCACAGGCCACCCCACTCTGATGGCACACCATCAACACCGGATGAACACCCGACTCCCGCGCGAATCCGCGGCCAGAGACCGTTATCCACAGTTTCCACAGCAGTTATTAACACCATAAATACCAAGAATCTGAAGATCGTCAGATAACAGTTACCCGCCAGCCCTCCGAACCCCCTTCGAACGACCCCGTCGGAGCCCCCTCCCCCGAGCCGATCAGCTTGAACCGGCGAGTACGGTTGGCGCTAAGCTGTGGTCAACTGCGACAGCGATGAAAGGCGGAACGCTTCCGTGAAGTTCCGAGTCGAACGGGATGTCCTCACTGAGGCCGTGAGCTGGGCGGCCCGCTCGCTTTCTCCGCGTCCCCCCGTACCTGTCCTGGCCGGTCTGCTGCTCAAGGCGCATGACGGCGTCGTGACCCTCAGCAGCTTCGACTACGAGACCTCGGCACGCTTGGAGATCCCCGCCGAGATCCGCGAGGAAGGCACAATCCTCGTCTCAGGCCGGCTCCTTGCGGACATCTGCCGCAGCCTGCCAGCGGCACCAGTCGACGTCGAGACCGACGGAACCAAGGTCACACTCACGTGCCGCCGCAGCTCGTTCCACCTCTCCACGATGCCCGAGGCCGAGTACCCGCCCCTCCCAAGCCTCCCTGCGATCCTGGGAACCGTCCCCGGTGACTCCTTCGCCAAGGGCGTAGCTCAGGTCACCATCGCCGCGAGCAGGGACGACACGCTGCCCATCCTCACGGGCGTTCGCATGGAGATCGAGAACGAGCTCATCACGCTCCTCGCCACCGACCGCTACCGCCTCGCCATGCGCGAGATCCACTGGCAGCCGACCACCCCCGGCACCTCAACAGCCGCTCTCGTCAAGGCCAAAACGCTCAGCGAAGTTGCCAAGACGCTCGGGGGCGCCGGCGATCTGAGTCTCGCCCTCGCCGATGACGACTCACGGCTCGTCGGCTTCGAAAGCGGGGGGCGCACCACGACATCGCTCCTCGTCGACGGCGACTACCCCAAGATCCGGTCATTGTTCCCCGAGTCCACACCGATCCACGCCGTCGTCTCCACCCAAGAGCTCGTCGAGGCCGTACGACGCGTCTCACTCGTCGCTGAACGGAACACCCCCGTGCGCCTCTCGTTCACCGAAGGCCTGGTGACCCTCGACGCAGGCACGGGGGAAGACGCCCAGGCCTCCGAAGAGCTCGAAGCCCAGCTCACGGGCGAACCCATCGTTGTGGCATTCAACCCGCACTACCTCATCGAGGGCCTAGCTGTCATCGAGACTCCGTTCGTGCGGTTCTCGTTCACGAGCGCACCGAAGCCCGCGATGATCACTGCTCAGCGGGCGCTCGACGGTGATGATGAGGGTGACTACCGCTACCTCGTGATGCCGGTGCGACTGCCCAACTGACACGCCAGACGACGCCCACCGCTGCCCGATCTACCTCGACGAAGGGACACCGCATCATGCACATCGGACTCATCGGCCTCGGCAAGATGGGCTTCAACATGCGCGAAAGGCTCCGTCGGGCGGGCATCGAGGTCACGGGCTATGACCGGAACCAGGACCTCGCCGACGTCGCCAGCACCGATGAACTCATCGCCGCGGTGCCCGCCCCACGCATCATCTGGATCATGGTCCCGGCAGGCGAAATCACCGACAAGGTAGTTGCCGAGCTGTCCGAGAAGCTGTCCGAGGGCGACCTCGTGATCGACGGCGGCAACTCCCGGTTCACCGAGGACCAACGCCACGCTGCACTGCTGGAGGACAAGGGTCTGCGCTTCGCCGACTGCGGCGTCTCGGGTGGCGTATGGGGCCTCGAGAACGGGTACGGCCTCATGGCGGGCGGCGACGCGGCAGACATCGAGCGCGCCATGCCGGTCTTCGACGCTCTGCGGCCCGAAGGCGACAGGGCTGACAGCTTCGTCCACGTGGGCGAGGTAGGTGCGGGCCACTACGCCAAGATGGTCCACAACGGCATCGAGTACGGGCTCATGCAGTCCTACGCCGAGGGCTACCAGCTCCTTGCCGCCAAGGACATCATCACCGACCTTCCCGGCACCTTCCGCGCCTGGCAGAAGGGCACCGTCGTGCGGTCATGGCTCCTCGACCTCCTCATCAAGGCACTCGACGAGGATCCGGGCCTGGAGACGATCGACGACTATGTGGAGGACTCCGGCGAGGGCCGCTGGACCGTCGAGGAGGCCATTGCCAACGCGGTGCCCGCGCCGGCGATCACAGCAGCGCTCTTCGCACGCTTCGAGTCGCGCGAGGATTCCTCCCCGGCCATGAAGATGGTCTCGGCGCTGCGTCACCAGTTCGGCGGGCACGCGACGCGCCCCGCCAAGTAGGCAGGGGCGCCGGCGACCGGTGTACGTTGAACGCCTTTCCCTGACCGACTTCCGCTCCTATGCCCAGCTCGACCTCGAGCTGTCCGCGGGCGTGACCGTCCTCGTCGGGCAGAACGGGGTGGGCAAGACGAATCTGGTCGAAGCCCTCGGGCTGCTCTCGACCCTCGGCTCGCACCGGGTCAGCTCGGACGCGCCCCTCGTGCGCTTCGGTGCCGAGCGCGCGCTCGTCCGTGCGGGCTTCGTGCGGGGCTCGCAGCGCTCAACCCTCGAGCTCGAGATCCTCCCCGGCAAGGCGAACCGTGGCCGCGTCAACCGCGGCAGCACGGTCCGGGCCCGGGACCTCCTGGGCATCGCGCGGACCGTCCTGTTCGCGCCGGAGGACCTCGGTCTCCTCAAGGGCGACCCGTCGGCGCGGCGGCGGTTCCTCGACGACCTGCTCACCGTGCTCCTCCCCCATCTGGCCGGGACCAAGGCCGACTACGACCGCGTCCTCAAGCAGCGCAACGCTCTGCTCAAGAGTGCCAGGTCCGCGCGATTCTCCCGGCGCGGGTCCGCCATGGATCCCATGGACTCTGCGGGCGGGGCGAGCGTCGCGTCGACCCTTGATGTGTGGGACAGCCATCTGGCGCGGGCCGGGGCACGTCTGCTCGCCGCTCGGGTGAAGCTCGTCGAGCGGCTGGTCCCGCACATCGATGCCGCCTACGCGCAGCTCACCGACGGTTCCAAGGTGGCTCGCGCCGTCTACCGCTCGAGCCTCGAAGGGGCGGTTCCCGACGAGGAGGAGACGCACGACGGCGACCACGCGCCGTCGTCCGTCGCGTCACCTCGGGTGGGAGCTCAGGGCGCGGACGGCGCTGATGGCGGCGGACTCTCGGGACTCGGCGTCGACGAGATCGCCGACCGGTTCCTCGGAGCGCTTGCCCAGGCACGTCCGCGCGAGCTGGAACGCGGGCTAACGCTCGTGGGCCCGCACCGTGACGACCTCGAACTCCTGCTCGGCGACGCCCCGGCGAAGGGGTTTGCCTCGCACGGCGAGACATGGTCGTTCGCGCTCGCGCTGCGATTGGCCTGCTACTACGTCATGCTGGACGACTCGACCGTTCCCGGAGACGAGCCGATCCTCATCCTGGACGATGTGTTCGCCGAACTCGACGCAGCCCGTCGTGCACGGCTCGCCGGGATCGTGGCGAAGGCCGAGCAGGTCCTCGTGACCGCAGCGGTCGACGCGGACATTCCGGCTGAGCTGGGCGGCCGTCGGATTCAGGTGGTTCCGGGGGCCATCGTGGATGCGGACGTGGTCGCCAGAGGCGACGGCGATGTCTGACTCCGGGCCCCGGGAAGGCGCCGAGCCCTCGGCCGAGCGGCTCGACGCCGCGCGCGCTGCGCTGAACCGCGTCCGGCAGGCCGCCGAGGCGCGCGGCGAGGTCCGCATGCGCGCGACGGGACCGCTCGTGCGCGATCCGAACGCGCCCCGGGCCAGGAATGCGAGGGGCCGGGGCGCCGCGGGGTACAGCGGGCGCGATCCGCAGGGGCTCGGCGCCGTCGTGAACCGCATGGTGGCCGAGCGCGGCTGGAACTCCCCTGTTGCGGTGGGATCGGTCATGTCCCGGTGGCGCGAGCTCGTGGGACCGGAGATCTCCGCGCACTGCACGCCCGAGAGCTTCGAAGGCACGGATCTGCGCGTCCGGTGCGATTCGACCGCGTGGGCGACTCAGCTGCGGCTCCTCGGACCGTCGCTCCTGGACCGGTTCAGGCGTGAGCTCGGGGACGGGATCGTGACCCGCATCCAGGTAGTCGGCCCCACACCCCCCAGCTGGCGCAAGGGCCCGCGCACTGTGCGCGGGCGCGGGCCCCGGGACACCTACGGCTGATTCGGTGGACGGCGCGTGAGGCGCTCAGAAAGCCGGGAGGCACACTCCCCCTTTGTGGGGCCTCGATGGGGCGCGCCACGACGCCTTTGCAGGCCTCCCAGCGGGCATTCACCGTGGCGCTGTCCGTCCGGGCACGGATGAACCGGTAGAATCGACATGTTAAGCCCGCCGAACCGAGTCGAACTGAAGAGGGGTCGAAAACGCCTGTGGCTGACGAGAGTCCAGTGGACCCAAACACGCATCAGCAGCACGACGCGCCGGAGGGAGTGGCGCCCTCCCCTGCACCAGATTCCTCGGGGTCCCGCTCGGGATCGAAGGACTACGGCGCCAGCAGCATCACGGTTCTCGAGGGACTCGAGGCCGTCCGCAAGCGTCCGGGCATGTACATCGGCTCGACCGGCCCCCGCGGCCTCCACCACCTTGTCTACGAAGTCGTTGACAACTCGGTCGACGAGGCACTGGCAGGGTACTGCGACCACATCCAGGTGACCCTCCAGGACGACGGCGGCGTGCGAGTCGAGGACAACGGCCGCGGCATCCCCGTGGATGTCCATCCCACGGAGGGCAAGCCCACGGTCGAGGTCGTCATGACGATCCTCCACGCGGGCGGCAAGTTCGGTGGCGGCGGGTACACCGTCTCCGGTGGTCTGCACGGCGTCGGCATCTCCGTGGTCAACGCCCTCTCGACCCGCGTCGACACAGAGGTGCGCCGTCAAGGCCACGTGTGGCGCATGTCGTTCCGCGACGGCGGGCACCCAGTCGGGGGCCTCATCGAGGGCGAGGCAACGGACGAGACCGGGACGATCCAGACGTTCTACCCGGACCCGTCGATCTTCGACGCCACCGTGTTCGACTTCGAGACGCTGCGCGCCCGCTTCCAGCAGATGGCCTTCCTCAACAGGGGCCTGCGGATCACGCTCACGGATGAGCGCCGCGGCGACGAGGAGGAGAGCGAGCTCGCGGGCGAGGAGGAACTCACCTCCGGCACACCCGCGGAGGCTGCGGCGCGCAAGCACCGGGTCGTCGACTACAAGTACGACGACGGGCTTCTGGACTACGTCAAGAACCTCAACTCGTCGAAGAAGATCGAGGTTATCCACGAGGAGGTCATCGCGTTCGAGAGCACGGACCACGAGCGCAAGATGGCCCTCGAGGTGGCGATGCAGTGGACCACGGCGTACGCCGAGTCCGTGCACACGTACGCGAACACAATTAACACGCATGAGGGCGGCACCCACGAGGAGGGCTTCCGCGCCGCGATGACCTCCCTCATGAACCGGTATGCGCGCGAGAAGGGCATCCTCAAGGACAAGGATGACAACCTGACCGGCGACGACGTCCGCGAAGGCCTCACCGCCGTCATCAGCATCAAGCTCGCCGAGCCGCAGTTCGAGGGCCAGACGAAGACCAAGCTCGGCAACTCCGAGGCGAAGGGATTCGTCCAGCGAGTCGTGACCGACCAGCTCGGCGACTGGCTCGAGCGCAACCCGGGTCCGGCCAAGGACGTGATCCGCAAGGCTCTCCAGGCCTCGCAGGCCCGCATGGCCGCGCGCAAGGCCCGCGACAACGCGCGCCGCAAGAGCCCGCTCGAGTCCTTCGGCATGCCGGGCAAGCTCTCGGACTGCTCGAGCAAGGATCCGTCGCGCTGCGAGGTCTACATCGTTGAGGGCGACTCGGCCGGCGGCTCCGCCAAGCGCGGGCGGGATCCCGAGACGCAGGCCATCCTGCCCTTGCGCGGCAAGATCCTCAACGTCGAGCGTGCCCGGTTGGACAAGGCGCTCGGGAACGCCGAGGTCCAGTCCATGATCACCGCCTTCGGCTCCGGGATCGGCGAGGACTTCGACGTCTCCAAGCTGCGCTACCACAAGATCGTCCTCATGGCCGATGCCGATGTGGACGGTCAGCACATCACGACCCTTCTCCTGACGCTCCTGTTCAGGTACATGCGCCCGCTCATCGAGAACGGCTACGTGTTCCTGGCCCAGCCGCCGCTCTACCGCATCAAATGGTCCAACCACGCGCATGACTACGTGTTCAGCGACCGCGAGCGTGACGAGGCCGTCCGGACGGGCGTCGCCAACGGCCAGCGCCTGCCCAAGGAGAACGGCATCCAGCGCTACAAGGGCCTTGGCGAGATGGACTACACCGAGCTCTGGGACACGACGATGGACCCGGACCGGCGCACCCTCCTGCAGGTGACCATGGAGGACGCCGCGGCCGCAGACCAGACATTCTCCGTGCTGATGGGCGACGACGTCGAGTCCCGCCGCCATTTCATCCAGCAGAACGCCAAGGACGTCCGGTTCCTGGACATCTGATCTCGGGCACCAGAAGCAAGTAGACCGGACAAGAGGAGAGAAGCTGTGAGCGACGAGACTCCCGAGAACCCCACCGGACTTCCCGGGGACCCGACTTTCGATGCCGAACTCGGGCCGGAAGGCCCGGCCAACGGGGGCGCCGACCGCATCGAGCAGGTCGACCTGCAGACCGAGATGCAGCGGTCCTACCTCGACTATGCGATGGCCGTCATCGTGGGCCGCGCGCTGCCCGATGTGCGCGACGGCCTCAAGCCCGTGCACCGCCGCGTCCTCTACGCGATGTACGACGGCGGGTACCGCCCCGACCGCGCGTTCAACAAGTGCGCCCGCGTCGTCGGCGACGTCATGGGCACGTACCACCCCCATGG
The DNA here is from genome assembly GCF_041022165.1 of Sinomonas sp. P10A9. Taxonomy (GTDB): domain Bacteria; phylum Actinomycetota; class Actinomycetes; order Actinomycetales; family Micrococcaceae; genus Sinomonas; species Sinomonas puerhi. Next base: position 8,480 of record NZ_CP163302.1, read on the forward strand.
CGACATGGCGATCTATGACGCCCTCGTCCGCCTGATCCAGGACTGGGTCATGCGGTATCCGCTCGCCCTGGGCCAGGGCAACTTCGGCTCCCCCGGCAACGACGGCGCGGCCGCCCCCCGGTACACCGAGACCAAGATGGCCCAGCTGGCCATGGAGATGGTCCGGGACATCGACGAGGAGACCGTCGACTTCCAGGACAACTACGACGGCAAGAACCAGGAGCCCACGGTCCTGCCGGCCCGGTTCCCGAACCTGCTCGTCAACGGCTCCTCGGGCATCGCAGTCGGCATGGCCACGAACATCCCGCCGCACAACCTGCGCGAGGTGGCCGAAGGCGTCCAGTGGTACCTCGAGAACCCCGAGGCCACCCGTGAGGAGCTCCTCGAGGCCCTCCTGACCCGCATCAAGGGCCCGGACTTCCCCACTGGCGCGACCATCCTGGGCCGCCGGGGCATCGAGGACGCCTACCGGACGGGCCGCGGCTCGATCACGATGCGCGCCGTCGTGAATGTCGAGGAGCTCCAAGGCCGCACGTGCCTCGTGGTCACCGAGCTGCCGTACATGGCCAACCCGGACAACCTCGCCATGAAGATCGCCGAGCTGGTCAAGGACGGGAAGATCGGCGGGATCGCGGACCTGCGCGACGAGACGTCCGGCCGCACCGGCCAGCGCCTCGTGATCGTACTCAAGCGCGACGCCGTGGCGAAGGTTGTGCTGAACAACCTGTACAAGCACACGCAGCTGCAGGACAACTTCGCCGCGAACATGCTCGCGATTGTCGACGGCGTGCCGCGCACCCTCTCGCTCGACGCGTTCGTCCGGCACTGGGTTACCCACCAGGTCGACGTCATCGTCCGCCGCACGCAGTACCGGCTGCGCAAGGCCGAGGAGCGCATGCACATCCTGCGCGCGCTGCTCAAGGCTCTGGACATGCTCGACGAGGTCATCGCGCTCATCCGCCGCTCCCCCACGGTCGAGGAAGCACGCTCGGGACTCAAGTCGCTCCTGGAGATCGACGACCTTCAGGCGCAGGCCATCCTCGACATGCAGCTGCGCAGGCTCGCAGCCCTCGAACGGCAGAAGATCGTCGACGAGCACAACGAGCTCGAGGCCCTCATCACGGAGTACCGGTCGATCCTCGCCGACCCGGCGCGGCAGCGGCAGATCATCTCCGAGGAGCTCGCCGGAATCGTCGACAAGTACGGCGACGACCGCCGAACACGGGTCGTCGCGGGCTTCGACGGGGACATGAGCATGGAGGACCTCATCCCCGAAGAGGAGATGGTCGTCACCATCACGCGCGGCGGGTACGTCAAGCGCACGCGTAGCGACCAGTACCGCCAGCAGCAGCGCGGGGGCAAGGGCGTGCGCGGGGCACAGCTGCGCGGCGACGACGTCGTCGAGCACTTCTTCGTCACGACGACGCACCACTGGCTCCTGTTCTTCACGAACCTCGGGCGCGTGTACCGGGCCAAGGCCTACGAGCTCGCCGAAGGCGGCCGTGACGCCAAGGGCCAGCACGTGGCGAACCTGCTCGCGTTCCAGCCGGACGAGCGGATCGCCCAGGTCCTCGCGCTGCGCGACTACCAGCAGGCCCCGTACCTCGTGCTCGCAACGAAGGGCGGCCTCGTCAAGAAGACCCGCCTCGAGGACTACGACACGAACCGCTCTGCTGGCGTCATCGCCATCAACCTGCGCGAGGACGACGAGCTCGTGTCGGCGCAGCTCGTGCACCAGACCGACGATCTCATGCTCGTCTCCCGCCATGGCCAGTCGCTGCGATTCACGGCGGACGACGACGCCCTGCGGCCCATGGGCCGGGCCACGAGCGGTGTGACCGGCATGAAGTTCCGTGACGACGACGAGCTGCTCGCGGCTGACGTCGTGACGGACGACTCGTTCGTGTTCATCGTGACCGAGGGCGGCTACGCCAAGCGCACCTCGGCGGACGAGTACCGGGTCCAGGGCCGCGGAGGCCTCGGCATCAAGGTCGGCAAGTACCAGGAGGAGCGCGGACATCTCGTCGGCGCCCTGCTCGTCCAGGAGGAGGACGAGGCGCTCGTGGTCATGGAGGGCGGCAAGGTGGTCCGTTCCTCAGTGACGGGAGTGCCTGCCAAGGGCCGCGACACGATGGGCGTGATCTTCGCCAAGCCTGACAAGGGCGACCGCATCATCGCCGTCGCGAAGAACACCGAGCGGACCCTCTCCGAGGCCGACGAGGCCGACGAGGCTTCCGAGGGCTCTCCCGAAGGCACCGCCGAGCGCGCAACGACAGGGGACGGGGAGGCATCAACCGAGGCTCATGCCGTAACGTTGGCGTCAGACTCAGACCAGACTCCGGGAGGTAACGAGTGAGCACGCCCGAGAATACGCCGTCGTCCGGCGGCTATCCGCAGGCCGCGCAGCCGTCGCGCCCGCCGCAGCGCCCCACCGTGCCGCCTCAGTCCGCCGGGGGCTACGGCGCCCCGCGCCCTGCCGAGCGTCCACTGACCGGGCCTGCGGCCCAGCGCGTTGGTGGCCAGCGGCCTGGGCAGCGTCCCGGCCAGCCCGGCCTCGTGCGCCCCGCACCGAAGGCGAAACAGCGCCGCGCCCGCCTCATCGTGAGCAAGGTCGACACCTGGTCCGTGCTCAAGATGTCCTTCCTCCTCTCAGTTGCCCTCGGCATCGTGACGGTAGTGGCCTCGATCGTTCTGTGGATGGTCCTGGACGTCACGGGCATCTTCGACAAGATCAACGGCCTGCTCGGTGAGATCGGCGGTTCCGAGAGCGGCGGCGCCCTCGATCTGAAGAAGATCGCCTCGCTCGGCCAAGTCGCCTCGTTCGCAACGATCATCGCCGTCGTGAACGTCGTCCTCCTCACCGCACTGTCGATGCTCACGGCGGTCCTCTACAACATCTCGGCGACGCTCGTGGGCGGCATCGGGTTGACCCTCACCGACGACTGACCCGATTTTGTCCGCGGGCAAGCGGTACGGTAGAGTCTTATCTCGGCCCGAGGGCAATAATGCACTCGGGTTGGATGGGGGCGTATAGCTCAGGCGGTTAGAGCGCTTCGCTGATAACGAAGAGGTCCCAGGTTCAAGTCCTGGTACGCCCACGGAACCTTGTTTCCGATCCATGTGGAGGTGCCCGTGAAGAGACTGATTGCCATCGCAGTCGCCGCTCTGGCGGGTGCCTTCGTGTATCGGAAGGCCAAGGAGTCCGAGGCACAGAAGAAAGTCTGGAGCGGCTCGACCGACAAGGTAGAGTAGCCCGGAGCCCAAGGGCAACGGGGGCATGGCGCAATTGGTAGCGCACCTGCTTTGCAAGCAGGGGGTTAGGGGTTCGAGTCCCCTTGCCTCCACCGGAAGGGAGAAGGTCCCGGCACCGAATCGGTGCCGGGACCTTTCTGCATTCGGCCGCCCGGCTAGAGTGGGCTGGTGGTTCCCCTCCTCGTTGTGCTCGGCGTCCTCGGCGTGTCCGCGTCCGGACCGCTCATCGCCGGCACGCTCGCCGGCACATCGGTCACTGCGTTGGCCATCGCGTTCTGGCGCAACGCCATTGCCGCCGTCGTCATGGCTGCGCCCGTCGCTGTGCGAAGCCCGCAGCAGTTCCGCCGGCTCGGCCGGCGAGAGTACGCGTGGTCGGCGGTCGCCGGGACGGCCCTCGCGTTCCACTTCGTGTGCTTCATCCTCTCCCTCACGCTGACTTCCGTCGCGGCGTCGACCGCGCTTGTGTGCCTCCAGTCGGGCTGGATCGCGGTCTTCTCCCTCATCCGGGGCAGGAAGCTTCCGACGCCCGTGGTCGTGGGACTGGGCATGTCCTTCGCGGGCGTCATCGCGATCACCGGACTTGATCTCGGGACCTCGCCTGGGGCGCTCCAAGGCGATCTGCTCGCAGTGGCCGGCGGGATCCTCGCGGCTCTCTACACCATGGCTGGCGGAAAGGCCCGCGAGACGATGGGCACGGCAACCTACACCGCCCTCTGCTATGCCGTGTGTGCGGTGCTCGTCGCGGCTATGGCGCTCGCGAGCGGGCAGCGGCTCACGGGCTTCGAGCCGGCTGGCTGGGCCGGGATCCTCGCGATCACCGTAGCCGCGCAGCTCGTGGGCCATACGGCGTTCAACCACCTCGTCGCGACGCTGAGCCCGCTCGTCGTGTCGATGTTCATCCTGCTTGAGATCCCCGGCGCGGCCATCCTCGCTGCAGTCTTCCTGCACGAGATGCTCCCCGTCGGGATCTACGCCGGGCTGGGACTCATCCTGGCCGGGCTGGCCGTCGTCGTGATCGGGCAGCGCCGTGTTCGAGCAGCACGGGGCATCGAGCTGCCGACCGGGCCGGAACTCGGGGCCGACTGACGGGGTTTCGACTGCGCGGCCGCCGACTGGGCTGGTCCGCGGGGTTGGCTAGACTCCGCCTCGCTTGGCGAGCGGCTGGTTCGCCGCGTGGATGGCGCGCAGGAGCTTCGCGGGGTAGTACACGGAGAAGATCACGGCCATCGGTGCGCGAAGTGCGATCTTCTTGATGTTGTGCGCCTTGTACGTGCGGTCGAACCGCTGCACGTAGTACCGGTAGTCCTTGGGCGAATCCTCGAGGCGTCGCGCGGACATCCCTGAGACCATCTCGGGCCAGTACTGAATCCTGAGTCCTCGCTCGGCCAGGTGCAGGGACAGGTCGATGTCCTCGTGCATCTCGTCCTTCTCATCCCGGCACGTCGAGCCGCGGATGGTTTCCCAGGCTGTGCGGCGCAGCGCCATGTTGGAGCCGAAGAGAAAGTGGTACTCGTGCCGTGAGAGCCGCAGGAGCAGCTGGCGGACCTTGTCGTCTGCCTTGAGACCGAAGCGCCGCATGGGCATGTCGTAGTAGATGACGGGCCCTGTCGCGGCCTGCACGGTGGGGTCCGCAAAGGCGCGCTGGACCTCCTCGACCCAGTCGGGTTCGAGCAGGGAATCGGCGTCGATTCGCCCGATGACGTCCCCCGTGGCGTAGTCGAGCCCGAAGTTGCGGGTAGGAATGAGTCCCTGTTCGGCGTCCTGGGTCAGCAGGATGATGCGGGACTCGGGATATTCCTCCTGCAGTTGGCGGACGATCTGCGCCGTGGTGTCCTTGGACCTGTTGTCCACCACGATGATCTCGTGGGCCGGGGCAGACTGGTAGATGGCCGCCGTGACGCACTGGCGGATGACGCTCTCCTCGTTGTACGCCGGGATGACGATGGACACGCTCAGCTGTGCTTCGGCCGGCGACTCAGTCACGTCGAGGAGTGCGGTTTCGGAGTCCATCACGAGCCAAATCTAGCAAAGGCGGGCCGTGCCGCCCCTGTGCATGACCAGACGGGTCCTTGCGCGCGGCCGGACGTGCGACGTAGGGCACGAAAGCGGGCGCGAACCCACGAGCCGTGGTTCCGCGCCCGCTGAAGGACGTGCGGGGTCTTCCTTCGCCCCGTGCTGGGCGGTCAGGCGCCCGGGGCGTCCTTGGCTTCATCCTGGCCGCCATTCGACGCGGCGTGGATGTTCTTCATCGCCTGCGAGGCATCCGGGCCGGCCACGTGCTTGCCTTCCGCCGCGGTTGCGTCCTCCGTCTCGGCCTCGGTCCGGGGGGCGGTGGCATCCACAGGAGTGGCGACCTGGACGGCGTCGGGAGTGATCGCAGCCTCAGTGAGGGGCTCGTCCGCCACCGGTGCCGGCTTCTCGGCCATGACAACCGGCTCGGTGCTCGGCGCAGTGCTTGCCGGTACGGGTGCGGGGGTCGCGGCCTGGCTTGCCGCGGCCGTGGATGGCGCGGCGCTGCTAGGCGCGGGCGGTACGGGCGAAGGGGTCTTCCATGGGTCCTCGACCGGCTTGGCGGCCTTCCACGCCGCGACACCGGCAGCCACCGCCGCCGCTACCACGCCGAAGACGAGGAGTCCGCGGCGCTTCTTCTTCGGCGCGGGCGAGGAGATCTCATCCGCGGCCCGTCGCATTGCCTGCTGTGCGGCAGAGACGGCATCCTTTGCGGCCGCATCAGCCTGGCGCACGACGCCGGAGTCGGCGATCCTCTGCGCGACAGCGTCAACGTGGGCGGGGGCGCTCGAGAGCGAGCGATTGACGGACTCTGCCGCCTGCGCGATGCCCTCGGAGATCTTCGGCAGGTACGTGTCCGCCGCATCCTTGATGGCGGGTGCAGCCTTGTCGACGGCGTGGTGAAGCCTCGGCGCGGCGGTATCGACCGCATCTGTGATCCGCGGAGCGAGCTGCGACAAGCCGTCCTGGATCTTCGGGGTCACGGTGGCCACTCCTTCGGCCAGATTGTGCGCAGCGGACTTGAGTCCCTCTTGGATGCGCGGTGAGGCAGTGTCAAGGCCCTGCTGGATCCTCGGTACGGCCCAGTGCACCGCCGCATCGACGCGTGGCTGCGCCCAGTCCCGGGCGTTCTCGACGCCCGAGGCAACATTGTGCTGGACGTCCCGGGCGAGGGACTCGGTTGCGTTCAGGCTCTTCTCGACTGGTTTCTTCACGGTGACCTCCGGGAATCTGCTGGACTAACGCCAGCCTACGTGGCAGGCGATGCGTAGGCTACGGTCACACGAGCGCAGAGGCCGATGGGTTCCCCGATTTCACCGACCGCGGAACGACGGCGGCACCGGGCGGAGGCCTGTCGTGCCATGGAAGAATGGCCGCCATGAGCGCAATCGCAACTGCCAAGGCAACCATCCACACGAACCACGGTGACATCGTGGTCAACCTCTTCGGCAACCACGCGCCGAAGACGGTCAAGAACTTCGTGGGCCTCGCGACCGGCGAGCAGTCCTGGACGCACCCGGAGACGGGCGAGGACAAGACCGGCACTCCCCTCTACAACGGCACCATCTTCCACCGCATCATCCGCGACTTCATGATCCAGGGCGGCGACCCCCTCGGCAAGGGAATCGGCGGCCCCGGCTACAAGTTCGACGACGAGATCCACCCCGAGCTCACGTTCAAGGACCCGTACAAGCTGGCGATGGCCAACGCCGGAATCCAGGGCGGCAAGGGCACCAACGGCTCGCAGTTCTTCATCACCACAACCGACACGAGCTGGCTGCACGGCAAGCACACGATCTTCGGCGAGGTCGCCGATGACGCATCGAAGAAGGTCGTCGACGAGATCGAGGCCGTCCGCACGGGGATGCAGGACCGTCCGGTCGAGGACGTCGTCATCTCCTCGATCGACGTCGAGCAGCTCTGACTCGCCTGACGTGACCCAAGGAAGCCCGGCGGCCGGCCCTGAGGCCGTCCCTGTCTGCCCGCGCCACCCGGACCGAGTCTCCTATGTGACGTGCCAGCGCTGCGGTCGGCCCGCGTGCCCCGAGTGCCAGCGGCCGGCCGCCGTCGGCTTCCATTGCGTGGACTGCGTCCGCGAACTCTCCGCAGCCCGCCAGGGCCATCAGGGCAAGACGGTCTACGGTGCCACGGCGCGTCCCGGCGGGCGGCCGGTCGTGACCCTCGCTATCATCGCCGTGTGCGCGGTCGTCTACGCGCTGCAGTGGCTCGTGCCGGACGACGCCGTGACGGATGCCTTCTTCTATCGGAATTCCGCGGCTCTCACTGCCGAGGAGCCCTGGCGCATGCTGACGAGCGCCTTCCTGCACTCGCAAGGGTTTTTCCTGCACATCGTGCTGAATATGTACACGCTGTGGCTTTTCGGCCAGGCGCTCGAGCCCGTCCTGGGCCGGATCCGCTTCCTCGCCGTGTACCTCCTCTCCGCGGTCGGTGGGTCCGTCGGCTTCCTGCTGCTGGCGCCCGGGCAAGCGGATGTGATCGGGGCCTCGGGTGCTGTCTTCGGACTCTTCGGCGGGCTGTTCGTCGTCATGCGGCAGAGGGGCGGCGACGTGCGCCAGCTCCTCATCCTCATCGGGATCAACGCTGTGCTCGGCTTCGTGATCCCGGGCATCGCGTGGCAGGCCCACCTCGGCGGACTCCTCACCGGCGCCGCGGCGACCGCAGTGGTCGCCTATGCGCCCCGTGGCCGGTCCCGCACCGCCGTGCAGATCGGCGGGTTCGTGGTGATCGCCGTGCTGCTTGCCGCGGTTACGTTCGTGAAGGTCTCCTCCGCCGTGGTTTCCGCTGGCGGCTACGGAATCTGAACGCCGGACCCCTCTCCACAGCGTTATCCACAGTGTGTACAACTTACAGTCCTGTAGTTACTCGGCCGTAGACCCCTTGTTCACGGCCCACGGGGCCGGGCCGTTCGGTTGAGCTCGGCACCCGTGGGCCCCGCATCCCCAGTCTGTGGATAACTCTGGCCAGTGCCTGTGGATGCTGTGGACGGCCGTGGCTCAGGCGCCGTCGTGCGCGAGGAGCTCGTCGAGCCGCTCGTAGCCCTCATTCATGCCATCGGTCATCCCTGCCTGGAGCATGGCATCGCGGTCCTCGACCGCTTGGAAGGTCGAGTGGACCGTGAGGCGGCACCGCCCGTCGGGCAGGTCCTCGAGCACGGCTGTGTCGAGGGAGACGTGTCCGGGGGCTCCCTCGAACTCGAAGGTCTGGACCATCCGGGTCGGAGACGTCAGCTCGTGGAACGAGCCGTGGAACCCATACTGGTTTCCTTCCGTATCCGACTGGGAGAACCGGTACGAGCCGCCCGTGCGGGCATCGAAATGGTCGATTGAGGTCGCGTACTTCCTCGGACCGATCCATTGGGCAAAGATCTCCGCGTCGGTGTGGGCGCGGTACACGCGTTCAGCGGATGCGTCGAACGTGCGGACGACGTCCACGAACGGGAGCCCGGGCTCGGCGGTGACGGTCGAGGTCTTGGTGGCGGTCATGGCTGGATTCCTTCCTCAGTGTCCTGGGCTGCGACGCCCTGGTGGGACAGAAGCGCATCGAGGCGCTGGTACTTCTCTTCGGTCCGGATCCGGTAGTCGTCGATCCAGGCGGCCAGGGGGCCGAAGGCCGTGGGTTCAAGGTGGCAAGGGCGGCGCTGGGCGTCGCGGCTGCGAGTGATGAGGCCAGCGTCCTCGAGCACCTTGAGGTGCCTGGACACTGCCTGGACGGTCACGGCGAAGGGCGCCGCGAGTTCATTCACGGTGGCGTCGCCCCGTGCCAAGCGTGCCACCAGCTTCCTCCGAAGTGGATCGGACAGGGCGGCGAAGGCACGGTTGAGCCGGTCCTCATCCGCGGTCGTCTCGACTGCCGTGTCACCCATGTCGTCCCTCCTGTGGTCGATACATCTGGTATTCGACGTATCAATTCAAGCGATCTGTTGCTCAACGAATCGGTTGAATACGACCAATTTACGCCGCGTCGATCTGCGGGTCAAGTGATCTTCTCCACAGCGGTTATCCACAGTGTGAGTAACTTACAGCCGTGTAGTTCAGCTGGTGTTTACCCGCTAGCGCCCGCCGTGGTCATCTGAGGAGTGGTTTTGACCGCAACTTGTCCCCACGTGTGGATAACTCTGGGCATAAAGCCTGTTGGAAAGTGGACAAGCGTGCAGAGGCAAGTCGGCTGGGTCGCCTAACATGGGAAGCGGAATACGTCCAGTCACACGGGTGCGAAGACCCAGAGGAGAGCTATGGAGCCGACGCAGTTGACCCGCCGCGCTGCCCTTGCCGGCCTGGCTGCTGCGGTCAGCACCGCGGCCGCGGCCTGCAGCGCCCCGGAAGACGCCCAGGCCAACCTTGCAGCGCCGGGCGAGTCCGCGACTCCCACTCCATCCTCGACCCCCACGCCGTCCGCCACTCCGACGCCCGCCAAGCCGGCGTTCACCTCCGACTTCGTCATCCCACCCGTCCAGGGCGGTCTTGCCCCAGTGATCACGCGGGTGGTCACGAAGCAGCCCGTCGTCTTCCTCACGATCGACGACGGCATCGTCAAGCACCCCGAGTCCCTCGCGCTGCTCAAGCAGTACGACTACCCGGCCACACTGTTCCTCACGAAGTCGGCGATGGGCGAGAACCCTGGGTTCTTCACGGGCTTCCAGAAGGCCGGCGACCGCATCCAGGACCATACGATCAGCCACGACACGACGATGAGCACCAAGGGCTACGCCTACCAGCTCGGCGAGATCACGGGGATGAGGGACTACATCTCCACAACCTACGGGGCGGCACCCACCCTGTTCCGGCCGCCGGGCGGCGCCTACTCGCCCACGATGCGCAAGGCCGTGGCCGACGCGGGGCTCAAGGCCATCATCGACTGGGAGGCCAAGGCCAACGCCGGCTCGATGCAGTACCAAGTCGGCAATGCGCTGCGCCCCGGCGACATCGTGCTCATGCACTTCCGTGAGGAGTTCGCCGCGGACCTCGCGGCGTTCCGCGCTGCGCACCAAGCGGCCGGCCTCACGGTCGTCCGGCTCGAGGACTTCATCGGCGCCTGAGGCTCCCCGAAACGGCGCGGTACCGGCGTAGGCTCTGGCGAGGAGGTATGCCATGAGCAATCTGGAGACCGATCCCCGCGAGACCCTCTGTGCCGACCGGCCGGGGGGCTCCGGGGTCGAGATCATCGAGCCCCGTGAGGTTCCCCTCGGCGGCCCGCGGGCCATGACAGTCCACCGCACGCTCCCGTCGCGGGAGCGTTCGCTCGTGGGTGCGTGGTGCTTCCTCGACCACTACGGGCCCGACGACGTCTCGTCGAGCGCCGGCATGCGCGTCCCACCGCATCCCCACACGGGCCTGCAGACGATCAGCTGGTTGTTCACGGGCGAGATCGAGCACCGCGACAGCGCCGGGCACCACGCCCTAGTCCGCCCGGGCGAACTGAATCTCATGACCGCCGGGCGTGGCATCAACCATTCCGAGTATTCGACCCACGGCACCACCATCCTGCACGGGGTCCAGCTGTGGACAGCGCTCCCCGACCCGTTCCGCGCGGTTCCTCCGGGATTCGAGCGGTACGCCCCGCCCGCCGTCGAACTCGAGGATGAGACGGGTGCCCGCGCCGGGGAGCTGCGTGTGTTCCTCGGATCCCTTCACGGGGCGGCCTCCCCAGTGCGGACCTATACCGCGCTGCTGGGCGCCGAAGCGGTGCTCGAACCCGGTGCCGCCGTCGAGGTCCGGATCGCAACGGAGTTCGAGCACGCGTTCCTGCCCGACGGCGGAAGCCTCGAGCTCGACGGCGGGGTTGACGGGGAGACAGTCCCCCAAGCCCACCTCGCATACCTCGCGGCTGGCCGAGATCGCGTGCGACTGACGAATCCGGGCAGCGCTCCCCTGCGCGTGATGATTCTGGGCGGTCCCCCGTTCGCGGAGGAGATCACCATGTGGTGGAACTTTGTGGGACGCTCCCATGAGGAGATCGTCGCGTTCCGGGAGACGTGGAACAGCGAGATTTCAGGCGGCCAGACGCATGACGACGCCCCGTTCGGCCCCGTCGTCGAGCTCACCGAGGGCGAGGCGGCCCTTCCTGCGCCGCCGTTGCCGAATGTTCGGCTCCGCCCGCGGCCCCGGGCGCGGGATGCGGGAACGACCGGCGCACCAGCCCACAACGCACAGCACAGCACCGCAGGCCACAGAACAGCGGAGCACAGTACCGCACCGCGCAACACCCAGAACACCGCAGACGAGAGGGAGGTACCCATGAGCGTCCAGGAATCCGAGCAGCAGGCAGGACAGACACAGTTTGTGCATGCGGAGCAGCGGCACCGATACGAGGTGCACGTCGGCGGGGCGACTGCCGGCTTCACCCAGTACCGGGTGCTGTCCGACGACGCCGTGCTTGCCTTCGACCACACTGAGGTGGCCGAGGGCTATTCCGGCATGGGGCTCGCGAGCAAGCTCGTGACCTTCGCACTCGATGATGTTCGGGCCAAGGGGCAGCGGATCCGTCCGTACTGTCCCTACGTGCGGGCGTTCATCAAACGGCACCGTGAGTACGCGGATCTTGTCGAGGATGGCTTCACCGAGTGAACCGCCCGTGAGCGAGGTGGTCGGGGCGGGGTTTTCCACACCCTTGTCCACCCCGTGGATAACTTACAGTCGTGTTGTTCCTTGTGACTGGCCGGTATCCACGGACTTTCCCACAGGCTGTGGATAACTTGTCGCCCGAAGTTCACAGCCGGTGGACATCGTCTGGCGCGCAGGGCTGGCCCCGGGGTGTTAGCGTGGGCCGACCAGTCCCCCTGCCTGTGCGAGGAGCGCATGAGCGTCGTCTGGAAGCCCATCGAGGCCGCCCACGCCCCCGCATGGGCTGAACTGAGCAATCTCCTGGCCCGTGCCGACGACACCGATGAGTTCTACAATCCTGAAGACCTCGTCGAGGAGCTCGAGGAACCGGGCGTCGATCCGGCGGCCGATACGCTCGGAGCATGGGACGGCGACACCATGGTTGCCTACGGCCAGCTGCGCGTGACCGAGGCGATCCTCGACCGTGAGGCGAATGCGTCGCTCTCCGGCGGGGTTCATCCCGCGTGGCGAGGACGCGGTCTGGGGCGGGCCGTCATGGACTGGCTCGAGCCGCGCGCGGACGTCCTCGCGGCGCAGCGCTTTCCCGGCGCTCCGGTGGTCTGGTACATGTGGTGCGGTAAACCCGGTTCTTCGGCAGAGCGGCTCGCGGCCGCCCGCGGATACCGCCCGGGGCGGTACTTCCGGGACATGAGGCTCACGCTCACGACGTGGGAACCAGTCGACTCGGCCGCGGACCCGGTCTGTGCCCACCTTGCTCCAGCGCACCATGAGGCGACCCGCCGCGCCCACAACGAGGCGTTCGCCGACCACTGGCGGTCCTCCGAGCGCGACCCCGCCCGTTGGGCAGATCAGCTCTCCTCTCGCAGCTTCCGCGCGGACCTCTCGCGCGTGGCGGTGAACCCGGATCCCAGCCTCGATCCGGATGACGCCGTCGACGCGTACGTCCTGTGCCACGAGTTCGTGAGCGGGGAGCTCTACGTGACCCTCGTGGGAACCCGGAGGCGAGCCCGTGGACAGGGCCTCGCGAGTGCGCTCCTGCAGGATTCGCTCGCCGCCGCCAAGGCGCAGGGATACCGGCTCGCGGATCTCGGCGTGGACTCCGAGAGCCCTACGGGAGCGGTGGGACTCTACGAGCGTGTGGGCTTCATGCCGATCCGCACCACGGTGGTCTACGAGCGCCGCCGCTGACCCCGCCCCTCCATTCCCTCACTGTCTCGGGTACAGGCGGCGGCTACTATGGCGCCCATGGAGCGCGAAACCGGCAGCACCGTCTCCCCCCGTCCCCGGGCTCCTGAAGCGGAGGAACGTCCGCTCGCGCTGATCACGGGAGTCGGGCGCACGGTCGGGATCGGGGCGGGCATCGCGCGGGAGCTTGCCCGGCAGGGCTGGGACCTCGCACTCTCCTATTGGCGCCCGTACGACGCGCGGATGCCGTGGGGAGTCCAGACGCACGACGCCGAGCGGCTGGCCCAGGAGCTCCGCGACGGCGGCGCGGCGGTCACCGCGATCGAGGCCGATCTTGCCGACCCCGCCGTCCCTGCGCGGCTCCTGGCCCAGATCCGTGCCGAGCGCCCGGTCCGGGCGCTCGTGCTGAGCCACGCCGAGTCCGTGGACTCATCGCTCATGGACACGAGCCTCGACTCCTTCGACCGGCACTTCGTGGTCAACGCGAGGGCATCGTGGCTCCTGATCCGCGCCTTTGCCGAGCAGTTCCCGGACGAGTGGCATGGACTCGGACGGATTGTGGCCCTCACATCCGACCACACTGTCGGAAACATGCCGTACGGGGCAAGCAAGGGAGCTCTCGACCGCATCGTGATGGCCGCGGCTCGCGAACTCGCGGAACAGGGCATCGCGGCGAATGTGATCAACCCGGGTCCGGTGGACACGGGCTGGATGGACGACGAGACGAGGGAGTCCCTCACGGCCCGCCAGCCGTGGGGCCGGCTTGGGACGCCGCGGGATGTGGCAGGTGTGGTGGCCTTCCTCCTCAGCGCACCCGGTGGCTGGATCAACGGCCAGCTCATCAAGGCCGATGGAGGATTCTCGGCCTGAAACATGCAACTCAGGGAATTAGAGATATTCGATGGATCGCATATTGGGAGGAAGTGGGTCCCTCCGCTCCGATCAGTGGGACGAAGCGATCTCGGGGTTGACCGGAGCCAGCAGGTCCGGTGCCCCACGGCCATGCTCGTCCGGTGTCCCACTGTCGTCGGGCGTCCGGTTGCGGAGGAACGCCGCGAGGACGATTGCGGCGACGCCGGCCGCCGCGGCCACGAGGAACGCAGCGCGGAATCCAGCCATGGCAGCCTCCGGGGCTGGCATGCTCGCCGCAGCGCCGCGCGCGGTCCCCGCCATGACGGCGACGAGCAGCGCCGTCCCGGCAGCACCGGCAACCTGCTGGAGGGTGTTCAGGATTGCCGAGCCGTGGCTGTAGAGGCGCGGTGGGAGCGGGTTGAGGCCGGACGTGAAGGTGGGGGTGAACAAGAGGGCGAGCCCCATCGAGAGCACCACGTGGAGGCCCATCGCGAACCACACCGAGGTGTCCGGGCGGAGGAAGGCGAGGGCCACGAGCACGGCCGTGATGAGTGAGGTGCCTGTGACCGTGAGCGGCACGGGGCCCACCCGGTCGAACCACTTCCCCACCGTTGGCGCGAGCAGACCCATCGCGAGGCCGCCGGGCAGCAGGAGGAGCCCGGTCCCCAGGGTGTCAAGCCCGCGCAGCTCCTGCAGGTACAGAGGGAGCAGGATGACCACGCCGAACAGCGCCATCATGCCCACCATGAGCAGAGCCGTGGCGATGGTGTACATCGGATACGTGAACGCGCGCAGGTCCAGCAGCGGCGAGCCCGTGCGCTGGAGCGCGAGCTGCCGCAGGACGAAGAGCAGGAGCGCGACGCCGCCCACCGCGAGAGGGACCACCGGTCCCAGACCGCCGGCGCCGTCTCCGCCGATCTGGCTGAGCCCGTAGACCACCCCGCCGAACGCCGGAACCGAGAGCAGGGCCGAGAGGACGTCGAGACCCGGCCGCTCGCCGTCGGACGTCGCGGGAAGCTTCGCCGCGCCGAACAGCAGCGCGGCGACGGCGATCGGCAGGACTGCGAGGAACATGAAGCGCCACGAGAAGTACTGCAGGATGAGGCCGGAGATGGTCGGACCGAGGGCCGGGGCCACTGAGATCACGATGCTCACCGTGCCCATGACCTGGCCTCGGCGCGGGATAGGGATGAGGTTCAGCACGCTCGTCATGAGCAGCGGCATCATGATGGCTGTTCCGGAGGCCTGGACCACGCGTGCGAGGAGCAGGATCCCGAAGCCCGGCGAAACGGCCGCGAGCAGCGTGCCGGCGCTGAACAGGCCCATCGCGAGGATGTACACGGTGCGGAGGCTGAGGCGCTGCAGCAGGAATCCGGTGGTCGGGATGACCACGGACATCGTGAGCATGAACGCCGTGGCGAGCCACTGGACGGTCGGCGCGTCCACATGCAGCTCGCCCATGAGCCGCTGAAGGGCCACGTTCATGATCGTCTCGTTCAAGATCACCACGAACGCCGCAACGACCAGGACGGTGACGACGAGTCTGGTCTCGGGTGTGATCTGGTGCTGCTCGCGCGCGCTTCGGGGGTGTCCGGCGGCCGACGGCGAGGGGTGCTCGGGTGCGGAGGGCAAAGGGACTCCTGGGACGGATTGGTCTGGGAAGCGTCTGTGGGGTCCAACCGTGTCCGGGGCGCGGTGATTCCCGATGGGCGGGACGCAGGCCTCCATTGTCCCAGACGTGGGGGGAGCAGCACCCTGCGGATTGACCCGGGGCGTCAGACCCCGCGGATGTTCCTCGCGCGGTAGCCCGTGAAGGCGACGGCGAGGAGGGCCGCGGTGATGGCGACGATCCACCACACGGGTGCCCAGTCGGCGTCGGCCGCCGTCACGCGGGGGATGACGTGGAACGGGCTGGTGCCGAGCAGCCAGTCCGGCGCCTTGAGCAGGGGGCCGAAGAGCGTCAGGATGAGCCAGTACACGACGAGCAGCCACGCGATCCAGCGGAACGTCGGAATCACCCCGACCAGGGCAAGCCCTAAGGCCGCCGCGAGCCAGAGCGCGGGAACCGTCGCGAGAGACTGCCGCACGACGTCCGCGACGTCGATCTGGGCGCCCGTCGAGGCAGCGGTGGCCGCGAGGACGACGCCGCCGACCGCCACCGTGACGGCCGGCGCCACGAGCGCCACGGCCGCCGCAGGGGCGAAGTAGCCCTGCCGCGAGACAGCGGCCGAGAGAAGCCACTCCGCGTGGCCCTCGTCCTCCTCGGCAGCGAACCGTGCGGCGATCTGGATCCCGAACGCAGCGCCGGCCATCGACAGCATGAGGAGGAGCATCGCGACGAACGTGAGGGTGAGGTCCGCCTCCGTTGTGGCGCGCGCGGCCAGGAGCTGACGGATGAACGCGTTGCCCTCATAGAAGTCGCGCATGGTGCCGGTGACGAGCCCGAAGACGAAGCCGAGGAATGCGAAGGTCGCCAACCACGTGAGCGTCGGTGCGCGGTTGAGCGCGGCCGTGTGCCCCCAGATCCCGGCGCCCCACCGAGGCGGCCCGGGCCGCTGGCCCACCAGGCCGCCGCCGAAGTCCCGCCGCCGCGACAGCCACCCTCCGGCCGCCGCCGTCACGAGGCCTGCCAGGACGAGCAGGCCCCAGGGGAGCACATTGCGCTCCGAGGCTGGCCGGACGAGCTCCGCCCAGCCCATGGGGCTGGTCCACAGCATCCACTCCCCGCCCGAGAGCGTGTCTGCCACGCCCCGGAGCACGTAGCTCACCACGAGGACGCCGGCCGCGAGGGTGTTGGCCGTGCGCGCGTACGCCCCGATCTGCGAGGTCACAGCCGCCACCCCTGCGAACGCGATCCCCATGCCCCCGATGAGGCCGCCGAGCGCGAGCGCCTCGTCTGCCCGCGCGCCCGACGCCGTCAGGGTGCCGCCGATCGCGAGGGCCACCGCCGCCGAGGCGAGCCACGCGAGCAGGACGGCGGAGGCGAGCCGCGCGTGCGGACCCACTACCCCCGAATCGATGAGCTCGGCCTCCCCCGAGTCCTCCGCGGCGCGCGCGTGCCGCGTCACAGCGAACACTGCCATGAGCGCGGCAAAGAACATGCCGAAGACTTGGATGCGCCACGTCGTGAAGCCAAAGGCGTTGTCCAGATGGTGTGCGGGCCCGATGAGGAGCATGAATGCGGGGTTGGCGCTCAGGCTGAGTTCTAGGGCCTTGGCCTCCTGCGGGGTCTCGAACACGGTCGAGTAGCTGTTGTAGACCGCGAAGGGGAAGAACGCGATGATGAGGACCCACGGCGCGAGCTTGAACCTGTCGATGCGCAGTGCGAGGAGCAGCAGGCGCCATGTCCCCGCGAACGCCGTCATGGTGCCTCCTCCGGCGAGTCCCCGCGGTGGCGACCGTGCCCGCGGGGGTGCGGGGCGGCGTCGTGCGTCTGATCCCCTCTCTCGGCGGCGGCCGGCGGCGGGAGCCTCTCGCCGTAGTGCTGGAGGAACAGGTCCTCGAGGCTCGGCGGCGTGACAGTGAGCGCACGGACGCCGTGCGCGGCGAGGGCGTTCATGGCGGGGCCGAGCCCGTCGGCGTCGACGCTGAAGCGGACCCGATGGTCCTCGACGCGCAGGTCAGCGACGCCCGGGAGAGAGCTGAGCTCCGCCCCTCCATCCTCGAGCGTCGCGGCCACATTGGTGCGGGCGTGGAAGCGCATCTGCTCGAGTGTCCCGGTCTCGACGACCCTGCCCTGGCGGATGATGCTGATGCGGTCTGAGAGGGCCTCAACTTCCGACAGGATGTGGCTCGAGAGCAGCACGCTGCGGCCAGCCGCCTTCTCGCCGCGGATCTCCTCGCGGAACAGCGCCTCCATGAGCGGATCGAGGCCAGCGGTTGGCTCATCGAGGATGAGGAGCTCGGCGCGCGAGGCCAACGCCGCTACGATGGCGACCTTCTGCCGGTTGCCCTTCGAGTAGGTGCGCCCACGCTTGGTCGGATCGAGTTCGAACGTGTCGATGAGCTGGGCCCGGCGCGCCTCGTCGAGGCCGCCGCGGAGCCGGCCGAGGAGATCGATGGCCTGGCCGCCGGTGAGGCTCGGCCACAGGCTCACGTCACCGGGTACGTATGCGACGCGGCGGTGGAGCTCGACGACGTCGCGCCACGGATTGCCGCCAAGCAGCTCGACATTGCCTGCCTCGGCCCGAAGGAGGCCCAGCAGGACGCGCAGCGTTGTGGACTTGCCGGCGCCGTTCGGTCCCAGGAATCCGAGGACCTCGCCCTCGCGGACCTCCAGATCGAGGCCGTCGAGGGCACGTACGGATCCGAAGGTCTTCACGAGGCCAGTGATGTTCACCGGGGTGCTCATGGTGTGATCGTAGGCCGCGCCGCCGACACGCGGGAGGGACTGGCGACCTGTGTGCGGGAGGGAGCACGCGGCGTCGTGCGGCTGGGCGCGTCAGGCGAGGTCGTACACGACGATCGTGGTGCCCGGCTCGAGACGCCCTCCCGTTGAGCGGTACGCAGCGAGGGCGGCCTCGTTGTCGTGCTCGGTTCCGGTCCACATGCCGTAGCAGCCGCCCTCACGGGCGATCTCCGCGAGGGCGCCGACGAGGTGGGAGGCAACCCCGCGGCGTCGCCAGTCCTCGGCAACTGCGAGCTCGTACAGGAACATCTCAGTGCCCTTGTCCGGATGGGTCATCTCGACGCCGCTGACGAAGCCGACCGCTCGGCCGTCCGGGCCCTCGGCAAGCAGCAGGTGGTGGCCGGGCTTGGCGAGGAAGTCGCGCGCCCCGGCTTCCGTGATCGGGCCGTCGAACAGTCCGGACGCGGCCGTGAGGCGGTACGCGTCGCCCCGCGTGAGGCGGCGGATTGTGATGTTCGGCGCGCTGTTCGCGTCCACAGCGCCGAGCCTACGCCGCTCCTGGCGCGAGATGAACGGGAGGCGAACCGAACATCAACTGCGGCTTGCTAGACTCGAACAGCTGAGCCCTCCCCGGCTCGCCAACCCACATGATCATCCGGAACGGACGCCGTTGCTGAGCGCCCGGAACCGGCGTGCGCCCGAAAAGAGGAGACCTCAACCCTCATGACAGCCTTGGCCGAGCCCGACTACTACGACGACTCCGACTACCGCTCCGAGCTCGATGCAAAGTATGAGGAGGGCTTCGGGCAGAGTTCTCAGTTCGACGACGAGGACGACGACGGCCTCGACGACCTCTTCTCCGGGCTCTTCGACGACGATGAGGACGACGACGACTTCGCGCCCGTCAAGCCGAAGTCCGCGCCGAAGAGGGCCGCGGCCAAGGCGACAGCGAGCTCGGTCACGACGGCCCCGCGCACCGTCTCGGATACCAAGATGACCACCACCTCCGTTTCGCGTGCGCCTGAGCCCGTGCTCGTGGTGGAGGCTCCCATCGCGGACGCTGCGGCGGTTGAGGTTCCCGCGCTCGAGGCGCCCGCGGTGGATGTGCCTCCTGAGGACGTACCCCCGGTGCAATCCCCAGCGGTCGAGGCTGCAGCGGTGGACGACCTCGGCGTCGAAATCCTCCTGGGTGATGATTCGCGGATCGATGCCGTCCGCGGTGAGGCTGAGCGGGCGCGTGCCGCTGCCGACGACGCCGCGGCCGCGGCGAAGCGGGCCGTCACCGATGCCGTCGCGAAGGCGGCTGCGGCCAAGGCTGCGGCTGCCGAGGCATCCGCCGCGGAGCAGGCGGCCCAGGACGCGCTGGCCGCCTCCGCCGCTGCCGCGGAGATTGCGGAGCGGGCCGCCGCCGAACTCGAGCTTGCGCTGTCGGTTCAGTCTGCTGCGGTCGCAGAGGCGACGCAGGACATGACCTCGGCGTCGCAGGAGGTGACTTCGGCGTCGGTGGGGGTGACTTCGGCGTCGGTGGGGGTGACTTCGGCGTCGGTGGAGGTGACTTCGGCGTCGGTGGGGGTGACTTCGGCGAGCGTGGAGCCCGAGTTCGCGGCGCACATCGCTCCCGTCAACCAGCACGTCGAGTTCCTGCGCAAGCTGCGCCCCGGCTTCGAGGTCCCGTACGTGGACCCGATCCACTCCGTGGACGAGTGCCGGATCGTGAGCCTGTTCTCCAACACGGGTGAGGCTGATCCGCGCGGCTATGTGTGGGCGGGCGACGACGCCGCGGCCACCCGGCTCCTCGGCCTCCAGTACCAGCTCGGCCTCCGGCCCGAGTGGATCATGCCGTGGAACGCCTACCCGTGGTTCACCCCGGGCGAGGCCAATGGCAAACTCACTCCGGAGCAGCTGCACGCGGGCCTCAAGCCGCTCCTGGCGTTCCTCAAGACGGTGCCGCGCGCCTCGGCGATCGTCGCGCACGGCACGGAGGCGAACCGCCTCGCACAGATGCTGCTCAAGACGGACAACCCGCTCATCTGGCGCCGCGGCCTCAAGGTCTACAAGGCCCGCTCGCTGCACGGACGCGCGTTCGCGGGCTCGAAGGAGCGCCAGACCGAGTGGCTCATCGACATGGGCCGTGCCTACGCCGACGCGATGGCGCGCGCGGGCCTCAAGTCCGGCAGGTAGCCGCGCGGAGCACCCTCAACAAAAGGAAGCGCACGACGCCGGTCCTCGCCGGCGTCGTGCGCTTCAGTTGCTCTTCGGTACTACTTGCTGCGCGGCTTGCGCAGGTGCGCCACGGGATCGGCGTCGAGCGTGATGGCCCTCCTGGCCTTCTTCGCCGCGCGCTGCTCCTTGAGCGACTTTGAAGGCTTTTTGTGGGCTTCAGGCTGGTGAGGCTGCTTGTCAGGCATGTCAGAACTCCTTTGGTCATCCCCCCGATTCACACGACAATACGCCGGTAAGATGCTTGGCACCATGCCCCCTCCGAATGCACCTGCCCCGTCATCATCCGCCGTCAGGATCGACTCCTGGCTGTGGGCCGTGCGAGCGTTCAAGACCCGCTCTGCCGCGACCGCCGCGTGCCGTGCGGGGCACGTGCGGCTCAACGGGAACCCGGTCAAGGCTTCACAGACGGTCGTCCCCGGCGACACCGTCGGCGTGCGCCAGCCCGGGTTCGAGCGCCTCCTTGAGGTGCACGTGCTGATCGTCAAGCGCGTCGGCGCGGAGGCCGCGTCGCGGTGCTACACCGACCACACGCCCGAGCGGCCGCCCGCGCCGTTCCTGGGCCTCCCGCAGCGGGATCGCGGGGCGGGTCGGCCCACCAAGAAGGACCGGCGGGAGATGGAGAGGCTGCGGGGGGAGACCCACGGCGACTGAGGGCGAACCCCGCAGAGCGCCGAATGCTCCGAAGAACCCAGGCACGGCAACAAGGAGGATGTGATGGTGGGCGCAGCCCAGACGATGCAGGCGGCGTTTGTACGTGAGCTCGGCGGTGCGGAGAAGATCGAGGTTGGGCGGCTGCCCGTTCCGGACGCGGGGCCGACGGACGTGCTCGTGCGGATGGAGGCCAGCGCCGTCAACCACGTGGACCTGTTCGTGCGGTCCGGCGCGTACCAGACCAAGACGCCGTTCCCCTTCGTGATCGGCCGGGACCTCGTGGGCACCGTCGAGGCAACAGGCCCGGGCGTGGTCGGCTTCTCCCCGGGGGACCGCGTCTGGACCAACAGTCTGGGCCACGCAGGGCGGCAGGGTGCGTTCTCCGAGTACGCGGTGGTCGGCGCCGACCGGCTCTACACTTTGCCCGACGGCGTGGACCCCTCCGACGCGGCGCCCGTGCTGCATGCCGCGGCGACCGCCCACATCGGCCTCGTGCGGGAGGCCGGGCTGCAGCCCGGTGAGACGGTGTTCATCGCCGGGGGCGGCGGCGCGGTCGGGAGCGCGACCATCCAGCTCGCGAAGGCCATGGGCGCCCGCGTGGTCACGTCGGTGTCTGCGGACGACGGCGAGTGGTGCCGCTCGCTCGGGGCGGACGTCACGCTGGACTACCGGGACCCGGACCTCGCCGTGAAGATCGGCCATGCCGCACCTGCCGGCGTTGATGTCTGGTGGGACAACAGCGGGCACCACGACTTCGAGGTGACGCTGCCTCTCCTTCGCCAGGGCGCGCGCGTGATCATCATGGCAGGCATGGCTGCGGCCCCGATTCTGCCCGTGGGTGCCCTGTACACCCGGGACGCCAAGCTCTGCGGATTCGCCATCAGCAACGCCTCGGTCTCGGACCTGGCCGGTGCGGCGAGGGTCATCAACAGCCTTCTGGCCGAAGGCAGCCTCGTGTCCCGGGTCGGGGCAACGTTCCGCCTCGCCGATGCGGCCAAAGCCCACGAGGCGCTGGAGTCCGGAGACGTCCGTGGCCGGGTGCTGGTGGTCCCGTGAACTGAGCCTGGTCAAGGCCGGGCGGGAGCACTAGGCTCTCCACCCGGCCGCCCGAAAGCTGCAGTCCGAGGCCCTCAGCCGATGGCCCGTCCCTTGCCCTCGGGGCTGAAGGCCGTGGTCACCGCAGCGACGGCGAGGATGCCCGCCCAGAAGAGTCCATGACGTTCCTCGAGGACGGCCAGACCGTGACGATGGCGGCGACCGCGCCGGGGCCTGGCGGGACCACCGTCTCGTTCGGCGAGGTCACCGGCAGGGTCGAGCCGGCGCGGTAGGCGCGTCCGGACACCTTCCGCAGGGCAGAAATCAGTGCCGAACCGTGAGCGTCGCCCATAGCCTCAAAGCGGACCCGAGAACTTCAATGGCGAGGAGGCCATGATGAGCGCGTTCCCAGAGACGACCCGTGAGACATCGCACGAGTCAGTCAAGAACGTGATGGTCGCGTCCGAGCCGACCCCTGGGGAGGCGGCGGAGCTCGAGGCGATGTACGCGACGATGTCGCGGGAGAACATGGTTCCGCTGTGGACGCAGATCGACGAGCTGATGCCGATGGTCCCGTCTCCGGCGGCGGTGCCGCACGTGTGGCGGTGGGACACGATCCTCCCGCTGGCCGCGCGCGCCGGGGATCTGGTGCCGGTGGGCCGGGGCGGGGAGCGTCGCGCGATCGCCCTGGCGAACCCGGGCCTGGGCGGGCTTCCCTATGCGACCCCTACGCTGTGGGCCGCGGTTCAGTACCTGGGCGGCCTTGAGACCGCCCCGGAGCACCGGCATTCGCAGAGCGCGTTCCGGTTCGTGGTGGAGGGTGAGGGCGTGTGGACCGTGGTGAACGGCGACCCTGTGCGGATGTCCCGCGGTGACTTCCTGCCGCAGCCGGGGTGGAACTTCCACGGCCACCACAACGACACCGATGCGCCGATGGCGTGGATCGACGGGTTGGACATCCCGTTCGTGCGCGGCATGGACGCGGGCTTCTTCGAGTTCGGCACCGAGCGGGTGACCGATGAGGCCACCCCGGACATCTCGCGCTCGGAGCGGCTCTGGTGCCACCCGGGCCTGCGGCCGCTCTCGCGGCTCGAGGACACGCCGGCGACCCCGATCGGGGCCTACCGGTGGGAGTACACCGACCGGGCCCTGTCCGAGCAGCTCGCCCTTGAGGACGAGGGCTACCCGGCCACGGTGGGCCAGGGCCACGCCGCCGTCCGCTATGCCAACCCGACCACGGGCGGGGACGTCATCCCCACGATCCGCGCCGAGTTCCACCGCCTCCGCCCCGGCGTCGCGACCCGCACGACCCGCGAGGTCGGCTCGAGCGTGTACCAGGTCTTCGAGGGCCAGGGCGCGTTCGTGCTCAACGGCGAGCGGACCACCGTGACGAAGGGCGACATGATCGTGGTGCCGTCCTGGGCCGCGGCCTCCATCGAGGCCGAGACCCAGTTCGACCTGTTCACGTTCGGCGACCAGCCGATCTTCGAGCGCCTGCACCTGAACCGCACCTTCATCGAAGGCCAGACGACCACGAAGGACCAGCACCAGTGAAGCTCACAACCCTCCGCCTGCCCTCCGGGGCAACCGCTGCCGTCCGCCAGGACGGGGACGCATTCGTCGAAGTCACCGGGTACGCGGACCTCGGCGCGCTCCTAGCGGCGCCCGGCTGGAAGGACATCGCGGCGGCGGCCGACGGCGCGCGGCACCCCGTGCAGGGCGCCGACCTCGCCGCCGTGGTCCCCGCCCCGTCCAAGGTGGTGTGCGTGGGCCTGAACTACGCCTCGCACATCAAGGAGATGGGCCGGGACCTTCCCGCGCACCCGACCCTGTTCGCGAAGTTCGCCGAAACGCTCACCGGCCCTTACGACGACATCGAGCTGCCCGCCGCGGACCCCGCGATCGACTGGGAGGCCGAGCTCGTCGTCGTGATCGGCAAGCGGGCCCGCCGCGTGGCCGAGGCCGAAGCGGCCGGGTACATCGCCGGGTACACCGGGGCGAACGACATCTCGATGCGCACGTACCAGTTCCGCACCAAGGAGTGGCTCCAGGGCAAGATGTGGGAGGCCTCCACCCCGGTCGGGCCCGTCATGGTCACCCCGGAGGAGCTCGGCGCGGACGCGGCGATCACCACCGAGGTCGACGGGGCCAGGATGCAGACCGGGTCCATCGGGGACCTCGTGTTCACGCCGGAATACCTCGTCTCCTACATCTCCGAGATGATCACCCTCAACCCGGGGGACCTCATCCTGACCGGCACCACCGGCGGTGTGGGCCGCGCCCGCACCCCCGCGGTGTACCTCACCGACGGGCAGACGGTCACCGTGGCGATCGAGGGCATCGGGCAGCTGCGCAACGTGACCCGCGCCCAGGCCGTGGGTCCCGCCGGGCCCGCGGTGCTGCCGGCCGGCGTCGATCTCGCGGCGGCCTCCTCCGGAAACGCCTGAGATGGTTGCCCGCCACGACCTCGTCACCGATGCCGAGACCCGCGCCGGGCTCCTGACGGCCCGGCGCGGGACGGCGTTCTTCGCCCGCAAGCTCAACGAGCTCGCCTACGCCGACATGGACGAGCCGTCCCTGCTGCCGGGCTGGTCCCGCCGCCACGTCATCGCGCACGTGGGCTACAACGCCCGCGCCGTCGCCCGTCTCGTCGAATGGGCCGCCACCGGGATCGAGACCCCGATGTACCCCTCGCCCGAGGCGCGGAACGAGGAGATCGAGTTCGGAGCGACCCTGCCGCCGACCGCGCTGCTGAACCTGTACGACCACTCCGCGATCCACCTCTCGGTCGAGTGGCGCGACCTCCCCGACGCCCGGTGGGGCGAGGAGGTCCGCACCGCCCAGGGCCGGACCGTGCCCGTGTCCGAGACCGTGTGGATGCGCACCCGCGAGGTATGGCTGCACGCGGTCGACCTGGACAACGGCGCCCGCTTCGCGGACATCCCCACTGAGGTGCTCCGCCGCCTGATCGGGCACATCTGGGGGGCGTGGCAGAAGCGCGCCGAGACCGCCGGGCTCGCCGTGCGCGTCCTCGGCGCCGAGGACGGCCCCACCCTCCGCGACCCCGACGCGGCAGAGACCGTCGTGACCGGGCCGCTCGCCGCCGTCGCCCGCTGGGCCGCCGGCCGCGGCACCGAACCAGGCCAGCCGCTCACCGCGACGCGCGACGGCGCACTGCTCGCAGAGGTCCCCATGCCTCCTCGCTGGATCTGAGCATCCGCACAAGCGTTCCCGGTGAGGCGCTCGTTCGAGGCTGAGCCTCCCTCCGCGCAGCCGCGGGCCGGCCACTCGTACGCCAAGGGCCTGCTGCCTGTCGCATAGGCCTTGCGGGTGCCATGGGAGGATCGGGGGATGACCCTGACTCCCCGCACGATTGCCGGAACGAACGTGGGCCCGGTCGGCTTCGGCTGGATGAACCTCAACCAGGCCTACGGCCCGCTTCCGTCCCGCGAGGACGCCGCCAAGCTCCTGCTCCACGCCTTGGACGAGGGCGTCACCCATTTTGACACCGCCACCGTCTACGGCGCCACGGCCAACGAGACACTCCTCGGGGAGACGCTCGCGTCCCGCCGCCGGGAGTTCTTCCTCGCCTCCAAAGGCGGCATGTCCTCAGCGGAGGGCCGCCGCGTGATCGACGGCCGGCCCGAAACCCTCCGTGCCCACGTCGACGCGTCGCTGAGCCGGCTGCGGACGGACCGGATTGACCTGTACTACCTGCACCGGTGGGACCGGACCGTCCCCATCGAGGAGTCGGTCGGAGCGCTCGGGGGGCTCGTTCGCGAAGGGAAGATCGGCGCCGTCGGCCTCTCCGAGATCGGTGCCGACGTGCTGCGCCGCGGCCACGCCGAGTACCCCATCGCCGCGCTGCAGAGCGAGTACTCGCCATGGACCCGCAACCCGGAGCTCGGCACCCTCGAGGCCTGCCGTGAACTCGGCATCGCGTTCGTCGCGTTCAGCCCCGTGGGCCGGGGCGCCTTCGGCGGCGTGCTGCGGGATCCGTCCGGGCTGCCGGACTGGGACCTGCGCCGCTCGATGCCGCGGTTCGACGCCGAGCACTGGCCCGCGAACCTCGCGCTCCTCGACCTCTTCGGCGCCCTCGCGGACGACGCCGGGTGCTCGCCCGCGCAGCTCGCGATCGCCTGGGTCCTTTCCCGCGGCGGGCACGTGATCGCGCTGCCCGGCACGCGCAGCTCCGCCCACCTCAACGAGGACTTCGCGGCCGGTTCGCTCGAGCTTTCGGCGGACGTCCTCGCGCGCGTCGACGAGCTCGTCAACGAGGGAACGGTTGCCGGCGGGCGCTACTCGGCTGCCGCGCAGGCCGACGTGGACACCGAGGAGTTCCCGGTCTCCTAGCTCCGCATTGGAGAGTTGTCCACATAGGCCCAAGGGCCGATGCGGACGCACGACGGCGGTGCCTAGGCTGACGTTGTCGGCTCACCACGGGCCGCGCTCAACCGGGGGAACGCCATGAAGTTGCTGTCGGGGCTCGCCGCGGCTGTTATGTTCGCCGGTGCGGTTCTCGCCTCTGTGCTCGGAGGCTTGGCCCCGCCTGCCGCGCTCGCCGTGTCGCCGAGCGAGGTGGTGGTCGAGGACACGGCCGGCGCACTGTACCGACCGCAGCTTGATCCCGCGCTCGCCGGGATCTCGTTCTATGTGCCCACCAAGGTTGTCGTGTTCACCCGTGCAGGACAGGCCGGTGACAACCTCAACGAGGCCGTGCTGCAGTTCGCACGGGCGAACCACCCTGAGTGGATCAGTGCGGACGGGCAGAAGTGGGCCGACGGGCTGTTCATCTTCGCCCTCGACACCACCGGCCGGAAGGTCGGGACATACTTCGGCGAGGATCGCAAGGTGGGCCCGGCCCAGGAGAAGGCGATCCAGGACGATACGAAGGACCTGTTCCGGACGGCCCAGTGGACCGATGGGACGATCGCCGGGGTGAAGTCTGCCGCGTCCCGGATTGGGCGGCCGTGGTACCTCTCTCCGGCCGCCTTCATCACCGAAGGGGCTGTCGGGCTCGTGGTCCTCGGCGGCGTCGGCACCTGGATCGGGGTACGGGGGTGGCGGCGAAGGAAGTTCGCCGAGGCTCTGGAAGCGGGCGATCGCTCGTATTCGTCCGTGACGCTCAAGCTCGACGAGACCGAGCTCAATGCCTCGACCATTCCGGAATCGTCTTCGTACGGCGGCCTAGTCCTCGAGCGCTGGCACAGCTTCAGGGCACAGCATCGGGAGGCGACCGAGCTGAGGGACCAGCTCACAGGCCTTCGGCCCGCCGACCGCTCAACCTCGAAGTACGTCAAGGAGGCACGGCGCTATGAGGAGATCGCGGAGACCCTCGACGGCCTCGACGATGCGATCGCCGACACGAACTCGATCCTCACGATGGACTCGCGGTGGCGTGCGGCCTGGCGCAACCAGACGGCCGAGCTGACGGAGCAGCTGGACGGGATCGACGGCATGCTCCAGGCGAAGCACACCGCCGGTTCGCCTGAGACCGCAGAAGCGGTCCGCGCTGAAGCCACCCGCGCACGCGCGGACCTCGAGCGGCTCGGAGCAGGCCTCGAGGACCGTTCCGTCACGCCGGAGGGCGCCCTCGACGGGCTGAAGTTCGCGCGCGAGCGCATCGGCGAGGCCCTCGACCGCCACGCCGAGGCGGTGATCCGCGACCACGCGAAGACCGACAAGGAGCGGGATCTCATGCGCCAGAAGCTCGACGCGTCGAGGCGGACGTGGAGGACCACGCACCGCACCCAGGGCAGCATCCTCGACGTCGCGTACCCGCAGCTGCCCGTGATCAGCATTGTGAGCTTCAGCAGCGGGATCAACTCGGGCTACTCCGCCGTGGACTCGGCACGGTCATCCTCGACCACCGGCTATGGCGGCAGCGGCGGGAGCTTCTCAGGCTCGGGGAGCTCGTCCGGCTTCTGAGCGGCGAAGCGCGGACTCCGAGCCCGACCTCTGCCGCGGGTCCGGCACCGATCCGGTGCCGAATCGGAGCGCCCGGAGACCGAGCAGCCGAGCTTCGAGCGGGCCTATGCCCTCTGGAAGCGCAGGATCCGCTCGATCGCTGACTCGACTGCCGCCTGCCCGGCCGCGAAGGAAAGCCGGACCGCACGCCCGCCGTGGACGGCGTCGAAGTCCGTGCCCGGAACGAGGGCCACGCCCTCCGCCTCGAGCAGTGCGCGGCAGTATTCCCGCGAGTCCCCAAACCGTTCGAGCTGGGCGCCGAGCTCGGCATACAGGTAGAACGCGCCGTCAGCGGGGGCGGCCGGGCCCCAGCCGAGGGCCGGAAGCGCGTCGAGCAGCGTCTGGCGCGTCTGGGCGTACCCGGCGACCCACGCGTCGGCCTGGGTGTACGAATCCGGGGTGAAGGCCTCCACTGCCGCGAGCTGGGACGGTGCCGGCGGGCACAGCGCCACGTTGCCGGCTAGCGCGTCCACCGCGCTCACCAGCTCCTTCGGCACCAGCATCCAGCCGAGCCGCCACCCCGTCATGCCCCAGTACTTCGAGAAGCTCGAGATCACGATCGCCTCCCGGTCCAGCTCCCACGCGCACACGCCGCGGGGGCTGTGCTCGTCGGCGGTGACGGGATCGACGGGATCGACGGGATCGACGGAATCCGCCGAATCCGCCGGATCCGCGCCGGCGTAGGTGATGCCGTGGTAGATTTCGTCGCTCACGAGCCGCGCCCCGTTCGCCGCGCACCAGTCCGTCAGGGCCGCGAGCTCCGCGCGGCTGACCATGGTTCCGGTCGGGTTGGCGGGGGAGGCGAGGACGACCCCGGCGAGCGGCCCGCGTTCGGAGGCCGCGGCGTCGAGCATCGCGGGGGTGGGCTGGTAGCGGGTCTCGGGGCCGGCGTCGACCTCCACGACCTCGCACCCGAGCGCCGCGAGGATGTTCCGGTACGCGGGGTAGCCCGGACGGGCGAGCGCCACGCGGTCGCCGGCCTCGAAGGCCGCGAGGAACGAGAGCATGAACGCCCCGGAGGAGCCCGTGGTCACGGCGACCTGCCCGGGATCGACGTCGAGGCCGTACCAGCGGCGGTAGTGCCCCGCGATCGCAGCACGCAGTTCCGCGGTGCCGAGGGCGGGGGTGTACGTGAGGGGTCTGCCGGAGGCATGGATCTCGGCAGCCCGTGCCGAGACCGCAGCCGGGGCCCCGGCCGAGGGCTCCCCCGCGCACAGGCTCACGACGTCGCGTCCCTCGGCTCGCAGCGCGTCGACGCGGGCCAGGATGTCCATGACCGCGAACGGCGGCACCTGGGAGCGGGACGAGGCGGCGAGGCGGCGGAGGCTCATGCGCACCAGCCTCTCACGCCGTTCGGCTCCGCTACCCCAGCGATGGTCGGCTGACCGTGGGTCCCGGCCGTCTGTACCCACGGTTGGCCGACAATTGCCGGATGGCAGAGAGCCAGCGGAGGCTCAGGCCAGGCTCAGGAACATCTTCTCGAGCTCGGCCACGTCGCCGCCGCGCTCGGGGTTGGTGAGGCACTGCTGCAGGTTCGTGGCGATGATGGCGAAGCCAGCCTTGTCCACGGCGCTCGAGACCGCGGAGAGCTGGGTGATGATCGACTTGCAGTCCTGGCCCTCTTCGAGCATGCGGACTACGGCATTGAGCTGTCCCTGCGCACGCTTGAGCCGGTTGATGGCCGCCTTCATGGACTCGGGTTCCACGTTCATGGGTTCTTCCTTCTGTGGTTTGGGTGCCCCGAGAGGCACGTTCCAGTGTACCCCTCTGGGTATTTTGACATACCCCTAGGGGTATTGGATACTCGAATCACGCACAGATTGACCGGACCCCTCCCAGGAGCCACGCATGATCGAGACCACCACCGCCCAGACGGCGGAAGCCGCCGACACCGTCCAGATCATCGACGTCCGCGAGGACTTCGAGGTCTCCGACGGCATGATCCCGGGCGCGCGCCACATCCCGATGGGCCAGATCCCCGGCCGTCTGGACGAGATCGACAAGTCGCGGCCGGTCCACGTCGTGTGCCGCTCCGGCAACCGCAGCGGACGCGTTGCCGAGGCCCTCGGGCAGCTCGGTTACGACGTCTTCAGCGTGGCCGGCGGCATGATGCAGTGGCAGGCCGAGGGCCGCCCGCTCGTGCTCCCGGCGTGACGGTGTTCGCCGCCGCACTCCCCGTCCTCGCCGCACTGGCGGTCGGGTCCGTGATCGGTCTCTTCGGCTCGGGAGGGGGCATCCTTGCCGTCCCGGCGTTCGTCCTCCTCGGTCTCGAGCCGCACGACGCCGTTGCCGCGTCGCTGCTCGTCGTCGCATCCGCCGCCGTGGTCGCCCTCATCGGTGGGGCGGCCAGGCACACCCGCTGGGGCATCGCGGCCACGTTCGCCGTCCTCGGTGCGCCGGCTGCGATGGCCGGTGCCGCCGTCGGCCGCGGAATCCCGGGACCGTACCTGCTCCTCGGCGTGGCTGCGCTCGCCGTGGCGGCGGCGGTCGCGTCGTACCGGCGCAAGCCCACGGCGGAAGGCGAGCTCACATGCTCGACAGGGAGCGCCGCGGAGCGGCTGCGATGCTGGGCGCCCAGCGCCCTCGCCGCCCTCGCCGTCGGCTTCCTGACCGGCCTGCTCGGCGTGGGCGGCGGCTTCCTCCTGACGCCCGTACTGCTGATTGCCCTGAGGATGCCGCTGCGGGCCGCCGCGGCGACGTCGCTGCCCGTCATCGCGGTCAACTCGATCGCGGGGCTCAGCCAGCACGGGGCGCAGCTCTTCCAGCCGGCTGGCACCGGTGTGCCCGTCGTGTTCCTGGCCGCGGCCGCGATTGTCGGTTCCCTGGTCGCAGCCCGTCTCGGCCGCAGGCTTCCGCCCAACATCCTGCAGCGGGCCTTCGTGGTCCTGCTCTCCGCGGTGGGCATGGGAACCGCGATCGTCGGCACCACCGGACTGCTGGCCATCTGAGCCGCTGCCCCCACCGCACAGCCCCGTCCTTACACTCCACACTCCACCCACCCGAAAGGTCCGCCATGGGATTCCTCAGCAAGCTCTTCGCCAAGCCGTACGCCACCGTCTCCGCGCAGCAGGCCCAGGACCTCGTCCGGGAGGGAGCCGTCCTCGCCGACGTCCGCACCCCGGCCGAGTGGCGCCTCGGCCACGCACGCCGCGCCCACCACATGCCTCTCGACGCGCTCCCGACACGAATCACCGGCCTGCGTAAGGACCGGCCCGTCGTCGCCATTTGTGCGTCCGGCATCCGCTCGGCCGCTGCGGCCCGTCAGCTCGCGGCCGCGGGCATCACGGCCTACTCGGTGCGCGGGGGCATGGGCGCATGGCGCGCGGCCGGCCTCGACTGAAAGCCATGGTTTTCCCAGCGGCCGTTGGGTAAACTCGGAACACCCCGCGGGGTATCGGGGCATGGTGGGCTCCCCCCTTCCCACCATGTCCCGATACTCGGCGGGGTTTCCTTGTCCCAGCATCGGTCCACGCGCGGCGGCGGCTCCGTCGGGTGCAGCCGCAGGGTAGCGTGGGCGCCATGCAGCAGGTTGCTCTTGTCACGGGCGCGTCGAGCGGGATCGGCGAGGCCACCGTCCGCTCCCTCCTGGGCGCGGGGTACACCGTCTACGCGGCGGCACGCAGGGTCGAGCGGATGGAGGGCCTCGCGCACGACGGCGCCCTCATCCTCGCGCTCGACGTCACCGACGACGCCTCGCTCGCCGACGGCGTCCGCAAGGTCCTCGCGGAGGCCGGGCGCGTCGACGTCCTCGTGAACAACGCCGGGTACGGGTCGTTCGGCGCCCTAGAGGACGTCCCCCTCGATGAGGCGCGCCGCCAGTTCGACGTCAACGTCTTCGGGCTTGCGCGCCTCACCCAGCTTCTCCTGCCGGGCATGCGCGAGCGACGCTCGGGGACCATCGTGAACGTCTCCTCGATCGGCGGTAAGTTCTACGAGCCGCTCGGATCCTGGTACCACGCGACGAAGTTCGCTGTGGAGGGACTCTCCGACTCGCTGCGGATCGAGCTGCGGAAGTTCGGCATCAGGGTGGTCGTGATCCAGCCGGGACCGATACTGTCCGAGTGGAGCGGGATCGCCCAGACCACGCTTCTGGCGGCCTCGGCAGGCGGCCCGTACGCGAACTCGGCACGCCGGGTGGCCGGGGTCCTCCAGACCGCAGACCGCCCCGGGGTGGGCTCGCCGCCCGCAGTCGTCGCGGACACGATCCTCCATGCCGTGCAGTCGCGGAGGCCGGCCCCACGATACCCGGTCGGCCGCGGCGCCAAGTTCCTCATGGCGCTCCGGCGAATCCTCCCCGACCGCGCGTTCGACCTCTTGGTGCGCGCCATCTACCGGCACTGACCGGTTCGGGACGCCGGTCAGCCGAGCCTGCGGGCCAAGGCCTCTGAGCGCTCGTGGGCCGCGCGCACAGCGTCCGCGATGATGGCGCACAGGCCGCGCTCGTCGAAGACGTCGATCGCTCCTCCGGTCGTCGTGTCCGGGCCGACGAAGGGCCCGAGGAGCGCCGCGGGATCGGCGCCCGGTTCGGCCAGCAGACGGCCCGCGCCGACAAGCGTCTGGCGGGCGATGTCGGCCGCGAGGCCGCGATCGAGCCCCAACCGAGTGCCGGCGTCGGCCATCGCCAAGGCCAGGTAGAACGCGTAGGCGGGACCGGATCCGCTCACGGCGCTCACCACGTCGATGTGCTCCTCCGGTACCTCGACGACCAGCCCCAGAGCCGCGAGCAGCCCCTTCACGTGGTCGACCTGCTCCCGGGAGGCGCCAGTGCCCCCGCAGACGGCGATCACACCGCTGCCGAGACGCGAAGGGCTGTTCGGCAGCACACGGACCACGGGCTGACCCGGCGGCAGCAGATGCTCGAGCTGGCCGATCGTCACCGCCGCCGCCACGCTCACGACCACGGCCGAGTGCGGCAGAGCCGGGGCGATCTCGGTCGCGAGCGCTGACACGTCGACGGGCCGGACCCCGATGATCACGAGCGACGCATCGCCCACGGCCCGCCGGTTCGCGTCAGAGGTGTCGTCCGCCGCGAGGACGGTGATCCCGTAGTGGCCGGCCAGCTCCTCGGCGCGCCCGTGCCGCCTGACGGTGGCGGTGGCAGCCTCCTTCGGGAGGCCTGCGGCGAGGAGTCCGGCCAGGATGGCCTCGTTCATCGATCCGCACCCGAGGAAGGCAAGGTGATCCGTAGCAGCCAAGGTGTTCCTCACGATCATGCCTGCGCCCCGCACCCGGGAGCGGGGATGCGGGACGCAGGGACAGGGGATGGGTCAGCGTCCGTGGTGGTACGGGACGTGATTGGCGCGGGCTCGGATCAGCTGGGCAGCTGGGAGGCCTTCGTGTACAGCGTGACCCTGTCGGCAGAGCCGTACGCGATGTCGCTGACGCCCCACTTCTTCAGGATCTTGGCGTAGGTTCCGTTGCTGACGATCTCCTTCATCGCAGCCTGCATCGCCGGGCCGAGGGTGCTGCCCTTCTTCAGGGCGATGCCCAGCTCGAGCGGCTGGTAGACGAACTTCTGGAGGGTGAGCGGGAGGCTCTGGGACTTGATCGCGTAGGCCATGGCGTCGGTTGTGGTGGCGGTGAGCTCGCTGCGGCCGTTGGAGACGGCGAGGAGCCGCGCGCCGTCGTCGGGATAGGTCTGCAGCGTGACCGCCGCCTTGCCGGCCTTGGCACAGTCGGCACTGGCCTGGTTGACCTGGTCGATGAAGTAGGAGCCGGAGAGGACGCCGACCGAGTGGCCGCACAGGTCGGTGGCACTCTCGACGGTGATGCCGCTG
Organism: Sinomonas sp. P10A9; assembly: GCF_041022165.1. Lineage (GTDB taxonomy): Bacteria > Actinomycetota > Actinomycetes > Actinomycetales > Micrococcaceae > Sinomonas > Sinomonas puerhi. The sequence goes on from NZ_CP163302.1 coordinate 42,361, forward strand.
CCGGTCTTCGAGGCGAAGGAGGTGCCGACGGCGAACTCCGAGACGAAGTCGACCTGGGCGAGGCGGGGCTTGGTGACGCCGAAGTCGGCAGACGAGATGTCATACCGGCCGCTGCTGAGGCCCGGGATGAGCGAGTCGAACGTGCCGACCGAGACGTTGTTCACCTTCACGCCCATGACCTCGCTGAGCGCGAGGACGATGTCGGGCTGGATGCCGACGAGCTGACCGTTCTCCTCGAAGTCCTGGGGCGCGAAGTCGTTGTAGATGCCATTCTGGATGGCCTTGTCCTTGACGTCTGCCGGCACGAGCGCCGTCACTGAGTCCACCGGCTTGAGCCCCCACGTCGTGGTGACATTCGATGCGCCGGCGGCCGAGGCGTTGGCCGAGCTGTTGCTCCCGGCGTTGGACGTCGAGCCGGGATCGGAGCAGGCGGACAGTCCCAGGGCGGCGACGGCTGTGACTGCCGCGACGGTGAGGGAGGCGTGAAGGGAAGGGCGTCGGTACATGGAAGAACCTTTCGAGTGAGTCTGGTCGGTCGTGCGGAGTCGGTCGGACATCGTCGTCGTGGCCGGGGAGGTGCGTGCGGGGCGGGTAGGAGCGGGCGGGTTGGAGCGGCGGGTGGGTCAGAGGACCTTGGAGAGGAATTCCCTCGTACGGGGCATCTGGGGGTTGAGCAGGACGTCGTGCGGGTGTCCGCGTTCGACGACGACCCCGCCGTCCATGAAGAGCACCGAGTCGGCGACCTCCCGGGCAAAACCCATCTCGTGGGTGACCACGACCATCGTCAGGCCCTCGCGGGCGAGGTCCTTCATCACGTCGAGGACTTCACCGACCAGCTCGGGGTCGAGCGCGGAGGTGGGCTCGTCGAACAGCATGACCCGGGGTTTCATCGCGAGGGCACGGGCGATCGCAACGCGCTGCTGCTGGCCCCCCGAGAGCTGGCGGGGGTAGTGGTGGGCCTTCTCGGCAAGGCCGACCTTCTCGAGCAGGGCCATGGCGGTGGCCTTGGCCTCCTTCGAATCCTGCTTGAGCACCCCTACCGGGGACTCGATGATGTTCTGCAGGACGGTCATGTGCGGGAACAGATTGAAGGACTGGAAGACCATGCCCATCTTGGTCCGCTGCCGTGCGAGGAACTTCTCCGGCAGGGTGACGTACTTGTGTCCGTGCTGTCGGTAGCCCACGAGCTCGCCGTCCAGTTCGACCCGGCCGCCGTCGATCTCCTCGAGGTGGTTCATGCTGCGGAGCAGCGTGCTCTTGCCCGAGCCCGAGGGCCCGATGATGCACATCACCTCGCCTCGCTCGACGGTCAGGTCGACGCCCTTGAGGACCTCCAGGGGGCCGAAGCGCTTCTTGAGTCCGGTGACCCGGAGGACGACCTCGCGCGCGCCGGTCTCCCGGGCGGCCGGGGTGGTGGATGAGGCGGTCATCAGGCCCTCCTGGCTGCAGTGGCTGACTTGGTCTGGACGGGAACAATCCCTGCGATCGTGCGCTTGAGCTTCTCCCACGGGGTGGGCGGCAGCGCGCGGCGGCCGCCCTTGGCGTAGTGGCGCTCGATGTAGTACTGGATGATGCTCAGGACGCTCGTGACGATCAGGTACCAGATGCTCGCGACGATGAGCAGCGGGATGGTCTGGAAGGTGCGGTTGTAGACGAGCTGTGCCGAGTACAGCAGTTCCGGCATCGAGGTCACGCTCACGAGCGAGGTGGACTTGAGCATGCCGATGACCTGATTGCCCGTCGGCGGCACGATCACGCGCATCGCCTGGGGGAGGATGACGCGGCGCAGCGCGCGTGATGTGCGCATGCCGAGCGCGACCGAGGCCTCAAGCTGGCCCTGGTCCACCGAGAGGATGCCGCCCCGGACGATCTCGGACATATAGGCGCCTTCATTGAGTGCGAGCCCGAGGAGGGCGGCCATGAAGGGGGTCACGATCTGGTTGGCGTTGCCCGCCCAGATCGTCGGACCGATGAAGGGAATTCCCACATCGATCGTCGGGAAGAGTGCCGCAAGGTTGTACCAGAAGATCAGCTGGACCAGGAGCGGCGTTCCCCGGAAGAACCACGTGTAGAACCATGCGACCGTCGAGAGGATCCGGATCGGCGAGAGCCGCATGACGGCGGTGAGCATGCCGAGCAGGATGCCGAAGAGCATCGACAGGACTGTCAGCTCGAGGGTCCGCAGGAGGCCGAACACGATGCTCTGGCTGAAGAACCAGCCGGCTACTACGTCCCACTGCAGGTTCGGATTCGTGAACAGCATCTGGACGATGCCGCCCGCGAACAGGAGGACAAGCACCGAGAGGATCCACCAGCCCCAGTGGGCGCGATGCGCGACCCGGATGTCGTCGGACGCCTCGGTGGCCGGCCGCGCGTCGTTGACCGTGCTCATCGGTCTCCACCGGCCCCTCGGCTGAGCCGGGAGCGGCCTGTGGCGACGGGCTGCGCGTGCACGGATCCAAGCCCGAGTCCGGGCGTGTTCGCGTGACCGGGATTCCACCCGGGGGACGGGCCGACGGTGCAGCCCCGTGCGCTAACAACGTTCTTCATGGGAGTTGCCCTTCTGGGGAATCGGAGCTCCCCACGGAGGTCGGGTATGCGGTGCACTGCCGCCTGCCGGGTGGGAGAACATCAGTGCCTCTCCAGAGGACTCCGGGTCGGCGATGTGACCTTCCTCATAGTGGGCCACTTTGGATCAAAGATCAAGAGAATCTGGAGAAGTGGACCAAAGAGGCTCTGGGTCTTGCCTTTGGCCGGAACCCAGTTTGTATATTTGATCCATGTCCATAGCCATAGCCAAGAGGGTCGAGCCTGCGCTCCTGACTGATCAGGTGTACGAAACGATCCATCAGGCGATTCTCAGCGGCGAGCTGCCCGGGGGCTCCCGGCTGACCGTGCGCGAGCTGGCGGACCAGGTCGGGACGAGTGCGATGCCGGTGAGGGAAGCCATCCGCCGACTGGAGGAGTCCGGCATGGTCGCGCGCGAGCCGCACAAGGGCGCGGTCGTGAAGACCCTCACTCTCGAGGAGCTGCTCCATGTCTACGACATGCGGCGGCTTCTCGAGGTCGAGGCCGCACGGTTGGGCGCACCGCACGTCACGGCCCAGGACGGCGACCGGATGCAGGCGGAGTATGACTTGATGCTCACGGCGATCAGGGAGCATGAGGTCATCGCCCTCCTCGACCACGACGAGGCACTGCTCGAGATCCTCTACGGGAGAGCCGGCAACCCGCTCCTCGTCCGGATGATCCGCAACCTCTGGCAGCAATGCCGCGCGTACAAGATCGTGGGCGCCGACGGAACCCTGTCCGCGGCGGGGGACGATTCGCTGTGGCGCTATCAGGAGGACCTGATCGCGGCCGCCCGACATCGGGACCCCATCGCCGCGGCTGCGGTCAACGAGGCCTCACTCGCCAACGCGACGGACCGCATCAGGAAGCTCCTCGCTGCCCAGACCAGTGCCGTTTGAGCGACCTCCTGCCGGGCAGTCCGAGCGACGATCCGCGCGGATCTCCGCGATCATCTGGTCTGGTTTATGCCCGTCGGACGATTATTTTCGATCAAGATCTAGGAAAGATCTTTGATCATATTTACGCTGATCGATGACCGTGAGAGCGGATCTTGACCCATCGCCGTCATGCGTGCCTAGCATGCAGAAGGGCCCCGGTGGCCGGGAACCGTACGGAAGGGGCGCGCAAATGTCTGGACTCGAGGAGCTCGACGGCGAGTATGCCGAGGTCGAGGGACGCGGCGCCGTGACCTTCATCCGGTCCTACCCGGTTCCGGCCGCGGACGTGTGGACGGCCGTGAGCACCGAGGACGGTCTCGCCGGCTGGTTTCCCTCGCGCGTGCAGATCGCGCATGACGCCGGCACGGTCACCTTCAGCGGCGACCCGAACGACGCGGCGGGCGGCAGCACGGACCAGATCGTCGACTGGGACCCGCCGCGGCGCTGGGCCTTCGCCTGGGGCGGCGACCTCATGGAATTCCTTGTCGAGGGCTCGGACGACGAGTGCGAGCTCACGCTCCGGGACTGGCTCGCCGACAGCACCGCGGCCGCGCGCAATGCCGCCGGGTGGCACGTGTGCCTGCGCGAGCTCGCGAAGAAGCTCGAGCGCCTGGCCTCAACCGCCCCGCACTCGGGGCCGGGGACTGCCGATCGGCCGGACGACTGGGGTCAGCTCTATGCCGGCTACGTCGCCGCTGGCCTCCCGAGCGGTGCGCCGATCCCGGGCCGCGACGCTTGAGCGCCGGCGCCGGTGAGGTCAGTTGTCCTCTGGCGGCGGGGTAGGGTCCGGCGTCTTCTTGCCTTTGGCCTTGGGCCTCGTGGGTTCGGGGGTGGGCGTCGGCGCCGGTGAGGTCAGTTGTCCTCTGGCGGCGGGGTAGGGTCCGGCGTCTTCTTGCCTTTGGCCTTGGGCCTCGTGGGTTCGGGGGTGGGCGTCGGATCCAGGGTCGCGGTCGGGGCGGACTGGGCCGAGGCAAGGGCTTGCAGGTCCTTGCGCACGCTCGCGATGGCTCCGAGGACCTGCGATGACCGGTCGCTGCTCATCGTGCCGTTCGAGGACGCGTTCCGCGCCTCGCGCTCGAGCGAGTCGAGCTTCGCCAGCGCGTCCGCGTACCGTCCGGTCGCGGCCTCGGTACGCAACTCCTGTGCCGCACCGGCGAGCTTCGAGGCAACCCCGGCGTCGAGGGCCGGTGCGGGGGAACAGCCGCTCAGGAGGGTGGCCGCGAGTCCTGCGGCCACGGCGCCGAGCCAGAGGGTGCGTGCCGTCATGGCCTGAGACTCCGTTCGAGCTGGTCGAGATGCGTCCCGAGCTGCCCGGAGACAGCGGGGGAGGCGGGAAGGGGCGGCAGGTTCGCGGGCTGTGCGGGAAGCACGGCCCGGAGCACGAGCGGCACGATCACGAGGAGCGCGGCCAGGATCCCGACCGTGACGGCGGCCCAGAAGAGTCCGCGTCGGGGCCTGCGGGACGCACGGGCGGCGGATCCGCCACGGGGCCGGGCGGACGACGGCGCGTGGCTCGGTACCGCGGGCGGGTCCTGGGGGAGTTCGGGGACGAGGGTGGCAGCGCGCCACGCACGGGTCTGCTGGCCATCCTGTTCCGCGCCCAGCCGGCTCATTTGGGCCGTGTGCACAGCCGCGGACGCCGACGGCATCACCTGCGTGCCTGCGCCCTCGAAGACGGCGGGCGCGAGCGCCTGGGTGAGCGCGCCATCCGCAGGGTCCGGGGACTCGATCGCGCGAGTCGGCGCCCCGCCGTCGGCCGGGGCCTCCCCGCGGAGCACTCGGACAATCTCGGTGGCGTCGGGCCGGTCGGCGGCGTCGCGCGCCGTCATACGCGGGAGGAGCGAGGCCCACGGGCCGCCGAGGTGAGTGGGGATGCGGGGATCGCGGAGGAGCCGCGCGACGGCTGCCTCGACCGCCCCGCCCGTGAACTCCATGGAGCCCGTGAGGGACTCGAGGAGCACGAGCCCAAGCGAGTAGATGTCTGACGCCGGTCCGACCTTCTCGCCGCGCGCCTGCTCCGGGCTGAGATAGTTGGCCGTGCCGATCGTCGTGTTCGTGAGGGTGAGTCTCGAGGCGTCGGTGAGGCGGGCGATCCCGAAGTCGGTGAGTTTGACAGGCCTGCGGCGGTGGTTCGGGTCGGCGTGGGGGACGAGGATGTTCGCGGGCTTGATGTCTCGGTGCACGATCCCGAGCGCGTGCACGTATGCGAGGGCGCCGGCGAGGTCGAGCGCGAGGAGGCGCGCGTCGTCGGACGTGAGGGCGCCTGAGGCAAGGCGCTGGCGCAGGTCCGTGCCATCGACGAACTCCATGACGAGGTAGGCGACCTGAGTGGTCCCGTCGTCCTGGGCGTCGGTGCCAGCGTCGTAGAGGCGCACGAGGCTCGGGTGGTTGAGGCGCGCGAGGACCTGCATCTCGCCACGGCGACGTTCTTCGTGGCGGGGGTCCGGCGCGTGGGTACGGAAGGTCTTGACGGCCACGTCGCGCCCCAGAACCTCATCATGGGCCCGGTGCACCGTGGCCATGGCGCCGCTGCCGGCGACCTCGAGGAGCCGATACCTGCCGCCGACGAAGGTAGGGTCGAGCCCGATATCACTCTCGGCCACGTGTTGCCCTTCCTCGCCCGTCGTCACACCCGATCTAGCCTAGTGGACGCACCGGGGTGCTCGCTCCGTATTGCGGCATGGGAAGGGCCCCGCCGCGCACGTTCCGCGCGGTGGGGCCCAGCTCCCCGGCCAGAAGGAAATAGTCCTCTGGCAGAATATAACTACAAATGCATATTAACCGTGGATGACCTGGGGTTGGCCGAGGTGCTTGAGGCCTTCGGTGCCGAATTCGAGGCCGTAGCCGGACTGCTTGGCACCGCCGAATGGGGCCATGGGGTTCACCGCGCCGTGGTTGTTGATCCAGACGCTGCCGGCTTCGAGGCGCGCGGCGACGGCGTGGGCCTGGTCGGGGTCGGTGCCCCACACGGAGGCGCCGAGGCCGACTTCGAGGGCGTTGGCCATGGCGACGGCGTGGTCCACGTCGGTGTACTTGATGATGGGCAGGGCGGGGCCGAACTGCTCCTGGGCCACCAGCGGGTTGTCGTTGTCGATGTCCGCGACGAGGGTGGTGGGGTAGAAGTAGCCGGGCTGGTTCTCGTCGGGGTTTCCGCCGAGGAGGACGCGGGCGCCGGCGTCCTTCGCGTCCTCGACGAGACCGGCGACGATCTCGTACTGGGACCTGTTCTGCAGCGGGCCCAGGACGTTCTCCTCGTCCAGGCCCACGCCCATCGGCACGTTCGCGGCGTACTCGGTGAGGGCGGCGCAGACGTCCTCGTAGATGTCCTCGTGCACGTAGAGGCGCTTGAGGGCGGCGCAGGTCTGGCCGGTATTGATGAACGCGCCCCAGAAGAGGCCCTCGGCGATGGCCTTCGGGTCGGCGTCGGGCAGGACGATGCCGGCGTCATTGCCGCCGAGCTCGAGGGTCAGGCGCTTCACGGTGTCCGCGGAGGAGCGGATGATCGACTTGCCCGTGGCGGTGGAGCCGGTGAACATGACCTTGCCGATCGCGGGGTGCTCGGCCAGCGCCGCGCCCACGTCGCGGCGGCCGGGGACCACGTGCAGGACACCCTCGGGCAGTTCCTGGTTGATGACCTTGACGAGGGCAAGGACGGACAGCGGGGTCATGCCGGAGGGCTTGACCACGGCGGTGTTGCCCATGCGCAGGGCGGGCGCGATCTGCCAGACGGTGATCATCATGGGCCAGTTCCACGGCCCGATCGCACCCACGACCCCGATCGGGCGGTAGTGCAGCACCGCCCTGGTCCCGTCGGCGTCGACCACGGTCTCGGGTTCGAGGACGGTCGCGGCCGTCGCGCGCAGCCAGGCCGCGCACGCGCCGACCTCGAAGCGGGCGTTGGGGCCGTTGAGCGGCTTGCCCTGCTCGCGGGAGAGGATCCGGGCCAGCTCTTCGGCGTTTGCCTCGACCGCGTCCGCGGCCCGCAGCAGCGCCTCCGAGCGCGCCGCGTGCCCGAGCGCTGCCCAGCCCGGCTGGGCCGCCTGAGCGGCCGTGATGGCCGCCTCGAGGTCCGCCACGCTCTGCAGCGGCGCGAAGCCCACCCGCTCCCCGGTGGCCGGGTCCAGCATCTCCTGCCGCGGCGTGCCCTCGGGCGCCTCGACCGATCCCAGCAGGGTATCTGCGTGCTCGAGCGTTTCCATGAAGTCCTCCTCATCGAGTCCGGTGTTCGTTCAAGCATCCGGCGAGGCTCCGCCGCCGTGCTTGACCACGCGCGCCCGGTGCTTGTCCGAGGGTGCACGGTTGGCGCGAGAGCCTAATCGGCCCTACCGCCCTACCGGCCCAACCGGCCTCGGGACCGCGGCCCAACCCGCTCGTCTCCCCGTTGGTCTCCCCGCTCGCGGGGATGCCGCTGGCGTACGCTTCTGTCCGTGTCCGAGTTCCGCCACCTGAGTGTCCCGATCGCCCTGTCGCCCCGCGCTGTCTCTGCCTTCGCGGGCCATCCCGCCAACCTCCCGTGCTGGGCCGCGGGCCTTGCGGCGGGCGTCCGTGCAGAGAACGGCCGCTGGATCGCGGACTCCCCGATGGGCGCGGTCGAGGTGAGGTTCGTCGGCGACACCGCCGCCGGGATCCTCGACCACGAGGTCACGCTGCCCGATGGGAGCGTGGTCCTGAACCAGTTCCGCGTCCTCGCCGACGGCGCGCACAGCCTCGCGGTCTTCCACCTCCGCCGTGCGGACGGCGTCACCGATGAGGCCTTCGAGGCCGACGCCGCGGCCGTCCAGGCCGACTTGGACACTCTCAAGGCCGTCCTCGAGGCTGGTACCTCCGAGACCGGCACCTCCGACACCGGATCTTCCGGGACCGGAATCCCTGAGGCGCGCACCCCGGAGGCGGGCACCGCGTGACCGAGACCAGACAGCAGACCCAGCCGGTCGGCGTCGAGCGGCGGGGGGTGCACCGCGCGTGGCTCGTCGCCGCTGTGACGCTTCTCGCGCTCGTGGCCGCGGCCGCCTTCCGTTCGACGACGGGCGCGCTCTTTGAACCCCTCGAGGCCGAGTTCGGGTGGACAAGGGCTGAGACCTCGGGCGCCGTAACGGCGAACCTCGTGATCTACGGGCTCGTGGCGCCGTTTGCCGCGGTGCTCATGGAGCGGTTCACGCTGCGCAAGGTCGTGGCGACGGCGCTTGTCCTCGTCGCCGCGGGAAGTGGTCTGACCACTCTCATGACCGCCGCGTGGCAGCTGTGGCTGCTGTGGGGCGTATTCATCGGCGTGGGCACGGGCATGCTCGCGCTCGTCTTCGGCGCCGTCGTGGCCAACCGTTGGTTCGCGGCCCGGCGCGGGCTCGTGATGGGCTTCTTCTCGGCCGCGAACGCGTGCGGACAGCTGGTCTTCCTGCCCGTCGTGGTGCAGCTGGCCGCGCACGAGGGCTGGCGCACCGCCGCGCTGCTTGTCGCCGTGTTCGCACTCGCGATCGTGCCGCTGCTCGCTTGGCCGTTCGCCAACTCGCCCGCGGAGGTGGGGGTGGCGCCGTACGGTGCGTCGCCCGCCGTCGCGCCCGCACGTGCGCACGACGCCGCCAGCTCGCCTGGGCTGGAGAGCTCGCCGTTGGGTGCGGAGACGGCGCTGCGCGAGGAGGCGGTGCAGCGCGAGGAGGCGGCTCAGCGCGGAGGGGCACCGCACGAGGTCGTGCAGCGCGAGGAAGTGGTGCAGCGCGAGGAGGCGCCCGCCGTCGTGCGCCGGAACGCGGCGGTGGAGGCTCTCTCGGTACTGCGCGAGTCGCTGCGGTCGAGGGCCTTCTGGATCCTGCTGTTCACGTTCTGGGTGTGCGGCTGGAGCACGAACGGGCTCATGCAGACCCATTTCATCCCCGCCGCCCACGATCACGGCATGCCCGCGACCACCGCGTCCGGGCTGCTTGCACTCATCGGCGTGTTCGACGTGATCGGTACCGTCGCCTCCGGCTGGCTCACGGACCGCGTGCGGCCGTGGATCCTGCTCGTCGCGTACTATGCGCTGCGCGGGGCCTCGCTGCTCACGGTCAACGCGCTGCTCGCGCCGGACGTCGAGCCGCCGCTGTGGATCTTCATCGTCTTCTACGGGCTCGACTGGGTTGCGACCGTGCCGCCCACCGTGGCGCTGTGCCGCGAGCACTTCGGCGCGGCCAAGAGCTCGGTGGTGTTCGGGTGGGTGTTCGCCTCGCACATGGTCGGCGCCGGGGTGGGCGCGTTCCTGGCCGGGTGGGGACGCGAGGTGAGCGGGACCTACACGACCGCGTGGCTCTCCGCGTCCCTGCTGTGCTTCGCCGCGGCCGCGAGCCTGTTCTTCCTGCCGCGCCGACGGGCCGCCTGAACGCGGAGCCCTGTCCTTCCGGCCGGTGATCGGCGGGTGGCCGGGACGGCGTCATCTTTCGTGCGCCGTGCGGACCCGGGTTGACCTCCTCTCATTCCGGTTGACAGGCTTGAAGCGTGAGTCTCACTCCATCATGTCTGTCGCTGGCACAGCGGCTCGTCGAGTCCGGCGTCCCCGAGGGGCTGGCCGCCGTTCTCGCGCACGCCAGCACCGCCGCTCCGCGGGAGCGCAGCGGGGAGGCGGCGGCCTGCGTGCTGGACGAGCAGGGCGCGCTGCGGGTGACGACGTGGCTCGAGGCCCAGCTGGCCGCGGGCATGAGCTCCCGGGAGGCACTGGTCACGATTCTCGGTGCCGCGGCGCTGCTGTTCGGCGCCGAGGAGGCGGGGCGCCTCGTGCTCAGCCACATGCCGTCGGCCGTCCAGGCCCTCGAGGAGATGATGCTCGAGTCGGAGGACGCCGCTGCAGACGACCCGATGCTCGCCTCTGCGGCGCAGGCCGAGGCTCTCATGCTGAAGGCTGCGCTCACGCGCGCGGCCGCCGAGGACCCCGGGTACGACCACGGGCTGTACATGGACGAGTCCGTGGTGCTGCCAGGGTTCCTGCTCGCTGCGCGGCGCGGGTCCGAGGCGGTCGAACTGAACGGTGCCCTCGTGAGCACGCCTGGCGGGCTCGTGTTCGTCCTTTCCGACGGCATGCTCTCCGCGGAGACGGCCAGCCTGCTCCCCGAAGGGGCGCTCGAACGAGGGTCCGTGGCCTTCAGGCTCGACGAGATCGCCGAGGCTGTGTTCCTCGTCCCGGACTCCCTGACAGGGGTCGAAGCGCCGACAGGCGTGGACTTCGGCCGGACGCCCGACGGCGAGGTGCACGCGTACATCGACGTGCGAGGGCATGGGCTGCTGAGCATCTGCCTCGCCTACTCGCATTGGCCCGCGGCACGGCAGGAAGTCCTCCGGCGGCGGTTCGAGACGCTGGTCGAGCGCGTGGGGAGCGCCCTGCACGCGTGACGCAGCCTCCGCGCCAGGCCGCGGGTGGCCCTTCTGGAAGTCAGCTCCGGGGGGTCAGGTTCTGCGGGTGACCCGTCTGTTCGGTAGGTGACCGCACATCCTGGGGGTCAGGTGTTGCTGCGCAGCTCCGCGAGGCGGCGCAGGTGTGCCGCGACCTGGTGCTCGCCGCCGCCCTCGTGGTTGTTGAACGGCCACTCCGTGATGTCCTTCGCCGGCCGCGCACCCTCGGGCGAGTCCTCGCCGTAGTTGTTGAACGCTGCATAGACGGTCGACGGCGGGCAGACCTCGTCCCGCAGCGCGACCGAGAAGGAGGCGGGCGCCGTCGCCCATCTCGCGAGCAGTGAGGCGTCGAAGTAGTCCAGCGTGCGCAGCGCGGTGGCGGCCATCTCCCGGTGCCGCACGAGGAAGCGCTCGATCTCGGGGTACGGGCCCGCCGTGGCGACATCGAGCGCGCGGCGGAAGTCGGAGAGGAAATTGACGTCCGGCAGACATGCGATGACGCCGCCGATCCCGGCGCGCGCGGCGAGTGAGGCCGCGGCGATCGCGAGGCCGCCACCCTGTGAGACGCCATGGACCACGATGCGGGCGGGGTCGACGGCGTCGAGGGCCTGCGCAGCTTCGATGGCGCGCACCGCGTCGGTGTAGAGGCGGCGGTAGTAGTAGTCCTCGGGGTCGTGGATCCCGCGCGTCATGAGCCCGGGGTACGCGATGCCGCCGGCGCTGGGATGCGGATCGGGCGTGTCGCCGGAGATCCCGCCGTAGCCCTGCCCGCGGGTGTCCATGATGAGCATCGCCCAGCCGGCCTGCGCCCACACGGTGTCCTGATGCGGGAGGCCGCGCCCACCCGAGTAGCCGGCGTACTGCACGACGGCGGGCAGCGGCTGGGCCCGCACGTCGCCCCGCGGGCCGGCCGGCACGTGGAGCCAGCCCCTGACTCTGGCGCCTCCGAAGCCGGTGAAGGTGACGTCGAAGGTGTCGATCAGGGCGAGCCCCGTCTCGACCGGTTCGAGCACGACGTCGAGCGGCTGTTTGCGCGCGTCGGCGAGCGTTGCGTCCCAGAAGTCCCCGAGGTCCGCGGGCGCCGTGGCGGAGCCGCGATAGGGGCGGAGCGTGTCGAGCGGGAAGTCGAGGGCGGGCATGGCCGGGCGGTTCCTCCGGACGTCGGGGACGGGATGTGACCGAGCTTACTGGAGGGAGGTGGGATGTGCTGTGTCCCCGCGGGGGCGCGACTGCCCGTCACTCATCGGACTCGAAGAATGGACGGGTCGTCGCCATGGCGGCCGCCAAGGCCGTCTGAACCGGCAGAGCCCGGTGTTCCTCGGAGAGGATCTCGACACCCCACGGGCCCTTGAACCCGATGTCCTGCATGGTCCGGATGAAGCCCGCAACGTCCTGGTCCCCCTGTCCGAGGTAGCAGCGATGGTCCCGGGTGTCCTCGAACAGCGTGCCCTGGATCTCGTTGTGGGCATCGTTGAGCTCGACGCCGAAGATCTGGTCCGCCGTGAGGGAACTGCGGAGTTCTGCCAGACTCGTTCCCTTGCGGTACACGTGCCAGAAGTCCACGATCAGGCCGCACGCCGGGTGATCCACGCGGCGCATCAGATCGGCGCCGCGGGGGATCGTGTCGACGAGCGTGAAGGCCACGGGTTCGAGGGCGACTCTCGTTCCCCGTTTCTCGGCCTCTCCGGCGAGCGTCCTGAGGGGCTCCACCATGAACCCGAGGTCGGCCGGGGGAGTGCCGAAGTCGCTGCCGATCTTCACAAACGGTGCGTGCAGTGCCTCGGCGGCGTCGAGGAGAAGGTCCCAGTCCGTGCCCCAGACTTCGCGGGGCTCCCACCATCGCGCGAGGAGCTCGACCTCGACGTGCGTCAGCCCGTGGGAGCGGACGAGGCGGTTCAGCGCCGCGAAGTCCATCGACGACTGCGCGGCTTTGAGGTCGTCCAGAACGAGACCGAACCCGGACCATCCAGTGGCCGCAAGCGCCTCGATCCGTTCGGGGAGGGGGACTGGACTCGTCTCTGGGCTGCGAAGTGGGGCGGCATCGCCGGCGCTTGTCCAGCAGGTTGCGACGAACCGCTCGGTAGTGGATGGCATGGGGATCCTCTCGGGGCCTGAGGCCTGTGGTGTGAGTCACTCGGGGGTTGTTGATGAGTGTGGCACAGAAATAGTGGACCGGTCCATTGACATCCGAAACTTTCGCGGCCTATGGTTGGACCGGTCCATAAAGAGACCCGCATCACATTCCCGCCGATCCGGTGAGGCCGGAGCCCCCGAGATCCTTCCCGGGATGTGAAGCGCACGAACATCAAAGGAGAGCTCGTGAAGAAGACGTGGCACCGCGGCCTGGCCGCCCTTGCCCTGATCCCAGTCCTCGCCGTGACGGCCTGCTCGGGCGGCGGCAAGCAGGCCGACGCGACCGCAGGTTCAGGAGGCGGCCAGGCCGTCTCGACTCCCAGGATGAAGGTCGCAATCATCACGCACGCCGAGGCGGGCGACACGTTCTGGGACATCGTGCGCAAGGGCGCCGAGGAGGCGGCGTCCAAGGACAACGTCGAGATCCTCTACACGAATGACTCCGACGCTGGGCGACAGTCCCAGCTGGTGCAGCAGGCCATCGACCAGAAGGTGGATGGCATCGCGGTCACCATCGCTAACCCGGGCGCCATGAAGGATGTACTGAAGAAGGTTGCCGACGCGGGCATCCCGCTCGTGAGCTTCAACGCAGGCGGCGACGTCTCCGCGCAGATGGGCGCGTTCACGCACTTCGGCTCCAACGAGACGCTCGCCGGTGAGGCGGTGGGCACCAAGCTGGCCTCGGAGGGCTACAAGCACCCCATCTGCGTGATCATGTCGCAGGGGCAGGTGCAGCTCGAGGCCCGGTGCGCCGGCGTGAAGGAGAAGGTCCCCGGCACGGAGATCCTCTACGTCAACGGGGCCGATATGACCTCGGTGCAGTCCACGGCGACGGCGAAGCTGCAGGCCACGAAGGATGCCGATGTGATCGTCGGCCTCGGCGCCCCGTACACGGTGACCCTCCTCAAGGCGGTGGCGGATGCGAATAGCTCGGTCAAGGTGGCGAGCTTCGACCTCAACCCTGCCCTCGCGCAGGCGATCAGCGACGGCAAGGTGCTCTTCACGGTGGACCAGCAGCCGTGGCTGCAGGGCTACCTGTCGGTTGATGCGCTCTGGCAGAACAAGCGCGGCGGGTTCAAGGTCGGTGGTGGGCAGCCGGTGCTGACCGGCCCCGCGATCGTGGACAAGTCCAACATCTCTGACGTCCTCAAGTTCGTCCAGCAGGGCGTCCGCTAAACCGCATAGGCATCGGACCGCGCGGCGGGAACGCCGCGCGGCCCACCATCAAGGAGTGTTTCCATGGCAACTGCAACCTTGCCGTCGGCGCCCGCGCCGGCTGCCAAAGACGAGCGGGTCGGGCGTCGTGGCCCGTTCCAGAAGCTGTTGGGCCGTCCGGAGGTCGGGGCGCTGGCGGCCGCGGTCGTGCTGTTCATCTTCTTCGCGGCGGTCTCGGGGACGTTCCTGCAGCCCAACGCGCTCGCGACGGTCCTGTACGGGTCCTCCACGATCGGGATCATGGCGGTGGGGGTCTCGCTGCTGATGATCGGGGGCGAGTTCGACCTGTCCTCGGGCGTGGCGGTGATCTCCTCGGCCCTGACCGCGTCCCTGTTCTCCTGGAACTTCGGGATGAACGTGTGGGTCGGGGTCCTGCTGGCCCTGGTGGTCTCGCTGGGGATCGGGTTCGTGAACGGGTGGATCCTGGTCAAGACGAAGCTGCCCTCCTTCATCGTGACCCTGGCCACGTTCCTGATGCTCACGGGCCTGAACCTGGCCCTGACCCGCCTGATCGGCGGGGCGGTGTCCTCGCCCTCGATCGCCCAGATGGAGGGGTTCGGCGCGGCCAAGGCGGTCTTCGCGTCCTCGGTGAACATCGGCGGGGTCGAGTTCAAGATCACCATCCTGTACTGGATCGTGCTGGTCGTGGTCGCGTCCTGGGTCCTGCTGCGCACCAAGGTCGGGAACTGGATCTTCGCCGCGGGCGGGGACGCGAACGCCGCCCGCGCGGTCGGGGTCCCGGTCACCGCGACCAAGATCGGCCTGTTCATGGGCGTGGGGCTGTGCGGGTGGCTGCTGGGCATGCACAACCTGTTCGCGTTCGACGCGGTCCAGTCCGGTGAGGGCGTGGGCAACGAGTTCCTCTACATCATCGCCGCGGTCATCGGCGGGTGCCTGCTCACCGGCGGGTACGGCTCGGCCGTGGGCGGGGCGATCGGCGCGTTCATCTTCGGCATGGCCAACAAGGGCATCGTGTACGCGCAGTGGAACCCGGACTGGTTCAAGTTCTTCCTGGGCCTGATGCTCCTGCTGGCCACGATCGTGAACCTCATCGTCAAGAAGCGCGCAGAGCGCGCCTGAGAGAACGAAGCACAGGAGATGGCCACCATGGCAGAGCACATCAGCAACCAGGAGATCCTGGCCAAGGCGGGGGAGACCGACCCCCTCACCGACCGGCCCGTGCACCTGCTGCGCCTGGACGGCGTGGGCAAGCACTACGGCAACGTCATCGCCCTGCGGGAGGTGACCATGGCCGTGGACAACGGCCGCGTCACCTGCGTCCTGGGCGACAACGGGGCGGGGAAGTCGACCCTGATCAAGATCATCGCCGGCCTGCACCAGCACGACGCCGGCACCTTCACCATCATGGGCGAGGAACGCAAGCTCTCCTCCCCGAGGGAGGCCCTGGACGCGGGCATCGCCGCGGTCTACCAGGACCTCGCGGTGGTCTCCCTCATGCCGATCTGGCGCAACTTCTTCCTCGGCTCCGAGCTGACCACCGGGTTCGGCCCGTTCAAGCGCATGGACGTGAACCGGATGAAGGAGACCACCAGGACCGAGCTGGCGGCCATGGGCATCGACCTGCGCGACGTCGAGCAGCCCATCGGCCAGCTCTCCGGCGGCGAGCGGCAGTGCGTGGCCATCGCCAGGGCCGTGTACTTCGGGGCCAAGGTCCTGATCCTGGACGAGCCCACCGCCGCCCTGGGCGTGAAGCAGTCCGGCGTGGTCCTGCGCTACATCCTCCAGGCCCGCGACCGCGGCCTCGGCGTCATCTTCATCACCCACAACCCCCACCACGCCTTCCCCGTCGGGGACCGCTTCCTGCTCCTGAAGCGCGGCCGCTCCATCGGCTACTACGACAAGAAGGACATCACCCTGGAAGAACTCACCGCCCAGATGGCCGGCGGCGCCGAACTCGCCGAACTCGCCCACGAACTCGAACAGCTCGGCGGCCACACCCAAGCCCTCCAAGAAGCCAAAGCCGAAGCCGCCGCCGTCCAAGCCGAAGCACACCACTGATCCGGCCCCGGATCCCTACGAAGCTGGAGAACACCATGCAGATGCTCATCGCCGGAGCGTGGCAGGGCGCCACGAGCGGTCAGGAAGAAGAGGTCCGCTCGCCGTTCGACGGACGCGCTGTCGGCCTTGTTCCTGTGGCCAGCGCCGCGGACGCCAAGGCGGCACTCGACGCCGCCGAGATCGGCGCGCGGATCCAGCGCGCCCTGCCCGCGCACGTCCGTACCGACATCCTCCTGCGCGCGGCCGCCCTGGCGGACGAGCGCGCAGAGGACATCGCCCAGACGATCAGCGGTGAGACCGGGAAGCCCATCTCGGAGGCGCGCGGCGAGGCAGGCCGTTCAGGCTCGATCATCCGGCTGGCCGCCTACGAGGGCACCCAGCTCTACGGGTCGACGCTCCCGCTCGACGCCAATCCCGGCACCGGGCAGGACAAGATCGGATTCACGCTCCGCCAGCCGTGCGGCATCGTCGTCGCGATCACGCCGTTCAACTACCCCGCGCTGCTCGTCCTGCACAAGATCGCCCCCGCGCTGGCCGCGGGCAACGCCGTCGTTCTCAAGCCGGCCCGCGCCACGCCGCTCACTGCCCTCAAGCTCGCGCAGTGCTTCGTCGACGCAGGGCTTGCCCCCGAGGCACTCTCCGTCATCACCGGCTCGGGCGCCGAGATCGGTGACGTCCTCGTGACCGACCCCCGCGTCCGCAAGGTCTCCTTCACCGGATCCACCGCCACGGGCACGCGCATCAGCAATATCGCCGGCGTCAAGAAGCTCTCCCTCGAGCTCGGGGCCGCGTGCCCCGTCATCGTCCTCCCCGACGCCGACCTCGAACTCGCCTCGTCGGCCGTCGCCGCGGGCGGCTACATCAACGCAGGCCAGGTCTGCATCTCGGTGCAGCGCGTCATCGTGGACAAGTCCGTCGAGGCGGACTTCCTCGACGCCCTGGTTCCCAAGGTCGAAGCCATCGCCGTCGGTGATCCCTCCCACGCGGACACCCGTCTCGGCTCGCTCATCTCCGAGACGGAGGCGACCCGGGTCGAGAACGCGATCCTGGGCGCCCGCAGCGGAGGCGCCCGAGTCCTCACCGGCGGTTCGCGCAGCGGCGCAGTCGTGGCACCGACCGTCGTCGCCGGGGTCGACCCGGCGTCGCCGTTCAGCCGCAACGAGCTGTTCGGTCCCGCCGTCGCGGTCACGTCCGCCCCCGACATCGAGGCCGCGATCGCGCTCGCGAATGACAGCGACTACGGCCTCGGCGCCGGCATCTTCACGTCCGACGTGTCCGGGAGCATCCGTGCGATGCGCCAGATCGACGCCGGCAACATCCACATCAACTGGACGCCCCTCTGGCGGGCCGACCTCATGCCCTACGGCGGCCTCAAGGGCAGCGGGATCGGCAAGGAGGGCATCCGCTCCGCGGTGGAGGAGATGACCGAAGAGAAGACGGTCATCCTCCACGGCCGTCCCTGGTAATCACCCGCACCCGACTGGAGCCACCACCATGCCCATTCCCCGCAACACCGTCCGGCTCACCGTCGCCCAGGCGGTCGTCAAGTACCTCTCCGTGCAGCATTCCGTCGCCGACGGGCACCGGCAGCGCCTCGTGCCTGCGGCCCTCGGGATCTTCGGCCACGGCAACGTCGCCGGGCTCGGCCAGGCCCTCGACCAGCTCTCCGACGAGCTGCCGTTCATCCAGGGGCGCCACGAGCAGTACCTCGCGCACATCGCCACCGCGTACGCCAAGGCCTCGCGCCGCCGGTCCGTCCTGGCGGTCACGGCGTCGATCGGCCCCGGGGCGCTCAACCTCGTGACCGCCGCGGGTCTCGCGACCGTCAACCGGATCCCGCTGCTCCTGCTGCCCGGGGACACGTACGCGACCCGCCACCAGGGTCCCGTCCTCCAGCAGCTCGAGCACCCGACCGAGGCGGACGCGACTGTCAACGACGCCTTCCGGCCCGTCTCCCGGTTCTTCGACCGCATCACGCGGCCCGAGCAGCTCCTCACCGCCCTGCCACAGGCCATGCGGGTGCTCACGAGCCCCACGGATGCGGGCGCCGTCGTGCTCTCGCTCCCGCAGGACATCCAGTCGCACGCCTACGACTTCCCCGCCGAGTTCTTCGAGCCGCGGGACTGGAAGATCCGCCGCGCCCTGCCGGACCCGGAGGAGGTCGCGGAGGTCGCGAAGATGATCCGGACGGCCGAGCGGCCCGTGGTCATCGCGGGCGGCGGCATCCACTACTCGGACGCGCACGCCGCGCTCGAGGCCCTCGCCGGCCAGATCGGAGTCCCCGTCGTGGAGACGTTCGGCGGCAAGGGCGCCGTCACCAAGGACGAATGGTGGCAGGTGGGCGGCGTCGGCCTGGAGGGCAACTTCGCCTCCAACAAGCTCGTGAAGCAGGCCGACCTCGTGCTGAGCGTCGGGACCCGCCTCACCGACTTCGCCACCGGCTCGCAGTCGATCTTCGAGAACCCCGAGGTACGGTTCGCCGCGCTCAACGTGACCGACGCCGACACGCGGAAGCAGGGCGCCGTGGGCATCCTCGCCGACGCGCGCCTCGGGCTCGAGGCCCTTGCCTCGGCACTCGAAGGGCACAGCACCTCCGAGGAGTGGCAGGACACGGTACGGACGGCCGCCCAGGACTGGGAGCCGATCCGCACGGAGTGGCTCGACGCCGATACCGCCTACCGCGCGGAGGACCATCCGGAGGCCCCGGTCACCGGGGCGGTCCTGACCCAGCCGCAGCTCATCGGCCTCCTCCAGGAGCATGCCCGCTCCGGCGACACGATCATCGCGGCGGCCGGTGGCCCTCCCGGGGACCTCCAGAAGGTCTGGGACGCCACCGACGGGCGGGCCTGCCACCTCGAGTTCGGCTTCTCGTGCATGGGCTACGAGATCGCCGCCGGCATGGGCGTCCGCCTCGCCGCGGGGGCCGACGGCGGGCGGGTCACCTCATTCATCGGCGACGGCACCTTCCTCATGGCCCCCACGGAGATCCTCACCGCCGCCCAGGAAGGCCTCGATGTGACCGTCGTCGTCTCGGAGAACCACGGGTACCAGGTGATCCACCGCCTCCAGATGGGACGGAACGGCCGGGAGTTCGGCAACGAGTTCCGCTACCGCACCCAGGGCGGACCCGTGACTGAGACAGCCTCGACCGAGCCCGACGGCACGGCGTCAGCGCCACGCCTCGAGGGCGACTACCTCAAGGTCGACCTGCGCCAGATCGCCGAGGGCCTCGGCGCGACGGCACTACGCGCCACGACCGCCGCAGAGGTCCGTGAGGCCCTCGACTCGACGCGCGATACCCGCGGCCCGGTTGTCATCGTCATCCCGACGGTGCCGCACGTCGACCTGCCCGGCGGGGACGTGTGGTGGGACGTGGCCCCCGCCGAAGTCTCCGAGCAGCAGGCAGTCCGGGACCTGCGCGCCAAGTACGAGGACGCCCGCGGCGCCCAGAGGTGGTTCGGATGAGCGCCCTCAACATCGCCCCCGGCGCCCTTCGCGACCGGCTGCGGGCCGGGGAGTCAACGGTAGGCACCTTCGTGGGGCTCGCCTCCTCGGGCGCGGCCGAGGTCTGCGCCGCGGCCGGGGCAGACTGGATCCTCATCGACCTCGAGCACGGCTCGGGCACCGAGGACAGCGTGCGCGACGGGGTCCTCGCCGCGGCCGCGTACGGCGTCCCGACCGTTGTCCGCGTCGAGAGCGCGGAGCGGATCCGGATCGGCAGGGCCCTCGACCAGGCAGCGGCCGGCGTCATGGTGCCCCGCCTCGAGCGCGCCGCCCAGGCGCGCGAGTTCGTGCGGCACCTGAACTACCCGGTGCTCGGCGGCGACCGAGGCGTGGCCACCTACAACCGGGCCTGCCGCTGGGGCATGGACCGGACCCCCCTCACGGCCACCGTGCAGCAGGGCCTCGGGATCGTCCAGATCGAGACCCTCGGCGCGCTCGCCGAGGCCGAGGAGATCGCGGCGATCGACGGCGTCGACGTCCTCTTCGCCGGGCCCCTCGACCTCTCCTACTCGCTCGGAGTGCCGCTCGAGTTCGACAACCCGGTCTACACCGACGCGCTCGCCCGCGTGGTCTCCGCCGCGGAGCGCCACGGCAAGGCTGCGGGCATCCTCGCGCTCGACGGCGCTGCTGCCGCCCGCTACGCGGAGGCCGGCTTCCGGTTCGTCGCGGTCGGCTCCGACTCCACCCTCATGGCCGCCGCACTCCGCGACGCGTTCGCGGCGGCCCGCACCCCTGACCTGCAGAGAAAGGCACTGGCATGACCACCGCACCCGCCCCCCGCACCATCGGCGTGGGACTCATCAGCATCGGCTGGATGGGCAAGCTCCACGCCCGCGCCTACACGGCCCTTCCGTACGTCTATCCCGAGCTCGGCATCGAGCCGAAGCTCGTCATCGCGGCCGATACCGAGCCGAGCCGCGTGAAGTTCGCCCAGGACGTCCTCGGCTTCGCGGAAGGCACGGCGGACTACCGCGAGGTGCTCGCCCACCCGGACGTGGACGTCGTCTCGATCTGTGCCCCGAACTTCCTCCACGCTGAGATCGGGATCGCCGCCGCGAAGGCGGGGAAGCACTTCTGGATCGAGAAGCCCGTGGGCCGCGGCTACGAGGAGACCGCCGCCGTCCGGGACGCCGCCGTCGAGGCCGGCGTCGTGACCACGATCGGCTACAACTACCGCCACGCACCGGCGGTCGAGCACGCGCGCCGGCTCGTGGCGGAGGGGAAGCTCGGCCGGATCACCAATGTCCGCGCCTCCTTCTTCTCCGGCTACGCCTCCGAGCCCAACGGTGCCCTCTCCTGGCGATTCGACCGCAAGCTCGCCGGCACGGGCGTTCTGGCCGACCTGTTCAGCCACGCGACCGACCTGTGCCAGTATGTTGTCGGCCCCATTGCCGAGGTGACCGCCCTCACGAGCACCGTGTACGCACAGCGGCCCAAGCTGGCCATGGGAACGGGAACGCACTTCGCAGTCATCGAGAACGGGGAGATGGGGGACGTGGAGAACGAGGACTACGCCGCGGCGCTGGTCCGCTTCGGCCCGTCCGCCCGCGGCGCCGGCGCGGTCGGCACCGTCGAGGCGTCCCGCGTCGCCGTCGGCCCCGAGTGCGGCTACCGCATCGAGGTGTACGGCACCGAGGGATCGCTCATGTGGGATTTCGAGCGGATGAACGAGCTCAAGGTCTGCCTCGGGCGGTCCAACGACGAGCAGGGCTACACGACGGTCAACGCGAGTCCCAAGTACGGCGACTACTCGCACTTCCAGCCCGGTCCGGGCAACAGCATGGGATTCGACGACCTCAAGGTCATCGAGGCCAAGAAGTTCCTCGTCGCTGTCACTGGAGGGGTTCAGGAGAACTCGAACATCCACGACGCCGCATCCGCCGCGGCCCTCGTCACCGCAGCCGAGGTCTCCGCGGGGACCGGGCAGTGGCAGAAGGTCGAGGACCTCGACGGCACCACGGCGGCCCGGGTCTAGCCATGCCAGCCGTCTCCGCAGGAAGGCCGACTATCCGGGACGTGGCCCAACGGGCCGGCGTCTCGAAGTCCCTCGTCTCGCTCGTGCTGCGCAATTCGCCACGGGTGAGTGAGGAGCGCCGCCTGCGGGTGCTGGAAGTGATGAAGGACATGGGGTACGAGCTCAACATCGCCGCCCGCTCCCTCGCGACGCGGGCGAGCGGGACCGTGGGGGTGCTGGTCAGCGACCTGCACAACCCGTGGGCGTTCGACGTCGTCGACGCCGCCCGCCCCGTCCTCGAGGAAGCCGGCCACACGGTGCTGTTCAGCGCTGTGACCTCCTCGCGGGCGGGCGACGGCGTGGACACCTCGCTCCTGCAGGCGTACCGCGACCTGCGCGTCGCGGGGCTCCTCGTGATCGGGTCGGTTCCGGACACGGCGCCGTTCAGGGAGGCGATCGGGGCGGGCGCGGTCGTGTTCGCTGGCGGCGGCCCGGACTACATCGACACGGCGGACATCGTCCGCGGTGACGATGCGGCCGGGACGTCCATGGTCGTCGAGCACCTCGTGGGGCTGGGGCACGAGCGGATCGTGCACCTCGGCGGGTCCGGCGGGTCGGTCGCCCGGGAGCGGTCCGATGCCTACACCGAGGCCATGGAACGTCACGGCCTCGGCCGCTACGCGAAGGTCCTGCCGGCCGACTTCTCCCAGGAGTCGGGATACGCGGCCGCGTGCCGGGCGCTCGCGGGCGACGGCGGTCGGCCGCCGACGGCCCTCGCGTGCGTCAACGACCTGGCCGCACTCGGAGCCATGACCGCGGCCGACGAGCGCGGGGCCACGGTCGCGATCACGGGCTACGACAACATCTCCCTCGGGGCGATGCCACGCCTGTCCCTGACCACCGTCGACCCGGACAGCGCCACCATCGGCCTGCTCGGGGCAACCTCGCTCCTGAACCGCATCTCCGGCGATGGCGGCGACTCCTTCATCCACCGGCCTGTCACCCCGCGCCTCGTGGTCCGCAACTCGAGCCGAATCGGCCTCTGACCCTTTTCACCCTCCCGACGCACGACGCCGCGTGGCGGCCGAGCGCCGGCCGCGCACCCGCCGTCGTGCGCGGCTCCACCGACCTTCTGTTGAGGACACCGATGTCTCCCACCTCCGAACCCCAGACCAGCCGGCACGAGCCGGTTGCCCACGCGACCGCGCCCCAGACCATCGTCGCGCTGGGCCCGCTCGAGCCAGCCCTCGTCGAGCCCCTGCTGTCCGCGCACCAGCGCCTCGTCCTCGAGCCGCGCGAGGAGGATCTCGCCGTCGCCGACGCCGCGATCGTCCGTGCCGCGTACACCGTGGACCGGGCGCTCCTGGACCGGATGCCAGTCCTGAAGGTGCTGGCCCGCACCGGCGTGGGCACCGACCTGGTGGACGTCGCCGAGGCCGCGCGGCGCGGGATTCCGGTGGTCATCACCCCGGGAAGCAACACGGCGGCGGTCGCGGAGGGCGTCTTCGCCCATCTTCTTGCCCTCGTCAAGCGGATCCGGCCCCTCACCGCGCTCGTGCGCGAGGGCCGGTGGGACGAGCGCGACGCCGGCGCCGTGGGCGACCTCGACGGGTTCACGCTGGGAATCGTGGGCTACGGCCGCATCGGCCGCCGCGTCGAGCGCATCGCGCAGGCCTTCGACCTGCGCGTCGTCGCGTTCGACCCGTACGTCGACGTCCCGGAGGCCATCCGTGCGGACACTCTGGACGACCTGGTTGCCGCGAGCGACTTCGTGACCCTCCACGTCCCGCTCACTCCCGAGAACACGAACCTCATCGACGCGCGGAAGCTCGCGCTCCTGCGCCCCGGCAGCGCCCTGATCAACTGCAGCCGCGGCGGGCTCGTGGACCTCGACGCCGCCCACGCCGCCCTCGGCGCGGGGACCCTCGCCGGCCTGGGGCTCGACGTCTTCGATCCGGAACCCCCGGCACACCACCCCGTCTTCGACCACGAGAACGTCACCCTGACCCCCCACCTCATGGGCTTCACGCGCCAG
This sequence comes from Sinomonas sp. P10A9, assembly GCF_041022165.1. Taxonomy (GTDB): domain Bacteria; phylum Actinomycetota; class Actinomycetes; order Actinomycetales; family Micrococcaceae; genus Sinomonas; species Sinomonas puerhi. Next base: position 66,083 of record NZ_CP163302.1, read on the forward strand.
GGCATGGCCCACACCGTGCGGGACGCCGTCCAAGGCGCCCTCGACGTCCTCGCCGGCCGGACGCCCCCCGCGGTGGCCCGGCCATGACCCCCACTCAGATCCCCTCGACCGTCCCGACCCTCCTGAAAGGCCCCCACCATGTCCATTGATCGCCGCCTGCGCCTCGCCCTCTTCGGATCCGGTCGGATCGGCCAGGTCCACGCACGGAACGTTGCCGCCCACCCCGACCTTGAGCTCGCACTCATCGCGGACCCGTTCATCGACGGTGCCCGGCGCCTCGCCGCCGCGACCGGCGCGCGCGCCGTCGAGAGCGCGGACGAGGTCTTCGCCGAGCCCGGCCTCGACGGAGTGATCATCGGCTCGCCGACCAGCACCCACGTGGGCCTCATCGAACAGGCCGTCCGCCACGGCATCGCCGCCCTCTGCGAGAAGCCCATCGACCTGGACCTCGACACCGCGCTGGCCTGCCGCGAACGCATCAGCGGCACGTCCGTGCCGATCATGCTCGGGTTCAACCGCCGCTTCGACCCGGCGTTCGCCTCCGTGCAGGCCCGGGTCGCGGCCGGCGAGGTCGGCCGGCTCGAGCAGCTCACCATCATCAGCCGCGACCCGGCCCCGGCCCCGCGGGACTACATCGCGGGATCCGGCGGCATCTTCCGCGACATGACCATCCATGATCTCGACATGGCACGGTTCTTCGTCCCGGACATCACCGAGGTCACGGCCGTCGGGACGAACGTGTTCAGCAGCGACATCGAGGAGCTCGGCGACTACGACTCCGCCGTCGTGACCCTGCGCGGCCGCGGCGGCGAGATCGTCACGATCACCAACTCGCGGCATTGCGCATTCGGCTACGACCAGCGTCTCGAGGCCTTCGGCGCCGACGGCGCGCTCGCGGCGGGCAACGTGACCCCGACGACGGTGCGGAAGTACGGCGCCGCCGGAACCGAGGCGGCCGAGGCGTACCAGCCGTTCTTCCTCGAGCGCTATGCACAGGCGTACCAGTCGGAACTCGCGGCCTTCGCCACGTCCATCCGCACCGGCGCACCGTGCTCGCCCAGTTTCGACGACGGCGTGGCCGCCCTCATCCTGGCCAACGCCGCCACCGAGTCGGCAGCGACCGGCCGATCCGTCGCGGTCCAGCCCGTCACCGCAGGAAGGGACTGACCATGGCCGGACAGCTGCAGGACAGGATCGTCCTCGTCAGCGGCGGGACCCAGGGTCTCGGAGCCGGGATCGCCCGCCGGTCCGCCGAGGAGGGTGCAGCCGGCGTCGTCATCACCGGCAGGAACGCGGCCGCCGGGGAGAAAGCCAGGGCCGAGCTCGAGGAGCTCGGCACGCGCGCGCTCTTCGTCCCGACCGATCTGGCCGACGTCGAACAGGCCCGCGCCTCGGTCCATGCCGCCATCCGCGAGTTCGGGCGGCTCGACTGCGTGGCCAACGCCGCCGGCCTCACCACCCGAGGCACCTTCCTCGACACCGAGCCGGATCTCTTCGACGCCCATATCGCCGTCAACCTCAAGTCGCCGTTCTTCATCATGGCGGAGGCGATCCGTCATCTCGTGGACCGGAAGTCGCCGGGGACGATCGTCAACGTCATCTCCATCGCGGAGCACGGGGGCCAGTCCTACCTCGCCCCCTACGTCGCGGCCAAGGCAGGCCTCGCCGGCGCCACGCGCAACGCCGCGCACGCCCACCGCTGGGACCGCATCAGGATCAACGGACTCAACATCGGCTGGACCGCCACAGAGGGCGAGGCGGCCACCCAGAAGAAGTTCCACGGCGCCGAACAGGACTGGCTCGAGAAGGCCAGCGCCAAGGTGCCCATGGGCAAGCTCGGCCAGGTCGACGAGATCGCCGAGTTCGCCGTCTTCCTCCTCTCCGAGCGGAGTGGAGTCGTCACCGGATCGGTCATCGACTGGGACCAGAACGTCATCGGAGGTTCAGAATGAACACGAACATCAGCACCCGCCTCGCCGCCGCCCCGATCTCGTGGGGCGTGTGCGAGGTCCCCAATTGGGGCTACCAGCTCGACGCCGACCGCGTCCTGTCCGAGATGGCCGAACTCGGCGTGACCGCGACCGAGTTCGGGCCCGCCGGGTTCCTGCCCACCGAGCCCGGTCCCCGCGCCGAGGTCCTCTCCCGGTACGGACTCCAGGCCATCGGAGGCTTCTTCCCCGTCATCCTGCACGACGCCGGCAAGGACCCCCTCGAGGCCGTGCAGCCCGAGCTCGACGCCTACGAGGCAGCCGGCGCGCAGGTCATGGTCCTCGCGGCTGAGACCGGGGTCGAGGGCTACGACCAGCGGCACGAGCTCGACGCCGAGGGATGGACCCTCTTCGGCCGGAACCTCGACCGGATCGTGCGGGCCGCCGCGGACCGCGGGGTCGCCGCCGTCCTGCACCCGCACGTGGGCACGATGGTCGAGTCCGCCGCGGACGTCCGCCGGGTGCTCGACGACACGTCAGCGGACCTGTGCCTCGACACGGGCCACCTGCTCATCGGCGGCACAGACCCCCGCGCCCTGGCCCGCGAATTCGCCTCGCGGATCGGCCACACCCACCTCAAGGACGTGCGGGCCGAGCTCGCCGCCCGGGTGCAGGCAGGCGACCTGACGTACACGGACGCGGTCAAGGCGGGCATGTACGTTCCGCTCGGGCAGGGCGACGTCGGCATCGCGGACATCGTCGCGAGCCTGACGGCATCCGGCTATCGCGGGTGGTTCACGATGGAGCAGGATACGATCCTCGAGACCGTCCCCGAAGGCGACGGGCCGGCGTCGGACGTCCGCATTTCCGTCGCGTTCCTGCGCTCGCTCGAAGACGCCGCGCAGGGCACGGCGAAGGGCACTGCGCACGACGGCGGGGCGCTCGCCGGTGGCTCCGCGCGCGGCGGGGCGGCGTGAGCACCGTCCGCTGGGGCGTGCTCACGACGGCGCGCATCGCCCAGAACCGCTTCCTGCCGGCGGCTGGCCGTGCGCGCGGCGCAGCTGTCGTGGCCATCAGCAGCACGAGCGGGCGAGCGGAGGAGGTCGCCGGACGCTTCGGCATCCCGGCGGCGTACGGCTCGCACGAGGAGCTGCTCGCCGATCCAGGCGTCGAGGCCGTGTACGTCCCGTTCCCCAACAGCCTGCATGCCGAATGGGCGCTCCGGGCGGTTGAGACGGGCAAGCACGTCCTGTGCGAGAAGCCGCTCGTCGCCTCCGCGGGCGAGCTCGCCCACCTCGCGGACGCAGCCGCGAGGCGGGGGGTCAAGGTCATGGAGGCCTTCATGTACCGCTTCCACCCGCAGCACGCCAAGGTCCGCGAGCTGCTCGACAGTGGCCGGATCGGCGACGTCGTCTCGATCCATGCCCGCTTCCACTTCGCGATGGATCGCCAGCCGGGCGAGCCGCGCCTGAAGCCGGGGTTCGACGGCGGCGCCCTCAACGACATCGGGTGCTACGGCGTCGACGCGCTCAACCATCTCATGGATGCGCCGCCGCGGTCCGTCTACGCGCGTGGCACGAGCCACTCTGATCCCGTGGAAACGAGCATGGCAGCCATCCTCGACTACGGCGGCGTGCTCGCCACGCTCGACTGCGGCTTCGAGGGCCCGCGGACCAATACGCTGCAGATCATCGGAACGCTCGGCCACATCACGCTCGACAAGGCCTTCGACCCCGACCCCACGGAAACGGCGAACGTGACCGTGGCCAGCAGGTCAGGGGAGGCCGAGACCTTCGCCTTCACGGGCGACGCGTTCCGGTCGGAGATCGAGCAGTTCAGCGAGTGGACCCGCTCCGACGGCCCCACCATGCCGTTCCAGGAGCTGACCCAGCGCAGCCTTGCCGTCCGCGCGGCCCTGCACGCCTCGCTCGCCTCCGGCCAGCCGCAGGCAGTGACCCCCGCCGACGCCGTCGTCGGCTGATTCCATCCCCTTCTCATTCCCACAGGAGTTAGATCATGACTGTCAAGACCATTCCGCATTTCCTCGATGGTGAGGAGTCCAACGGTGTCGGTGAGCGGACGCAGCCGGTGTTCAACCCGGCCACGGGCGAGCAGACCGGGGAGCTGCGCCTGGCCGACGCGGCGGACCTGGAGACGGCCGTCGCGGCGGCGCGCAAGGCGGCGGAGTCGTGGAACGACATCTCCCTGGCCAAGCGGACCGGGGTGCTGTTCCGGTTCCGGGAGCTGGTCGCCTCGCACATCGACGAACTGGCGGAGCTGGTGACGGCGGAGCACGGGAAGGTGATCTCGGATGCGAAGGGCGAGATCGGGCGGGGGCTGGAGGTGGTGGAGTTCGCGTGCGGGATCCCGCAGCTGCTCAAGGGCGCGTACTCGGACCAGGCCTCGACCGGGATCGACGTGTTCTCCTACCGCCAGCCGGTCGGGGTGGTCGCGGGGATCACGCCGTTCAACTTCCCGGTGATGGTGCCTTTGTGGATGGCGCCGGTGGCGATCGCCACGGGCAACGCGTTCATCCTCAAGCCGAGCGAGCGGGACCCGTCGGCGTCGATGCTGCTGGCGCGGCTGTGGGCCGAGGCGGGCCTGCCGGCCGGGGTGTTCCAGGTCCTGCACGGGGGCAAGGAGACCGTGGACGGTCTCCTGACCCACCCCGACGTGGACGCTGTCTCGTTCGTGGGGTCGACCCCGATCGCCAGGTACGTCCAGGAGACGGCGACCGCGCACGGGAAGCGGGTCCAGGCCCTGGGCGGGGCGAAGAACCACGCGATCATCCTCCCGGACGCGGACCTGGACAACGCCGCGGACCACCTGGCCGCTGCGGCGTTCGGCTCCGCGGGGGAGCGGTGCATGGCGATCTCCGTGGCGGTGGCGGTCGGGGACGCGGCCGATGCGCTGGTGGGCAAGGTCGCCGAGCGTGCCGAGGCCGTCAAGGTGGCCGAGGGCACCGACCCGGGGGCGGAGATGGGCCCGGTCATCACGGCCGCGTCCAGGGACCGGATGAAGGGCATCGTCACCGACGCGGCCGCGGCCGGGGCGCGGCTGGTCGTGGACGGGCGCGAGTTCACCGTGGCGGGCAAGGAGGGCGGGAACTGGTTCGGCCCGACCGTGATCGACAACGTCGGCACGGACATGGGCGCGTACACCGAGGAGATCTTCGGCCCGGTCCTGTCCGTGGTCCGCGTCGAGACGGTCGAGGAGGCCATCGAGCTGATCAACTCCAACCCGTACGGCAACGGCACCGCGATCTTCACCTCCTCCGGGTCCAACGCGCGCAAGTTCCACCGCGGGGTCCACGTGGGCATGATCGGGGTCAACGTCCCGATCCCCGTCCCGGTCGCGTACCACTCCTTCGGCGGGTGGAAGAACTCCCTCTTCGGCGACAAGCACATCTACGGCGAGGAAGGCGTCGCCTTCTACACCCGCGCCAAGGTCGTCACCCAGCGCTGGCCCGAACCCACCCACGCCTCCGGCGCCTCCTACAACTTCCCCTCCAACTAGGCCCCACCGCAGGAGGTGACACGCAGGACGTGGCACTCAGGAGGTGACCCGTGGACGGGAGGTGCGCGGCGCCGTCGTGCGCCTGGCCGCGGTGGTAGCGAGCGCGGCGACGAGGATCCCTGCCGCGACGCCCATGAGGGTGTCGACCGCCCGGAACGTGACGAGGGGGAGGGGCTCGGACCGGGCCGCGAGCTGGGTCATCATCAGGATCAGGGGCGTGAAGAAACCGAGGGCAAGCCCGTAGTGCCGGGCCATGAACAACTCCGTGGGGAACAGCAGGGCCATGACCACGAGGGCCGCCGCGGCGCCGTCGAGCCCCACGGCGAAAAGCCCCGCGGTCCCGCCCAGACCCGCGAAGGTCCCCAGGACGCGGTGGGCGCTGCGCCCGGCCACGCTCGCGAGCCCGGGCCGTAGGTGGCGGCCCGGGTCCGCAGCGGCGAGGGGGACGATGGCTGAGGCTATCGCCCAATTGGCGTGGTCGACGCCCAGGAGCACCCCCGCTGATCCAGCAGCCGCCGTCGCGAGGGCGTAGCGGCCCGCGTGGGCCGTGGCGAGGGCGAGTCGGGTTCGCCCCGGCTCCGTGTCGTGGCGCACGGGCGCTCGTGCGGATCGCCCGCCCAGCAGCCCGAGGGCCAGGGAGAACAGTGCGGTGGTGACGCAGATCAGGACGGCGGTAGACGGCGCGACGCGGTCCGGTGGGACCGTCGCGAGGGCGCCGAGCGCCAAGGTCCCGAAGAACGGACCCTGGGGGTTGAGGCCAAGGCTGTCGGCAGCGACCGCCGCGGCGTACGTGAACGGCACCGCGCATGCGACCAGGACCCACGGCGCCGCGTGGGCGGCCGCGATGAGGATGCCGACGGTCGCACCGGCCAGCAGGACCGCGCCGGCCTGAGTCTGGTGGCGGAAGCGCGTCCTGCGCGACTCGCCCCGCCCGTACATGCCCGTGAACGAGCCGAAGACGGCGTAGATGATCAGGTCCGGCCTGCCGACGGCGACGAGCACCAGGCCCGGGACCACGAGCCCGAGTGCCACGCGGCACGCGTGCTGCCACGCGCCGTCGTCCGGAGAGAGCTGGCGCGCCGCCGGGGGTGGCATCGGGATCTTCGGCACCTGTTCTCCTGGACGTTGACTGCCCTGCAACTCTCGCCGACCTCCGGTTCCCGCGTCCAAGCGGAAGTTCCGACCGGTTGATCGGCGCCGCCTATCAACGTGGGGCCGTGGAGCCCGGGGCGTGGTGCAATGGCTCATGCTGTTCCGCCAACTCGAGTACTTCGTGGCGCTGGCCCGAGAGAAGCACTTCGCCCGCGCGGCGAGTGCGTGCTTCGTTTCGCAGCCGGCGCTTTCGGAGGCGATCCGCAAGCTTGAGCATGAGCTCCAGGTCCCGCTCGTCCAGCGCGGGCACTCGTTCGAGGGGCTGACCCCGGAAGGCGAGCGACTCGTCCACTGGGCTCGCCGCATCCTCGCGGACCAGGACGCGCTCAAGCAGGAGGTCACCGCACTCCGGACCGGACTCACCGGCGAGCTGCGGGTCGGGGTGATCCCTGCCGCGGCGGCCACGGTCGCTCTCCTGACCGACCCCTTCTGCGCCGAGCACCCCCTCGTGACGGTGCAGCTCGAGACGAGCCTGCGCTCGGCCGAGATCATCGGCCGGATCCGCTCCTTCGACCTCGACGCCGGCGTGGTCCACCCCGACGGGCAGGACACCGAGGGCCTCAAGCTCACGCCGCTGTACGAGGACCGGCAGGTGCTCGTGGTCGGCAGCGGCCTGCTGCCGGGCGCCCCCGACGGCATCGACTGGGCGGACGCGGCCGAGCTGCCCCTGTGCCTGCTGAGCAGCGGCATGCAGGGGCGCCAGGTTGTTGACGACGCCTTCACCGCCCGCGGGCTCACCGTGACGCCGCGGCTCGAGGCCGACTCGATCGCGGCGCTGCTCGCCCACGTGGGTGCCGGGCGCTGGGCGAGCATCCTCCCCGAGTCCTGGCTGCGGACCCTCCGCGCGCCCGAGGGAACCCGGGTGGTCCCGCTCGGCGACCCGCCCACCGCCGCCGCCGTCGCGCTGATCACGGGCGGCGGCGAACCCGGATCGGTCCTTGCCCGCGCGTTTTCCGAGGTTGCCAGGACGCCTCACGTTCGGGACCTCCTCCGTGGGCTCCGGACGGGCGACGACGCTGGGGCGCCCCTCGCTGGCGGGTGATCGGCCGATTGGGGCCGGCTCGCCCGGGCGGACTTCACCGGTACCGACTTCCCAGTAAGGTCAATGTTGATGCCGTCGGGAAACCCTGACGAGACTCTCGGGGTGGGTGCGGCGCATCAATGCGCGCCGACCAAATGCCGGTGTATCCAGTGATTGCCGCCGTCCCGAGCGGAGACTATCCTCGTGGCACCCCCTTCCTTTCTCCACATGAGCAGGGGCAGTCCTATCGAAGGTCGCGAGTGTCATGGCGAAGAATCCTTTTGGGCATCGAACGCACGAATCTGACAGGCCGGAAAGGCCGGCCAGCCCGGAGAAGCATCACGGGATTCATCTGGGGGAGTGGCTGATGCGCGAGGAGGACGGTATAGACCGGGTCTTCAGCATCAGCGACCACGACCGGCCGCTCCCACCCGAGAGGACCTGTCTTCAGGGGCATGAGATACCGCATGGGCAGGATCATTGCTCACACGGTCATCCCGTCGGCTAGGAGCATCATCTGTCCTCGCCAGCCGCACGGGACGTTTGAAGCGCCAGCGCAGGTCCTCATGGCTCATGGGATTCATCGTGCTGACCGAGGCGGTCGCGACGGTGACTTCGACACTCGATTCCGTCAGGTCCTTGGCCACGACGATGGTGCCGCGCACCGCCTCGAAGCGGCCACGCACGCGTCCCACCACGGGGTGCTGGGCGCGGAAGGTCACGAAGGTGTGGATGGGGTCGATCTCGAAGGTGCCCACCGGAGGAGAGAGGACGTGGTTGGTGGTCCCCGGAGCCGGGGAGATGAACGACGAACTGCCGCGACCCGCGGCTAGGCTTGGGAGTGGATACCCGAAGCGCCGCTGCCCCGCCACAGTGGCAGCGACAGCGGCGCTAGACCCAGGAGGTGCGTGGTGCACGCGATACTGAGGGTGAACACATTCGATCCGGCGAAACTGGGCGCGGCCCAGGATGACCTGCGCGAATTCAACAGGATCCACGCTGCCCAAGCGGGCTTCATCGGGAGCATCACCGTCGATCTCGGCGGCGGCCGGGAATTCGTCATGAACGTTTGGCAAAGCGCCGAGGACGCCGACGCGGGCATGTCCGTGCTCGGTCCCCACGTGGGACGCCTGCTGAGCCCGCTCATGGCCGCGGCATCGGAGTTCATTGGAGCCGGTCCGGTTGTCGACACGGACTTCGCCCCAACACGGCAGTCCTGATCCGGCCGGGTTCAGGACGAGTTGTGATTCGCTCCCCGCGCGTCCGCAAGCTCTGGTCGCGCGGGTCGGCAAGCGCCAGAGACATGTCTTCGACCGGCTCATTTGCGCCTGCCCCGGATGCCTCCCGGCTCCGTCCGGTGAACATCGTCCATCCGATGCGGTTCGAGGGTGCGCGGCCCGTGAGGGTCCGCGCGGAGCGGGCTAGCGCCCTGCTGTGACGGCGTGCCCCGCGCGGAGCGCGGCGGTTCGCGCGGCGTCGACCGCCACGCCGTAGTCGCGCTCGGCGGCCTCGAGGTTGGTGAAGCCGTCGAGCACGTCCGAGAGGACCTTCTCGGGGCCGCGCTTGATCGGGTCGCCGCAGCCGCCGGAGCTCGGCACGGTGATCTCCAGCGAGTCGCTGGTGAAGCGCTCTGGGCCTGATGGAGACTCCTGACCTTGGAAACGAGGATGGAGTCATGGCAACGAGTCGCACGAGTCTGGGAAGCCGACGGCACGTCGGTATTCGCCCGGAGGAGAAGGCTGCCGCGGTGTGCGGATGGTTCGGACACATGCGCGCGGAGCTGGGGGACCGAGCACGGGACGGTGCAGCGGGTCGCGGCCCAGCTGTGCCACGGCCCCGAATCGGTGCTGGTCTGGCAGGCCGGACATCGACGACCGGCGCGGGGCCGCGTGTGAGCACCGCCGACGCCCGGCGGATCAGGGAGCTGGAACAGGAGAACCGCGAAGCAGAAGGTGGCGCGCCAAGGGTTGTGGAGCAGCCAAAGGGGCCGCAAGCAGCATGGGTGTCCGGGGTGCGTCGGCGCTGACCCGGCATTGCTCTGCTAGCGTCTAGCTGTAGGGTTGGCAGGCTTTCCTTTGGTGGTACGTCTTCGGAGAGGAGCGGCTGTTGGCACAGGAATCGGGGCGCCCAGCATCTGTTCCGCGACGGCGGAAGCCCAGCATCAACGATGTGGCCAGGATCGCCGGTGTCTCCTATCAGACCGTCTCCCGAGTCATCAACAACGCCCCGGACGTGAGTGCTGCGACCCGGGACCGGGTGCTCGGCGTGATCAAGGAGATCGGCTACCGCCGCAATCGGACGGCCACGGCGCTCGTCACTAGTCGTTCGACGGTCATCGGGATCCTGACAGACGGCTCTCCGCGCTTCGGGCCGGTAGGGACGCTCATGGCACTTGAGAGCCTGGCGCGGCAGAACGGCTACGCATCGACAGTTGTGACCGTCGACGAGCCGTACCAGGAGAGCGTGCCGAAGGCACTGGACGCCTTGGACGACGTGGGCGTCGACGGCATCATCGTCATCGCGCCACGCCTTGCCATGGCTGCCGCCGTATGGAATGCCGACGTCCGGGTGCCGGTCGAGATGATCGCAGCCGGGGCCTCCTCCACGCCGAACGTCTTCACCTACTCCGAGAACCAGGAACTGGGCGCCCGCATGGCGACCCAGCACCTCATCGACCTCGGCCACAAGGACATCGCCCATATTGCAGGTTCGATGGAATGGTTCGACGGCCGTGTCCGTAAGCGCGGCTGGGAGGCATCGATGCGGGATGCCGGCTTGGAACCCGGGTTGTGCGTCGAGGGCGACTGGAGCCCGAAGTTCGCCTATGAGACTGGGCTGCGCGTGGTTTCCGAGGGAAGGGTGCCACAGGCGATCTTCGCTGTGAGCGACCACACCGCGCTCGGCCTGATCCGGGCGTTCGCTGAGAACGGCGTCCGGGTTCCCGAGGATGTGAGCATTGTGGGCTTCGACGACGTAGAGGGCTCAGACTACTTTCTTCCGCCGCTGACAACTGTCCGCCAGGACTTCCCGGCGCTCGCCCAGGCCAGCATCGACGCGCTCCTGGCGGCTGTCGAGGGGCGCGAGGTCGACAGGACCCCGAGCGTCCCAACTCTTGTCGTGAGGGCGAGCACCATCCCAGCGCGTCTTCGCCAGACCAGCCCTTGAGCCGAATGCACCGAAACCAGGACGAGGCGCTTTTGCTCCCTGGGTAAGCGGGGGAGCGTGCGTCTAGGCCCCTGCTTTCGATGGCTCCGATCATCACGAGTTAAAAGTGACCCTTGACACACCACCCCGTGAACGTTCACGATAGACGGACCGTGAACGTTCACGGTAGGTCTCAAGGAAAAGGAGGAGCCACGGTGGAAGCCGACAAACCGGTCCAGTCCCTCGGGCTCCCACCCGGGGTCCGGGTCGGCGAAGTCGACGCCGGGCAGTGGGCCAACGCAGCGCAGCTGCTGCTCGCGGCGCCCGGTTCGGGCGACGATCTCGCCAGGGGTGTGGAGGTGTTCGTACCCCGGAACTCCTCTGCGGTCGTGGGCGTCGTCCACGACGGGGCCCTGTGGGCGAGCCTGGTCGTCACGGCGGATAATACGGGCTCTCTCGCAGCGGTGAGCACCGTGGACCCGGACGGTCTGGGATCCTCCGATGACCTGGCTGGCGTCTCCTCAGGGGCGGTCGCGTGGGTCCACATCCACCACGGTCCCTGCAGTCTCGGGCTCTTCTTCGACAAGCCACATGCAGAGGCATTCCTTGATGCCTCTGACAAGGCCGCCGCGATCCGCGCAGCCTCGACTGCCAGGAGGCTCATTCTGTCGCCGGTCCCTCCTGCTCTGGCGCTTGCGCTCGCCTGAGCATCCCAGAACCGAACTCCTACCACCGGATCCAGACCGTCCAAGGGGGATGACCCCTTACCGCGTCGCGGTCCAGCACAACCCTTCCCCTCCCGACAGGACTGGAGATCACCCATGATCCGCAGAACAGCGTCCCTCGCGGCGGCCGCCGCAATCACCCTCGCGGCTGCCGGGTGCAGCTCATCGACGAGCGCCGCCGGAGGAACGGACTCCGGCGTCTCCCAGAAGGCCGAGACCGCCCTCAGGCAGGTCACCGGGCAGGTGCTCAGCAAGGGCCCGAACGGCGAGACACCCTCGCCCGCCTCGGCCACGACCCTGACATCCGACGAGATCGCGAAGGTCAAGGCCATGGGCGCCACGGCCGCGATCGTCATGCACTACGGCGGCAATGACTGGGCGACAGCCCAGACCGCCGGCCTCAAGAGCGAGTTCGAGAAGCTCGGCATCAAGGTCATCGCCACGACGGACGCCGACTTCAAGCCGGACAAGCAGGTCTCCGATCTCGAGACCGTCATGACCCAGAAGCCGAACATCATCGTTTCGATCCCCACCGACCCCGTTGCCACCGCGTCGGCCTACCGCAAGGCCGCGCAGGCCGGAGCCAAGCTGGTCTTCATGGACAACGTCCCGCAGGGCTTCACTGCGGGCAAGGACTACGTCTCCGATGTCTCCGCGGACAACTACGGCAACGGCGTCGTCTCCGCCCACGAGATGGCCAAGGCCCTCGGCGGCAAGGGAAAGATCGGGGTCATCTTCCACCAGGCCGACTTCTTCGTGACCCAGCAGCGGCACCAGGGCTTCAAGGACACCATCGCGAAGGACTACCCGGACATCCAGATCGTCGAGGAGAAGGGCATCGCCGGCCCTGACTTCGCCGGCGACGCCCAGGCCGGAGCGAACGCGATGCTGAGCAAGCACGCGGATCTCGCGGGCATCTGGGCGGTGTGGGACGTCCCGGCCGAGGGTGTCATGGCGGCGGCGCGCGCTGCGGGGCGCCAGGACCTCAAGATCGCGACCGAGGACCTCGGCAAGAACGTGGCCATCGCCCTCGCGAAGAACGACCTCGTCGTCGGCCTCGGCGCCCAGGTTCCGTTCGACCAGGGCGTGACCGAGGCGCAGATCGCTGCCGGAGCCCTGCTCGGCAAGCAGGAGCCCGCCTACGTCGCGCTGAGCGCACTGCCCGTGGACCACTCGAACGTCCTGGACGCGTGGAAGCAGGTCTACCACGCAGACGCCCCCGCGGACCTCCAGAGCTCCTACAAGAAGTAGCGGGCCAGAAGCACCAGAAGCAGTCGGGCGGGGGCTGATGCCCCCGCCCGGGAGGGACAACCCATGAACACGCCAGACAATGCCGTCGAGATGCGGTCCATCTCCAAGGGCTTCAACGGGGTTCCGGTCCTGAAGGAGGTCGACTTCGAAGTCCGCAGAGGCGAGGTCCATGCGCTTGCAGGGGGCAACGGTGCCGGCAAGTCCACCCTCATGAAGATCCTGCAGGGCGTCTACCAGGCAGATGCCGGCGAGATCCTCATCGACGGGAGGCCGACAGCCATCAATTCCATCCAGGGGGCGAAGGCCGCCGGGATCGGAATGGTCTTCCAGGAATTCAGCCTCGTGCCGAGCCTGACGGTCGCGCAGAACATCTTCCTCGCCTCCGAGCCGCTGGCCGGCGGCCTCATCAATGACCGCGAGGCCGTCCGCCGAGCCAAGCAGATCTTCGAGGAGATGGAGGTCCGCGTCGATCCCAAAGCCGAGGTCTCCCGCCTCGGAACGGCGTACTGGCAGCTCACGGAGATCGCCAAGGCACTGTCCCAGAACGCCAGGGTGCTCATCATGGACGAGCCGACTGCGAGCCTGGCCAGGCACGAGACCGAGGCGCTCTTCGAGCTCATCGATCGGCTCAAGGCCCGCGGCATCTCGATCATCTACATCTCCCACCGCATGGACGAGGTGTACCGGATCGCGGACCGGATCACGATCCTCCGCGACGGCCGACGGCTGCTCACGGAGCCGCTGTCCAGCGTGACGCCCGAGCAGATCGTCGAGGGCATCGTGGGCAAGAAGATCGAGGGGCAGCTCGCCTACCGCGAACGTGAGCATGCGACGCACGACGGCGTCCCGCTCCTCGAGGTCCGCGGGCTCACCTCCGGACCCAAAGTCCGGGACGTCTCGTTCGCGCTGCGGCCCGGGGAGATCCTCGGACTCGCAGGCCTCATGGGCAGCGGGCGCACCGAACTGGCCCGCACGCTGTTCGGTATCGACAAGGCCACGAGCGGCGAGATCCTCATCAAGGGCAAGAAGGTCACGATCTCCTCGCCCAAGCAGGCGATCGCGGCAGGGCTCGCCCTGATCCCGGAAGACCGCCGCGCCCAGGGCCTCGTCCTGGACCACTCCGTGCGCGACAACCTCCTGCTCCCCCTCCTCGGGAACATCAGCCGCGGCCCGCTCCTGGACATCGGTGAGGGCAAGAAGCTCTCGTCGTCGCTCATCGAGAAGCTCGCGGTGAAGGTCGCCCACCCGAACCGCCCCGTCAGGCTCCTCTCCGGCGGAAACCAGCAGAAGGTGGTCATCGCCAAGTGGTTGGGCACCAACCCTGAGGTGCTCATCCTCGACGAGCCGACGGCCGGCGTCGACATCGGCACGAAGAGCGAGATCCTCGACATGATCCGGGGCCTGGCGAGCACCGGCAAAGCGGTGATCGTCATCTCCTCCGAATACCCCGAACTTCTTGCGGTGAGCGACCGAGTCCTCGTCCTCAAGGAAGGCTCCATCATCCAAGACCTGCCTCGCGGCGAGATAGCCGACGAGGAATCACTCCAACTCGCAGTCCAGGGAGTCTGACATGAGCAAGACAGCCCCCGCAGCCCCCATCGAGACGGCGGCATCGCCGAGCTTCGGCGAGACGCTGAGGAAGCTCGACTGGCGTCGCTACGTCATCTACATCGGCTTCGTCGTGGTGTTCGCGTTCTTCGCGATCCTCCTGCGCGACCAGGGCTTCCTGTCTGCGGTGAACCTGCTGAACATCTTCCGGCAGACCGCGACCATCACAGTGATCGCCGTCGGGATGACCTACGTCATCTCGTGCGCCGAGATCGACCTCAGCGTCGGGTCCACCGCCGGCCTATCGAGCGTCGCCACCGCGATGGCGATCTCCCATTGGGGCCTCCTGCCGGGCATCCTGGCCGGCCTGGCCATGGGCGTCATCGTCGGGGCCATCAACGGCGGCCTCGTGAGCCTCCTGGGCATCCCCTCGTTCCTTGTGACCCTGGGCATGATGGGGATCGCGGTCGGGGCCGCGCAGTGGATCACGGCGTCGGCCCCTCAGCCGATCCTCGACGACACCTTCAACATTATCTTCGGCTCCGGCAACATCGGCCCTGTCCCGGGCCTGGTCCTGTGGTCCGCGCTCTTCGTGGCGGTGGGCGCCGTCGTGCTGTCCCGCACGAAGTTCGGCCGGCAGGTCCTCGCGACGGGCGGCAACCGCACAGCAGCGGACTTCACCGGCATCAGCACCAAGCGCATCAAGTTCCAGGTCCTGCTCATCTCCGGCATCGTGGCGAGCATCGCCGGCATGCTTTACGCAGGTCGCCTCCAGTCCGGACGCTTCCAGTGGGGCACGGGGGACGAGCTCTCGGCGATCGCCGCCGTGATCCTCGGAGGGACCAGCCTGTTCGGCGGCTCTGGCACGGTGATCGGAACGCTGTTCGGCTCGCTGCTCATCGGCCTGATCAACAACGGCCTCATCCTCGCCGGGCTCGACAGCAGCCAGCAGCAAGTCGTGCGCGGGGCGATCATCATCCTGGCCGTCGCCCTCGCCCGGAAGAAGTAGCCATGGGCGCCGCACTCCGCTCCGGGATCATCGGCACGGGATTCATCGGAGAGGTCCATGCGCACGCGGTGCGGGCAGCCGGCGGCACGGTGAGCGCCGTCGCCGGCCGGACGACGGCGAGCGCCGAGCGCGCTGCCCCCGCACTCGGGGCGCTGCACGCAGCAGCATCGCCGGAGGCCCTCATCGAGCGCGACGATATCGACGTCGTCCACATCTGCACCCCCAACGCGACGCACGCCCAGTACACGAAGCTCGCTATCGCCGCGGGCAAGGCGGTCGTGTGCGAGAAGCCACTCGCGACCTCGGTTGAGGATGCCGCGGAGCTTGCAGACCTGGCCCGGCGCCATCGAAGCGTCGCCGCGGTGCCGTTCGTCTACCGGTTCTACCCTGCCGTCCGCGAAGCGCGAGACCTCGCCCGCCGCGGGGACGCCGGCCGCCTCTGGCTCCTGCACGGCTCCTACCTCCAGGACTGGCTCGCCAGCCCCCAGGCAACGAACTGGCGCGTCGACCCGGCCAGGGGAGGGGCGTCCCGGGCCTTCGCCGACATCGGCGTCCACTGGTGTGACCTCATGGAATTCGTCACCGGGCAGCGGATCACCCGGCTTGTCGCATCGACGTCGCAGGCGTTCCCCGAGCGGTCCGGCGAGGGAGGCCCCAGCCCAGTCACCACCGAGGACGGCGCGAGCGTGCTGTTCGAAACCGACCAAGGCGCCGCAGGGTCCGTCGTGGTCAGCCAGGTCACCCCTGGCCGGAAGAACCGGCTCTGGTTCTCCTTCGATGGGACCGAGGCCTCCCTGAGCTTCGACCAGGAGCAGCCGGACACGCTTTGGCTGGGACGGACAGCGGCCGCCACCCGTGTGGCCGTGGGCCCGGACACCCTCACAACCCAGGCCGGGAGGCGGTATGCCAGGCTCCCCGCCGGCCACCCGCATGGCTATCAGGACAGCTTCAACGCCTTCGTCGCCGACGTCTACGACGCTGTGCGCGGCGGGGCCCCCGACGGGCTGCCCACCTTCGCCGACGGGCTACGCGCGGCGCAGCTCACCCAGGCGCTCATCGACTCAGCGCAGGGCGGCGGATGGGTCAGCGTTCCCGCCTACGACAAGGTTTCCACCATCATCTGAAAGGGCCAGCCAATGAAACTCGGATACTGCACCATCACCTGGGGCGGGGTCGTCGGGCACCCGGTCGGGGTGACAAGCGTCAAGGACCTCTTCTACATGACCCACGGGTCTATGGACCGGGCCGTGAAGGACATCGCTGCGGTCGGCTACGAGGGCGTGGAGATGTTCGACGGCAACCTCGCCGAGTACGCCGACCGGCCCGAGGAACTCCGCGGCCTCCTCCAGGAGGCGGGCGTCTCGCTCGTGAGCGTCTACACCGGAGCGAACTTCATCTACGCCGACATCCTGCCCGACGAGCTGGACCGCATCCAGCGGTCCGCCGAACTGGCGGCCATGTTCGGAGCTGAACGCCTCGTCGTCGGCGGCGGCGCGCGGCGCGCCGCGGGAACCAGGGACGAGGACTACCAGCGCCTCGGCGAAGCCCTCGACCGGGTCGCCGACATCGCCGAAGGATTCGGCCTCTCCGCCAGCTACCACCCGCACCTCACCACCATCGTCGAAGGCCCGGACGAGCTCGAGCGCCTCATGTCGCTCACCAGGATCGGCTTCTGCCCGGACACCGCGCATCTGGCCGCCGGCGGTGCCGACCCCGCGGCCATGATCCGCAAATACCCCGAGCGCCTCCGCCATGTGCACCTGAAAGACCTCCGAAGGGACCCGTTCACGTTCCTGCCCCTCGGTGAAGGCGAGCTCGACCTCCCGGACATCGTCCAGGCCGTCAAGGAGAGCGGCTACGACAGCTGGCTCATGGTCGAGCTCGACGAGTACGACGGAGACCCCCGCGCCGCCGCCGAGATCAGCAAGAAGTACTTGGACTCCCTCCTCCATTCCTGACCCCCATCGAATAGGAACACGTCATGAAGAATCTCAACGTCGGCCTCATCGGAGGCGGCTTCATGGGCAAGGCCCATTCGCTCGCATACTCGGCGATGCCCATGTTCTTCTGGCCGGCCCCGGCCATGCCTGTCCGCAAGACGATCGCCGAGGCGAATGAAGGCCTCGCTGCGGAGGCCGCCCGGCGCTTCGGCTTCGAGCAGTCGACCTCGGACTGGCGCCAGATCATCGAGGACCCAGAGATCGACGTCGTCGATATCGCGACGCCGAACCACCTCCACGCCGAGATCGCGATCGCCGCAGCCCAGGCGGGCAAGCACATCATCTGCGAGAAGCCTCTCGCCCGCACCGGCGAGGAGTCCAAGGCGATGTACGACGCGGTCAAGGACGCCGGCATCGTGCACATGGTGGCCTTCAACTACCGCCGCACCCCCGCCGTGGCCCTGGCCAAGAAGTACATCGAGGAGGGCGCTATCGGCCGCATCCTCAACTTCCGCGGCACCTACCTGCAGGACTGGAGCGCCGACCCCAATTCCCCGCTGTCGTGGCGCTTCCAGAAGTCCGTAGCCGGCTCCGGGGCGCTGGGCGACATCGCGACGCACGTCATCGACATGGCCCGCTACCTCGTGGGCGAGTTCGCCTCCGTCAACTCGATCCTCTCGACCTGGATCCCTGACCGACCTCTGCAGTCCGGCGGCGCGGACGCGCTCGGGAACGTTCTGGGAGGCGACGGGCCGAGGGGCGACGTGGACGTCGACGACGAGGTCATGACTATGGTCCGCTTCGCCAACGGGGCCGTCGGCTCCATCGAGGCCACCCGCAACGGCTGGGGGCGGAACAACTTCATCACGTTCGAAATCCACGGCACCGAGGGCAGCATCGTCTTCAACTACGAACGCCGGGACGAACTCCAGGTCTGCTTCGCGAACGACGGCGACGACCGCCGCGGCTTCCGGACCGTCTACACCGGGCCCGCCCACCCCTATGGAGAGGGCCTGTGGCCGATTCCGGCGCTGGGCATCGGCTATGGCGAAACCAAGATCATCGAGGCGCACGACTTCTTCAAGGCCATCGCCGAGGGCACCAGCGTGAGCCCGAACTTCGGGGATGGCTACCAGACCGCACTAATCGACGACGCGATCATCGCATCCGCCGAGAAGGAAGCTTGGGTCGACGTCCCCCTAGTGGCCGAGCTCGCGGACTAGGCCGAACACAGGGGCGGGGGCGGTGCCAGGAGCACCGCCCCCGCCCCATCCCTTCAGGAGAGAACATGACCACCGGTTCCACACCTACAGCAGAGCAGCAGGCACAGCAGATCCGTGAAGTATGGCTCCTGCCCGTCTTCACGCCCAGACCCGACTGTGCCGCGGAACTCAGCGCCGCCCTCCGCGAGCTCCAGCAGGAGAGCCGCCAGGACCAAGGCTCCATCGAGTACAGCGTGTACGCCGTCGATGGGCGGTTCATCCTCATCGAGGGCTGGGACAGCCAGACCGACCTCGAACGCCACAACGAGCAGGCCCACGTCCAGGAATTCGTTGCCCTTTCTGCACGCCTGCTCGCCAAGCCGTTCACCGTCACACCGATCACCCGCGTGGGCTGAAGCCCCGACCTAGGAGAGATCACATGCCCCGTCCGTTCACCCTGTTCACCGGCCAGTGGGCCGACCTCAAGCTCGAGGAGGTCGCCGAGCTCGCGGCCGGCTGGGGCTACGACGGCCTCGAGATCGCCGTCTCCGGCGAGCACCTCGACGCCGCCCGCTGGGACGAGCCCGCCTACATCGCCGAACGCCTCAGCATCCTCGACAGGCACGGCCTGGCGCTGTTCGCGATCTCGAACCACCTCAAGGGCCAGGCCGTCTGCGACGACCCGATCGACTTCCGCCACCAGGCGATCGTGGGCTCCGCCGTGTGGGGCGACGGCGACCCCGAGGGCGTCCGCACGCGCGCCGCCGAGGAGCTCAAGGACACCGCCCGCCTGGCCAGGGCCCTCGGGGTCAGGACCGTCGTCGGGTTCACCGGATCGGGCATCTGGCAGTACGTGGCCATGTTCCCGCCCGTGCCCGCCTCCGTCATCGACGCCGGCTACCAGGACTTCGCCGACCGCTGGAACCCCATCCTGGACGTCTTCGACGAGTGCGGGGTCCGGTTCGCCCACGAGGTCCACCCCTCCGAGATCGCCTACGACTACTGGTCCACGAAGCGCGCGCTCGAGGCAATCGGACACCGGCCCGCGTTCGGCCTGAACTGGGACCCCTCCCACATGATGTGGCAGGGACTCGATCCGGTCGCGTTCATCACCGACTTCGCCGAGAGGATCTACCACGTGGACTGCAAGGACACCCGCATCCGCATGGGCAACGGCCGCGCCGGCATCCTCTCCTCCCACCTGCCCTGGGGCGACCCGCACCGCGGCTGGGACTTCGTCTCCGCCGGGCGCGGCGACGTCCCCTGGGAGGACTGCTTCCGCGCCCTGACCGCGATCGGCTACGACGGGCCCATCTCCGTCGAATGGGAGGACGCCGGCATGGACCGCCTCGTGGGCGCCCCCGAAGCCCTCGCCGCCCTGAAGAAGTTCGACTTCGCCCCCGCCACCGCCTCCTTCGACGCCGCCTTCAGCAACCAAGACTGACCTCGGAGGGGTGACGACTCGGACAAGGTGCGGGGAGAAGGATGCTGACGCGTGTGGATGACTGGTCCAAGCTATGCGGACAGACGATCGAGTTGCGCCTGCATGGCAGGACCGTTTGCACCGGCGTCGTTGGGGAGATCTCGGCGACCGGAACGGTTCTGCGGGTCCAGCCATTCACTGGGATCCGCAGGGTCTTCTACAAGCGCGACTCTTACGAGGCATGGGCCGACTGGCGCCCAGTTTCATGAAGCTCAACCAGACTTACCGCCCGCATATGTGGGGGCTTTCCTGCCGCCTATTGGCAGAGTGCCCATCGGCAGATCACTCATGGGCGCCGGTAGGTTCAGTCCCGGATTCGATGGTTCCTGAGACAGACAACTGGGATTCTTGGGGCGATGCGGATTCCAAGGGTGTGGATCGCAGCGCTATATGGCGTGGTTCTGGGATCGCTAAGTGGCGGTCCGGCTGCCCGTTTGGGGATGCCTCACCGGGGCTGCCCCTTATGGAGCAGCAACGGTGGACATATAGGAGTCGAACGCCTGGGGGCTCTTGAGCGCTGAGAACGGGAGCCTCGACAGGTTTGGGTGGTCCGTGGCCCGCAGATGATTAAGGGCGGCGATAGCGGCTCTCTTGTTCCAACGAACGGCACGCAGCCCCGGAAGCGCAACTCCGAATAGGATCACCAGGACACCCAGGACGGCCAGGACGGCCAAGGACAGTCGAAGAGGGCCGCCGACAGGACCGAGTCCCGAGGGGTCGACCATAGACGCCACCGACAGGATGACCGTGACGGCGGCCGAGGCTAACTGGACCAGCCGGGGCATGCACGCCTCTTATCAGCTTCGCTGTCGCCTCATCGCCCACTCTCGGTACCCAGTTACCCCGGATACGACTGTCGATCTTCAGCACGTATCGCGCTCATCCCATGACCCGCACCCACGACGAACCCATATCGCGCCGACCGGTTCGGCCCGTCCCGCGGAAAGCGGAATGTTATAGCCTCGATTCACCTGCAACTCCACCGGCGTTCAGCGGGAAGCCTAGTCGCCAGACAGCAGGCAGTCCCCTCAGAGATTGCTTGGAGACTCGCCTTCTGGTTCGCAACCGCACGACGCTGTCGGTGAGCCGGTCCGTGATGGCACCTTCGGCGCTGCGCGGCGCGGTCCCGTTGTCCCAGGCATGCGGCGGAGCGTACACCCGGATCGATGAAATGAACGATGGCGGTGCGCCAGCCGACTGTTCTGCAAAGCTACAGCTTTCCGAGACGCTGGCGCGGTCCCGCACAGACCTGTCTCAGGGGCAGACCGCCTCTGGACCCCCGGTGTCTCAGAAAGGTGCCTCGACGGAATCTGCCTCCCCAAGCGACTCAAGAAAGAAGGTGCCGCACGGCCAGGAGGGGCGGTTCACCGGCGCGGGAGCCGTGCTAGTCACGCGCACAGCGCCAGCCCGCGCGCATGACCTGCCCCGGAGGTCCACTGCCAGATCCAGGTGCCGTCCGTAGTCAGATGAGGTCCACCGGCCTCGTTCCCAGCAGAGAGCTTTGGCAAAGGCCGGGCCGGATGAACCCAGAGATGATTGACAGCGCCGGTGCTGTCGCCGGGGGCTGCACCGCGCCATACATGCGGAGGAAATGGATCGGGGGCGGCGAGTTCGTGGCGCAGCCGGGCTTCTATTTGAGACAACTGAAGAGGGTGGCACGGCCAACGCCGATGGTCACCTTGCCGACGTCAAGACCGCCGAGGACCTCGACCTCCCGCTCTCGGCCCTCACAGAGCGGGCAGGCGACGGGCAGCGCGCCCCGGAGCTGCACCCTGTGGAGAAACGACCTTTGGAACGCGCCAGCTTCATCAGTTCCGCAGCCCAACGTCCTAGAGTGATCTTTGGTCCGTTCGGTATTTGGGGGTTGATGGAATGGCGCGGCGTCGCGGGTTCCTTGCAGAGATTCAGCATCAGCAGCGGTTGGCCCAGCAGCGGGAGAGCGCGGCCCAGCGTGCTGCAGCGGCCGCGCAGGTCCGGGTGGAGCGGGCGCGGGCTGCGGCTGCTCGGGCGGCTGCAGCTGCGGAGCGTGCATCTGAGGCCGAGCGCAAGCGGCTCGCGAAGGAGGCCCTAGCGGCTCACGTCGAGGCCATGCAGGCTGAGGTCGAGAGGCTCAACGCGGGCCTGGCCGGCGAGTACGCGCAGATCGACGGGATCCTGGCCGCCACCCTGGAGTCGGACGACTGGGTTGACCTGCAGTTGCTCAAGAGGTCGGTGCAGCACCCGCCGTTCCCGCACCCCGAGCTGGAACGCCCGAACCCTGCCCCTGGACCCATCGAAGTTCCTCCGGCACCGATCCGGCGTGAACCCCAGCCTCCATCGGGGCTGTTCGGGCGGAAGAAGAAGCTCGAGACTGCCAAGCAGCAGGCTCAGGCCGAGTACCAGCAGGCCATGCAGGACTGGATGGCGTACCGTGACTCGATCCCCGCACAGGAAGCCGCGCTCAAGGCCACACACGCCGCCTTCGAGCAGAAGAGGCTCAAGCAGCTCAAGGCTGAGACCTCCCGCTATGAGGCGGACTGCAGGGAACGTGAGAACGAGGTCGCCGAACACAACGCCTCCATCGACGATCTCGAGGCCGGTCTCGGCTACGGGGCAGCTGACGCGGTGGAGGAATACGTCGGCATCGTCCTGGCGAACTCGCTCTACCCGGACCACTTCCCGGTCCAGCACGAGGCCCAGTTCGACCCCGCCACGGCCGAGCTGATGCTCACGGTCGCCGTGCCGGCACCAAACCGCGTCCGGACGGTGAAGGCCTACAGGTACGTGAAGGCCAGCGACGAGATCACCGAGGCCCAGCTGTCCAAGACGGAAGCAGGAAACCGGTACGCCTCCGCGCTGCACCAGGTCGCGATCAGGTCCCTGCACGAGATCTTCGAGTCCGACCGTCAGGGGATCATCCAAGCGATCTCCCTGCAGGTCGGCCCCCAGACCAAGGACCCCGCGACAGGACGCAGCACCTTCATTCCGCTCGTCGCCGTGACCTCGCCCCGGGAGACGTTTCTGGAATTCGACCTCTCTGGCGTGGTCCCTTCCGCCACGCTGCAGCACCTCGGGGCGGCTGTGTCGAAGAGCCCCGCGACGCTTGTCGCGGTGGATCCCGCCGGCGTGCGCAGATCGTGAGTACGGGCAGGCTGCGGTTCAACCCCGCTCCCGGGTGGCCTCCCGCCCGTGCGGGCTGGACGCCCCCTGCGGGGTGGAAGCCGCCCAGCTCCTGGCCAGCACCGCCCCCGGGCTGGCAGCTCTGGGTCCCAGAGGGAGAGGCCGCCGAGGGCGCAACCGCCGAGGCTCCCTCTGCCACGCCTGATCCGAAGCCCGGGCCTGAGCCCGTTCTGGAAGCACCACAGGCTGCCAAGCCCACCGCTCCTGAGGACGGGCAGCCGCTGGCGAGACTTGAAGCGCTCGAGGTCGAGAACGCCAGGCTCCGCCGGCTGCTCGAGGATGCTGTGGTGGGGGCTGGAGGGGTCCTCCAGCTCGATGACCAGAAGTTGCTTCAAGAGGTCGGCATCTACCGCTATCACCACCCCCTCGAGAATGCCGCGGCGTACCTCCAACGACTCCAAGACGTCGAATCCCGCACCGCAGCGCTGATCCGCGACGGCCACGCAATCGAGACGTCGAATATGTTCACCTTCGACAACTCCTTGGCCAAGGGTCGGAAGATGTCCGCCGACCTGGCCAAGCTGATGCTCCGTGCCTACAACGCCGAATCCGACAACAGCATCCGCACATTGAAGGCCGGCAACGTCCTGACTGCCAAGCGAAGGATCGAGGCCTCTCGCACCGCGATCGCCCGCCTGGGAGCGATGATGCAGATGCGCATCAGCGACGCCTACCACTCCCTCCGCATCGAGGAGATCGAGCTCACGGCCGACTGGCTGATGATGAAGCAGGAGGAGAAGGAGCGGGAGCGGGAAGAACGAGCTCGGCTCCGTGAGGAAAGACGCGTAGAGAGGGAGCTCGCCGAGGAACGGGCCCGACTCGACAAGGAACGCGCGCTGCTCCTGCAGACCCTCGAGACCCTCAACGCCGCCGGGACCACCAACCCAGATCTCATCCAGCGGCTCGCCGACATCGACAAGGCGATCGCCGATAACGACTACCGTGCGGCCAACATCCGCGCGGGCTATGTCTACGTGATCTCCAACCGGGGGGCCTTCGGCATGGGAGTGGTGAAGATCGGTCTGACCCGCCGGCTTGACCCCGCCGATCGCGTCAGTGAGCTCAGCGGAGCCTCCGTCCCGTTCCGCTTCGACATCCACACCATCTACTTCTCCGAAGACGCCGTCACCCTCGAAGCCGAACTCCACCGCCACTTCGCAGACCGCGCACTCAACCAGGCCAACCTCAGGAAGGAGTTCTTCTTTGCCACACCCGCCGAGGTACGTGACGTCCTGACGAGCAAGGTCGGCAATCTCCTCGAATTCACCGAAGAGGCAGAGGCAACCGAGTACTTTCAATCCCTTGGCTCGTGGCCCACCGAGCGTCATGGCCTAGACGTGCCACTACAGACCGATGACGGCCGCCTCTCGTTCGAAAGATCACACGACTAGTTCCCGCGCGCACGGACACACCGTGCCGTGCTCTCAGCAGTAGGCGACGTAGCCCGCCTCGCGTTCGGCTCGCCGTCTCTCCCGTCCACTCCCCAGACTGTGTCCGCCAAACCGGGAACGGTCCAGAGCGCGACGTAGGCTGCTGACCGTGAGCTACCCGATTGGCGAGCCGCACGACGCGGGGATGATGGCGACAGGCGACGGGCACCGGGTCTACTGGGAGGCCTACGGCAGCCCCGACGGCAAACCCGCGCTCGTGCTCCACGGCGGCCCGGGCTCGGGCGCCAGCCCGTGGTGGCGGCAGTTCTTCGACCCTTCCCGCTACCGGGTGGTGATGTTCGACCAACGGGGATGCGGCCGCAGCACGCCCAATGCCCGCGACGACCTCGCGGCCCTCGAGAACAACACGACGGCGCATCTCATCGCGGACATCGAGGCCCTGCGGGACCTCTTGGGAATCGACAGATGGCTCCTGTTCGGCGCTTCCTGGGGATCCACCCTCGGGCTCAGCTACGCCGTCCAGCACCCCGACCGCGTCTCCGAGCTGGTGCTCTGGGCGCTCGTGACGACCCGTGCCAGAGAGGTCCACTGGCTCACCCACGTCATGGGCGAGATCTACCCGAAGGAGTTCGACGAACTCCTCAGCGTGATCCCGCCTGAGTTGCGCAGCGGCAATATCCCCATGGCCCTGAGCGGACTGCTGCGTTCCCCTGACGCAGAAGTGCGCGATCGGGCCGCTCGGGCATGGTGCGCCTGGGAAGACCGCATCGCGACCCTCTCGGGTCCCGTCGTTCCGAGCCGGGAATGGCAGGAGCCCTCTGCGCGCCTTGGTTTCGCTCGGCTTGTGACCCACTACTTCGGCCATCACGCATTCCAGGCCGACGACGCCATCACGGCAAACCTCGATCGCATCAGAGGCATCCCCGCGTACTTCCTGCGCGGGCGGCTCGACATCGCCTCGCCCCTGCGGCCGGCCTACGAGATCGCGCAACACCTGCCCAAGGCCACGCTGGAGATCGTCGAGGCCGATGCCCACGGAGCGTGGGACGACACGCTCGAGCGCCTGGTCAGGGTGTTCGACACGCTCGGGAACGCAACGACCCCCTGAAACCGCGCCGCCCCAGCCGCCCACGCGCCGTCGTGCGTCAGCCCCCGAAGGCGAGCATCGCGGCGAGGCTCGCCATGAGCACGGCGACGAACCCATCGAGAAAGCGCCACGCGGCGGGCCGTGCGAAGAACCCGCTCAGGGACCGCGCGCCGTACCCGAGGAGCGGGAACCAGAGCGCGCTCGCCGTCACGGCACCGAACCCGAAGGCCCAGCGGCCGTCGCCCTGGGCATTCGCGAGCGAGCCGAGCAGCACGAGCGTGTCGAGGTACACGTGCGGGTTGAGCCACGTGAGCGCGAGGACGGTGGCGACGGCGGCCCACACCGTCCCGTTGCCGCGCCCCTCGGCGGCGCGCAGCGAGCCGGGGCGGAGGGCGCGCTTGGCCGCGAAGAACCCGTACGTCACGAGGAACGCCACGCCGACCCACCGCACCACCTGCAGCAGCATGGGCGCGCTCTGCACCGCCGCGCCGATCCCCGCGACACCCGAGAAGATGAGCGCCGCGTCGCTGGCCGCGCACACGAGCACCACGGGCAGGATCCACTCGCGCTTGATGCCCTGCCGGAGCACATAGGCGTTCTGCGCCCCGATCGCGATGATGAGGCCGAGGCTCGCGCCGAGGCCGGCGAGGTAGGAGAGGATCATCCTTCGACGGTACGGACCTCGGATATGAAGATCAACTAACGATATCTGAATCTACATTAGTATCTCTTCATGGACTTGGAGCAGTTGCGGGCGCTCGCCGCCGTCGTGGACGAGGAGACGTTCGAGGCCGCGGCCGACGCCCTGCGCATCACGCCGTCCGCTGTGAGCCAGCGGATCAAGGCACTCGAGCGCTCAGTGCGCAGCGTGCTCGTCCGACGCCTCAAGCCGGTGGTGCCGACCCCGGCGGGGGAGCGGCTCCTGCGCTCGGCCCGCCAGCTGCTCCTGCTCGCCGACGAGGCGCTCCTCGCCCTCCGCTTCGACCAGGCGCACGACGCCGCCGGGCCGGGTTCCGGGGGCGGCCTCGCCGAGCGGCTGCGCGTGCCCATCGTGGCCAACGCTGACTCGATCGCCACGTGGCTCCCGCCCGCGATCCGCGAGGTCGCGCTGGGAGGGCGGATCGCCGTCGAGCTCCTCCGCGACGACGAGCACGCGACGGCGGACCTCCTCCGCTCCGGCGACGCCGTCGGTGCCGTGACCGCGGACCCGCGGCCCGTGCAGGGGTGCAGCGTGCGGCCGCTGGGAACGATGGTGTACCGGGCCAAGGCGTCGGCGGCGTTCGTCCAGCGGTGGTTCCCCGGCGGGGCGACGGCAGAGGCGCTCGCGATGGCGCCTGTCATGCAGTACGACCGCAAGGACTCCCACCAGCTCGCGCTCCTCGCCCGGGTCGCGCCCGAGGCGACGCCGCCGCAGCACTTCATCCCGGACTCGGTCCAGTACGTCGAGGCCGTGCAGGCCGGACTCGGGTGGGGCATGGTGCCGGACCAGCAGGACCCGGACGGGCTGCTGGTCGAGCTGGACCCGGCGTGGAGCGAGGACCTCGGGCTCTACTGGCAGTCCTGGACGCTCGACTCGCCGGGCCTCGACGAGGTGAGTGCCGCCGTCGTGCGCGCCGCGCGGGTGCTGAGGTAGTCACGCGAAGGGCAGCACGAGCTTGGCGTAGCGCTCCTTCATGGCCTCGAGCGTCGCGTCGTTGTCGCCGTCCCAGATCTCCTGGTTGAAGATCTCCACTTCGATGAGCCCGGCGTAGCCGGCCTCTCTGACCCACGTGGTGATGGTCGGGAAGTCGATCACGCCGTCGCCCATCATGCCCCGGGAGAGCAGGGCATCCGCGGCGATCGGCAGGTTGAAGTCGCACACCTGGTAGGAGGCCAGACGCCCCACACGGCCGGCCCGCGCGATCTGCTCGCGCAGCTGCGGGTCCCACCACACGTGGAACGTGTCCACGGCGACGCCGACGTCGGACGGCGCGAACGGCTCCGCGAGGTCCAGCGCCTGCCCGAGCGTGGAGACGAGCGCCCGGTCCGCGGCATACATGGGGTGCAGCGGCTCGAGGACGAGCCGGACGCCGTACTCGTGGGCGAACGGTGCGAGCTCCCCGAGCCGGTCCGCGATCCGCTGGCGCGCCGCGACGACGTCCTTCGATCCGCCCGTGAGCCCACCCACCACGAGGTAGAGGTCCCGCGTGCCCAGCGCCTCCGCTTCGCGCACCGCGGCGCGGTTGTCGGCGAGGGCGGCGGCCTGCCCCTCGGCGTCGGCCGCCGTCAGGAAGCCGCCGCGGCACAGCGAGGACACCTCGAGCCCGGCGGCCCGGATCATCGCGGCGGCCTCGGAGAGCCCGGCCTCGTGGACGCGGTCCCGCCACGGCCCGATCGCGCCGATCCCGGCCCGGACGCAGCCGTCCACGGCCTCGCGCAGAGTCCACTTCTTGGTGGTGGCGGTGTTGAGCGAGAGCCGCTCGGCGCCGGGGGCTACCCCGCCCCCGCCCACGCCGCCCTTGGTCACTGGGGGACTCCGTTCACGTCGAGGAAGGCGGACATGCGCCGCGCGGCGAGGTCGGGATCGAGTAGGAGCCCTGCGGCGTCGGCTAGCTCGAACACCCTCACGAGATGCGGCACGCTGCGCCCGGACTGCAGCCCGCCCACCATCTGGAACCCGGCCCGATGCCCGTTGAGCCACGCCAGGAACGCAACCCCGGTCTTGTAGTAGAACGTCGGCGCGCTGAAGATGTGCAACCCGAGCTCGCGGGTCGAGTCGAGGATGCTCCTCGCGGCGGCGGGGTCGCCGGAGTCGTACGCCTGCACGGCCGCGGACGCCGCGGGGTAGATCGCCGCGAAGATCCCCAGCAGCGCGTCGGAGTGCTGCGAGCCGTCGCCGTCGATGAGCTCGGGATAGTTGAAGTCGTCGCCGGTGTAGAGCCGGACGCCCGCGGGAAGCGCCGCGCGCAGCGCCTTCTCGTGCTCGGCGTCCAAAAGCGAGACCTTGACCCCGTCCACCTTGGCGGCCAGCCCGCGCACGAGTTCGAGGAACGTCTCGGTGGCCTCCGCAACGCTGTCCGAGCCCCAGTAGCCGGCGAGGGCCGGATCGAACATCGGGCCGAGCCAGTGCAGGATCACCGGTTCGCGCGCCTCCTCGATCAACGTGCGGTAGACGCGCAGGTAGTCCGCGGGCCCGGCAGCGGCCTTCGCGAGGGCCCGCGACGCCATGAGGATCACCTTCGGCCCCGCCTCCTCGACGACGGCGAGCTGCTCCCGGTACGCCTCCAGGGCGCGTTCGACGCCGGCTGGCCCGGCAGGAACCTCCGTGACGTCGAGCTGGTCGGTACCGGCCCCACACGCGACAAGGTCGCGCACCGGGAGCCCGGCCACCGCCGGAACGGTGCCCGCCGCGGCAACGGCCGCGGCCTCCGCCCCGACACGCCGGATGAGCTCCCGCGTCGCGGCCCAGTCCAGGCCCATGCCGCGCTGCGCAGTGTCCATGGCGTCCGCGACGCCGAGCCCGTAGGACCACAGCTCGTGCCGGAACGCGAGCGTGGCCTCCCAGTCGATTTCCGCCGGCGCCCCGGGGGTGTTGTTCCCCATGGCCGTCGGGATCACGTGCGCCGCCGCGTACACCTTCCGCGCGGCGAACGGCGCCTCGGGGCGGGCCCACACCCGAGCCGGGGCGAGCTCGTGGAGGCGAGTGCCGCCGTCGTGCGTGGGAAGCACGACGGCGGGCGCACGCCCCGGCGGCTCCGTCACCTGCGCGTGCCGCGCGGCCTGCGCGGGCGCGCTCACAGCTCGATCTCCGGGACGTCCACGGTGCGGCGCTCGTCGTTGGAGCGCAGGCCGAGCTCGGCGAGCTGCACACCGCGCGCGGCGGAGAGCAGGCCGTAGCGGTGCTCGCGCCCGGCGAGGACGTCGCGCAGGAACTCCTCCCACTGCAGCCTGAAGCCGTTGTCGAGGTCGCCGTTCGCGGGGACGTCGAGCCACTGCTCGCGGAACGGCTCGGTGACGGGCAGGTCCGGGTTCCACACGGGCTTGGGGGTGTGGGCGCGCTGCTGGGCGACGCACTTGCGCAGGCCGGCGACCGCGGAGCCGTGCGTGCCGTCCACCTGGAACTCGACGAGCTCGTCGCGGTACACGCGCACGGCCCACGAGGAGTTGATCTGGCCCACCACCGGGTCCCCGCCGGGGGTCTCGAGCTCGAAGATGCCGTACGCGGCGTCGTCGGCGGTGGCCTCGTACTCGTTGCCCTGTTCGTCCCAGCGCGCCGGGATATGGGTGGCGGTGAGGGCGTTGACGCTCTTGACCGTGCCGATGATCCCCTCGAGGACGTAGTTCCAGTGGCAGAACATGTCCGTGGTCATGCCGCCGCCGTCCTGCTTGCGGTAGTTCCACGACGGGCGCTGCGCGGCCTGCACGTCCCCCTCGAAGACCCAGTAGCCGAACTCGCCGCGGATCGAGAGGATGCGGCCGAAGAATCCCTCGTCGACGAGGCGGCGCAGCTTCACGAGGCCGGGGAGGTACAGCTTGTCATGCACCACGCCCGCGGTCACCCCGGCGTCCCTGCCGATCCGCGCGAGCTCCACGGCCTCCTCGAGCGTCTCCGCCGTGGGCTTCTCGGTGAAGACGTGCTTGCCGGCGCGCATCGCCTTGCGCAGCGTCTCGGCCCGCAGGCTAGTCATGGAGGCGTCGAAGACGATGTCCACGCTCGGGTCGTCGATGAGGGCGTCGAGGTCCGTGGACCATTCGGCGACCTTGTGCTCCTCGGCGATCTCGCGCAGCTTCGCCTCGTTGCGGCCCACGAGAATCGGCTCCACCTGGATGCGGGTGCCGTCCGCGAGGAGGATGCCGCCGGCATCGCGGATCGGGAGGATGGAGCGCAGCAGGTGCTGGCGGTAGCCCATTCGGCCGGTGATGCCGTTCATGGCGATCCGCAGGGTCTTCGGCTCGGGGTTCGCGGTCAAGGCCGCCTCCTTCGGTGGTCATTCAAACGCTGATGGAAAGCGCATTCCGATATCCACTATGGCGCGCGCCACGCCGATTGGCAAGCGCATTCCAATCATCGTGCTGGGATGCCATAATCGGCTGTAGTCCACCACTGGGAGGTTCCATGGCCGCCGTGAGGCTCAGCGACGTCGCACGACAGGCGGGGGTCTCGCCGGCCACGGCGTCCCGCGTGCTCAACGGCTCCGCCCGTACGCCCGCCGCGGAGATCGCCGAACGGGTGCGCGCGGTCGCCGCCGACCTCGGCTACATCCCCAACGCCCAGGCGCAGTCGCTTGCCCGCTCGAGCTCGGGCCTGATCGGGCTCGTGGTCCATGACATCGCCGACCCCTACTTCTCCTCCATTGCCCGCGGCGTCCAGGCCGCGGCGCGCGAGGCGGGCAAGACCCTCCTGCTCATCAGCACCGAGACACCGGCGGAGGAGCGCGTCGCCGTCGAGGCCTTGGCCTCCCGGCGCGCCGACGCGATCGTCATCGCGGGCTCCCGCTCCTGCCAGCCCGAGCACGGCGACGACAACGACGCCCTCGCTCACGCGGCCGCGCGCTACGAGGAGAACGGTGGCACGCTCGTCATGATCGGCTCGCCGCTGATTCCGCAGACGCACGACGGCGAGGGCGCACCCGCCGCGCCCGGTCCGCCCGACGCCGCGGGAGCCTCGGAGACGATGCTGCTCGCGATCCCCAACGGGCCGCTCGCCGCAGACCTCGCCCGTGCGCTGGTCGGGGCCGGCTGGTCGCGGTTCGCCGTGGTCGCGGGCCCGGGCGGCCTCCAGACCTCGGACCTTCGGCTCGATGGATTCCAGCGCGGCCTGCGTGACGCGGGCGTCGCGGAGGCCACGGTGCTGCGCGCGGCGTTCAACCGGGGCGGCGGCTACGGGGCGGGGGAGGAGCTCGAGGCGCTCGCGCGGCAGAAGGGCGATCCGCTGTGCGTCTTCGCCGTCAACGACCGCATGGCCATGGGTGCCGTCGCGGGCCTGCGCGCACGGGGACTGGGTGCGCCCGCGGATTACGGCATCGCGGGCTTCGACGACATCGACACGCTCGCAGACTTCGTTCCCGAGCTCACCACCGTGCACCTCGACCTCGAACAGATCGGACACGACGCCGCGTCGGCGGCACTCGGCGCCGGAACCGATGGCGCAGACCTCCTGCCGGCCGAGGGGCGGGTGGTCCTGCGGGCGAGCACAGCCCGCTGAGCGCGGGCGCCGAGTCCCCTTACCGGAACTCGCCAGCCGCGAACACGAGCGCGAGTGCCGCATTGACGGCGGCTGCGCGTCGCCGCTTCGGGTCGAGGGCCGCGACCGCGGCCATGGTGAGGGCGTGGACCGCGTCGACGGCACCGCCGAGCCGGTGCATCCCCGCTCCGGCTCGGGCGGTCACGAGTGCCTGGGCCAGATGCCGAGCGCCGAGGATCCTCACCACCGTGCGCGCCCGGGCATCGGGCACGCTCCCGAGGAGCAGCCGCTCGACTGCCCCGGGCGCGAGGAGCTCGGTGGCGCCGTAGGCCGCACGGACTAGCTCGAGCGGGCTCACCGCGTGCCGTTCCGGACGAGTGCAGTGGCCGCAACCACGGCCCCCGCGAGGAGCACGCCCGCACCGGCTACCACGCGGTGGTGCTGGGAGGCGTAGAGCTGGGCGCTGCGTGGGGAGGCCTTATCGTCGAAGATTCCCCGGGTTCCGAAGTCCCGAGCGCGGTCGGCGGGCTCCCACAGGTTGGCAGGCTGATCGGGATCGCGGGGGTCCGGAGTCTGCTGGGCCGAGAAGCCCGTCTTGGCCAGATAGCGGTCGAGCACACCGGGCATGACCGCGTTCGCGATGAGCGTCGCCGCCGTGCTCCCGCCGACCCAGTACTCCCGGCGCCCGGGGTGCGCCGCCGCGTGGACGACGGCGCGGGCCGCCACCTCGGGCTGGTAGATAGGCGGCACGGGCTGGGCCTGACGCGGCAGCCTCGAGAGAACCCACGAGAACTGCGGGGTGTTCACGGCGGGCATCTGGACCATCGTGGTCCGGATGCCGCTCTTCTCATGCAGGAGCTCGGTGCGGAGCGCCTCGTTGAAGCCCTGGATCGCGTGCTTGGCCCCGCAGTACGCCGTCTGGAGAGGGATGCCGCGGTAGGCGAGGGCAGAGCCGACCTGCACGATCGTGCCCCGGTTGCGGGACCGCATGCGCCGGAGGGCGGACATCGTCCCGTAGACGAACCCCAGGTAGCTGACCTCGGTCACGCGCTTGAACTCCTCCGGGGTGATGTCCTCGAAGCGCGAGAACACCGAGGTGAAGGCGACGTTGACCCAGACGTCGATGGGGCCGAGCTCCCGTTCCACCCGCTCCGCCGCGGCCTCGACGGCGTCGGCGTCCGCGACGTCGACCGGGACGGCGAGGGCCTGTCCGCCTGCCGCCTCGACCTCCGCGGCGGCCCCTGCGAGGCCATCCTCGCCCCGCGCGAGGAGGGCGACGGCGTCCCCCTCCCGCCCGAAGCCGATGGCCGACGCTCGGCCGATTCCTCCGCTCGCCCCGGTGACGACGACGACCCGACGTGCTGTTCCCATGTGGACTGCTCCTTGGCTCTCGCAGGGACTGATGGCTTTCGGCAGCAAGGGTTTCGTACCCGCGACGCCGCGCGTGAAACACCGCCGTCCGGCCGCGCATTGGACTGGGCGATGCGATCGCCGATCCATTGCGCCGACGGGACGGCCGCCCTAGCCTGCAGGGATGATGTCCCGCGACGCAGAGGATTTCCCGCCGTACGTCCTGCGCGAGTACGCCGTGCTCGCCGATGGACGGCGCGGGGCCCTTCTGGGACCCCGTGGGGACATCGTGTGGATGTGCGCGCCCGCATGGCACGACGACGCGGTCTTCTCGTCCCTCCTGGGAGGACCGGGCTGTTTCGCCGTGACGCCCGCCGATCCCAGGTTCGTGTGGGGCGGCCAGTATGAGGACGGAACGCTCATCTGGGTCAGCCGGTGGATCACGGGCAGCGGCACCATCGAGTGCCGGGAGGCGCTGGCCCACCCCGGCGATCCGCACCGGGCCGTCCTCCTGCGAAGGGTCAGGGCGGTCGACGGGCCGGCGGAGGTGCGTGTCGTCGTCGACGTCCGGGCGGGCTTCGGACGCCACCGCATGACGAGCCTCCACGAGGACGACGGCGGGCGCTGGACGGCGCGCAGCGGCCCCGTGAGGATCAGGCTCACCGGCGCACGCGACCCTGAGACGGCAGGCGGCGCGCTCGAGTTCACCCTCCGGCTTCCGGAAGGCCACTACCACGACCTCGTCCTCGAGGTCTCCGATATCGGGCTCCCCGACCCCGTCCAGCCTGACGAGGCCTGGCTCGCGACCGAGCATGCCTGGGACCGCGACGTTCCGCGGTTCGCGGACACGATCGCGCCCGACGACGCGCGGCAGTCCTACGCCGTCCTCCGCGGGCTCACCGGTGGTGGGGGTGCCATGGTTGCGGCCGCGACGATGGGCCTGCCGGAGCGGGCGGAGCAGAACCGGAACTACGACTACCGCTACGCGTGGATACGGGATCAGTGCTTCGCTGGCCTCGCCGTGGCCTCATGCGGCGAGTTCCCGCTCTTGGACGACGCGGTCCGTTTCGTCGCAGCGAGGCTCCTCGACGACGGGCCGAAGATGCGTCCCGCCTACACGGTCGACGGCGGGCGGGTCCCCGACGAGCACGACGTCGGCCTGCCGGGGTATCCGGGAGGATCGGGTACGGCGGGCAACTGGGTCAACGGGCAGTTCCAGCTCGACGCGTTCGGCGAGGCCCTCCTGCTGTTCGCCGCCGCGGCCGAGCACGACCGGCTCGACCTCGAGCACTGGAGGGCTGCGGAGATCGCGGTCGAGGCCATTGCCGAGCGGCACGGCGAGCCTGACGCGGGCATCTGGGAACTCCCGCCGGAGCACTGGGCGCACTCGCGGCTCATCTGCGCCGCCGGGCTGCGGTCCCTCGGCCGCTACGCTCCGGCCCACCAAGGGGCCGCCTGGACCTCACGCGCCGATCAGCTCATCGCGGACGTGGCCAAGGACTGCCTCCACCCGAGCGGGCGATGGCAGCGCTCCCCGGACGACGAGCGGGTCGACGCGGCGCTCCTGCGGCCCGTGCTGCGCGGCGCGCTCACTCCGCAGGATCCCCGCTCAGTGGCCACGCTCGCCGCGATCCGCGGGGACCTTGCAGGGGACGGGTATCTCTACCGCTTCCGGCAGGACGAGCGGCCCCTCGGCCGATCCGAGGGCGCTTTCCTCCTGTGCGGGTTCGATCTGGCCATGACGCTCCACGAGAGCGGTGACGCCGTCGAGGCCGCCCGCTGGTTCGAGCGCAACCGCGCGGCCTGCGGGAGTCCGGGGATGTTCACCGAGGAGTACGACGTCGAGCAGCGGCAGCTGCGCGGGAACTTCCCGCAGGCCTTCGTCCACGCCGCGATGATCGAGACCGCACGCCGGTTGGCCGGCGAGCCCGGCCGAGGGGTGTACTGACAGGGACTCCCAGAGCCCGAGCGCCCGCCGTAGGCTCGACGACGCAGTGCACGACACACCACCCAAGGAGACACCCTTTTGCTGACTGTCAACGCCTACGCAGCCTCGTCCTCCGATGCTCCCCTGGAGCCGGTGACCATCACCCGGCGTGATCTGGGCCCGAAGGACGTGCTGATCGAGATCAAGTACTCCGGGATCTGCCATTCCGACATCCACACCGTCCGCGGGGAGTGGGGCCCGATCAAGCACCCGCTCGTCGTCGGGCACGAGATCGCGGGGATCGTCGCCGAGGTCGGCGCGGACGTGAGCCGGCACGCCGTCGGCGACCGGGTCGGCGTCGGCTGCATGGTCAACTCCTGCCGCGAGTGCGAGAACTGCCTCGCCAGCGAGGAGCAGTACTGCCTCAACGGCAACACCGGGACCTACGGCAGTGTCGATGCGGACGGCACCATCACCCAGGGCGGCTACTCGACGCACGTGGTCGTGGACGAGGACTTCGTGCTCCGCATCCCCGAGGCTCTCGATCTCGCAACGGCGGCGCCGCTCCTGTGCGCCGGGATCACGACCTACTCGCCGCTGCGCCACTGGGAGGCCGGTCCCGGGAAGAAGGTTGCCGTGGTCGGCGTCGGCGGACTGGGCCACATGGCGGTCAAGCTCGCCCACGCGATGGGCGCGGAGGTCACCGCGCTCTCCCGGAGCCTGTCGAAGAAGGACGACGCCCTGCGCCTCGGCGCGGACCACTACTTCGCGACCGGCGACCCGGAGACGTTCGAGAAGCTCAAGAGCAGCTTCGACCTGATCGTCAACACCGTCTCGGCCCCGATCGACCTCGGCGCGCACCTCGGGCTCCTGCGCCGCAACGGCACGATGGTCAACGTGGGCGCCCCGGCGGAGCCTTTGCCCCTCAGGGTGTTCACGCTGTTCAGCAACCGGCGCTCGTTCGCCGGTTCGGGGATCGGCGGCATCCGCGAGACTCAGGAGATGCTCGACTTCTGCGCCGAGCACGGGGTCAGCCCCGATACCGAGCTCATCGATGCCTCCTACATCAACGAGGCGTGGAAGCGGGTCCTCTCCTCGGACGTGCGGTACCGGTTCGTCATCGACGCGGCCACGTTCGCGTAGGCCGTGAGCCGGATCCTGATCACCGGCTCTGCGGACGGACTGGGCCGGGCCGCCGGCGAGGCG
Organism: Sinomonas sp. P10A9; assembly: GCF_041022165.1. GTDB lineage: Bacteria > Actinomycetota > Actinomycetes > Actinomycetales > Micrococcaceae > Sinomonas > Sinomonas puerhi. Next base: position 102,285 of record NZ_CP163302.1, read on the forward strand.
CTGCTCTCTGCGGGACACGACGTCGTGCTGCATGCGAGGAACTCGGGGCGGGCGGCGAGCTTGGCGCCTCTCGTCGATCGCGGTGCGCACGTCGTCGTGGCGGACCTCGGAGAGCGCGACGACGTGCTGGGGCTGGCGGACCAGCTGGCCGAGGGTGCCCCGCTCGACGCGGTGATCCACAACGCGGGGGTGTGGAGCGGGACGGCCGTGATGCCGGTGAACGTCGTGGCCCCCTACCTGCTCACGGCCCTGCTGCCGGCACCGCGTCGCCTCGTCTACCTCAGCAGCGGCTCGCATTTCGGCGGGCACCCTTCGCTCGCTGGGGTCGACTGGCGCGGCACGAGGGCTGGGTCGTACTCGGACAGCAAGCTCTTCCTGACCGCACTCGCGGCCGCGGTGGCGCGCCTGCGTCCGGCGGTGCTGAGCAACGCCGTCGACCCCGGGTGGGTGCCCACGAAGATGGGCGGCCCCCACGCCCCGGACGACCTGGAGCTCGGCCACCGCACCCAGGAGTGGCTCGCGACGAGCGACGACCCGGAAGCGCAGACCACCGGCGGGTACTGGTACCACCAGAGCAGGCGCGATCCTCATCCCGCGGTCCACGACGAGGCCTTCCAGGAGCAGCTGCTGCGGGCCTTGGCCGAGGAAACGGGGATCGCGCTCGCCGATGCGGGATGACACGGAGACTCCGCGTCTAGGCTGGACCGAGCACTACGAGCGAAGGGATTCCCATGTCTTACACCGCCGCAGATGACCGTTACGACCGGATGGAGTACCGCTTCACGGGCAGGAGCGGGCTCAAGCTCCCCGCGCTGTCCTTGGGCCTCTGGCAGAACTTCGGAACCGACCGGTCAGAGGTGACCCAGCGCGCCATCCTGCAGCGGGCGTTCGACCGCGGCGTGACCCATTTCGACCTCGCCAACAACTACGGCCCCCCGTATGGCCGGGCCGAGGAGAATATGGGCCGCTACCTGCGCGAGGACTTCGCGGCGTACCGCGACGAGCTCATCATCTCGACCAAGGCCGGCTGGGACATGTGGCCCGGTCCGTACGGCCAGGGTGGCGGGTCGCGGAAATACGTGCTCGCGAGCCTCGACCAGTCGCTCAGGCGGCTCGGCCTCGACTACGTGGACATCTTCTACAGCCACCGCTTCGATCCGGATACTCCGGTCGAGGAGACGATGATGGCCCTCGACACGGCCGTCCGCTCGGGGCGTGCGCTGTATGTGGGGATCTCGTCCTACTCGGCTGCGAAGACGCGCGAGGCGGCCGAGATCGCTCGCGACCTCGGGACGCCGCTGCTCATCCACCAGCCGTCCTACTCGATGCTCAACCGGTGGATCGAGGCAGACCTGCTCGACGAACTCGACGCGCAGGGGATGGGGTGTATCGTCTTCACGGCGCTCGCGCAGGGCGTGCTGACCGACCGCTACCTCAACGGGATCCCCGAGGACTCGCGGGCGGCGCGGTCCGGCTCCACGATCAAGTCCGACCACCTCGACGAGCGCACGCTCGCGCACGTTCGGCGGCTCAACGAGATCGCCGAGGCGCGCGGGCAGAAGCTCGCCCAGCTCGCCCTCCAGTGGGCGCTCCGCGATCCTCGCGTCACGTCCGCGGTCATCGGAGCCTCCTCGGTCGAGCAGCTCGACACGAACCTCGACGCGCTCGCGGGCCCGCCTCTCACCGCGGAGGAGCTCAACCTCATCGACCGCGACGCCGTCGAGGCGGGGGTCAACCTCTGGGCGAAGCAGACGGAGGAGTAGGAGGGCGGCTGGCCTGACCTTCTCGTCAGTGCGTGCTCAGGAGACGCTCTCGGCCGGCGCGGGCGACGGGTCACGCGAACCGCCCTCCGTGGCCGAGCGCCGCCCGAGGCGGGATGGCCACCAGAGGGCTCCTGCGACGTCGTAGGCGAGCGCCGGAACAAGCAGGGACCGCACCACCACGGTGTCCAGCAGCACACCGAACGCGACGATGAACGCGATCTGGGCGAGGAACAGGATCGGGATGACGCCGAGAGCTGCGAACGTCGCGGCGAGCACCACGCCAGCGGACGTGATGACGCCGCCGGTCAGGGCGAGCCCGCGCAGGATCCCCGGCCGGGTCCCGTGCGCGAGGGACTCCTCCCGCACACGCGTCATGAGGAAGATGTTGTAGTCCACCCCGAGGGCCACCAGGAACACGAACCCGAACAGCGGCACCGCCGCGTCCGCGCCGGGGAACCCGAACAGATGGTTGAACACGAACGCCGAAACCCCGAGCGCTGCGGCATAGGACACTACGACGCTGCCCACGAGCAGCAATGGCGCGACGATCGAGCGCAGGAGCAGGAGCAGGACCACGAGGATCACTCCGAGCACGAGCGGGACGATCCTGAGCAGGTCGGCCTGAGCGGTGTCGTTCGTGTCGAGCGCGATCGCGGTGACCCCGCCCACAAGGGCCTCCGGATCCGCGGAGTCGAGCGTCGTCCGGAGGGTGCGGACTACGCCTTGCGCCTCGGCCGAGTCAGGCTGGTGAGCGAGTACGCCGTTGATGAGCACCATCCCGTCGCGCACGGCGGCGCTCCCAGCCTGGGCGGCCGACCCGCCAGGGACGGGGCTCCCCGCAGTGGAGGGTTGGGCCGGCGCCCCTGTGTACACCGCGGCGGAGCTGATGCCGGGTGTGTTCCGGACCATCTGCAGGACGGCGTCGGCGCGGTCCTGACGCGCGATGACGACCACGGGGCTGCCCGAGCCGGCGTCGAAGTGTCGAGCGAGCACCTTTTGGCCGGCAGTGGAGTCCGTCGCCGTGAGTACGAGCTGCGTCTGCTCGACCCCGTTGGCCTTGAGCTGCGGCAGCCCGGCCACCCCGAGTGCGAGAAGGATGAGCGCCGCGGCCCACGTGGCCCGCGGGCGCCGCGCTACGAGGGACCCGACGCGGAGCCACAGCCCGCGTACGCCCTCGAGACCGGCCGGGGTGCCGGACCTGGAGCCGGCCCCAGCGCCAGCCAGTCCCCGCACCCCGGCCGGAGCCTTGGCATGCCTCGCTGGCGAGCCCCCGCCGTCGAACGCGGGCCGGAGCGGCCAGAATGCGGCCCGGCCGAACAGCACGAGCAGGGCCGGCAGGAACGTGAGTGCCGAGAGGAGCGAGAACGCAATGCCCATGGCGGCGATCGGCCCGAGGCTCCGGTTCGAGTTCAGGTCGGAGAACAGCAGGCACAGCAGGGCCAGGATCACGGTCGCACCCGAGGCGAGGATCGGCTCGAACGCGGCCCGCCACGCACGGCGCATCGCCGCCCACCGCGACTCCACGGCGTGTAGGGCCTCGCGATAGCGGGCCACAAGCAGCAGCGCGTAGTCGGTCGCGGCGCCGATCACGAGGATCGACAGGATGCCTTGGCTCTGGCCGTTGAGTGTGATCCATCCGGCCCGCGCGAGCCAGTAGATCGCGAGGACCGCACCGCACAGGGCCGCGACCGCGGAGAAGAGGACGAGGAATGGCAGCACGATCGATCGGTACACGAGGGCGAGGATCACGAAGACGGCGCCGACGGCCACGAGGAGCAGGATCCCGTCGATGCCTCCGAACGCGGAGACGAGGTCGGCCGTGAGCGCGGCCGGTCCGGTGACCCACGCGCGCATACCGGCCGGGAGGTCGCGGGTGGCACCGCGCAGCCCCGCGACGACGGTCCGCACGTGCTCGGTGTCCGCGATGGGCACGACGAACTGGGCGGCGCGCCCGTCCCGGGACGGGATCGGCCCGATCACGGCCGACGCAGCGCCAGCCGCAGGTGGGGCGACGCCCTCCACGGAACCGAGGCTGGCTGCGAGGGGGGCAAGGGCAGCCAGGTCGGTCCGGGAGAGCGCGCCGTCATTCTCGACGACGACGAGCGCGGGGATCGCATTCGATGCCGTGAACTTCTCCTGCCAGGCCCTCACCTCCGTTGACTCGGCCTTCGCGGGGAGGAAGGTGGCCTGATCGTTGCTCGAGACGGAGGAGAGCCTGCCGAAGGTGGGCCCGCCCACGCCGCTGAGCACGAACCACACGGCCACGAGCGCGATCGGGAAGAGCCAGCGCAGGTTCCGGCGGAGAGCCGTCACGGGAGGTCCTTTCGAGGGTAGGCGGCCTGTGCGTACGGCGCCCCGGTTTCCGCCGCGGCGGTGATCCGCGAGGCCATGCCGCGGAAGATGACGCCGTGGAACGGGAGCACGGCGAGCCAGTAGAGCCGCCCGGCGAGCCCGTGCGGGACGAAGACCGCGCGCTGGGCATAGGCGCTTCCCTCAGGGCGCGGCTCGACACTCATCTCGAGCCAGGCCCGCCCGGGCACACGCATTTCGGCGCGCAGGCGGAGGAGCCGCCCCGGCTCAAGGGCCTCAACGCGCCACCAGTCGAGGGCCTCACCGAGCTGCAGGCGGTGCGGATTGCGGCGCCCTCGCCTCAGGCCGACCCCGCCTGCGAGCTTGTCAATCCAGCCGCGCACGGCCCATGCGAGTGGGAACGAGTACCAGCCGTTCTCGCCGCCGATCCCCTCGACGACGTCCCAGAGCTGGCTGGGACGGGCCGTGGACGTCTCGGTCCGCAGGTCAGTGAAGACAGTGCCGCCGGACCAATCGGGGTCACTCGGCAACGGATCGCTCGGTGCGTCGAGTGGGGACGAGCTGGCCCACGTCGTCTCGACCTCGCCGCGCGCAATCTTCCCGAGCGCGAGCTCGACGGCTCGCCGGTAGCCGGTGAGTCCGCCCGCGGGTCGCGGTACGAGCTCGTCGATATCGTGCTCGCGCACCACGCAGTCGTTCTGCAGCGACTCGACGAGCGGCACCGCCAGGGAGCGGGGGATCGGCGTGACGAGGTTGACCCACTGGGCCGCGAGCCACGGCGTGAGCACCGGGAGCGCGATGATGAGCGGCGCCCGCAGGCCCGCGGCCCGTGCATAGCCGCGCATCATGTCCGCATAGGTGAGGACGTCCGGGCCGCCGATGTCGAACGCACGGCTCACATGCTGCGGGAGGTCAGCGGCGGCCTCGAGGTAGTGCAGGGCATCGCGCACAGCGATCGGCTGGACCCGGTTGAGCACCCAGCGTGGCGCCGGCATGACGGGAAGGATATCGGTCAGGTGCCGGACCATCTCGAAGCTTGCCGACCCCGAGCCGATCACGAGGCCTGCCTGGAGGATGGCCGTCGGAACCCCCGACTGCCCGAGAATGCGCCCTACTTCCGCGCGGGAGGCGAGGTGGCGGCTGAGACCGCTGCCCGGGTTGAGCCCGCTGAGGTAGACGATGCGCCGCACGCCGGCGTCGTGGGCCGCATGCCCGAGCGTCTCGGCGCACGCGCGCTCGCGGGCGGGGAAGTCCTCCCCGGCGTGCGCCCCCATCGAATGCACAAGGTAGTAGACGACGTCGGCGCCCTGGCACAATGCGGCGGCGGCAGCAGTGTCGTCGAGGCTGCCAGTGACAACCTCGACGTCTTCCCCCCACGGCACGTCCCGGAGCTTGGAGGAGTCCCGGGTCAGGACCCGTACGCGGTTCCCGGCGGCTAGGAGGCGGGGCACGAGGCGTCCGCCGATGTAGCCCGTGGCCCCCGTGACAGCGATGAGGCCGCTCACGCGGGTGCCTCCCTCGGGGTCTTGCGAGCCGGGACCCGCCGGCCCGGCCGGAACCGGAACGCCGCCCCCGCTCCAAGCACAATGACGGCGGCGACGGCCGCGGCGGTCCCCACCGTGGGCATCGCGAGGGGCCCGCCCCAGCGGGCGACTGCGATCCAGACGAGACCCCACGCGATGGCGGCCAGAGGCGCCCAGCGCCGTGTGCGCGCGATGGCGACTCCGAGGCCCGCGACGACGGCGAGCACGATGATGCCGGCGGCCTCTGACGGAAGACCCGCCGGGAGCCCCGGGGCGGGGTCCCCAGGCCGCAGCCCGAGACCAAATCCGATCAGGGCCGCGGCGTTCGCGACGGTCGCGACGCAGATCCAGCCGAGGTAGAGGCCGAAAGTGCCGTCTGAGAGGAACTGCTCAGCGCGTGACCCCGCCGGCGTGCCGAGGTGCAGGGCGAACAGGCGGCACAGGACCGCCAACAGCACGAGCATCACGGCGAACGTGGCCGGTAGTGAGATGGCGGGGGAGGGGATCTGCGCAGCCCACAGCCACGCCGCGTTGAGCAGCATGGACGCCGCCGCCCACGGCCGGACCGTGCGCTGACGCCTGCTCGCGCGGCCCGCAGGGAGGAACTGCCAGACTGCGTAGCCCAGAAGGCCGGCGTAGACCACGCTCCAGATCGAGAAAGCCTGGGTGGCGGGCGAAACGGGCGTCGCACTGCTCGAGAGGTACCCGCCGGCGGCGTCCTGCACGGGGGTGCCGCCGAACGCACCGCTGCCCAGGGCCGCGAAGGCAAGCGCCGCGACTGCAGAGACTGCCGTCAGTACCGCTGGCGCGAGCGCCGATCGGGGGGATCCTCCGGGCTGGATCGCGGACTGTTCCATTGCTGACTCCCGTGGCTGAATCTCGGCACCGACTCTGGTGGGCCTTTACTTTCGGACTATTCTCGAAGATCATATTTCTCGATTGACGAGATATCAAGCAATCGAGATGTCTGCAGGAGGCCATCATGCACACCGCGATGAGAACCGGACAAGCCACCCTCGGCCGTGACGTCGAAGCCGGGCTGGACAGCCCCGGGCCAAGGTGGGAGGACGTAGGCGCCGCCACCGAGCGCGCCCTCACCGCTTGGCTCGAGGAATCCCGTTGTACCGCCGCGACCCCGCGTCTGGGCCTGCTGTGGGAGCGCATCGCTGCCGGGATCGAGGGAGGGAAACGCCTCCGTCCCCAGCTCGCCTTCCACGCGTACGCCGCCTTCGGCGGGCGGGACGCGGACGCCTGTGCGACCCTCGCGGCGGCGATCGAGCTGCTGCACGCGGCCCTCCTTGTCCACGATGACGTCATCGACAGGGACTTCGTGCGGCGCGGCCGTCCCAACATCGCAGGCCTCTACCGCGATGACGCGCTTGCCCGCGGGCTCTCGCAGGAGGAGGCCCGGCACCTGGGCGTGTCCGTGGCGGTGATTGCGGGCGATCTCCTCCTCGCCGGGGCCTTCCGCCTCGCCGACCTCGCCTCCGCAGACCCCGAGGTTCGCGTGCGGCTCAGCGACGTGATGCACGCCGCCGTCACGGATGCCGCCGCTGGCGAGCTCGACGACGTCCTCATGGCCCACGATCCGGAGCAGACCCTCGACGACGTGCTCGAGATGGAGCAGCTCAAGACGGCGGCCTACTCGTTCGCGGCACCGATGCGGCTCGGTGCGATCCTTGCAGGCGCCCCCGAGACGAGCGCCGAGGACGTGGCCCGGGTGGGCATGCTCGTCGGCGCGGCCTATCAGGTGATCGACGACGTCCTGGGCACGTTCGGAGACGAGGCCCAGACCGGGAAGCCCGTGACCTCGGACCTGCGCGAGGGCAAGCTCACGGTCCTGACCGCTTACGCGCGCAGCCATCCGGAGGTGGCCCGTCACCTTGCCCCGAGCTCGGGGATCGCCGTCGACCCCAACGCTGTGCTGGACCCCGACGCCCCCGGTGACCAGGACGGCGTCGGGCACGTCCGCGACATCCTCCACGGGATGGGGGCGGACACCCACGCGCTGACCCTTGCGCATTCGATGGTCACGGAGGCGCTTGACGAGGCCCGGCGCTGCGACCTCCCTCCCACGCTGCGGTCTGAGCTCACCCGGATCTGTAACCATGTCCTCCACCGGGAGCGCTGACGTGGCACCGCATCGCATCGCATCTGCGCCCGACGGGGCGACGCCGCTGAGGCGGTACTCGGACACCGCCGAGGCGGGCTCGGCCGTGGTGATCCGGCGCTACTCGACTTCTTTCGGCCTGGCGTGCCGACTCCTCGGGCCATCCGTGCGGAAGGACATCGAGAATGTCTACGCGCTCGTGCGGATTGCGGACGAGGCGGTGGACGGCGCTGCCGCGGAGGCGGGCCTCTCTACCGATGCGGTCCTCGGCCAGCTGGACCGGCTCGAGGACGAGACGCGAATGGCCCTTGGGCTCGGATACAGCACGAACCCGGTAGTGCACGCGTTTGCGCGGACGGCGCGCCGGTCTGGAATCGGCGAGGGCCTCGTCGCACCGTTCTTCGCATCCATGCGGCGCGACTGCGACCCGCACGGCCACTCCGACGCCTCGCTTGGCGACTACATCTACGGTTCAGCCGAGGTGGTCGGGCTCATGTGCCTGCGCGTCTTCCTCGCCGGGCTGAGCGTGCTGCCCGCCGAGCTCGCGCGCTTCGAGCGCTCGGCCCGCAGCCTCGGGGCCGCGTTCCAGAAGGTCAACTTCTTGCGGGACCTCGGCCAGGACGGTGAAGAGCTCGGGCGCAGGTACTTTCCCGGCGTAGACCCCCAGCGTCTCACCGAGGCGCAGAAGCACGCACTGCTCACCGACCTCCGCGCAGACCTCGATGCGGCACTCCCGGGCCTCCGGCGACTTCCGGGGACGTCGCGCCGCGCCGTAGCTCTCGCGCACAGTCTGTTCTCCGAGCTCGCAGACCGCATCGAGGCGTGCCCCGCGGACGTCCTCGTGCCCACCCGCGTCCGCGTACCCACGGCCGTCAAGCTGCGGCTGGCCGCCGCGGCCCTTGCAGGCATCGGTCCGGCCTTCGAGCCCGACCCCGCGGGGTCGGCCCAGCGCGCCGAGGGGAGGGCCGCGTGACTCGGCGCTATGCCACCGGCCGCGCGGCCGGACCGTCGCGTCCCCTCCCGGGCCGGCCCCGGCGACCCTTGGCGGTGACGGTGATCGGTGGCGGCATCTCCGGGCTCGCTGCAGCCGGCCTGCTCGCCCGGGAGGGCCACGCCGTCCAACTCCTTGAGCAGAATGACACGCTGGGCGGCAGGGCGGGCCGGTGGGAGGCCGGCGGCTTCCGGTTCGACACCGGGCCGTCGTGGTACCTCATGCCAGAGGTGATCGACCACTGGTTCCGCCTCATGGGATCCAGCGCCGCCGCGGAGCTCCGGCTCACGCGACTCGACCCCGGGTACCGCGTGTTCTTCGAAGGCTCCGCGCAGCCGGTGGACGTCCCCGCGGGGCGGCACGGCGCCGTCGGCCTCTTCGACTCGCTCAGCCCGGGTTCGGGCGAATCGCTTGCCCGCTACCTCGACGAGGCTGAGGATGCCTACGGCGTGGCTCTCGAACGGTTCCTCTACGACGACTTCTCGTCCCTGCGGGGCCTCGCTCACCCGAAGGTGCTCAGGCGTGCGCCGCAGCTTGCCGCGATGCTGGCCCAGTCGCTGCACGGGCGCGTCTCGCGCCGGTTCTCGGATGTGCGTGAGCAGCAGATCCTCGGCTACCCGGCTGTGTTCCTCGGCACGACCCCGTTCCACGCCCCCGCCCTGTACCAGCTCATGAGCCATCTGGACCTTACCCAAGGGGTCCTCTATCCACAGGGCGGGTTCGCCGCGCTCGTGGATGCCATGGAGCGGCTCGCTCGCGAGGCGGGCGTCCACATCCTCACGGGTGCCCGCGCCACGGGGATCGTCACGGGCCCGGCGCCCGGAGGTCCCCGGGTCGAGGGTGTCGCGTGGACCGACGCACAAGGCCGAGTGCACCGCACGGGCGCGTCCGTCGTGGTCGGCGCCGCCGATCTCCACCACCTCGAGACCGAGCTCCTGCCCGAGGAGCTCAGGACTCACCCAGAGGCCGCCTGGAACCGCCGCGACCCGGGGCCGGGGGCGGTGCTCGCGTGCCTCGGCGTGCGGGGGCGGCTCCCGCAGCTGGCTCACCACAGCCTGTTCTTCACCCGCGACTGGCGCGACAACTTCGACCGAATCCGGCGGGGTACGGCCCCGGCCGAGGCCACGTCGGTCTATGTCTCCCGGACGAGCGCGACCGATCAGGCAGTCGCCCCGCCGGGCGACGAGAGCCTCTTTGTGCTCGTTCCCTCCGCGGCCGTCCCAGAGTGGGGACGGGGTGGAGTGGACGGCGCCGGTGCTCCCGAAGTCGAGGCGGTCGCCGACGCCGCGGTGCGCCAGATAGCGACGTGGGCTGGCATTCCGGACCTCGCTGATCGCGCCGTGGTCCGCCGCACGTTCGGACCCGCAGACTTCGTCCACGACGTGAACGCGTGGCGCGGGGGAGCGCTCGGGCTCGCGCACACCCTCGCCCAATCAGCGTTCCTGCGCCCGGGCAACGCGAGCCGCACAGTGGATGGTCTCCTCTACGCGGGGGCCTCGGTGCGGCCGGGGATCGGGGTTCCGATGTGCCTCATCAGCGCTGAGCTCGTGCTCAAGCGGATCCGCGGGGTGCATGGTCCCGGGCCGGTGGGGCCGCCCGTAGTCCCGCTGCGCGGTGAGGCGCTCCTGGGAGAGGGCACCTCCCCGGAACGGAACGGGTCGCGTGAGTCTGGCGCCGCGGCTTCCGAAGCGCCGGTCTCCGGGGCCACGCCTCCCCGAGCGGCCGCCGCCCGAGTGGGCGCGGGAGCGGGGTCTAGATGGCTTACCTGACATTCATGATTGCGGCCGCCGCGGGCACTGCGGTGCTCGACGCCCGCCTTCACCTCGCCTTCTGGCGTGATCCGCGCGCCGCGGCCGTCACGGTTGCCGCAGGCACAGTCTTCTTCCTCGCGTGGGACCTCGCCGCCATCGCCGCGGGCGTCTTCCGGCACGGGAGCTCGCCGCTTATGACCGGCGTCATGCTCGGCCCCGAGCTTCCCCTCGAGGAGCCGGTGTTCCTCGCCTTCTTCTCCTACACGGCAGTGGTGCTGTACGCCGCGGCCGGGCGGGTCGTCGCGGCAGTGGCGCGCCGCACGGATGCTGGGGGGAACCGGTGACCTACGCCTTGATCGACCTCGGCTTCCTCGTGGTCGCAGGAGTCGCCGTGGCCCTGCTGGGACGCTCCGCAGGCAGCGCACGACGCCGCTCCCGCACCCAGGCAGTCCCGCCCGCGACCGCCGCCGTGCGCCCAGCAGACGCACGACGACGGCCCGGCAGGTGGGTGCCCGCGCTCATCGCGGGCGCGGGGCTCGTTGCGCTCACGGCGGTCTTCGACAACGTCATGATCTCGGCGGGGCTCTTCGGATACGCGCCCGAGAAGCTCCTGGGCCCGGCCGTGGGCTTGGCCCCCGTCGAGGACTTCGCGTACCCGCTCGCCGCGGCCGTGCTCCTGCCGGCGCTGTGGCGCCGTCTCACCCGTGAAGCGTCGGGGCACAACGTCGACCGCGGTGCGTCGACCCCTGCAACGCCGGCCTCCTCGACATCAGCGCCCACTGCACAAGGCTCCGCGGCGCTCCCCTCCACGACAACAGAGTCCAAGGAGAGCCGATGACCGCGTCGACGCGCCCTATCGGCGTCGCCCCCAGGCCGCGCCTCGCACGTGCCCTTCTGATCTCGTCCCGACCACTCTCGTGGGTCAATACGGCCTACCCGTTCGCTGCGGCTTACCTCCTCGCCGGAGGGGTAGTCGACTGGCGCCTCGCGCTCGGCACCGTGTTCTTCCTCGTGCCGTACAACCTCGCGATGTACGGCACCAATGACGTCTTCGACTACGCCTCCGACCTCCTCAACCCCCGCAAGGGCGGCGTCGAGGGTGCGGTGCTGCCGCCCGCGCTGCACCGGCCGGCCCTGTGGTGGGCATGGGGAGGGTGCGTCCCGTTCGTCGTGGCGCTCACGGCTGGTGGGGCGCCCGCGAGCTGGGCCGTCCTCGCTGTGTCCCTGTTCGCCGTTGCGGCCTACAGCGTCCCCGTGCTGCGCTTCAAAGAGCGCCCCGTCGTCGATTCGATGACGTCCAGCACCCACTTCGTCTCGCCCGCGGCGTACGGGCTCGCGCTCGCGGGAGGTGGCCTGACTCCCGCGGCCGCGGCCGTCCTCTGCTCCTTCTTCCTCTGGGGGATGGCGAGCCACGCCTTCGGGGCGGTGCAGGACATCGGCCCCGACCGCGAGGCTGGGATCGGTTCGGTTGCGACGATGCTGGGTGCCCGCACGACGGTCCGGCTCGCGGTGGTGGGATACCTGGCCGCCGGCTTCCTCCTGCTCGCGCTCGTACCCGGTGCCCATGGCCCCGAGAGGTTCGTGGGCCTTCTGGCGCTGCCCTACGCTGCGAGTGCGGGGGTGTTCTGGTCCGTCACGGACAGCACTGCGGAGCGCACCCGGGCGGGCTGGCGGCGCTTCCTCTGGCTCAACTACGTCACCGGCTTCCTCGTGGCTCTCCTGCTCATCTCCGTCTGGATGCATCTATGACTCCTGTTGAAAGCACCGCGGCCACCCCCGCCGTTGTCTGGTTCCGTGACGACCTGCGGGTCCGCGACAACCCGGCCCTGCGCGCCGCACTCGCCCATGGGCCCACCGTGGCCGTCTACGTCCTCGACGAGGAGTCCCCGGGCATCCGCCCGCTCGGCGGGGCCGCACGATGGTGGCTCCACCACGCGCTGAAGGACCTCGCGGCGTCGCTCGAGCACCTCGGTGTCCCGCTCGTACTCCGGCGCGGCACGGCGGCGGCCATCGTGCCCGACGTCGCTGCCCAGTGCCGAGCTGGGTACGTGGCGTGGAACCGCCGCTATGGCGGCCCCGAGCGGCGGGCGGACACTGCAGTGAAGTCGCTTGTGCGCCGCTCGGGACGGGAGGCGGAGAGCTTCCAGGCCTCCCTCCTGCACGAGCCCTGGGACGTCCTGACCCAGCAGGGCGGCAGCTACAAGGTCTTCACGCCCTTCTGGCGGGAGGTCTCGGGGCGGGACCATCGTCACCCGCTGCCTGAGCCCGAGCGCCAGCGCACCCTCCCCGAGCGCGTCCCGATCAGCAACGACCTCGAGGAATGGGAGCTCCTCCCGCGGGACCCCGACTGGTCAGGATCGCTCGCGGAAGCATGGACGCCGGGGGAGCAGCCGGGGCACGCGCTGCTGGGTGAGTTCGTTGGCCCGGACCATGCCGACACAGCCCTGGCCGAGTACCCCGAGACCCGCGACCATCCGGCGCGGCCCGGGACGAGCCGTCTCTCGCCCTACCTCCGCTGGGGCCACCTGAGCCCGTTCCAGGTGTGGCACGCGGTGGCGGACCGGCGGCGCGCGGCCCCCGAGGGCAGTGCCGTGTTCGCCTCCGAGCTCGGCTGGCGCGAGTTCGCGTGGCACACGCTCTTCCACCACGCTGACCTCGCGTCGGTGAACCTCCGCAGCCAGTTCGATGCCTACCCGTGGTGGCTTCCGCGTGCATCGAATGGCGCAGCACAGCACGGTCCGCACGACGCCGCGCACGGCCGCGCGCCCGAGGGGACACCCGCCGTCGTGGGCGGGGAAGCCGACGCGCGCCGTCTGCTCGAGGCATGGCAGCGGGGTCGCACGGGGTTCCCACTCGTCGACGCCGGCCAGCGCGAGCTGTGGGCCACGGGCTGGATGCACAACAGGGTCCGGATGGTCTCGGCGAGCCTGCTCGTGAAGAACCTCGGCATCCACTGGCGCCTCGGCGAGCGATGGTTCTGGGACACACTGGTGGACGCGGATGCCGCGAGCAACCCGTTCAACTGGCAGTGGGTTGCCGGGTCCGGCGCGGACGCGGCGCCGTTCTTCCGCATCTTCAACCCGCGTGCGCAGGCGAAGAACTTCGACCCCGACGGCACGTACGCCCGGGACTGGATCCCCGAGCTCGGGACCGACGAGTACCCCCAGGAGTGCGTCGATCTCGCCGAGACCAGGGTCGCGGCCCTCGAGGCCTACCAGTCCCTCGCGCAGGTCGATGGAAGGAGGCGAGCCTAGAATGTCACCCGTGAACCATGAGCCTGACCGGCCTCCCGAGATCCCGCAGCCTCAGGAGGCCGAGTCGGAAGCTCCTGTGGGAGCTGCTGATTTCGTCTGGTCCAAGGACGCCCGCATCGACCACGAGCCGTTGGCCGAGCCGCGGGAGGGCCTGCGTTCCACCCCGGGCTTCGAGCTCCTGTTCCTCCTGCAGAAGTTCACGAACGAGGCAGACCGCTACGCCGAGACGGTGCGGCGCAAGCACGGTCTCGCCCGCAACGACATCCATGCGATCAACGCTGTGGTCGAGGCGGAGCGCGCTGGCACGACCACCACGCCCGGTGTGCTGCGCGAGAGGCTCGTCCTCAGCTCCGCCGCCATGACGTCGGTCATCGACCGCCTCGAGGCCTCGGGGCACCTCGAGCGGCGGCACTCTCTCGAGGATCGACGACAGGTCGAGCTGAGCACGACCCCGAGCGCCCGGGAGACCGGTCGGGAGATGTTCGACCCCATGGTCAAGCACATGCTGCCCGTCGTCGCCGAGTACACCACCGAGCAGCTCACGCTCGTGACCGGCATGATGAACCGGCTCACGCAGGCGATCGCGGAGGCCCGCGAGGAGCTCCAGCGTCTGTAGTCGCAGGGACTCCCCGCGCCCGGGGAGTCCCGTCTCAGGGATCCCCGGCCACATTCTCGAGATCGGGGCTCGGTGCTCGCACAGACCCGCCCTACAGCTCGAGGACCCGGTGGATACTGGGCAGCATGCGCGAACTCGTGGTTCTCGGCACGGCGTCCCAGGTGCCGACACGCGCGCGGAACCACAACGGGTACCTCCTCCTCTGGGATGGCGAGGGCCTCCTCTTCGACCCGGGCGAGGGCACGCAGCGGCAGATGCTCCACGCAGGCGTGTCCGCGACGCAGGTGACACGCATCTGCCTCACCCACGTCCACGGCGACCACTGCTACGGGCTGCCCGGCGTGCTCTCCCGCATGGTGCTCGACGGAGTCGAGCACCCCGTGCACCTGCATTACCCGGCGTCGGGGGAGGCCGTGGTCCGGGCGCTTGTCGCGGTGTCCTCCGGCGGTGTTGACCTGCGGCTCGTACCGCACGGGTCTGCCGGCGCGATTGCCCCGGGGCTCGAGATCCGGCCGCTCCGGCACCGCATCGATACGTACGGCTACCGGCTCGCCGAGCCCGACGGCCGGACGCTCGTGCGCGAGCGGCTCGCTGCGGCGGGGATCGCAGGGCCGGACGTCGGGCGCCTCCAGCGCGACGGGCGTCTGGGGAGCGTGCGGCTCGAGGACGTGAGCGTGCCGCGACGCGGGCAGCGTTTCGCCTTCGTCATGGACACGGCCCCGTGCGACGGCGCCGGGGAGCTCGCGGACGGCGCGGACCTCCTCGTCGCCGAGAGCACCTTCGCGGACGACGATGCCGCACTCGCCGAGCAGTACCTCCACCTCACGGCCGGGCAGGCGGGCGCCCTCGCCGGGGCCGCGGGCGTCCGGAACCTCGTGCTGACCCACTTCTCCTCGCGCTACCCCGAGGTGAGCGGGCTGGAAGATGAGGCACGACGGCGGGCGGCGGCCGCCGTCGTGCGTGCCGCCAACGATCTGGACCGGTTCGGGTTCCCGAGGCGGCGCCCCGATGGCTGAGCGGAGCGTCCCGGTGCTCCGGCACCGAGGCCAGAAGGGCGCGGAGGTTTTCTACAACGGACCCAGGAGAACCATGACACTCGCCGACACCGCGGAGCTCACCGTAGGCCAGCTCGCCGCTCGCAGCGGGCTGAGCGTCTCGGCGCTGCACTTCTACGAGCGCGAGGGCCTCATCCACAGCCGGCGTACCTCCGGCAACCAGCGACGCTATCCCCGCTCCGCGCTGCGGCGCGTGGCCGTCATCAAGGCCGCGCATCGGGCCGGGATCCCGCTGGCCACGGTGGCACAGGCGTTCGAGGCGTTGCCGCACGACGGCGTGCCGACCCTCGAGGATTGGGGCCGCCTTTCGACCGCCTGGCGCGAGGAGATCGAGGACCGGATCGCCCGGCTCGAGCACCTTCGCGACCGTCTCGACGGGTGCATCGGCTGCGGCTGCCTGTCACTCTCGAGCTGTGCCCTCGTCAACCCAGCGGACCGGCTCGCAGCCGAGGCGGTCGGCGCCCCGGCCCTAGAACCCTGAGCCCCGCTTCAGCCACGGTGTGATCATGGACACTTACCCTTGACCTCAACCATTGTTGAGGTTCTACCGTCGGAGTGTGGCCTCTCCCAAGCTCTCCCTGACTCCTTCTGAATCTGCCGTGTTCCGAGAGGCCTTCCGATCGCACCCGGCCGGCGTCGCGGTCGTGACCGCAGCCGGCCCGGAGGGACCCGTCGGCCTGACCGCCTCCTCCGTCGCGTCCGTCTCGGTGGACCCCCCGGCGCTCGCGTTCTCGGTGTCCGGCGGCCGCTCTGCCGCGCAGCTCGTCGAGGCGGAGACCGTGGTGGTCCACCTCATGGACGCCGACCGGCTCGACCTGGTCCGCACCTTCGCGACCCCCGGAACGCCGCGGTTCACCGCGGACATGGACTGGGAGACGCTTCCCACCGGCGAGCCGTGGCTGCGCCAGGCGCCCTGGGCGCTGCGCTGCCGCATCGAGCACCGTGTACCCGTGGGCAGCTCGGTGCTCCTCACTGCGATCGTGCTCGACATCCGGATGCACGACGACGTTGGGGAGCCTCTCGTCTATCACGACCGTGCGTTCCACTCGCTCGGCGGGCACTCGCTGTTGCCGTAGACGGACCATGTGACCTGCTTGGAGAGGACCGTGGCGTTGCGGCTATTCCGCGTGCGCGTCCAGCGCCCCGAGGAGCCGCTTGACCGAGCCGCCCAGGTTCCAGTCGGTGGCGAGGCGTTCGAGCGCGCGGCGCGCATCGCCGTCGGGCGCCCTGAGTCTGGCACCCGCCTCGGCGAGACTCGGCAGCTCGAGGTCGCGGACCACGTTCACGACGGCGGGCGCAACCTCCAGGTACGCGGCGGCCGTCGCGAGCTTCGCGCGCATGGGTCCAGGAACATCGCTGCCCGGATCTGCGGCCGCCTCGAGGAGTCCCTCCAGAGTCCCGTACCGCCCGAGCAGGGTCGCGGCGGATTTTTCGCCGATGCCGGCAACACCGGGCAGCCCGTCCGACGCGTCACCGCGCAGCGTCGCGTAGTCCGCGTACTGCTCGGGCAGCACGCGGTACTTGCCCACGACCACCGCGTCCGTCACCATCTCCAGATTCTTCATGCCCCGAGCGGTATAGATGACCCGAACATCCCGGGCATCGCTGACCATCTGGAACAGGTCTCGGTCTCCGGTCACAATGTCGACGGGCACCGCGGCGTGGCTCGCGTACGTTCCGATGACGTCGTCGGCCTCGTGACCCCGAGCGCCGACGATCGCGATCCCGGCGAGCCCGAGCACATGCCGGATGAGCGGCACCTGCGCCACGAGCCCCGCCGGGACGGTCTCAACGTCGGGCCCGCCCGCCACAAGGCGCTCCACCCGGTGCGCCTTGTAGGTCGGGATGAGCTCCACACGCCAGTGCGGGCGCCAGTCGTCGTCCCAGCAGGCCACGAGATGGGTGGGGCCGAACTCCCCTGTGAGCCGCGCGATCATGTCCAACAGCCCGCGCACCGCGTTGACGGGCGTCCCGTCCGCGCGGGTGATGGATTCGGGGACGCCGTGGAAGGCGCGGAAGTACATTGACGCGGTGTCCAGCAGCATGAGGCGGTCCGGCATGGTCCATCCTGACACGGCCGCCGCGCATCACGGTCCAGCGCCGCCTCAGCTCACGGTCCAGCACAGCGCGAGAGGCAGCGATCAGTCGGAGAGTCGCCGCCCGATCACGCTCTCCTCGAACCCCTCCAGGAGCTCCCGCGGCGCGGGAAAGACCTCGACGGCCCCGGCATCCCGGAGCTCCGCCTCACTGTAGCCGCCGGACGCCAGCCCCACAGTCGGAATGTCCAGTGCGGCAGCGGCCTGGACGTCCCACACCGCGTCGCCCACGAACAGCACCTCGGACGCCTCGAGTCCGCCGGCCTCCAGCGCCGCGATGAGGATGTCCGGCGCCGGCTTGGACTCCTCCGCGTCCGCGGAGCTGGTCGCAGCATCGATGAGACCGTCGGCGCCGATCACCGAGCGCAGCACCTCGAGGTCCTGCTGCCGGGCCGAGGACGCCAGCACCACCGTGAGCCCCTGTGCCTTGCAGCGCTCGAGGAGTCCCCGTGCGCCGTCGAACGGGCGCAGATGCGGCCAGAACGTTGAGAACACTGCACCGTGCGTGTCCAGGATCTGGGTGTCCTGGGACGAGTCCCGGCCGGGGCCAAGGAGACGTTCGACAATCTTCTGCCCGCCCATCCCGACCAGCCTGTGGATCTCGTTCATCCGCACGTCGTGCCCCAAGCGGCGGAAGCCATACCACCACGCGAGCGTGTGGAAGTAGGTCGAATCGACGAGCGTGCCGTCCACGTCGAACAGGACTCCCCGAAGCCGCGTCATCTACCGCACCCGTTCACTGTTCATGGAACGACTGCTACCCCGGACACCACTGCCTCAATCCAAGTCCCGGCGCTTACCCGAACGTGAAGGAGTAGAGCTCGACGCCGGCACTCGCCGTGACCTCGATGGTCCCCTCGCGCTGGGCCTGGCTGTCGTAGAGGACGTAGGAGCGAGGTGTGCCGCCGACCTCGACGGTCCGTTCGCCGTCCGGACCCTTCAGCGTGAGCGTCCCCGTCCCGCTGGCCACCGCCTGGACCTGCCGCGCATGGAAATTCAGCCGCACGGCCGGCGAGGCCGCAGCGCCGGGCGAGGCGCCGCCGTCGTTCGCGGAACCAGCGGTGATCTTCTGTGAGTCGAGGGTCCACGCGCCGGAGAGGGCAAACGAGTCCGCGGGCTGGCTGGCAGGGAAGGAGAACGTGCCCGGCCCGGAGCGGTACTGGCCCGCGCCCGAGTAGTTCACCTGCTTCGCAATGCCCAGGAACGTCTCCGGGGTGGTGCTGCCGGCCGCCGGCGCGGTGTCCTTGCCCTCGACCGGAGCAGGCAGGGCCACGCCCGGATGCGCGGCGGACAGCAACTGCCGCACGAGGTTCTCGGTGTTCTGGTAGCCGCCTTCGCCCTGCTGGATGTGGCGGACGTTGCCGTCGGAGTCGATGAGGTATTGGGCCGGCCAGAAACGGTTCCGGTAGGCGGACCAGGTCGAGTACGCGTTGTCCATGGCTACGGGGTAGTCGATGCCGTGCTCCTTCACGCCGGCCTCGACGTTGCGCTGCTCCCGCTCGAACGCGTACTCCGGGGTGTGGACGCCGATCACCTCGAGCCCTGCTGCTTTGTAAGCGTCGTTGAGCTGGACGATGTGGGGGAGCGAGCGCTGGCAGTTGATGCACGAATAGGCCCAGAAGTCGATCAGCACCACCTTGCCGTGCAGCCCGGCGAGGGTCAGCGGGTCGGAGCCGATCCACGCCGTCTCCCCGCGGATCGCGGGCGCTGGCCCGCAGTCCTGCAGCTCCGCGGAGCCCTGGGTGCAGTTCGCGAGGCCGCGGTTCTCATCGGTGGGCGCCCCGCCGAGGTCCAGGGGCGTGCCTGCTGCGGGACGGAGCTGGTCCTGGAAGGACGCGGTGTAGTCGGGGATGAGCCGCTGGACGGCGGCGGGGAGGTCGAGGGCGAGGCCCGCCGCGAGGGCGATCATGAGCGCGCCGGCCGTGATGCGGATGCCTCGCTGGCGGCGCCGGAACGACTTGAGCCGCTCGGCAAGCCCGCGGCCGGCCAGTGCGAAGAAGAGGAGCGGCACCGAGACGCCGATCGCGAAGGCGAGCGTGAGCCCGACCGTCTCCGGCCCGATCCGGCCCGTAGCGCCCGAGACCGTGATCGCCGCGAGGACCGGCCCGGCGCACGGCACGAACACGGCACCCAGGGCGAGGCCTAAGCCGAAGCCGCCGCGGCGCGCATCGACCTGTTTCTGCGGGATCCAGGAGAACGGCTTCTCGAGCCATTCTTCGACACGGGGCACCATGAGCCCGAGCCCCACCGCCGCGAGCACCGCGATGCCGGTCCAGCGCAGCACGTCCTGGGGGAGCCCGAGGGTCGAGAGCAGCAGCGAGCCGAGGAGCGTGACCGCGCTGAAGCTCAGCACGAGCCCCGCGATCACCTGGTAGGGCCGCCACCGCGACGCCGCCCGCGCCGGCTGTGCCGCCTGTGCGCCGAGGTCACCGCGTGTGGCGCCGAGGTCACCGCGTGTGGCGCCGAGGTCACCCCGCGTGCGCTCGAGGTCACCCCGTGCGGCGCCGAGGTCACCCCGTGCGGCCACCGAAACCGGGGCGGACGACGGCGCCGCTCGGCGCGCGCTGTCGAGCCCGCCCGAGAAGAAGATCACCGGTAGAACCGGCAGGATGCAGGGCGAGATGCCCGTGATGAGACCGCCCAGCAGCCCGATGAGTATGACGTCCATGCCGAGGGTTCGCAGCGGCGGGAGGCCCGGATTGGGGCGCCCAGAGGGCAACGGCCCGCAACGAGGCACCTGCAGGGAGTCGCGCCCCGCCGTGCCTGCATCCATGGCAATCCGCACCAGCATCCTGCTCCGAACGGCCCAATCCGCACTCGTGTGCCGCTCCGAACAGCAGTCGTCCAATCCCCGCAGCGGCCGAGAGGGCTGGACGGCTGGTTGGCGGCCGCTCATCTCAAGGAAGTGCATCATGAGTTCACTCATTCGCATGGCACGGCCGGCCCTTCGGGTCTGGGCTGCTGTGCTTGCGGGGCTCGCCCTCGCCTTCGGCGGTGTGGCGGCGGCGGCCTTCGCCTCCGGATCCACCGTCCTGCCGGTCTCGAGCGCTAGGACACCGGCCTGGACCAACGGGCAGACCGTGACGGTCCAGTACGCCCAGAATTTCTTCTGCGACACGAGCGTCCCCGCCTCCGCGCCTTCCGGGTGTGAGGTGGGCACTGCCGCGAACACCGGACCGGTCGCCAACGCGGACCGCTCGGTCCTGTACGTGCTCGTGCCGCTCTTCGCGAACCCGAGTCCGGCGGCGATGTGCGCCGTCGCGAGCTGCCCCAACCACCCGCTCGACATCGACCTGTCCCGGATCGCCGGGGCCCTTGGCGCGTCTCCGGGAGCCGTGGCTTCGGTGCCGCTTCCAGCGCACAGCCACATCCTTGACGGCCCTGCCGGAGGCTGGTGGCAGATCAAGGTTGTCGCGGTGACCAACCAGGCGGCCTGGGCCCAGCTCGCGGCCGGCAAGTCGGAGACCACGATGAACGCATTGATCGCCACTCCGGGCAGCGGCGTGATTGGCCCAGTGCCCACCAACCTGTACCTGTTCTTCAACGTTGTGGGGAAGTGAGGAGGGTGACCTCCCACAGCTTCCTCTCGGTAGCCCGGGTGCGCCGGTTGGCGCACCCGGGCCTCCGGGCGAGCAGCCCGCTGTCGACGACGATGGCGCTCGCCGCGCTCGTCGCGGCAGTGGCGGGCCTGCTGCTGCCCTGGGTGACCGTATTCCACGGATTCGCGCCCTTGAACGGCATCGCGGCCGGTGGTGGCACCTACGCCGGGCTGGCCACGGCGTCCGCCCTCCTGCTCCTTGCCGCGCACCGCTACGCGTGGGCTCCGGGCCGCTGGCTCGCACTGGCTGCTGCGTCGGCCGCGGTGGCAGGCTCTCTGTGGATCGCGCGGTCCGTGGCCGACTACGCTTCGGATCCGGGCCCCGCGGCGGCGCTGGCCTCGCCCGTCCCGGGGCCCGGCCCCTGGGTGCTCGCGGCAGGCGCGGCCCTCGTCGTGGTGGCAGTCTTCCTGCCGCTTCCACAGAACTCCCGCGGCGCGGGACTTGACCGCGCGGGACTCAACGGCGCGGGACTCGCCGGAAAAGGGAGAGCAGGCCTCGGCGCGAGGCTCGGACTCGGGGCGACGGCCTTCGTGGCCGGCTGGATCCATCTGCTCCTCGTGCCCGAGCACTGGGGAGAGTCTGCGCTGCTTGGCGCAGGCTTCCTCGGCGCAGCGATCCTGCAGCTCGCCCTCGCGATCTCGGTCGTGGAGCGCCCTGGCCATGCCGCGCACCTCACGCTCGTGGTGCTCAACGTCGCGCTCGTCGGCGTGTGGCTCTATGCGGTGTTCGTGGGGCTTCCGCTCGGAGACGCCCACGACCACGGTGGCGCGGCTGGGTGGTCGATCGGAGCGGGAGAGCCGATCGACACAGGCGCAGTCGTGACCAAGGTGGCCGAGATAGCCGGTGCAGTGTGGGCAGGCGTGCTGATCAGCCGTCCCGTCCGGCGGCCGCATGGCGCGGGACAGCAAGTGCAACGCGCCCGCCACAGGTTTGGCGGCGCGGCAGGGCTTCGGATCGGAGCCGGATCACGGGGCGGGGCGGCCTAGCCGGTCCCGAGCTGCCTACCGATGAGGCACGTCCCACACGGCGTCGCCGACGAACAAGGCCTCCGAGGCTTCCAGGCCCGTGGCCTTGAGCGCCACCACGAGGATGTCCGGTGCGGGCTTGGGCTCCTCCGCGTCCGCGGAGCTCGTGG
This sequence comes from Sinomonas sp. P10A9, assembly GCF_041022165.1. GTDB lineage: Bacteria > Actinomycetota > Actinomycetes > Actinomycetales > Micrococcaceae > Sinomonas > Sinomonas puerhi. The sequence continues at coordinate 124,488 of NZ_CP163302.1, forward strand.
CGGCGTCCACGAACGCGTCGGCATCGATGACCGAGCGCAGCACGCTCAGGTCCTGTTCCCGTGCCGAAGAGGCCAGGACCACGCTGAGGCCCGCGTCCTCGTACCGCGCGAGGAGGTCGCGCGCGCCGTCGAACGGCCGCAGGTGCGGCCAGAACGTCGAGAACACCGCGGCGTGGGTGTCGAGGATCTCACTGTCCTGGGCCGTGTCCCGCTCCGCACCTAGCAGGTGCTCGACGATCTTCTGCCCACCCATTCCGACACGCCGGTGGATCTCGTTCATCCGCACGTCGTGCCCGAAGCGGCGGAACGCGTACCACCACGTGAGGGTATGGAAGTACGTGGAGTCGACGAGCGTCCCATCCACGTCGAAAAGGATTCCGCGCAATGGTGACACGGGCTGCCTTCCGGTCTCGGGTGCGCCCAGCCTAAGTCAGCCTCCCAGGTCCGGCTAGCCTGAGGGGATGGGGTGGCACATTGGAACGTCGGGCTGGAGCTACGACCACTGGGCGGATGCCCTGTACCCGCCGGGAACGCGTCCGGGGGACCGCCTCGGGATCTACACGAGCCGCTTCTCCACGGTGGAGCTCAACGCGAGCTTCTACCGGTGGCCGCGCACGACGGCGTTCGCGAGCTGGCGTCGTCGGCTCCCCGAGGGCTTCCTCATGTCGGTCAAGGCCCCCCGCGGGCTCACCCACGCCAAGCGGCTCTACGCCCCGGAGGCCTGGTCGGAGCGCATTGCGGAGTCGTGGCACGAGCTCGGTCCGCGCCGCGGCGTGCTCCTCGTCCAGCTCTCGCCGAACCACGCCCGCGACGACGCCCGCCTCGACTGGTTCCTCGGCGCCCTGCCGCAATGGATCCAGGTTGCCGTCGAGCTCCGCCACCCGACCTGGCACGACGCGGCGGTCTTCGACATCCTCCGGCGCCACGGCGCGGCCTACTGCATCATGAGCGGCGCCAACCTCCCGTGCATCCTGGAGGCGACCGCCCAGACCGTCTACGTCCGCCTGCACGGGCCAGACCACGACAACCTGTACGGCGGCTCCTACTCGGACGCGGACCTCGGCTGGTGGGCCGAGCGCATCCGCGAATGGGATCGGTCCGGCCACGAGGTCTACGCCTACTTCAACAATGACGGCGAAGGCAACGCCGTGCGCAACGCCCTCACGCTGCGTGGGATGTTGGGCTGAGGTTTCGACTCCGCTCAACCATCGGGTTTGGACTGCGCCCGACAACCATCCAATCCGTCCCCGCGACTGCTCCGAAGAACCGGTGCAAGCCACCCGTGAAACAAGGAGTGAAGCCATGAAGATCATCCAGCGCACGTCGGCCGTCGTGGGCCTCGCGGCCCTGAGCGCCCTCGGCCTCGCCGCGTGTGGCGGGTCGACGTCGGCGGCGAGCGGCCCGTCGTCGTCCGCGCCCTCCAGCAGCTCGGCGAAGGCCGCGAGCCCGTCGGCGATGTCCACGAAGGACCCGGCAGCGAACCTCGTCGGCGCTGGCTGCGCCGACTACGCCAAGGCCGTCCCGACCGGACCCGGCTCGGTTCAGGGGATGAGCACGGATCCCGTGGCGGTCGCGGCGTCCAACAACCCGCTCCTCAAGACGCTCGTCTCGGCGGTCTCCGGCAAGCTCAACCCGAAGGTCAACCTCGTGGACACGCTCAACTCGAGCCAGTTCACGGTGTTTGCCCCGGTGGACAGCGCCTTCGCGAAGATCGATCCGGCGACCATCGAGTCCCTCAAGACCGATGACAAGACGCTGTCCACGATTCTCACGTACCACGTGGTTCCGGGCCAGATCGAGCCTGCCTCGATTGCCGGGACGCACAAGACGGTCGAGGGCCAGGACGTCACCGTCACCGGCTCCGGCAACAGCCTCAAGGTCAACGGCGCCAACGTGATCTGCGGCGGTGTCCAGACGGCGAACGCGACCGTCTACCTCGTGGACACGGTGCTGATGCCCCCGGCCAAGTAGGGCGGGCGCGCAGCGCACTAGAGCGCACGACGGCGGGCCGGGCGCTGGGGCCCCGGCCCGCCGTCGTGTATCCCCCAGGTCAAACAGGTCACAGTGGCGGAGGACAGTGAGCAGCCGTGAGACAGTGGTCTACATGCCCGACTACGACGGCGGGGCGACCCCTGCCCCGGACCTCGACGAGCTCATGGACCGCATTGCGAGCGGTGACCAGGAGGCGTTCGGGCATCTCTACGACGTGCTCGCGCCGCTGGTTCATGGCCTCGTCCTGCGGGTGCTCCGGGATCCGGCCCAGTCCGAGGAGGTCACCCAGGAGGTGTTCCTCGAGGTGTGGCAGCAGGCCAAGAGGTTCGACGCGGACCGGGGCCGCGCACGGGCTTGGATCACCGTCATGGCGCACCGCCGGGCGGTGGACAGAGTCCGCGCAGCCCAGGCCTCTACGGACCGCGACCTCCGCGAGGGGATCAAGGACTACCAGGAGAGCTACAACGACGTTGAGCACCGCGTCGAGGTTGCCCTCGAGAGCGAGCGGGTCAACAAGGCCCTCGAGTCCCTCACCGAGGTTCAGAAGCAGGCCATCCGCCTTGCCTACTACGGCGGCTACACCTACGGGGAAGTCGCCACCGCCCTGGGGCTTCCCCTGGGCACTGTGAAGACCAGAATCCGCGACGGGATGATCCGCCTCAGAGACGTGTTGGGAGTGAGCCATGGATGATCAGCTGCACCTGCTGACCGGTGCCTACGCCCTCAACGCGCTCGACGACGAGGAGCGGCGCCGCTTCGAGCGCACCCTCACGTTCGGCGACCCCGTTGCCGAGGAGGCCCGCGAGCTGGCCGAGACGGCTGCGCTCCTCGCTGCTGACGCGTCTCCGGTAGCCCCGCCTCCGGACCTTAAGGCCCGGCTCATGGCCCAGATCGCCGTGACCCCCCAGCTCGAGATCGCCGATGCGGGGTCACGTCCCAGCGATGCGCGGTCACGTCCCGGGGATGCGGGGTCACGTCCCGGGGATGCGGGGTCACCTCTCAAGGAAAACGAGCCCCAACCCGAAGCGACGGTTGCAGACCTCGGCGCGCGCCGCCGTCGTGCGCTAGGCGGCGGTGCCGTGTTCACGGCCCCCGCCAGGTGGCTCGCGGCGGCCGCTGCGGTGCTTCTGGTTGCCGCGGGCGCGGCCGGCGTGTGGGGCCTCCGGGCCCAGCAGCAGCGCGACGACGCTGTGCGGCAGCTCGCAGCCGCCGCAGATGCGCCAGGCAGCGTCATGAACCGGATCCTCAGCGCGCCCGATGCGACGATCCAGGAGGCCAGCGTTCCAGGAGGCGGAACGGTGGTGATCGCGCATTCGCACCGGGAATCGGTGGCCGGGGTGGTGACCATCGGCATGCCGGTTCCGGCGGCTGGTCACGTCTACGAGCTGTGGCTCGGCGACGCGTCCGGGACCATGAAGCCCGCGGGCCTCGTGGCCGGAGAGGGCACCACCTGGAACGAGCTTGCGGGTGGGATCGGCTCCGCGACGGTCCTCGGCGTGACAGTCGAGCCGGCGGGGGGATCGGCGCGGCCGACTACCACGCCGATCCTCGTCCAACAGTTCTCCTGAGGAATCCGGGCTGGCCCAATCCGCCGGTACGGCGGCTCCGAAGAGTAGGTGCGGGCATACCGCACCGGCTCCCCGGAAGGGCGCCGGATCACCGTTAGGAGAAGCTATGTCCACCTCAGTCCTTTCGCACCGCCGCACCGCCGTCCAGCTCGCCGCGAGCGCGGTGGGTGTCGTGTTCCTGCTCGTCGGCGTCCTCGGATTCATTCCCGGGATCACTACGGGCTCCGGCATCGGATTCGCCGGGCACGCCTCGGACGCGTACCTCTTGGGTCTCTTCCAGGTTTCAGTGCTGCACAACGTGGTCCATTTGCTGTTCGGCATCGCCGGTCTCGCACTCGGCGCCTCGGCCGGCGGGGCGAAGCAGTTCCTCGTCTGGGGCGGCGCGATCTACCTGGTCCTGTTCGTCTACGGACTCGTGTTCGGTGGTGCCTCCGCGGGCAACTTCGTCCCGCTCAACGCCGCCGACAACGTCCTCCACGTACTCCTCGGCGTCGGCATGCTGGGCCTTGGGCTCATCCTCGGGCGCACGACGGCGACCTCCCGCGCCGCGCGTCCGGCCCACCACTGACGCGGCTCAACGCCCAACGGTGGGGAGTGCTCCTCCCCACCGAGGGTCAGCAGCTGGGGGCCATCTTCCGAGGACCATCTCGTGAGGGCGGCCCCCAGATGGCCTCCAGAGGACGGTTCAGAGCACTCCTCCCCATCATTTGCTGCACTCCTCCCCAGCTTTCCCGCCTTCCTCCAGCCGCGGGGCGTACGACGCCGCGTGGTTGCGGGAGTTCCCACGATCGCCGATGGCGGGCGGGACTCGAAAGCTGGGGAGGAGCGCGCAAGTCCAGGGGAGGAGCGCTCAAGTGCTGGGGAGGAGCGCGCAAGTCCTGGGGAGGAGCGCGCAAGTCCTGGGGAGGCGAAATGCGGCAGGGAAGGACCGACCCCAGGACACGACTCAAGCTCGGCGGCCACGGCATGACCCCGCGCGGCACACGAGAGAGGTGCCGGCATGGGGGCGGTGCCGGTGCCGGTCTGGAGGGCGGTGCCCGTCTGGAGGAGGGGTGGCGGCCTGGAGAGCGGTGCCAGCCTAGAGGACGGTTCGGGCCGCCGCGATGAAGGCCTTGATGAGCCCCAGATCCTTGACGCCGCGCGAGGACTCGACGCCGCTCGAGACATCCACGCCCGTGGGCTCCAGCGCCTGGACCGCAGAGGCCACATTCTCGGGCGAGAGGCCCCCGGCCAGGGCCCAGAAGCCCTCGGGCGCAGTCCCGAGCTCGTCGTCGGAGAACCGGGCACCGGACCCGGGCACCGCGGCATCGATCAGGAGCCGGTCCGGTGACGACCATCCCTCGGCGGTCCGACGCGTGTAGTCGCCCGCTGAGAGGGCCCTGATCACGCGGAACCCGGCCGCGCGGAGCGCCTCCGCCACCGCATCGGGCTCGTCGCCGTGGAGCTGCACCGTGTCGACGCCGGCCTCGCGCGCGAGCCGCGCAACGTCGTCGAGCGTCTGATTCTGCACCACCGCAACGGTCTCAATGGACCGCTCCGCCCGGCGCGCCGCGTCCCGGGCGGCCCGGACCAGCGAAGCCGCCTGAGCGGCGTCGACCGTCCGGGGGCTCCCCGGCGCCAGCACGAATCCCACCGCGTCGGCTCCGGCCTCGACGGCCGTCTCAACGGCCTCGGGGGTGGACAGCCCGCAGATCTTCACCCAGAGCATCAGGCGGCGCCCTGCCCAGAAGCGGATCCGAAGGCGTGTTCCGCCTCGTACCGCACCTTGATGGCACCGCGCTTGACCTTGACCTCGAGGATCTTCACGCCAACAAGGTCCGCAAGCGTGCGAACGTGGGTTCCGCCGCACGGTTCCGCGTTGACGCCCTGGATCGTCACGGTGCGGTGGCCGTCGGTGTCCACGGAGGCGGAGACGTCACCGCCGCGCGCGAGCACCCCGTCCATCTGCGTCTGGAACTCGGCGCGCACGGCGTCGCGCAGCTCGGGCGTCGCGAGCTCGTCTTCGTGGCCGGCGGGGTCGAAGTCGAGGCGTGCCTGACCGGGGAAGTGAGAGTGACCCGAGTCCTGCCAGCCGCGTGCCTGGCCGAGATGGCCGAGGATGTGCCCCGCCGTGTGCAGCGCGGCGTGGCGACGGCGCAGCTCAGCGTCGATCCGGCACACGACGGCGGCACCCACCTCGGGCGCGGAAGGCATCCCCGAGATCGTCACGAGGCCGTCCTCGTTGCGCCCAAGGGTGACCGGGGTGCCGTCGAGCGTGCCTTCGTCAGAGGGCTGGCCACCGCCCTTGGGGTAGAAGATGTTCGGCGAGACCGCGGCCCACGCGCCATCCTCGCCCGCGCCGGAGGCGATCACGGTCGCCTCGGTCTCGGTGAGGTACGTGTCGTCGAAGTAGGCGTTGGTCTGCTGCGCGGTGGCCGTGGTCATCCATCAAGTCTAGGACGGTGACCGGGGGCCGCCCTCGGCTCGCGGCCGCGGGTCTGGTTCACCCGCCCCGCGTCCGGGTACTGTCGAATCCATGGCGCAGCCGAGCGACTCCGCGGATCTGACCGCCACGTCATACTGGACCGTCGGGCCGGGCCGCGGGGAACTCCGCCGCGAGTCGCTCCCGCCTCTGGGCGATGGCGAGGCTCTCGTGCGCACGCTCTACTCGTGCCTCAGTACTGGAACCGAGAACCTCGTGCACGCGTGCCGGGTCCCCGAGCGAGTTGCGGACATCATGCAGGCGCCCCATCAGGAGGGCCGTTTCCCGGCCCCGGTGAAGTACGGGTACCTCTCCGTCGGGACCGTCGAGGCTGGACCGGCCGAGCTTGTGGGCCGCACCGTCTTCTGCCTCTATCCACACCAGGACCTGTACGTCGTGCCGGCCGCGCACGTCGCTCTCGTGCCCGACGCCGTCCCGCCCCGCCGGGCCCTCCTCGCCGGTGCCGTGGAAACGGCGGTCAACGCGCTGTGGGAGGCCGGCCCGCGCATCGGCGACCGGATCGCGGTGGTGGGCCTCGGGCTCATCGGCGCCTCCGTCGCCGCCCTCCTGCGCCGCTTTCCCCTGGGCCGGCTCGAGGCCGTGGACAGCGATCCCGGCAGGGCCGCCGTCGTGGCTGCGCTCGGCATCGACGTCGCGCTTCCCGAGGACGCGTCCGAGGACTGCGACATCGTGGTGCACGCCTCGGGGAACGCCGCGGGCCTCGCCAGATCCCTCGAGATGGTGGGAGACGACGGCGACGTGGTCGAGCTGTCCTGGTACGGCGACGGCAGCGTCGAGGTGCCGCTCGGCGCCGACTTCCACGCGAGGCGCCTGTCGCTCCGCGCGAGCCAAGTGGGCGCCGTCGCCCTCCCGCGGAGGCACCGCCGCACCACCCAGGAGCGACTCGCCCTCGCCCTGAAGCTCCTGGGAGACGAGGCCTTCGACGCCTTCCTCGGCGAGGAGACCGACTTCGCCGATCTGCCCGCGACGATGGACAGGCTCTTGGATCCTGGCCACGGCAGTGCGGGCCTGTGCCACGTGATCCGCTACCCGGGCGCACCGTAACCGCGGCGCGCCCCAGACAAGGAGGAGCATGTTCAGCCTGACCGTCCGCGACCACGTCATGATCGCCCACAGCCTCCCGCGCCCCGCGTTCGGCCCGGCCCAGGGGCTCCACGGCGCCACTTTCGTCGTCGAGCTGACCCTGCGCGCGGAGGCCCTGGATGCCAACTCGACCGTGATGGACATTGGGGAGGCCACAGAAGTCCTCGCCGCGATCCTTGACGGCCTCCGGTACAGGAACCTCGACGAGCACCCGGACTTCTCCGGGCGCCTCACCACCACCGAGGTGCTCGCCCAGCACGTCGCCGTCTCGGCGGCAGAGCACCTCGGGCGCTTCGACCACCTCACCGCCGTCGAGGCCACCCTGCGCGAGAACCCGGACGCATGGGCCTCCTGTGCCCTCGAGCTGCGCCCGGCCGGGGACGGACGTCGCGGCTGACATGCCGGGCGCCGGGGCCAGACCCGTGCTCCAGCCTGCGCCACGGCCCGTGCTCCGACTCGTGGTCCCGGAGGGACTCGGGTACACGTCGGGCGGCACGGTCTACAACACGCACGTCGCGGACGCCCTCCGGGGCCTCGGGGTGACGGTCGAGGTTGTAGGCGTCCCGGGGGCGTGGCCCGTCGGCACCGCCGCCGACCGCCGCCGGCTCCGCGTCGCGCTCGACCTACCGGATGCGGCGGTGCTCGACGTGGCGGACGCCCCGGTGCTCGACGTCGTGGACGACGCCGACCGGCGCACCCATGAAGGCGGGGCCGCCCGCAACAGCGCGATGGCCCCCGCGTCCGGGCCGGCCTCGCCTGCAGCCCGGCGGGCCGTGCTCGTCGATGCGCTCCTCGTGCTCGGGGCCCCCGAGGAGCTGCACGCGGCGGCCCAGGCTGCCGCGAGTAGCGGGGCCGCGCTCGGGATCCTGGTCCACATGTCCCTCGCCGACGCGCCCGGCCTGTCCGCAGAGGAGGCCGCACGGTCGGCGGCACTCGAGTGTGAAGCCCTGGCCGCGGCGCACACCGTCCTGGTCCCCAGCGACTTCGCTGCACGGCGGCTCGCCGAGCGTTACGGCACGTCAGCGCGGGTGGCGAGGCCCGGCGTCGTGCGGGTGCCAGCCGCCCCGGGGAGCCTTGCCGAAGGCCGAGCGCCGCACCTGCTGTGCCTCGCGGCGCTCCTGCCCGGGAAGGGGCAGCTGCGGTTGGTGCGCGCGCTCGGCGAGCTGCGGGAGATGCCGTGGACGTTGACTCTCGCGGGTCACGACGCCGCGGACCCGGCCTACGCGCACGCCGTCGCCGTGGAGGCTGCACGGCTCGGGATCGCGGACCGCGTCCTGATCCCGGGCGAGCTGCGCGGGCCCGCGCTCGAGACCGAGTGGTCGCGGACGGACCTCACGGTGCTCGCCTCTGTCTCGGAGACATTTGGGCTCGCCGTCGCGGAATCGATCGCGCGGGGGGTCCCGGCAATGGTGGGCGCAGGAACAGGCGCGGCCGAGGCGCTCAGCCTCTCGCTCTCGGGCGGCCTCGGACCGGCCGGAGCGGTCGTGGGGAATCCCGGGCCAGGAACCGATCCCCTCACCGCCGAGCTCGGGCGATGGCTCGCGGATCTTACCGTGCGTGCCAGATGGCGGGCCGCGGCCCGCGCGGCGAGGCCCCTCCTGCCGGGCTGGGAGTCGACCGCGCTGGGCGTTGCCCGCGCGCTCGGCGTGGGCGCCCCGCGGCCCTGAGAGCCGCCAAGGTCGCGACGGCCGTGACGAGGGCTGCGGCGACGTGTACCACCACGAGCAGGTGCAGGTCGACTGGCGCTGACACAGAGGCACTCAGCTCGGGCCCCCCGGCCGCTCCGTGCATGTGCCCCGATGGGTGGAAGAGCGGCGCGTTCGCGCCCGCGAGGGCCGTGAAAGTCAGATGGAGGGCCTGCTGGACGAGCCCGCTGGACACGCCGAGGACCCAAGGGGCGAGCGGTACCCGCGCCGCCGCGGCGGCCAGCAGGCTCACCGAGGCCGCGAGGGCCACGACCACCACGGCTGGGGGACTCGCGCCGCCCGAGACGAGATGGGCGGCCAACCCCAGGCCTACCGCCAGCGGACCCGCGACGGCCGCAGCGACCGCCGACCTGCGTCGTGCAAGGACTGATACTGTCTCCACACCTGCAGTTCGGAGCCGTCGGCCCGCCGGATGGGCCCGGAGCGACTACTTGCCGCGCCAGCCCAGGGTCATGAGGAACCCGGTGATCGCGATCGCGAACCCGATCATGATGTTCCAATTCCCCAGCTGCGGGAAGGGGAACAGGCCCTGGGTCACGTAGAACGTGATGATCCAGAGCAGGCCCACCACCATGAGCCCGAACATGACGTACTTGTACCACTCCGGCGTGGGCCCCTGAGCACGGGCTGCGCGGCGCTGGCGCTTGGCCTTCTTGGCGGCGCGGCGCGCGGCCTCCCGCGCGGCATCCTTGGGCGCTGACTTCCGCTGGGCGGCCTTCTGCTGGGGCTTGCCCGTCGACTCCGGCACTGAACCTCCTCGGGGCCCGCCTCGATCACGGCGCTGCCCGCTTGGTATCCTGCAGACACCGCCGATGTGCCGGGGTGTTCTGCTGTCTGAAACGTCTGCAGTGACTGTCACTGGTCTGCACGCCAGTGTATCCCGGCGCGCTGGCCCGCCCACTCCACGATTGGCCCGCTCCATGTCTACGCGCATCCTCGTCATCGACAACTACGACTCGTTCGTCTACACCCTCGTCGGCTACCTCCAGCAGCTGGGTGCCGAGACGACCGTGGTGAGGAACGACGACGTCTCGCTCGCCGAAGCGATCGAGCTTGCCGCCGCACGCGACGGCGTGCTCATCTCACCCGGACCAGGCAATCCCGCCGAGGCAGGCGTGTGCATCGAGCTCATCAAGTGGTGCGGCGAGCAGGCGAAGCCGATGTTCGGCGTGTGCCTGGGCCTCCAGGCCCTCGCCGAGGCGTACGGCGGAACCGTGACGCATGCCCCCGAACTCATGCACGGCAAGACCTCTCTCGTGGAGCACGAGGGCAAGAGCGTATTCGAGGGCCTGCCGAGTCCCCTCACGGCCACCCGGTACCACTCGCTCGCGGCCGTCGCCGAGACCATCCCCGACGTCCTCGAGGTCACGGCCCACACGCATTCCGGCGTCATCATGGGGCTCCAGCACCGCTCGGCACCCCTCTGCGGAGTCCAGTTCCACCCCGAGAGCGTGCTCACAGAAGGCGGCTACCAGATGCTCGGCACGTGGCTCGAGTCCCTGGGGCTCCACGGCGCAGCCGAGAAGGCCTCGACCCTGAGCCCGCTCATCACCGCAGGCTGACCCGAGGGCCAGCGGGCCCCATGCCCGGCTGGGTCAGGGCCCGTTGCCCTTCTTGGACGCCGAAGGCGTCGGCGACGGCGTGGCGCTCGGCGTAGGACTCGGCGCCGGGGCTGGCGCCTTGGCCACGATGAGGGTCACGGTTCCGCCCTGATCGATGGTGCCGCCCAGCGGCGACTGATCGGTGACCGTCCCCGGTGCGACGATGGAGTTCTCCTGCTCCTGGACGGTCGCGCTGAGCCCCTTGTCGGAGAGCGCCTTCCGCGCCGCGTCCACGGATTCGCCGCGGACGTCGGGAACGTCGACCTTGCCGCTCGAGATCGTGAGTTCCACCTCTGTGCCGATGCCCACGGTCTGGCCGACGCCGGGGTTCGTCGAGATGACGGTCCCGATCGGCGCCTTCGGATCGTTGGCCTGCACCGCGCGCGGCTTGACCGTGAGTCCGAGGCCCTGGAGGGTCGATCTGGCTCCGGCCTCGGTCGCCCCGATGATCGAGTCCGGGATGACCGCGTTGGCGGGGCCGTCCGAGATGTCCAGCGTGATCGAGGCGCCCTTTGCGAGCTGGGTACCCGCGTCGGGCACGGTCCGGATCGCCTTGCCCTTGGGGACGGAGGGATCCTTGGGGTGCTTGATGTCCGGCTGGAGCCCAAGCCCCTGCAGCTTGAGCGCAGCCTCCGTCTCGGACATGTTCGTCACGGAGGGCACCGTGATCATCTGCACCGCGGAGGGCTGGTTCATGTAGTTGTACAGCACGATTCCGCCGCCGCCCGCGATCAGCAGGGCGGCGATGATGAGCGCGACGATCCAGGTCCTCCGCCGCCCGCGTCCGCGCCGTGCGCGCTCCTCGTCGCGGGCGTCGTCGAACTGGATGAGCCCGGCAGCCGGGGGTGGGACCACGGGGATCTCGCCGGTGTCACCGAGATGGGACGACGACGGCGGACCGTCACCTACGCCGCCGGCTGAGCCTTCGGTGCTCTTTGTACCCTGTGCCGATTCACCGGCAGCTCCCGCAGCCCCCGCCCCGACGAGGCCGACGGCGACGGTCGGGATCCCGTCGTCGTCCGCGCCCTCGACAGAGCCGACCGCCGCTGCTGCTGCCGCTGCTGCTGCCGCGGCAGCAGCACCCATGGCTGCGGCCCGCGCAGGAACGGACACCCCGGCCCGCGCTGCCCGGAGGGCGCGCTGGAACGCCGCGGCGCTCGCGAACCGGTTCTCGGGGTCCTTCTCGAGCGCGCGGTCCAGCACGCTCTGGAGCGCCGGGGTGACGTCTGGATTGAACTCCGCTGCCGGAGCCGCCGCGGACTGGACATGCTGGAGGGCCACGGAGACCGCCGATTCGCCGACGAACGGGGGCCTGCCGGTGAGCAGCTCGTAGAGGAGGCAGCCCGTGGAGTACAGGTCACTGCGCGCGTCCACGGTCTCGCCCTGCGCCTGCTCGGGGGAGAGGTACTGGGCCGTGCCCACCACGGCCTGGGTCTGGGTCATGGTCGCGGAGGTGTCCGCGGTGGCACGGGCGATGCCGAAGTCCATGACCTTCACCGCGCCCGGACCGTCGCACACCATGACGTTGGCGGGCTTGATGTCCCGGTGGACGATCCCCTGGCGGTGGCTGTACTCGAGGGCCGCGAGCACGCTGAGCGTGTAGTCCACGCATTCGTCGACGGAGAGCTTCCGCTCCCGTGCGAGGTCGCGCAGCGTCTGACCGTCCACGTACTCCATGACGATGTACGGCACGGCGACGCTGTGCGGGGACAATGGCTCTGCGTTGTGCTCGCCCGTGTCGTACACGGCAACGATCGAGGGGTGGTTCAGGCCGGCGACGGCGCGTGCCTCGCGCTCGAACCGGGTCCGGAACTGCCCGTCCCGAGCCATGTCGGGGCGAAGCATCTTCACGGCCACCGTGCGGGCGAGCCGCAGGTCAAGCCCCTCGTACACGTCCGCCATGCCACCCCGGCCGATGAGGCCGCCGAGCTCGTATCGGCCCGAGAGGACGATCGGAGCGGGCATCGGCTCGTCCTCTCGTAGGGGCGGATGGGCGGAATGGGTCACGGAATCAGCTGCCAGGTGCGCCGGGGAGTACGGAGGCCAGAGCGCCGGACGTCGGGGTGGGGGCCCCCGAGCGGTTGGACGTCGGGGACGTAGGCGGCGCGGCGGACGTCTGCGGCAGGGTCACCGGCGGCTGCACCGAAAGGTACGTGACGGTGATGTTGGAGTTTGCAGGCACCTGTCCTCCCGGTGAGACACTCGTGACGGCCCCCTGGATCCCCGTCTGCGACTGGACGGCGACGAGCGTGACACTCAGTCCCAGCGCCTCCAGCTGGTTCTGCACGTCAGTGTAGTTCTTGCCGAGGTAGGCGGCGGGGACCACGTTGACCGTGGCGGCCGTCGTCTGGGCCCTCGTGCTCGACGGCGGCGCGGACGAGGTGGTGCTGGGCGGAGCGCTCGACGCGGTGGTCGACTTCGAGGCGCTCGGGGAAGGCAGCGGCGTCGGGCTGAACAGCCCGGCGTTGGAGAGCCAGACGCCAATCAGCACGAACAGCAGCAGGAGGATGAGTCCCACCAGTGGCCACGTGAGTGGGCTGCGCTTGCGGGGCTTCTGCCGCCTTTGCGCTTCGGTCTCCTCGTCGTCCAACGGCGCGTAGAGCGGATGGTTCGGGTCCTCGGATGCCGCGGCACCGGCGTCGTCCGTCTCGACCATCGGCAGGGCCGACGTCGCGGGCGCGCCGTGCGCTGCCGCCGCACCGGCTGCGGCGGCCACCGCGGCGGCGCCCGCCAGGCCTGCACCGCCCACGACGGCGGTCGGGGCGGTCTGCTGATGCATGCGGCCCGTCGGGACTGCGCCCATGGCCTCGGTCGCGTCGCCCGCGAGGAGCATGCCGGGGACCGCAGCCTGCGCGGCCCTGATGTCCCCGCGGCGGAGCGCCTCGGCTGCCTCGGCGAGCTTGATCGCGTTGGCGGGGCGGCTGCGCGGGTCCTTGGCGAGCATCGACATGAGCAGGGCGCGGACGGGGGCAGGGATGTGCTCGGGCAGCGGCGGAGGGGCGTCGTTGACCTGGGCGAGGGCGATGGCGATCTGGCTCTCGCCCGAGAACGGGCGGTGGCCCGTCAGGCACTCGTAGCCGATCACACCGAGCGCGTAGATGTCGCTCGAGCCCGTGGCCTGCTGGCCCGTGGCCTGCTCCGGCGCGAGGTACTGCGCGGTGCCCATGACCTGGCCGGTCTGCGTCAGCGGCACCTGGTCGGCGAGACGCGCGATGCCGAAGTCTGTGACCTTGACCCGGTGGTCCGGGGTGATGAGCAGGTTGCCCGGCTTGACGTCCCGGTGCACGAGGCCCTGCCCGTGCGCAACGGCGAGGGCGCGTGCCGTCTGCGCAATGATGTTCAGGGTCCGGTCCGGCGAGAGGACGCGCTCGCGCTCGAGGATGGCGGAGAGCGGCTCGCCGGGGACGAGCTCCATGACGAGGTAGGCAGAGCCCTCGGCCTCGCCGTAGTCGAACACGTTCGCGATGCCGCTGTGGTTCAGCAGCGCCGTGTGCCTGGCCTCGGCACGGAACCGCTCGAGGAAGCTGGGATCGCCCGCGTACTCCTCCTTGAGGATCTTGATCGCGACGATGCGCCCCAGGACCTCGTCCCGGGCGCGCCACACCTCGCCCATGCCACCGATGGCGATCCGGCTCTGCAGCTGGTACCTGCTGCCCAAGGTGATGCCAGACGTCGGTCTCACTTCTTCAACACCGCCTCAAAGATCTTCTTCGCTGTGGGACTGGTCAGAGCGGCGCCGGTACGGACGTCGACGCCTTCCATGACGACCGTCACCTCCACCTGGGGGTTGTCCGCCGGGGCAAACCCGGTGAACCAGGAGTTGTTGAGCCCCGAGGCGCCGAGTTCCGCCGTGCCGGTCTTGCCCGCCACCTGCACGCCTGGCACCGCGGCGCCGCCGGCGATGCCCTGGGAGACGACCATGGTCATCCACTGGGTGATCTGCCGGGCAATCTCGGGGGTCGTGGACGTGCGGAGCACCTCGGGCTTGGCCGCCGAGACGACGTGCAGGTCGGGGGCCGTGATCTGCTTCACAAGCGAGGGCTTCATCTGGACTCCGCCGTTGGCGATGGCGCTCGTCATGAGCGCGATCTGCAGGGGCGAGGCCTTGACGTCGAACTGGCCGATCGCGGACTGCGCGAGCTGCGCCTGGTTCAGATTCTGCGGCCACACGCCGGCGGAGTAGTCGAGGTGGAGCTGGTCTCCGGCGTCCTGCCCGAAGCCGAAGGCCGCGGCCTGCTTGCCAATTGCGTCCTGCCCGAGGTCGAGGGCGATCGAGGCGAAGGGCGTGTTGCAGGACTGCTCGAGCGCGAACGCGAAGTCGGCCTGGTCTCGCGTGTAGCAGTTGCCGCCCGCGTAGTTGGGCAGCTGCGTGGAGGTCCCGGGCAGGGTCATCTGCGCTGGGTTCGGCAGGACGGAGTCCTTGTTGTACTTGCCCGAGGCAAGGGCCGCCGCCGTGTCGATGAGCTTGAACACGGAACCGGGGGCCAGGAGTGCGCCCGTTGGCCCGCTCACGCTCTGGTTGAGGTTGATGCCGGGCTGCGCCTGGATCTTCTTCATGGAGGCCTGCGCGGCCGCCTGATCCTGCGTGGCGACCAGGTTCGGGTCGTAGCTGGGCTTCGAGACCATCGCGATGATGGCGCCGGTCTTCGGGTTGGTCACCACGATCGAGCCGCGCTGGCCGTCCGGGATGAGGCTGTAGGCGAGCTTCTGGATGGCGGGGTCGATCGTGAGCTCGACCGAGGCGCCCTTGGGCTGTTCGCCGAGGAAGAGCTGGCGGATCCGGTCGAGGAGGAGCTCGTCCGACTTGCCCGTCAGGGTCGAGTTCATCGAGTTCTCGATGCCCGAGGAGCCGTAGATGTTCGAGTAGTAGCCCGAGAGGCCCGCGTAGAGCGCCGCGTCACCCGGGTAGGCCCTCTGGAACTTGCACGTGTCCGAGCCGCTCGATACCGACTGCGCGATCGGCATGCCCGCGACGAGGATCGGCCCGCGCTCCTGGCAGAACGTCTGCAGGATGGCCCGGTTGTTCTGGGGGTTCTTGTTCAGATCATCGGCGCCGATCACCTGCACATAGCTGATGGCGCCCAGCAGGAGGGCGAACATGACGGCGAGCGCCACCCATGCGTTGCGTATGGCCTGGTTCACTGGGTCCTCACCGCCTGGGTTGTGTTCGTGTCGCCGATCCGATTTCGGCCGCCGCTGCGTTTCGTGCGGGCGGACGACGGCGCGTCGGGCCCGCCGTCGTCCGCGAGCGGTGCCGTGTTAACCGGTCTGCGTGCGGCGTTCGAGATGACGAGCAGGAGCGCGACGATGATCCAGTTCGCGAGGAGGGATGAGCCGCCCGCGGCGAGGAACGGCGTCGTGAGGCCCGTGAGGGGGATGAGGCGGGTGACGCCGCCGAAGATCACGAAGACCTGGAGCCCGACTGCCGAGGCGAGCCCCGAGGCGAGCAGCTTGCCGAAGGAGTCCCGGGCGCCGAGCGCAGCGCGGAATCCGCGGGAGACGAGGATCGCGTAGAGCATGACGATGGCGAATAGCCCGACGAGACCGAGCTCCTCGCCGAGCGAGGCCACGATCATGTCCGAGTGC
Source organism: Sinomonas sp. P10A9 (assembly GCF_041022165.1). Classification (GTDB taxonomy): domain Bacteria; phylum Actinomycetota; class Actinomycetes; order Actinomycetales; family Micrococcaceae; genus Sinomonas; species Sinomonas puerhi. Next base: position 140,506 of record NZ_CP163302.1, read on the forward strand.
GCGAACGGGACGAGGTCGGGGCGGCCCTGGCCGATTCCCGTGCCGAGCAGGCCGCCGTTGGCCATGCCGAAGAGGCCTTGGACGATCTGGTAGCTGCCGCCGTTCGCTCGCCCGTAGACGTCCGGCGAGAAGGCATTGAGCCAGCCGTCGATGCGCAAGCGGATGTGCGGGAGCGCAAGGCTCGCGCCCATCGCGCCGGCGAACATGAGGATCACGCCGAGGATCGCCCAGCTGGCGCGGCTCGTGGCGATGTAGATCGTCGAGATGAAGATGCCGAAGAACAGGATCGACATACCCAGATCGTGCTGGAAGATCAGGATGCCGATCGCCGCAATCCACGCCACGACCATGGGGCCCAGGTCCCGGAAGCGCGGCAGCTGGAGCCTTCCGATCCGGCGGCCCGCGAGGAGGATGAGGTCGCGGTTCGTCGAGAGGTAGCCCGCGAAGAAGAAGGCGATGGTGATCTTGGCGACCTCGCCGGGCTGGAAGGTGGAGCCGCCCACGCGGATCCACACCTGGGCGCCGTTGATCTCACCGGCCGTGATGCCCGGGACGAGCGGCATGAGCAGTAGGACGGCGCTCAGGATGAGCGAGATGTAGGTGAAGCGGCGCAGGATCCGGTGGTCCTTGAGGAACCAGATCACGGCCAGGGCCAGGACCATGCCCACCACGGTCCAGCGGGCCTGGGTGTTGCCGTAGTCCGTGTCGGGAGTGTCCAGCCGGTGGATCATCGCGAGGCCAATCCCGTTCAGCGTCACGACGATCGGAAGGATGATCGGATCGGCATACTTCGCCCGGAAGCGGAGCACTGTATGAATGGCCAGGGATGGAACGGCTAGGAGAGCGGCTTGGAGCCAGAAGTCGCGGCCGAACGCCGTGCCGTCCTGGAGGCCCTGCATCATGTTCGCGCCGATCGCCACGGCCAACGCCAGGGTCAGGAGCGCGAGCTCCACGTTGCGCCGCGGCTTCACCGTGGTCTCGACGCCGCTCATCGGGTGCCTCCCAGACAGGGGTCGGGCGTGGTGGTCGGGCTCGCGGTGGCCGAGCCAGTCGGTGCCGTCCCGCCGGATGCGGAGCCCGACGGCGACGGGCTCGGGGTGGCGCTAGTGGCGCCGCTCGCGGCGCCCGAGGCTGTCGGGCTCGCGGTTGCGCCCGAGCCGGGCAGGCAGCCGCGGGGATCGCTCTGGATGTAGTGCACGATGTCCTCCGCTGCCTCGAGCCCGTCTGTCGGGACGCCGGCGCGCAGCCGCTGCTGCGTATACCCGCTCAGGGAATCGATCGGGATGTTCGTGGCGCTGTGAACGTGCGAGAGCGCGATCGGGCCGAGCTGCTGTGAGACGCCGTTGTAGATGGCCACCCGGTTGTCGTACACCCCGACGTAGTAGCGGGTCTGCGTCCAGGTGTAGCCGAACCAGACACCGAGGATGAGGATGAGCGCGGCTATCGCGCCGAGCCCGATCCGGAACCAGCGGCGCAGGAGCCTGCGGTTGGGCGAGACGGGGTCATCGACGTCCTCGACGGGTTCTGGGCTGCGGTGCGTGAGGACTGTGGCGGCACGGCGTGCTGCCGTGCGGCTCGCCACGGCGGGGAGGGATCCGCTCGCCGCAGCCGCGGCCGCGGCGCCCACGAGCTCGTGCGGGCGGCTGTCGAGCTCCCGCCGCAGCACCTCGGCGGAGAGGTGGGCGCCGAGGTTGGGGTCTGTCTGCGGCTCCTCGCGCCGTGGCGGCATCGGAGTCTCGTCGGAGTCGGACGCGGTGGCCTCTGCGGAGCCGGCGTCTAGGGACGTGGTTCCAGCGGGGCCGCCGGTTTCAGCCGCACGTGTGCCGTCGCCGGAAGCGGCGGAACGGGCTGCTGGTGCAGCTGCAGGCGCTGCTGGGCCCGAACGGGGGGTACCCGCCGGTCCGGCCGCGGGAGCCGGGCTGGGAGCGGCCTTGGCGGTGTCCGAGCGGGGTGGCTGTGCCGCGGCGGCGGACGTCACGGGGGTGCGCGCGGCCGCTGCCGCGGTGAGGATCGCGGCAGCCGAGGTCGGCGCGGGAGGTGCGGCCTCGTCGTCGTCCTCCTCCGCGGAGACCACGTCCGCGACGATCACGGTGACATTGTCCGGCGCGCCGGCGGCGAGCGTGAGCTCGACGAGGCGGTCCGCGCACTCGGCTCGGTCCTCGATCTCGCGCAGGGTGCGCGTCACGAGGGGCAGCGGAACGTAGTTGAGCCCATCGGAGCACAGGAGCCACCGTTCGCCCTCGACCGCGGGGAAGGTCGCGAGGTCCAGCTCGGGGCTCGCGTCCACATCGCCGAGTACCCGCATCAGCACATTCTTGTGCGGGTGGGTCTCGGCCTCCTCGGGACGGAGGCGGCCCTCATTGATGAGGCGCTGGACGAACGTGTGGTCCGTGGAGACCTGCTCGAGGTCGTTCCCGCGGAGCCGGTACGCCCGGGAGTCACCGATGTGCGCGAACGCGAAGCTGCCGCCGGACAGCAGCAGTGCCGTCACCGTGGTGCCCATCCCGGCCAGGAGCGGATTGGAGCTCACGAGCTCGGAGAGGAGGGAGTTCGCGGTCTGGATCTCGTCTGCGAGCTGCGTGGTTGCCTCGCCTTCGGCGTAGCGGCCGTGGTCCAGATGGATGAGGTCCAGGACAGTCGAGGCGCTCGCCACGTCGCCGCCCGCGTGCCCGCCCATGCCGTCGGCGACAACCACAAGATGACGGCCCGCGTAGGCGGAGTCGTCATTCTTGGCGCGCAGCCGGCCCACGTCGGAGCGGGCTGCGTAGCGCAGGATCAGCGGGGCATCAGCCAAGGTCAGGGCCTCAGCTCGATCACGGTCTTGCCGATGCGGATCGGCACGCCCAGCTCGACAGGCTGGGCGCGCGTGAGCTGCTGGTCGGCAAGGTACGTGCCGTTCGTGGAGCCGAGGTCTTCGATGAACCAGCGGCTGCCCTGGGGGAACAGTCTGGCGTGGCGTCCGGACGCGTAGTCGTCCTCGAGCACGAGCGTGGCCTCTTGGGCGCGGCCGAGGAGCACGGGGACGCCTTCGAGCGGAATGCTCGTTCCGGACAGCGGGCCCTCTACCACGACGAGCTGTCGGGCCTGCTGGCGGGCGGGCGGCTCGGCGAGCTCCGGGTTCCGCCGGACCTGGCGTGCGGTCGGTGCGCCGGTCTTGTTGCGGCTTCCGATCGCGAGGTCACGGCGCATGGCCCCCACCACGCTGAAGACCAGAACCCACATCAGGGCCAGGAAGCCCAGTCGCAGAGCGGTGAGCGTCAGCTCGTTCACGCGTTTCCTCCCCGGGATGCCGGAAGCATGCGGAAGATGATCTTGGTGCGGCCCATCGTGATGGCGGTGCCGTCGTGGAGCTCCTCGCTGCCCACGAGGCGGTGGCCGTTGATGTAGCTGCCGTTGGTTGAGCCCAAGTCCACGGCGAAGGTGATGCCCCCGTCCGTGCGGATCTCGAGGTGGCGGCGCGAGACGCCCGTGTCGTCGACGACGATGTCGGCTTCAGTCGATCGGCCTAGCACAACGGAGTCAGCGTTGACCGAGTACCGCTGCCCATCGATCTCCAGCACGGGGGACAGCGCGACCGGCGGCCTCGAGGGGGCTACCGGGACGTTCGGGCGGGACTGGCCCCTCTCGGTGCGCGATACGACCTCGAACTCCCCCGCCTTGAGCGCGGCATCGTGGCGGAACGAGAAGCGCACCGGGCCCTGCAGCGTGTAGTCCTGTGACCGGGCGTGCTTGACCGCGACGTCGCAGAGCTCTTCGGCGAGCGGCTGGCCCCACGTCCGGGCCCGCTCGAAGTCCTGGTCGGAGAGATGCGCCTCGAACACGTTGGGAGCGAGCGTACGGCCCTGGTCAATCGAGAAGGCCTGGCGGTCCATTTCGCGGCGGAGCCGGCTCGCGATCTCGACGGGCTGGACCTGACCCTTCGAGCCGGTGGAGAAGACACCGTGGACGGCCTTCTCGATGCCGCGTTCAAGCCTGTCGAGCAATCCCATGCCCTCTCCCTTCCGTACTCACTTGCGTGCTGTCGCGTTGGTTCGTGCGACGTTGGGCGTAGTTCTCCCGCGTCCGCACTCGTTCGAGCAGGATGCGCAGTCCTCACCCGATACTACTGGGCGGCTCTGGGTCCCGCCTGAACGGTACCGTTCCGGACTCGTAACGATGGATTGACGGCGGAGGAGTCCGTACCCGTCCCGCTGGTGCCGCGCGCTGGACCCTCTGACCGCGGCTGACAGCGGTGCCCGATCCCGCGATTTCGCAATCCGCGATCGGCTCGGCTATGCTGGTTCTCGCTGCTTTCACGGGTTCAGGGGTGTTTTCCTGCCGCGGAGGTGTTGCGCGCGAGTGGCGGAACGGCAGACGCGCTGGCTTCAGGTGCCAGTGTCCGAAAGGGCGTGCGGGTTCAAATCCCGCCTCGCGCACCGCACGCGGAGGGCCCCGGTCGATGACCGGGGCCCTCCGCGTTCTCCGGCCTTCACCCAGAATTCACTTCGACCAGATTGTCACTCGCCGGGGGCGTCATCAGTCCTTGAGCCCGATCGGCCGGATGAGCACCCGCAGCGGGGTGACGACCCACCGCTGGTGCGTCTCGCGGAATTCCGCGTGGCTCGAGAACTCGTACGGGGCGGACCGTGCGCGGATCCAGCGGGGCCGCTCGCCGCACCCAGGCGGCCCAGTCGCCCGAGGTACCGGACGGGGATGTGGATCGGGCTTCAGAAATCGTCTGAACGAGATGTCCGAAGCTCCATGCGCGGCCCGGTCCGCCGGGGAGGTGCTGCTCAAGGCGTGGCAGGGTTTGTCCATGGCCCGGCGACCCGCCTCCGCCGGTACCGGTGATCACATGCTCAGGGGTACCGCCCGCGGCGTGGTGGTGCAGGGCTGAGGAGTGAAGGAGCCGCAGATCCTCCGGCTACTGGAACGGCGTCAGCGAGAACGCCTTGAAGGCAATGCCGCCCGAGACATGGAACGGCGTTCCCACCTGTACCCCGTAGCACTTGGCGGTCACGGACAGTTTGGTGTCCGCGGTGAGTCTGATGGAAGTGGTGTTCGTCGTCGGCGACGAAAGCGGAACCCCATTCAGCTTGACATCGAAGAAGAAGTCACCCCCGGCAGTACGGCAGTCTGACGACGAGATCGTGTTGAGGATCGGATCCAGCGCGAAGACCGTCCCCGCCGGAAGGACCTCGCTCCCCGTGATGGTCGCCTCGAGGGCGTAGTAGGTGGTCGAGCCGGAGAATGACCAGAACCGCTCGCTCCCACCGGCCGGTCCCGCTGGACCCTGCGCCCCCGCTGGACCCTGCGCCCCCGTAGGACCGCTGGGACCCTGCGGGCCAACGCTGTTCCAGCTGATCGCCTGATCGTGGGTCGCGCACTGGGGCTGTGTGGTCCCGACTGAGCCGAGGGTCTGGCCCGGAGTGAGGCACGCATAGAACGTCTGCCCTGCGTTGACGCTCGCCGCCACTGCCGCAGGGACGAGCGCTGCGCCCGTCACGAGGAGCGCAAGCCCCGCACCGATCGCCACGCGGTGGGCGCCGATGAGCCGCTGGATGACTGTCACGTCTGTCCTCTCTGAGTCACGTCGCCATCGCATGCCGATGGCGCCTCCAGCCCGACGCCTCCCCGCACCGATGCCGCTGCCCCGAGACAGTGTGTCCACACGCCTTTATAGTGTCGCCCTGCACAATGCGCAATGGTCCGGCCTGACCCGACTGGGAGGTGCGCGAAACGCGGCACCCGCCTTATCCAGGACCTGCCCAAAGAGTTCGAGGGCTGGGGCGTTCCGAGGGGACCACGCTCGAAGGCGAAGACCCGTCATCTGTCCTTGAGCCCGATCGGCCGGATGAGCACCCGCAGCGGGGTGACGACCCACCGCTGGTGCGTCTCGCGGAATTCCGCGTGGCTCGAGAACTCGTACAGGGCGGACCGGGCGCGGATCCAGCGGGGCCGCTCGCCGTCGAACGGATCCTCGCGCAGGAGCCTGAGCATGGCGGGGTCCGCGTTCAGGAGCTTCATGAGGAACGTGTAGAACCATTCCTCGTGCACGGTGCGCAGCGGCAGGAACCACATGAGCCAGTCGAGCCGCAGATGGTAGGGCGCCCACTGCCGCGGGATCCGCTCCGGCTCACCGGGCTTGCCGCGGAACCGGTACTCGCGCCACTCGGCGTCCTCGGCGGGTACCGTATCGAGCGTTCCCTCCACGACGATCTCCACGCGGTTCTTGGTCACCGAGCCGAAGGCCCCGTACGTGTTCACGAGCTGCCACCGGTTGAAGGAGGCGTTCATGAGCTGCTGCCTCGAGACGAGGTTCTTCGCGGGCCACCACGACAGCACAAGCAGGAGCAGTGACGCCGCGAGCACGACGGCGACCCACACCCAGGCGGACCAGTCGCCCGAGGCGGGCCACGCCGTCATGCGCCCTGTGTTCTCGGGGGAGGCGGCGTTCCACGATGCCGACGAGAGGTCCGCTGGCACGAAGGGGAGCACTGCGTGCAATGCGGAGTCGCCCATGGCTGCGAAGGCGAGGATGATCGCTGACCAGTTGAGCCACGCGAAGTTCCCCGAGAGCACGAGCCACAGCTGCGTCACGACGACCACCGCCGCCGCGACAGATCCCACGGGCTGCGGGAAGAAGAGGAAGAACGGCACAACGAGCTGTGCGACGTGGTTCCCCACGACCTCTGAGCGGTGCATCCATTTCGGCAGGAGATGGAACTGCCGGCTCAGCGGGCCCGGCATGGGCTGCGTCTCGTGGTGGTAGTACAGCGCGGTGAGATTGCGCCACTCGGCCCCGCCGCGGATCTTGATCATCCCTGCGCCGAACTCGAGCCGGAACACGAGCCACACGAGAAGGATGAGGACGGGCCGCGGAGGCGGGACCTGGTCCGAGCCGAGGAACGCGACGGTGAATCCCGCCTCGAGCAGGAGCATCTCCCACCCGAAGCCGTAGAACGTCTGGCCCACGTTCACGATCGACATATACAGGGCCCACAACACGAGGAACGCCACGAGGGGCACCCACCAGGGTCCCATCTGTGGGACGCCGACGACCAGCAGCCCCGCGACCACGAGCCCCACGGCGCACACCCAGCGGAACAGCCGGTCAGAGTAGCGGAAGCGGAAGAGGCTTGGGCGGCGCAGGCGATGGAATCCCGCGAGGTACTCGGGGACGGGCAGCAGGCCGTGTTCGCCCACGAGCGCGGGGAACTGGTTGAGGCTCGAGAGGAACGCGACGAAGAAGAGGGCCGCGACGCCGCGCTGCAGCATCCAGCGGGCCACCTCGGAGTCGGTGGCTGCGAACCAATCCGTGAACCAGGACACTGCGTCCACTCCTCAACGCTACGCCGGGGCCCCGCCCACAGGGAGAGGCGGTAGGCTCTATCCGCCGTGACCAGTGACCCCCCGCCCGCGCCTTCCGTGCCCGGCACCGCGCACGACGCCGGAGCCGCGCCCGCCGCTGCCCACACGCCGTCGCGTCTACCTGCTCCCGCGCGCTTTGCACATCCGTTCTCCCCAAGCGTCCTGACGCTCGTGTTCGCCGGCGGGATACTCGGTGCGCTGTCACGCTGGGCGCTCGGCACCGTGATCCCGGCCCCGGACGGCTGGCCCCTCGCCACGCTCCTGATCAATCTGGCCGGGGCCCTCGCGCTCGGTGGGCTTCTCGAGTCCCTGGCCCGCCGCGGGCCGGACGTGGGCCCCCGCCGCCTCGTGCGCCTGACCGCAGGGACCGGGTTCCTCGGCGCGTTCACGACCTACTCGACGCTCGCCGTCGAGGGCTCGCGCCTCCTCATCGCCGGCCGCGCGGCCGACGGCGTGTGGTACCTCGCGCTGAGCCTGCTCGGGGGCGCTGCGGCGACCCTCGTCGGGGTTGCTGGAGCAGCGTGGCTGCACCGCGAGGACCGGCGCGGCCTGGCCGCCGAGGCCCACGTTGCGGCGCACCCCCATGGCGGCGGCCACGCCCGCCCCACGTCTGAAGGCCACGTTCTGGAGGTCACCTCAAGTGACTCCCAGAACGTGACCCCCAGACGGAGTGCGGAGCGCCAGCCGGGCCCCGACGGCATCTCGGAGGATCCCCGGTGAACCCGGCCGAGGTGCTGCTGCTGGGAGTTGCGGGCGGGCTCGGCGCCGTCGCGCGCTATGTGCTCGACACCGCGGTGAGCCGCCGGGTGAAGGCCCCGCTGCCCGTCGCCACGATTTCCATCAACGTGAGCGGGTCGCTGCTCCTGGGCCTCATCGCCGGTGCCGTGCTCGCGGGCGCCGATCCGGCGCTGCAGGCGGTGCTCGGGACGGGGTTCCTCGGCGGGTACACGACGTTCTCGACCGCGAGCTACCAGAGCGTGAGCCTCGCGCTCAGCGGGAGGTGGGCGGCCGCCGTCGTGAACGGGGTCGGAACGCTCGCGCTGTGCCTCGCGGCCGCGCTCGGCGGACTCGCGCTCGGCGGCGCGCTCACGGTCTGAGCCCGGGCGCACGACGGCGCGCGACCACTCCTGCGGGATCAACGCCCCGCGGAAGTGGCCACGCAAGCCGTCTCGACTAGGCGATCTCGCCGGTCGGGACCATCACGGCGCGTGCGAGCGTGTGGAAGAAGATGTTGAAGCCCAAGAACGCCGGCGATGCGTCTGCCCCGACGCCGAGGTCCTCGACGTCGAGGGCGTGCACGGTGATGAAGTACCGGTGCGGCCCGTGCCCGGAGGGAGGGGCGGCGCCGACGAACTGCGCGGTGCCGGCGTCGTTCCTCAGCTGGAACGCGCCAGTCGGCAGGAGTTCGCCGGACGCGGTCCCTGCGCCCTCGGGCAGCTCGGTCACGGACGCCGGGATGTTCACGACCGCCCAGTGCCAGAAGCCGGATTGGGTGGGCGCGTCGGGGTCGTAGACGGTGACAGCGAAGCTCTTGGTGCCCTCGGGGGCTCCCGACCACGAGAGCTGGGGCGAGATGTCCTCACCGCCGGGAACGTCGAACGCCCCGGAGTACTGCGGCGCGGGCCAGGGCTCGCCGTCCGCAGCCGTGGTGCTCGTGACGGTGAAGGCCGCCGTCGGCGGGATGCGGTCAAACGGATCGTTGCCACTCATCGTGACTCCTCTCTCCGGTGTGAGGCGTCTGTGCGAGGCGACAGACACCTTCGCGTCCGATCTTACGGAGGGTACCGACGAGCCGCGGGCCGGTCGAAGCGGTCAGGCTGACCGGGACGCGTCGCGTGTCCGCAGCGCCCGGAGCACGACGACGGCAGCCGCCGCCATGAGCACGGCTGCGATGGCGGACGTGGAGGCCACGCCGGAATCGAACGCGCGGCGGGCGGAGTCCAGGAGCGCTCCGGCGGCGTCCGGGGGGAGGAGGCTCGCGGCGTCGACCGCTCCGCCGAGGGTCTCGCGGGCCTGGGCTGCGGCCTCGGCCGGGAGCCCCGCCGGGACCTGGACTCCGAGTCGGTAGGCCGCGCCGAGGATACTGCCGAGGATCGCCGTGCCGAGAACGGCGCCAAGCTCATAGGCGGTCTCCGAGATGGCGGACGCCGCGCCGGCCTTCGCGGGCGGCACGGAGGCGAGGATGAGGTCGTTGGAGAGCGTCTCCGCGAGTCCCACGCCGACGCCCACCACCGCGAAGCCCGTCAGGAGCGCAGGCATCCACCCGTCTCGCCCGAAGGCCAGGACCACGGCGTAGCCCGCGGCGTTCATCACGAGGCCCGCGACCATGACGGACGCCGCCGAGAACCGCGAGGCCAGCCGCACCGCCGCAAGGCCCGCAACCACCGAGAGGGCGGCGCCAGGAAGCATGAGGAGGCCCGCGTCTAGCGGACTGGCCCCCGCCACGAGCTGCAGGTGCTGCGACAAGAAGTACATGAAGCCCACGAGCGAGAAGAAGCTCACGAGGTTCGCCCCGATGCTCGCGCTGAACACGGGTCGCGCGAACAGCCGCACATCCAGCATGGGCCGTTCCCTCGTGAGCTGGCGGCGCACGAACGCTGTCCCGAGCCCCAGGCCCAGGAGGACGGCAGCGGCAGCCGCGGGGCCGCCGTCGTGCGCGATCTCCTTGATACCCCATACGAGGGCGACGGCGGCGGTCACCACGAGTGCGATGCTCACCGGATCGACGGGCGACGGCGCGGGGTCGCGGGATTCGGGCACGAGGACAGGGGTGAGGAGCAGCGCCGGGACGAGCATCGGCACGGCGATGAGGAAGATGGAGCCCCAAGGGAAGTGCTCGAGCAGCACGCCGCCCAGCAGGGGTCCGAACGCCGCACCCCCGGAGTAGACCGAGGCCCAGATGGCCACGGCGAGGCGGCGTTCGCGGGCGTTGTCGAAGATGTTGCGGATGAGCGAGAGAGTGGCGGGCATGAGCATCGAGCCGAAGATGCCGATCGCCGCGCGCGCCGCGATGAGCTGGCCCGCAGTGGTGGCGAACGCGGCCGCGACGGAGACGATTGCGAAGCCGGTCGCGCCGATGAGGAGGATCCGGCGGCGGCCGATGCGGTCGCCGATCGAGCCCATCGGCACGAGGAGGCCGGCGAGCACGAGCGCGTACACGTCCACGATCCACAGCATCTCGGTAGAGGTCGGCTTGAGGGCGAGGGAGATCGCGGGCACCGCGAAGCCCAGCACCGTGTTGTCCACCGAGATGAGCAGCACGGGGATCATGAGCGTCGCGAGTGCGAGCCAGCGGCGTGTGCTGGTTGATGTGGCTGATGCCTGGACCTGAGGCGTGGTCTGGTTCATCGGAGGCTCCCTTGAACGTTGATCCGATAACTATACCGACTAGACGGTATAGTTACAACTCCACGTACAGTGGGCCTATGCCCAGACCCCCGAAGGCCCGAGCGGCGATCCTCGAGGCGTACCGAGAGCTCCTCGTGTCCGACGGCGAGCGCGCCGCGACGATGGACGCCGTCGCTGCAGCGGCGGGCGTCTCGAAGGGCGGGCTCCTCTACCACTTCAAGAACAAGGACGCGCTCGCCGAGGGTCTCCTCGTCTGGCTGCGCGAGGCCGCCGCGGCGGACCGCGAGCGGATGGCCGCCGCCGAGGAGGGCCCGTCGCGATATTTCGTCCGGACGTCGGTGAGCACGGGCTCGGACCTCGATCGGCTGTTCGTCTCCGCCGTGCGCCTCGCCCAGGCCGGGCACGCGGGTGCCCTGAGGGCGCTCGAGGAGCTCGACGCGGCGTGGCTCGGGATCATCCGCGACGAGGTGGCAGACCCGGCCGTGTCTGCCGCGGTCATGCTCATCGGCGAGGGGCTCTACTACTACTCGACCCTCGCGGGGACATGGCCCGAGGAGGCCTTCGGGACGACGGTCGAGGACCTGCTCGGCGTCGTCGACCGCCTGCGGGAGGCGTGAGGGGGCGCATCTGTGCGGATCCCCAGCAGTCATTTCACTATCTTGACGGTCGTCATGCGAGTGATAGAGTGAGTGGTATGTCCCAGACCACACCTGAAGAGTTTGCCGGCGTCCGCAAGATCGAAGACTCCGTCCGAACCGACTTCCGCGGCGCCATGACCTACGGGCGCTACCTCGCGCTCGACGAGCTCCTGCACGCCCAGCGCCCGCAGAGCCAGCCCGAGCACCACGACGAGCTGCTCTTCATCGTCCAGCACCAGACGAGCGAGCTGTGGCTCAAGCTCGTCCTGCACGAGCTTCTCGAGGCGCGTCGCCTCATGGATGCCGACGACCTCGGCAAGGCACTCAAGTGCCTCGCCCGCGTCAAGGCCATCCAGCGCACGCTGACCGAACAGTGGAGCGTCCTCGGCACCCTGACGCCCCGCGAGTACGCCCAGTTCCGTGGCTCGCTCGGCAACTCCTCAGGCTTCCAGTCCTACCAGTACCGCGCCATCGAGTTCGTGCTCGGCAACAAGCACGCGCGGATGCTCGAGGTGTTCACGAGCGAGCCAGAGGCGCACGCGCTGCTCGCCCGGATCCTTGAGGAGCCCACCGTCTACGATGCGTTCCTGCGGCTCGTGGCCCGCAGCGGCTACGACGTCCCCGAGGACATCCTGACCCGTGACGTGCGTGAACCGTGGACTATGCGCGAGGACCTCGTGCCCGTCTTCCAGCGGATCTACGAGGAGGATTCGACCCCGTGGGGCCTCTACGAGGCGTGCGAGAGTCTCGTAGACCTCGAGGACAACTTCCAGGCCTGGCGCTTCCGCCACCTCCGCACGGTCCAGCGGACCATCGGCTTCAAGCGCGGTACCGGCGGCTCCTCTGGCGTCGACTTCCTCAAGCGCGCGCTGGACCTGACCTTCTTCCCCGAGCTGTACGCCGTCCGCACCGCGATCGGAGCCTGAACATGACAGACCTCAGCACCTCCACCCAGGCCGCGCACGACGGCATGCTGGGCGCCGCAGCGCTCGACGCCGCCGACCCACTCGCCCATTTCCGCAACCGTTTCCTCGGGTGCGACGGTCCCAACGGTGGCCCGGTCGTCGCCTACCTGGACGGCAACTCCCTCGGCCGTCCGCTGGCAGACACCGCCGAGCGGCTCGCAGAGTTCACCGCCGGCCCGTGGGGCCAGCGCCTCATCCGGGCCTGGGACGAGCAGTGGATGGACGAGCCCGTCCGCCTCGGCGATCGTCTCGGCGAGGTCGTGCTCGGCGCCGCGCGAGGCCAGACCATCGTCGCGGACTCGACGTCGGTCATGATCTACAAGCTAGTGCGCGCCGCCTTCGACGCGCAGGCCCCAACGGGTCGGGACGAGATCGTGGTCGATCTCGAGAACTTCCCGACGGACCGATTCATCGTCGAGGGCATCGCCGCGGAGCGCGGGGCGACGATCCGCTGGATCGAGCCCGACCCTGACACCGGGGTGACGCCGGCGGACGTCGAGTCCGTGCTCGGCCCGCGCACCGCCGTCGTGCTCCTGTCCCACGTCGCGTACCGCTCGGGGTTCATCGCCGACGCTGCTGCGATCACCGACGTTGTGCACAGTGCCGGAGGGCTCGTGGTGTGGGACCTGTGCCACTCGGCCGGGTCGGTGCCGGTCGAACTCGATGCGTGGGGCGCTGACCTTGCCGTCGGCTGCACCTACAAGTACCTCAACGGAGGCCCCGGCTCGCCCGCCCTCGGCTACGTGCGCCGCGACCTCCAGGACCGGCTGCTCCAGCCGATCTGGGGCTGGATGGGAGCCGCCGACCCGTTCGGCATGACCGACTCCTACGCGCCCGCGGCCGGGATCCGCCGCTTCATCACCGGCACCCCGCCGATCCTCGCGATGCAGCCACTCTCTGCCATGGTCGAGGTCATTGCCGAGGCCGGAATGGATGCCATCCGGGCCAAGTCCGTGCAGCTCACCGAATTCGCAGCGGTCCTGAGCGAGCGGTTCCTGGTACCCCTCGGCGTCGAGCTCGCGAGCCCCAGCGACCCCGCCGAGCGGGGCTCGCACATCACCCTCAACCACCCGCGCTTCCGAGAGGTCACCGCGATGCTCTGGGAGCGGGGGGTCATCCCTGACTTCCGCCCCCCTCGCGGGCTGCGCGTGGGCCTCTCGCCGCTGAGCACCTCGTTCGCAGAGGTTCAGGCCGGGATTGCGGCGATCAGGGACGCTCTGACCGAGCTCGCATGAGCGCCGTCGAGCAGCGCGGGTGCGGGGGCGCCGACCCCGCACCAGCCCCCTCTGCGTTCAGCATCGGGGCAGTGGATGTTGTCCACGCCACGACGGGGTTCACCGATGTCCTGCCCCGCGTCACGGACGACATGGTGTCGAGGCCCGGCAGCGCGGTCTCCCTCCTGCGGACCGTTGTGGGCTTGTACCTGCGCGAGGCTGGCGGGTGGATGCCCACAGACGCCTTCCTCGCCCTGCTCGGGGCCCTCGGCGTCCTAGTGCCGCAGGCGCGCACCGCGCTGAGCCGGGTCAAGCAGCGCGGCCTCCTTGAAGCGGAGGTGCACGACGGCGTCGCCGGCCTCGCGCTCGCGCCCGGCGCCGCCGCGATGCTCGCCCGAGGTGACCGGCGCATCCACGAGCCGCGCGCCATGGCGGCCGACGGCGAATGGTGCCTCATCGTGTTCTCGATCCCGGAGTCGATGCGCGATGCGCGGCACCAGCTCCGCAAGCAGCTCAAGTGGATCGGCTGCGGGACTGTGGAGTCGGGCGTATGGATCTGCCCGGACTTCCTGCGCGGTGAGGTCGAGGACGTCATCGGGGGGCTCGGGCTGAGCGGCCATGTCGTGCTGTTCACCGCCCGTGGCCTCCCCGCGGGACCGGTCGCGGCCGGGCAGGTGGGGCAGTGGTGGGACCTCGAGGGGATCGCGAAGCTGCACCGGGAGTTCATCGACGGGCAGTCGGGCGTGCCGGAACGCAGTGCGGGGCCGGCCGAGAGCTTCGCCGCGTACGTGGAGTGCATCGACGCGTGGCGCGTCATTCCGTACCTCGATCCGGGCCTGCCGCCTGAGCTGCTGCCGGAGGACTGGCCGGGGCCTGGGTGCATCGCCCTGTTCCGGCGCATCCGCGAGGTGCACGCGGGGCCGGCGTGGGAGTTCGTGCGCCGGGTTCTGGCTGCGTGAGGGAGGGCCGTCCAACGCCGAGTATTGACTTCCGTTCGTTTGACCGCCTGAGAAAAGGGGTAACTGTCTGATCGTTGCGTGATGCCGGAACCCGTTGGGTGCTCGTCGCCACGCGGTCACGACACGCGATCAAGGCAGGAGGACGGACACTGTGATCACCCCCGAGTATCAAAGCCAGCCTTCCGCCGCCCCCACGACAACGGTCTCCGAACTCTTGGACGTGCCGCCCGATCAGGGTGCGCCAGGGGTGTCGACCGTCGATCCTGCAGGGGGCGAACCTCCGGTGAAGGGCACCTCCGGGCATCGGCGTCCGCTCCGGAACGCGGCGATTGCCATGAGCGCTGCCTTGGCCCTCGTGGTTGCCGGTTCGGTGGTGGGCGCGCTTGTGCTGCGCTCAGCCCTCGGAATGGACAAGGTCTCGGATTACGCGGGTCCGGGTGACGGACAGGTCCAGGTCAACGTCCAGCCGGGAACCGGCCTCGTCGCGGTGGCGCAAGAGCTGAAGCAGGACGGCGTCGTCGCGGACGCCGATACCTTCGTCCGCGCCTTTGCCGACGTCGGGGGGAAGCTCCACCCCGGCGGCTTCACCTTCAAGAAGCAGATGAAGGCCTCCGACGCGGCGCAGCTCCTCGCGGACGACAATTCGAAGGTCATCTACTTCGCGCTCAGCGCTGGGCTCCGCCTCAACGAGTCGCTCGACACCATCGCGAAGTCCGCGAGCGTCGACCGCAAGGACCTCGACAAGCTCAACGCCGAGCCCGCGCAGTTCGGGCTCCCCTCTCAGGCCACGAACCTCGAGGGCTACTTGGCCCCGGGTGAGTACCGCTTCCCCACGGGGACGGCTGCGAAGGACATTCTGGCCGCGCTCGTCTCGGCCACCGTCGAAGAACTCAAGAAGGCTGGGATCACCGATCCCGCGAAGCAGCACGAGGTGCTCACCGTCGCGAGCATCGTGCAGGCCGAGGGCGGCCGGGCCGACTACGGAAACGTGGCCGGGGCCATCTACAACCGGCTCAAGCCGAACGATCAGACCGATGGCCTCGTCCAGTCCGATGCGACCGTCACCTATGGACTTGGCACCAAGACGGTCCAGCTCACGGACGCGCAGAAGGCAGACACCAACAACGCCTACAACACCTACGTCCATCCCGGCCTTCCGCCCGGACCCATCGGCTCGCCCGGATCGAACGCCGTCGCAGCGGCAGCGCACCCGACGGCCAATGACTTCCTGTTCTGGGTGACCGTCAACCTCGACACAGGTGAGACGAAGTTCGCGAAGACGTACGCGGAGCATCAGGCCAACGTGGCTCAGTACCAGCAGTGGTGCGCGGCTAACTCCGGGAAATGCGCTTGAGCGCAGCGGCTCGCCCCTGAAGAAGCCGGTCTGCCGTCAGCGGGCGCACTATAGTCGGACACCATGGAAGAACGCGTGCTGGGTCGGACCGGCCGGACGGTGTCGCCGATTGGCCTCGGAACGTGGCAGTTGGGAGCGGACTGGGGCGAGGTCGGCAGCGCAGACGCCGCGCGGGTCCTCGACGCAGCGGCCGAGTCGGGAGTGAGGTTCTTCGACACTGCCGACGTCTACGGTGACGGGCGCGGCGAGAAGATCATCGGCGCGTGGCTCGCGGCGCACCCGGACGCCGGGATCATGGTGGGGACGAAGATGGGCCGACGCATGCCCCAAGTCCCCGAGAACTACATGCTCGCCAACTTCCGCGAGTGGCTCGATCGTTCCCGCCGCAACCTCGGCCAGGACACTCTCGATCTGGTCCAGCTGCACTGCCCGCCCACCCCGGTCTACTCTGACGACAGGGTCTTTGACGCCCTCGACCAGCTTGTCGACGAGGGCGTGATGCGGAACTACGGCGTCAGCGTGGAGACGACCGAAGAGGCGTTGACCGCGATCGCGCGGCCCGGTGTCGCTTCGGTGCAGATCATCTTCAATCCCTTCCGACTCAAGCCCCAGGAGGAAGTCCTCCCGGCCGCACAGAAGGCAGGCGTGGGGATCATCGTCCGCGTGCCCTTGGCGTCCGGCCTGCTGAGCGGGAAGTACAGTCGCAGCACCCAGTTTGCCGAGCACGATCATCGGAGCTACAACCGGGACGGCTCAGCCTTCGATGTGGGGGAGACTTTCTCGGGGGTGGACTTCGAGCGCGGTCTCGACGCAGTGGCCGAGTTTCAGGAGCTCGTCCCGGAGGGCCTGACCACTGCCCAGGCCGCCTTGGCTTGGATCATCTCCCAGCCCGGGGTTACGACGGCCATCCCGGGTGCGAGGAACGCCGCCCAAGCGAAGGCGAACGCCGCGGCTGCCGATGGCGTGGGCCGTCTGGGCCCGGAGCTCGACGGCGGTGTGCGTCGTGTCTACGAGAAGTACTTCCGCGAGGCGGTCCACCCGCGCTGGTAGCCCCGGGCGCACGACGGCGGGCCCCCCAGAGGCGTTGAGCGGCGCCTCGCGGAGGGCAGTCGGTCCGTGACGATCCCGCCCCTTGACCTTGACGCAGCGTCAACTCCTACGGTGGTAACCACAAGGAGGAACGCATGGACTGGAGCATCCAGGAAGTCGCCAGGCTAGCCGGGACAACGAGCCGGACGCTGCGCCACTACGGGAGCATCGGCCTGCTCGAGCCCAGCCGCGTTGGCCACAACGGCTACCGCTACTACGGGCCGGAGGAGCTGGTCCGGCTCCAGCGCATCCTCCTTCTCCGCGATCTCGGGCTCGGCCTCGAAGCGATCGCGGAGGTCCTCGCCAGCCAGCAGGACCAGAAGGAGGCGCTGCGCACCCATCTGGAATGGCTGCGGCAGGAACAGGGCCGGCTCGCGCGCCAGGCGAGGGCCGTTGAGGTGACGATCCAGCAGATGGAAGGAGGTGGCCAGCTCATGGCGCAGGACATGTTCGATGGGTTCGACCACACGCAGTACAAGGACGAGGTCGAGGAGCGCTGGGGCAAGAAGGCGTACGCGGACTCCGACGCGTGGTGGCGGGGCCTCGGCCCTGACGGCCAGAAGGAGTGGCAGAACCGCGTCGCGCAGCTCAACGCAGACTGGCAGGCCGCCTTCGCTGCCGGGGAGACACACGACGGCGCCGCCGCCCAGACGCTGGCTTCCCGCCATGTGCAGTGGCTCGCCGGGATCCCCGGCACGCCCGGTTACCCGGACGGCCCCGCCAAGGCCTATGTGCTGGGCCTCGCCGACATGTATGTGACTGACGAGCGCTTCGCCGAGAACTATGGCGGCCCCGAGGGCGCAGCCTTCGTCCGCGACGCTTTGACGGCGTATGCGGCCCGGGAGCTCTGAGCGAAGGTTTCGGGGCTATCCTCGGAACTGCTTGAGAAGCGAGCGCACGACGGCGGGTGCCCACCCGCCGTCGTTCGCTGTCCGCGGACGGCCGCCAAGCGGATTGAACCGGCGATACCCCTGGGGGTATGTTTGAGTGACTGGGGTCACACTGCCGATTTCCCCGGCTGTCACTGATGGCCGGCGAGTCCTTCGACAAGCGCAGCCCCTCGAAACCTGAGGAAAGGCATCACCGCGATGGGCATCCACCACAAGATCCTGATCATCGGCGGCGGCAACGCCGGATTGAGCGTGGCGGCGCGGCTGCGCCGTGCGGGCCAGAGCGACATCGGCGTGCTCGAGCCGAGCGACAAGCACTACTACCAGCCCCTGTGGACCCTGGTCGGGGGAGGCCGGGCCCCGCAGAAGGAATCGGTGCGGGACCAGGCCGCGGTCATGCCGAAGGGCGTCGCGTGGATCCGTGACGCGGCCGTCGATATCGACCCGGATGCCAAGATGGTCACCACGGCGGGCGGCGCGGAGATCGGCTACGACTACCTCGTTGTCTCCCCGGGCATCCAGCTGGACTGGGACAGGATCCCAGGCATGGCCGCGGCCGTCGAATCCCCCGGGGCGTCCAGCAACTTCCGCTACGACCTGGCCCCCAAGACCTGGGACCTGATCCGGGGGATGCGGTCGGGCACCGCGGTCTTCACCATGCCCGCCGGGCCGATCAAGTGCGCCGGAGCCCCGCAGAAGATCGCCTACCTCGCCGCGGACTACTGGCGCCAGCAGGGGGTGCTGGGAAACGTCCGCGTCGTGATGGTGCTTCCGACCCCGGGGATGTTCGGCGTGAAGGTCTTTGCCGACGAGCTGGAGCGGGTCGTGGCCAAGTACGGGATCGAGGTCCGCAAGAGCAGTGAGATGACCTCCGTGGATCCTGACGCCCAGGAGATGGTCATCACCGACCACGCGACCGGCGCCAGCGAGACCCTCCACTACGACATGCTGCACACCGTTCCCCCGCAGTCCGCGCCGGACTGGCTGAAGGCGACCGCCCTTGCCGACCCGAACAATCCCGCGGGGTACGTCGAGGTTGACAAGCACACCCTCCAGCACAATCGCTACCCCACTGTCTTCTCGTTGGGCGACGCCGGCTCGACCCCGAACTCCAAGACCGGGGCCGCGATCCGCAAGCAGGCCCCCGTGCTGGTCCAGAACCTGCTCTCCGTGATGGAGGGCCAGCCCGCCGAAGCCAGCTACAGCGGCTACGGGTCCTGCCCCCTCACCACCGCGCGCAACAGGATGCTCCTCGCCGAGTTCGACTACAGCCTGCAGCCCGCACCGAGCATCCCGCTGATCGATACGACGCGCGAGCGCTGGGACATGTGGCTGCTCAAGCGCTATGGACTGCCGTTCATGTACTGGCGGTTCATCCTTCCCGGGCGTGCCTGAGGGCGCCTCGGCGTGGCATTGACTGAACGCCGACAATAAGGCGGGCGGACGACGGCGGGTGCGCACCCGCCGTCGTACGTCCGCCTTTCCTTTAGACCGGTCTAAGAAGCTGTACATCCTCCCATGCACCGGCAGAATGAGACCGTTCCGCGGCCTCGAGGACCTCGGCAACCCGCCAGCCGTCCTCGAAGGATGGGTACGCCTGGCTCCCGTCGAGGATCGCCTGGAAGAAGTTGCGGATCTCAACCGCCTTGAGCTCGTGGAGTCCGATCGTGACGCCGGGGAATGGCCAGAACGCGGCGTAGTCGCCATGCCCGGGACCGAGCGTCACGGTGGTGCTGCCCGGGAATGCCGCGGGCTCCTCGCCGCGCAGGAACAGCTCGACCTTGTAGGAGTCCTGCTGCGAGAAGCGCACGGAGCCCTTCGATCCGAACACCTCGACGCCGAGGTCGAACGGGTGGCCGTTGGCCACCCGGCTCGCCTCGATGGTCACAGATGCGCCGGAGGCGAGGCGGCCGAGCACGGTCGCGACGTCGTCGTTCTCCACCGGAAGCAGCGGCGCGTCTGCGGCTGCCTGAGACCCGTACGAGAGCGCACCCGAGGCCTCGGGCCGCTCCCGCACCATGGTCGCGAGGTCGCCGAAGACCCGCGTGATGGGCCCGCCGAGCGCCTGCACGAGCGAGATCACGTGCGATCCGATGTCCCCGAGAGCCCCGAGGCCGGCCTTGCCGCGCTCGTAGTGCCAGGTGCGGGGGAGTGACGGGTCAGCGTTCGCGTCGACCACGAAGTGCCCCTTGATGCTCCACACGTCCCCGAGCGTGCCGTCGTCGATGAGCCTCCTGATGAGCTGCACGCCTGGGTTGCCGAGGTACGAGAAGCCCACGAGGGTGGTCACACCGGCGTCACGTGCCGCCTCCCACATCGCCCGGGCCTCCTTGGCCGTGATCGCGAGCGGCTTCTCGCAGTAGACGTGCTTGCCGGCGGCGATGGCCTCCATGGCCACCTCGTAGTGGAGCCAGTTCGGCGTCACGATGTCCACGACGTCGACCTCGGGATCGTGCACCGCCGCGTGCCAGTCGCTCGTCCAGCGGGAGAACCCGAGCTGGCGTGCGCCGGCCTCGGCACGCGCGTCGTCCACGTCGGCGAGCACGCTGAGCTCGGGCGCCGCGGGAAGCGCTGGGAAGAGCGTGGGGAGGGCCCCGTACGCGAGGGTGTGGGACTTCGCCATGAGCCCGGCGCCGATGAGGGCGACGCGGAGCCTGCGCGTGTTCTGGGTCGTTGGACTGATCGTCATCGAGCATTTCCTTATTCCGCCGCGTGAGCGGCACGTCCGGCCGCCGGAAAGACCGGCGCGGAATCAGGATAGGCCATATTGACTAGAATGTTTAGACCGGTCTAAAGTCTATTTTCAACAACATCAGCCGGTCCCTCGGCCCGAAGCAAGGACGTTCGATGAATCAGGAAGCCCCACGATGAGAGTCGGCCTCTACCTCGCCGCGCTCATGGATCTCCCCCTCCGCGACGCGCTCTCGATGGCGCACGGCTGGGGCATCACCGATGCCGAGGTCCCGGCCGGCGGTTTCAACCCCTACGGCCACTGCAACCCCGGTGCGCTCGTCGCCAGCGCCGCCGCGCGCGACGAGTTCCTCGGCCTGTTCGCCGAGACCGGGGTCAACCTCGCGATCCTCAACGCGAACAGCAACCCCCTCCACCCCGACCCCGAGGTCAGCGTTCCGCACCGGAAGGACCTCCGGGACGCGATCGTGCTGAGCTCCCAGCTCGGCCTCGACCGGCTCAACGCCATGGTCGGCAGTGTGGGCTCCGGGCCGGGCGCAACGCTGCCCACGTGGTCGCTCGTGCCGTGGGAGAGCGGGCTGCTCGAGGTCCGCGACTACCAGTGGTCCGTCGCGCTGCCGTACTGGAAGGAGACCGCGGCCTTCGCCGAGGACCACGGCGTCCGGCTCGCGCTGGAGATCCACCCGCACATGCTCACCTACAGCCCCGCCACGCTCGAGCGGTTCCTCGACGCCGTCGGGTCCGAGTACGTGGGCGTGAACCTTGATCCGAGCCACCTGTTCTGGCAGGGCATCGATCCGAACCGCATGGCCGCACGGTTCACCGGGCGGATCTGGCACGTCGCCGCGAAGGACACCGTGCTCGTGCCCGAGAATATCGCCGAGTGGGGCCTCCTCGACGACCGGTACACGTACATCCCTTCCGAGGAGAAGCCCCAGCCGCTCGGCGGCCGCTACCTCACCACCCGGCCGCCAGTGGACGGACCGTGGCACTTCGTCGCCGCCGGACGCGGGCACGACGTCGCATGGTGGACCGACTTCCTCGCCACCGTGCGCCGCGCGGGCTTCGATGGCGCCGTCTGCATCGAGAACGAGGACTGGGACCTGCCCCGCGAGGAGTCCATCCCCGTCGCCGCGCGGACGCTGCGCGCCGCCGTCGGCATCGCCGAGCCCACCCACGCCTGACCGCGTCTGGCGCACGACGGCGACCGCTCGCCGTCGTGCGCCGCCTCACCAGCCGCCGCCTCGCCGCCGCCATCAAGGAGCACACCATGAAGATCACCCTCGACCCGCTGCCCTTCCGCCACCTCCCCATCCCCGAGATGGTCCGCACCGTTGCCGACCTCGGGTACGAATGGATCGAGTTCTCCCAGCGGGACGACTTCTTCCCCTTCTACCTCTACCCGCGCGCCAACGACGCCCTCGTCCAGCAGCTCAAGGCCGCGCTGAAGGAGACCGGGGTGAAGATCGCCTCTGTGCTGCCGATCCTTCGCTGGTCCAGCCCCGACGAGGACGAGCGCCAGGCTGCCGTGCGCTCGTGGATGCGCTCGATTGACATCACCGCTGAGCTGGGGGTGGACCAGATGAACTCCGAGTTCTCTGGCCGCCCCGAGCAGAAGGAACGCAGCGAGGCCCAGTTCCTGCGCTCGATGGAGGTGATCCTGCCCCGCCTCGAGAAGGAGGGCATCAAGCTCAACATCGAGCCGCACCCGGACGACTTCATCGAGGACGGCATCGAGGCCGTGCGGATGATCCGCGGCCTCAACTCCCCCAACGTCGGGTTCCTGTACTGCGTGCCGCACACGTTCTACCAGGGCCACGAGCCGGCCACGATCGTCGAGTATGCCGGGCCTGACCTCAAACACCTGCACCTCGCCGACTCCTTCGACTACCGGGCCTCGGGCGGCCGCCGGTACCTGCTCAACCCGGCGGAGACGAACGCGACCGTGCACCAGCACCTCCCGTATGGACAGGGCGAGGTGGACCTCGACGGGTTCTTCGCAGCGCTCAAGCGCGTGGACTTCGACGGCATCGCGACCGTGGCCGTGTTCTCGCAGGAGGAGAAGGCCGTGGAGAACTCCATCTGGATGCTCGAGGAGACCAAGAAGCGCCTCGCCTGAGGTGCTCGGGCGCTCACCTAGGCTTGTCGCTGTGGATGAGGGAGTGAAACGGGCGACCATGGCCGACGTCGCCGAGGCCGCCAGCGTGTCCAAGGCGCTCGTCTCGCTCGTCTACCGCCAGCCCGAGAAGGTCAGCCCCGAGCGCCGCGCCCGCGTGCACGCCGCCGCGGAGCGCCTCGGCTTCCGGCCCAACTGGGTCGCGAGCTCGCTGTCCGCCTACCGGGGGAGCTTCGTCGGCATCCTCGTCTCGAATCTCCACAACCCGCTGTTCGCGACGATCGTCGACACCGTCCGGACCGAGCTGGACGCCGTGGGCCGCTACGGGCTCATGTCGAGCGCGGTGATCCAGGACCGGGACGGCACGTACCGGACCGACCGGCGGATCGTGCAGGCCTTCGAGGACCTCAACGCGTCGGCCCTGCTCGTCGTGGGCGTGACGCCGGACCTCGCTGACCTCCAGCGGCTGCGGCCCGGCATCCCGATCGTCGTGGCCGCCGCGTCCATCGAGGAACTGCCCCGGGCCGTGTCGGTGCGCTCCGACAGCGAGATCGGCATGCGGGCGGTCGTCGACCACCTCGTGTCGCTCGGGCATCAGCGCATCGTGCATCTCGGCGGTCAGGGCGGACCCGCGAGCCGACGGCGCGCGGAGGCCTACGCGCGCGCGATGGCGGAGCACGGACTCGCGGACCACGTGCACGTCGAGCCGGCGGAGTTCGATGAGGCGAGCGGCCGGGCTGCCGCGGAGCGCGTCCTGAGCGCGAGGCCCGGGAGCACGGCGCTCGTGTGCGTCAACGACCTCGTCGCGCTCGGCGCGATGGGCGAGGCTGCGGAGCGCGGCCTGCGCGTGCCCGAGGACGTCGCGATCACGGGCTACGACAACACGTTCCTCGCCGGCATTGCGGCCGTCGGCCTCACGTCGGTGGACACCGAGGCGCAGGAGATCGGCCGGGTTGCCGCCTCGTGGCTCGCGTCCGACGAAGCCCTCCCCGCTCCCGGCACCGAGGTGCTCATCCCGCCGAGGCTGGTGGTCCGCCGCTCGACGGCGGGGTGAGAGCGTCTCCCCGGCCCGGCCCGGCCCGGCCCGGCACGGGGTGGGCGCACGACGGCGGGTGCGCACCCGCCGTCGTCCGCGCTCCTGGTCAGCCGTCAGCCGTGCTCGGCGCCGGTCAGAGGGTGAGCAGCACCTTGGTGGCGAGCCGCTCGTCCATGGCCCGGTAGCCCTCGGCCGCCTTCTCGAGGGGGAGGGTGAGGTCGAAGACCGCGCCCGGGTCGATCTCGCCGTCCAGGATGAGCCGGATCAGCTCGGGGAGGAATTGCCGGACCGGGGCCGGGCCGCCGTGGAGGTGGACGCCGGAGAAGAACAGCTCAAGGCCAGGCAGGGCGACGTCGTGCGAGACACCCACGTAGCCCACGTGCCCGCCCGCTCGGGTTGCGCGAATGGCCTGCATCATCGACTCCTGCGTGCCGACGGCCTCAATGGTCGAGTGGGCGCCGAGCCCGTCCGTGAGCTCCCTGATCTTCGCCACGCCCTCGTCGCCGCGCTCCTCGACGACGTCCGTCGCGCCGAAGCGCCGGGCGAGTTCCTGCCGGTCGGCGTGGCGGCTCATCGCGATGATCCGCTCGGCGCCCAGCTGCTTCGCGGCGAGCACCCCGAGGAGCCCGACGGCGCCGTCGCCCACCACCGCGACGGTCTTGCCCGGCCCGGCCTCGGCGGCGACCGCGGCGAACCAGCCGGTCCCCAGGACGTCCGAGGCGGCGAGCAGGCCCGGGATCTCCTCCGGCCGCGGCGGGCGTGGCGTCGCGACGAGCGTCCCGTCGGCGAGCGGGATTCGCAGGAGCTCGGCCTGGGTGCCGAGCGCACCCATCGGCTCGCGGTGGACGCAGTGCGACTGGTAGCCGGCGCGGCAGATCTCGCACGTGTTGTCCGAGGCGAAGAACGAGCCGACCACGAAGTCGCCGACCTTGACGTTCTTCACGTCGTCGCCGACCTGCTCGACAATGCCGACGTACTCGTGGCCCATCGGGGTGGGCCGCTCCACTGGGTCCGCGCCGCGGTACGGCCACAGGTCCGAGCCGCAGATGCAGGCCGCGGCGACGCGGATGACGGCGTCAGTGGGCTGCTCGATGACCGGGTCGGCGCGCTCCTCGACGCGGACGTCCCGGGGTGCGTACATGACTACTCCACGCATGTGGGTGTTCCTTCCAGTGTGAGTTCCGCTGCGAGTTCGGGTGCGGCGGGTGGTGTGGGGCGCACGACGGCGGTCCGGCTGGTTCTGTGGGCAGTGCCGGCCGTGCCGCGGGCTGGGCGGGCGAGGAAGACGAGGCCGGCCGCGGCCGCGAGGACGATCACCGTGACCGAGACGAGGCCGAGCGGGAGGATGCTGAAGGCACCCGCGACGCCGACCAAGGGCGCGGCCACGCCGCCGAACGCGAACCGCGCCCCGCCCAGCACCGATGATGCCGTCCCCGCCATGTGCGGGTAGTCGGCAAGCGCGATCGCGGTGGACGGCGGGCTCGTCACTGCAGCGCCGCTGACCACGAGGAGCAGGGACGCCATTACGACGGCGAGGGGCACGTGCGCGAGCCCTGCGACCAGGAGCCCCGTGGCACCGGCGCCGCACATCGCCAGGCCGATCGCCAGCATCCCGCCTGCGCGCCACCGTTCGCTGAAACGGCCCGACAGGTAGCCGAAGACCATGAAGCCCGCAGAGTTCAGCCCGAACGCCATCGCGTACTGCTGGGGCGAGAGGCCGTAGATCCCCTGGAGGACGAAGGTCGCGCCGGCGAGGTACGCGAAGATCGCGGAGTTGACGAAGCCCTGCACGAGCACCGCTCCGACGAAGCCTCGGTCGGAGAGCAGCACGCGCAGGTCCCGGCCCACCCGACCGAACCCGCCAGCGGTCCGGGCCTCGTGGGGGAGGGTCTCGCGGAACCCGAGGGCGACGCTCGCGAGGATGGCGGCGCCGATGGTCGCGAGGACCAGGAACAGCCCGCGCCAGTCCATGACCGCGGTCAGGGCACCGCCGAGCATCGGTCCGACGATGGCCGCGAAGCCGCCTACCACGGTCAGGCGCCCGTAGAAGCGGATGAGCCGCGCGCCGTTGTACACGTCACGGCCGGATGCCTGCGCGATCACGATCCCGACGCCGCCCGCGAGGCCCTGCACGAGCCGCGCCGCGATGAGGACCTCAACCGTGGGACTCGCGGCGCACAGCGCCGAGACCGCCACGTAGGCCGCGACGCCGACGAGGAGCGGCCCCCGCCGCCCGAGGCGGTCGGAGAGCGGGCCCGCGATGAGCTGGCCGCCGGCAAGTCCGAACAGGCACGCCGTCACGGTCAGCTGCGCGAGCGAGGTCGCCGCCCCGAGCTCGGCCGTGAGGGCTGGGAGTGCCGGGAGGTAGAGGTCCATGGAGATGGGCCCGAAGACCGTCAGGACCAGCAGGAGGGTCGCCAGAGTGCGGCCGATGCGGGGGCCACGACCGAGCGATGCCCGGGTGGAAAGGGAAGCTGTCACCCCACCAGCACACCGTGTCCGGCCGGGCGGCGGGAGTCCCTGCTGAAAGGTGTACCGGGAGGGCACCCCTCGCCGGTCCTCAGGGACGTACGCTCTACGGCATGGACAATCGAGCCGAGGTCCGCGAGTTCCTCATGTCGCGCCGCGCCAAGCTCACCCCCGAGCTCGCCGGGATCCCCGCTGGCCCCAACCGGCGCGTGGCTGGACTGCGCCGCTCCGAGGTCGCGATGGCGGCCGGCGTCAGCGTCGAGTACTACGCCAAGCTCGAGCGCGGCACCATCGCAGGGGCCTCCTCCTCCGTCCTGGACTCGATCGCCACGGCTCTCCAGCTCGATGACACCGAACGGGCCCACCTCTTCGACCTGGCCCGCGCGGCCGACGGGATCCCCACGTCGGGGCGGGCGCGCCGTCGCTCCGACGCGAATCCCGCCACCCGGCCCAGCCTCCACTGGGCTCTCGAGGCCATCACCGACGGCGTCGCGTTCGTCCGCAACGCGCACCAGGACCTTGTCGCGACCAATGCCCTCGGCCGGGCGTTCTACTCCCCGGTGGTCGGCGAAGGCGGGCGTGTGCCCAATCTGGCCCGGTTCCAGTTCCTCGACCCGGCCGCGCGCGACTTCTACCCGGACTGGGACCGCTTCGCCGAGATGTGCGTCGCGGTCATGCGGGCCGAGGCCGGCCGCGACCCGCACGACCGGGGCCTGCAGGACCTCGTCGGCGAGCTCTCCACGCGCAGCGATGTGTTCCGCCGGCTCTGGGGGGCGCATGATGTGCGCACCCACGGTGCCGGGACCAAGCGCTTCGTCCACCCGGTGGTCGGCGAGGTGACCTTCGCGTACGAGGAGCTCGCCATCACCGCGGAGCCCGGTCACGTCCTGCTGATCTACACCGCGGAACCCGGCTCGCCCTCGGCCGAGCGGCTGCGCCTGCTCGCCTCCTGGGCGGCCGAGCATCCGGCACCCGTGTCGGCCGACCCCCGCTGAACTCCGGCGGGCGGCCCCCACTGAAGCCGGCCGCGCCAGCGGCGTGCTACCTGTTCATGCCCCGCGCGGCGACGCGCCACCGGTCCACGACGCGCCCGCCGGTGACCACTGCGACCTCGTCGACGAGGTTGACGGCCACGCACACGTGGTTCGGGATCACGCGCACGCGCTCGCCGAGGGCCGGCAGGTGAGCATCCTCGGGGAAGACCACCGTTGCGTGATGCTCCGACAGGCCCGTGATCCGGGCATCGGGGAAGTCCATGAGCCGGCCGAAGCCCGTGGCCCATGCGGGCCGGTCTCCGCCCAGGACCTTGCTGCCCGCATCGAGCACGATCCGCCGGGGAACCACCGAGTCGCCCTCGTGGCGGCTCACCACAGTGGCCGCGACGGTGAGCGCGATGTCCTCGAGCGCACACCGGCCGAGCTCGAGCTGCTGCGCATCGCCGAACACGTACACGCCCGGCCGGACCTCGGTGGTGGTGCCCGCCTCCGTGAGCAGGGCGCTCGGCGTCGAGCCGCCGCTCACGCGCGTGATCTCCAAGCCCGCGTCCGCGAGCAGCCTCGCGGCCTCACCGAGGGCACGCTGCTCCTGGGCGGCGGCCTCGGTCGGCATCCCCGGCGCGTACGAGTGGCCGGGGAACGTGAAGACGCCGGCCACCCGCAGCCCGGCATCGGCCGCGGCCCGGGCCACCTCGACTGCCTGGGCGGGCGCGACCCCGCTGCGATGGTGCCCGCTGTCGATCTCCACAAGCACCTCGATGGTTCCCGCGGCCTCGCCGAGCGCGGCTCCCATGGCCCGCGCGGCCTCGGCCGAGTCGGTCCCGACCGCGATCCGGGCCCGCCCGGCGAGCCGCCGCAGCCGCTCTGCCTGCCGCGGCCCGACCCACAGCGGATACGCGATGAACAGGTCCGTCACGCCGCGATCTGCGAACAGCTCAGCCTCGCCGATCGTGGCGACGGTCAGCCCGACCGCCCCGGCGGCGAGCTGCAGCTCGGCGATCTCGGGGATCTTGTGCGTCTTCGCATGCGGACGCAGCGCGAGGCCCTTCGCAGCGACCCCCTCGGCCATCCGGGCGATGTTCCGCGCCAGGATCTCGCGATCGACCATGATCTCCGGGGTGTCGATCTCGTGTGGGACCGTAGTCAAGGGGTTCTCCTGAGGCTGTCGGCGGGCGGTATCCCAAGCTTAGGCGAGCGCACGACGGCGGGTGCGCGCCCGCCGTCGTGCGCCCGGTCAGTCCCGGCTGAGGTGGCGCATGACGGCGAGCACGCGCCGGTGCGAATCGGCATCGCGGGGGAGCTGGAGCGCGTCATAGATGTTGGACGTGTGCTGGACCACCGCCTTCTCGCTCAGGAAGAGCTCCACGGCGATCCGGGCGTTGCTGCGCCCCTCCGCCATGAGCGCGAGCACCTCCTGCTGGCGCGTCGTGAGGCCCCTGACGGCGCCGTCGGAGCGCCGGGCGCGGGCGAGCATGACGGACACGACCTCGGGATCGAGGGCGGTCCCGCCGCTGGTGACGTTGCGGAGGTCTGCGAGGAAGGTCTCGACGTCGGCGATGCGCTGCTTGAGGAGGTAGCCCACGCGCCCGTCGGGCGAGGCGAGCAGCTCGCGGGCGTAGCGCCGCTGGACGTGCTGGGAGAGGACCACGACGGCGGTCCCGGGGTGCAGGCGGCGGATCCTGAGGGCCGCGACGAGCCCCTCGTCGGTGTGGGTCGGCGGCATCCGGATGTCGGTGACCACGAGGTCGGGACGGTGCTCTTCGACGGCGGACTCGAGGGCCTCCGCGTCGGCCGTCGCCGCGACGACCTCGAAACCGCCGTCCTCCAGGAGGAGCTGCAGCCCGCGCCTCAGGAGCGCCTCGTCTTCCCCGATGATCACGCGCATGGCAGCTCCACGGTGATATGAGTGCCCTCGCCGGGTTCGCTGGTCACATCGAGGCGACCCGCGAGGACCTCGACCCGGTCGGACAGGCCGCGCAGCCCGGCCCCGTCGTTCTGCCGTGCGCCGCCCACGCCGTCGTCGTGCACCTCGAGCCGCAGCTGCCCGTCGTCGAGGGCGACCCGCACCGCCGCCGATTCCGCCGCCGCGTGCTTGACAGTGTTCGCGAGCGCCTCCGCGATGACGAAGTAGGCGGTGCTCTCGACCGCCGGGGGGAGGGCGCGAGTGCCAGGGATGATCTCGGGGCCCATCTCGAGGGAGGTGGGGATGGGCATCCTGTCGGTGAGATCCTCGACGGCGGCCGCGAGGCCCTGTTCGATGAGCGCAGCCGGCATGACGTTGTGCACGAGCTGACGCAGGTCCGCCGCGGCGGCGTCGATCTCACGGCGCAGCTGGGTCGCGCGGTGGGACATCTCTTCGGTGGTCCCGGTGGCGTTGCCGAGCCGCTGGGCGTCGAGGGCCAGGAGGACGAGCCGCATCTGCAGGCCGTCGTGGAGGTCCTGGGCGATGCGGCGCCGCTCCCGGTCCACGGCGTTGACGAGCCGCTCCCTCGACCTCTGCAGGGCTGCGCGGTTGGACCGCAGCTCGGCGGTGAGCCGCTCCCTGTCCACCGCGATGGCAACGACGCGCCCCGCCGTCCGGACGAGCTCGGGGTCAGCGATGAGGGCCGCGTCGTAGGAGATGGCGCCCACACGGCGGCCGTCCACCTCGACCTCGACCGTTCCGCGCCCCTCGCCGGTATCCCGTTCCGTCCCGAGGACGACGGCGACTGGCTCGCCCTGCTCGTCGACGAACGACTTCCGCTGGGGCACCCAGTAGGAGAGCTCGAGCGAGGGGTCGCCGAGCGTCCCCGAGAGCGCCACGGACAGGGCGTGCTTGGGTCCGGACACACCGAGCCACGTCCCGAGTTCTTCGAGCTGGCCCGTCCTGGCGAATCCGCCCCGCAGGACTCCGAGTGCGAAGGCGACGGGGATCCCGGCGAGGACCGCAAGCTGGATGCCGCCTCGCAGCATCGCGGGAAGGTGCAGGAGGCCGCCGAGCACGGACGAGCTGAACGGGGTGAAGATCACGGCGAAGATCCCGTAGGCGGAGACGGGGACGAGCACGAAGCGGTGCCGCCGTTCGGTGCGGAGCAACCGGCGCGTGAGGATGATGGCTGTCGCGACCATGACCGCTGCACCGGTGAACTGCTGGACCGCGACCCCGAGGGCCAGGGCCTCCGGGCTGTCCGCAACGAGCAGCCCCGGCACCTGGCCCTGCGCGTCGAAGAGGTAGTGCGGGGCCTGGAGCGGGAGTGCCGTCACGTACGCGCCGAGGACGGTGGCTCTGGACGCCCGCCCGCGGAGCCTGCCGGAGGGGAAGGCATGCAGGAGGTGGACCGTCGCGGCGAGGACGAGCGTGCTGCACACCGCCCCGACGGCGACGAGCGCGGGCACCTCCGTGTTCCACAGGCCGCCTCCGAGGAAGAGCGCCACGCCCGCAACGAGGATGAGCGGCCCCATGCGGTTGCTCGGCCGCCGGTACCAGGCAAGGAGGCCAGCTCCGAGGTAGACGAGGAAGATGCCCGGGAAGAGGAGCAGCAGCCAGCCCGCTGGTCCCTCCCAGGGTACGAGGGCGGCGAGGATTCCGGCGAGCACGAGGCCCAGGCCGAGGACGGTGCGCAGTGAGACGTCCAGCGAGTGGGCCAGAGGCGGCCGGAGGGCGGGGGCCATGAACGCGATCATATTTCGGGGCCGTCCAGCTGCCGCTTCCGTTACGCGCTCACGCCTTCGGGTTGGGCTTGAACTCGTGGCCCAGGGCCGCGGAGACGGAGACGAAGATCCGGCTCGCGGGGTCCATGCACGGCAGCTGCTTCGGCGTGTCGGGCAGGGTTGCTGACTCCGTGCAGCCGCCCGAGGGGATGTCGCTGTTGGCGAGAACGGTCACGGTCGTGTCGGAGCGCGTGTCGTAGAAGAGGCTCGTGTTGAACCCGGGGATCTCGCCCGTGTGCCCGAGCCACCCGTCGATGCAGCCCACGGCGAGGCCGTAGCCCGCCGGGCCGGGGATCGACGCGAGCCGCTCGGTCTGGGTCTTCTCGTCGAGGAGCCCCTGACCCGTCGCCATGGCCCGCCCGTATGTGAGGAGGTCGGCGGCCGTCGAGGTCAGCTCTCCCGCCGACCAGGCCCAGGTGGGGTTCCACGCGGTCGCGTCCTGCGGCGTCGTCTGCCCGTCGGGAAGGCCCTGGAGGGTGAGCCCGGTCGCGTGCGGGGAGGGGAGCGCGCCGCTGGCGCCCGGCATCGAAGTCCCCGAGAGCTTGAGCGGTGCGATGACGTAGTTCTGGAGCGCGTCCGTGTAGGTCGTTCCCGTGACCTTCTCGATGACCTTGCCGAGCAGGAGCGTGTTCGTGTTCGAATAGTCGAACTTCGCGCCCGGTTCGAACTGGCGGGGGAGCGCGAGGCCGAGCGCGATCAGCTGATCCGGCGTCCACACCTTGTTCGGGGTGGTGAAGAGGTCGTGCTGGAACGTCGTGTCGAGGGAGTAGCTCGGGACCCCGCTCGTCATGTTCAGCAGCAGGCGGAGGGTCACCTCGTCGCCGCGGGGGACGCCCGGGACATAGCGGCTGATCGGGTCGTCGAGGGAGACCCTGCCGTCCTGGACCAGCCTGAGGACCACCGTTCCCGTGAATGTCTTGGTGACCGAGCCGATGCGCTGGTACATGTCCGCCGTCATGGGCGCCCTCGTGGTCTGGTCCGCGAGGCCGAAGGCCTTGATCCATGTCCCCTGTGGGCTGCGGATGGCGACGATCGCGCCCGCCGTCGAGGCCTGCGCGAGGCCATCCTGCGCGGCTTTGTCGAGGGCGGCCGCGGTCGTCGCGGGCATCGGGCCCGACGCCGCCGCGGGGAGCGTGCGCCGGATGACCGCCTGCGGGTCTGCCACGCATGCCGCTGCTGCGCTCGCGGACGACGGCGCGGTCCCGCTGCCCGCGCTAGGGCTGCTTGTGCTCGCCTGCTGCGGTGCTGCGCAGCCGCTGAGTGCGAGCACGAGCGCCGCGGCCGCGGCGCCGTAGAGCCATCCACGATCCACGAAAGTGTCCCCTCTTCCGTGGGCCTGCCCGACGGCACGCCCCCATGGGCCCATCCTCTCGGACGCGGGAGCAGGCCGCCATAGACCTAGGTCTATAGACCACGTGGCCCTCGAGCACGTAGCGATGCCGGATGCCCGAAAGTCCGCGGACGCCGGCCCAGAAATCCTCATCGGAAGGGGGACCGGGTCGGCCTGACGGATCACAATGGTGAATGGGCCAGGAGGAGACATGAAGACCGTGAGCGAAAGGAGGACGGCGCGGGGGGAGCTGTCCGCAACAGGGAAGCGACACTTTCTGATCAGGCTCGCCGCCGTGATGGTCGGCGGGATGTTCCTGGACGGGTACATTCTCGGGATCATCGGGCCGGTGGCCGCCACGATGATGGGCGATCTCCGTCTGACGTCGCTTGAGGAGGGCCTCGTCGCTGCGGCCGCGCTCCTCGGAATCCTCGTAGGGTCGCCCATCGGCGGCTACGCGGCGGACAAGTTCGGCCGCAAGCCGCTGTTCATGCTCGACATGGGGCTGTTCGTCATCGCCTCGGCGCTGCAGTTCGTCGTCGACTCGGCAGAGTGGCTGATCGTGGTGCGCCTCATGATGGGCGTCGCGATCGGCGCCGAGTACTCGGTCGGCTGGCCTCTCATGTCGGAGTTCGCGCCCGCCCGTTTGAGGGGCCGGGTCCTCGGGCTGACGCTCATCGCGTGGTACTCGGGCTTCATGGCCGCGTTCGCGCTGGGCTATGTCCTGACCGAGTACACCGATCTGGGGTGGCGGACCATCCTTGGCACGAGCACCGTCATCGCAGGGGTCCTGTTCGTCAGCCGGCTTGGCCTGCCCGAGTCGCCGCGGTGGCTCTGGAATGTCGGCCGCAGGGACGAGGCCCGCCTCGTCGCGCGGCGGTATCTGGAGAGCGAGGCCGACGTGGCCGACGTCGAGCACGAGGACGTGCGCCCCGGCACCTTCGGCATGCTGTTCTCGCGGAAGTACTGGCGGTCGACCCTGTTCGTTTCGATGTTCTGGTTCTGTGCCGTCTCGCCGTATTTCGCGATCGCAACCTTCGCTGACAGCGTCCTGGAGAGCTACGGCCTCGGCGGCGGCCTCGCCGGCGGCGTGGGGCTCTCCGCCGTGGCCCTCTCGGGCGTGGTGCTCACGGTGTTCCTGATCGACAAGGTCGGACGGCGCGTGCTGACGGTGCCGCCGCAGTGGCTGGCCACGGTGATCCTCGCCGTCATCGGGCTCTGGGCCGGTGCGCCGCCGTTCGCAGTGCTCGTGCTGTTCTTGGTGTTCTCGTTCTTCAATGCGATGTACAACACGCTGACCGGGGTCTACCCCGGCGAGGTCTTTCCGACTGAGATCCGCGGGATCGGTACGGGCTTCGCGGCGGCCGTGAGCCGGGTGGGCGCCGGCATCGGCACGTTCCTGCTGCCGATGTCGATGAAGACTCTGGGCACTGGTGGCACGATGCTCATCGCCGCAGGGGTCGCCCTCCTGGGCGCCGTGCTGTCCCAGTGGCTGGCCCCCGAGACGAAGGGGAAG
Source organism: Sinomonas sp. P10A9 (assembly GCF_041022165.1). Classification (GTDB taxonomy): domain Bacteria; phylum Actinomycetota; class Actinomycetes; order Actinomycetales; family Micrococcaceae; genus Sinomonas; species Sinomonas puerhi. Next base: position 174,156 of record NZ_CP163302.1, read on the forward strand.
AGCCTCACCGAGACTGCGGCCGGCTACGGCCACTGAGGCTCGCCTGGTCAGAGGCCCGCGCTTCCCGCCTCGTGCATGGCTGGCGGTCGGCGAGCGCACGACGGCGGGTGCCCACCCGCCGTCGTCAGGCGACTGCGGCGCCCGCACTCTCCTGAACCGGAGGCCGGCCCGTCGACGCACGGGGGATGAGCGTGGGCGCGAGGATGCGCGAGGACCCCGCCCGGTCCGCGGCACTCCGCCCGGCGACCTGGTCGAGCAGCGAGTCCACGGCTGCCACAGCGATCTCTCGGAAGGGCACGCGGACGCTCGTGAGTGGCACGGCAAGACGGCCGACGACGGGGATGTCGTTGTAGCCCGCCACTGAGAGGTCCGCGGGTATCCGTAGCCCGGACCGCTGGATCACGGATGTGAACCCTATTGCCGTGTTGTCGTTGACCGCGAACACGGCGGTGGGGCGGCGTTCGCCGGCCAGGAGCGCTGCGGCAGCGGCCTCACCGCTTTCCATCGAGAACGTCGAGTCATACTCGAACGAGGGGTCGGCGACGAGTCCCGCCTCTGCCAGCGCCCGCCGATACCCCTCGCGGCGGGCCAGGGCGGTCGGGGCTTCGTCCGGCCCCGCGACGATCCCGATCAACCGGTGCCCCAGATCGATGAGGTGGCGCGTCGCGAGATAGCCGCCCAGCGCGTCGTCGCCCGTCACGCTCGGGCTCGGCCCATACGCGCGCAGCGCGAGCACGTGCGGTACGCCGCCCTCCAGCAGTTCGCTGCACAGTCCGCCATCGGTCGTGGCGGTCGTGAGGATGAGGCCGTCCACGCGTGAGGCGAGCATCGCGAGGCCGTTCTCCCGCTCGAGCTGCGCATCGCCGTAGGTCGTGGCGACGAGGGCGTGGTAGCCGCGCGTCCCGCACGCCGTCGCGATCTCCTCGTACAGCGTGGCCATGACCGTGTCCGTGAGCCGCGGGACGAGGACCCCGATGGTGTTCGTCTGCCTGCGGCGCAGGTTCGCGGCCGAGGGGTTGGGCTCGTAGCCCAGACCCTCAGCGACAGCGCGGATCCGGGCGGCGGAGTCGCTGCGGTAGAACGTGTGGTCGCGGTTCATGGCGCGAGACACCGTGGAGCGCGCAACGCCTGCCGCTGCCGCGACATCCGCGATCGTGGGCCTCGATCCAGTCCTGACGCCCTTGCCGTCCATGCTGCCCTTCCTCGAATCCCGTGAAACGGACCCCTTGACGGGCTCCTGTGACTCAGCTTACCGTTGGTGCAATCGATAACGGAATCGATTCCCTTTCCCTTCAACGAGGAGCAATCAGTGAGCACCATCGACCTCAGGGGCCTCGTCCCGGCCCCCGTCACCCCCTTCACCCGCGATGGCGACGTTGATGTCGACGCGATCCAGCGCCTCGGCAGCTGGCTCGGCAGCGTTGAAGGCGTCAAGGGCCTCGTGGTCCTCGGCCACGCCGGCGAAGGGACGTTCCTCACCCAGGCGGAGCAGGCGCAGGTCATCGCTGCGTTCCGGGACTCTGTGGACGGCCAGCTGCCGATCATCGCCGGCATCACCGGAGAGGGGAACAAGGTTGCCGCCGAGGAGGCCCAGCGCGCTGTCGACGCCGGTGCTTCCGCCGGCCTCGTCTACCCCTCGCACGGCTGGCTGCGGTTCGGCTACCAGGACGGCGCGCCGCAGACCCGCTACCGCGAAATCTACGAGACGAGCGGCCTTCCGCTCATCCTCTTCCAGTACCCGGACGCCACCAAGGCCACCTACAACCTCGACACCCAGCTCGAGATCGCCGCTCAGGAGGGCGTGTTCGCCACCAAGAACGGCGTGCGCAACATGCGCCGCTGGGACACCGAGATCCCCGTGCTGCGGGCAGCGTTCCCGGAGCTGCAGGTCCTCACGTGCCATGACGAGTACCTCCTGCACACGATGTTCGACGTCGACGGCGCCCTCGTCGGCTACGGCGGCCTTGCGCCCGAGCCGCTCGTCGAGCTCATCGCAGCGGGCAAGGCCAAGGACTACGCGAAGGCGCGCGAGATCCACGACCGCCTCCTGCCCGTGACCAAGAACGTCTACCACCGCGGCTCCCACATGGAGGGCACGGTCGCGCTCAAGGAGGGCCTCGTGGCCCGAGGCATCCTCGAGCACGCCACAGTGCGGCCCCCGCTGCTCCCGCTTGCCCCCGGCGCACACGAGGAGATCGCCCTTGCACTCGCCTCGGCGAACCTCGGTCTGGCCTCCGTCCCCGCCCACGCGTGACGGGCGAGCGTACGACGGCGGGTTCCCGCCCGCCGTCGTACGCTCGACTTCGCAAGCCCGGCCTGACACGCCACCTTCCCGTCCGTTCGCGCATCCTGGGCGAGCGGTTCGGCGACAACGATGTCCCGACAACTCCGCGATGGCCGCGGAGGGCAGGAACCACCCCACAATGACTGCTATGGCCAGCGGACAGACTTCCGCGACACAGACCGAGCTCGTCGCGAGACTCGAGCGGCTGCCGATCACCCGGCGCCTCACGATGATCCGCGTCGTCATCGGCTCCGCCACCTTCTTCGACGCGTACACGGTCCTCGCGATCGCGTTCGCGATGCCCCAGCTCGTGACCGAGTGGCACCTCAGCGCCGGCGAGGTCGGCGTGATCCTCTCCGCCGGCTACCTCGGCCAGCTCTTCGGGTCGCTGGTCTTCGGCAGCCTCGCCGAGCGCATCGGGCGCATGCCCACCCTGGCGATCACCATCGTGCTGTTCGTGAGCATGGACCTCGCGTGCCTGTTCGCGTGGGGCGCCTGGTCCATGATCGTGATGCGGTTCCTCCAGGGCATCGGCACCGGCGGCGAGGTGCCGGTGGCGAGCGCGTACATCAACGAATTCGTCGGCGCCCGGCGCCGCGGCCGGTTCTTCCTCCTCTACGAGGTCATCTTCCCCGTGGGCCTCATGTTCGCCGGGATCGCGGGCTTCTTCCTCGTCCCGGTGTTCGGTTGGAAGGCCATGTTCATCGTGGGGCTCGTCCCCGCCGTCCTCACCATCCCGCTGCGCTGGCTCATGCCCGAATCGCCTCGATGGCTCGCCGCCGTGGGGCGCACCGCGAAGGCCGAGGCCGTCGTGGCGATGCTCGAGCGGGAGGCCGTCAAGGCCGGCCACGCGCTCGCCGAGCCGGAGGTCCGGCCGGTCGCCCCTGTCGAGGGCCGCTCCGACTGGCGCGAGCTGTTCCGGGGCGTCTACCGCAAGCGCACCCTCATGATCTGGGGCCTGTGGGTGAGCGGGTACGTGGTCAACAACGGCCTCATCACCTGGCTGCCCACCCTCTACAAGGAGGTCTTCCATGTGCCGCTCCAGACGAGTCTGGCCTACGGCTGGGTGACTTCCAGCGTTGGCGTCGTTGCGTCCGTGATCTGCGCGCTGCTGATCGACCGCGTGGGCCGCAAGCGCTGGTACTCGGTGGCGTTCCTCGTCTCCACCGTCCCGCTAGTGGTGCTCGGCGCCCTGGGCGCGGTCTCCGCGGTGCAGGTCGTCCTCTTCGCGAGCATCGCCTACGCGATCCTCCAGACGGTCTCCTTCTCGCTGTACCTCTACTCGGCCGAGCTGTACCCGACACGGCTGCGGGCCATCGGCACGGGTTTCGGGAGCGCGTGGCTCCGTGCGGGCTCGAGTCTCGGGCCGCTGCTGGTCGCGTGGATCATGGACGGCTTCGGGATCTCGTGGGTGTTCATCGTGTTCGCCGGGATCGCGGCACTGGGCGGACTCATCACCATCTTCTTCGCGATCGAGACGAAGGGCCGCGTGCTCGAGGAGTTGTCCCCGTGAGGTCGATCTTCGGCTGACGCTCCCGGAGCGGCGGTGAGCGCACGACGGCGGGTTCCCGCCCGCCGTCGTGCGCTCAGGAGCTCCGCTGATCTTGTCCTCGAAGCGATGAACCGTTCGTGCAGGGTGGGACGAAAGCCTCTGAACGCACGGCCAGACCACCGATTAGCTTGGTCCTTGGGTCAAGAATCGGCCTACTGACGGGCTGGCGGCATGGAATGCTGGGGGCGTTCATCATGGGGGATGCCGCCGGCCCGTCGGTTACCGGCACCCATGCCGAGCTACGCATTCGAGGGGTAAAATCTGAGTCCACATGGCGCGCAGGTTGCCCATTCATCGGGTGTCGCGCGAGGTTGTGTGGCGCTACCGCAGTCGCCTGAGAGGAGGGGTCGGTGAACGAGCGCATCCACCGGCCGCGGCGAGAGGACCGGTGGCCGGTCGGCCATCTCGGATGGGCTTTCATGGGCTTACCCGAATTCGAGGGTCGCGTCGCATCGTTTCTGGTCGAAGGACACGCCCGCGGCGAGCGCCAGGTCTTCATCGTCGACGACCCTAGGGCTGCACTCTGGCCCAAGGGCCTCGTGGAGCGGGGCGACCTCCTGATCTTCAGCACGGCCGAGGCGTATGGCCAAGCGATGATCATCGATGCAGCTGCACAACGGGCAGCCTTCGAGAGTTCCCTGGCAGAGGCCATCGAGCTCGGCTACACGGGACTTCGGATTGCGGCGGACAACACCAGCCTGACCTTGGATCCCGAGCGGCTCGAGGCGTGGATGCGCTGGGAGGAAGAGGCCGAGCTCCTGATGCAGGCTAAGCCCATCACCGGGCTGTGTGCCTTCGACCGTACGAGGAGCGATGCCGCGACAATCAAGGCTCTGATGAGCATGCACCCGGTCGCCGTTGGCTTCTAGGACCGCCGTCGTGCGTCCGAGCAGGCCTCGGCGACCTGCTGACGGTCCGTGTCCGCACCCTACGTTCCGCTCACGTCACCCTGTGAGGACGATTCGTTCGGCCGTGGGGATTGTCGGAGGCGGTGCGTAGGCTGAGTGCCATGAGGATCAAGATGTGCTCCATCCACGTGATTGACCCGGCCGCCGCGCACGTGTTCTACACGGAGACGCTCGGCTTCGACACCCTGCTTGCGATGCCCGAGGCGAACCTGTTCATCGTCTCTTCGCCCGATTCCGGTGGCGTGGGGCTGCTGCTCGAACCGAGCGGAAACCCCGTCGCGGAGGCCTACCGCACGGGCGTGTACGACGCCGGCCTGCCGGCTATCGTGCTCGGCTCGCCGGACGTCCGGGCCGACTACGAGCGCCTGAGCGCGGTCGGGGTCGTGTTCCGCGGCGAGCCGACTCAGGACCCCTCGGGCGTCATGGCCGACTTCGAGGACACCTGCGGGAACCTCATCCGCCTGCATCAGGACTGACTTGGGTCTCCCGCCGGGCATCCTTGTGCGGGACGTGCGGGCAACCCACCGGTCCCATCAGGATTGAGCCCTTGGGCCCCTTCGGTGCGGCCTGGAGGGCCGATAGGCTGGCTCCCGAAGCCACCGACGATGGAGGGGTCCGTCATGAAAGCTGCCCGCTACTACGACCGGAAAGACATCCGCATCGAGGACATTCCCGAGCCCGAGCTCAAGCCTGGGACGGTCGCGATCGACGTCGCCTGGTGCGGGATCTGCGGCACCGACCTGCATGAATACCTCGAGGGCCCGATCTTCATACCGCCGAAGGGGTCGCCGCATCCGATCTCGGGCGAGGAGGCCCCGGTGACGATCGGCCATGAGTTCTCCGGCACGATCACGGCGCTCGGCGATGGGGTCGCCGACCTCGAGGTCGGCCAGAACGTGGTCGTCGAGCCCTACATCATCCACGACGATGTCGACACCGGACCTGGGGCGGCCTACCAGCTCTCCAAGGACATGAACTTCATCGGTCTGGGTGGGCGGGGCGGGGGACTCGCGCAGAAGATCGTGGTCCAGCGGCGCTGGGTCCACCCGATCGGGGACATCCCCCTGGACCAGGCCGCACTGATCGAGCCGCTGTCCGTAGGGCACCACGCCTTTGTCCGCAGCGGCGCGAAGGCCGGCGACGTCGCCATCGTGGGCGGCGCGGGTCCGATTGGCCTGCTGACCTCGGCCGTGCTCAAGGCGTCCGGCCTCACGGTGTTCATCTCGGAGCTGAGCGAGGCCCGCAAGCAGATGGCGCGGGACACCGGGGTGGCGGACGAGGTGTTCGACCCGCGCGAAGGCGACGTCGCCGAGCAGGTGCGTGCGCGCACCGGCGGCAAGGGTGCAGACGTCGGCTTCGAATGCAGCTCCGTCCCCGCCGTGCTGGACATGCTCATGGCCACCGTCCGGCCCGGCGGAGTCATCGTGAACGTGTCCATCTGGGGGCACAAGCCTCCGGTCGACATGCCGTCCCTCGTGCTCAAGGAGATCGACCTCCGCGGCACCATCGGGTACGCGAACGACCACCCCAGCACCATCGCGCTCGTGCAGTCCGGCAAGCTCGACCTGGCGCCGTTCATCACCGCCAAGATCCCCTTGGACGACCTCGTCACCGAGGGCTACGACCAGCTCATCAACAACAACGAGCACCACGTGAAGATCCTGGTCGATCCGAACGCCTGACCCGGCCGCCGCGGTGGCCCTGCGCACTGTGACTGAGCGCGGTAGACCGATGCGGGTTCACCTCCCATCGTCGAGGGTGATCTTCGCGTCTCTGCGGTGAGCGCCTAGGCCCAGCACAGGTCCACGAGATAAGCCGCACAGCACCGGACGAGATTCTGGTGCCATGGAGAATTCATCGGAAACTCAGCCTTATGCATCGCGTCGTGCCCGGATCGGTGCTGCGATCTTGGGCGCATTGGGGGTAGCGCTATTCGGACTCGCAGCTCTCCCTGCCCAAGAGGCCAGCGCCGCGGGAATCGTCTCCGGAATCCACTATGTACCGCCAACCCAGACGGTAACCACGGCTATCGAGACGAACAGCGCCGAGGAAGCCTAGACGCTCGGCCTGTGGTGACTCCGCATCGTTGGGAGGTGACTCCGCATCGTTGGGAGGTGACTCCGCATCGTTGGGTGGTGACCCCGCAACGCAGGGAGACGGCCCGTCAGCCGTGGCGACCGCCGCGCAGCGACCTCTCCGCCGCTGCTCCGTGTGCGGCCGAGGCGACCTTAGCGGCCTTCTGCTCGGCCTCTGCCTTGACCCGCCGGGCCTCCTCGCGGACCGAGGCCATGTTGGCGCGCTCCTCCTGGAGCCACTGCGGCCGGTCCTCGAGCAGCGCGGTGATCTCCGCCGTCGTGAGTGCCTCGGTGATGCCAGCGCGGGCGAGGCCGGAGATGGTGACGTTGAGCTTCTGCGCCACGACCGGCCGCGGGTGCGGGCCCTTCTCGAGCAGCTCGGTGAGCCACGCCGGCGGGTTGGCGCGCAGTTCGTCGAACTCCTCGCGCGTCACCGCACCTTCCTGGAACTCCGCAGGCGTGGCGGGGAGGAAGATGCCGAGCTTCTTCGCGGCGGTGGCCGGCTTCATGGACTGGGACGCGGCCTTGGGGTTCGAGCTCATGGGATCAAGGCTACCGTGGACCCATGCAGCCTGAGAGTGCCCATGCCCTGAAGGTCGCCTTCGTCGCGGGGGTCGCACCCGGCAAGTGGTTCCACCGGTGGGAGGAGCGCTTTCCTGACCAGCCGCTCGCCTCCCAGATGGTCGACGACGCCCAGCAGCTCGCGGTCCTGCGCGACGGCACCGCGGACGTGGCCTTCGTCCGGCTGCCCGTGGACAGGGACAAGGAAGCCCTCCACGTCATCCCGCTGTACGAGGAGCTCGCCGTGGTCGTGGCGCCCAAGGGCCACGAGATCCAGGCGTTCGAGGAGATTCCCCTCGGCGAGGTCGAGGACGAGCTCTTCGAGTACGACGGCGGGCCCTCCGAGCGCTTGGACCTCGTCGAGGGCGGGGCGGGGCTCGCGATCATGCCGATGTCCGTGGTGAGGCACTTCAACCGCAAGGACCTCCGCTATCGGCCGGTGACCGGCGTCAAACCCTATGCGGTCGGGATCGCCTGGCGGCGCGAGGACGAGTCGGAGCTGATCCAGGAGTTCATCGGCGTGGTCCGCGGGCGCGGGGCGAACAGCTCCCGGCAGGCCTCGGTTCAGCGCGACCAGCAGGAGGCCGCGCAGAAGCGCCGCGAGAACCTGGCCGCCACGCAGTCCAAGGAGGCCAAGGCCCGCAATGAGGCGAGCCGCGCGGCGAAGTCCGCCCGGGGCGGCAAGTTCGGCACCCGGGGCGGAAAGCCCGGCGGCGGCAAGGGACGTCCGGCATCGGGCAAGGGCAGGCCCGGGCAACGGCGCGGGCGTTGAGCTCGTTGACGCGGAGCACCGTGGAGCGGATCGAGTTCGGATAGGGACTGGAGGGCAGCGGGGGAGTGGTGAGCGGCGGAGACCCGTTCGAGGGAATGCCCTCGTTCCGGCTGGGCACCGGGCGTCCGCTCGTGGTGCTGCCCGGACTCACGCCGCGGCACGTTGTTCCGCGCGGCACGGCCTTCCTCGCAGAGTCCCGGACGCTCGGGCCGCTCGCCCGGAGCCGCGAGGTCTGGTGGGTCAACCGGCGCGCGGGCCTGGGCCCCGACGCAACCATGGAAGATATCGCCGCGGACTACGCGGACCGCCTTCCGAGGCTCGGCGCCCCCGTGGATGTCATGGGTATCTCGACCGGCGGCATCGTGGCACTCCAGCTCGCTGCCGATCGCCCGGACCTCGTGCGGCGGCTCGTCCTTGTTGCATCGGGCTGCAGGCTCGGTCCTGCGGGCAAGGTCGGCCAGCGTGCCCTGCTCGCGCGGCTCGAGGCCGGGGACCTCCGGGGCGCCGGTTCCGAGATGGTCCGGCTCATCGGGGTCCGCCCCGCCGCGCGCAGCCTCGAGGGCTGGGCAGGCTGGCTTGTGGGCCCACTCGTGTACCGCGGCTCGACCGACGACCTCGCCGTTGTGCTGCGCGCCGAGGACGCCTTCGACCTCACGGCCAGGCTCACCGAGATCAGCGTCCCGACCCTCGTGATCGGCGGGGACGAGGACACTCCGTACGGGCCTGCGGTGTTCCGTGAGACGGCGCGCGGCCTCCCGAACGGCCGGCTCATCATGTACTACGGCCGCGGCCATGTGGGCGTCCAGCTCACCCCCGGCTTCGCCCAGGACGTCCTCGGGTTCCTTGACGCCCCCTGAGACGCCAGCGCGTTGTGGGTGCCTTCTCCCGGTCTACGGTTCGGGTGTCTACCCTGTCGCGGCCGGGGTCACCGTCGCCTCCGCGAACCTCTTCGCGACGGCGGTCCCGCCGCACGCTTCGATGGCAGCACGCGGGCCGACGACGACGAGCCTGCTCCGTGCCCGGCTGATTCCCGTGTAGAGCAGCTCCGGGCCGAGGTCCGCGTGCCAGCCGTTGACGGCCAGGACGACGGCGGAGCGCTCGAGCCCCTTGAACCCCTGCACGCTCGAGTAGAAGACGTCCCGGTCGCCGAAGTACCCGGCCCAGTAGCCGGCCTTCCCGAGGATGCGGATCTGGTTCTCCTGCTCGGGATGCCTGTACTTGGTGGTCAAGAGGGCGATCTGCCCCGGATCCCAGCCTTCGGCAATGAGGCGATCGACTGCGTCGTCCGCCGCGGCGATGGCCCTGTCCACGGGGACGTCGATCACCTCGACGGGATCCCCGGCGAGGCCGCGGACCCGCTGCTCCCGACCCGTGAAGGCTCCCGCGAGGTTGGCGATCTGCTTCGTGTTGCGCAGGTTCTCCCGCAGTGAGAACGGCACCATGCCGAGCGGTCGGGCGGGACGGCTGTGGTACACCGACTGGTTGGAGTCGCTGAACACGTACAGGCCATTGCCCCCGCGATGGCGCAGGCTCACGAGCACGGTCTCCCACCACAGCGGGCGGAAGTCCTGCCCCTCGTCCACGACGATCGAGTCGAACCGGCGGAAGTCCGGCAGGGCACGGGCCGCCCGGGTGAGCGCCTGCGGAAGGCTGACGTCGTAGAAGTGCTGCAGGGCGCCGTCGTCCGGGGAGAGCCGCACGTCGAGGTACTCGGCGAGCTCGTGGAACGTGCCGATGTACTCGGCGGGCCTCTTCCACCGGGCGCCCACCTCGTTGAGGTGGCCGGCCAGCCCCTGGTTGAAGCACAGGACCGCCACGCGCTCTCCCGCCTGGGCCAGCCGGCGAGCCTGCTCGAGGGCGAGGTAGGTCTTCCCGCTCCCTGCGGTCCCCTGGATGTGCAGGCGTGGCTGCTCGGCGAGGAAATCGAGGAGCACGCGTTGGTTCTCGGTGAGGTGCTCGGCGTGCTCTTCGAGTTCGACGGCGCTGGCCCGCGCTGGTCCGATGTCCTCGGTGTTCGCGAGGAGCGCCTCGATCAGGGCTTCGAACGTGCTTTCGCCTCCCCGGCGGAGATGCACGCCCGTGCCTTCGGCGTGGATTGCGGCTTTGATCTTCTCGGCGAGGTGGTCGAGGTCGTTCTGGCCGGCGAGGATCGAGAGGGGCGTGCCGGGGGAGTGGAAGTCGTGGCCGACCTTCGTAAACGGGAACACCGCGAGCTCGGCGAACCGGGTGCCGTGCGCTGCCGTCCCGTCGAGGTATGCGCGCAGCTTGTGCTTGGCGGCCCGGGCCTGGTCCACCGGGTTCTCGATCGCGTGGTCCTGCCCGCCGCGGCTGCGCGTGTACCAGCGGCCGCGTGAGCGTCGCACCACTCCGCCCTTGACCTCGAGGACGGCTGCCCCGACCCCGGGCCATAGGACGAGGAAGTCGATTTCCCGCTCGCCGAGGTGGGCGAGCTTGAGCGAATGGAAGACCACCGCGCTGTCCGGAAGCTGCTCCATGAGCCTGTTCCAGACGTGCTCCTCCGCCGTGCTGGCGCCGAAGTCAGGATGCTCCGGGAGGCTCGTGGCCATGTCCCCTCCTTGCCGCGCGGGCGGCCTGCTTTGGCCCCGAGGCGCAGTTTCTCACACGGCGGCGGGCTTGAGCTCCACGCCCGTCCGGGCCCGGCGCCGCCGGATGTAGCGGACCGCTTCGTCGGAGCCCCAGACGATGAAGGGGAACGGCACGAGCATGAGCAGCTGCCACGGTTCCGGGGCTGCGGTCCCGAAGACGAGCTGGAGCGGCGGGACGTATACGATCGCCGCCGAGAAGGCGATCTCGAACGCGATGCCCCACAGCAGGAGCTTGTTGGTGGCGATCCCGATCTGTGCCAGTGAGGCGGTCTGGGTCCGTGCAGCGAACGCGGTCCCGATCTGGCACGCCACGATGCCGAGGAAGGTCATGGTGGTGGCCTGGACCCACACCCCGTGGAGGGGTCCCGATCCGGTGGGGGCGCCGAAATGCCACCCGCCGGCGATGAGTGTCGCGAGGAACCCGCCCGTGACGAGGACGGCCGAGATCCCCCCGAGGAGTCCCCACGCCCTGGCGAGCATCGGTCCATCGATCACGTTCTGCCCCCGCTGGCGCGGCGGCCGGTCCATGGTGCCCGGCTCCTCGGGCTCGCGGCCGAGGGCGAGCGCTGGGAGTGTCTCGGTGCCGAGATCCACGGCAAGGATCTGCATCACGGTGAGGGGGAGCGGAATCCCTCCTCCCGCGACCGCGTAGAGGAGGAAGGGGACGACCTCAGGGGTCGCGTGGGCGAAGATGTACACGATGAACTTGCGGACGTTGTCGTAGACCCGGCGGCCCGAGCGGACGGCGCTCACGATTGACGCGAAATCGTCATCGGTGAGCACCATCGCCGAGGCCTCGCGGGCCACGTCCGTCCCGGAGCGACCCATGGCGACACCGATGTCGGCGCGCCGCAGAGCGGGGGCGTCGTTGACGCCGTCGCCCGTCATCGCGACGACGTGCCCGAGGTCCCGCAGCGCGTCCGCGATGCGCAGCTTCGCCTCGGGCGAGCTGCGCGCGAAGATGATCTCCCGGTCCGTGGCCAGGAGGGCGTCGAGCTCGGCCTCCGGCATGTGGTCCAGCTCGGTGCCGCTGACGATGCGGATATCGCCGTCACCGATACCTACCCGGGCCGCGATGCCCCGGGCGGTCAGGCCGTGGTCGCCCGTGACGATGATGAGTCGGATCCCGGCTGCGTGGCAGCGCGCGACGGCGTCCGCCACCTCGGGGCGCGGGGGGTCCAGGAGCGCGATGATTCCCAGCAGCGTGAGCCCTCGCTCGGCGTCGTGCCTGCTGAGGCCCGCCGCGCCGTCGCCCGGGACGGCCTTCTCGGCGACGGCGAGGACGCGCAGCCCCTGTTCAGCCCAGTCGTTGACCGTCTCGACCACGTGCGTGCGGTCCCGCTCCGAGAGGGGTTCGCGGCCGCCGTCGGGCGCGGAGATCCAGTCGCACAGCGGCAGGAGCTCCTCGGGGGCGCCCTTGCAGTGGACCGCCGTTTCTCCTGCCGCGGCGTCGACGGTGGACATACGGCGCAGTACTGGGTCGAAGTGGAACTGGGCGAGCCGCACGACGCCGAGACGGTTGTTGGGCAGGCCGAGCGTGGCGGCCGCGTGGAGGAAAGCGAGCTCCGTCGGGTCGCCCGTCTCGGTCCCGTCCGGGGCAATGTGTGCGTTGTTGCACGCGACTCCGGCCGCCGCGAGCCTGGCGGCGGGCGAGCCTGGCGCGGCAGGCGGCACAGCGCCTTCGAGCGCGAGCGTCCCGTCCGGAGTCCAGAGCGTGACGGCGCGCATCTGGTTCATGGTGAGCGTGCCGGTCTTGTCGGTGCAGATCACGCTCGTCGAGCCGAGGGTCTCAACGGCGGAGATCCGCTTCACGAGCGCGCCCTCGCGGGCCAGCACGCGGACGCCGACGGCGAGCGCGAGCGTGATCGTGGGCAGCAGGCCCTCTGGGACGTTGGCCACGAGAAGGCCGATCGCGAAGTTCAGGGTGTCGCCGAGCGGTAGGCCTGTGAGGAGCGTGCCGACCGGGATGAATGCCGCGCCCATCACGATCGCCACGATCGCGATGACCCTCGCGACGCGGGTGACCTGCCTCTCGAGCGGGCTGCTCTCGTGGCCTACGCGCTCCGACAGCGCCGCGATGCGGCCCAGCTCGGTGTGCATGCCGGTCGCGAACACGACGGCGGTCGCCTCGCCGCCCGTGCAGCTCGTCCCGCTGAAGACCATGTCCGAGGCGTCCAGCAGACGCTCCGCGAACGAGTCTCCTTCGGCGGTCCGCAGCACGGGGAGGGACTCGCCCGTGAGCGTCGAGACGTCCATCTCGACGGAGCCCTCGAGGAGCCGCGCGTCCGCTGAGACCCGGTCGCCCTCGCGGACAACGATCACGTCGCCGGGAACCAGGAGCCGCGCGTCCACGAGGGTTTCCTGCCCGTCGCGGATGGCGCGGGCCGAGGGAGGGAGATAGGCCGCGAGCGCCTCGACCGCGTGCTCGGCGTGGCGCTCCTGGAGGAAGGCGAACGCCGCGTTGATCAGGATGACCGCAACGATCGCGGCGGCCAGGGCCCCGGACCCGGTGATAAAGCTCAGGACGGCTGCGAGCCAGAGCAGCAGGGCGAGCGGCTGCGTGAGCTGGCCCAGAATCTGACGGGGCCATCTCCGGCCGCCTTTGCGGGTGAGCATGTTCGGCCCGTAGACGACCTGGCGCCTCGCGGATTCGCGTCCCGTGAGGCCGCGGCGGCTTGATCGCAGGTCGCGGAGGAGTCTGTCTACCGAAGAGCGGGGATCGACGTGCTGCGCGGCCTCGGGCTCGGTCGTGGCGCGATGGTTCATGAGGGCATTGTGGGCCGGACAGGTGAACGTGGGGTTAGGGCCGAAGGTCGCAGGGCGCCGTTCTCGTCGGTGATCTTGCCCACGCGCCCTATCCATCCATCCGTCCGTCTATCCGTCCGTCTGGACGGTCGGTTGGTCGAGGCTCTCACGCGAGGCGCTGGACCAGTGCGTCGAGGATCGGGAGCTGGCCCTTGACGAGCTTGGCACGGGCCACGGTCTCGGTGACCCATTCCGCGCGGTCGATCTCGGGGAACGACTGGATCTTGCCGGAGCCGCGCGGCCATTCGAGCGGGAAGGTGTTGCTGACGATTCGCTCGGGCGCGAACTCCGCGTCGCCGGCGAACGCCGTGATGACCTTGCCCGACGGCTGGCGGAAGTCGCCGAGGGCCGCGTACTCGGCGTCCGGCGCGGGCGAGCCCATCTCCTCCGCGAACTCGCGCCGTGCTGCCTCGAATGGGTCCTCACCCTCGCCGTACTCCCCCTTGGGAATCGACCACGCGCGATCGTCCTTGCGCGCCCAGAACGGTCCGCCCATGTGGGCGATCCACACCTCCAGGTCCACGCCCGCTTGGCGGTACAGCAGGATCCCCGCGCTCTTCACAGGCATGCCGGCTCCATGGCGCCAGCGTACGCGCGCCCCGGGCCGCCACTAGACATCCCCACCCCGAGGTCACATCCCGCGCATCGATGGGCCCAAGTCCCCTAGTTCGCCGTTGGTCCGAAACCTAGCGTTCGGGGCAGGAGCCCAGCGATCCCTGCAGGGCCGGAGAGCCTATCGAACGGATGCCCCGCGATGCCTGCTTACCGCAACGTCCACCGGAGAAGGAGCCGGCGGTGGAGCGCGCCGTCAGCCCTGATCGCGATGGGACTGGTTGGAATCATGGTCCTTTCAGGCTGCGTCGCTGCTGAGCCTGAGCCGACCGTCCCCTCGAAGGTGTTCACTGACCAAGAGCTGATGGCGGTCGGATACGCAATGCTCGGGGAGCGCGGCCTGAACCCGAACTTTGTGGATGACAGCCAGATAACGCGCACCTCGTTCGATACGCACCCGATCTCCCCGCTCCAGTACACGATGCAGCCGGCCGAATGCTCTGCATTCCATCCGCCCACTTCGGACGAGGCACTCAAGGATCTGAGCGTCGGCTTCGCGATGGGAGCCGTGCCACTTCTCGACGAGACTGACCCGACGAGCCAGATTCGGTTCACGATTCGCAGCGCCGAGGCCGGCAGGCTCGCAGTGGCCGACTTTGACTACACAGACGAGATCCTCTCCCGGTGCGCCCAGTTCACGGCGACCGAGGTGGGGACAGACGCAGCCCCCAGACGCTGATGATGATCACGCCTCCTTCGGCAGGAGACAGGTCCTACGCGCTGATGGGCCGGCCCGACGCACAGAGCGGGGCCACAGGAGTGGGGCTTCGAGTCCTCGCAGGGACGATCTCGATCAGCATGTTCCGTGCGGTGCCATCCCTGAAGAGCGAGGCCGACGCCAAGCCCACTCTGGACGCGATGGCGGGCGTTGCAAAGGAGCTTATCCACCAGTCGCTCAAGCATCCGCCGGTCGTCACGCCGCCGCCTGCGAACGCCATGAGCCCCCAGCAGCTGACCGACCTGCTCCAAAGTGTGTCTGGCCCCGGCGGGAAGAAGGTGGATACCGCCGCGGGAACCGTTGTGGACGGCACATCCGTGGGCCCGATAGAAAAATGCACCTACAGCGACGGGACCTACTACTCTGCGCTGCGCGGATCCACGTGGGTCGGCGGGGAGTTCCCTGCCTCGATGACAACAATGGGAAGTACCTTGTTCATCGCTGGCCTCACCGTCAACTTGGTGAGCATGCCCACTGGGGCTGCCCAGCCGTACCCCTTCGACAAGCGCGCCGCAGACCTGCGTGACTGTCCCGTGATCCAGGAGCAGGTCTTCTCCGACACGGCCAGCAGCAGCACCAGCCAATGGACCTCGATACGTCGTCTGGGCTTGGACGTCGCCGCGGACTCGACCTACGCGATCGCCCATGAGCATCCGGACTCGGGGGTCTGGCACCTGTTTGTCGGGGCCAGAAAGGGCACACTGTCCGTGGAACTGGCGACGATCTGGCCGGTCGGGTCCGATCCGCAGCCGCGTGTTGACGAGATGGCGGCGGTGATCAACGAGGTCTTCGCCAAGGCAGGCCAGCCGGCAGGGGGCACCTAGAGAACGAGCGCTCGTGCCACCGGGTTCGGGGTCCCGAAGCGGTATCGGTGACACCCATCAATGAGCTCACTCGCCACAGGCCCGAGCGGATTGTCAGCTACATGTTCAGGACCAAGGCCCTGGGGAGCCCGAGCAGGGAGGGCGACGATGATGTCTCGCCGGTATGCAGGACGTGCAGTGTTTCCGCAACTGCGGGGCGTGTCCCGTGCGGCCATGGCGGCCATCGTCGGACTCCTAGTCCTGACCGGCTGCACCCCGGCTCCCGCCCCGAGCCCGTCCACGCCCAGCCCGTCCACGCCAAGCCCATCCACGCCCAGCGCTCCCTCGAAGGTCTTCAGCGACCAGGAGCTGATGACCGTCGGCTACATGATGCTCCAGGAATGCAGACTGAACTTGAACAACATGGACGACAGCACAGTGACCAGGACGGCGTTCGACACGCGCCCGTTCCCACTGACGCACCTCACCATTCGGCCCGATGAATGCTCGGCATTTCATCCGCCGACCGCAGACGATGCGCTGAAGGATCTGACTCTGAGCTTCGCAGTCGGCGTTGTGCCCCTCTCCGACGAGACGGTACCGAGCAGCACGATACGGTTCACGATGACCAGCGCCGAGTCTGACAGGCTGGCCAAGGCCGACTTTGACTACACCGACGAGCTTGCCGCCCGCTGCGCCCATTTCGATGCGTCCGCGGAGGGCGCGGACAGCGTCCCGCAACCATTGATGCTGCTGAAGTCTCCTTCGGTAGGAGATAGGGCCTATGCGATAGCCGGCCGGCCCGACCAGACGGACGGCACCAAACGCATAGGCCTCCGCGTCCTTGCAGGAACGATCTCGATCAGCATGTTCCGCAGCGTGCCGTCCCTCAAGTCCGTGAAGGATGCACAGCCCACTCTGGACATGATGGCCGGCGTCGCCAAGGACCTGATCCACCAGGCGGCTCAACACCCGCCAGCCGTTCCTCCCCCACCCGCGAATGCACAGTCCCCTCAGCAGCTGACCGATCTTCTGCAGGAGATCACTGGACCGGACGGTCGAAGGGTGACCTATGCGTCGGGAACCGTTATCCACGGGTCGTCCCTCGGTAACATGACGCCTTGTACCTACAGCGACGGAACCTACTATTCAGCGCTTCGCAAGTCCACTGTGGTGCACGGCGAGTTCCCGCCGTCGGCGGCGTCATCCGGTGACGCCGCAGTCTTCTCCGAGATGACTGTCCGGCTGATCAGCATGCCCATCGGAGCTTCTGGGCCGTACCCCTTTGACCAGCGCGCTGCCGATCTCGGGAACTGCGCGACTATCCAGGAGCAGGTCTTCACCGATTCGACCAGCAGCATGATCCAGTGGAGCTCGATACACCGGTTCATCTTGAACGTAGCGGCGGATTCGGCCTTCGCGGTCGCCCATGACCAGCCCGATATGGGGGCATGGCATTTGCTGGCGGGAGCCCGAAGGGGCACCTTGACGGTGGAACTGGGGACCTACTGGACTCCGCAACTCGATCCGCAGGAGCGTCTCGACCAGATGGCCGCGGTGATCAACCAGATCTTTGCCAAGGCCGGCGTATAGCAGAAGTATCTGCCCGCGTATGGATCCGCGTTCTGGGGGTCACTTGAGGTGACCCCCAGAAGGTGACTCCTAGAGGGTGACTGCTAGACCGTGAGCGCTAGATCCTGATTCCCAACGCTACCGGGTTCGGGGTGCCGAAGCGGTGCGCGGTGACCGACACGGCCTGCTCATGCACGAACGGCAGGATCTCCACGCGTCCGGCCGAGACGACCGGGTGGGCATACGCGGCCACATCCGGCGTGCCGCCGACCGCGTCCGCGAGGCTGCTCACCGCTGCGCGCGCCGCGTCGCCCGTACCGGCAATGAGCCGCACACGGCCCGAGCCGAGCAACGCGGCCCGCCGAAGCCACGCGGCAGAATCCTCAACCGTGACGGGCACCCCGTGCTGGTTCAGCACGTCCGCGGTCGAGCCGGGAAGCATGACGTCGCTGCTCACCGTCACGGGCGATGCCGCCAGAATCCCCGCTGCCGCGACCCGCAGGAGCTCGGCGACGCCGTGGCCGGAGGTGCCGGCCTCAAACCGCACCGTCACCGGCAGCGGCCGGTAGCGGAACACATTGCGCTCGCAGGCGAGCCCAGATACGTCCTTGGAGACACCGAACTCCGAGGCCCACGCCGCGGCGTCGGAGCCGAGCGCGGCAGCCAGCCACACGGCGTCGTCCGCGGGGAGTGCGGCAGAGGCTGCGTCGAGGAGCGCGCTCACGGCCTGGTTGCGGATCGGCGCAAGCGACGTGGCCGCCGCGTCTGCCCATGAGCCCAGGCCCACGAGGTAGTTCGGACCGCCGGCCTTGGTCCCGGCGCCCACTGCGGACTTCTTCCAGCCGCCGAACGGCTGACGCCGCACGATCGCGCCCGTGATCCCGCGGTTGATGTAGAGGTTGCCGGCCTGGATGTGCTCGAGCCAGTAGTCCAGCTCGGCGGGATCGAGGGAGTGCAGGCCGGAGGTGAGGCCGTAGTCGATCTGGTTGACGAGTGCCACGGCCTCCTCGAGGGTCTCGGCGGTCATGACGCCGAGGATCGGGCCGAAGTACTCGGTGAGGTGGTACTCCGAGCCTGGCTTCACGTCAGAGCGCACGCCTGGGCTCCACAGCTTCCCGGAGTCATCGAGCTGGCGCGGGGTGAGGACCCAGTTCTCGCCTTCGCCGAGTGTGGTCAGCCCGCGGAGCAGCTTCTCGCCCGGGGCCTCGATGACCGGACCCATCTGAGTCCGCGCGTCCCACGGGTAGCCCACGTGGAGCGACTGCACGGCGTCGACGAGCTGGTTCCGGAACCGCTTCGACGTGGCGGCGGAGCCCACGAGCACCACGAGCGAGGCCGCCGAGCACTTCTGCCCAGCGTGCCCGAACGCCGAGTAGGCGACGTCCTTCGCCGCGAGGTCGAGGTCCGCGCTCGGCGTGACGATGATCGCGTTCTTCCCGGAGGTCTCCGCGAGCAGCGGCAGGTCGTGCCGGAACGAGCGGAAGAGCTGCGCGGTCTCGTACCCGCCGGTGAGGATCACTCGGTCTACGTCCGGGTGGGCGATGAGCTTCTGGCCGAGGGACCTCCCTGGCTGTCCCTCCGGGAGCTGCACGAGCTGGAGCACTTCGCGGCCCACGCCGGTCTGCGCCGCCGTCTCGTCGAAGGCCTCCCAGAGGGCCTCGACCATGACGGATCCCGAGCGGCGCGCCTGCTTCGCCGGCTTGATCACCACGCCGGAGCCGGCGGCGAGCGCCGCGAGGGTGGATCCGGCGGGGATCGCCACTGGGAAGTTCCACGGCGGGGTCACGACCGTGAGCCGGCTCGGGGAGTACGCGGCGCCGTCCACGGTGTCGAGGCCGCGCGCGAGTTCCGCGTAGTAGTGCGCGAAGTCGATCGCCTCGGAGACCTCAGGGTCGCCCTGGTCGATCGTCTTGCCGGCCTCCGAGGCCATCACCTCGAGCAGATCGCCGCGGCGACGCTCGAGCGCCCGGCCCGCTGCATCGAGCACGACGGCGCGCTGGGCGCCGCTGAGGGCACCCCACCGCTCGCCGGCGCTCACCGCGGCCCGCACGACGGCGTTGAGCTCGCCCTCCGTGGGCAGGGTCGCCGCATCCGCGGTGTCGATGCCGATCCGGCTGTCTTCCGAACGGGCAATGATCGCCCGGCCCCAGAGCCGGTTCGCGGGAAGGTCCGGATCGGTGTCCGGGGTGTTCGCGAACCCCCCAGACGAGAGGGGAGTGCCGGCGTCGTGCGCGGAGCCCTCAGCGGTGCGCCGATCCTGCGTGCGGTTCGGCCCGGGGACCGTGCGGCGCCCCGCGGGGTCCGCGAACGGCGCGGTCCCGAGGGCCGCGAGCGAGGCGAGGAAGCGCTTCTTCTCGCGTTCGAAGAGCACGTCACTGGAATCCAGCTCGAACACGGCGGACATGAAGTTGTCCTGGCTCGCGCCCTCTTCGAGGCGCCGGATCAGGTAGGCGATCGCTACGTCGAACTCGCCCGGGTGCACCACGGGCGTGTAGAGGAGGAGGTGGCCGACGTCGGAGAGCACGGCCTGCGCCTGGGCCGAGGCCATGCCGAGGAGCATCTCGAACTCGAGGACACCCTTGCCGCCCGAGACCCCCGTGTCCACGCCGCGTGCCTTCGCGAGCAGCCACGCGAGCGCGACGTCGAACAGGTTGTGCCCCGCGACTCCAACGCGCACGTTGGCGAGGTGCTCCGGGGTGAGGGCATAGTCGAGCACCGCCTTGTAGGAGGTGTCCGATTCCTGCTTCGAGCCCCACGTGGCTGCGGGCCAGCCGTGGACTTCTGCGTCAACGTGCTCCATGGGGAGGTTGGCGCCCTTGACCACGCGCACCTTGATGGGAGCGCCGCCGGCCGCCACACGCCGCGAGGCCCACTCCTGCAGGTGGATCATCGCGCCAAGTGCGTCCGGCAGGTAGGCCTGCAGCACGATCCCGGCCTCGAGCCCACGGAACTCCTCGCGGTCGAGGAGGCGCGTGAAGACGGCGATCGTGAGATCGAGATCCTTGTACTCCTCCATGTCCAGGTTGATGAACTTGGGGGCGGTGCTTGAGGCGGCGAGACGGTAGAGCGGCGCGAGGGACTCGATGATGTGCTCGACCGCCTCCTCGAACGCCCAGTGGTTGTGCGGGGCGACGGTCGAGGAGACCTTGATGGAGACGTAGTCGACGTCGTCCCGCGCGAGCAGGCTGCGCGTGCCCTCGAGGCGCCGCGCGGCCTCGCCCTGGCCGAGGATCGCCTCGCCGAGGAGGTTCACGTTGAGGCGGATGCCGGGGGTGCGGATCTTGGAGATGGCCGGACCGAGCTTGGAATCCGAGGCGTCCACGATGAGGTGGCCCACCATCTCGCGGAGCACGCGCCGCGCGATGGGCACGACGACGCCGGGCATCGCGGGGGCGAGCGCGCCTCCCAGTGCGACGGCCTTGCGCATGGGCCAGGGCAGGAATGCTGGGACCTTGGGCGCGATCGCCTTGAGGTTGCGGGCGGCGACGGAAAGGTCCTCGGGGCGGACCACGCCGTCCACGAATCCGACCGTGAACGCGAGCCCGTTCGGGTCCTTGAGCACGCCCGCGAGCTGAGCGGCGGCGGGGTCAACGGGGAGCTTGGCGGCGGCGTCGAGCCAGCGACGGACCTGCGCGATGGCCTCGTCGGCGAGGTCCTGGGGGCGGACAGGGTTGACGCGGCCTGCGTCGGAGGTGCTGGTCTGCGTCTCGGGCGTGTGGTCCGGCGCGTGGAGCGGCGTCGTCATCGTGGTGGTCCTTGGCGATCGGTGGCTGGGTCTCTGGCGCCAGCCGGGTGGGATCTGGCGCCCGCATATGCGGTCTCCTGCCAGTATGTGATGGACAATACGAAAGGAGAAGCGATGATTTCCGATCAATATCCATGAGGAAATCCGATCTATCGAGGAGGGTTCCGTGCTTGAGATCCGCCGACTGAGGCTCCTGCGCGAACTGAGCATCCGGGGCACGCTCGCGGGCGTCGCCGAGGCCCTCGCCTACAGCCCGTCGTCGGTGTCGCAGCAGCTGGCCCTGCTGGAGAAGGAGGCCGGCGTCGAGCTGATGCGGAAGTCGGGCCGCGGCGTCGTGCTCACCCCGGCCGCCGAGGTGCTCGTGGGCCGCACGGAGGAGCTCCTCGCAGCGCTCGAGCGCACGGAGGCCGAGCTCGCAGCGAGCGAGAGCGAGGTCCAGGGCACGGTGCGCGTGGCAGTCTTCCAGACGGCAGTGCTCGCCCTCATGCCCACTGCGCTGCGCACCCTGCGCGAGCGGCATCCGCTCCTGCGCGTGGAGATGGTCCAGCACGAGCCAGAGACCGCGCTGCGCGAGACATGGGCGCGGAGCTTCGACGTCGTCGTCGCCGAGCACTACCCGCACCACGCCGCGCCGCACTATCCCGGCCTCGACCGCGAGCGGCTCACCGAGGACGCGATCCGGCTCGCCCTCCCGCCAGCGGGTGCGGGCCCCGCGTTCGACGCCGCGCGGAGGCTTTCCGAGGCAGCCCACCTGCCGTGGGTCATGGAACCGCACGGCGCGGCGTCCCGGCACTGGGCCGAACAGGCGTGCCGCGCCGCGGGCTTCGAGCCGGACGTGCGCTACGAGACCGCCGACCTCCAGGCGCACGTGCGTCTCGTCGAGTCGGGCAATGCCGTGGCGCTGCTGCCGGACCTCGTCTGGGCAGGCCGCCTGCCCGCCGCCCGGCTCGTGACGCTCGACGGCGCGCCGCAGCGCGTGGTCTTCACGTCCGTGCGGGCCTCGGGTGCCCGCAGCCCGGTGATGCTCGCCGTCCGGCAGGCCCTCGAGGAGGCCGCGCGCACGGCGGGATGAGCGCGGGCCGAGCGCTCTGGCGCGCGGTGCTGACTGCCCCGGATACCGGTTCCAACCGCCAGCCGCTGGCCCACTCGTGGCCGCGTCTCTGCGAGCCTACTGTGCTGTGATCGCCGCTGTCTCCGGAGCTGCGGGCGAGACCTCCGGCAGCGGCCGGCGCGCGAGCCACGCGGCCACGACCGCTCCGGAGAGGTTGTGCCACACCGAGAACACGGCGGAGGGCAGTGCGGCGAGCGGAGTGAAGTGCGCCGCGGCGAGGGTCGCGGCGAGACCCGAATTCTGCATGCCCACCTCGAACGCGAGGGCGCGCCGCGCCTTGTGGTCGAGGCGGCCGATCTTGCCCGCGAGGTAGCCGAGGCTCAGCCCGAACCCGTTGTGCAGCACGACGGCGAGCAGCACGATTCCGCCTGCGGCCACGAGCTTGGACGCCGACCCCGCAACGACGATCGCCACGATCGCCGCGATGACCAGGGCCGAGATCCACGGCAGCGCCGGGAGGAGCTTCGCCACGGCCTTCCTGAGGAAGACGCGAACCGCAAGCCCGAGGATCACGGGCAGCAGCACGGTCTTCACGATGTCCAGCAGCATCCCGCCGGCGTCGACGTGCAGGAACGAGCCCGCGAGCAGGAGCGTGAGGGCTGGCGTCACGAGCGGTGCCACGAGCGTGGAGACGGTCGCGACGGCAACCGACAGGGCGACGTCGCCCTTCGCCAGGTACGCCATGACGTTCGACGCCGTGCCGGAAGGTGCGCAGCCCACGAGGATCACGCCGACGGCGAGCTCGGGCGGGAGCGCCAGAGCCGTGGCGATGACCCAGCCCGCGCCGGGCATGATCACGTAGTGCGCCACGAGACCAAGCGCCACGGCCCACGGGCGCTTCGCGACGGATGCGAAGTCGGGGGGCGTGAGGGTGAGGCCCATGCAGAACATGATGACGCCAAGGAGGTACGGCACCGCGGGCGCGCCGGCCTTGATCGGGCCCGGGAGGAGGAAGCCCGCGAGCCCCGCCATGACTACGAGGATCGGAAAGACGGTGACCGCGAGCCGCGCGTCGCGGTCGGCCTTGGAGCGTGCCGGGGCTGTGCTGGGCTGGTGGGTGTCGATGGGGCTCACCGCCCCATGGTTGCAGAGGGCACCTAAATGCTCCGAATGCTGTTCGAAATGTGGAATCAACAGTCCGCGATGCGGACTGTTGGCCTGAGCGGGATGCCAATCATATCCAGTCACAAAAGTCGTTGTGCGCGTCATGCGCGTGACCGTGGCGTGCAGGCCGGCGCCGTCCTATCGTCAGGAGTGACTTGCGCCCAGCCATTCGCAGCGACGTTCGGAGGATCCTATGACCACCAACCACCCGGGCAGCACGCCTGAACCCAGCGTCACCCTCGAGGGCTCCGAAAGGCAGGCCGCCCCCGGCATCGTCTCCGGGGAACCCGCGGATCCGTCGCAGCGGATCGAGGTCACCGTTGTACTTCGCCGGAAGGCACCGTTCCCTGAGCACCCCACCGGGCATCTCAGTCGTGAAGCGCTCGCCGAGCACCACGGCGCCGCCGGCGAGGACCTCGAGCTCGCCACGGACACCTTCACGCGGCTCGGTGCCGAGGTCGTCGAGGCAGACGCGGCGTCCCGCCGCATCCGGCTGGGCGGCACCGTCGCGCAGCTCAGCGCGATCTTCGGCACGACCCTCGAGAAGGTTACGAGCACCGGGCCCCACGGAGCGGCGGTCGAGCACCGCCACCGCACCGGCAGCCTGAGCGTCCCCGCCGCGCTCGATGGCATCGTCACCGCGGTGCTCGGCCTCGACGACCGGCCCCAAGCCCGCCCGCAGCTGAGGATGCTCCCCCTCGCGGCCGCGGGCACGAGCTACAACCCGAACGACCTCGGGCGGATCTACAGCTTCCCTCCCAACACTGACGGGGCCGGCCAGACCATTGCGATCCTCGAGCTCGGCGGCGGATTCGGGCAAGCCGACCTCGATGCGTACTTCGGCGGCCTCGGCATCACTCCCACGCCCACGGTGACGGCGGTCGGCGTCGACGGCGCCACGAACCAGGCCGGGCAGGACCCTCAGGGGGCGGACGGCGAGGTGCTGCTCGACATCGAGGTGATCGGCGCGCTCGCCCCGAAGGCGACCATCCTCGTGTACTTCGCGCCGAACACCGACGCCGGGTTCCTCGACGCCCTCGCCACCGCATCCCATGCGACTCCCGCGCCGAGCGCGATCAGCATCAGCTGGGGCCAGAGCGAGGACTCGTGGACGGCTCAGGCCCGCAACGCGTTCGACCAGGCGCTCGCGGACGCCACCGCCCTCGGCGTCACCGTCACCGCCGCGGCCGGGGACCGCGGCAGCACCGATGGCGTCACTGATGGGCACGACCACGCGGACTTCCCCGCCTCGAGCCCCCACGCCCTCGCGTGCGGCGGGACGCGGCTCTCCGCCGACGCCGCCACGGGCGCGATCTCCTCGGAGACGGTCTGGAACGACTCGCCTACCACCTCCGCGACCGGCGGCGGGTACAGCGACGTCTTCCCGACGCCGGCGTGGCAGAACTCCGTCGCGGGCCACGCCGCCAACGCGGCGCACCGCAAGCCAAAGCCCAAGCCGCCCACGCCTACGCCCACGCCGACCCCCACCACCCATGGTCGGGGCGTCCCCGACGTCAGCGGCGTGGCCGACCCGCAGACCGGGTACAACGTGCGCGTCGACGGGCAGGACATGGTGATCGGCGGCACGAGCGCGGTCGCACCCCTGTGGGCGGCCCTCATCGCGCGGCTCGCCCAAGCCTCCGGGAAGCGCTTCGGCCTCTTCCAGCCGGTGCTCTACGCGCAGCCGGGCAGCTTCCATGACATCACTGTCGGGAACAACGGCACCTACCACGCCGGGCCCGGCTGGGATCCGTGCACGGGCCTCGGCTCCCCGAACGGGGCGGCGCTCCTGACCGCGCTGGGCGGCTGAGCTGACCTACCGACGCCGGCGAGCCTCCCACGCGGGGCGGCTCGCCGGCGTCGTTCGTATCTGCATGATGCCTCGACCATGGCGTCTGGTTCGGCGGACGCCCTTCGCCATTCCGCTGGCGCCCTGCTCGGGTTCAGGCGAGCCGGTAGCGCTCGATCTGCTTGAGCCTGCGCAGGAGGGAGTCGCGCCGCGGGTGGGACCCCGCGTCGGCGGGCTCGGCGGTGAGCTCGATGTGCTCGGGGCCGTACTGCCACAGGAGCAGGTCGTCGAGCAGGCGGTCAGGCCCGGGGGAGTAGCGGTGGTCGAGCGCCTTGCGGACCTCGGTGATGCGCTCGGCGTCGAGCAGCTCGACGAGCTGGCGCGTCTGGGTCAGCCCGTGGGCGGCGGCGAGTTCCGCGGCCCAGGCCCAGTCGTCGTCGATCTTGCGGTCCACGTGCGGCAGGAGCGTCAGCCACACATCGCGGATGCGATCGGGGGTGAGGGGCCCAGCGCCCTCGCCGGCCTCGTCCCAGAAGCCGCGCACCTTCTCGTAGCGGTCGTGCAGCTCGGCGAACTCCTTCTCGACAACCTCGAGCATGGCCGCCGTGGCCGTGAACTGGCGGTCGAACTGCGGGCTCCAGGCGCGCGGGTCCTGGCCCTTGAAGCGGATGTCGTGCTCGATCTCGCTCCACGCGTGCGCGAACACCGTGCGGATCTGGCACTCGAAGAAGTACGAGCCGTTGGCCGGGAGCTCAGGGTTGAACTCGGCCTGGTACGCGCGCACGGCGTCGTTCTGGAGGGTCCTCAGGATCAGGTGCCGGCTCGAGTACCCGTACGTCCCGGACTCGATCGAGCCGATGGCCTTCTCCCGGTCGCCGCGGCAGTCGAAGATCTGCCGCTGCCGCTTGATGAGGTTGGCCACCGATGCGTTCTCGGCGGGGAGCTTGGTGATGACCCGGACGCCCACCATGTCGTTGAGGGTCCGGAAGGGGTCGGGGAACTTGAGGGTCGGCTCGCCGCCGGGCACCGCAGGGGGGTCGAGCCGAGAGATCTTCTCGCGGAACGACTCGACCGTCTTGGTGCGGCCCGTGATGAAGAGAGGATCGACCTCGGCGTCCCTGAACATCGCGATGAGCGTGCGGAGCACGTCCTGCGTGATGTTCTTCAGCTCGGGCCGCACGCGCTCGTACGTCGCGACGGAGGCGTCCACGATGGCGCGCTGCGCGGCGTCGAGGCGGTCGTAGTTGGAGACCATGAGCCTCACGGTAGCAACCGTCACCAATACCAGTCCGCCCGCATGACGTGGCGTGATGCGCTGGGCGCACGACGGCGGGTGCGCACCCGCCGTCGTGCCCCGGCCTTTAGCCCCTAGCCGCCAGCGGCTGGGCGCGCCAGAGTGGATGCGGCACAGGACATGCACTACGGGGGAATCAGTCATGAGCGCCCAGCCATCTCCGACCAATGCCTTCCCGGATTCCGCCGCGCGCGGCGGCGCCATGAAGCCGGGTCATTGGGTCCTACTCGTCCTCGGAGTGCTGCTGGCGGCCCTCGGGGTTGGGCTCGTCGCCGGCGGCGCGGTTCTGCTGAGCGGTGACGCCGCGCAGCGGGATGGGCAGTACCTGCAGTCCCAGCGGGAGCGTCTGCGGACCACGGGCTACGCGATGCTCTCCCGCACCGTCGCCATCGATCTCGGGAGCGCCGCGAGCCAAGCCGCCCCCGGGATGCCGCGCCTCGGGGACCTCGCCAGCGTGCGGATCTCGGCGGCATCTGCCGTGCCGGGCCAGCAGGTGTTCGTCGGTATTGCGGACGCCTCCACGGTCGCTGACTACCTCCGCGGCGTCCCGTCTGCCTCGCTGGGCGACGTCGCGTGGTCGCCGGCCGGGGTGCGTCCGCCCGCCGCTTCAGGGCAGGCTGATCGTGGCGAGCTGGCGGCATCCGCGGGCGACAGAACCCCAGGGGCGCCGAAGGACCAGAACTTCTGGGTGGCATCAGCCTCGGGCCCGGGAACCCAGGCGCTGACCTTCGACCTGCGGGAGGGCAACTGGGCCCTCGTGGTCATGAACGTGGACGCCACCCGGCCCCTCTGGACTGACCTGCAAGTGGGTGTCCGTTCCCGGCTCGTCGGACCGATTGGCACCGGCCTCCTGGTCAGCGGCCTGATCGGGATGGTCATCGGGGTTCCGCTCCTCCTGTTCGGGGCCGCCGGTCTCGGACGGGACATCGGGCTGCCGACCACTCAGGCCCAGGCCCGCGCCGTCTACCCCGTCCGTTTCAGCGGGTTCCTCGATCCGAAGATCTCGCGCGGGCTGTGGATCATCAAATGGCTGCTGGTCATCCCGCACGGGATCGTTCTGGCCGTCCTGTGGTTCGCGCTCTTCGTGACCACGATCGCGGCGGGCTTCGCCATCGTGGTGACGGGCCGCTACCCGCGCCCGCTGTTCTCCTTCAGCGTTGGAGTCCTGCGGTGGACGTGGCGCGTTGGCTTCTACGCGTACGCGGCCCTCGGGACGGACCGTTACCCGCCGTTCTCGCTGGCCTCGGCGGACTATCCCGCGGACCTCGACGTGGACTACCCGGAGCGGCTGTCCCGCGGGCTCGTGCTCGTCAAGTCGTGGCTCCTGGCCCTCCCACAGCTGATGATCGTGGCTGTCCTGACGGGTGGTGTGGGTACTCAGACCGCCAGCGGGGGCGCCGGTCCGTCCCTCTTGGGGCTCCTCGTGTTCTTCGCGGCGGTGATCGTCCTCTTCACCGGCCGGTACGCCCCGCAGCTGTTCGGCCTCGTGGTGGGCATCGATCGCTGGCTCTTCCGGGTCTGGGCCTATGTGCTCCTCATGAGGGACGAGTACCCACCGCTCCGTCTCGACCAGGGCCCACTCGATCCTGGCCTCGGTGACCGGCCCCTGGTCGAGTAGGCCCACCGCACCAGCGCCGGAGTCCCAGGGCACTCACGCCGATCAGCGCCAGACCGGCGATCACCGGCGTGCCGCGCGGGCACGCCGGTCAGTCTGAGCGGGATCGGACCCGAGGCCCGGCCGGACGCCTACTTCCTGTGCACGAGGTAGATCGCGCCGGTGGTGACGTCCTCCTCGAGGGCCTCGAGGGTCCGTCCGCGGCTCTCCGGCACCTGGGTGATGACGAAGACCAGCGCGAGGGCGCCGACCACGGCGAAGAGGAAGAACGTCCCGGTGATTCCCATGGCCGCGACCATCGAGGGGAAGTAGAGCGAGAGGAATCCGTTGACCACCCACAGGGCGAACACAGCGACACCGATGCCGAATCCTCGCATATGCAGGGGGAAGATCTCCGAGAGGTAGACCCAGACGGCGACGTTGAGGAAGGTCTGCATCGAGCCGACGAAGGCCACCACGAGGAAGAGGATCACGAAGGGGCGGGCCGGGTTGCCGACAGGGAGGGCCATCGAGGCGATGCCGATGAGCACATGGCAGGCCGTGGTCAGCGAGAGGCCGATGATGAAGGTCTTGCGGCGGTCGAGGCGGTCCATCATCTTCAGCGCGATGATGCCGCCGACGACGGCGATCACACCGGGAGCGATGTTGGCGATGAGCGCACCGTCCTTGCTGAAGCCCGACTCCGTCAGGACGGTCTGGCCGTAGTACATGATCGAGTTGATGCCGGTCAGCTGCTGCGCCACGCCGAGGCCGATGGCGACGAGGACGATGCGGAAGAGGTTCTTGTTCGAGAAGATGGCGCGCCAGCCGATCTGGTGGCTCTGCCGCTCTTCCTTGGCGACCAGCTCGACGTCGGCGAGCTCCGCTGCCGCCCGGTCGCCGGTCCGGACGGTCCGCAGCACCGCAAGGGCTTCGTCATGGCGGCCCTTCTCCACGAGCCAGCGGGGAGACTCGGGCATCCGCAGCATGCCGAAGAACAGCGCCAGGGCGGGAAGTGCGCAGATCGCGAACATGATGCGCCAGACGCCGCCGACGCCTCCGAACACGTTGCCGATCACGGCGTTGATAACGAAGGCGGCCAGCTGGCCGATGACGATCGCGAGCTCGTTGCGGCCTGCGAGCGAACCGCGGATCTCGAAGGGCGCGAGCTCTGCGAGGAAGACCGGCACCACGGTCGAGGCGCCGCCCACGGCGAGGCCGAGGAGGATGCGGCCCAGGACGAGGACCTCGAAGTTCGGGGTGAACACGACCGCGACCGTGCCGGCGAAGAACAGCACGGCGAGCATGATGATCGTCCTGCGGCGCCCCAACGTGTCGGAGAGGCGCCCGCCGAAGATCGCACCGAGCGCGGCCGCGAAGACGAGCGACGAGGTGACGATGCCTTCCGTGATCGGGGTCAGTCCGAGCTCTATGGACATGGGGTTCAGCGCGCCGTTGATCACGCCCGTGTCGTAGCCGAACAGCAGGCCGCCGAACGTTGCGACGAGGGCGACGAGGCCGAGTCGCTTCGAGTGGGGGCCGGAGGTCAGCGGCGGGAGCGCGCGCTGGGCGGAACTATGGGATGTCTGAGTGGCGGACATCGGGGACTCCTTTGTCGGGGGATCTGCGGACCGTGATCCGCGTCTCACTCAAGCCTAACGCGCGAAAGGCACATATGTAAGGTCATATGGACAACTTCCCAAAATTGCTCCATTTCGGGGCCGTGGCAGGATTGACGGCGGTGGCAGGATTGACGCTGTGCCACCGCTGCCGCCGTCCGGATCGCCGCGCCCCGCCACCCAGGCCGACGTCGCGCGGGAGGTCGGCGTGTCCCGGACCCTCGTCTCGTTCGCGTTCCGCAACGCCCCCGGCGTGAGCGAGGTGACCCGGCAGGCCATCTTCGAGGCCGCGAGGCGCCTCGGCTACCGACCCAACTCCGTCGCTGCGGACCTCGCGCGCAAGCGCGCCTCCGCCATCGGCCTGTACCTGCTCGACCTCCACAACGAGGTCTACGCGGACATCTTCACGGGGGTCCGCGAGGCGCTCGCCGGGTCGGGCTCGCGCGTGATCCTCGCCGCCGGACGGGCGGGCAGCGAGCCCGACGAGGAGGTGGGCCCGCTCGTCGAGGCGAGGGCCGGCGTCGTGATCGCGGCGACCCTCACGAGCCCGGACGCGCACGTGCTCGAGTTGGCGGGCATGGTCCCGATCGTCAGCGTCGCGCGCCGGATCGAGGGCGTGGACAGCGTCTACTCTGACGACGCCGCGGGTGCCCGAGCTGCAGTGGAGCACCTGCTCGGCCTCGGGCACACTCGGATCGTGCATCTCGCCGGACCCGGCGTGGACGGCAATCTCGAGCGCCTGATCGCCTATGAATCGGCGATGCACGACGCCGGGCTCTCGCCCCGCGTGGTCGTGGCGCCGTCGCATTCGTTCGAGTCGGGGGAGGCCACGGCGGCCGGCTTCCTCGCGGCCTCGGACGGCCCTACGGCCGTGTTCGCGCACAACGACCAGCTCGCCCTCGGGGTGCGCGAGGCGGCCCTTGCCCTCGGGCTCACGATTCCCGGCGACCTCTCGGTGGTGGGCTACGACGACTCCCGGGGGGCACGGCTCCGCGGGATCGACCTCACCTCCGTGGACCTGCACGCCCACCAACTCGGCGCGGCCGCCGGCGCCGCGGCCCTGGCGCGGCTCCGGTTCCCGAGCGAGCCCGCTGTGGACGAGTGCAGCGCGCCGCGGCTGGTGGTGCGCGCATCGACCGCGCCGCCCCATGACTAGGGTCGAGGGGCGTATGACGGCGCATCCCTGACTGCTACCGTGAGTGGCATGCTGACAGTCATCGGCGAGGCGCTCATCGACGTGGTACGCCGCCCCACGGGCACTGAGTCACACCCCGGCGGGAGCCCGCTCAACGTGGCCGTCGGCCTGGCCCGGCTTGACCATCCCGTGCAGTTCATCGGCCGCTACGGCGACGACGCTTACGGGCGCCTGCTCACGGACCACCTCCACGGCTCCAACGTGCTCGTCCCGCTCCCGCCCGACGAG
The DNA here is from genome assembly GCF_041022165.1 of Sinomonas sp. P10A9. GTDB lineage: Bacteria > Actinomycetota > Actinomycetes > Actinomycetales > Micrococcaceae > Sinomonas > Sinomonas puerhi. The sequence goes on from NZ_CP163302.1 coordinate 205,103, forward strand.
GCCCCGACCTCGGTGGCGAGCGCTGAGCTGGACCACCACGGTGCCGCGACCTACCATTTCGACCTCGACTGGCACCTGCCAGACCTCCGAGGTCGGCTCGAGACGCTCCTCAGCGCGACGACCCTCGTCCACACGGGCTCGATCGCAGCGGTCCTCGAGCCGGGCGCGGACCAGGTCCTGCACGCCATCGAACACGCGCGTCCGCGCGCAACCATCGGCTTCGACCCGAACTGCCGGCCCACGATCACGACCGATCCTGAGGTGGTCCGCATCAGGGTGGAGCGCTTTGTGGCGCTCTCCGACGTGGTGAAGGCATCGGACGAGGACCTCGCGTGGCTTTACCCCGGGATCGACCCGCTCGAGTCGGCGCGCCGCTGGCTCACCCTGGGCGGCTCGGACGGGCCGGCGTTCGTCGTCGTGACCCGCGGGGCCGAGGGCCCGTGGGGCGTGTGCCGCGACGGCGAGGTGGCCATCCCGGCGCCGTCGGTGAAGGTCGCAGACACCGTGGGTGCCGGGGACTCGTTCATGGCCGCGCTGCTCTCCGCGGTCGTGGACCGGGAGCTCGACGGCGCCCAGCGGCGTCCGGAGCTGCGGCGACTCGACGTCCGCGAACTCGCCCGCATCCTCGACTTCGCCGCCCGTGCGGCAGCGGTGACCGTTTCGCGCCCGGGCGCGAATCCGCCGTCGCGCGCCGAGATCCGCACGAGAGGTGCACAGAGCGAAGGTGCACAGGACGGAGGCACACCGTGACCAGCGCCGGCTTCAAGCTGACCAGCCAGGACCTCGTGGAAGGCGGCGTGCTGCCCCAGCCGCAGGTGAGCGCCTACTTCGGGCTCGACGGGCAGGACCTCTCGCCGCAGCTCTCCTGGAGCGGCGCGCCCGAGGGGACGCACAGCTTCGCCGTGACTGTCATGGACCCCGACGCGCCGCGCGCCGGCGGCTTCTGCCACTGGGCCGTGGTCAACATCCCCTCCGCCGTGGACGAGTTGCCCGAAGGCGCCGGCGGGGCGCCGGACGGCATGGGCCCCTCGGACTCGGAGGCCGGCCTGCCGAGCGGCTCCCTCGAGCTGGTGAACGACGCCGGCTACAACGGATTCGTGGGCGCCGCACCCCCGCGCGGGTCGGGACCGCATCGGTACGTCGTTACGGTGCATGCGCTCTCCGCTGACGTCATCCCCGGAACCCCGCGCACCAAGGGCTCGCGCGCACTGAGGGACATCGCCGCCCACGAGTTGGCGACGGCGAGCCTCACCTGCACGTTCGAGGTCCGCTGAATGGCGCATCCGGGCGCTGCGGGGGCGTTGGATGCCCAGGGGCCCATGCGCCTCGTGGCCAGTGACATCGACGGCACCATCCTCGGCCGCGACGGGCGGATCACGCCGCGCACGGTGCGGGCGCTGCACGCGTGCGAGGAGGCCGGCGTCGAGCTCGTGTTCGTCACGGGGAGGCCGGCGCGGTGGCTCACGCCCCTCAGCGAGCAGCTGGGCCATGCCGGGACGGTGATCTGCTCGAACGGCGCGCTCGTGTACAGCCTCGAGACGATGTCCGTGGTCTCCTCCGAGGCGATCCGCCGGGACACGATGCTCGAGGTCCGCGAGATCGTCCGCGGGCTCTTCCCGGAGACGGTGTTCGCGGTGGAGACCCCCGTCGAGTTCGTCATGGAGACCGCGTTCGCCGAGCCCCGGCACCAGCGTCTGCTCGAGGAGGTGCGGCACGGCGACCTCGCCGAGCTCGTTCAGGGGGACGAGGTCGTGAAGTTCATGGCGAAGATCGAGGGGATCACGGCCGAGGACTACCTCCGCGTCGTGGCGCCGCACGTTTCCCACCTGGTCTCCGTGACCCATTCGGCGATCGACATGACCATGCTCGAGATGGCCCCGATCGGCGTCAACAAGGCTGTCACGCTTGCCGAGTACGCCCACGCTCTGGGGATCGCCCCGGCGGACGTGGTTGCGTTCGGGGACATGCCCAATGACGTCGAGATGCTCGCCTGGGCGGGCGAGGGCTACGCGATGCAGTCGGGCCACCCCGACGCGCTCGCGGCGACGGAGCTCCACGCCCCGGGCATCGAGGACGACGGCGTGGCGCAGGTCCTCGAGCGCAAGCTCGCGGGGATTGGACGCACGGCAGTCGGCTCTGGCCCCGCGCGACGTGCGCGTGGATCATGAACGCATGATCACCACGCGTGATGAGCTCAGGGCCGCGCAGGCACCGCTCAAGCAGCAGTACCGGGATGACCCGGCTTCGGCGCTGACCCCGATATCGGCGGACGCGCGCTACACCGAGTCGGGTATCACCGCGACGGTGGAGACGTGGTCGGCTCCTGTGCGCGCGGGTCTGCACCGTGCCGTCGGGGGCGACGGCTCGGACGCATGCTCGGCGGACATGCTCATGGAGGCGGTCGTGGCGTGCGCGAGCGTGACGCTCCGCAGCGTCGCGACGGCGATGGGGCTGACGATCCGTTCGGGGGAGATCCGTGGGGAGGGCGTCTTCGATGCGCGCGGCACCCTCGGCGTCGACCGGACGGTGGAGGTGGGCGTCCAGGATGTCCGGCTGGTCGCGACCTTCGACACAGACGCGACCGACGCGGAGCTTGAGAAGCTCGCGTCGGTCGCGGACAGGTACTGTGTCGTCGCCCAGTCGCTCAGGCGGCCGCCTCACATCGAGGTCAGGCGCGCCTGAGCGTCAACCGGACGGTCATGGCGTCTATACGGTTTATACGGCCATGACGGTTATACGGCGCGGCGGCCGCGCACGAAGTGGACGATGAGTGCGATCACCGCCAGCACGATGAGGATGTGCACAATCCCGCCCAGGCTGGGGAGCGCGATGAAGCCCAGCAGCCAGAGCACGAACAGAATGAGGGCAATCCAGAGAAGCACGATGAACTCCTTAGTTTGGGGATGGATCGTGACTTGTGAATACCCGCCTGCGAGCCAAGCCAAACAGACTTTTTTCCGACCGCCTACTGTCCGGCCGTCGCGGCCGCCACGATGAGCGCGGCCACCTCAGGGTGCTCGATGTCCGAGTGCGCCCCGGCAAACGCGGACTGCGACGTGTCCTTGATGACGCCGTTCGCGTCTGCACGGTAGAAGGTCGACGCCGCGAGCGCGGTTCCCGTGGGAAGCGGCAGCGCGACGTTGGCGCTCGGCTCAACGCTCTGGTACCCGTCCGAGCCCATTCCGCCCCAGCGGTCCGGGGCCGCGACGTCCTGATTGTCCTGCTGCGCGAGGAAGGACGCCTTCGGGTACCAGCGGCCCACGGCCCAGTCCGCCGCGGTGAAGGTGGAGACGAGCGGCCCGGACACGCGGTCCGTGACGGAGAACAGCGCCCCGGCCTCGGCGAACGGGCTGTCGGCGGCCTGGGTGAAGGACCAGTGGGAGAAGGCGCCCTGGACGAGCGTCAGCGATGCGACGGGGCTTTCCTGCGGAGAGGGGATTCCGCTGAGCGCGAAGGAGACGAGCCGCGCCCCGAAGCTGTGTCCGATCAGATGCACGCGCAGCGCTGGTACGGCCGTGTGCAGCTGGACGAGGAACGGGCCGAGGCCTTTGGCCCCGACGGTCCCGGCGCGGGCCTTCATCTGGTAGAACGAGGCCACTCGAAGGGCGTCCTTCGCTCCATTCCAGATGGGGCCGAAGATGTCGGCGAGACCCTCGGCGTCGCCCGCGGCGGGGGCACTGCCCATTTCGACGGCGAGGGCGGCGTAGTCGCGCTGAGGGTTGTCGCTCGCGATGAGGGCGCTCTCGCCGGCGTCTTCAGTGGTCGCGGTGGTGCCGCCGAAGACGTTCTGCAGGAGGCCGTGGAACTGCTCGACGGCGGCGCCCTGCTGTGCAGGAGTGGCCGTCCCGGCGTCGACGTGCCCGAGGCCGGAGTCGATGAGGGCGCCCATCGTGGCCAGAGGTGCCGACGCGGCGGGGACGCTGCGCGCGAGCGTGGCGCTGATCTGCGCACCCGAGAGCGCGGCGTCGGAGGACCCGGCTGGCGGGTCCGGGAACCAGATCGATGGCCAGAAGACCCCGAGATAGCCCGCGTGCGCCGGGACCCCCGGAGCGTTCGCGATGAGCGGGAACATCGCCGAGTAGAGCCGCTCGGCGTCGCCCTCGGAGTTGTTCCAGCCGTGGCTCATGACGAAGAGGTCGGTTGTCCCGGAAGCGGAAACGGCCGAGATGAGTGCGCCGGGATCCTGGCCCGTGGCGTTGCCGTTTTCGTCGAAGTTCAGCTGCCAGTAGCTCGTTGCGGTTCCGTCCACGGTGGGGCTCCTTCGGGCTGGGCGGGTCAGTAGTTCGTGAGCATGGCCATGGCGTCGGCGAGCCCGGCGCCCTGCCCGTAGCGGTCGCGGCCGAGGTCCAGTGCGCTGCGCAGGAGCAGGGCTTTGACCTCTGCGGCGCGCCCGATGTACTCGGGCCGTCCGGACAGGAAGGCGGCGATGACGCCGGAGACGTGCGGCGCGGCCATGCTCGTGCCGGAGAGTTCCGCGTAGGTGAGGGACGCGTCGTCGCCCGTCAGCCCGTCCAGACCGGCGCGGGTGCGGACCGTGCCGGTCGCGGCCGAGCAGATCCACTCGCCCGGCGCCACGACGTCGGGCTTGGCCCGCCCGTCGAGCGTGGGCCCTTTCGACGACGTCCACGACACGCCGAACACGTGGGGTGCATCGCGGTGCGTCGATCCGACGGTGATGCAGGCCTCGGTGTGTCCGGGCTCGGTGATGGACGCGAGCACGCCCGTGGACTGGTTGGCGGACTGGGCCGCGGCGGCACTGCCGTTGTTGCCCGCCGAGACCACCACGTTGACGCCCGTCGCGACGAGCTCGGTGAGCAGCTGGTCCAGTGGAGACTGGCCCGCGGCGTAGTGGCTCGGGTCCCAGTCGCACCCGAGGCTCAGATTGACGCCGTGCACCCGCAGGGGGTTCCGGCTCACGTTGACCTCGGTGAGCACGTACTCGATGGCGGCGATGACGGCCGACGACGAGGTCACGGCCACGCCGGCCACACGCCGGAACACCTTGAGGCTCACGAGCTGGCAGAGGGGCGCCATCCCGCTCAGTGCCCCCGCGTGGGCCCTCGGCACGAATCCGCCGTCCACGGCCTCGTCCGAGGAGGCGACGTGGGCGGTGCGCCCCTCCGGGCACCCGCCTGCGATGATTCCGGCCACGTGCGTCCCATGCCCCTCCTCGTCCGCGAGGGGGTCCGCGGGTGCCGTCGGGGTTCCGAGGCTCGGGCGCACGAGGCCCGAGAAGTCCCGGTGGAGGCCGCCCGTCTTCGGCGTTGGTGCGGCGTCGGGCGTCCCCTCGCGTGCGAGTTCGAGCGCGGAGAAATGCGGATGCTTCTGGTCGATGCCCGTGTCGATGACGGCCCAGACGATTCCTTCCCCGAGTGCACTGAACGAGCGCCGCGCGGCGTCGACCTTCACCGTCGCCGCCGATCTGTCGATGTGCGCATACAGCTCGTAGTCCGGCCAGGCGCGGAAGATGATGCGGGCTCCGGTGGGGCCGGGCTCGTCCATCTCCATGAGGACTGCGAGCGAGGACCGGGTCAGGATGCATTGGTAGAGCTTGCGGGCGATCCGCGTCTTCTGGAAGAGGACCTTCGGCGCGCCGCCTGCCGGGGCCACGCGTTCCACGAACCGGTGCCAGAGGTCGGCGAAGGCGTCGTGGGCCGCGCTCGCCGGGCCCGGGTAGGTCGCGTTGAGCTCGATCACGACGTCGACCGGCTCGTCGGGGCCCGGAACGTCGCCGCCGCTTTCGCCCTCCGGGGGCGTCCGCAGGTCGCCGATGATCCGCGACTTGCCCTTCTGCTCGGGCGCCATGGCGTCTATGCCTCCTGGGCATTGGTCACTCGTGAACTGGATCTACTGCCGCACATGATCGCCAGACCGAACGCCGGATTCAAGAGTCTGATCCGACTTCACGGGAACTGTAGAGCAACCCGTGGCCGCCTCTCCGATACGCACCCGCTGCGGTCCCCCGTCCTAAGTCCTCCGGCAATGGACCTTCCGCGTCCGTACCCCCCCGAACGGAGCCGAATAACACTTGTACAAGGGCGGGGGCCGCCTGCGACGGCGGTGGAAATCATGGCAGTACGAGGGGGCGGACATGGCGTTCGTGCAGGGTGAACCGTGGGGGGAAGCGTCCGGTCTGGCGGAGGTGGATCTGACCGAGACGGTCACGAATCTCAGCCGAGTCCGAGCCAAGAACAGGGCGCGGCTGGCCAACTCCGACCTCACGCGGGCGTTCCTCAATGCCGCTCTGAGGCTGACCGACCAGGCTTTCACCTCCGGCGACGAGGAGCTCGTGGAGGGCACGCGTCAGACACTCTCGTACCTTTCCCGTCCCAGAGTCGTGAGCCGGGCGCAGCACGACTACCCGGATCTCGTCCCCACTGAGGCCAAGTTCCGGGACCGCTGGGCCGGCCAGCAGGATTTCATCGACGACTTCATCTCCTACGCCCTCGTGGTCCGGCAGGTGAGCCTCAAGACGGCCCTCGGGCGCGTCCTTGAGGCCGGAGGCGCTGAGAACGGGGATACCTCTGAGATTCTGCATCGCATTGCCTACGAGGGTGCCGTTCTCGTTCTCGAGCTCCCGGCGTTCCGCCTGCAGCTCCTCACCATCGCCTCGGCCTCGGCCCATCCGATGGTCTCGCGCGGTGTTAAGGGCATGTACGCGTCCCTCACGGCGGCGTGGTTCGGGCTGTACGAGCGCGTCCTCGCCGCGGCGGGCCTCGAGCTGCGCCCGGGCGTCACGGCAGAGGAGTTCGCGATCGTCCTCGAAGCCATGGGCGAAGGACTTGGGCTGCGTCTCCTCGCCGAACTCGATGAACCGCTCGTGGACCACGCAGCCCAGCGTTCGCTGCTCGGCAAGGCTGCCCTCGGACTCATGCTCGGCTTCGTGGACAACGGGGATGGGATGACGCTCGACGCCGCCGTCAACTCCCGTTTCCCGCGTGCCTGATCCGGGACGAAAGCTTTTACCTCCATCACCGGACCACTTTCAAAGACGACTTCGCGAGTGGTCGGGCTCTGGAGCTAGAGCACCGTTTTTCCCAATGCTCCACTGATGTGACAGCGGATGTCCTGGGGGAGTCTGATGGGCGATTTGCCCGGTTCCTTCGGGGCGGGTGGGATTCGACAGGGCGGGATATTCGTGACGCGAAACGGAAGTGGGAGTCGAAAGGCCTGGCGATGGGCCAGTGCGATTTCGCTGGCCTTCGCCGTCCTCCTCGCTGTGGCCGCTATTGCCTACAAATTCTCGTACGACGCCGATCAGCAGCGCCGCGCGGACGCGGCGCATCAGCTCACGGTCGCTTCGGCGACGCCGAATCCCGCGGGCACATCGTCGCAGCCCGCGACCCCTGCGACAACGGCGGCAGCGAGCCCCGCGCCGTCGTCCACAGCCCCGCCCAAGCGCACGTCTGTGGCGCTTCCGCCCGCGAGCTTCGACTGGCCCGCGGCCGGGTTCGCCGTCAACATCGTGCCGATGGACTGGGACCCGTCCGTCCCGGTCAACCCGGCCCTGGACGCGAACGGGTTCGATCCGGTGGGCCATTGGCTCAAGGGGTCCGGGCAGTCGGACGCGGTGCTTCCCGTGGTGCTGTCAGGCCACACGTGCCATGCCGGCGTGTACCTGTGCAACGACCAGACATTCCCCTTCAACCGGCTCAGCTTCGACGGCTGGGCCATCGGCCAGCCCGCGACAATCACGGATGCCAACGGAAGCGTGATCCCCTGCACCCTCCAGGAAAGGAGTCTCGTCGACAAATCCAAGCAGTTCTCCTTCAAGAATGACCCATGCCTTGTGGTGCTGTTCACCTGCAATTTCGAGCGGCCTGACGATGCGGTCACACTCGTGACCTTCAGGTGCGGACAATGCGCGTGAACTATCGGGGCGGGTCATGTATGCGCGTTCAGCGCCCACATTCCCAAACTTGGAAAGGAGGTGGGTAGCGTGCCGCTACTCACCACGCTTAGAAAGAAGAGGTCTGGGCTGCTGGCCCTCGCCGCCGGTGCCATGCTCGCCGGGGGCTTCCTCACCATGCCGTCTGCCTTCGCGGCCCCGAACACCAACAACAGTGTTGGCCGGGCCGACTCTCCCGTGACAATCTGCCATCACACCGGCGACACCAAGAATCCCTACCGGGTCATCACCCCTGATGCGGCTGGCGTGTATGACGGCCATCTGGATCACCAGTACCAGGACGACATCGTCCCGCCGTTCAGCTACATGAACGGTTCGAAGGAGGTCGATTTTGGTGGACAGAATTGGACCCCCGAGAATCAGGCTATTTGGGCCAACGGCTGCAAGCCCCTCAGTGTAACCACGCCGCCGACATGTGAATGCACGACCCCGCCTGTGACCACACCGCCTGCGACGACCCCCCCGGCGACGACCCCGCCCGCGACCACGCCGCCGGTGACAACTCCGCCTGCGACAACCCCGCCGGCCACCACGCCGCCAGCCACGACCCAGCCTCCGGCGTCGACGACCTCTCCAGCCGTCGTCCCAGAGGGCACGACGTCGGCGCCACCGGCGCAGGGTCAGGGCGGGGCCCAGAACCCGGCTCCGGCAGAGTCCGTGGCGATCTCGGCCCAGACGTCCGCTAGCCCGACCGCAGCCGACTACACGGTTCCGGGCCTGCTGTTCGGCTCGGGCAGTCTGCTCGGCGCGTGGCTCGCGCTCACCCTGTGGATGAAGCGCCGCCGCGGCGAGCACGTCTAGCCTGACCGGCGTAGCCCACGGAAAGGGGCACGGACCCGATGGTCCGTGCCCCTTTCGCTGGTTTCGTGGCGTCAGACGCTGCGGCCCGCTCAGCCCGCCGGCCGGGCGAGCTTCATCCCGCCGACGGCAATGAGGACGATCGCCGCCCACAGGAACATGTAGATGCCATCGCCGATATTGACCAGCATGCCGAGGATGAAAATCGCCAGCATCACGAGACCCCACCCGAACAGCTTCATCGCGGACTCCTTCTTGAGTGACCAGTGAACACATTGTGCGCAGGAGAGGAACGTCCTGGCTATAAGCCGTCGATCGTTCGCCTGACGCGATATCCGGCATCGTCGCGACGGCCCCAACGTTGTGCATGGCATGACTCAGGATCGTGATCCGGATCACGGCACCGACGATCAGGCGCTGGACGCCTACTCGCGTACCGTCTCCGGCGTGGCCAGGCATCTGACGCCGCGCGTCGCGTCGGTGCGGACCGAGCGCGGGGCGGGCAGCGCCGTCGTGCTTACCGCGGAAGGGCACCTCGTGACGAACGCGCACGTGGTAGGCCGTGCGGACCGGGGCGAGGTCGCGTTTGCCGACGGCGCGGCGGGGCCGTTCGCGGTGATCGGGCGCGACCCGCTCTCGGACCTCGCGGTGCTGCGCTGCGGGATCCACGTGCCCGAGCCGCCCGAGTTCGGCGACGCCGACACCCTGCTGGTGGGCTCGCTCGTGGTCGCCGTCGGGAGCCCATTGGGGCTTGAGGGCAGTGTCACCGCCGGGGTGGTGAGCGCGCTCGGCCGGTCGATTCCGGCGCGGGGGCGCACGGCGTCACGCCTCATCGAGGACGTGATCCAGACCGACGCCGCGCTCAACCCGGGCAACTCTGGCGGCGCGCTCGCGGATTCGCGTGGCCGCGTCGTAGGGATCAACACGGCGGTGGCCGGCTTCGGACTCGGGCTCGCCGTGCCCGTCAACGCCACGACCCGCCGCATCCTCGAGGCCCTCCGCGAAGACGGCCGCGTGCGCCGCGCCTACCTCGGGCTCGTGAGCGTGCCGACGCCGCTCGACCCGCGCTGGGCCGAGCGCACTGGGACGCGCCGGGCGCTCCGCGTCGCCGAGGTGGTGGGCGGAAGCCCTGCGGAGTCGAGCGGCATCCGGCCGGGGGATCTGCTGATTGCCATCAATGGGGCCCCGCTCAAGGACGCCCAGTCGCTCCAGCGGCACATGTTCGCCGAGGCGATCGGCCGCCGCACCGAGATCACCGTGCTGCGGGGAGAGGCGATGGTGGACGTCGTGACGGAACCCGCGGAGCTGCCGGACTAGCGCGGTCTCGCGCGGACTATCTCCACAGCGTGACGATCGCGCCCATGATCGCGAACTCGGCTGGCTGCTGGGCGGCGCCGAGCAAGAACCGCCGCCAGCGGTCGTCTTCTTCCATGAACGCGTGCTGGCCGATGATGAGCGGCATGATGATCGCCGCGTAGAGGGCGATCCCGAACAGGGCCGCCGGCCACGGGTTCGAGACGCCGGCATAGCCGAGGAGCCATCCGATCCCCACCGCCTGGACCACCCGCGTGAGGAACCCGATGGCAAGCGCCGACCGGGGCCACGACTCCGGCCCCGCGGGGACCCGCAGCGACCGGGCGAGCGGCGGTGCGAGCCTCGCCCAGTAAAGCCCCCCGAAACCGAAGGAGACCGCTGTAGCGAGCAGTACGGCCCAGATGCTGACGGGAGGCAAGGACAACACGGCGAACCCTACGATTCTATAAGTGATCTCTAGAGACGTCATCTAGTATCGTTGGGGGAATGAGACGGGTCAAGGGCTCAACGGAAGCCGCAACGGAGAGCCGCCGCGCCCAGGGTGAGGAGACCCGGCGGCGCATCCTGCAGGCCGCCGGGGACGAGTTCGCAGACCGCGGCTACCAGGCGGCCACCATGGCGCGCATCGCCGAACGCGCAGGGGTGGCCGTCCAGACCGTGTACTTCAGCTTCCACAACAAACCGGCACTGTTGAGCGCGCTCATCGAGTCGCAGGTGGTGGGTCCGGAGGATCCAACCCGACCGGAGGACACAGACTGGTTCGCCGAGATGCTCGCGCGCACTGATGGGGCTGGGGCACTGCGGCTGTTCGCCGAGGGCGGCCTCGGCGTCTTCGAGCGCGCCTCCGTTGCCGTGGAGACGGCCCGCCTTGCCGCCCCTGCGGAACCGGCCATTGCTAGCGTCCTCGAGTACTTCGACGGCCTCAGGCGGGTCCAGTTCTCACGAGCGGTCGAGGCCCTCCGTCATCACGGCGCCCTCAGGGCAGACCTCAGCCCAGAACGGGCCACCGACGTCCTCATGGTGGTCGCGAGCCCGCAAACGTACTTGGCGTTCACTCGGGGTCAAGGCTGGGAGCCGCGCGAGTGGGCGCAGTGGCTCGGCGACGCGCTCGCCCGTCTCCTGCTCGACTAGCTACTGCCTCAGGATCACAGGACCTCGACCCCGTCCTCGAGCTCAAGCGTGCGCTTCTCGTTGAGGCCCGTGAGCGCGGCTTGGATGTGCAGGGCGCCGTGGTCACCGAAGTACTCCTCGTACTCGTCGGTCCCCACGAACGTCCACTCGGTGAGCTCCTCCTCCTGGAGGGTGACGTGCGCGCCCTCGGGGAGCATGCCGCCGTCGTACAGGAAGCTCAGCCCGTCCCCGACCGGGTCCGGGAACGCCGAATGGGCAATGAGCAGGAGCGCGCCGGGCTCGATGTCCAGCCCGAGCTCCTCGCGGCCCTCGCGGCGGGCGGCCTTGCGCGGCGCCTCGCCGGGATCCACGGTGCCGCCCGGGAGGAGCCAGCCCTCCTTGTAGTTGGGCTTGACGGCGAGGACACGGCCGTCGACGTCGCGGATTACTAGTCCCGCGGCGACGCGCCGTCGCGGAAGCGTGCGGAAGTACTCGCGGCTCACGGCGCTCAGCTCCATACGCCGAGCCTACCCGCGTACCGTGAGATGCGTGGCGTTCCTGCACCCTGCCCCGATGGCCTTCGCGCACCGCGGCTTCTCCCTCAACGGCCTCGAGAACACCCTCACGGCCTTCCGCGCGGCGTGGGATCTCGGGATCACGCACCTCGAGACGGACGTCCGTGCGACGCACGACGGCGCGCTGGTCGCCTTCCACGACGACCGCCTTGACCGCGTCACGGACCGCTCGGGCCTCTTGGCCGAGCTGGCCTGGGCCGAGGTCGCGGCGGCCCGCATAGCTGGGTCCGCGGGCGCGTCCGAGCGCATCCCGCTCTTTGCCGACCTCGCCGAGGACCTGCCCGACGCCCGCTTCAACGTCGACGTGAAGTCCGCGGACGCCGTCGTGCCGTTCGCCGAGACCATCGAGCGGATGCGCCTCCACGACCGCGTCCTGGTCACGTCTTTCTCCGACGCACGACGCCGCGCAGTCCTCGCGCGCCTGTCGCGGCCGGTCGCGTCGTCGGCGGGAATGCGGACGGCGGCGGCGTTCCGTCTGCTCGGGGGGTCGATCCCGGCCGCGGCGGGGCGCCGGCTGCTGAGGGACGTCGATGCGCTTCAGGTCCCCGAGCGGTACGGGGCGGTCCGTGTGGTGACGGCGCGGTTCGTGGAACGGGCGCACGCCGCGGGTCTGCAGGTGCACGTGTGGACCGTCAACGCCGCCGAGGACATGAACCGCCTGCTGGACCTGGGCGTGGACGGTCTCGTGTCCGACCGCACGGACGTGCTGCGAGCCGTGCTCGAGGCCCGAGGAGCCTGGCCGATGGCATAGCCCTGCCTGAGTGCCCCCGCCCCGTCTTGCCCTTGTAGGGTCTCTGGCCGGCCGTTGTGGGGTCTCTGGCACGCGGTTGCGGGGTCCCTTGCGTTCCGCCGGGGCCACTTCGCCAAAAGGAGAGAATCCGGCGAATATGCCGTGAATTCGCTGGGAAATCAGCAAATCAGGAGCGAACTCTGACCGAAGATTCGACGCAAGGCCTCCCGCGCCGTCCTGCGCTCCACGATGCTTTGGAAGCATCGACTGGGGGCCGCGCAGCGGTCCGGACGCTCGCGCGCCCGCACGCCGAAACGAGGAGCGATATGAAGATCACGACGAAACGCGCTGCCGCCGCAGTGCTTGGTGCGGCGCTCGCCGCGGGAGGCGCTGCCACGACCGCGTTCGCCGCCGGGACACCGCAGAAGGCCAACTCTGACAAGCACGTCCTGCTGCTCTCGGTGGACGGTCTGCACCAGTCAGACCTCGACTGGTACGTCAAGAACAACCCCGGCTCTGCAATCGCCAACCTCGTGGGCCACGGCACGAGCTACACGGACGCCCAGACGCCGGTGCCGTCCGACTCATTCCCCGGGATGGTCGGCCAGATCACGGGCGGCAACCCCGGCACCACGGGCGTCTACTACGACGACACATGGAACCGCAAGCTCCTCCCCGCGGGCACCACAGACTGCGCCCACACGGCACCCGGTGCCGAGGTCTCCTACACCGAGGCCGCGGACAAGAACCCGAACGCGCTCGACGCCGGCCAGGGCCTGGCGGGCCTCCCCGGCAGCATCCTGCAGATGACCGGCAACGCGGCGTCGCTCCTCGACCCGGCCCAGCTCCCTGTCGATCCGGCTACGTGCAAGCCCGTCTACCCGCACCAATACCTCAAGGTGAACACGGTCTTCGAGGTGGCAAAGCAGGCTGGCCTCCACACGGCGTGGTCCGACAAGCACGTTGCGTACGAGATCCTCAACGGACCGTCCGGCGCCGGCGTCGACGACCTCTTCGCGCCCGAGATCAACTCGGACGCCTCGATCGCCGGCTTCAAGGGTGACTGGACCAAGGACAACCTTGCCACACAGCAGTACGACGGCTACAAGGTCCAGGCTGTGCTCAACGAGATCAACGGCAAGGACCACTCCGGCGCCGCCGCCGCCGGCGAGCCGGCTGTGTTCGGCATGAACTTCCAGACCATCTCGACGGCGCAGAAGCTCCCGATGTCGGACGGCCTCAAGGGCGGCTACCTCGCCGATGGTGTGACCCCCGGCCCGCTCCTTTCCAAGGCGCTCGACTACATCGACGCGAAGGTCGGGGCGATGACCGCCGCGATCGCGCAGACGCCGGACGCGAAGAAGACCACGGTGATCCTCTCGGCGAAGCACGGCCAGTCGCCGATGGAACCCGCCGCGCTCAAGCGTGTCGACGACGGCCCCATCATCGATGGCCTCAACGCCGCCTGGCGCGCGGCGGGCCACTCGGGCGACGTCGTGGCGTTCTCCACGGATGACGACGTCATGCAGCTCTGGCTGACCGAGCACACCCAGATGGCTGCGGACTTCGCGAAGCAGTACCTGCTCTCTCACAGCGCGGCGGGCAACGACATCAACAAGGCGCCCCTCACGGTCCAGGCCTCGGGCCTGACCACGGTCTACGCGGGCCAGCAGGTGGCGGACTTCTTCCACACCTCGGCCACGGACGAGCGCATTCCGGACATCTTCGGGGTCGTCCAGCACGGCGTCGTGTACACGGGCGGACATGGCAAGATCGCGGAGCACGGCGGCGCCGACCCGCAGGACCGCCACGTCCCGATCGTCGTCTCGCAGGGCACCGACTCGGGCGCCTCGATCGTGACGAGCTCCGTTGAGACCACGCAGATCGCCCCGACGATCCTGCGTCAGCTCGGCCTCAACGTCCACGACCTCCAGGCCGTGCAGATCGAGGGGACCCAGGTCCTCCCGCAGCACTGACGCCTGAGGCCCTGGCCCGCCAGGGACCCCACAACGGATCGCCAGAGACCCCGCAACCTCTCTCGAGGTTGCGGGGTCTCCGGCGAGGCTAGGCGTCGTCGCCCGCCGTGCTGTTCCCAGCCACGGCCCGTTCGATCCGCCGGTCCGGCACGATCCAGATCGTGGCCACGACCACGTAAGCGGCCACGCCGATCCACACGGAGAGCAGCGTTCCTGCGCACCCGGCCACGTAGATCGCCATGGACCACTTGCCTTTAGCGTCGTTGCTGATCGCGTGGGCCAGCCGGCTCTCGGAGCCCTGCAGCCGGATGAGCCGCGACTGGAAGATCGTGTAGGAGACCGCCGCGGCCAGGAGGTTGACCCCGTACACGAGCACGGGGAGCGTCGCGAGTGCGCTCTCATCCATCCAGCGGGTGGTGAAGGGGACGATCGAGAGCCAGAACAGCAGGTTGAGGTTCGCCCACAGAGCGCCGCCGTCCACGCGGCTGGTCAGGTGCATGAGGTGGTGGTGGTTGGTCCAGTAGATCCCGATGTACACGAAGCTCAGCACGTACGTGAGCAGCGTGGGCACGATCTCTCCGAGCCCGTGCAGGTCCGGTGTGTCCGGGATCTTGAGCTCCAGGACCATGATCGTGATCGCGATGGCGAGGACGCCGTCGCTGAAGGCCTCGACGCGGTTGGTCTCCACACGGACATTCTGTCAGTGGGTGCTGGCAGGATGGGGGAATGCGCATCCTCATCGCCCCGGACAAGTTCAAAGGCTCCCTCACGGCCGCCGAGGCCGCCGACGCCATGGCCGAGGGCGCCCTGGCCATCTACTCCGAGGCGGAGATCGTCCGCATGCCAGTCGCGGATGGCGGCGAGGGCACCCTCGAGGCGGCCGTCGCCGCGGGCTTCGAGGAACGGATCCGCGCCGTGACGGGCCCGCTCATCAAGCCGGTGGGCGCCGCGTGGGCGCTCAGGGGCACGACGGCGGTCATCGAGACCGCGCAGGCGTCCGGCCTCGCCGCCCTCGGCGCGGATCCTGATGCCGAGACGGCTGGCAGAGCCCATTCCTACGGCGCCGGGCAGCTCATCGCGGCCGCGCTCGACGCCGGGGCGACCGAGATCATCCTGGGCCTCGGCGGCTCCGCGATGACGGACGGCGGGTGCGGCGCCCTGCGAGCACTCGGCCTGCGTCCGCTCGACGCCGCCGGGAACGTTGTGCCGCTCGGCGGGGCCGCCCTCGCCGACGTCGTGTCCGTGGATGCCTCCGCCCTCGACCCTCGGCTTTCTAGCGCGCGTCTGCGCATCGCCGCCGACGTCCGCAATCCGCTGGTCGGAACCGACGGCGCCGCGCACGTCTTCGGGCCGCAGAAGGGCGCGGATGCCGAGGCCGTGGCGGCGCTCGACGCCGGTCTGCGCACCTGGGCCCGCGTCCTCGCCGAAGCGACGGGTCGCGACGTCGACGTTCCAGGCGCGGGCGCCGCGGGCGGCTTCCCGGCGGCGTTCCTCGCGTTCACGGACGCGCGGCTCGAGAGCGGCTTCGATCTCGTCGCGGAACTCGTGGGGCTCGATGCGCAGCTGGCCTCGGCCGACCTCGTCATCACGGGCGAGGGGTCGCTCGATGGGCAGTCGCTCACGGGCAAGGCGCCGATTGCGCTCGCGGACCGCGCGCGGGACCGCGGCATTCCCGTCATCGCCGTTGCCGGACGAATCGAGGCGACACCTGAGCAGCTCGCCGAGCACGGGATCGAGGCTGCGGGCGCGCTCGTCGACCTCGCGCCGACTCCCGCTGACGCCATCGCCAACGGCGCCGATTACGTCCGCCGCGCTGTCGCGGAGCTCCTCGCCGGCGCCTGATCCGCCGTCCATCTGGCGGGCGGGGTCACTTTTCAGGGTTGCGGGGTCAGGTCACAAGGTTGCGGGGTCACGTCTCGCGGTTGAGCGGTGCCCCCGCCCGGGGTGGCTAGCGGCCCTGAGCTGCCAGGGCGTCGAGCTGCATGACGAGCCACGGACTGAACGCGTAGGGCGCCGCGGCGACGGCGGCGTGGAATTCGGCGACGTCGGACCAGGCCCACTCGGAGACCTCGTCCGGGTTCGGCGCCGGATCACCGGCGGCGACGGCGCGGAATACCGGGCAGATCTCGTACTCGACGATTCCCGAGACGTCCACGGCGCGGTACCGGAAGTCCGGCAGCACGGGTTCAATGGAGCCGACCTCGAGCCCGAGCTCCTGCTGGGCGCGGCGCCGGATCGCGTCGTCGAACGGCTCTCCCGGCGCGGGATGCCCGCAGAACGCGTTGGTCCATACCCCTGGCCACGTCTTCTTCGAGAGCGCCCGGCGCGTCACGAGCACGCGCCCGTCGGGCCCGAACACGTGGCAGGAGAACGCGAGGTGCAGCGGCGTATGGTCCGTGTGGACGGTGGCCTTGGGCGCGGTGCCGAGGAGTGCGCCGTCGTCGTCCACGAGCTGGACGAGTTCTTCGGTCATGTCCCTATTCTCCGATGCCCGACGCCGCGGGTTCCACAGCATCCTCGGTGGCGGTCCCGCGCCAGCGCGCGAGCGCCGTCATCCCGTGGAACACGATGAGCGCGGCGGCGGAGCCGAGCGCGATGCCCGCAAACGCGAGGCCGCCGAGTTTCCACGTGTAGTCGGCGATGCCGACGATGAGCGCCACGGCGGCGGTCGTGAGGTTGATCGGGTTGGAGAAGTTGACCCGGTTCTGCACCCAGATCTTCACGCCGAGCACACCGATCATGCCGTACAGCATCGTGGCCGCGCCCCCGAGCACGCCTGCCGGGACGGTCGCGATGAGCTCACCGAACTTGGGTGAGAAGCTCAGCAGCAGTGCCGCGAGCCCGGCCACCCAGTAGGCGGCGGTCGAGTAGACCTTCGTTGCGGCCATGACGCCGATGTTCTCCGCGTACGTTGTGGTGCCGGAGCCGCCGCCGAGGCCGGCGAGGACGGTCGCGGCGCCGTCGGCCATGAGGGCGCGGCCTGCCATGTCGTCCAGGTTCTGCCCCGTCATCGCGGCGACGCTCTTGACGTGTCCCACGTTCTCGGCGACGAGGACGAGCACCACGGGCACGAACAACCCGAGCACGCCCACGTTGAACGAGGGCGTCTGGAAGTGCGGCAGCCCGATCCACGCCGCCGCGTCGATGCGCGAGAAGTCGACCTCGCCACGCCATACGGCCACGAGGTATCCGACCACCACACCGACGAGGATGCTGAGCCGCCCCAGGATTCCGCGGAACAGCACGGAGACGAGGATGATCGCGAGCAGCGTGATCAGCGCGGTGACCGGAGCGGCGTCGAAGTTCATCTTCGCGGCGGGCGCGAGGTTGAGCCCGATGAGCGCCACGATCGTGCCGGTCACAACGGGTGGCATGACGATGTTGATCCAGTGCGCGCCGAACTTCTGGACCACCGCTCCGACCGCCGCGAGCACGACGCCGGCCACGACCACGCCGCCGAGCGCGCCGGCCACACCGAACTGCTGCTGGGAGGCGAGGATCGGGGCGATGAACGCGAAGGACGACCCGAGGTAGCTCGGCACCCGGCCCCGCGTGATCACGAGGAACAGGAGCGTGCCCACGCCCGAGAAGAACAGGGTCGTGGCGGGCGGCATGTGCGTGAGGATCGGCACGAGGAACGTCGCGCCGAACATCGCGACGACGTGCTGGAGGCCAACGCCGATCGTGATCGGCCACGCGAGCCGCTCCTGCGGGGCCACCACCTCGCCCGGCCTGATGGAGCGGCCGTCCCCGTGGAGCTTCCAGTTGGTTCCGAGCAGGCTCATCGAGCGCCTTCCGATGCGAGGGGGTGAGGTGGCCGGTGGATATCTTATCCCCGTGCGTCACCGCCTCGCGGCCCGGTCAGGAGTGCACCCACTTCACCACGTGACGGGCGACCGCGACCGCCTCTCCTTCCACGCGCGCCTCGACGGCCGCCGTGGCTCGCAGGGCGGCGGGGTCATACTCCTCCCACTCGTGGCGGAGCGCGAGAGTCTGCCCGGGGAATACCGGTTGGATGAACCGGATGCGGTCGTATCCAAGGGAAACCGGCGTGAACCCCTTCGGGCGCGCGTCCTCGAGGGCCCGCGCGGCGACCGCGGACATGAATCCGACGATGAGCGCCCCGTGGATCTGCCGCGTTCCGAATGGGGTGCCGCGCATGTACTCCTCGTCGGTGTGGTTGCTCGCGAAGTCGCCGGTGATCCCCGCGAAGAGCACGAGGTCCGTCTCGGTGACCGTCTTGCGGAAGACGGTCACGTGGCCGGGATCGAAGGGCGCGCTGTCCATGTGGCTCCTGACGTGGTCGAGTTGGGTGGTCCGTGGAACGGGCAGCTACATCGTGAGCCCGCCGGAGACGGACAGCACCTGGCCGGTGGTGAATCCGGCCTCCGCCGAGGCGAGGTGCGCTATCGCCGCCGCCACCTCCTCGGGCCGTGCCGCCCGGCCCTTGGGCACGGCCCTGAGGGTCCCCGCCATGACCTTCCCCGTGAGGCCGTCGGCGGCGAGCATGCCCGCGAGGAGCCCGGTGTCGGTGGGGCCGGGGGAGACGACGTTGATCGTCACATCTGTGCGGGCGGTCTCGCGGGCCACGGCTCGCGCGAGCCCGTGCAGTCCCGCCCGCGCGGACGACGACGCGGCGTCGCCGAGGGTGCCCGCCTTGCCGCTGTCTGACCCGACGAGCACGATCCGGCCGAATCCGGCCTCGACCATCTCGGGGAGGACGGCGCGGACGAGGAGCATCGGCCCGACGAGCTCGGTCCGGACGATGTCCTGGATGACGGCCGGATCGGTCTTCGCGAGGATCTCCAAAGGGTGCCGGTGCCCGGTGGTCACGACGAGGGTGTCGATTCCCCCGAGCGCTGCGCCCGCGCTCCCGCCCGGCCCCGCGACGTCGTCCACCGATGCCGGATCCGCGGCATCCAGTCTCGCGGACCCGGCCCACGAGCCAGCCGGGAGCCGTGCGCCGAGGGCCGCCGCGCCGTCGTGATCGGAGCGGTAGGTGCCGAACACGCGGGATCCCTCCGCGGCGAGCCGCAGCGCCACGGCGGCCCCGATCCCTCCCGTCCCCACGAGGAGGACCCGCCTTCCGCTGAAGGTCCCCATCAGAACGCGGACCGCCCCGTCACCTTGCGCCCGATCAGGAGCGACTGGATGAACTCGGTGCCCTCGTAGGTGTGCACCACTTCCATGTCGGTGAGGTGCCTTGCCACGTGGAAGTCGAGCAGGAGGCCGTTGCCGCCGAGGAGGTCGCGGGCCTGCTGGGCGATCGTGCGCGCCTTGTTGGAGGTGTGCATCTTCGCGAGCGAGGCCATGGTCCCGCTCCACTTTCCGGCCTCCTGCAGCTCGGCCATGCGGAAGCAGATGAGCTGCATGGCCGTGAGCTCGGCGAGCATGGAGGCGAGCGTGGCCTGAACGAGCTGATAGGTCGCGATCGGTTGGCCGAACTGCTCGCGGACCTCCGTGTAGGCGACGGCGGCCTCGAAGCACGCGATGCCGTGGCCGAGGGCCTCCCAGCTGGCGCCACCGCGCGTCGTCGCGAGCACGCGGGACGTGTCCTTGAAGCTGTTCGCTTCGGGGAGCCGATTGGCCTCGGGGATCCGCAGGCTGTCGAAGCCGAGGTCGGCCTGGAGGATGGCGCGCTTGCCGATCTTCCCGTCGATGGTTCGGGCCGAGAAGCCCTCCGGCACGCTCTCGGGGTTGCGGGGGTCCTCGCGCTCCATGACGAAGGCCTTGACCTCGCCGTCGGCCTCGTCGCGGGCCCAGATGACCACGAGGTGCGCCATCGAGCCGTTGCCGATCCAGCGCTTGGCCCCGTTGATGACCCACGAGTCGCCATCGCGGCGGGCCGTCGTCTCGAGCTGCGCCGAGTCCGATCCGTGGCGCGGCTCGGTGAGGGCGAACGCGCCGATCTTCTCGAGCCGAACCATGCCGGGGAGCCAGCGTCCCTTCTGTTCCTCGGAGCCGAGCAGGTTGATGGTGCCCATGGTCAGGTTCGCCTGGACGCCGAGGAACGTGTTGACCGACCCGTCGCCGCGCGCGAGCTCCACTGTGGCGAGGCCCGCGGCCAGCCGCGAGAGCCCGGCCGCACCGTGCCCGCGGATCACGCCGCCCACGAGGCCAGTCGCAGCGAGGTCCGGCAGGAGCTCCCACGGGAACTCGGCGCGCTCCCAGTACCCGTTGATCACCGGGAGCACCCGGGTGTCGACGAACGCGCGCATGCGTGCCCGGGCGTCCGCGGCGTCAGCCGGGAGGCCCCCGGCGAGGAGCAGGTAGTCGGTGTCCCGCGGGACCGTGAGGCGCTCGCGGAGCGCCGCGAGGTACTCGTCGGTCTCGGAGAATCCGGGTCCGGACCCCGGCCCGGACCCGGACTCGGCCACGCTGCTTGCCAGCTCACTCATACGTGTACCAACCCTTCCCGGTCTTGCGGCCGAACTCGCCGGCCTCGTATTTGGCCGTGACGAGCGGGTGGGGGAGGTCCTTCTCGTCCCCGGTCTGCCCATAGGCGGCCTGGCGGATGAGGTACGTGACGTCGAGGCCCACGAGGTCCATGAGCTCGAAGGGCCCCATCGGATAGCCCAGGGCATCCTTGGCCGCGGTGTCGATGTCCTCGAGGGACGCGACGCCGCCGGCATACAAGGCCAGCGCCTCGTCCCGCACCGCGCCCATGAGCCGGTTGGCGACGAAGCCGGGGATCTCCTTGTTCAGGAGCACCGGCGACTTGCCCATCGCCCGGGCCACCTCGACCACCGTCGCGACGGTCTCGTCCGAGGTCTGCGGGTTCCGCACGATCTCCACGGCCCTCATCACCAGCGCCGGGTTGAAGAAGTGCATGTTGCAGACCTTCTCCGGGCGCCCGGTCGCGTCGGCGACCGTCGAGGAGGCCAGTGTGGAGGAGTTCGTCGCGAGGATCGCTTGGGCTGGCGCGAATGCGTCGAGCTCGGCGAAGATGGCCCGCTTGACCTCGAGCTTCTCCGTCGCGGCCTCGATCACAAGGTCCGCGTCCGCGGCGGCCGCCGCGAGGTCGGTCGTGAACGCGATGCGCTCCCACGCGTCGGCGGCCTGGGCCTCGCCGAGCCGGCCCTTCGCGACCCGCCCGTCGAGCCAGCGGTGCATGTCCGCCTCCGCGGCGGAGACGGCCTCAGCGCTCACGTCTCGCACCGCCGTCGTGAATCCCGCGACGGCCGCCGCCATGCCGATCTGGCGGCCCATCGCTCCGGAGCCGACCACGAGGACTGTCCGCACGTCCATGCCGCTCACCGTCCCGCGAATTCCGCGGGACGCTTGGCAAGGAACGCCGCGGCGCCCTCGGCCTTGTCCTCGGTCGTGTAGAGGAGGGTCTGCGCGAGCCTCTCGAGCAGGAGACCCGTCTTCTGGTCGGCATCGGCGCCCTGGCGGATCACCAGCTTGCCGAGCCGCACCGCGAGCGGGCCTTTGGAAAGGATGGTCGCGGCGGTCGCGGCGGCGGTCGCCCCGAGGTCCTCGCGAGGCACGACGGCGGTCACGAGCCCGTAGCGCTCGGCCTCGCCCGCCGTCAGCACCCGGCTCGTGAGGATCATCTCGACGGCGCGGCCGGTGCCGACAAGCCGCGTGAGCCGCTGGGTCCCGCCCGCGCCCGGGAGGACGCCGAGGGTCGCCTCGGGCAGGCCCATCTTCGTGCCGACGGCCGCGACGCGGATGTCGCAGCTCATGGCGAGCTCGAGTCCCCCGCCCATCGCGACGCCGTTGAGCGCCGCGATCGTGGGCTTGGGGTAGTCCTCGATCCGGTCGTACAGCTTCTGCATGTGCGCGGCGAGCCCGTACGCGAGGTCGTAGCCCGCGAGCTGGGTGATGTCCGCGCCCGCCACGAAGGCCTTCTCGCCAGCGCCCGTGAAAACGACGGCTCCCACGGACGCGTCGTCCTCCCACGCGTCCAGGACGG
Source organism: Sinomonas sp. P10A9 (assembly GCF_041022165.1). Lineage (GTDB taxonomy): Bacteria > Actinomycetota > Actinomycetes > Actinomycetales > Micrococcaceae > Sinomonas > Sinomonas puerhi. The sequence continues at coordinate 227,433 of NZ_CP163302.1, forward strand.
CGCCGATCTCGCCGAGCACGGTCTTCGAGAGGGCGTTGCGGACCTCGGGGCGGTTGACGGTGATGGTTCCGACGGCGCCGTCGAGGGACGTGGTAATGGTCTCCATGCCCCTACCGCCCCGCCGCCGCGAAGGCCCCGACGCCCGTGAGCGCGCGGCCGAGGATGAGCGCGTGCACCTCGTCAGTGCCCTCGTACGTCCGCACGGACTCGAGGTTGTTCGCGTGGCGCAGCGGGGAGTGGTCCAGCGTGATCCCGTTGCCGCCGAGCATCTCGCGGGCGTCCCGCGCGATGCGGATGGCCTCGCGGCAGTTGTTCAGCTTGCCCACCGAGATCATGGTCGGGTTGAGGGTCCCGGCGTCCTTGGCGCGGCCGATCTGGAGCGCGAGGAGGTAGCCCTTGTTGATCTCGAGCGCCATGTCCGCGAGTTTGGCCTGGGTCAGCTGGAACGCGGAGAGCGGCATCCCGAACTGGGTCCGCTCGGAGCTGTAGCGCAGCACTTCCTCGAAGCTGTCCCGCGCGGCGCCCATGGCGCCCCAGATGATCCCGTAGCGGGCCTCGTTGAGGCAGGCGAAGGGGCCCTTGAGGCCGATCGCGCTCTCGCCCGGGAGGATCGCGTCGGCGGGGAGCCGGACGTCTTCGAGCGTGATGTCGCATTGGACCGAAGCGCGCATCGACAGTTTGGGCTCGATCGCCACGGCGTGGAAGCCGGGCGTGTCGGTGGGGACTACGAACCCGCGCACGCCGCGGGCATCGCCGTGCTCGCCCGTCTGGGCCCAGATGATCGCGACGTCGGCGAGCGTCGCGAGGCCGATCCACCGCTTGGCGCCGTTGAGCACCCAGTCGCCGCCCGGCTCCTGCACCGCGGTGGTGCGCATCGAGGCCGGGTCCGAGCCCGCCGTCGGCTCCGTCAGCCCGAAGCAGCCGACGGCGCGTCCCGCCGCCATCTCGGGCAGCCAGTGCTGCTTCTGCTCCTCGGAGCCGTGCTTGTGGATCGCGGACATCGCGAGCGAGCCCTGGACCGAGACGAAGGTGCGCAGGCCGGAGTCGCCGGCCTCGAGCTCCGAGGCCGCGAGACCGTACATGACGGCGGAGCGCCCCGCGCAGCCGTAGCCCGTCAGGTGCATGCCGAGGAGGCCGAGCTTCGCGAGCTCGGGGATGATCTCGCGGGGGAAGACGGCCTGCTCGTACCAGCCGGCGATGTTCGGGCGGATGTGCGTGTCGACGAGGTCGCGGACCGCGCGGGCCAGGTCCTTCTCCTCGGCGGTGAGCTGGGCGTCGAGGCCCGTGAGGTCGGCTGGCCCGAAGACCGAGCCGCTGCTGTGCGTGGTCACGCCTTTGCCTCCTGGCTGAATTCCTCCGACAGCTCCTGCCGGATCTTGAACTTCTGGATCTTGCCGCTCGGGGTCCGCGGGAAGTCGGCGACGACCTTGAGGATCTCCGGCCAGTACGGCTTGGCGAGGCCCTTCGTTTCGAGGAATGCCCTGAGGTCCTCGAGCGTGAATGGGTCGGCGTCCTTGAGCTGGACCACGGCGCCGCCGATCTCCTGGAGACGGGGGTGCGGGACTGCGACGAGCGCGACGGCGGCGATCCGCGGGTGCTCGTAGAGGACGTTCTCCACGTAGGCCACGGGGACGTTCTCGCCGCCGCGCACGATGATGTCCTTGGTGCGGCCTGCGAGCCGCACGTACGAGTCATCGTCCTGCGTGCCGAGGTCGCCGGTGTCGAACCAGTCGCCGTCGAACTCGTTCCGCGTCACGTCGAGCTGCTCGAGGTAGCCGCGGAAGAGGAACGGGCCGCGCACCTGGATCCGGCCCTCGGTTCCCGCCGGCACGGCGCGGCCCTGGTCGTCGACGATCCGCAGCTTCATGCCGGGAAGCACGCGGCCGTCGGAGTCGAGGACCTTTTCGACGGGGTCCTGCGGGCTGCCCATCGTCACGAGGCAACATTCGGTCTGGCCCCACCCGCCGAACACGTTCAGGGCTGGGAGCTTGTCCTTCGCGGCGTGCACGACGGCGCGGGGGATCGGCGCCCCCATGCAACAGAAGCGCACGAGGCTCGAGAGGTTGTGGTCCGCGAGGTTCTGCGCGGTCAGGATGTCCTGGAGGAACGGCGTGGCGCCTGAGGTGTGCTGTATGCCGTGCCTCTCCACAAGCTCCACGAATTCGGCGGCCTGCCAGACCTCCTGAAAGACCCCCGTGGCGCCGAGCATGATGGGGAGCGCGACGCCGAAGAGGTAGCCCGTGAGGTGGCCGAACGTCGAGGCCATGTGGATCACCGAGGAGTCGTCCATCCCGAGCCGGTCCGGCCACGGGAGCGCACCCGAGAGGACGGTGTTGTGGCTGTGCATGGCACCCTTGGGGCGTCCCGTCGTGCCCGAGGTGAACATGATGAGCGCGAGCGAGTCCGGGTCGGGGCGCCGCGCGGCGGCCTCCTGGGCGGAGAGCCCGCGGGCCCGGCCGCGCCCGGCGAGGTCCGACCACGAGAGGAAACCCTCGGGTGCTCGAGCCGGTGCGGGACCCGTTCCGAGCACGACGGCGTGCTGCAGGTCCGTGAGTCCGCCGCGGAGCCGCTCGATCATCGCAGGATAGTCGAAGCCCCGGAACGTCTCAGGGATGAAGATGACCTTGGCGCGGGCCTTCTTGGCCATGTACTCGATCTCGCGATCGCGGTAGATAGGGATGAGCGCGTTGGTCACCGCGCCGACGCGCTCGGTGGCGAGGTGGGCGACGATCCACTCGTGCCGGTTCGGCAGCTGGATCGAGACGGTGTCCCCGGCATCGACGCCGAGGGAGACGAGTCCAGCCGCGATGGCCTCGACCTCGTCCGCCATCTCGCGGTAGGTCTTGGCGCCGGAGGCGTCGATCGAGGCAACCTTGTCGGGGTGCGCCGCAACGGCGTCGTCAAAGTAGTCGATGAGGAGACGGTCCTTCCAGTACCCGGTGGTCCTGAAGTCCGCCGCGTTCTCCGGCAGCGGAAGCATCTCGAAGGGCGAGCTCATGGTGATGTCCGTTCGGCTAGTGAGGCAGGGGAGGGCGTGCTCACGCCATCGTGAGTCCGCCGGAGACCGAGAGGGTCTGGCCGGTGATGAACGCAGCCTCGTCCGAGGCCAGGAAGGCCACGGCGTTGGCGAGGTCCTCGGGCTGGGCCAGGCGGCGCAGCGGGATGGACTTCTCGAGCGCGGCGCGCAGCTTCGGGTTCTCGGCGCTGATCCCTGCGAAGAGCGGGGTATCGGCGGGCCCGGGGCACACGCAGTTCACGGTGAAGCCCTGGCGGGCGGTCTCGCGGGCGAGGGTCTTGCTGAAGGAGATGATGCCGCCCTTCGCCGCGGAGTAGACGGCCTCGCCCGAGGAGCCGACCCGGCCGGCGTCGGACGCGATGTTCACGACCGTGGCCCGCTCCTGGCCCGCCACCGCGCGCAGGAACGCCTGGCTGCAGTGCAGCGTGCCGTACAGGTTGATCGCGACGACGCGGTCCCAGTCGGCGACGTCGCTGTCCACGAACGGGCCGACCTTGTCCCAGCCGGCGTTGTTCACGAGCACGTCGATCCGCCCGAACTCGGCCTGCACGGCGCGGACCATCTCGTCCACCGACTCGCGCGACGTGACGTCGGTCCGCACGCCAATGGACCTGTTGCCCAGCGCCGCGGCGGTCTCCTTCGCGGCGGGCTCGTTGAGGTCGCTCACGACGACGGTCGCGCCCTCGGCGGCGAGCTTGGTGGCGATGCCCTTGCCGATGCCGGAGGCACCGCCGGTGACGATCGCGATCTTGTTCTCGAGCTTTCCCATGATTCTCCTTGGCGTGGTGAGTGCGGGGCTCACGGCGCGTAGGCGCGGCCCGCGATGTTCCTGGCGATGATCATCTTCATGATCTGGGCGGTTCCGTCGCCGATCTGCAGGCCCAGGACGTCCCGGAGGCGCTGCTCGATCGGCTTGTCCGTGCGGTAGCCGAACTGGCCGTGCAGGAGGAGGCAGGAGTTGATGACGTCATAGGAGGTCTTCGGTGCCCACCACTTGCACATCGCGGCCTGGGCCGTGTGGGGGAGGCCGTTGTCCTTGAGCCACAGGGTCTGGTGGCATAGGAGCCGGGCCGCGCTCAGGAGCGTCTCGCTCTCGGCGAGCGGGAACGCGACGCCCTGGAACCTGCTCAGCGGCTGGTCGAAGGCGACACGCCCCTTGACGTACTCCCACGTCTCCTCGACCGTGGCCGCCGCGGTGCCGATGCACTGCAGGCCGATGAGGGCCCGCGAGAAGTCGAACCCCTGCATGACCTGGGTGAACCCCTGGTCCTCGGCGCCGAGGAGGTGATCGTCAGGGATCCAGGCGTTCGAGTAGTGGGCGAAGCCGCGGGTCACGGCCTTCGTGCCCATGTCGTCCACGGCCTCGAGCTCGATGCCGTCGGCGTGCAGGTCCGTGATGAACGCGCTGATTCCGCGGCCGCGGCCCTGGCCGTGGTCAGTCTTCGCGAAGACGACAGCGGCGTCCGCCTGGAGGGCGAAGGACATCGACTTGGTCCCGTTCAGGACCCAGCCGCCGCGCTCGCGGCGGGCCGTGAGGGAGGGACTGCCGGCGTCGGAGCCGGCGGTCGGCTCAGACAGGCCAATCGCCACGATCCCCTCGCCGCTCGTGATGCGCGGGACCCAGCGGGCGGCGACCTCCGGGGTCGCGTTGCTCGCGAGGATCTGCCCCACGAGGGAGCCGACCACCTGGACGTACGCGACATTGAAGTCGCCGCGGGCGATCTCCTCCGTGATGAGGCCGGACGTGAGGCGCTGCTCGCTCCGGCCGCCGAACTCGACGGGGAGCTCGGGGGCGATGAGGCCGCGCCCGCCCATCTCGCGGCGCAGCTCGGGTTCGATGCGCCGGTCCGTCTCGCGCTGCTTGTAGCCGGGGGCGATCTGGTCCGCGACCTCGCGGGCTTCCTTAATGAACTGCTGCTGGGATTCTGTGAACGTGAAGTCCATGGCGTTCGCTGCTCTTTTCTCGACGCTGAGGTGGGGGCGGGGTGGGGTCCTAGTGGTACTGGACCTTGCTGGCGAAGTCCGGAGTGCGCTTCTCGGCGAACGCCGCGGCGCCCTCGGCGCCCTCGGGCGAGGCGACGAAGAGGTCGAGGGCGGACATCGCGAGGTTGCTCAGGCCCGCCTGGTGGTCGGTGTCCGCGTTGAAGGACTGCTTGAGGAAGCGGATCGCCGTCGGGCTCTTCTCGGCGATCTCGTCGGCCCAGTCCATCGCCTCGTCCATGAGGCGCTCGGGCTCGACCACCGTGTTGGCGAGGCCCCAGCGCTCGGCGGTCGCGGCGTCGTACAGGCGGCACAGGTACCAGATCTCGCGGGCGCGCTTCTCGCCCACCACGCGGGCGAGGTAGGCCGAGCCGAACCCGGCGTCGAACGATCCGACGCGCGGGCCGGCCTGCCCGAAGCGGGCGGTGGAGGACGCGATCGTGAGGTCGCACAGGACGTGCAGCACGTGGCCGCCGCCCACCGCGACGCCGTTGACGGCCGCAATGACGGGCTTCGGGATGTCCCGGATTAACTTGTGGAGGTTGCCGATCTCGAACATGCCGGACTCGGTGGACCCGTAGTCGCCCGTCTCGGCGCGCTGCTTCACGTCGCCGCCCGTGCAGAAGGCCTTCTCGCCGGCACCCGTGAGGATCACGGCCTGCACGCCGTGGTCCGCCCACGCGAGCCGGAACGCCTTGATGAGCTCTTCGACGGTCTTGCCGCGGAACGCGTTGTAGCGCTCGGGGCGATTGATGGTGATGATCGCGGCGGCGTTGCGGCGCTCGTAGACGACATCCTCGAACGCGGGAACGGCGGGCGCGGCCGTGGCCCTCGAGCTCGAGGTGGTGGCGGTGGTGGTCTGGTCTGTCATGGCTGTCCTTTCAGGCGAGGTTGCCGAGGAGGTCTGCGTACGCGGCCCGGTGCTCGGGCGGGATCACGGAGGAGAGGGCGAGCGCGGTGTGCTCGGCCACGTACTGCTCGTGGGTCATGAAGCGGCCGAAGTACCAGTGCTTGAGGGCCCACAGGTGGGCCGTGGTCAGGAGGCCGTAGGCGAAGACCTGCAGGTTGACGTCCCGGATGAGGCCGGCATCGAACGCGTCGCGGGCCGCCGCGATGAGCGGTCCTGCGCTCTCGACCTCGAGGTTCTTGATGGTCTCGCGTCCCTCGGGCTCAAGGGTCTTGGACTCCTGGTAGGCCAGGACGGCTGCCTCGCGGAGCTCCTGCACCACGGCGCAGTACCCCGCGAACGCCGCAGCGATGCGGCGCACTGGATCGGCCTGGTCCGCGATTGCCGAGGCCACGCGCACGCTGAACTCGTGCAGCACGTCCTCGATCACGGCCTGCACGAGTTCCTGCTTGTTGCCGAAGTAGCGGTAGATGAGCCCAACGCTCACGCCGGCCTCGTCTGCCACATTCTGCATCGAGACGGACTGCGATCCCGCCCCGCCGAGGAGGTGGGCTGCGGCATTGAGCAGCTGCCTCCTGCGGGAGTCGACGAGCGCGGAACGTGCTGCCTCCGCGGCGTCGTTGCGGGCTTCGCTGGTCTGCATGGGGCCTCCGGGCGAACTGGTGTGAATTGAATTTGTATTCAATGTGAATGAAGCTTCATTCACTCGCTTCAGACTAGTGAGGCCCGTCACGCCGGTCAAGGGTCTCTTGGCGCGAATGTGGGGGATGTCACCGCTCGAAGCGGGAAGCGAAACGAATGACGGCGGGTTGTCGACTGATGGAGAACGGTCGCCCGGGCCGTCGCAAGGAGTTGACCCCGCATGAGCATCGCGCACCAGGAGGCTGTCCTCGACGCCGCCGCAGTCGACGCACTCTTCACCGAGGCCCGCACGGCGAACACGTTCACCGGCGAGGTGACCGAGGAGCAGGCGCAGGCCATCTACGAGCTCGCCAAGTTCGGCCCGACAGCGTTCAACAACCAGCCGCTGCGCGTCACGTTCGTCCGCTCGGCCGAGGCCCGCGGGCGCCTCGTGCAGCACATGAGCCGCGGCAACCAGGCCAAGACACTCGCCGCCCCCCTCGTCGCGGTGCTCGCGTTCGATACCGAGTGGCACGAGCACTTCGAGACGTTCCTCCCGCAGGCAGCCGGGCTGAAGGCGATGTTCGACGACGACGTGGTCCGCTACGGCACCGGCCGCGACAACGCCCACCTCCAGGCCGGGTACTTCATCCTCGCCGTTCGCTCCCTCGGTCTCGCCGCTGGCCCCATGACTGGCGCGGACTTCTCCGCGATCGACGCCGACTTCTTCCCCGGGGGCGGCCGCAAGAGCTTCCTCGTGGTCAACATCGGCCGCCCCGGCGAGGACGCATGGGGCCCCGCGAAGACCAAGTTCGCGTACGAGGACGTCGTCGAGACCGTCTGAGAAGAAGGCCCTCCAGCCGCGCACGACCTCCGCGCAAGACCTGACCCCGCACCCACAAGACGTGACCGCGCACCCACGGGAGCTGACCCCCCCACCCGCAAGACCCCCCACCCACAGGAGCTGACCCCGCACCTTTGCTGGGTCACCTCTCAACGTTGTGGGGTCAAGTCCCTAGGTTGCGGGGTCACCTCTCACGGAAGCGGGGTCACGTCTCGACGTCGGGCGACGGCGCCGCGGAATGCCGCTGAGCGCGGGGCCCCTGTAGGCAGAGAGCCGGTCGCCGGTGCCCCGGCAAACCGCTGCGGACCCGCGGCGGTATCCGATTCGGTGGTCCCCGAGACCTTGCGTCCGGGGACCGAAGGCCCGATGGCCGCTGACGATGCGACGAGAGGTGAGCGGTCGGCGTCGTGTGGGGCAGATGACCGGTCGGCGCTCGGCGCAGGGGCGAGGACCGGGAGCGTGCCCGTGGCGGCCTGCTCAGCACGACGAGCCGCCCACGCGGCGCGCAGCTGGTCGCGGAAGGTCCCTTCACCCCAGCGCATGAGGGCCCAGATGCCGATCGCGCCAGCCACGAGCGCCGCGACCCCGCCCGCGAGGACGGACCAGCGGGTCCCGGCGACGTTCGCAAGCCACCCCACGAGGGGCGAGCCGATCGGCGTCCCGCCCTGGATCACGGCCATGTACAGCGCAAGCACGCGTCCGCGGTATTGCGGCTCGGTGGTGAGCTGGACGATCGTGTTGGCACTGTTGAGGAACGTGAGCGCAGAGACGCCCACGAACACGAGCACCACCGCGTAGGCGACGTACGTCGGCATCGCCGCCGCGACCATCGAGGCCACGCCGAGGCCCACTGCGGATGCCACGAGCAGGCTGAGCCGAGGCTGCCTGCGCCGCGCCGCGAGGAGCGCGCCCGCAAGCGTGCCGATCGCCTGGATCGAGCCGAGCAGGCCGTACGCGTCGGCGCCGGTGTGGAAGACGTCGGCGGCCATGAGCGCGTTGGTGATCTGGAAGTTGAGCGTGAATGTCCCGACCAGGGCTGCCATGACCATGATCAGCATGATCCGGGGCTGCGTGCGGACGTACTTGATGCCCGCGACGATCTGGCCCTTGCCCCGCGGCAGGGGCGGGGTGCGGTGCAGTGCGCCGACGTCGAGGCGCGTGAGCGAGATGAGGACTCCGAGGAATGTCGCGGCGTTGAGCATGAACACCCAGCCCGTGCCGATGAGGCCGATGAGCAGCCCGGCGACGCCCGGGCCGGCGAGACGGGCAAGGTTGAACGAGGCGGAGTTCAGGGCGACGGCGTTGGGTACGTCCGTCCGGCCAACGAGCTCCGAGACGAAAGCCTGCCGTGGAGGCGCGTCGAAGGCGCTCGCAACGCCGAGGGCGAGGGCGATCGCGTAGACGTGCCACAGCTGGACCGTTCCCGTGAGCACGAGGACTCCCTGCAGGAGTGCGAGCAGGCCCATCGCGCTCTGGGTGCCCAGGAGCAGCTTGCGCTTGTCGAGCCGGTCGCCGAGCACGCCGGCGTACGGCCCGAGGATGAGGATCGGCAGGAACTGGAGGCCGGTCGTGATGCCGACCGCCGCGCCGTCGTGCGCGGTGAGCTGGGTCAGGACGAGCCAGTCCTGCGCGACGCGCTGCATCCAGGTGCCCACGTTGGAGACGAGGGCGCCGGCGGCCCAGAGTCGGTAGTTGGGGTGCTGGAGGGCGCGGAACATGCGGCTGCTCATCGGGCGCTCATCTCCATGAGCAGCTCGGCGGCACGGCGGATCGCGGCTCGGTCGGCGGGCGAGAGCGCGTCGAGGTGACTCGCGAGCCACGCCGAGCGCAGCGTGCGCGATTCCTCGAGGACGGCCCTCCCCGCGTCCGTGAGGTCGACGACGACGAGCCGCCCGTCGGTCGGGTGCTCGGTCCGTGCGACGAGCCCGCTCTCGCACAAGTGGTTCACGGTGCGGGTCATGCTCGGCGCCTGGACGTGCTCGATGTCCGCGAGCTGGCGCATCGTCAGGGCCCCTCGCTTGTTCAGGACCGAGAGCACCGAGTTCTGTCCGGGGCTCACGACGTCGCTCGTGGCCTGCGTGCGCAGGACCCGGGAGGTGCGCATGACGGCGACGCGCAGTTCCGCGGCGAGCTCGAGGGTTTCAGGGGTGCTGGTGTCGTTCGCGGGGGGAATCATCGATACTTAGCATAGCTCATTACCTTCGCTAAGAATATGATCGCGGTCACCCGCCCAAACACATCTGGAGGTCATGTTCTAGAGGTCACGTGGCGTGACTCCCAGAACATGACCTCCAGAACATGACCTCCAGAAGGTGTTTCAGATGGCTAGGCGATGACCGAGTCGACGAGCGCCTTCGCCTCGGCCTGGACCTGCTTGAGGTGGTCCGCGCCCTTGAAGGACTCGGCGTAGATCTTGTACACGTCCTCGGTGCCGGACGGGCGCGCTGCGAACCAGGCGTGCTCGGTCGTGACCTTGAGCCCGCCGATCTTCGCGCCGTTGCCGGGCGCCTCGGTCAGCTTGGCCGTGATGGGCTCGCCCGCGAGCTCGGTGGCCGTGACGTCGCTCGCGGCGAGCTTGCCGAGCTTCGCCTTCTGCTCGCGGGTCGCCGCGGCGTCGATGCGGGCGTACGACGGCGCGCCGTACTTCGCGGTCAGCTCGCCGTAGAGCTCGCTGGGCGACTTGCCCGTGACGGCCTTGATCTCCGAGGCGAGGAGGTTCAGGAGGATGCCGTCCTTGTCGGTGGTCCACACCCCGCCGTCGCGCTTGACGAAGCTCGCGCCCGCGGACTCTTCGCCGCCGAACGCGCCCTGGCCGGAGAGGAGGCCCGGGACGAACCACTTGAACCCGACCGGCACCTCGATGAGCGGCTTGCCCAGACCCTCGGCGACGCGGTCGATCATTGACGAGCTCACGAGCGTCTTGCCGACCACCGTGTCCGGACGCCAGCCCGTGCGGTGGCGGTAGAGGTAGTCGATCGCCACAGACAGGTAGTGGTTCGGGTTCATGAGGCCGCCGTCGGGCGTCACGATGCCGTGGCGGTCGGCGTCGGCGTCGTTGCCCGTCGCGATGTCGTAGTTCGCGCCCTGCGAGACCTTCTGGATGAGGGAGGCCATCGCGAAGGGGGAGGAGCAGTCCATGCGGATCTTCTCGTCCCAGTCAAGGGTCATGAACGCCCACTGCGGGTCCACCGTCGGGTTGACCACGGTGAGGTCAAGGTGGTGGCGCTCGCCGATCTCGCCCCAGTAGTCCACAGACGCGCCGCCCATGGGGTCCGCGCCGATGCGCACGCGGGCGTTGCGGATGGCGTCGATGTCGATGGCCTGCGCGAGGTCGTCCACGTAGGAGGACAGGAAGTCGAACTGGCCCGTCGAGTCGGCTGCGAGGGCATCGGCGAGCGGCACCCGCCTGACACCCGAGAGTCCCGCTTCGAGCAGTTCGTTGGCGCGATTCGCGATCCAGCCGGTCGCGTCGGTGTCAGCGGGTCCGCCGTGCGGCGGGTTGTACTTGAAGCCGCCGTCCTGCGGCGGGTTGTGGCTCGGGGTCACGACGATCCCGTCCGCGCGGCCCGGATCGTTCTCGCCCCGGCCGTGGTTGTACTTGAGGATGGCATGGCTCGCCGAGGGGGTCGGCGTGTAGCCGTGCCGAGCGTCGATGAGGACCTGCACGCCGTTCGCGGCGAGGACCTCGAGCGCCGTGTTCGTTGCGGGCTCGGAAAGCGCGTGCGTGTCCTTGGCGAGGAATAGTGGGCCTGCGATGCCCTGGCCGGCGCGGTACTCGACGATCGCCTGCGTGATCGCCGCGATGTGCTTCTCGTTGAACGAGGCCTTGAGGCTTGAGCCCCGATGCCCTGACGTGCCGAAGGCGACGCGCTGGCCCGGGTCGCTCAGATCGGGGGAGACGTCGTAGTACGCGTCCAGGAGCGCGGTGATGTCCGTGAGATCGCTGGGAAGGGCAACGGTGCCTGCTCGGTTCGACATGTGCCTAGCTTTGCAGAGAAGCCCAACACGAGGTGACTGTTCGGTAAAGATTTCTCCTGCCGGTCACGTGCCCTCGGCCAGTACCTTCTCGGCGAGCTCGCGCAGCGCACCCTGGAGCGTTCCGTCCGGGACGTCGAACCGCTCGCGCCCGAACCTCAGAGTCCAGTGGAATGCATCTCTGACGTGCGACGGCGCGGCGGCGGCTTCGTGGCGCTCCTCGCCTGCCGTGCTCGCGGCGCTCCCAGCCGGTGCGAACAGCTGGGCCCGCTCCTGCCGCGCCGCACGGTACAGCGACGCCCACTCGGGGTCATAGGCGTCACCGCGCAAGCCGAACTCGACGGCGCCGCTCCGGGGGATCCCTGCTACCCCGCCCGACCGGATGACCTCGATCTTCATCGCACTGCGTCTCCTAGCGCTTTGTATGCGGCCCCTTCCCGCCAGACCCATTCGCCGGCGTGCCCTTGCCCGCGTCTGTGAGCCGGACCGTGATCCCGACGCCGCGCCAGCCCGCGCGCACAGCTTTCTCCTCGGCGGACTCGCGGCCGTACAGGGAACGGGCCACACGCACAGTCTCCCGCGCGAAGCCGCGGAAGTCGACGTCGAGGGCGAGCTTCTGCAGGGCGACGGTCTCGAACCAGACGCGTCCGGCCCGCTCCCATGCATGGCCGCCGAGGGACTCGGCCGCGAGGAAGAAGGCACGGTTGGGGATGCCGGAGTTGAGGTGCACGCCGCCGTTGTCCTCCCGCGTGCGCACGTAGCCGTCCATGTGGTCGGGCTGGGGATCCTTGCCGAGCACAGGGTCGTCGTATGCAGTGCCCGGTGCCTTCATCGAACGCACTCCCACGCCCCGGATCCCCGGCAGGAAGATCCCCTCCCCCACGATCCAGCTCGCCGACTCGACCGTGTCCCCGCGCGAGAACTGCTCGACGAGCACCCCGAACACATCCGCGAACGATTCATTCAGGGCGCCCGTCTGGCCCTCGTACGCCAGATCGGTGGTGTGCTGCAGAAGCCCGTGTCCGAGCTCGTGGGCGATGATGCTCAGTGAGCTGGTGAACGAGGCGAACACCTTCCCGTCTCCATCGCCGAACACCATCCGGAAGCCATCCCAGAACGCATTGTCGTACGCGACGCCGAAGTGGACCGTCCCCTCGAGCGCAAGTCCCGCACCGTCGATGCTCGATTGGGCGAAGACTTCCTTCAGGAAGCGGTACGTCTCGCCGAGTCCGTCATAGGCCCGGTTGGCGTCCGCATCGGCGACGGGATCCTGGCCCTCCTTGCGCAGGGGCTTCCCGGGAAGTCTCTCCGTCCCCTCGGCGTCGCTGATCTCCCGGTGGAGCGCGCCCGGATCCCTGAGGATGCTGTGTTCCGGCTCGGCCGTGTGCGCTTCGCGCCGGGAACGGAGCCGTTGGTCCGTCAGGAGGGTGCGACGGGCGACCTCAGCGACGGCTTCAAGGCCCCGAGTGTCCTCTGCCCAGCCGTTGGGGGGACCTTCGCCGCGCAGGGCTCGGGCCCGGCGTTCATCGTAGGTTGCGATGCGCTCGAGGAGATACGGCGGGATTGCCCCTCGGTGCCGCTGCACGGTGCCGTGCTCAGAGTTGGACATCGTTGAACCCTTCGATCTCGCGCCAGCGTTCCATCGCGCCGAGCGTGCTGCGCGCGCCGCGGGGCACCGAGTAGCGGTCCGCCGCAGTCAGGGGGCCGAGATCAAGCCCGGTGAGGTGGGCGATGTCCGCGACCGGCACCTGGAACGTCTTGAAGGGGCCCAGCGGCGCGGCCTCGCGCGCGCCAGGGCGCAGTACGCCATCCAGCCCGTCGCTCTGATCGAGGACGTAGCCTGTGCACGCGAGGGCCCCACCGCTTTCGGGGCCCGCGTTCCAGGCACCGATCTTGAAGAATCGGCGGGGGATCTGCGCGCCGCGGTACGCGGGATCCTCGGCGTCGAAGACCGCGCCCGAGAAGACCGAGAGCCGCTGCAGGTGCGCTCCAGCATGCCCGAGGATGTAGTCCTCCAGGCCGAGCCACAGCTCGCGGCCCTGATTGAAGTAGTCCGCCTGGGGCGCGCACACGGTGTAGTGGAACGTGTCGAGGTTCGCCCGCTCCGCGGTGGCCTGATCTCCCCAGAGCGGATCCTGGCGGCGCACGAGGTGGCCGCGGTCCAGCCGGTTGCTTGAGTAGAGTTCAGCACCCCACTGCTGGTCCTTCGCGAGGCGCGGATCTAGCGCCCAGGACTCGCCACCGCGAGCGATGTCCACGAGTGTCGGTCCGTCGATGTTGACGGCGGTCGCGGCAGGCATGCGCCGCGCGGGGTCCTGGCGGACCGTGAAATGCGTGTACGTGAGCGGGATCAGCCCCGGCTTCGTAGGCATGGGGACGGGCGCCGACGTGCCGAGGAATGCGGCGTCATAGCCCGCGCTGCCCGGGGTTGGCCGAGGGTCTGGCTTCCGTTGCGGCTGCTCGCCGTGGGTGACGGTCATGGTCCTGCCCCCTTCGCCGTGGATGCGCTGTGTCCTCAGATTCGCATCGTCCACCGACATTTCTCGGGCTCCCGTCGCGGGAGGCGTCGAGATCGGCGGCGTGTCGGTGCCTCCGAGTAGGCTGGACGCGGGACCAGATCAGCGGCGGACCATCAGGGGAGGGCACGCGATGTCGCAGGAGCCAGAAGAGCGCGAGCACAGACCGGACGGCAGCACGCAAGACACGGTGCCGATTTCGAGCAACCCGACCCAGCCCCTGCCGCCGGGGGATCATGCAATCCCGGGGGCCGCACCGCTCCCTGGGACGGCGCAACAGCCGCAGGCCCCATCCGAGCCGTTCGGCCAGAGGCCCCCTCAGCAGCCTCCCGTGCAGCAGCCGGGCCAGCAGGGCATCGGCCCCGCGACCACTGGCGTCGAGACTGCTCGCCCCGAAACCCCCGGTCACGAGACCCCCGGTCACGAAACCCCCGGCCACGAGACACCCAGTCACGAGGCGCTCCAGGACGACTCGCCAGACCATGAAACGAAGTACCCCAACGCCCAGTATCCGACCCCCCAGTACCCGAACTCGGCGTACCCGAACCCGCAGTACCAGGCCCCGGGCTATCAGGGCTACGGCAGCTACCAGGGCTACGGCACCCCCCAGCAGGGCTACGCGGGCGCAGCCCGAGGCTACCCCGGCGGCCCAGGCTTCTATGGCGCGCCGGCCCCGCGGAGCTTCAGCGTCGCATCGATGGTCTGCGGGATCTCCGTGTACCTCGGCTTCGGGGTCTTCATCCTGCCGCAGATCGCCGCGGTGATCCTCGGCCACATCGGCCTCGCCCGCGAGCCCGCGGGCCGCGGTATGGCCCTCGCCGGACTCATCATGGGCTACGTGGGGATCGTGCTGACGGTCCTCGTGCTGGCCCTGCTCGCGGTCGCCTTCGCCTCGCTCTCGACCCACACGGGGTACACGCGCTCGGTCTAGACCCGGTGGAGGAGCCGGGCCACCTGCAGCAGCATGGCCTCGGACCCGGCGTGGCCCACGGCCTGTACGCCCATCGGCAGCCCAGCCGCGGTCCAGTGCGTTGTTGCCACGACGGCGGGCAGCCCGCAGACGTTCACCCACGATGACCACGGGGCGAACTCGCACTGGCGGCGGTAGTCGTCGTCCGCCGTCGCACGCCATTCGGCCCCGCCGGAGAACCAGCCGACAGGCCGCGGTGTCTGGGCTAGCGCGGGGGAGAGCAGCAGGTCCCAGTCCGAGAGCTGGGCGACCGTCTCCCGCTCGAAGTGCCGCAGGAACGCGTGCGCCTCGTCGAGCTTCGCGTGGGAACGCTGCTGCGCCCGCCGACGGAACGAACGCGTGAGCGGCGTCAGCAGCGGCTCCCTTTCGGCCCGGATCCGCGCGGTCCCGACCCCCGCGGTCCACGCGGCGGTGAACGCGTCCGGGTAGCGGTTGTCGAACCGCACGTCCTGCTCGACGACGAGGTGCCCCGCCGCCGCGAGGGACTCTGCCCCGCGGCGCAGCGCTTCGAGCGCGTCCGGCTCGGGCCGCACCTCGTACCTCGCGTCCCACGGGCTCGCGAGGCTCACGGCCACCCGGAGGCGGTGTGGTTCGCGCACGACGGCGTCCGTGTAGGTTCCGGCGTGCCGCCCCGCGTGCGGGTGGTCGCCTCGTGCTGGCCCGGAGACGAGCGCGTCCAGAAGCAGCGCCGCATCCTCGGCGCTCCGGGCGAGCGGCCCGGCGACGACGAGCCGCGCAGCGTCCCCAGCGCTCTGCCCCTCGGGGATGAGTCCGCGGCCAGGCTTGAGTCCCACGATCCCGCACGCCGCCGCCGGGATGCGAACCGACCCTCCGCCATCGGATCCGGGGGCGAAGGGCACGAGCCCCGCCGCAACCGCGGCAGCCGAGCCGCCCGAGGAACCGCCGGAGCTCAGCGCCGGCCCGTGCGGGTTGCGGGACGGGGGCGCGATGCGATTCTCCGAGTACGCGGTGAGGCCGAATTCGGGCACCTGCGTCTTGCCGAGTGATACGACCCCGGCCGATCGGAGCAGGGCCACGATCGGAGCGTCGGCCGGGGCTGGCCGGGCTTCGAGAGCGGCGGACCCGTGGGTCGTCGGTACGCCCGCGACGTCAGTGAGGTCCTTGAACGCGGTCGGCATCCCGTGCAGGGCCGGGAGGGCCGGAAGTGGACCGCTGGCGTCCGAGAGCTGGCCCGAGCGCGAGAGGCGCGCATACAGCGTGTCCGCGGCAGCAGCGGCGTCGTGCGCGCGCTCGGCGGTGACGGTCAGGAACGCCCCGAGCAGCCCATTGCGGGCCTCGATCCGTCCCAGATAGTGGGCCGCGGCCTCCCGCGAGGACACGGTGCCTGAGCGGAGTGCGTCGCGCAGGGCCACGGCCGAGTCCCACGGGTCCCCCGCAGACTCCTCGGCCCCCGCGGCGACGTCAGCCATCGCGGTCGCGCCGGGCGAAGACCAGCGCCACCGATCGCAGCGAGAGGATGCCGATCCCGCTGTTCGCGAGCACGTCCCCCGCCATGGCCCTCCGTAGGTCTTGCCTGGTCTCGCTTGGTTCCGTCGCTCGTTCCGGCAGGGCGCTGCCCCGCCGTGGGAACCACTATAGGCTGGAATGAGATCCACTTTCGGAGGCGAAGAATGGCTGAGTTCGAGACCGTCCGCGTCGATTCCCTGCCCGAGGGCGGCAGGCTCCTCGACGTGCGCGAGGACTACGAGTGGGACGCCGGCCATGCCGAGTGCGCCCTGCACATTCCGCTCGGCGAGCTGCCCGACCGCCTCGAGGAGCTCGACCCGGACGAGGACCTCCTCGTGATCTGCCGGACGGGCGGGCGCTCGGCCCGTGCCGCCCAGTGGCTCGTCGCGCACGGGTACTCGGCGTTCAACGTGGCCGGGGGCATGGACGCGTGGCTCACGGCCGGCCGGCCCCTCGTCGCCGAGGGCGGCCAGACGCCGACGGTGCTCTGAATCCTGTGATCTACACGTTCCTCGGCCCGGAGGGCACCTTCACGGAGGCCGCCCTGCTGAAGGTCCCCGGCGCGCGCAGCGCCGAGCGGATCCCCGCCTCCAACGTCAACGCCGCGCTCGACGCTGTCCGCGACGGCACCGCTGATTCCGCGATGGTGCCCATTGAGAACTCCGTCGAGGGCGGGGTCACCGCGACCCTCGACGCGATCGCCACGGGCCCTGACCTGCGGATCGTCGGCGAGGAGGTTGTGCCGATCACGTTCCTGCTCGTCGCCCGGCCCGGCACGCGCATCGAGGACATCCGGCGCATCGCGACCCACGGCCATGCCTGGGCGCAGTGCCGCGGCTGGGCGGCGGAGAACGCGCCCGACGCCGTCCACCTCGCCGCGAGCTCGACCGCGGCGGGGGCGCTCGCCCTCCTCGAACCCGGCTCGCAGCCTGGCGACGCCGCGATCTGCGCGCCCATCGTTGCCGCGGAGCATCCCGAGCTCGAGGTCCTCGCGACGGACATCGGCGACAACCCCGGCGCCGTCACGCGTTTCATCCTCGTGGCCCGGCCCGGCGCGCTGCCCCCGCGGACGGGGTCCGACAAGACGTCAGTGGCCGTTCCCCTGCCCGAGGACCGTGCGGGTGCCCTCATGGAGATCCTCGAGCAGTTCGCCGCGCGCGGCGTCAACCTCTCCCGCATCGAGTCGCGTCCCACGGGCCGGTACCTCGGGCACTACTTCTTCTCGATCGACGTGGACGGGCACATCCAGGACGCGCGCATCGCGAGCGCCCTCCGCGGACTCCACCGCATCAGCCCCGAGACGCGCTTCCTGGGTTCGTACCCGCGCGCGGACGGCGCCCGCCCGCTGGTGAAGGACCACGTGACTGACGCGGCCTTCGACTCCGCCCGCACCTGGGTCGACGGGATCCTCGGCCACTGACCCTCGCGCTTGTCCGGAGAGCGCCGCTGCGACTTCCTGCGGCCGCCGGGGTCAGCTGACCCGCACGAGCAGGCTCGCAGGGCGCACTTCGACGTCCACCTGGGTCGCGGGGCCCACGACGTCGCCGTCGGCCTGCGCCTGGATCGGTTCGGGGACGCGGATGGAGACCTTGCGGGCCTTGTAGAACTGCATGACCGGCAGCTGGCGCTTGTGCTGGACCATGATCTTCACGTACATCGCGATCCAGCCGATGAGGCTGCGGGGGCTCATGATCGCGATGTCGAGGGCGCCGTCGTCAAGGTACGAGCCGGGGATGAAGTCCACGCCGCCCGGGAGCTTGGAGCAGTTCGCAAACAGGACGCTGCGGACCCGGCGGGACTGGAAGTCGCCGTCGTCCAGCGAGATCTCCACGCGGCGGCGCCGCTGGCCCGGCATGTGCCGGATCCCCGCCTCCGTGTACGCCATCCAGCCGACCACGCGCTTGAGGTCCTCGCTCGTGTCGTTGAGGATCTCGGCGTCCATCCCCACGCCGGCGATCACGAGGAACGTGTGCTCGGAGGTCTGGCCGTCCGGGGCACTGAGCCTCATGGTGCCCGTGTCGATGCGCCGTTGGCGGCCGAAGATCGCCGTGTAGACGCACTGCGAGAGGCGCGTGACGTCGAGGTCGAGGTTGCGGGCCAGGAGGTTGCCCGTGCCGAGCGGAACGAGCCCGATCGCCGTGTCCGTCCCGGCCAGGACCTCCGCGACCACGCGGACGGTGCCGTCGCCGCCGCAGGGGATGACGACGTCGGCGCCCGCGTCGACGGCCCGTCGTGCCGCGGTGTGGCCGGGATCTGCCTTCGTGGTGGTGAAGACGAGCGGCTGGGGCCAGCCCGCGCCGCGGCAGGCCGCCTCGATGAGCATCCGCGCCTCGTGAGCACGCTCTTTGACCGGATTGAGCACAACGGCTACCTGCTGGGGCCCGGGTGGGGGAGCGATGGCGGGCTCCGCCACCGCCGAGCGGGCGTGCTGCTCTTGGAGCCGACGCACACCCCACCAGCTGGCGACGGCAACGCCCCCAGCTGCGGCAACGGTACCCGCAAAGATCCAACCGCGCATGATGGGATTACTCTAGCCCGACGCGAAGCGGCTCCCGTTCGGGGCCGCGCGGGCTGGCCGCGTGTCCCGTTAGGCTTGGACTCGTGATCGACGTCAAGGACCTTACTGAGAACCCCGAGAAGTACCGTGCCAGCCAGCGTGCCCGTGGGGCGGACGAGGCGCTCGTCGACTCGATCATCTCGGCCGACGTGCGGCGTCGTGCATCCTTGACCGAGTACGAGACGCTCCGCGCCGGGCAGAACGCCTTCGGCAAGAAGGTCGCGGCCGCGAAGGGCGAGGAGAAGCAGGCCCTTCTGGCCGAGGTCAAGGACCTCGCCCAGAAGGTCAAGGCATCCCAGGCATCCGCTGACGAGGCGCAGGCCGAGATGGACGAGCTCATGCGCATCGTGCCGAATCTCGTCATCGACGGCATTCCGGCAGGTGGCGAGGACGACTACGCCGTGGTCAAGACCGTCGGCACCCCGCGCGATTTCGCCGCCGAGGGCTTCGAGCCGCGCGACCATCTCGAGATCGGCGAGCTGCTCGGCGCGATCGACATGGAGCGCGGCGCCAAGGTCTCCGGTTCCCGGTTCTACTTCCTGCGCGGCGTCGGAGCGCGACTCGAGCTCGCGCTGCTGCAGATGGCCATGGACCAGGCCATCCAGAACGGCTTCGTCCCCATGATCACCCCGACCCTCGTGCGCCCGGAGACGATGCAGGGCACGGGCTTCGACGTCAAGCACGACGCCGAGATCTACCGCCTCGCCGAGGACGACCTCTACCTCACGGGCACCTCCGAAGTGGCCCTCGCGGGGTACCACTCGGACGAGATCCTCGACCTTGCGGGCGGTCCCGTGCGGTATGCCGGCTGGTCCTCGTGCTACCGCCGCGAGGCCGGGTCGCATGGCAAGGACACCCGCGGGATCATCCGCGTGCATCAGTTCAACAAGGTTGAGATGTTCGTCTACTGCTCCCCGGAGAACGCCGAGGCGGAGCACGCCCGGCTGCTCGCGTGGGAAGAGGAGATGCTCGCCAAGGTCGAGCTGCCCTACCGCGTCATCGACACCGCCGCCGGCGACCTCGGCATGAGCGCCGCCCGCAAGTTCGACTGCGAGGCCTGGGTCCCGACCCAGGGCCGCTACCGAGAGCTCACCTCGACCTCGAATTGCACGGGCTTCCAGGCGCGCCGGCTCAACATCCGCGAGCGGGTGCTCGACGGCGATGGGTCGCCCCGTGGGACCCGTGCCGTCGCGACACTCAACGGCACGCTTGCCACGACCCGCTGGATCGTGGCCATCCTCGAGCACCATCAGAATGCCGACGGCTCCGTCACTGTCCCGGCGGCCCTGCGCCCGTACCTCGGCGGCCTCGAGGTCCTTCCGGTCCTGTAGCAGCTCCCAGTAGCCCGGCGGGCGCCGCACGCACGACGGCGAGTGTCCACCCGCCGTCGCGTCTAATAGTGCCCTGTGTTTCGGTCATTACCCCGGTCTCTTTCCGGGGGCGATGACCGAAACACAGGGTTCTTCGTCGCCAGGCGCAGCGCGAGCTTCATTGAAGTTATCCACAGCGACGCCCGAGCGCGCGCCGCGCTCGGCTAGAGGCGCTTGGCTGGGATCATGAGATTTCCCCACGCGACATTCACCAGCTCGTTCGCGGCCTTGACCGGCCGCACCCCTCGGCAACTCGCCCGCGCCTACGCGGCGGGCCGGCTCGTGCGCCTGCGCCGAGGCGTGTACATGGACATCGATGAGTGGTTCAGCGGCACGGCGGCCGACCGCTACGCGATGACGACGGCGTCGCTCGCCGTGGGCGGGAACGCGCCGATTCTGTGCCGCGAGACGGCGCTGATGGCCTGGGGTCTCGAGCTTCCGACCGTACCCGGCAGCGTCCGCTATCGAACCGACCGGCCGTCCGCGGTGGGGGCAGTTCCCGCGCGCAGACTCTATGGAGATCCGGACGACGCGCGGCGCCGGTGGGGGGAACGCCCGGGTGGGCGGCCAGGCCAGATCCCCCAGGGCTTCCCGGACGTCAAGCACCTCGGGATCACTTCGGGTGTGGAACCGCTGTTCCTTCCCCACCTGAATCTGACACTGCCGCTTGAGCCCTTCGACGCTGCCTTCGTCGACACGGTGCCTCGACTGAGCTTCGCCGAGGGGGTGGTCCTCGCGGATGCCGTGCTCGCCCGTCGCCCCGATCTGAAGGTCAGCAGGACGCTCGATGACCTCCGGAGGCTGTGCACAGGCATGCTTAACCGCAGCGCACAGACGCGCATGACGCACGTTCTGGATTGTGCCTCAGGGGCCTCCGAATCTGTGGGGGAATCGCTGGGTCGCGCGCTCATGTGGGAGCTCGGCTTCGAGATTCCGCAGCTGCAGTACTGGGTGACGCGTGACGGGCGACGCATCGCGAGAGTCGACTACTTCTGGCCCGGGATCAGGCTGGCCGGCGAGTTCGATGGGCTCCAGAAGTACCTGCGGTCGCAGGAGCTCAGTGGGAAGACTGCGGCGCAGGTTGTGGTCGACGAGAAGCGTCGCGAGGACGAGATCCGCGCGACTGGGGTGCGGATGGTCCGGTGGGTGTGGGCGGACATCCTCGAGCCAGCACGGTTGGCAACGATCCTTCACCGGGCCGGGGTTCCTCGCCGTTCGGCCGGTCGGGCCCCGGTGGCGTGACGGAATGGGCTCCAGATTGTGCCCTGCGTTTCGGTCATTACCCCGGTCTCTTTCCGGGGGCATCGACCAAAACGGAGGGTACTTCGCCGCCGACCGCGGGAGTCCGGCAAAGACGCCGCGCCGCACCCAAAGGTGAACATTCACACTGTGGGGAAGGCTGTGAGTATTTACCTGGGCCTGTGAGTATTCACTGCGTGTTCACCCGCTGTGTTGCGGCGGCCCTTCGGCGCACCCGGTCGGGGATGCTTCACTAGTAGACATGACTACTACGCTCAACGCTGGCATCGATGACCAGCTCAAGACCCTGAACCGCAAGCTCGTCTGCCTCGATGTGGACGGCACTCTCGTGGATCACTACGGCCACATGTCCCCCGTCATTCGGGAGGCCGCCGCGGCGGCAGTGCAGGCCGGACACGAGCTGGTCGTGGCCACCGGCCGCTCCCTCGGTGCAACGCTTCCGATCGTGGAGCTCCTCGGCATCGACCGCGGGTATGCCGTGTGCAGCAACGGCGGCGTGACCGTCCAGATCCACGCCGGCTCGAACGGCGGCTACACGGTGATCGACCGCCGTTCCTTCGATCCCGCCCCCGCGCTCAGGGCGCTGCGCGAGCGCCTCCCGAACGCGAAGTACGCCCTCGAGGACATCGAAGGGAACTTCCTCTCCACCGAGCGCTTCCAGGACGCGAGCTTCGGCGTCGAGGCCGTGGGTGTCTCCTTCGGCGAGCTCCTCGAGGCCGAGGCCGTCCGTCTGGTCGTCTTCTCGACCGACGCGACTGCCGAGGAGTTCGGCGAGGCCGTCGAGTCGATCGGCCTGCACGGCGTGACCTACTCCGTCGGCTGGACCGCGTGGCTCGACATCGCCGCCCATGGCGTGACCAAGGCCAGCGGCCTCGAGAACATCCGCGAGATCGTAGGCATCAGCCAGCGGGACTCGGTGGCGATCGGCGACGGCCGCAACGACATCGAGATGCTCCAGTGGGCCGGCCGCGGCGTCGCAATGGGCCAGGCGCCCGACGAGGTCAAGGCCGCGGCCGATGAGGTCACCGCGACCGTCGAGGAGGACGGCGCCGCCGCGGTCCTCCGCTCGCTGGTCTAGGAACCGGGGATCGGTCTGGCCCTGTTGCCGGCCGTGCCGCGCACGACGGCGCCGCGCACGACGGCGCCGCGCAAGACGGCGCGTGGTCGCCGGAGCGGTCCACCTAGCCTGTCGCGTCGAGCAGCCCGAGGAGCCGGACGGCTGCGGGGCGTGCCGCCCATTCCTCGGTCCAGTGCGCTCTGGCAATCGCCTTGGAGACGGCCTGGGTTGTGATGCCGAGCGCGTCCGCCACGGCCTTCTGCTGCCCGCGGACGCCCGGGGTCAGGAGGTCCAGAACCCGCCATTCCGCGGCGGTGCGCTTAACGATCGCGAGCCCGAGCAGGCGAAGCACGCCCTCGGCGTCGTGCGCGAGCGACGCGTCAGGACCGTCGACGGCGATCGCTGGCCCCTCGCCCGTGGCCTGCGCGCGTTCGACGGCGCGCCGCGAGTGCGCCAGGGCTGGCCCGCGGGCTTCGGCGACCCCGAGCGGCAGCGGCTCATCGAGCCGGCCGACGCCGATCCCTACGTTCCAGCGGACCCCGCCGCACGCGTCGGGACGCAGGGCTGTGAGGGCGGCGTCGAGCGCGGCGACGGGGTCGGTGAACACGGCCTGGGCCTCGTCGCCGACCGTCCGATCAAAGGGCACGTCTGGCCGCAGGCGTGCGAGCGCCCTCAGGAGCTCCGGCACGCGGTCCCCGGCGCCGCGGTCGCGCTGGTTGATCGTGACCGTGTACATGGCGGTCAGCCTAGCCGCGCACCTGTCCGAGGGCGCGGAGGCGCGGGAATGACCCCGCAACGCCCGGCGGCGGATGCGGGGTCATGTACCTGCTGGTGTGAGGTACTACTCGCCCTCGGTGTAGCGCTTGATCGATGCCTCGAGCTCGGCCTCGGCGGCGGCGCGGTCGGCCCACCCGGCGGGCTTGACCCACTTGCCGGGCTCGAGGTCCTTGTAGGTCGTGAAGAAGTGCTCGATCTCCTTGATGAGCCACTCGTCCAGGTCCGAGGCCTCCTGGATGTGGTCGAAGCGCTTGTCGGCCGGCACGCACACGAGCTTGGCATCGCCGCCGGACTCGTCCTCCATGTTGAAGATTGCGATCGGGCGCGCCTCGAGCACGATCCCCGGGAACAGGTCGACATCGGGGTACCAGACGAGCGCGTCGAGCGGATCGCCGTCCTCGCCGAGGGTGTGGTCGAAGAACCCGTAGTGGGTCGGGTACTGCATCGAGGTGAACAGGACGCGGTCGAGGCGGACGCGGCCGGTCTCGTGGTCCACCTCGTACTTGACGCGCGAACCGCGCGGGATCTCGATGGTCACATCGTGCTTCATGGGTGCTCCTTGCATGGCCGCTGGGGGCCGGATGGCATCGGTTCTGCGGCCGCCTCGACCCGGCGCGCCGGGGCGCGGCCGCGGTGGCGACTACCATGAGGATATCTGGCCGGGGGCCCGCGTTCCCCGTCGCGAGGCCACATCGCACCTGAGGACGGAACCCACCATGACAGCCGACCCCGGCCGCCGCATGCCCTTCAGCGGGCTGTGGGCACTCATCGCTTCCGCCGTCGCGCTGGCAGTGCTCGTCGCTGTGGCGATGGTCTCTACGGGCGCGGCGACCGCAGCCCGCTCCGAGCTCTTCCCCAGCCCCACGCCCACGGCGACGGTCCCCGCGTGGCTCGTGGCGCCGTCGTCCGCACCGACGCTCGCGGGTGCGACGCCGCTCTCCGCCTCCGCGCCGACCCCGGACCCCGCGTCACTCGCCAAGACGCTCGACGACCGGCTCAAGCCGGGCACGGGCAGCATCTCCGCCGCCGTGCTCGACGGTGCAACGGGGCGAACGCTCTACTCCAGGCAGGGCGGCGAACCGCGCGTGCCGGCGTCGAACCTCAAGCTCCTCACCGCAGCGGCCGCGCTCACGACCCTCGGCCCGGACGCGACGCTGCGCACGAGCGCGGTCCGCGGCTCAGACCCGGGGACCGTGGTGCTCGTGGGCGGCGGCGACGTCATGCTCGGGGCGGCCGAGTCGCAGCCGGACGCCGTCATGGGCCGCGCGGGGATGGCGACACTCGCGGCCCAGACGGCAGCGGCGCTCACGCGAGCGCACGACGGCGCTGCCCCGCCTGCAGCGGTAACCGTCCGCCTCGATGACACCCTCTTCACGGGACCATCGATCAACCCCGGATGGGCCAAGGAGGACGTCGACGCAGGCGAGATCGCACCGCTGTACTCCCTCGCCCTCAACGCGGGCCGCTCCGCCCCCGGCGGGGCGGGACCTCGCCCCCAGGACTCCGCGATGGACGCCGCCAACGCGTTCCGGGCGGCGCTCGCGAAGGCGCTCGCGGCGTCCGGCGTGAAGGTCGCTGACGGCGTCGAGCGGGCCGCGGCGCCCCGTGGCGGGGCCGAGCTCGCGTCCGTTGAGAGTGCCACGGTCGCGGAGCAGGCGGGCTACGCCCTGCGCGAGTCGGACAACTACGCGGCCGAGACCCTCGGCCGCCTCGCCTCGCACGCCGCCGGCGGACCCGCGAGCAACGACGGCGCCGTCGCGGCACTCAAGGCGGCCGCGGCGCGCATCCTCGGCAGCGCCGACGGCTTCCAGCTTTCCGACGCGTGCGGCCTCGCGATCGCAGACCGGGCGGCGCCCCTCGCGCTCGCGGGCCTCGTGCGCGCCATGGCCTCCGGGGCGGACCTGCGCCTGCGGGCCGCTCTCGACGGACTCCCAGTGGCGGCCCTCGACGGGACGCTCGCCGGGCGGTTCGGGGGCACGACGGCGGGCGGGGCCGGCGTCGTGCGCGCCAAGACCGGGACACTCAACACGGTGACGGCGCTGAGCGGATATCTGGTCGACACGGACGGGCGGCTGCTCGTGTTCTCCTTCGTGGCCAACGATCTGGATCCGGGAGCCCGCGCGCAGGCCGTGTCTGCGGTCGACGCTGGGGCCGCCGCCCTGGCCGGCTGCGGCTGCCGGGGCTGATCGCCCGGCGCGAACGCCGCGGTTCAGGCGTGCCCCGACGGGGTGGAATGTCAGGGGGATGTGGTCGAATGGTGGCATGGATGCCCCGCAGATGGCCGGCCAACTGATCAACTGGGACCTCGCGGCCTCGACCGCGGCGCGCCTGACGCCCCCGGGGCCTGCACTGAGCCCCGCCGAGGCGAAGGACGTCGTGGACAGCCTGCGCCGCCTTGCTGATGCCTCGGTTCAGCACGTCCACCGCATTACGGGGCTCGCAGTCGCCGAGGATCTGCGGGACTCGCAACTGCTCATCGTGGACCGCGCCTCGTGGGCCAAGGCGAATTCGCAGGGCTTCGAGGTCATGATGGGCCCGGTCCTCACGAGCCTCGTAGAGAAGAAGGCGAGCGAGCTGACCCCGACCGCGGCCCGCGTGGGCGGAGCGATCACGGGCGCTCAGCTGGGCCTGATCCTCGCGTACCTCGCGAGCCGGGTCCTGGGCCAGTACGAGCCGTTCGCGGCCCTGGCCCCGGGATCGACGCTCCCCCCGGCCGGTCGGCTGCTGCTGGTCGCGCCCAATATCGTGCAGATCGAGCGGGAGCTCCGCGTGGACCCCGAGGACTTCCGCATGTGGGTGTGCCTCCACGAGCAGACCCACCGCGTCCAGTTCGCCGCCGCTCCCTGGCTGCGCGGGCACATGATCGAGCAGATCGGCAAGCTCAGCGAGAGCCTCGTGGGAAACGTGGACAGCCTCATGGAACGGGCGACGGCGGTCGCCAAGTCCCTGCGTGACCGCACTGACAGCCCGGCGAGCCTGCCCAGCAAGGGCGCCATCCTCGACCTCCTGCAGGATCCCGAGGAACGCGCCGCGATCTCGCACCTGACCGCCGTCATGAGCCTCCTCGAGGGCCACGCGAACGTGGTCATGGACGCCGTCGACGCGTCCGTCGTACCGAGCGTCAAGACCATCCGGCAGCGCTTCCAGTCCCGCAGTGAGAACCGCGGCCCGATCGAGACGTTCGTCCGCCGGCTCCTCGGCATCGAGGCGAAGATGCGCCAGTACACGGACGGGCAGGCGTTCGTTCGCCATGTCGTCGACGCCGTGGGGATGGCCGGCTTCAACCGCGTGTGGGAGTCCGCGGAGAACCTGCCCACGGAGGAGGAGATCCACGACCCGGGGGCATGGACCGCCCGGATGGGGCTGTGAACGCGAGCCCGGACAGGGACTCCGCATCGCCGGGCAGGCGCCGGCTCCACCCCGCCGTCGGAAGCGCGCGCAACGCCGTGCGGTCCGCGCTCGAAGAGGCCGGCTGGCCGTCGAGAGTGCTCGTCGGATGCTCGGGAGGGCCCGACTCGCTCGCGCTCGCCGCGGCCGCCGCGCACTTCTCGCGCCGTGGCGAGATCCCCGGCGTCGGCGGTGGGAGGCACGCGCTCGAGGCGGGCGCCGTCGTCGTCGACCATCAACTGCAGGAGGGCTCCGGCGAGGTCGCACGCACGACGGCGCGTGTGCTGGGCGAGCTCGGACTCTCGCCGGTGCGCGTGGTGGCCGTCGACGTCCAGCTGACGGGGGAGGGGCCCGAGGCCGCAGCCCGGACGGCGCGGCACGCGGCGCTCACCGCGGAGGCGGTGTCGTGGGGAGCGCAGGCTGTGCTCTTGGGCCATACCCTGGACGACCAGGCCGAGCAGGTGCTCCTTGGCCTTGCCCGAGGCTCCGGACCGCGCGCTCTGGGGGCCATGCGGCGGGTGCGCGGGCTGTTCGTTCGGCCGTTCCTCGGCCTCCGTCGCGCTGACACGCTCGACGTCTGCGCGGCCGAGGGGCTCGAACCGTGGTTCGACCCGACGAACGAGGACCCGCGGTTCATGAGGTCGAGGGTACGGAGCACGATCATGCCGTTCCTCGAGGCGGAGCTCGGGCCGGGCGTGGCGCACGGCCTTGCCCGCACCGCAGCGCTCCTCGGCGCCGACGCCGACTACCTCGACGACGAGGCGCTCCGCATCTACAGGACCCTCGCCGAGGTTGGGCCGGACGCCAGGGAGGTGACCCCGCCTCCTCGGGAGGTGACCCCGCGTCGCATTGTCCTTCCGATTGGCCCGCTCCTGGACCTCCCTCCCGCGCTGCGCGGACGCGTCCTCTCCCACGCGGTGACCGAGCTGGGAGGCCAGCCGACCTTCGAGCGGCTCGGCGCCGTCGAACGACTGCTCGACAGGCGGGGTTCGGCTGGCCCGATCGAGGTGCCGGGGCACGTGAGCGCCTGCCGGGAGCCGCGGCGGAAGGGCACCCCGCCGCCGGAGCGCGCGGGGAGGCTAGTCTTGGTATCGCACCGCTGACCCACAGGAGCCGCACGTGGAATCGACAGACGTCCAGTCAGACCTCAAGCATGTCCTCAAGTCCAAAGAGGAGATCCAGAACCGCATCGCGGAACTCGCCGCCGAGATCGACCGCGACTACGAGGGCCGCGACCTGCTGATCGTGGGCGTCCTCAAGGGCGCTGTCATGGTCATGGCCGATCTGGCCCGTGCCCTGCACTCTCACGTGACGATGGACTGGATGGCTGTGTCCTCGTACGGCTCGGGCACGCAGTCCTCGGGCGTCGTGCGGATCCTCAAGGATCTCGACACGGACCTCATGGGCAAGGATGTCCTGATTGTCGAGGACATCATCGACTCGGGCCTGACGCTCTCGTGGCTCAAGACCAACCTCGAGTCCCGCGGCACCGCGTCGGTCGAGATCTGCACGGCGTTCCGCAAGCCTGCCGCGGCGAAGGTCAAGATCCCCGTCAAGTACGTGGGCTTCGATATCCCCAACGAGTTCGTCGTGGGCTATGGACTCGACTACGCCGAGAAGTACCGCAACCTGGACTTCGTCGGCACGCTGGCGCCGCACGTCTACGAGTAATTTCGCCCTCAGCGCACCGGGGCGCGATGTTGCCCCGCCCGGGGAACTTTTGCGTCGGGCCATGCGTGAACGGTTCCGAACGGTGTCATGCTGTGGGCACAGTCTGGTGCGCCGCAGTACTGGTGTGCATGAGGAGAAGGGACGGGGCACTGCCCCGAGTTCATGAAAGTCAAGAGCTTCGTCAAGGGTCCGGGCGTCTGGATCATCGTCGTGATCGTCCTGCTGCTACTCGCCTTCGGGACGCTCGCGCCGGGCGGAAGCACCCGCGTGGACACCTCGGTGGGGCTGCAGCTCCTCAAGGACGGCAAGGTCGGTCAGGCCAAGATCTACAACGGTGACGAGCGCGTCGACCTGGTCCTCAAGGACAACTACGTCGTGGACGGCCAGGACAAGGGCAAGAACGTCCAGTTCTACTTCATCACGCAGCGTGGCAATGACGTCATCACCGCGGTGAACAACGCCAATCTCCCGCAGGGCTTCTCCGACCAGCCGGTGGAGAACAACTGGTTCAGCTCGATGCTGTCCCTCCTCATCCCCGTGGTACTGCTGGGGGCGCTGTTCTGGTTCCTCCTCTCGCGCATGCAGGGCGGCGGCAGCCAGGTCATGAAGTTCGGGAAGTCCCGGGCGAAGATGATCACCAAGGACATGCCTCAGGTGACGTTCGCGGACGTTGCAGGCGCCGACGAGGCGGTCGAGGAGCTCCACGAGATCAAGGAGTTCCTGCAGGAGCCAGCCAAGTTCCAGGCGGTCGGCGCCAAGATCCCCAAGGGTGTGCTGCTCTACGGCCCTCCGGGAACCGGCAAGACGCTCCTCGCACGCGCCGTCGCCGGCGAGGCCGGCGTGCCCTTCTTCTCGATCTCCGGTTCCGATTTCGTTGAGATGTTCGTCGGCGTCGGCGCTTCCCGCGTCCGTGACCTCTTCGAACAGGCAAAGGCCAACGCCCCGGCGATCATCTTCGTCGATGAGATCGACGCCGTCGGCCGGCACCGCGGCGCCGGAATCGGCGGTGGCAACGACGAGCGCGAACAGACCCTGAACCAGCTCCTCGTCGAGATGGACGGCTTCGACCCCAAGGCCAACGTCATCCTCATCGCCGCGACGAACCGTCCCGACGTCCTCGACCCTGCGCTTCTGCGTCCCGGCCGGTTCGACCGTCAGGTCCCTGTCGAGGCCCCGGACCTGCAGGGCCGCGAGCAGATCCTCACGGTTCACGCCAAGGGCAAGCCCATGGCGGGCGACGTTGATCTCCGGGGCGTTGCGAAGAAGACTCCGGGCTACACGGGCGCCGACCTCGCGAACGTGCTCAACGAGGCCGCGCTCCTCACCGCCCGCTCGAACGCGCAGCTCATCGACGACCGCGCCCTCGACGAGGCGATTGACCGCGTCATGGCCGGCCCGCAGAAGCGCTCCCGCGTCATGAAGGACCTCGAGCGCAAGATCACGGCGTACCACGAGGGCGGCCACGCGCTCGTCGCCGCGGCCCTGCGCAACTCGGCCCCGGTCACGAAGATCACGATCCTCCCGCGCGGCCGGGCCCTCGGCTACACGATGGTGGTCCCGGAGGAGGACAAGTACTCCGTGACCCGCAACGAGCTCCTGGACCAGCTGGCGTATGCGATGGGCGGCCGTGTCGCGGAGGAGATCGTGTTCCACGATCCCTCGACGGGCGCCTCGAATGACATCGAGAAGGCCACGAGCACGGCACGCAAGATGGTCACGCAGTACGGCATGAGCGAGCGGGTGGGCGCCGTCAAGCTCGGCCAGGGCGGCGGCGAGCCGTTCCTCGGACGCGACGCCGCGCATGAGCGCAACTACTCGGACCAGGTCGCGTACGTCGTGGACGAAGAAGTACGCCGGCTCATGGACCAGGCCCACGACGAGGCCTACGACATCCTCACCGACAACCGTGACGTCCTCGACCGCCTTGCCTCGGCCCTCCTGGACCGCGAGACGCTCAACCAGAGGGAGATCGCGGAGATCTTCACGGATGTGCGCAAGCGGGACTTCCGCGAGGTGTGGCTCTCCAAAGAGTCCCGACCGGTGCAGAACATCCCGCCGGTCGAGACCGAGGCCGAGCGCAAGGAGCGCGAGAACCAGGAGGAGGCTGCGGCCGCCAGGCGCGA
The DNA here is from genome assembly GCF_041022165.1 of Sinomonas sp. P10A9. GTDB lineage: Bacteria > Actinomycetota > Actinomycetes > Actinomycetales > Micrococcaceae > Sinomonas > Sinomonas puerhi. The sequence continues at coordinate 257,931 of NZ_CP163302.1, forward strand.
GGAGCCGCTCGACGTCGGCATGGCGCACCACCCGCACGGAGAGCAGGAGTACGTGAAGGGCGATCGCGACGGAGAGTGACGGGCCTCAGGCCGACCTTCGAGCCGCGCACCGTTAGGATCTTGACGTGAATGACTTCGACGACGATGCCGTGTCCGAGCAGCCTCTGGGTGAGGGTATGGACCTCCCCCGCATCGAGGCGGCAGTCCGGGAGATCCTGATTGCTGTCGGCGAGGACCCGGACCGCAGCGGGCTCAAGGACACGCCGAAGCGGGTTGCCAAGGCCTACGCGGAGACGTTCGCCGGGCTCCGTCAGAGCCCGGACGACCTCCTCGCAGTCACATTCGACATGGATCATGAGGAGCTCGTGCTCGTCAAGGACATTCCGTTCTACTCGACGTGCGAGCACCATCTGGTACCGTTCCACGGGGTAGCCCACGTGGGCTACATTCCTTCGCATGACGGCCGGGTGACCGGGCTGAGCAAGCTGGCCCGCCTCGTGGACATCTACGCGCGCCGCCCTCAGGTCCAGGAGCGCCTTACCAGTCAGGTGGCGGATGCGATCGTGCACCACCTCCGGCCGCGCGGCGTGATCGTCGTCGTGAACTGCGAGCACATGTGCATGTCGATGCGCGGTGTCCGCAAGCCCGGCGCGCACACGGTCACGAGCGCCGTCCGGGGCCAACTGCATGACCCTGCAACCCGCGCCGAAGCCATGAGCCTCATTCTCGGAAGGTGAGTACGACGATGGACTCTCTCGCAGCAGCGCCCGGAACCGGGCCCAATACATCCCCGCTCCCGATCCTCCGCAAGCCGCGCGCCCGTGCGACCTTCGATGGCCTGCCGCGCGACCGCGCCGTGGTCATGGGGATCCTCAACGTCACGCCGGACTCGTTCAGCGACGGCGGCGAGTACGCGACCGCCGATTCAGCGATCGCCGCTGGCCTGCGCATGTTCTATGCCGGCGCCGACATCATCGACGTGGGCGGCGAGTCTACGCGGCCCGGCGCCGAGGAGGTGCCCGAGGACCTCGAGCAGGTGCGCGTGCTGCCGGTGGTCGAGGCGCTCGTCAAGGCCGGTGCGCTCGTCTCCGTGGACACCCGCCGGGCGAGCACGGCCCTCAAGGCCCTCGATGCCGGCGCGACCATCATCAACAACGTCTCCGGCCTCGCCGTGACGGACGAGATGATCCGCCTCGTCGCGGAGCGCAACGCCTACTACGTCCTCATGCACAACCGCGGCGACTCGAAGCACATGGACGGCCTGGCCTCCTACGGCGACGTGGTCGAGGACGTCATTGCCGAGACGCTGCAGATCCGCGACCGCCTCCGCGCCGGCGGCGTGAGCGACTCCCGGATCATCCTCGACCCGGGTCTCGGCTTCGCCAAGAACGGGCAGCAGAACTGGGAGCTCGTCAAGCACGTCTCGCGGTTCACCGCTCTGGGCCATCCCGTGCTCGTCGCGGCCTCCCGCAAGCGCTTCATCGGCGAGCTCCTCACGAGCGCCGGCAAGGCAGCCCCACCCCTGGCCCGCGACGCGGCGACCGCCGCGATTACCGCCCTCGCGGCGGCGGCGGGCGCGTGGGGCGTGCGCGTGCACGACGTCGCGGCGAACCTCGACGCCGTCAAGGTCGCCGCCCGGGCAAAGGTCTAGGGCGAAGTGGGCATCCGGCCCGACCTCATCACCCTGACCGGGGTCTCGGCCGTCGGGCACCACGGTGTGTTCGACTTCGAGCGGCGCGATGGGCAGCCCTTTGTGGTCGACGCCGTGATGCACACAGACTTCGGCGCCGCGGCGTCGTCGGACGACCTCGCCCGGACGGCGAGCTACGGCGATGTCGCCGAGAGGATCGTCGCGATCATCGAGGGCGAGCCTGTGGACCTCATCGAGACGCTCGCCGTGCGACTGGCCGACGCGATCCTGGCCGAGTTCGGTCCGCTCGGCATCACCGCCGTCGAGCTCACCGTCCACAAGCCCAAGGCACCGATCGCGGTGCCGTTCACCGATGTCTCCGTGACCGTCTTCCGGGAGGGCCGCGATGCTGTCTGAGTCCAATCAAGGGACCGGACCGGTCTGGACCCGGTCGGTCCTGGCGCTCGGCAGCAATCTCGGCGCGCGTGCAGAGACCCTCGCGGAGGCGGTCGCTGACCTCGTCGACCGGCCCGAGGTGCGCCTCGTCGACGTCTCACCCGTGGTGCACACCAAACCGGTGGGCGGACCCGACGGCCAGCCGGACTTCCTCAACATGGTCATGATCATCGAGACGACCCTCGGCCCCTACGAGCTCCTCGAGCACTGCCACGAGGTCGAGGCCAAGCACCACCGCACACGGGAGGTCCGATGGGGTCCCCGGACCCTCGACATCGACATCATCACGTACGGCAACCTCCGCCTCGATGACCCGGACCTCACTATCCCCCACCCTCGCGCGGCCGAGCGGGCGTTCGTGCTGTTCCCCTGGGTCGTCATCGAGCCCCTCGCCGTGCTTGAGGGCCATCCGGTCGTAGAACTCCTCGAGGACTGCGCGGACGCCGAGGGAATCGAAGGGTATGACCTGCTGATGGACTCAGAGGCGCCGACCGCGGGGGGAAACCAGTGAAGCCGCTCAAGCCGTGGGTGCTCGTGATGGTGGCCGTCGTGATCGGCCTGGTGGGCGTTGCTGCCAACTCCTTCGCGGGGCGGAGCTCCGCCCCCACACCGGTCCTGCCCATCAGCGCCCTCGGGTCGATGGCCGTGATTGCTGTCGTGACCCTCGTGCTCGGCATTCGGGTGCTCCGTTGGCGCACGGGCCACCGAACCCGCATGCTCGATCCCATCTTCGCGGCCAGGACCCTCGTGCTCGCGCACGCGTGCGCCTACGCGGGCGCGGTGCTCCTCGGGTGGCACGGCGGGGTGATCGCGGACCAGATACCCCTGCTGGCCACCCGCATCACCGCACCCGTCGTGGAGGCAGCGCTGTTCATGATCGCCGGCGGGGTCGTCATGGTCGCGATCGGCTTCATCGTCGAGCGGTTCTGCCGCATCCCCCCTGAGGACATGGGCGACGACGAGGGGCTCTCCGAGGGCGGCCGGGCGCCAGACACCGAGGGCGGCCTTGCCTAGTCTGCAGCGCCCCGGACGCCTCGGCATCGGGATTATCGGTGCCGGAAAGGTTGGCGCGGTCCTCGGCGCGGCACTGCGCGCGGCCCAGCACGCCGTCGTCGGCGTCTCGGCGGTGTCCGAGGCGAGCCGCGAGCGCGCTGAGCTGCTCCTGCCCGGCGTGCCGATCCTCGAGATCCAGGACATCGTGGAGCGTGCCGAGCTCGTGCTGCTCGCCGTGCCCGATGATGCGCTGGGGCCGCTCGTGGTCGGCCTCGCGAAGCTGGGGGCCTGGCAGCCGGGCCAGCTCGTAGCGCACACCTCCGGGCGGCACGGCGTGGGGATCCTCGCGCCCGTGCGGGCGGCTGGCGCGATACCGCTTGCGATCCACCCCGCGATGACGTTCACGGGGATGTCGTTGGACCTCGCGCGCCTCACCGACTGCTGCTTCGGCGTCACGGCGGATCCGGCGATGCTGCCGATCGCCCAGGCGCTCGTCGTCGAGATGGGCGGCGAGCCCGTGGTCATCGCGGAGGGCGACCGTGCCGCGTACCACGCGGCCCTCGCCCATGGGTCGAACCACCTCGTCACGATCACCTCGCAGGCCGCGGAGATCCTTGGGCGCATCGGCGTTGCGGACCCCGCAGCAGTGCTCGGACCCCTCCTGCGCGCCTCGCTCGACAATGCCCTCGCAGCCGGCGAGACCGCGCTCACGGGGCCGGTGGCGCGTGGCGACGCGGGCACGGTGGCCGCGCACGTCAGTGCGCTTGCGGAGTTCGCGGACGACGGCGCCGATATCCTTGACGCGTACCGGGCCATGGCCCACGCCACGGCCGTCCGCGCCGAGCGGCGGGGCCGGCTCAGCGCGAAGGCCCGCGCGGAGATCGAGAGGGCGCTCGAGGGCGCGAGAGAGTCCGATGAGGACAGGACGTCCGATAAGGACACGGAAGAGGACGAGTAATGCCCATCGAGATCGTGCACACACGAGCCGAGCTCCAGTCCGCGATCTCCCGGCACCTCGCGGGCAAAGACCGGCGCGGAGCCGAGGGAACTCCCTCGCTCGGACTCGTGCCCACGATGGGAGCGCTCCATGACGGGCACCGCAGGCTGGCCGAGGCCGCGGTGGAGGGGAACGACGTCGTCGTCGCGTCGATCTTCGTCAACCCGCTCCAGTTCGGCGACCCGGTCGACCTCGAGCGCTACCCGCGCACTCTCCAGGCGGATGCGGCGCTCCTGGAGAAAGCTGGCGTCGATGTAGTGTTCGCGCCCGACCTCGAGGAGATGTACCCCGGCGGGGATCCCCTCGTGCGGGTGACTGCGGGGCCGCTCGCGTCCGCGTGGGAGGGAGCGTCGCGCCCTGGGCACTTCGACGGCGTGTGCACGGTCGTCGCAAAGCTCCTCCACCTCGCGCTGCCCGGCTCGGCAGCGGGGGCGCCGACCGCATTCCGCGCGTACTTCGGGCAGAAGGACGCACAGCAGGTCGCGATCGTGCGGCGCATGGTCAAGGACCTCAACTTCCCCGTCGAGATCGTCTCAGTCCCGATCGTGCGGGCAGAGGACGGGCTGGCCCTCTCGAGCCGCAACCAGTTCCTCTCGGCGGCCGACCGCGAGGCCGCCCTTGTGCTGTCCAGAGCACTCAGGCTCGTCGAGGAGCGCGCTGCCGCGCACGAGCCGCTCATGCCGGATGACGCCGTTGCCCTCATCGAGTCGCAGCCCGGCGTCCAGCTGGACTACTTCGACGTCGTGGACACCGACACCCTTGAGCCGCTCGCCTTCAACTGCAGGGAGACCCCGTTCACGGGCGAGGCGCTGGCGATCGTCGCGGCCAAGGTCGGGCCGGTGCGGCTCATCGACAACATGCCGTTGCGAGCCCGCTGACCCAGCGCGGTCAGCTCGAGAAGAACTCCGCGAGCCGGTCCACGAGCGGCTTGGCCGGCCGCGTCGGGGCGTCATGGGCGAGCTTGGGCAGGACGTCGATGTCGGAGGCGGGCAGAATGCCGTCGAGCCTCCGGGCCGCTTCTCCGAAGTACTCGGGGCTCGCGCCGCCCACGAGGAACAGCGTCTCGAGGGGCAACTCGTCGAACCCCTTGGCCTCGGCGTCGGCGGCGATCACTGCGCGGATCTCGGCCGGGCCGGTCGGAAGGAGCTTGGACAGCTCCTTGCCGAGCGGCGTGCGGCTGCCGATCCGGTTCAGCACCGTGAGGATCGGCAGCGGAAGCTTGGCGATGGGGCCGGCGGTCTGGAGCCCGCGCAGCAGGACGGCGAGAGCCTTCTCCTCGTCCTTGGCCGCGAGGGCCGCCTCGAACTCCGGAATCCACTCGGCCTTGATACTGCCCTCGAACGAGATGATCGGGTCGTACACCGCGATCTGGCCGATCTTGAGCTCGCGCCCGGCATGCAGGACGATGCATCCGCCGTAGTTGTGGCCGAACACCGCGTCGCTCCCGGTGTGCTCGAGCACGGCGCCGAGGTCCGAGATCTCCGTGGCGAGCGAGTAGTCCGCCGGCTGTGGCGACGACGCGCCGCGGCCCCGGCGGTTGTACAGGTGCACGGGCGCCTGGAGCGCCTCGGCGAGCCGGAGCGCGAGTTCCTTGTACAGTTCCGCGGTCACCATCGATCCGTGCACGACGACGACGCCCCCTCGCGTCGTCATCCCGCCGTCTGGCGCGGTGAAGAGCTCGAGGGACGCCCCGTCGGGGGCGGTCACGGTGGACGAGGTCAGCTGGAGCGTGGCCATGCACCGAGCCTAGCGGCAATCGCTGGCTTACCCCATCCAGAGGCGCAGGGCCGAGAAGTGACAACCGTTAGAATTGAAGATTGTGACCGCAGAGAACGCCCCCACTGAGAACAGGCCAAGCGCTGAGAACAGGCCTGGCTCGGAGCCCGCCGACGCCAGCGAGCAGATGCACATCCGCCGCGACAAGCGTGAGAAGCTCCTGGCGAACGGCGAGGCGCCCTACCCGGTCACGCTTCCGCGCACGCATTCGCTCGCCGAGGTCCGCGCGAAGTACCCCGAGCTCGAGCCGGACGCGGCCACGGGGGACAAGGTCGGCGTCGTCGGCCGCGTGGTGTTCATCCGGAACACCGGCAAGCTCTGCTTCGCCACCCTCCAAGAGGGCGACGGCACGCGTCTGCAGGCCATGCTGAGCCTCGCGAACGTCGGCGAGCAGCGGCTCGCGGACTGGAAGGCCCTCGTGGACCTCGGCGACCACGTGTTCGTCTCGGGCGAGGTCATCTCATCCCGGCGCGGCGAGCTCTCGGTCATGGTCGACGCATGGCAGATGGCCTCGAAGGCCCTGCGCCCCATGCCGACCCTCCACGCCGACCTCAACGAGGAGACGCGCGTCCGCCAGCGGTACGCAGACCTCATGGTTCGCGAAGAGGCGCGCCAGATGGTCCACACGCGTGCCAAGATCACCAAGACCGTCCGCGAGACCCTCGAGTCCCGCGGCTATGTCGAGGTCGAGACCCCGATGCTCAACCTGATCCACGGCGGCGCGACGGCGCGCCCGTTCGAGACGCACCTCAATGCGTTCGACCAGCACATGACCCTGCGCATCGCCACCGAGCTGTACCTCAAGCGCGCCGTGGTCGGGGGCATCGAGCGGGTCTACGAGATCGGGCGGGTGTTCCGGAACGAGGGCGTCGACTCCACCCACAGCCCCGAGTTCACGACACTCGAGTGCTACGAGGCGTATGCGGACCAGTTCGTCATGGCCGACCGCATGAAGGAGATCATCCTCAATGTCGCCGACGTGGTGGGCACGCGGCAGATCGAGACCTCCGAGGGAACGATCGACCTCGACGGCGAGTGGAGGTGGCTCGGCGTGTACCCGGGCCTGTCCGAGGCGGTAGGGGAAGAGGTCACGCCCGATACCCCGCTTGAGCGGCTCCTCGAGATCGGCGACGCGCACGGAGTCAAGACCGACGCCCTGTGGACACAGGAGAAGGCCGTCATCGAGCTGTTCGGCGAGATCGTCGAGCCCACGCTCCTCAACCCGACGTTCGTGTACGACTACCCGCCCTCGGCCCAGCCGCTCGCGCGTCCGCACCGCGAGGATCCCCGGCTCATCGAGGCTTGGGACCTCATCATCGGCGGTATGGAGCGCGGCACCGCGTTCTCCGAGCTCATCGACCCCGTGATCCAGCGTGAACGGCTCACCGAGCAGTCGCGGCTCGCTGCGGAGGGCGATGACGAGGCCATGGCCCTCGACGAGGACTTCCTCCGTGCGCTCGAATACGGGGCACCGCCCATGGGCGGCATCGGTCTCGGCATCGACCGGCTGGTCATGCTCTTCACCCAGACCGGCATCCGCGAGACCATTCTCTTTCCCCTTCTCAAGCCGGAGGCCAACTGATGGATTACGTGCTCGTCCTTCTTCCCCCGCTCCTGGTCGGCGGAATATTCTGGTTCGCGATGCGCGCCATCTTCAATGCGGACAAGTCCGAGCGCGAGGCTCTTGCGAAGGCCGAGCGGGAGTACGGCGAGACCGGCAGCAATTGATCTCCTGATCTTCTGAGCTTCCATTAGTACCTTGTCTGCGTGTTTCTTTGACGCGTGGGCATTGTTGGCGGCATACTGTGTTTGTTTCCACCGGATGGCAATTCGTTATGGCCCACCCAGCGATGACACGGAAGAGAGCCTTATATGGCACAGAAGGTCCAGATCATTCTCGAGGACGACATCGACGGCGGCAAGGCCGACGAGACCGTCCGCTTCAGTCTCGACGGGTCCAGCTACGAGATCGATCTCTCGACGGCGAATGCCGAGAAGCTCCGCGGCGCACTTGCCGAGTTCATTTCCGCAGGCCGCAAGGCAACGGCGTCCCGCCCGAGTGCGGTTCAGCGTGCCCGCGCTGCATCATCTGGTGCGCGCAATTCAGATTCGGCGAAGATCCGCCAGTGGGCCCGCGACAATGGCTACAACGTGAATGCCCGCGGACGCATCCAGCAAGAGGTTCAGGAGGCCTATCACCGCGCCAACGGCTGATTTCGGTGTGAATTTGAGTATGGCCGCGGTTCGGCTGCGAGGAAATCCCGGTGCTGCAGCACCGGGATTTCCTGCTTCCCGGCCATCGGTGCCGCAAATATTCTCACGTGAGGCGCACGACGGCGCCCCGCACCGGCGCGCGCGAGGCGAGCGGGCGGCGTCGTGCGCGCGGTCTGCTGTTCACCCTGTGGCGAACACCCCTTTCGCGCGGCCCCCCGGCACGTAGCATCGAAGCTACGCAGTGCACCCAAGCTAAACCGGGGAGTTCGAGCAATGTTCGAGAGATTCACAGACCGCGCCCGTCGCGTGGTGGTGCTGGCCCAAGAAGAGGCCCGCATGCTTAACCACAACTACATCGGCACCGAGCACATCCTCCTGGGATTGATCCACGAGGGTGAAGGAGTCGCGGCCAAGGCTCTCGAGTCCCTGAGCATCTCCCTCGATGGGGTCCGCGAGCAGGTGCAGGAGATCATCGGCCAGGGCCAGCAGGCCCCGTCCGGCCACATCCCCTTCACTCCGCGTGCCAAGAAGGTGCTTGAGCTCTCGCTCCGCGAGGCGCTCCAGCTCGGCCACAACTACATCGGCACTGAGCACATCCTGCTCGGCCTCATCCGTGAGGGCGAGGGCGTGGCAGCCCAAGTGCTGGTCAAGCTCGGCGCGGACCTCAACCGCGTGCGCCAGCAGGTCATCCAGCTCCTGTCCGGATACCAGGGCAAGGAATCGGCCTCGACCGGCGCCGGCCCGGGCCAGCCCGAGGGCACGCCCGCGGGTTCGGTGGTGCTGGACCAGTTCGGCCGCAACCTCACCCAGGCCGCGCGGGAGAACAAGCTCGACCCGGTGATCGGGCGCGAGCACGAGATGGAACGCGTCATGCAGGTCCTCTCGCGCCGCACCAAGAACAACCCGGTCCTCATCGGCGAGCCCGGCGTCGGCAAGACCGCCGTCGTGGAGGGCCTCGCGCAGGCTATTGTGCGCGGTGACGTCCCGGAGACCATCAAGGACAAGCAGCTGTACACGCTTGACCTCGGTTCGCTCGTGGCAGGCTCGCGCTACCGCGGTGACTTCGAGGAGCGCCTGAAGAAGGTGCTCAAGGAGATCCGCACGCGCGGCGACATCATCCTGTTCATCGACGAGATCCACACCCTCGTCGGTGCGGGTGCGGCCGAGGGCGCGATCGATGCAGCGAGCATCCTCAAGCCGATGTTGGCCCGCGGGGAGCTCCAGACCATCGGCGCGACCACGCTGGACGAGTACCGCAAGCACATCGAGAAGGACGCCGCGCTCGAGCGCCGGTTCCAGCCGATCCAGGTGTCGGAGCCGAACGTTGCCCTCGCGATCGAGATCCTCAAGGGCCTCCGCGACCGCTACGAGGCGCACCACCGCGTGACCATCACGGACGGGGCCCTGGCCGCAGCCGCCAACCTTTCCGAGCGGTACATTTCGGACCGGTTCCTGCCGGACAAGGCGATCGACCTCATCGATGAGGCGGGCGCGCGCCTGCGCATCCGCCGCATGACGGCGCCGCCGGAGCTCAAGGCCCTCGACGAGCGCATCGCGGGGCTCAAGCTCGAGAAGGAGTCCGCGATCGACGCGCAGGACTTCGAGGGTGCCGCCTCGCTGCGCGACAAGGAGCAGAAGCTCATCACCGAGCGCGCCGAGCGTGAGCGCGCCTGGAAGTCGGGCGACATGGACGGCGTGGCCGAGGTGGACGAGGACCTGATCGCCGAGGTGCTCGCGAACTCGACCGGCATCCCGGTGTTCAAGCTCACCGAGGAGGAGTCGAGCCGCCTGCTCCACATGGAGGACGAGCTGCACAAGCGCGTTGTCGGGCAGGACGATGCCATCAAGGCCCTGTCCCGCTCGATCCGCCGTACGCGTGCGGGCCTCAAGGATCCGAAGCGCCCGGGCGGGTCGTTCATCTTCGCTGGCCCGACCGGCGTCGGCAAGACCGAGCTCGCCAAGGCACTCGCCGAGTTCCTGTTCGGCGAAGAGGACGCGCTCATCACGCTGGACATGTCCGAGTTCTCCGAGAAGCACACGGTCTCGCGGCTCTTCGGTGCCCCTCCGGGATACGTCGGATATGAGGAGGGCGGCCAGCTCACTGAGAAGGTCCGCCGCCGCCCGTTCTCGGTGGTGCTGTTCGACGAGGTGGAGAAGGCCCACGCGGACCTGTTCAACTCGCTCCTGCAGATCCTCGAAGACGGCCGTCTGACCGATTCGCAGGGCCGTGTCGTGGACTTCAAGAACACCGTGATCATCATGACCACGAACCTCGGCACCCGGGACATCTCCAAGGGCGTCATGACGGGCTTCCAGTCCGGCACCGACACCAAGACCGGCTACGAGCGCATCAAGGCGCGCGTGACGGAAGAGCTCAAGCAGCACTTCCGCCCCGAGTTCCTGAACCGTGTCGATGACATCGTCGTGTTCCCGCAGCTGACGCAGGAGGAGATCATCGAGATCGTCGATCTCATGATTGCCCGCCTCGAGCAGCGGCTCAAGGACAAGGACATGGGCATCGAGCTCACGCAGAAGGCCAAGGTCCTGCTCGCCACGCGAGGCTACGACCCGGCCATGGGCGCCCGCCCGCTGCGCCGCACGATCCAGTCCGAGATCGAGGACCAGCTGTCGGAGAAGATCCTCTTCGGCGACCTCTCTGCCGGCGACATCGTTGTGGTGGATGTCGAGGGCGACGGCGACGACGCGAAGTTCACGTTTGCTGGAACTCCGCGCCCTGAGGTCCCTGAGGTCGTGTCCCTGGCCAAGGGCCCGGGCGGCAAGGAGATCGGCGCGTAGCGCTCCTCGGGGGCTTCGAGCACGCACGACGACGGCCCCCCGCCTCTTGGAGGCGGGGGGCCGTTGGCGTCCGATGAGTTGCCCAGGACGGGGCTCCGTCGTGCGATTCGGGTCGCTACGCTGGCCCCATTGTCCCTGCGATCTCGTGGAGGGCTCCGGAGGGCCGCCTTGGGGCGACGCTGTTGACCACTCGGTAGGTGAGGATCTCGGTCCCAGCCACCTCGTCTCCGTCGTCTGGGGCGACGTGCAGGAGCGGGGTGCCGTCCGAATCGCGGGTCAGGACGAACGGGTTCCGCAGGACGCTGTGCCCCGCGGCGCTGAACACGGGGACAGGGACCTCGGCCTCGATCCTGCGCGCGGAGAAGTCCAGGACGGTTAGCCCTCCCAACTCGTACTTCGCCCCCTCCGCGTCGGGAAGCTCGGCGATGCCCCCACAGATGAGCCGCGACCCTCCGTCGTACTGGGCTTCCTGGAAGTCGACGTGCCAGCTCGGGTTGTCCCAGACCTCAGACTCGCGGACCGCTGCTCCGGCGTCGAGGTTCCAGCGGTAGAGGCGGCGCGAGCCCCAACTGGCCCCGTAGAGCGTGCCTGATTCCGGGGCGGGCGCGAGCCATGTGATGTGGTCGTCGACCTCGAAACGCTCGGTCAGCTCGAGGCTGTGCGGATCGAGCGTATAGACGACGCTCCGGCTGTCGGCGCGGTATTCGCCGACGGGCACCCAGAGGAGCGATCCCGCATGGTCGATCCCGCTCGGGTGGTACGCGTCACCGTCGCCCACGATGAGGTCCGCGGCGAGGGTCCCATCCGGTTCGATGACGAGCACATGCCCCCGGCCTCGTCCCGGCGTTCGGCGAGCCGGGTCACCGTCGGCATCGGGGAGGGGGCGGGGCGGATCGAGCACTTCAACCGTGGTGAGGAAGATGCGACCGGCCGCGAACGCCATGCCCTGAGGGTGGTTGGTGGCGAAGCGCAGAGGCAGGCGATGGACGAGTTCGAACCGGGTGCGCCGGGTCCATGTCGCGACCTCCGCAGAGAGGCTGCCATCACGTACTGGTTCAGACCACATGGCTCACCTCCCTGGCAGCCCGTCGTGCAGAGGACCAGACCGCGTAGAGCTCGGCCGCATAGTCCGGATGCGCGGCGAGGAACGCGCGCTCCGGCCAGGCCGTCTCCTGGCCGGCGTCATCGAGGATGACCCCGCCAGCTTCGCGGATGATCAGGGTGGACGCAAGGTGATCGACCGGGCTGAAGCGCTCAATCGCCGTTCCCACGCCCCGCCCGGCGGCAGGACCGGCAACGGCAAGTGCCCCGGATCCCATGAGGCGCGCGGTGCAGAAGCGTTCGCGGAGCCCAGTGAAGAAGGCGTCCATGCCGGGCCACGAAGCGTGGCCCTCAAGCTCGGTGCAGACGATCTTCCCGCTGAGGTCGGAGCGTGTGCCGGTGGTACGGATGTCGAGGCGGACGCCGTCGGCTTCGGCGCCGTAGCCGGCGACGGCTGCGAACACGTTCCCGCGCCATACGTCGGCTACTACGGCGACGAGGGGCTCGTGGTCGATGGCGAGGGCGAGTGAGAAGGCGGTCCATGGCATGCCGTTGGCGAGGTTCGCGGTCCCGTCGACTGGGTCGACGTACCAGCACGGGACACCCGGCGCCGGGGTGCCGCCGAGTTCTTCGCCGACCACGAGGTGGCCGGGGAGACGGGCGGCGATGACCTGGCGGACGTGCTGCTCGACGGCGAGGTCCACTTCGGTGACGTGGTCGGCGGGGTTGGCCTTGGTCGAGATGACCCCGAGGTTGGCTTGGCGGGTGTAGTCGATGGCCCAGAGGGCCAGCTCGTGGGCCACGGCGGCTGCCGCCGCGAGCTCATCGCCCGGGAGGTGCCTCGGGTGCGGTGCCGAGGCCCACGCGGCCGGGCCTTCGGCGATGACGGTCCGGAGGACGGAGAGGCGGTTGGTGGTGACGGCGTCGGCGCCGAGGGCTAGTGCCCAGCGCATGCCGTCCTCGGAGTCCACCGTCCAGCACGCCACGAGGACGCCGGCGGTGTGGGCGGCGTCGACGAGCGCCTGGCTGAGGACGGCGTAGTCGGAGTTGACGGCGTGCGGGCGCAGCCGTGCAAGGAGCTCGGCCGGCGGCAGGTCGCGGCGGTTCCAGGGGAGCCACACGCTCGCGTCCGCGTCGAGGCCACGCACGATCGTCATCGCCTCGAGGTTCCCGCACCAGGCGACGCGGGCCGGTTCGGTGCCCGCTGCGCGCGCGTCCTGGGCATGACTGCGGACGACGGCGACGCTCGCCTGGGCGGGGCCGGGCTCGTCCATGTCGATGAGCAGCACCGAGCCGGTGCCCGCGACCGCGTCCAGGGCGTCTGCCAGCAGCGGGATGCGGTGGTCCTTGCCTTCGCCCCGGCCGAGGGCCGCGACGTCCGCCCAGTCCACGTCCCCGACATCCCGCGGGTCCTCCCACATCCGCTCGAGGGTGGGGTCGTGGAGGAGCACCGCGTACCCGTCGCGGGTGAGCCGGACGTCGACCTCGACGAAGTCCGCGCCGGCCTCGACGGCCGCCCGGACGGCGGCGAGGGTGTTCTCGCGGTGCTGCTCCACGTCTCCGCGGTGCGCGGTCACCAGCGGCGCGGCGGCCGTCGTGGGCGACGTTGCGTCGTTCACGCGCCGTCCCCCGTGGTGGCCAGCTTGCCGTCTTCGAAGGTGAGCCATTTGGTGATCCGGGCGTGGCCCTGTGTCCCGACTGGGGGCGGGTTGCCTGTGACGTAGCTGCGCAGGCTCGCGTCGTCGCGGGTGAGGTGGACCTCGGCGAAGTGCCCGCGGGGGACGACGCGGTGGACTGTGGCGGGGATCCCCTCGCCGCCGGTGCTGTGCTTGGCGGCGTCGGGGCCGTCGGGGGTGAAGAGGACGTCTTCGGGGCGGATGCCGACCACGCCGGTGCCGGGGACGATGCGGCCGTCCTGGAGGCGGCCCTGGAGGCGGTTGAGGCTGCCGATGAAGGTCGCGACGAACTCGGTGGCGGGGGTGCTGTAGAGCTGGGCGGGGGTGCTGAACTGCTCGATCCGGCCGGCGTTCATGACCGCGATCCGGTCCGACATCGACATGGCCTCCTCCTGGTCGTGGGTGACGATCAGGGTCGTGATGCCCAGGCGCTGCTGGATCTCGCGGATGTCCTCGCGGACCTTCACGCGCAGCTTCGCGTCCAGGTTGGACAACGGCTCGTCCAGCAGGAGGAGCTCGGGCTCCTGGACGAGCGCGCGGGCCAGGGCGGTGCGCTGCTGCTCCCCGCCGGAGATCCGCGCGGGCCGGGAGTCCCGGTGGTGCAGCAGGTTCACCAGGGCCAGGGCCGCGTCGACGCGCTCGGCGATCTCTGCTCTGGGCCGCTTGCGGAGCCTGAGCGGGAAGGCGACGTTCTTCGCGACGGTCATGTGGGGCCAGAGGGCGTAGTTCTGGAAGACCATGGCGCTGGGGCGCTGCTCGGGGCCGAGGTGGACGACCTCGCGGCCGCCGACCTTGATGGATCCCGAGTCGGGGGCCAGGAAGCCCGCGATCATGCGCAGGGTGGTGGTCTTGCCGCAGCCGGAGGGTCCGAGCAGGGAGACGAGCTCCCCCGGCTGGACGCTCATGTCAAGGCTGTCGATGATGGTCCGCCCGCCCAGGGCCTTGTGCAGGCCGGTGATGTCGAGTCCGCCCCGGCGGGGCCCGGGCGCTGCGCCGGGGCCGGCTGTGCTGGGCGTCCCCGACTCGGCTGTGCTGGGCGTGTCGGGGTCGGCTGTGCTGGGTGTGGCGGGGGCGGTCGGGGTCGTGTTGGTGGTCATGGGTGCCTCTACTTGATCTGGAAGCCCTCGGCGAGCTGGCCGCCGACGATGTGCTTGTGCGCGGCCAGGAGCAGCGCGACGGAGGGGATGGCGAGCAGGATCGAGAAGACCGCCGCGACCTGGGTGGGGTAGTTGAGCACGAGGGTGTACATCTGGGTCGGCATGGTGAAGTAGTCCGGGGCGCCGACCAGGTACGTGCCCTGGGCTTCGTCGAACGAGGCCAGGAAGCTCATGATCGCCGCGACGAGGATGCCCGGGAGCGCCATGGGAAGGGTGACGCTGGAGAACACCCGCAGCTTCGACGCGCCGGCGTCCCGCGCGGCCTCCTCCAGGCTCCTCGGGACTGCCGCGAACGCCGCCGAGGGGATCCACGTCATGAACACCACGGTGCCCAGCAGGTGCACGATCAGGATGCCCAGGATCGAGTTCATCAGGTTGAGCGTGTAGAACAGCGCGGCGAGGGAGACGAACAGGCCCATCTTGGGGAACGCGTTGGCCGCGAAGAGCCCGATGAGGAAGAACCGCCGCCCGGGGAACTCGAAGCGCGCGAACGCGTATGCGGCCGGGAGGCAGATGAGCGCTGAGGCCAGGACGGTGACCGGGGCGAAGAAGAGGGAGTTCTGCACCGCGACCCCGAGGGCGTTGTCGCTGAAGACGAGTTCCCACCACTTGAACGTCCACCCGTCCGGGGCCAGGTTGGGGTATGTCCAGTTCGTGGCGAAGGCCCGCACGGCCAGCCACAGGAGCGGGCCGATGATGAACACGGCCATGGCAACGGCGAACAGGACGGCAAGGGTGCGGGTGATCGCCCGGCGTGCTGACTGGTTCTGCATCACACGGCCCCGCTTTCCCTGGCCGAGCGGAAGTTCGCCCACACATAGACTGCGGCGATGCCCGAGGCGATCGCGAACACGACGAACGCCATGACGACGGCCTGCTGTGGCTGGTTGAAGGCCGAGAAGTAGTTGGACATGTCCACCCCGAGCATGTTCGGCGAGTTCGGGCCCGTGAAGTACGGGACGGTGAACGAGCCCAGGATCCCGATGGCCGTGAACGTGGTGGCGATGATGATCGGCACCCCGGCCATCGGCACCACAACGCTGATGACCACGCGCCAGAAGGAGGCGCCGGCGTCGCGAGCTGAGTCGATCATGGCCTGCGGGACCGCCTGGAGCCCGGACGTGATGAGGAGGGTCGCGAAGGGAAGCGACGTCCACACCGAGCCGATGACCACCGTCACCATCGTGAAGGACCAGACGGGGAAGTCCACGCCGAGCTGCGCGGCGACGCTGCGCAGGAACCCGTCCGCCGAGTAGAACCCGAGGATGGCCCAGGACGCGATGACCACGGGGATGAACAGGGGGATGACCGCCAGGGCCGAGAGGACCTTCCCGATGACCCCGCCCACGAACTTGAGGTACAGGCCGATCCCGGCAGCCAGGAGGATCACGACGGCGGTGCTCACCACGGTGACGATGACCGTGACCGCGAGGTCCCCGAGGAACCTGGGATTGGTGAACATGTCCGCGTAGGCGCCGAACGTGGGGCCGCCCTGGGCTTCGTGGACATTCTGGCCGATGAGCGCGATCGTCCGGTTCAGTCCGCCCGTGAAGCCGAGGCTGAAGGCGAACGCCAGGACGATCGGGAACCCGATGAACAGGGCGATGAGGAGGATCGGCGGCAGCGCCATGGCGAAGCCGGCGGCCCGGCCCGCCCCGGCCCGCTGCCGGAGCGAACCGGCAGGACGGGCGGGGCGGGTACCGCCGGGGCGGACGTCGAGGTCCCCGCGGTCCGTGGGGACCGCTGTGGACTGAGAGGTCACTGGCCGGGGACCTTCTGGTCCCAGAGGTTGTTCATGTCCTTGGACATCTGGTCGAAGTACCCCTTGCGGAGGTTGTTCGTGTCCGCGTTGGCGAACCTGTCCTTGACCTCGGAGGGGAGCTTGCCCAAGGCGATGGCCGGGTAGCCGGAGATCTCCTTCACGATCTCCGCCTGCTGCTCGGGGGCGAGGACGAAGTTGGCCAGCTTGAGCGCGGCCTCCTTGTTCGGGCTGTTCACGGGGACGCCGAGGTAGGCGGCGCCTCCGGTGAACGACGGGTCCGAGATCTGCGCGGCCTTCACGCTCGCCGGGATCGTGCCGTTGGCCGAGCCCGTGATGAACTGGTCGGACCAGACCGGGGCCATCGAGATCTGGCCGCTGGCCAGCAGCTCGAGGGTCTGCTTGTTGCCATTCGGGTACACGCCCTTCTGGTACACGTACGGGTTCAGGCCCCGGAGCGTCTCGAAGCCCTGATCCCACGTGGACTCAAGGTCCTTCTCGTAGCCCACGGTCATCTTCTGTCGCGCATCCGCCGGGACGTACCTGTCCAGCACGGTCGCGGCGAACGCCGCACCCGACCCGCCCGACTTCGGCGAGTTGTAGGTGAACTTGCCCGGGTTCGCCTTGATCCATTCGAGGAGCTCGTCCAGGGTCTTCGGCGGGGTTGCCACCGTCTTCGTGTCATACGCGAGCAGGACCGAGGACCCGCGGTACGGGATACCGCCGGTGCCGCCGGCCTTGACCACGTCCGCCGGGACATCGGCCAGGGCCCCGACCTTGCCCGCGTCCACCGGCTCGAGGAGGTTCGCGCCCGAAGCCTTGGAGACGAACCCGCCGTCCACCAGGTCGAAGTCGGCGTCCTTCTTCTGCTCGACCGAGCTCGTGAGCTTGGCGAGCGTCTGCGCATCGTGCTCGCCGTGCAGGTCGATCTGCACCTGGACCCTGTACCCCGGGTTCGCCTTCTCGAAGGCAGGACCGAGGTCCTTCTCCCACAGGCTCTGGATATTCGTGTCACCGCTGATGAAGACCTTGACGGTCTTGATGCCGGCATCGCCGGCGTTCGTCTTGGCAGCCGTACTGCTCTGGGCACAACCTGACAGGGCGAGCCCCAGCGCGGCCACGGCCACGCCGGACCGCAGTGCGGATGTGAACTTCATGTGTGTCTCCTATGTGAGCTTGGCGGAAGGCTCAAGCGGGGGATGGGATGGAGTTTCTTCAGGGGGGCACTCAGCAGGGGCGAAGACAATCTTGAATTGCCGACATTGCTAGGGTCAAGAAATTTTTCAACCGATGGCCGACGCTGGGGTTACATTCTCATTAACATTCGCTCGACTTCGGCGCGAAGACTTTTTGGGCATGTCAATAGTGCATGTGTCGAATAACCGTGAGAATGAGAGCAGAACTCGCGCTAGGCCGTTTGCCCAGTGGCTTGCAGAGAATTCGATATCGAGTCGTCGACCGTCTGTGCAGCGAACACCTTGCGCATGACCAAGGTTGCGAGCCCTCTTACGGCGCTCCTGTCATCAGGAGCCCCCGCATCGACTGCGAGCCCGTCCGATATTCTCTCGACAACGTCGGTGAGCACTCTTTCACGGACGCCGTCAATGAAGACCGGCAGAGAACCTATTCGTCCTCCTAGGACGAGGCGGTGTGGATTGATCGTGGTGATGGTGGCGCTGAGGGCGCTTCCGAGAATGTCCGCGGCAGAACGCAGGATTTGATTAACCTCCTCGTCTCCCTGTTCTGCGGCCACGCGGATTTCATCTAGGCCGAGGTGGCGATTGCTGGAGAAATTATGTGAAATTGCGAGTCCCGAGCTGAAGGCCGCGAGGCAGCCGTGGCGCCCGCATCGGCAGATGGGCCCCTCACGGGCCATCCGGATGTGGCCAATGCTGCCAGCGGCACCGCGCGCGCCTCGCAGAATTGATCCGTCGATCACGATTCCGCACCCGATTCCGGTGCCCACCTTGACGTAGACGAGGGTCTCGTCGTCGCCGGACCGTTCACCGAGCGCGGCGGCCATGGCGTCGTTCTCCACTACGAGGGGGACGTCCCAGGTTCCGCCGAGTAGGGTGACGGCCGCGTCCGCACGCCATGTCGGGACGGTCGTCGCATGCACGAGGCGACCGGTCCCGGCCTCGATCGGCGCCGGGAAGCCAACTCCGACTCCGATGAGACTCTCGCTTGCTTCCCCGCTAGCCAGGAGTGAGTGTCCGGCCTCGACGAGCGGCGCGAGCACGTCTTCGGCGGGATCCGCGATGTCGTGATCAAGGGTCACTGATCGGAGGACGGAGCCGTCGGTGTCGGCGACGCTGGCGGTGGCCCGCGTCTGGCCAAGGGCGAGTGCGAGGATGACGCGCCCGCGATCGTCGAAGCGGATGTTCCGGGAGCGGCGGCCGCCCGTTGCTGCCAGTGCTTCCGCCTCGTAGACGTAGCCCGCCCGACCGAGTGCGTCGAGGCGCTCGTAGAGCGTTGCCCGAGACATTCCGGTTGCGGAGAGCAGTTGCTGGCGGGAGAGGCCTCCTGCCGTGCGGATCAGTTCGAGGATGCGCCCGTGGGACGCTGCGCCCTGGGCAACGCCGAACTGTCGATCTGACACAGTAGCCTCCTCCAACTTCCGTTCAAGCATCAGACAAAAGCTTGCGGGTGTCAAGGCGTCCTCCCGGGCGACCACAGCGCATGGCGCCCCATCCCATCAGGGTGCAGGGCGCCATCGTGCGTGCGCTGGCCAAACCCAGTTGGCCTGTCCTTGTGCCGCGCCGCCGGGGTACGCTCCAAGAACACCCGTGCAGACCGTCCGAGAGAGACGTGTGAAGGAGCGGATATGAAGAAGCTCATCAACGATCCCCAGAAGGTGGTGGACGAGTCGGTCGAGGGTTTCGGCCTCGCCCACTCGGACCTCGTGACCGTTCACACCGACCCGATCTTCATCGGCCGCGTGGGCGGGGCAGTGCCGGGCAAGGTGGGCCTTGTCTCGGGCGGAGGCAGCGGCCACGAGCCCCTCCACGGAGGCTACGTGGGCAAGGGGATGCTCGACGCCGCAGTCCCCGGCCCGGTCTTCACCTCACCCACCCCCGACCAGATCGTTCCGGCGACCCAGGCCGCGGACGGAGGCGCCGGCGTCGTGCATATCGTGAAGAACTACACGGGCGACGTCCTCAACTTCGAGACGGCCGGCGAACTGTGCGCAGCCGAAGGCATCGAGGTGCGGACGGTGCTCGTCAATGACGACGTCGCGGTCGAGGACTCGCTCTACACTGCCGGACGGCGGGGCGTGGCCGGCACGGTGCTCGTGGAGAAGATCGCCGGTGCCGCGGCGGAGCGGGGCGACACGCTCGATGCGGTCGAGGCCGTGGGCCACAAGGTCGTGGCGAACGTCCGCTCGATGGGCCTTGCGCTCACGCCGTGCACCGTCCCGCACGCGGGCAAGCCGAGCTTCGATCTGGCCGAGGACGAGATCGAGATTGGCATCGGCATCCATGGCGAGCCCGGCCGCCACCGTGTGGGCCTCGAGCCCGCCGACGCCCTCACCGAGCACCTCCTGACCCCAGTGGTCGAGGACCTCGGGATCGGCTCGGGCGAAAAGGCCCTGCTGTTCGTCAACGGGATGGGCGGAACCCCGCTGTCCGAGCTGTACATCGTGTACCGCAAGGCGGCCCAGCTGCTCGCGGACCGGGGAGTTGCCGTGGAGAGGAGCTTGGTGGGCAACTACATCACGTCACTTGAGATGCAGGGCTGCTCCGTGACCGTGCTGCGGCTTGATGACGAGCTCACCGAGCTGTGGGACGCCCCCGTGCACACTCCGGCTCTGCGGTGGGGCGCCTGATGGCGGGGCCTGACGGGCGGCTTGACGGGGCTTGGGCCGAGCGTTGGCTGCGCGAGAGCGCACGGGTCATCGCCGAGCACCGCGAAGAGCTCATCGACCTTGACCGCGCGATCGGCGACGGCGACCACGGCGAGAACATGGACCGGGGCTTCAAGGCGATCGTCGCGAAGCTCGACGACGAGTCTCCCGACTCGGTCGCGGCCGCGCTCAAGATGGCGGCCATGATGCTCATGAGCAAGGTCGGAGGGGCGGCCGGGCCGCTCTACGGGACGGCCTACCTGCGCGCCTCGACGGCGGTTGCCGACAGCGATGCGCTGGACGGGCAAGCCGTGGCCGCGATGCTCGCAGCGGGCCGGGACGGCATCGTGGCGCGCGGCAAGGCCCAATCCGGGGACAAGACGATGGTAGACGCGTGGACACCAGCCGCCGAGGCCGCGGTCACTGCGGACCCGGCGGACGGGGTCGCCGCGCTGGTCGCCGCGGCCGACGCCGCCGAGACCGGTGCCGAGGCGACCAAGCCGCTCGTCGCCCGCAAGGGCCGAGCGAGCTATCTGGGCGAACGCAGCGCGGGGCACCTCGACCCGGGCGCGGTGTCGTCTGCGCTCATCCTGCGCGCGGCGGTGACGGCTGCGGAGAGCGGAAGCGGTGCGGGTGGACCAGGGGCTGGGGCGTGACGCCGGTCGGGCTGCTCATCGTCTCCCACAGCGCGCGCCTCGCAGAGGGCGTCGTCGAGGTCGCGGCACAGATGGGCGAGGGTGTCCCGCTCGTGGCTGCGGGCGGGACGGATGACGGCGGCGTGGGAACCTCTTTCGAGAAGGTCATGGACGGCATTGTGGCTGCAGACACGGGGGAGGGCGTCGTAGTCCTGACAGATCTCGGATCCGCCGTCATGACCGCCGAGTCGGTGCTCGAGTTCCTTGACGACGAGCAGCGTGCGCGCGTCCGCATCGCCGACGCGGCGCTCGTCGAGGGGTCCGTCGCGGCCGCTGTTGCATCGAGGGCCGGAGCGGGGCTCGACGGGGTCGTGCGCGCGGCCGAGGAGGCCGTGCGAGGGGCGGAGGCGGAGGAGCCGCCGGAGATAAGCGAGCCCAGCGAGTCGGCGGTCCTGACACTCAAGAATCCTCTGGGTCTGCACGCGCGCCCCTCCGCGGTCCTCGCGGGGCGGCTCTCCGCTTACGACGTCCAGGTGACGGTCAACGGCGTCGACGGCCAGTCCGTCATGGCGCTCATGGCGCTCGGCGCCGGCCAAGGGCAGCAGCTCGTGGTCGAGGCCGCGGGGCCGGACGCCGCCAAGGCTGTCCGTTTTGTCACGGCGCAGGTAGAGGCGGGCTTCGGCGAGCTCTGAAAGAACTGTTTCACCAATAGTGAACGGATCTGTGCTTTGCCTCACATTGTGGGTTGAATCGGGGCATGACTGCCGAGAGCGCCGCCGAGCCTGCACCCGAGACCGCCGCCGAGCCTGCACCCGAGACCCCATTCCACGATCTCGACCACTACGTCGCGATCCCGCGGATCTCCGGGCTCGCGATGAGCCCGGACGGCGCGCGACTCGTCACCACTGTGGCGACGCTCAACAGCAAGAGCACTGAGTACCGCACCGCACTGTGGGAGGTCGATTCCACGGGCGCGGTCCCGGCGCGCCGCATCACGCGCAGCGCCAAGGGGGAGGCTGGCGCCGCCTTCGCTGCGAACGGCGACCTCTTCTTCACCTCGGCCCGGCCCGACCCCGAGAAGCCGGACGAGGACCCGGTCAACGCACTGTGGCTTCTGCCGGCCGCGGGCGGAGAGGCGAGGGTCGTGCTCAGCCGGGCGGGCGGCGTCGAACGCGTCATCACCGCCCTGAGTGCGGACGCGGCGTTCGTCCAGGCCTCCACGCTGGCCGGAAGCACGGATGAGGCCGACGACGAGGCGCGCCGCAAGGCCCGCAAGGACGGCAAGGTCGCGGCGATCCTGCATTCCTCCTATCCGGTGCGGTACTGGGACTCCGATCTGGGGCCGGGGGAGCCCCGCCTGTTCGCAGTCGAGAAATCGCAGGGCGAGCCGGAGCCCGGCAAGCCGAGCACCGTGGACGAGGGGCCGTCACTCGAGCTGCGGAACCTCACCCCGGACATCGGCGCGGGCCTGCGCTTCGGCGAGGCGCACGCGAGCCCGGACGGCCGGACGCTGTACACGTCCGTTGCGACGGCCCTCGCGAAAGGCGACCTGCGCAGCGAGCTCGCTGCGGTCGACGTCGCCTCCGGCACCGTTCGCATACTCCTCTCCGAGGACCGCATGGACTATCTGGCCGGACCGGTCAGCCCGGACGGGCGTACTGTCGCCGTCGTGGTCGAGCCGCACACGACTCCGACCAGCGCCTACCGGTCGGAGCTGCACCTGCTCGATGTCTCGACGGGGCAGCTGCGCCGCCTGGCCCCGGAGTGGGACCGCGTGGCGCATCCCGCGGCGTGGCTGCCGGACGGCTCGGCGCTGATCGTCACTGCTGACGACGCCGGCCGCTCGCCTGTGTTCCGCATCGACGTCGCCACGGGGGTCGTGGCACAGACGACGCACGACGACGCCGCGTACACCGACGTCGTCGTCTCGCCTGATGGGTCGAGCGCCTACGCGCTCAGGAGCTCGTACCTGTTCCCGCCCGAGGTGATACGGATCGACCTCGGCACGGGCGAGGTCACCCGCCTGCAGAACCCGGCCGCGCGGCCCGAGATCCCGGGCCGACTCGAGGAGGTCACGACGACTGCGTCGGACGGCACCCCGCTGCGTGCGTGGCTCGCGCTGCCCGCCGAGCATGGAACCCATGAGGCCCCTCACCCCCTGCTCCTCTGGATTCATGGCGGTCCGATCGGCTCGTGGAATGCCTGGACGTGGCGCTGGAACCCGTGGCTGCTCGCCGCCCAGGGCTATGCGGTCCTGCTCCCGGACCCAGCGCTGTCGACGGGCTATGGGCAGCGGTTCATCGACAGAGGCTGGGGTCGGTGGGGCGCTGAACCCTTCACGGACCTGATGGCCATCACCGACGCGGCCCTGCAGCGCGACGACCTTGACGCCGGGCGGACGGCCGCCATGGGCGGATCATTCGGCGGGTACATGGCGAATTGGGTGGCGGGCCACACCAACCGCTTCCGGGCCATCGTGACGCACGCGAGCCTGTGGGCGCTCGATTCGTTCGGACCGACGACCGACATGGCGCTGTACTGGGCCAAGGAAATGGACGAGGCCATGATACAGGCCAACTCCCCGCACCATTCGGTCGGCGAGATCCGCACGCCCATGCTGGTGATCCATGGCGACAAGGACTACCGCGTGCCGATCGGCGAGGGCCTGCGGCTCTGGTGGGAGCTCCTCTCGGCCTCACAGCTCGCCGCGGACGACGACGGGAAGACCCCGCATCGGTTCCTCTATTTCCCGGACGAGAACCACTGGATCCTCAAGCCGCAGCATACGAAAGTCTGGTACGGCGTCGTAGGAGCCTTCCTCGCCGAGCATGTGCTGGGGGAGGCCCGGGAACTGCCGAAGGAGCTCGGGCTATAAGCGCTTGGCAGAGTGCGCCGTTGCCTAGACCTTAGAACGGCGGGGGCAGCACCGGAGGCAGCACTGGGGGCGGCAAGGGCTCGGGTAGGTCCTCGTCTGGAGTCAGGGCTGCCTCCGGGGGCGTGATCGCCGGGGTCGCTCCCGCTCTGGCCGAAGCGACTGAGGACTTCGCTTCGGTGGTCCGAGACGCCTCCGGCAGGGAAGAGGACTCCGGCAGGGAAGACGCCTCCGGCGGGGAAGGAAGCTCAACGGTGCGTGGGCTCAGGATGTGGTCTCGTTCTAGGGGACCTGCCGCGTGCTCGAATCCGAGGAGCGTCTTCCACACGAGTTCGCCGCTCATCGGCGCCGCGCTATTCGCCTGATCAGTCCTGCGGCTATTCGCCTGATCGGCCGTGCGGCGGAGGGTGAACAGCGCGAGCGACTTGAGGGCATGGTGCTTGGGGCACAGCAGCGCAAGGTTATCGGCGTCGGAAGTCCCGCCGTCCTGCCATTCGATGGTGTGGTCGATCTCAGTGCGCCTGGCCGCGCAGGTGCATCCCGGGACGACGCATACACCGTCCCTGTACCGGACGAACCGTCTGAGCCCTTCTGGGGGCCGATAGGCCGTTCGGCCCAGGCGCACCGGCACGTCGTCCTCGTCCGTCAAGAGACGCTGCCATGTGGGAGCAGCCGCAGCGAGTTCGCGGGCAGTCTGGGCGTCGATGACGCCGAATCCTTCGAGCTCGGCAACATCGTCCGACGCTCCGAGCAGTGTGGCAACAGGGATATGGACGACAATTTCAGCCTTCACGAGGTCGTCCAGGCCCTCCGGGATGCGCACAGGGGCAGGACACCCGCCCCCTTCGCGCAGGCCCCCTTCGCTCCCGCCACTGACTGCCTCGGCAGTCGTGGGGTCAGCGGCGGGGTTCGAGGCGGTCTGGCGGTTCGACGCGGTCTCGATGCGAGCCTGCGTCTCGAGGAGCGCCTGTGCCAAGGCGTCGGCGCGCAGCTGTGGCTTGGTCCGGTATTCGCCCTCTGCGCCGTGGGCAGCTTGGGCGATCGCGTCCAGGCGCTTGTAGGCGGCGAATCCAACCTCAGACGGGAGCAGGGCGGTCAGGGTGCACATGCCGTCCTCCTCGGGCTGGAACCAGACTCGGCGATCCGCCTGGGCGCGGACGCGACGCTTCGCTATGGACTCGGGGTGGAGCCGCTCCCGGAGTGCTCGAATGACTCCTCGAAGTTCGCCGGGCGTGCGCCGGTGCCCCTTCCTCGTATGGAGACGCGACAGCGCCTCTACACCGAATGCCTCGGCGGCCTCGTCAGGCAGCGTCGCCGCCTGTTCGACGATGATCTTCGCGTGCGATTCGGTGATGTCGCCGGCAAAAAGCGCCTCGTGCACTGCCGGATGGGTGTCGACGAGCCGGTCTGAGAAGTTGACGTTTCGGGCGGCCACCGCCTCGGACGTGTTCTGCAGCAGGGCCACCTCGGACACCGTGGCCGCGTGCGCGAGCTCGCCGCCCAGCCGTGTGGGCTGACCTCCGCGGCCTTCGAGGGGCTCCTCCGCGATCTGCTGGCCGATAAGGTTCACGAGCAGAGCCTTCATGGCCGCGCTATAGGCATCGAAGTCCGCGAGGGCCTTGAGCGCCCGGGCGGTGCCCTCGGGCGTGCCCAGAGTGCTCGGATCAATCCAGAGTGCGCCGTGCACCGAGTCGCGGTCACGCGAAACAAACGAGAAGGGCTCGGCTGGGCTCCGCTCGAGCGTGCTTGCCGGCGCTGTCATCCCGCCCCCTTCGGTTCACGTGGTTTTTCGAATCTGTATTCGATACTATCGCACATGATGCGAACAGACTAGAAGACGCTGATGGGGTATGTGCCGAGCTGAAGTTGCTCCCGATTGCTCCGCAGGACACGCCATAGACGGTCGGCGCAGGCTGTCCGCCCTGGGGCAGCCACGACCCAAGCGGAAGGCGAGCCGCGGCGCCGTCGTGCGCAGAACTAGGATTGAGCGCATGACTCACGCCCCGACCGAGACCGCTGCCCCGCCGTTCACTCTGCGGCGCGCGCGAACCGGCGACGTCGCGGCGATCCGGCAGCTCGTCGCGCCGCTTGCCGAACGCCGGATCCTCATCTCGAAGGAGTCGGTGGCGTACTACGAAGCGATCCAGGAGTTCGTCGTCGCGCAGGTTCCGGACGGCGAGATCATCGGGTGCGGCGCGTTGCACGTCATGTGGGAGGACCTCGCGGAGATCCGAACCCTCGCTGCCGCGGACGCATGGCGGGGCCGCGGCGTCGGGCACGCGCTCGTGGAGCGGCTGCTCGCTGATGCGCACGACGTCGGCGTGCAGCGGGTCTTCTGCCTCACCTTCGAGGTGCGCTTCTTCGAGCGGCACGGATTCGAGGTGATGGCCGACCAGTCCGGCGTGGATCCCGAGGTGTACTCGGAGCTGCTGCGCTCGCAGGACGAAGGTGTGGCGGAGTTCCTCGACCTCGCGAGGGTCAAGCCGAACACCCTCGGCAACACGCGCATGATCAAGTGGCTGCCGGGCCGCGCCCGCGAGTAGTCACCCTGCCCGGAGGCCGAGTGGCTCGAAGGTTGCTGACGCCGTGGTGGTCTTCGTGTCGAGGGACGCAGACCGGTAGGAGCCGCGTCTGGGCAGAGCTCCAGACCCAGGGCCATTACGGCCCCGACCGGCGGAGTCCAGTGGTGTCCCACGTGGCGTCTGCGGTGACGACGCGCGGACATCCGTAGCCCCACGGGTAGGAAATGTTCGGCGCGAATTGGAGGCGGTGGGGGCCGATGCCAGTGCCGAGGAGGTCGTGGCCGGCGACGGTGAGGTCGATGGGCGTCTCGGTGAGGAGCCCCATGTTGATCCGCCCGACCTTGCCCGTCAATGGACTCGCTGCCGCCGCACTCTGGGCCCCGGGACTGGCGGGCTGCTCCTCGGTCAGGGCGAGCGGGCCGTCATGGCACCCGTTGTCCTGGCATGCGGTGGCAGTGACCGACAGGGGGTTCAGCCTCGCCGCGAGGTTCTCGGTGATGTGGATTGTGAGGAAGGGGGCCGCCGCGATCGCCGGGCACGCCACGGGTCCCTGGCAGGCCACTAGAGGGGTTGCCGTCAGGATGCCCACCGAAACGGCAACGAGGAGCGTCCTCCCATGCATGCGAGGAGCCTAGGTCTCGGCGGACTCTCCCTCAACACAGCTGAGGTCTCGATGTGGCCGCGAATCGGTTGCGACCGCGGAGATCCGGTGCTCGCCGAGATCCGGTACTTGTGCGTAGGACATTGCCAGAGCGCTTGGCGCCTCACGGAAGCCGCAGGGACCCCTCGACCTCAACCGCGAGGCCGTCCGCGAGAAGGCCCGCGAGGGCCCGTTCGAGCTGCTCGGGCCCGGTACGCAGCGCGTGGAGGCGAGCCAAGGCGTCACCGACGGGTCCCGTACCCCCCGCGGAATATTGAGTTGGGCAGGGTGCCGAGCGCGTAGACCCTGGAGAGCCCGGCATTGCAGGGGCACCGTCCTTGGGTCCACGCGGTTCGAGCAGATCGCGCTGCAACGGGTGCTGGGCCGCGCGCAGCACCGCCATGATGGCCCCTCTCACCTGCCGGTCGGTCCCGTGCCATGCCTGGCCCCGTGGGGTGTAGGTGGGCGGGGGTTCGCCGGCGGCGAGCCAGGCGCACGCATCCGACACTGGGCACTCCACGCACCGCGGCGATCGGGCCGTGCACACGATGGCACCGAGCTCCATCGTCGCGGCATTCCACGCGACGGACTGCTCTCGGTTGGCAGGCAGCAGCACCGTGGCGCGGCGCTGCTCGGCTGCGGTCAGCGTCGGGGCCGGAAGGGCTTCGCCGCCGACGAGCCGCGCGTGGACGCGCCGGATGTTCGTGTCCACCACCGTGGCCCGGCGTCCGAAGGCGAACGACGCGACCGCCGCGGCCGTGTACGAGCCGACGCCGGGCAACGCAAGGAGTCCTTCCTCGGTGTCCGGCAGTTCGCCGCCATGCTCGGACGTGATGACTGTCGCGGCGGCGTGCAGCCGGAGCGCCCGGCGCGGATAGCCGAGCCGGCCCCACGCGCGCACGGCCTCCCCAGCCGGTTCGGCGGCCAGATCCGCGGGATGCGGCCACCGCTCCATCCATTCCCGCCAGACGGGCAGCACGCGCGCCACGGGCGTCTGCTGGAGCATGACCTCACTCACGAGCACGCCCCACGGCGTCCGGCCAGCAGCCCGCCACGGCAGGTCCCGCGCCTCGCGTGCGAACCAGTCGACGAGCGTCGCGTGCAGCCTGCCGAGCATCTCGGGGTCCGGGAGCGCTGCCGCCGCGGGCGCTGCCGCCGCGGGCGCTGCCGCCGCGGGCGCTGCCGCCGCGGGCGCTGCCGTCGCGGGCGCTGCTGTCGCGGGCGCGGCCGCCGCGGGCGTTGCTGTAGTGGGCGCGGCCGCCGCGGGCGTTGCTGTAGTGGGCGCGGCCGCCGTGGGCGCTGCTGCTCGCTGCGCCGCACGACGGCGGGGCGCGGCTGTGGCGGTCACGGGAGCCTTTCTGGGGGTCACGTTCTGGATGTCAGGTTCTGAGGGTCACCATCTGGAGGTTACGATCTGGAGGTCACCTGGTGGGTCTGCACCACTGTAGCGGCACCGTCTCGGTGACGATCACGAGCCCGGTCACGGAGCAGCGGCTCAGCGATTCGACCACGCCCCTAGCGGCGCGGCGGCGGGGTTCAGTGGGCTGTGGATCCGTAGCCTAGAGGCATGGCAGGGCAGGACAAGGGTGGAACGGGAACACGGACTTCGACGGGAGGCCGCGCTCCGGGCACTCGGTCGCAGGGTACGCGCCGCGTCAGTCCGGCGGTGTACCGGAGGCGCCGCCTCGCTGTTCTCGTCCTCATGGTCCTCATCCTTGGTGTGCTCGGGGTGGGCATTTGGACCGCCGTCGTGGCGGTGGGCTCGGTAGCCCAGAGCCCGGCGTCCCTGTCCACGGCTGCTTCAGGCTCCGGTTCCGACCCGAGCTCCAAGCCGACGTCGACGGCGGGCGCCGACCCGTCGGCGTCGTCCGCGGCCAGCGCTGCCGGAGCGAGCGCCGACCCCACAGCGACGCCAACCGCCACCCCGACGCCGGCATGCGACCAGCACCTCATCACCGTCTCGGCGTCCACCGACAAGCCGAGCTACGCCCCCACGGAGAAGCCCGTCTTCACGCTCAAGGTGACCAACGGGAATCCGATGCCGTGCGAGGTCAATGTGGGGACCACGCAGATGGAGTTCCTCGTGGTGAGCGGCACCGACCGCGTCTTCTCGTCGAAGGACTGCCAGGCGAGCGCCCAGGACCTCCCCAAGACCATTGCCGCGGGCGCCTCGGAAACCGCGAACTTCCCGTGGGACCGCGTCCGCAGCACCGAGGGATGCAAGGCGGTCACCACGCAGCCCAAGCCGGGCATCTACGTCATGACTGCGTCGCTCGGACCGGTGACGAGCTCGAAGGCGGTCTTCGAGCTCAAGTAGGAAGCCCGCCTAGAGGAAGCGGTCCAGAAGGCTCGTCTCCGCCATCCGGGAGAGCCCTTCGCGCACGGTCCTGGCACGCTGTTCGCCGATGCCGTCCACGGTCATGAGGTCGTCGATGGTGGCGGCCATCAGGTTCTGGAGCCCGTTGAAGTGGTCTACGAGCCGGTCCGCAACGGCACGCGGCACGGGCTTGAGGCCGGAGATGAGGCGGTACCCGCGGGGGTGCACGACGGCGTCGAGCGTCTCGATCCCGCCCGCGTAGCCGAGGATCGCGGCGATGCGGTTGAGATCCAGGAGGTCCACGCTCGTGAGCTCCATGAGCCCCTCGACGGCGGCATCGATGGTCTCGTTGGAGACGTCGGCGCCCGCGTAGTCGCGGATGACGACGTCCGAGCCCGGCCCCAGGCCGGTGATCAGCTCCTCGAGCTGGAGGGCGAGGAGGCGGCCGTCGTCGCCGAGCTCGAGCACGTAGTGGGCGATTTCCTCGGAGATGCGGCGCACCATTTCCTGCCGCTGGAGCGTCTGCGCGACGTCTCGGACCGTGACCATGGCCTCGATCTCGAGGGCGGACAGCGAATGGGTGACCTGGTCGAGTCTGGCGCGGTAGCGTTCGAGTGTCGCGAGGGCCTGGTTGGCGCGCGCGAGCACCCGCTCGGAGCCCTCGATGACGTGTCGGATGCCCTGCACGTAGAGCGCGATGATCTGCATGGACTGGCTCACCGAGACGACCGGGAGGCCGGTCTGCTTCGCGACCCGCTCCGCGGTGCGGTGACGCGTCCCGGACTCGAACGTCTCGATCGACGAGTCAGGGACGAGGTGCACGGCGGCCTTGACGATCGTGCGGGCGTCCCTGTCGCATACGATGGCGCCATCCATCTTCGCGAGCTCGCGAAGGCGGGTGGGGGAGAACTCGATCCCGATCTCGAAGCCGCCCGAGCAGATCGACTCAACGGTCGGGTTGTAGCCCAGGACGATGAGGGCACCGGTGCGGCCGCGCAGGATGCGTTCGAGGCCGTCGCGAAGCGCGGTTCCGGGTGCGACCCGAGCCAAGGTGGCATTGAGCGCTTCCTCGGGGGTCGGAACCATGAGAGTTTCCCTTTCCTGGGCCTCGCGTGGCGCGACACCGGATCCCATGGTATCCGCGCGACGCGCGAGGCGACGCGGTCCTAGGCCCTAACTTGGCAACGATTCGGGCACATCCGCCGCCGTCGGGACCGACAGAGACGGGCGTGGAGCCGGGCCCCGCGCTACTCGGCGGCTGGGATCAGGAGTTCAAGGGCCTCGGCGACGTGGGCCACCTCTCTCACCCGGAACCCTGGGGGCACCTCGCCTGGGCCGTTGGGGCTCGCAGGCACGACGGCGTGGGTGAACCCCAGGCGGTGGGCCTCCTGGATGCGTCTGCTGATGCCGGGCACCGGCCGTACCTCGCCTGCGAGGCCCACCTCGCCGAACGCGATGAGCCGCTGGGGGAGCGCCGTGCGCGTCTTGGCGGAGGCCACCGCGAGGGCGACGGCGAGATCGGTGGCCGGCTCACTGAGCCTCACGCCGCCCACAGTGGCGATGTAGGCGTCGTCCTTGTGCAGGAGGCATCCGGCGCGCTGCTGCAGGACCGCCAGGAGCATCGAGACGCGCGACGAGTCGAGCCCGCTCGTGGCCCGGCGCGGCTGCGCTGCCGTGGTCTCCGCGAGGAGCGACTGGACTTCCGCGAGGAGCGGCCGGCGCCCCTCGAGGGTCACCGTGATGCAGGTGCCGGAGACGGGCTCCTTGGTGCGGGACACGAACAGTCCCGAGGGATCCGTGACGCTCTCGATCCCGGTCTCCGTCAGATCGAAGCAGCCCACCTCGTCGGTGGGTCCGTAGCGGTTCTTGACGGCACGCAGGAGCCGCAGCCGCGAATGGCGCTCGCCCTCGAACTGGCAGACGACGTCCACGAGGTGCTCGAGCAGCCGCGGTCCCGCGATCGAGCCGTCCTTGGTCACGTGGCCGACGAGCAGCGTGGTCATGTTCCGCCGCTTCGCCGCCGCGATGATCGACGCCGCGACCTCGCGCACCTGCGACACCCCGCCCGCGCTGCCGTCCACCTCGGGGCTCGAGAGCGTCTGGACGGAGTCCACGATGAGCAGCTGCGGCGCGATCTTCTCGACGTTGCCGAGGGCCTGGGAGAGGTCCGTCTCCGCGGCGAGGAACAGGCGTGGCGCGACGGCGTTGATCCTCTCCGCGCGCAGCTTGACCTGCGCCGCAGATTCCTCGCCCGTCACGTACAGGACGTCCCGCGCCGTTGAGCTCGCCCCCTGCCCGCCACCGACCTTCGCGGCGACGTCGAGCAGCAGTGTTGACTTGCCCACGCCTGGCTCGCCCGCGAGGAGGATCACGGCCCCAGGAACGAGCCCACCGCCCAGCACCCGATCGAGCTCACCGACTCCGGTAGGCAGGAACGCGGCGTCCGTGGCGTCGACGTCCGCGATGAGGCGGGCCGGCTCGAGAACGGAAGTGGCCGCTGTCGTGCGCGCGACGACGGCGCCGACCTCCTCGACCGTTCCCCATTCCTGACACTCGCCGCACCGGCCCACCCACTTTGCCGTGGTCCAGCCGCACTCGGCGCACCGGTACCCGGGGGCTTTGCCGGAGCGGGCGGTGCTGCGCGTGCTGGTCTTGGTTGCCATGCGCTCAAGGCTAGGGCAGGGTGCCGACACTTCTCGGCACGGACGCCACGGCCCGTCAGATCCTGGGCAGCGCGGCGACCGCTTCCTCGTGGTCGTCACCGGTGGCCTCGAGGAGGTCCACGAGCATGGGCCGCAGCAGGACCACGAGAGCTTCTCCCTCGAGCCGCTCCACGTGCAGGATCTTGGGGTGCGCCCGTGCCGCAATGTCTGCGAGGGCGCGATGCGCCGAACGCATCTGGGCCGCGCGTTCCTCGCGGCGTTCGGCGATGAGCCCGTCGGCGACGCTGTCGAGGGCGTCCGCCGTATCGTTGAGCAGCTCGGCGATGCTCTCGGCGGCGGCTTGCGTCAGGGCGGCGTTGTTGATCACCGACGCCAGCCGGCGCGCGACGACGCGCCCGTTGCGCATCGCCAGATCGAGGAACCCGACCGCCTTGCTGAGCTCCTCGATCTCGCCCCGGTGGCGTCGGTAGGCGGGCGCGATGCGGGCCACTTCGGAGGAGGACTTGAGGCTCGCCCTGATCGCATCGAGCGTTGACTGCGAATTCCGGCCGCGGACCAGTGCATGCCATGCGCGGGTCGAATCGGCGTCCGCGAGGGCCTCGGCGCATTCGCGCAGCATCGTGCCGAACATTTCGAGCAGGCCCTTGAGGTCACGACGCGGCTCAACGCGTGGGTCGCGGGGAAGCACCGCGGTGAGGGTGAGGGCCAGGAGACCGCCGACGACGGCGTCGAGGCTCCGCGAGAACGGTCCGCCCGTCGTCGCGGGCAGCAGCACGACGAAGAGGGACTGGAGCCCGAGCTGCGTTGCGAAGATCACCCCGCGGTCGAGGAACCGGGCGACCATGATCGAGAGGAAGAGGATGACGGCGGCCTGCCAGAGCCCGTCGCCCAGAACGTGCATGAGGAGGTCCCCGACGGCGATCCCGAGCGTGCATCCCACGGCCACCTCGAGCACCTTGCGGACCGTGAGATCGCGCCCGAAGCCCAGTGAGATGAGGGCCGACGTTGCGGCGAAGATCGGCATGGTGTGTCCGAGGACGGTCTCGGCGATGAAGTAGGCGAGCACTGCACCCACGGTCATGCTCACGGCCGGCCTGAGCGAATGGCGGACGCGGACGACGCCCGCGGATCTCAGGTCATTGACGTAGTCGCGCGCGACCGCCCACATAGCCATGGGTGCAGTCTAGGGAGCCTGTCTGAGTTCACCTCCCTGTTGTCTCCCGCTCGCGTGATGTTCCATTAGTGCGGTGTGACGGAGAAGGCAAGGCCATAGGGCCTATCGTCACGCCGAATCGGTGTGTCGTTCATTTTCCGTTAACCATCGGCGAGCAGAGTCTTCACCTGTCGGCTCTAGCTTCGACTTCAGTACGGCTCGTACGCACTCAACCACCCTGGAAGGGGCACCTTCGTGAAGGCTCTCCGTATCGGCCGCCTCTCGGCCGTCGCTGTCGTCGCAGCTGGCGCGCTCGCGCTGTCCGCCTGCGGTTCAGATAACACCGCTGGCACCACCAACACCGGCTCGGCATCGTCCGGCCCCAAGGTCACGGGCACCCTCACCGGCACCGGTTCGAGCGCCCAGTCCTCGGCCATCGATGCGTGGAAGCAGGGCTTCACGCAGGCCAACCCGGGCGTCACCGTCCAGTACTCCCCGGACGGCTCGGGCGCCGGCCGCAAGACCTTCATCTCCGGCGCGAGCCAGTTCGCCGGCACCGACGCCGCCATGAAGACGGACGAGCTCGAGTCCGCCAAGGCTGTCTGCGGCCCCGACGGCGCGCTCGACATCCCGGTCTACATCTCCCCGATCGCCGTGACCTTCAACGTCTCGGGCGTGACGGACCTCAACCTCACCGCCGACACGATCGCCAAGATCTTCCGTGGCACGATCACCAACTGGAACGACCCGGCTATCGCCGCGGACAACTCCGGCGCCAAGCTGCCTGACCTGAAGATCACGCCGGTGCACCGCTCCGACGACTCGGGCACGACCCAGAACTTCACGGAGTACCTCGCCGCGGCCGCCCCGTCGGTGTGGACCGACAAGGGCGCCCAGACGTGGCCGGCCTCGCTCCCGGGCGAGAACGCCAAGGGCACTTCCGGTGTTGTCAAGACCGTCACCGACACCCCCGGTGCCTTCGCCTACGCCGATGACTCCGCCGTGACCGGCAGCCTCGGCAAGGCCAAGGTCAAGGTCGGCGACAAGTTCGTGGCCCTCTCCGCTGATGGCGCCGCGAAGGCCGTGGCCCTCTCGAAGCCGGTCGACGGCCGCGCGGCGAACGACCTTGCCATCAATCTGGACCGCAAGACGACCGACTCCTCGGCGTACCCGATCGTCCTCGTCTCGTACCACGTGGTCTGCACGACCTACAAGGACCAGGCCACCGTGGACCTCGTGAAGGCGTGGGAGACCTACGTCGTCTCTGCTGACGGCCAGAAGAACGCTGCCGCTGCCGCGAAGAGCGCCCCGCTCTCCTCGGACCTCGCCGCGAAGGCGAAGACCGCGATCGACTCGATCAAGGTCAAGTCCTAACAATTCACCACAGCATCAGCACGGCGCAGGCCCGTCTCGTCCGAGGAATCGGACGGGGCGGGCATTGCGCTGAGTACCAGAGGGCGTGACACGATGACACGAACAGACGGCGGGCACCGGCCAGCCGCACTCAAGGGGTTGGATGTGACCACAACTCAAACCACCAAGGGCGCCGAGAGATCCCGCGGCGGCTTCGGCTCGAGCAAGGGCGGGACTGGGGACAAGGTCTTCTCGGGCGCCGCTGTCACGGCTGGCATCGTCATCCTTGTCGTGCTCTTCGCCGTCGCGGCCTTCCTGATCGGGCAGGCGGTCCCGGCCCTCGTTGCCCCCCAGAGCGAGATCGCAGGTGGAAAGGGCTTCTGGGCCTACATCGGTCCGCTCGTGGTCGGCACGGTGATCGCCGCGGCCATCGCGCTCATCATCGCTACGCCCATCTCGATCGGCGTTGCGCTGTTCATCTCGCACTACGCCCCGCGCGCGCTGGCCCAGATCCTCGGATACGTTATCGACCTGCTCGCAGCCATTCCGTCGGTAGTCTTCGGCGCGTGGGGCATCTCGTTCCTCGCTCCGGCCGTCGTTCCGGGCTACACGTGGCTCGCCTCGACGCTCGGCTGGATCCCGATCTTCGCTGGGCCCGCCTCGGCGACGGGCAAGACGATCTTCACCGCCTCGATCGTGCTCGCGGTCATGGTGATCCCGATCATCACTTCGATCACTCGCGAGATCTTCCTGCAGACGCCCACGCTGCACGAGGAGGCCGCTCTGGCGCTCGGCGCCACGCGCTGGGAGATGGTCCGCATGACTGTGTTCCCCTTCGCGCGCCCCGGCGTCATCAGTGCGATCATGCTCGGCCTCGGGCGTGCGCTCGGCGAGACAATGGCCGTGGCCCTCGTCCTCTCATCCGGACCGCTCATCGCGAGCCTCATCAGGTCCGGGAACCAGACCATCGCCGCGGAGATCGCGCTGAACTTCCCGGAGGCTACGGGCCTGAGCCTGAGCCAGCTCATCGCGGCCGGCCTCGTGCTGTTCGTGATTACCCTCGCAGTCAACGTCGTCGCGCGCTGGGTCATCAGCCGCCACAAGGAATTCTCGGGAGCGAACTGACATGGCCATCACCGCTCCCCAGCGCCGCAGCTCAGCGCTGACCCGCAATCGTCTCCCGTCGTTCGCGCCCTGGGTGGCTCTCGTCGTCGCGCTGATCGTGGGGGCCGCGATCTCGTCCCTGATCGGCTTCAACCCGTTCGGGTGGGGCATCTTCGCCGCGATCACGTTCACGATCGTGTTCGTCGCCTGGAGCGCTGCCGTCGAGGGCCCGCGCAAGGCCAAGGACAAGCTAGCGACCTGCCTCGTGGCCGCCGCGTTCCTCATCGCGCTCCTTCCCCTGATCTCGGTCATCTGGACTGTCCTCGTCGAGGGCCTCAAAGGCCTGCTCACGCCCGGCTTCCTCGGCACGTCGATGAACGGCGTGAGCGGCATCCAGGACAACCAGTCGGTCAACGAGGGCACCAAGGTCCTCGGGGGCATCTACCACTCGCTCATGGGCACGCTGCTCATCACGCTCTGGGCCACGATCATCTCCGTTCCCATCGGCCTCCTGACGTCGATCTACCTCGTCGAGTACGGCAACGACGGACGCCTGTCGCGTGCGATCACGTTCTTCGTGGACGTCATGACCGGCATCCCGTCCATCGTGGCCGGCCTCTTCGCGGCGGCGTTCTTCGCCACGATCCTGGGCCCAGGCACGAAGACCGGGTTCGTCGCCGCCGTCGCGCTCTCGGTGCTCATGATTCCCGTGGTAGTGCGCTCGAGCGAGGAGATGCTGCGCATCGTCCCGAATGAGTTGCGCGAGGCTTCCTACGCCCTCGGCGTGCGGAAGTGGCGCACGATCCTCATGATCGTGATCCCGACGGCGATTTCCGGCATCGCGTCCGGCGTGACCCTCGCGATCGCGCGCGTCATCGGCGAGACGGCCCCGATCCTCGTCACGGCGGGCTTCGCGACGAAGATCAACCTCAATGTGTTCGCGGACTGGATGTCCTCGCTCCCGACGTTCATCTACACGCAGATCCTGAACCCGACCTCGCCGTCGAACCCGGATCCGAGCACCCAGCGGGCGTGGGGTGCGGCCCTGGTGCTCATCATCCTCGTGATGCTCCTGAACCTCGCGGCCCGCCTGATCGCCCGGGTGTTCGCCCCCAAGACCGGCCGCTGACCAGACTTCACCTCAGAATCCAGAAGGAACAGCATGTCCAAGCGCATCGACGTCCATGATCTGAACATCTACTACGGTGACTTCCTCGCCGTCGAGGGCGTCAACATCAACATCGAGCCCAAGTCAGTCACAGCGTTCATCGGTCCGTCGGGCTGCGGCAAGTCCACCTTCCTCCGCACGCTCAACCGCATGCACGAGGTCATCCCGCGCGCGTACGTCAAGGGCCAGGTGATGCTGGACGGCGATGACCTCTACGGGCCAGGGGTCGATCCGGTGGCCGTGCGCTCGCACGTGGGGATGGTCTTCCAGCGGCCCAATCCGTTCCCGACGATGTCGATCAAGGACAACGTCCTGGCCGGCGTCAAGCTCAACGGCCGCAAGATCTCCAAGTCGGACGCCGACGCCCTCGCCGAGCAGTCGCTGCGTGGCGCCAACCTCTGGAACGAGGTCAAGGACCGCCTCAACAAGCCGGGTTCGGGCCTGTCCGGCGGTCAGCAGCAGCGCCTGTGCATCGCCCGCGCCATTGCCGTGAAGCCGGATGTGCTCCTCATGGACGAGCCCTGCTCGGCCCTCGACCCGATCTCGACCCTCGCGATCGAGGACCTCATCGAGGAACTCAAGGAGAACTACACAGTCGTCATCGTCACGCACAACATGCAGCAGGCCGCACGCGTGTCGGACAAGACGGCGTTCTTCAACATCGCCGGTACCGGCAAGCCCGGCCACCTCATCGAGTACGACGACACCACAACGATCTTCAACAACCCGAAGGACAAGCAGACGGAGGACTACGTTTCCGGCCGTTTCGGGTGAGCTGCATCGGCTAGGACGCATAACACGCACGACGGCGGGCTGCCGCGCCTCAGGCGTGGCGCCCGCCGCTCTTGTCGGGGTGCTCCCACTCGGTGAATGCGGGTGTGGCTAGCCCGTTAGTCCGTTAGCCGATGTCCCCGAGGGGCTCGAAGGCGAGCCCGAGGACGAAGCCGAGCACCGCCGTCGTGAGCGGGGTGAGCAGCCAGAACCGGATGAGGCGCACCACGAGCGGCACGTTGACCGAGCCGACATCCTGATTCGCGCCCGCACCGAGCACGGATGCGACGACGGTATGCGTGGTCGAGAGCGGCCAGTGGAGGCCGAGGGAGCCGAAGACGAGCATGGCGCTCGTGACGAACTGCGACACGAACGCACGCAGCGGGTCCATGCGAACGAGCCGATGGCTGAGCGTATAGGTGATCCGCCAGCCTCCAGCCAGCGTTCCGCCACCCAGCGCGATCGCGGCCGCGACCATCGCCCACATCGGCACCTCGTCGAATCCCGCGCCCGAGCCGAGAGCGGCGACGATGAAGAGGGCAACGATCCGCTGGCCGTCCTGGAGCCCATGGCCGAACGCCACGATCGACGCGCCGACGGACTGGGCGGCCCGTAGCCCCGCATGCGCCTGACTCGGCTGGCTGTAGCGGAGGATCCACGTGACGAGCGGGGTGAGGAAGAACGCGGCGCCGAACGCGAGCAGTGGGGACACGATCAGGGGGAGCCCAACGGAGAGCCAGAACACCTGGTCGAGGCCCGAGGGTGCCCGGTCTCCTATGAGCGTGAGGCCCAGGCTGGCACCGATGAGGCCGCCCACCAAGGCATGCGTCGACGAGGCCGGGTAGCCCCGCCACCACCCGTAGACGCCCCACAGGATGGCCGCGATGAGCGTCGCCCCGAGCAGGACAAGGCCATCGTTCCCGCTGGGGACTGCCACGAACACCATCCCGATGTTCTTCAGCAGCCACGCACTCGTGAGCGTTCCGAGCACGTTGAACCCCGCCGTCAGCACGACGGCGATGCTCGGCGTCAGCGCGCGGGTCCGCACGGTGAGCGCGACCGCCGCGGAAGCATCGCGGAAGCCGTTGAGGAAGCCGAACACGCAGACGAGCAAGATGACCGCGCCCGTGAGCGCTGCTGTCACCTCAGGACTCCCTGACGATGATCCGGCCGACGTAGGTCGCGACCGCCTGGAGCGAGTGCACCGCCGCGACAAGGGCACGCGCCACCTCGACGGTGCGGGCGAACTGGCCGATGGAGAGCTCCCGCAGCGCGGACGCGCTCCACACCCGGTAGGTCTGCTCGGCACGCTTGGCGAGCCGGATCATGTCCGTCCAGTAGTCCTCGAGCTCTTCGAGGCGGGACAGGGAGCGCATGGCCGCGACGGTCAGTTCCGCCTGCCGGTTGACGATGTCCAGCATGTCCGAGGCCTCGGCGGGCAGCCTGTCGATCGCATGGAGCTGGATGAGTTCGCCGACGGCCACGAGATGGTCCACGGTCGCGGCGAGGGATTCGGAGAGCTGGAGGAGGTCCTCGCGGGGGAGCGGGTTGACGAAGCTCGTGCGCAGCTGGGTGAGGAGCGTGCGGGAGAGTTCAGTGGTGCGAGCGTCGTTCGCCATGAGAATGTCCACGAGCTGCTCGTAGTCCGAGCGGCGTGCTCCGAACATTTCCGAGAGCGTCTGTACTCCCAGCACTGACTGCTGGGCCATGGACGCGAGCAGTTCGAGGCCCGCGGTCTCCTGGGGGAACAGCCTGAACTTCATGGATCTCCGGCGCGGGAAGTACTGAGTCTGGCCGCAGCGGTCGGGGTTCCGCTCGCCATCCTGCCAGCGGATGCCAGCCCTTCGCATCTTACGGGACAGCGGTGAACGGGAAAGCTAAGGCGCCGAACCGGGACCGCCTCTCGGCGGAAGGCCGCTCAAAGCGGCTCAAAGTTGGAGCCCGGGGGTTCACCGGTCCGACGCCACCTACAGTGTTCTACGCTCCCGGCGCCCGAGTCAATCTTGACAGATCGGCGGCAGTGCGCTCCCGAGAGACTCAGTCCAGCTGCCCTCGGCGCCAGGCCTTGGCGCTCGCCTCGAGGTCCTCGGCCGTCTTCACGAGCTGGTTGGCGCTCTTCGTGAGCTTGGTCGCGTGCTGCGAATTGGACCATTCGGCGCTGTCCGCCACCGTGGCTTGACCGAGCGCGACGACGCGGCAGAACGCCGCCGAGCGTTCGAGCGCGACGTCGAACTCGCCGTCGAACGCACCGGAGAGGATCGCGTCCGCCATCGCGGCGAGCTCATCGGCTCCGGGCGGCTCCGCGACGCCCGCGACCACGTGCGAGACCTGTGCAGTGTCCTTGCCGGCCTTGAAGTAGACGGAGATGCGCTCGGGGTCCTGCTTCGTGGCGGCGCGGAGGGCGTAGAGGCGCCACAGCGCACCTGGCAGGGAGCGGGCGGGGCTTTCGGCCCACATCTCGGCGATAGCCTCGAGCCCCTGCTCGTCGGCGAGTCGGACGAGCCGCTGAGTCACTTCTGGGTCGTCGCTCTCCCGCCCCCGGCGCACGAGCGCCTGGGCCGCGAGGTGGGCCGCCTCGGAGACCCGGGCGGGGTCGGTGCCGCCCGCAAAGGGCTCGAAGTCGATGGGCGCGAAAGGCTTCGGCTTGTGGGGCCTGATCGGGCCCGAACCGCTGGATGCTGGGTTCTCGCTCATGCGACTGCCTCGTTCATGCCCAGTACGGTACTCCTCTTCGCGCGGGGCCGCCGCTGGCGGTGGGCTTGTGTTGTACCCGCGGGATTCCGCGCACGACGTCGTGTGGGCACCCTGCGCTAGAGTGGTTCCGTCCCGGCGGCGCCGGGGCACCGGGCCTCTAGCTCAGTTGGTAGAGCAGCGGACTTTTAATCCGCGGGTCGTGGGTTCGAAACCCACGGGGCCCACCACATGTCACTCGGGCCGAAGACGCCCGGGCCCCATCGGGGATACGGCCCGGGCGTCTTGGCGCGACAACGACTTCCGCACCACTCCCCAGCAGTGGCGGCATGCCGCGTCCCGCTGACGCTACCAGCACGTAAGGGCTCCAGTGAAGTGCGGGATAAGCGGGCAGTGTGACGCTCACAGAAACTTCCTAGCAATACAAGTGTTATCGTCTCACTTATTTGACAGGATGATACAACTTAAGTCACGTTGGTTCAGGATGTTCAGTCCGAAGACATTTCAGCCAACGAGAGGGGGCCGATGACGGTGACAACTCAGGCACGTCCCGGCCAGCGCTCGGTGGGCACGTCCATCGCAGAGGCCCGGGGGATTGACCCTCACGCCTTGGCCGTCCTGGATCTTTCGGCGCGTGCTCCGGGCGGGCCCCGGCGGGGCAAGGCTGTGCTTGCCCTTCGCGAAGAGTACGGACCGGCAATGCGTGAGGCGAGGATCGCCGTCCTGCACTCAATTGGCCGAGCATCGGACCTCGGCCGCACCAGATCGGACCAGGCCCCGGCGCGCAGCTTCGTCCTGCTCGCGTCGGCGGCACTCGGGGCGGCTCCGCTCCTGATCGCGCTCGCCATGTGGGGGTCGGGTGTGCCGTTGTCCGCAGTGCTCGCGCTCGGGGCGGTGCTCTGGATCGGACTCCGGCCGGTGCTGCGGCGACTCGAGCGCGGTCCGCTGTACGCGCAGGGCGCACCTCGGGTCAGGCGCGCGGCCGCGAAGTACCTTCTGGGCGACCTCATTGATGCGCACGCCTCCGAACTCCTCGAACAGGCCGGGGCTCCTGCGGCCGACGTGGCCTTGCTGCGCGCCCGCTGGGCCGCGGGGATGGCGGCTGTGCTCGCCTGGCGCTGCGCCCTCGTGACGCACGACGCCGCGGAGCCGTCCGAGCGGTAGGCAGGCCTCGCGCTGTGATCCGGGACACGGGCTCTCGGTGCGCTCCACCTATACTGGGCGGGATCACACGTAGTCCACGGGGCCGCCCCGCGGGGGAGACGCGTGCTGAATCGCGGATGCCACCTGTGCTGGGAGGAGAGCCATGGCAGGACGCAGGGTTGCGAGCCGGGCCGAATCGAAGAGCAGCTGGCGCGCGCGTCGCCGGCGGAGCCGATTCGCCATCGTCGTGTCTATCGCGGTGGGCGTGCTCGTCCTTATTGGCCTCGCGGCGTGGGCGCTGGTTCCGAGGATCGTGACGGCCGCCGCGCCGTCGTGCGCGTCAACCGAGACGTACAGCGTGCTCGCCGACTCGACCACGCTCCCGGCAGTGAACGCCGCTGCGGCGCGTGTGGACCCCGCCGCGTGCGTGACGCTCAAGATCGATGTCGCGGAGCAGACCGACATCGCCGCCAAGGTTGCGGCCGGCAAGGCTGCGCCGGACCTCTGGCTGGCCGATTCGAGCGCACGGGTGAGCGCTGTCAACTCCACCCCGAAGCCAGAGATCGCGGTGCCCTCGGTGGCGGCCTCGCCGGCGGTTGTCGTCGCGGCGAAGGGCACTGCTGCACCGTCCGGGTGGGGCGCCGCGTTCGGCACCGCCAGCATCCAGTTCGGCGATCCGCTCACGAGCGCGAGTGCCTCGGCCGCGCTCGCCGGCGCCGTTGCCGAGGGCGAGTCCGGTGGCTCGAACCCTGCCGCGCTTGCGGCGTCGCTCGGCAAGCTCGCCCAAGGCTCGGCCCAGAAATCCCATGCAACCCAGAGCGACTCTGCGCTCCTCGATACGGCCGAGCGCTCGTCGGATTCGGTCATCGTCGCGGAGAGCTCGTGGCTCGCGTACGCCTCCTCCCA
Source organism: Sinomonas sp. P10A9 (assembly GCF_041022165.1). Classification (GTDB taxonomy): domain Bacteria; phylum Actinomycetota; class Actinomycetes; order Actinomycetales; family Micrococcaceae; genus Sinomonas; species Sinomonas puerhi. Next base: position 300,208 of record NZ_CP163302.1, read on the forward strand.
CCAGAACACCAAGCTCGCGGCGACCGTCCCCGGCGGCAAGGCTGCCGTCGTCGACTATCCGATCGCCGTCACGAGCACCGATTCCGCGCGTCGCCCGGGTGCGGCGAAGGCAGCCAAGGCGCTCGCTGCAGCCCTCGGCGACGATCAGGGCCGCCGTGCGCTCGCCGACGCCGGCCTGCGCGCTCCGGGCGCGGGCCAGACCGACGGCGCGGCCGCCCAGCTTTCCGTGGGAGCCGTGACCGTGCTTGCCCCCTCCGCGGACGGGATCAGCCGCGCGCTCAAGACCTGGGCGCTGCAGGTCGTCCCGTTCCGCTCGCTCGTCGTCATGGACGTCTCCGGGTCCATGAACCTCGACGCGGGCGGCAAGACCCGCATGCAGCTCACCCAGCAGGCTGCTGCGACGGGCGCGGGCATGTTCCCGGACACGGCCCAGCTGGGCATGTGGGCGTTCTCGATCAACCTGGGCGGCCAAGGCCAGGACTACAAGGAGCTCGACCCGATCCGGCGCATGGACGCCATCACGGACGGCAAGTCGCAGCGCCAGCGTCTCGGGGCCGACATCCAGTCGCTCGGGAGCCTCGTGGGCGGGGGAACGGGTCTCTACGACACCGCGCTGGCAGCCTTCCGCACCGTCAAAGCGGGCTACGACCCGCGGGCCGTGAACTCGGTCATCCTGTTCACGGACGGCGCGAACGAGAAGCCCAACTCGATCTCGCTCGATGAGCTCCTCGCGACGCTCAACCGGGAGAAGGACCCGGCCAAGCCCGTCATCTTCGTGACGATTGGCATCACGGCCGACGCAGACGCGGCCGTGCTCCAGCAGATCGCTGCCGCGACCGGAGGCTCAAGCTACGTGGCGAAGGACCCGGCGGACATCCCGAAGGTGTTCACCGAGGCCCTCGTCGCCAGGACTCAATAGCGGCGAACCCGGCCGGGCGCGCCGTCAGCGCTCGAGACGGAACCCGATCTTGAGGGTGACCTGCCAGTCCTTGACGTCGCCGCCCTCGAGGTGGCCGCGCACCGACTGGACCTCGAACCAGTCGAGGTTCCGCAGGGTCTGCGACGCGGCGGCGACGCCGTTCTTGATGGCTGCGTCGATGCTGTCGGGGCTCGTGCCGACGATCTCGGAGATGCTGTACGTGTTGCTCGCCATGGTTCCTCCTCGGTCCAGGGGCCCTTGCTTGCCTCATTGGGTGCCGGTGACCCCTCAGGTGCTGGCAGACTATCGCCGTGACCAGTGCATGGCCAGAGCCCGCTGAACCACTCCTTGCGGGGATAGCAGCGCGGCTGCGGGCGGCGGGCTGCGTGTTCGCCGAGGAGGAGGCCGCCCTCCTGGTCGAAGCCGTGTCGGGCCGCACCGCTGCGGGCGGTGCCGCGGCCGACGCTGCCGAACTTGAGCGGCTCGTGGCCCTCAGGGTCGCGGGTGAGCCGCTCGAGCACCTGCTCGGGTGGGCCGAGTTCGCGGGCCTGCGGATCGCCGTCGGCCCCGGAGTGTTTGTGCCCCGACGCAGGTCTGAGCTGCTCGTGCGCCTGGCCGTCGAGCACCTCGCTGGCCTCGCGCACGACGCCGGCGGGGCGCCCGCCGTGGTCGTCGACCTGTGCTGCGGGTCGGGCGCACTCGGGGCGGGCATCGCCTCGGCGCTCGAGGCGCGCGGCTGGGGTGCCGACGAGTTCGAGGTCCACGCAGCAGACTTCGCCGACGCCGCGACGGCCTGTGCGAGGCGGAATCTTGCCGCATGGGGAGGACGCGTCCGTACCGGAGACCTCTACTCGGCCTTACCGGAGGGACTGCGCGGACGGGTGAACGTGCTCGTGGCCAACGCTCCGTACGTTCCCACCGGTGCGCTGCCGCTCATGCCGCCCGAAGCCCGCGAGCACGAGCCCGCCCTCGCCCTCGACGGAGGCGCCGACGGCCTCGACGTGCACCGCCGCATCGCCGCCGGTGCGCACGAATGGCTCGCGCCCGGCGGCGCCCTCCTCATCGAGTTGGGCGAGCGCCAGGTGACCGACGCACTCGCGCTCCTGACCGGCGTCGGCCTTCACCCTCGCGCTGAGGAGGACGACGAGCTCGGCGCCCTCGCGATCGTGGCGACGGCACCGCGGGAGTGACAGGTCCGAGCGCGCGCGGGGGTGCCGGGGCAGGTGACCTCCGGCTTCGGTAGGCTGAGGCGCATGACGACGGCGCTCATCACCGGTGCGAGCAGCGGACTCGGCGCGGAGTTCGCACGGCAGCTCGCGGCCGAGGGCCACGACCTCGTGATCGTGGCCCGGCACAAGGACAGGCTCGACGCAATGGCACGGGAGCTGACGTACCGGCACGGCGTGGATGTCGAGGTGCTCGCCGCCGATCTCACAGACGCGCTCGGGCTCGGAACGGCCGTCACGCGTGCGAAGGACCCGAGCCGGCCGGTCGGCATCCTTGTCAACAACGCCGGGCACGGCCTCCTGCACGACTTCCACAACACCCCGCTCCCCGACGAGGTGAGCCACCTGCGGCTTCATGTCGAGGCCGCGTTGAGCCTGTGCCATGCCGTGCTGCCGGGCATGCTCGCCCGGGGCGAGGGCCGCATCATCAACGTCGCCTCCGTGGCCGCCTTCCTCCCACGGGGCACTTACTCGGCTGCAAAGGCCTGGCTCGTGTCGTTCAGCCGCTGGGCCAACGTGCACTACCGGCGCTCGGGCGTGAAGGTCACCGCCCTCTGCCCCGGATTCACCCGCACCGAGTTCCACGAGCGCATGGGCATGGAGACTCGCCGATACCCCGGATGGACGTGGCTCGCGGCCGATCGCGTGGTGCGGGACGGGCTGCGGGAGAACCTCGCCGGGCGGTCCGTCTCGGTCCCATCTGCGGTCTACAAGGCCGTGGTGCTTGCCTCCAAGGTGCTCCCGGACCGGTTTCTGGGCGGCCCCGCGCGGCGGCCGAGGCGCTGACGGGTCTGCCTGATGAGTCTGCCCTGACCGTTTCCTGAATGGACGACCCAGACGGGGATGCTACTCTGTCCCCTGCAAGGTGCCGTTCGTTAGCTGAGGCTCCTTCGCGGACACAAGCCAGCGACCCCCAACGTCGAGAGACGCCACGGGTCAGGACAGGTCGCCCCGGATTAAGGGGCCTCCCCGATTGGCTCCCGGACCAAGAGTCCAGGGTGACGCCGCGAAGTGCCAAAGGTCTTACGAGGAGGGGCGTCAGGTCGCTTGGCGGCCTCCCGAGGCATGCAGCCATCAAACCGGGGAGGTGTTCCGTCATGAGCGACGGTCATAGTCCCGCCGGTTCCTTCTGACCGGCACGAGCCCGCCCTCTTCTAGAGCCCGCCCGCCCGCCCTTTTCCGCAGCCCCGCCACACCAGCGTGACTCGCCGCGCCGCGCCCGCAACCACGCGGCGTCGGACGCCGAGCCCCGCTCCTCTGTAGTGCGGTTGCGCCCGCCCTGACGGGAGCCACCATGACCCTCCTCCGCCTGCTGCCCGGCGCCGGCACGCTCCAGCGTGCCCGGTTCCGCTGGGCCGACCTCCTTGTGGCGGCGACCATCGCCGTCGTCTTCTATCTCGTGATCCGCGTCTCACTCGGGGCGACGGCCCCGCTCGACCTGGGCAATGCGCCGTCCTCCGTCTCGACCGAACCCTCCAACCTTCCCTACTACGCGCTGCGCTCGCTGGCCCGCATGTTCGCGGCGCTCCTCGCATCCGTCGTGTTCACCTTCGTGGTCGCGACGGCGGCCGCGCGCCTCCCGCGGGCCGAGAAGATCATCCTGCCCGCCCTCGATATCCTCCAGTCAGTGCCGATCCTCGGCTTCCTGTCCGTGACGGTCACTGGATTCTTATCCCTCTTCCCGGGCTCCCAGCTTGGGCTCGAGGCCGCGAGCGTCTTCGCGATCTTTACGTCCCAGGCCTGGAACATGGCCTTCGCCTTCCATGCGTCCCTCGTGAGCCAGCCCAAGGAACTCGACGAGGCCGCGCGCCTCATGCGCCTCACCAAGTGGCAGCGCTTCTGGCGGCTCGACGTGCCCTCCGGCATGATCCCGCTCGTCTGGAACGGGATGATGAGCTTTGGAGGCGGCTGGTTCTTCCTCGCCGCGTCCGAGGCGATCTCGGTCAACGGATCCTCCTACGCCCTCCCCGGGGTGGGCGCCTACGTGGCCGCGGCGGTCGAGGAGGGAGAGCTCGCGAACGTGGGCTGGGCCATCCTCACGATGGCCGTCATGGTGCTCGGCGTGAACTTCCTCTTCTGGCGCCCGCTCGTGGCATGGGCGGAGAAGTTCCGCCAGGAGGACACGGCCGCCGCGGAGCGTCCGCGCAGCCTCGTCCTCTCGGTGCTCGCGCACTCGTCGATCCCGCGGGGACTGGGCCGGGCGCTCGCGCCCATCGGCAGGACGCTCGACTCCGCGATGCGGCCGTTCGGCGTAGCCGACTACCCGCTCGTGGTGCCCGCCGCGCGGCGTCGTGCGGGAGACGTCGCGGTCACGGTCCTCGTCGCGGCAGCGATGGCGTATGGCGCCTACTGGGCCTACGACTTCATCGCCTCGACAGTGGGCTTCGGCGAGTTCGGACAGGCGTTCGGGCTCGGGCTCATCACCCTCCTGCGGGTGCTCGCGATCATCGTCCTCGGGACGATCGTGTGGGTTCCTGTGGGCGTGTGGATCGGTATGAACCCCAGAATCAGCCGGCTCGCGCAACCCGTGGTCCAGATGCTCGCGAGCTTCCCGGCGAACTTCCTGTTCCCGTTCGCGATCGCATTCTTCGTGGCCGCGGACATCCCGCTCGATATCGGTGGGATCGCGCTCATGGCCCTCGGCTCGCAGTGGTACATCCTGTTCAACGTCATCGCGGGAGCGAGCGCGATCCCTACGGATCTTCGGCAAGCGATGGACAGCTTCGGTGTCACACACGTCCAGCGCTGGCGCCGACTCATCCTCCCCGCGATCTTCCCCGCCTTCGTCACGGGTGGCGTCACCGCGGCCGGCGGTGCGTGGAACGCCTCGATCGTCTCCGAGGTCGTCTCCTACAACCATGACACCCTCACGGCCACCGGGCTCGGTGCCTACATCGCCCAGGCGACCTCGTCGGGCGACATGGCCCGCGTGCTCATCGGCGTGATCGTGATGTCCGCCTTCGTGGTGGGCATCAATCGACTGTTCTGGCGACGCCTGTACGCACTTGCCGAGTCCCGCTTCTCGCTCTGATTACTGACTTCTTCTTTCCCCTCGAGGAGGCACCACCATGAACCTCTCAGCCAACAGCACCACCGCCGCCGGCACGACCAACAGCACCACGGACCTCATCTCGGTCTCCGACGTGAGCAAGCACTTTGCGACCGACGGCGGGGAGAAGACCGTCCTCTCAGGCGTCACCCTGACGCTGCGCGAGGGCGAGATCGTCGCGCTCCTGGGCCGCTCGGGCTCGGGCAAGAGCACACTGCTGCGGTGCATCGCCGGTCTCATCGCGCCGTCATCCGGAACCGTCTCGTACCGGGGCGAGCGCGTCAACGGCGCGAATCCCGGCACCGCCCTCGTGTTCGAGTCCTTCGCGCTCCTGCCCTGGCTCACCGTCCTCGAGAACGTTGAGCTCGGGCTCGAGGCGAAGGGCGTCAGGCCTGCCCAGCGCCGCGAGCGGGCCCTCGCCGCGATCGACGCGATCGGGCTCGACGGCTTCGAGACCGCCTATCCGAAGGAACTCTCGGGAGGAATGCGACAGCGCGTCGGGTTCGCGCGGGCGCTGGTCGTGGAACCCGACGTCCTGCTCATGGACGAGCCGTTCTCCGCCCTTGACGTGCTCACGAGCGAGAATCTCCGCTCCGAGCTCGTGCGGATGTGGAGCGACGGGACAATGCCCACGCGCACCGCGCTCATCGTCACCCATAATATCGAGGAAGCCATCCAGCTCGCGGACCGTGTGCTGGTGCTCGATTCCAACCCCGGCCGCATCAAGGCCGAGCTCGCGGTGGACCTTCCCCAGCCGCGCGACCGCCGCAGCCCCGAGTTCGAGGCACTCGTCGATGAGGTCTACGGGATTCTCACCGGCCAGAAGGCGGAGCCACGGCGCGGGCTGGCAGTCGCTTCGGGTGCCCAGGAGGTGAGTGCGCACGACGGCGGCGGCGAGCCGACGGCGGCGACTGTTCCGGGCGGCGTCATGCGCGGTGAGGCGGCCGACACCGGAAGTGGCAACCTCGAGATACCGCTTCCGGCGGCGAGCACGGGCGAGCTGCGCGGCCTCATCGAGCTTCTCGCCCACCGCGGCGGGGTCGAGGGTCTCGCGGAGATCGCTGACGAACTGCGCTACGAGATTGACGACCTGCTGCCGATTGTCGACGCCTCCAACCTGCTCAAGCTTGCGCGGCCGCAGGGCGCCGAGCTCCGGATCACCGAACAGGGCCGGCGGTACGCCGCGGCCGATCTCCTCCGGGCCAAGGAGCAGTTCGCGACGCTCGCGGTTGAGACTGCGCCGCTTGTCCGGCGGATCGTCCGGGAGCTGCGGCACAGCGACTCCGGTGCCCTGCGCGCCGATGACATGCTCGCCGAGCTCAAGGCACTTTACGGCGACGATGAGGCCGAGGCGCAGCTCGATACCGCGATCGACTGGGGGCGGTACGGAGAGCTCTTCGAGTTCGACGCGGACTCCGACCGCCTCCTCCTGCCGACCCATCCCGACGCCACAGCGTGAGCGCATCGCCTTTGTGGATGCAATCCGTTCTCGGTTCAAGATAGTCGCTAAGGTGCATATATGGCCATTTTTGCCTGTAACGGCGGGGATATGTATATTCAGTTCTGGGAATATATGAGCCCAGGTTGGGCATCTTTCGATAGGGACTTTCGGATTCTGGGTCGAAGAAAACGAGAATCCGAAAGATTCGCTGGGGGGTTGACGTCGCGTAGAAGACCGATCTAACTTCAACCCGGAAGTTCAGAAATGAACCTCCACCGCCGGCAGGGGGCGCACTTTCACGGGGCGCAAGAAGGCGGAGATCTCCGCGGACCGCGGGTTGACTACGTCAGCTGCGGTCGTCGTCGAAGTGCCAGTGGACGTCTCACCACTGGTCGCCGACACACGTACACCACCTTCATGTGTTCTGTGTTCTGTGTCTGACGATGCCTGAGCATCGTCCCGGCGATCGGTGACGTCTGATGAGATGGTCCGTGCTGTGGAAGGGGCTGAAGCGGCTCACTGCCGCGCTGGCCGCTTTTGCCATGGCACTCGCCGTCGCGACACCCGCCGGCGCATCGACCCTCGCAAGTCCGCAGGGTGGCCCCTGGGCCGTGAGCCCAGCGCAGGTGGCAAACCATCAAGACGCGGCGTCGCTGCCCGCAGCTCCCGTCACGACAGCTATCACGCTCGCGGACATCCAGGCCGTCTACGGCGCTGCCGCGGGCCTGTGGCCCGGGCACGACGTGAGCGCCGCGACCTTCGCGGTCGCCCCGCTCGGCGGGACGGCCCTCGCCGTCACGAACGGAACCGCCATCACGGTGAGCCCGACGGCGGCCGGCTGGGGCTGGAGCGTCGGAACGGTCGCCACGAACCGGATGGACCTCCAGACGGTGATCGCCCACGAGCTCGGCCACGTGCTCGGCCTGGTCGACCTCGAGGGCGGTTCGGATCTCATGAGCCGGGTGCTCAACCCCGGAGAGCGGCGGACGGTGACGACCGAGGCCTTCCCGGCTCCGGCGGCTGCGCCGGCGCCCGCTCCGGCTACGACGACGACCTCGACGCCGTCGACCACGACGACCGCTACGGCACCGGCATCGACCGCGACGACGTCCACGGCTCCAGCCGCGGCGGCGGCCGCTCCGGCTGCGACGACCTCGACGCCGTTGACCACGACGACCGACCCGACCGCCACGGCTCCGGCCGCGACGACTGATCCGACGGCGACCACCGCGGCACCGACGACTACGGCGGCGCCGTCGACTGCGACGACGGCCCCGGCCGCGACGACGACCACGGCTCCGGCCGCGACCACGGCACCGACGGGCCCGTCGTCGACCTCGTCCACGACGTCGACCCCCACCTCGGCCACCGCGGCGGCGACGACCACTTCGGTCTCGCCGGTATCGCCGTCCCCGTGGGCGCTGCAGATGACCTCGACGTCGTCGACGCTTGCGTTCCACGCGGATGGAACGGTCACGTTCGAGGGCCAGGCCCGGCAGCTGTCGACGATCTCGGGCATCTCGGTCATGGGCACCGCCGGGAACGACACGCTCCTGGTGGACCGCGGCACCGTCAACCCGCACATCACGGTCAGCTTCGACGGCGGTCCGGGCTTCGACACCCTGGCCACGGCGGGCACGGTGACGAGCTCGCGCTCGGTGGCCGTGAACTCCTCGACCGGAACGCTCTACCTTGATGCGACGACGATCAACTACACGGACATCGAGCCGATCATCGCCGGCGGGACAGCGGCGGACGTGGTCTTCACCCTCAGCGGCGGCGACGACCAGGCCACCTTGACCCAGGCCGGATCGACCCTGACGCTCGCGAGCACCAACAGCACATTCGAGCTCACGACGTTCACGGCGCCGACCGGGTCGCTGACCATCGACGGCGGGGCGGGCTGGGACTCGATCGTCCTGAGCGGCCCGATTTCGCTCGGCACGACGGCCCTGACGATCCACGCCGAGAAAATCACGCTCGCCTCTGGGACCGTCCTGACCGCCGGAACCGTCCTCCTCGACGCGGCCGACACCATCACGGGCGGCCCGCACAACCCGCTGAGCGATCCGCGCAGCTGCGCGACCCTCGCGACGCACTGCGGAGACGTCGAGGTCACCCTCCAGGACAGCCAGGTCACCTCCGGCGGGTTCACCGCCCAGGCGGCCGCCAGCGTCAGCCCCGACGCCACCAGCGCTACTGCCTACGCGGTCAACGTCTCCTCGAAGGCCCTCGTCTCGCTCCTCGGCACGACCCAGATCGCCGCGACAGGTGACGTGGTCCTCTCGGCGGCCTCGACCGTCGGCCCCGTGACCCTGGTCAAGAACTACGGCGACGCGGCCATCGTCTCCTCGGACGCCGAGGTCACGATCGGCGGCTCGGCCGTGGTCAAGACGAGCGGCAAGACCACGGTGGGCTCGACGTCGAAGGTCGACGTCGCCGCTACGCCGGGCTCCGCTGGGAAGAGCGAGGGCTCGGCCGACTCGAGCGGCGCCGCGGCCAAGGACGCCGCAGTCGCAATCATCACGGTGAGCACGACGGCGGTCAGCAAGGTCACGAACACAGCGCACCTCGAGGTCACCGGCGACCTCTCCCTCACAGCAACGAACCACGCGGGCCTGACCGGCACCGGCGACGCGAGCGCTGCGACGTCGGGCGCCGGCATCGCGGTCGTGAACCTCAACCAGACGACGCAGGCGATCATCGACTCGACGAGCACGGCGCCTACCAAGGCCGCGAACATCACCCTCACCTCGAACGCGGACGGTGCCAACGCGGCGTCGGCCAAGGCGAGCCCCGGCGGCTCGACCGCGAACGACAAGCCCGTCAACGACTCCTCCAGGGCGAACGGCCAGGCCAACACCGCCGACGGCTCCATCGGCCTCGCGGGAGCTCTCGCCGTGAGCGTGTTCACGGCTCTCACGCAGGCGGTCGTCCAGGCGGCCCAGGTCGTGACCGGGGCACTCAAGCTCTTCACCACCTCGCAGGCCACCTCGAGCGCCACGGGCGATGGGAGCACGACGGCGAGCGGCGCGCTCGGCGTGGGTGTCGGCGTCGGCGTTGACGTCGCGAATGTGACGACAGAGGCATACATATCGGGCGCGACGATCCAGGCGACGTCCGTGACGATCGAGTCGGACGAGACCCGCACGGGCGGCTCGGGGTTCACCTCTAGCGCGACCTCGGGTGCCACGAACAACTCGGGCGGCGTCGGAGCGGCCGGCTCGTTCGCCCTCACGCTCGTCAATGGCAAGACGCTCGCCGAGATCCGCGGCACCGGCAACGCGCTCACCGGCACTCCGGCCGTGGCCCTCAAGGCCACAGGGAAGCACGTCAACTCTGCGACGGCCCAAGCGGCACAGAACGGCGGCGCCACCGGCATCGGAGCCTCGATCGCCCTCGGCATCATCGACTCGATCGTCGCGGCGCGGCTGGTCAAGGATGCCGTGCTCAGCGGAGCCGGTGCCCTCAACCTCACAGCGACCGGAAGCGACGCGACCACTACAGGCGCGACAGGCGGCGCGGCGGGCGGATCGAACGCCTCGCTCATGGGCGTCGTGGCCATCACGATCTCCAACATCCAGACGATCGCCTCGCTCCTGACAGGCCCCGCGATCACCCTCGCCGGCGCGCTGACCGGGTCGGCGACCCAGGCGGCGTCGGCCATCACGACTGCGACCGGCAGCACGACCGCGGGTGCGGGCGCGACTCTGGCCGCAGGCATCAGCTTCGCGCTCACCGCGGCACAGCACAGTGTGGACTCCTCGATCGGCCGGGCCACGACCGCTGGCGGGGACGTCGCGATGAGCGCCGACGGCACCTCGGCGACGTCCACGACGTCGACGGCCTCCGCGGCCGGCGCTCAGGGCGGCACAACGAGCAGCCCGACGAGCACCGACTCCTCCGGAAAGAGCGCGAACCAGAAGGCCGACTCGCAGCTCGCGTTCGCCGGCGGCAAGTCTGCCGGCGGCACCTCCTCCTCGACGACTCCCGCGGCAACCGACTCGAGCGGCAACAGCATCACCGTCGCCGCGGCGATCGCCTTCAACCTCGTGACCTCCTCCTCGACCTCCGAGCTCGCCCCGGCCACGACCCTCTCGACCCCCGGCAAGGTGAGCTTCGCGTCCGCCAACACCACGACCGCCCAGGCCACGGCCGACGGCTCGGCCTCCGGCGGCACAGGGCCGACGATCGGCGCGGCGATCGCGATCAACAAGGCCACGATCGTCAATGAGGCATCCACGGGCGCCGGCGCATCCGTCACGGCCACCGGCCTCACCCTCACTGCTGTGAACCATGCCGATGCCTCGGCGCCGAGCACGCCGCTCGCCCACAGCACGGGCGCCACGGCGAAGTCAGGCGCGAGCGGAGCGGGAAGCAACGTGGGCGTCGCGGGCTCGTTCGCCCTGAACATCGCCAACCTGTCCACCACCGCCGCCATACACGCGGCGACTGCGACGCCGACCGATCCCCTCGGCGGAATCAGCCTCGGAGGTGCGGGCAACGCGGCGGCGACCGCCGGCTCCTCGTCCGCGAACGGCGCGTCTGCGACGGCCTCCCAGTCCACGGGCGGCAGCGGCGGAACCTTCGGCATGGGCGCATCCATCGGCCTGAACCTCGTTACGGACCAGGTTTTCGCGGGCGTCGACCGGCTCTCGCTCGGCACCCGCGGACCCCCACTGGCCGGAGTCAAGGACTTCACCATCCAGGCGACCAACAGCGATACGCTGACGACTGCGATCGAAGGTGGAGCAGGAGGAGCGAACATCTCGCTCGCCCCCGCCATAGCGATCTCACTCGCGAACGTATCGACCACCGCCGGAATCGGCGGAGCGGACCCCAGCCTCGGCACGACTGCCCTCGCCGGCACCGTCTCTGCCACCGCCGACCAGACCACCACGGTCACCACCACCGCCAAGGGCGCCGCGACCGCCGCGTCAGGCGGGACCCTCGCGCTGGGCATCGCGCTCGCCCTCGCCGTCGTCGATTCCTCGTCCTCGGCCCCGCTCGACCGCACGCTCTCCGCAGCGTCCGCGGCGTTCACGGCCCACCACACGGAGGCGACCACCACGACCGGCACGGCAAGCGCGGCCGGCGCCCAGGGCGAGAGCTCCGACACGTCGGGCAAGGACGTCAACGGCAAGGCGGACGCGGCCCTCGGCGACGCGAAGACCAAGCAGACCGCGAACGGCGGCAGGGCCACCTCGACGAGCGCGACCCCGAAGACGACCGTCGACAAGACCTCGGGCGGCTCGGGGAGCATCAGCGTCGCCGCCGCGATAGCCATCAGCGTGGTGGGGGTAAGCACGACGGCGCAGCTCGCCACGGGCATGACGCTCACCACGACGGGCGCCGCCGCGTTCGCCGCCGACACGAACGCTGACTCGGTCACCGAGGCCAAGGGCGATGCGATGTCGCCGTCGTCGGTCGGCATCGCTGCCGCCGTCGCGATCAACAAGGCAACGGTCACCACTCAGGCACTCGTCCCGGCAGGGGCTACAGTCAACGCGGGCTCACTCGCCCTGTCCGCGACCGAGCGCGTTGTGCCGGTCTCCGGCGGCGCCACGGACAGCGTCAACACGCTCTCCGCCAAGGCGACCTCGGGCGCGACCGCCGGCAGCGACATCGGCCTCGCCGGCTCGTTCGCTCTCAATCTGGTCAATGTCGTGACGCAGGCCCAGGTTCTCGGGACCGCCGCCCTCACAGTCAACGGCGCCGTTACCGGCGCCACGGGCGACGTGACCCTCACGGCCGGCCAGGCCACGGAGAACGCCGCCTCGGCCGCGGCGAAGACGGACAGCAGCGGCGGGGCCTCGGGCATCGGCGCGTCGATCGCACTGAACCTCATCAACGACGACACAACGGCAGGCATTGCCGCCGGTGCGGCTATCACCGGGGCGCACCAGCTCAACGGAACGGCGAACGGCAGCGACAAGGCCACGACGTCGTCCGCCGGTGGAGCTGCCGCGACCGGTTCGGGCACCCTCGCTCTGGCGGCTTCGCTGGCCCTCACGATCAGCAGCGTCTCGACGACGGCGTCCGTCGGCTCGGGTGCCGCGACGACCCTCAGCGCCGGAGCCGCCCTCCACGCCACGCAGACCGCAACGGTCACAGCCACAGCGAACGGCGCGGCACAGGGCGGCAAGACCCTCGCACTCGGGCTCTCGCTTGCCTTGACGATCGCGAACCACGCCGTGGACTCGTCCCTGAACCGGGGGCTGAGCGCGGGCGGGGACGTCACGTTCTGGGCTGAGGGCACCTCGCAGGTCTCGGATTCCTCGACGGCCACTGCTGCCGGTGCGCAGGGGCAGGGCTCGACCGGGACGGACTCCTCGGGCAAGGACGTCAATGGAAAGGCCGACACGGCCTCGGGCACCGCTGCCGGGCTGCAGAACGCGAACAGCACCAAGACCACCGCCGCACCCACATCGCCCAAGGCGACCACGGACAAGGGCGGCTCCGGCGGGGGGTCCGGGACGATCTCGGTCGCCGCGGCGATCGCGGTGACGCTCTCGACGCACACGGTGACGTCCCAGATCGGTGCAGGCCTGACCCTGAGCACGACCGGGAAGGCCTCGTTTACCGCGGACGCGAACACGGACGCGAAGGCCGTCGCGGACGGCTCGGCTACATCCTCGTCCGGCATCGGGATCGGCGCGGCGGTCGCGATCAACCTGGCCAACGCCACGGTCCTCGCCGCCGTGCCAGCCAGTGCGACGGTGAACGCGGGCTCCCTCGTCCTCTCGGCGACCGAGCGGTCCGTGCCGGTCTCCGGCGGCGGTACCGACAGCGTCAACACGTTCGACGCCGAGGCGACCTCGGGCGCGACGGCGGGCTCGAGCATCGGCCTCGCGGGATCTTTCGCGCTGAACCTGGCCAACGTCACGGTCAGCGCGCAGCTGTCCGGCACTGCCGTTCTGCCGACCACTGGCGACGCTGGCTTCACGGCCGGATCCGCAACGGAGAACACCGCCAAGGCGACCGCCGCGACCAACATCTCGGGCGGGACGCTGGGCCTCGGGGCGTCCGTGTCCCTGAACCTCATCAACGACACGGTGACCGCGGGCCTCGCGGCGGGCTCGACGTTCACGGGCGGCCGCGCCGTCGTGATCACCGCCGTGAACAGCGACAAGGCGACCACGGCCGCTGAGGGCGGCGCCGCGGCGACCGGGCAGACCACGGCGTCCCTCGCGGCGTCCTTGGCTCTGACCATCAGCGAGGTATCGACGACGGCGAGCATCCTCTCGGGCCCGGCACTGAACCTCGCCGGCGGGATCACCGCGCACGCGGACCAGACCGCCACCGTCACCGGCAGCGCGAAGGGCGCGGCCACCGGCGGCAGCTCGCTTACGGTCGGCCTGGCGCTGGCCCTGACGATCGCCGACCACACCGTGGACTCCTCGCTGAACCGTCCGACGACGGCGGGCGGGGACGTCACGTTCTGGGCCGAGGGCACCTCGCAGGTCTCCGATTCCTCGACGGCCAGCGCTGCGGGCGCCGAGGGCCAGAGCTCGACCGGTACGGATTCCACAGGCAAGGACGTCAACGGCAAGGCGGACACTTCGCTCGGCACGGGCAAGGGCCTCCAGTCCGCCAACAGCGGCGGGAAGACGACCTCGAGCTCGTCCACGCCGAAGGCGACGACGGACAAGGGCGGCTCCGGCGGCGGGTCCGGTTCGGTGTCGGTTGCGGCGGCGGTTGCGGTGACGCTCTCGACGCACACGGTAACGTCGCAGCTCAGCGCAGGCCTGACCCTGACCACGACCGGTAAGGCGTCCTTCACCGCGGACGCGAACACGGACGCGAAGGCCGTGGCGGACGGCTCGGCGACCTCGACCGGCCTCGGGATCGGCGCGGCGGTCGCGATCAACCTGGCCAACGCCACGGTCCTCGCCGCCGTGCCCGCCGGTGCGACGGTGAACGCGGGCTCTCTCGTCCTCTCGGCGACCGAGCGGTCCGTGCCGATCTCAGGCGGCGGCACCGACAGCGTCAACACGTTCGACGCCGAGGCGACCTCGGGCGCGACGGCGGGCGGAAGCCTCGGCCTGGCGGGCTCGTTCGCGCTGAACCTCGTCAACGTGACGGTGGGCGCGCAGCTGACGGGCACCGCGGTCCTTCCGGCAGCCGGGGATTCGTCCTTCACCGCTGGTTCGTCGACGGAGAACACCGCCAAGGCCACGGCGAAGACCACGGGCGGCACGACGGCCGGCCTCGGGGCCTCGGTGGCCCTGAACCTCATCAACGACGCGGTGGCCGCGGGCCTCGCGGCGGGCTCAACGCTCACGGGTGGCCGCGCCGTCGTGATCACCGCGGTGAACAGTGACAAGGCGACAACTACCGCGGAGGGCGGCGCCGCCGCGCCGTCCGGGTCGTCGCTGTCTCTGGCCGGTGCCCTCGCCCTGACCATCAGCGAGGTCTCCACGACGGCGAGCATCCTCTCCGGCCCGGCACTGAACCTCGCCGGCGGGATCACCGCGCACGCGGACCAGACCGCGACCGTCACCGGCAGCGCCAAGGGCGCGGCCACCGGCGGCACCGTGGTCCTGGGACTCTCCCTCGCCCTGGCGATCGCCGACCACACCGTGGACTCCTCCCTCTACCGGAACACCACTGCCGGTGGCAGCGTCTCGTTCGCCGCGGACGGGACGTCCCAGGTGTCCTCCTCCGCGACAGCCAGCGCGGTCGGTGTCGAGGGGCAGTCGTCGACCTCGTCCGGGTCGACGGATTCCTCGGGCAAGGACGTCAACGGCAAGGCCGACACCTCGCTCGGCACGGCCAAGGGCCTCCAGTCCGCCAACAGCGGCGGGAAGACGACGTCGTCGTCCTCGACCCCGAGCACCAAGCAGGACTCTGGCGGTTCCAACGTGACGGTCGCTGCCGCCGTCGCGATCAACCTCGTGACGTCCACGACGACGGCGCTGCTCGCCCCGGGCGTT
Source organism: Sinomonas sp. P10A9 (assembly GCF_041022165.1). Lineage (GTDB taxonomy): Bacteria > Actinomycetota > Actinomycetes > Actinomycetales > Micrococcaceae > Sinomonas > Sinomonas puerhi. Next base: position 315,779 of record NZ_CP163302.1, read on the forward strand.
TCCCTCACCGTGAACAACGGGGGCACCGCGAGCTTTACGACCACGAACAACACCGACGCCTCCGCCACCGCCGACGGCTCGGCCAGCAACAGCTCGAGCGTGGGCATCGGGGCCGCGGTCGCGATCAACCTGGTGAAGGTCCGCAACGAGGCGAGCATCGGCGTCGGCTCCCAGCTCTCGGCCGCTGGCCTCACCCTCAGCGCGACGATGCGGACCCTCGGGTCTGGTCCGACCGCCGACACTCAGCACACGTTCACGGCCAGCGCCACGGCTGGCGCCGCGAACACGAGCGGAACGCTCGGGCTTGCCGGCGCTCTCGCGCTCAACGTCGTCAACCTCACGACCCTCGCCACCGTCCACGCCGACCCGACCACCACGCTCCCCGCAGGGCCGGCCGGCAATGTCGCCCTCGCCGGCGGCGCGGCGGGCATGACCGCCGGATCGAGCTCGAACAGCACCACGAAGGCCTCGGCGAAGCAGTCCGGCTCCGGCACGGTCGGCATCGGAGCGTCCGTGGGCATCAACCTCGTCAACGACACCGTGTACGCGGGCATCGACCAGGTCGCCGACCCGACCCGCGGGCCCCCGCTCACCGGCGCCGGAAGCGTCACGATCACCGCTACGACCACCAGCGTGATCGACAACGAGGTCGATGCGGGCGGCAAGGGCGGCAGCGTGACCGTCACCCCCGCGATCGCCGTGACCATCGCGACGCTGCGCACGAGCGCTTCCCTGGGCGCCAGCGCGAGCACTCTCACCGCCAGCGGCGCCGTCGCTGCCACCGCGACACAGAATGCCACCACCACGACCATCGCCAAGGGCGACACGACCGTCGGCTCCTCCGCCGGGTTCGGCATCTCCCTCGCACTCGCCATCGTTGACGACGGCGTCGACTCGGGCACCGCGCGCAGCGTCACTGCGACCGGCGGCGCGGTCTCCTTCCAGGCCTTCGGGACCTCCGTCACCACGACGAGCGCCGAAGCGGCCGCCGAGGGCGCCGAGGGCCAGACGACCTCCTCCGCGAGCGGCAAGGACTCCTCCGGCACGGACGTCAACGGCAAGGCCGACTCGAAGCTCGGCGCAGCCAAGCAGACGCAGTCCGACAACAGCGGCGGCAAGACCACCGGGACGTCGTCGACTCCGAAGGCCGCGAGCAACGACAACGGCGGAGCCTCGGTCTCCGTAGCGGCCGCAGTGGCCATCAACGTGGTCACGACCTCCTCCAGTGCCTGGTTCGCCAACGGCGTCGCGATCTCCTCCGGCGCAGTGGTGACGCTCAAGGCCACCGCGGACACCGACGCCCGCGCGAGCGCCCGCGGCGACACAACGGCCGACGCGAGCGTCGGCATCGGGGCCGGCGTCTCGGTCAACAAGGTGGACATCACCAACACCGCCCTCACCGGCACGGCGACGATCACGGGCACAGGCCTGGTCCTCTCGGCTGGTATGTCCAGCGGCGGCGCGGGCGACGTCCTGCGGGTCTGGAACGCCGCCGACGGCGCGTGGAAGACCATCGACTCCGGCAAGCAGCTCCCCGGCCCGTCGGACGGCGACCTCGCCGCGGCGAAGGCCTCGACGAGCTCGAACAACGCGGGCATCTACAAGTACGACGGCGCCAACGCCAAGTGGGTCCTCCAGACCGACGCCGGGTCCTCGATCGCCTCCGGGGCCACGTTCCCGGCGAGCCCGGCCGCGAGCCAGCTCTTCGTGCTGGCGGCGCCCAAGGACGGCCACCCGACGGGCAGCGTGTGGCAGTGGAACGGCAGCGCGTGGGTGTTCGTGACCAAGGACGCCTACGACGACTTCGACTCGCTGCCGGCCGACAAGATCGAGAAGGACACGCTCTTCCAGCTCACGGCTCAGGACGGCGCGAACGCCCCCGGCATCTACAAGCGCACAGCCACCCACACGTGGACCGTCACGACGATCACCGTGACCGACGGCGACCACCTCCCCGCGGCCCCGACGGATGGCCAGGTCTTCCGCCTCTGGGAGCACGAGGTCACCGCCACCGCATACGCGGGCGTCGGCAAGGCGACATCGGTCGGCGTCGCGGGCGCCCTCGCGATCAACATCGTCTCCGAGCACACCGCCGCACTGCTGCAGACGGGCGCCTCCGCGACGCTGACCACCGCGGACGATTCGATCACGGCGCTGGCGAACTCCTACGACCTCGCCAAGGCCACCTCCAAGGCCGAGGTCGGCTCCGCGACGGGCGTAGGCGCGTCCGTGGCCCTCACGGTCCTGCCCGACAACACGGTCCGGGCCGGCGCACAGGACGGCGCGACCCTCACCGGCGGAACGTCCCTCACGATCGACGCGATGGGCTTCCGCGAACTGCCCACGACCGCCGAGGGAGGCACCTCGGGCGGCACCGCGGTGACCCCCGTCGTCGCCCTTGTCGTGAGCGTCGGCGACACGGTCGAGGCCCGCCTCGGCACCCCGGCGTCCAGCGGGCCCGGCTACACGGCCTCGGCCGGCGGCAGCGGCGCCGTCGTCGTCCACGCGACCCACGTGAACCGGATCATGACCGAGGGCAACGCCGAGGCCGCCGGCAAGAGCACCGCCGTGGGCATCGACGTGTCCGTCAACGCGGTGGTCAGCTGGAGCACGACGGCGACTATCGCCAGGAATGTCACCGCGGCCTCCGTGGACGTGCTCGCCTCCTCGGAGATGACCAGCGAGGCGAAGTCTGTTGCGAGCGCGAAGGGCTCGAGCGACTCCGAGAGCCAGAGCGGCGACTCGAAGGCCAACGAGCAGGCCAATGGCAGTAACCCGAACACGCAGTCGACCAAGTCTTCGACGGCGGGCATGCCCTCGTCCTCGGGCGGCACGAGCGGTTCCAATGGCGCCACGGGTGCGAACAGCCAGTCCGGCTCGAACTCCGGCAGCTCGGGCGGCGGCACCGGAGTCGCGGCGGCGATCGGCGTCAACTGGGTCATGGCGACGACCACGGGCAGCATCGCCCCGAACGTCACCGTCACCGCGACCATGGGGGCCGTGAGCGTCCAGGGCCTCATGCTGGCCGAGGCCACGGCGCGCGGCACAGGCAGTGCGATCGACCTGCAGAAGGACACCGGCGTCGGCGCCGCGATCGGCCTCAACGTCCAGATCCTCACCACGACGGCGTCGATCGGAGCCGGCGCCCACGTCACCGGTCAGACGGGCGTGACCGTCGTGGCAGGGACGCCTGGCGCGGGGACGTCGGGAGCGAAGCACAACACCTTCGTCATCTGGGGCATCTCCGCCGGCGCCGGCAACAACACCGCGGGCGTCGCGGCGTCGGCCGCCGTCCAGATCCTCCTGCTGACCACGACGGCGTCGGTCGGCGTGGGTGCCGCGCTCTCCGCACCGGCTGGCGGCATCACCGTCTCCGCGGCGGACGCGATCATCTACCAGAACATCGCCCTCTCGGGCGGGTTCTCGAAGGGCAACGGCACCGCGATCGGCGGCGCAATCGCCGTGAACTACTTCGAGATCACGACCAAGGCGTTCGTCGATTCGACGTCCGGGACGACGTCGTCCCTCGACGCCTCCGGCTCCATCTCGGTGACCGCGTCGGCGAGCCTGGCCGGCCAGGAGCCCGAGACGCCGCTCAAGGGCAAGATCACCCTCCCGTCTGTCACGAACGTCGCGGCCGGCGGCGGCGCCAGCAGCGGCGGCGCGGCGGTGTCCGGTTCCTTCATCATCCAGATTTTCTCGATCGACACGCAGGCCTACCTCGGGGCCGGAACGAAGGTCAACCAGACGATTGGCCTCGGCGGTTCCGGTCAGACGCTCACGGTCAAGGCTACGAGCGGCCTGACGCTCATCGACTTCGCCGGCGCACTCTCGCTGTCGAAGAGCTCCGCGGCCGTGGGGCTGACCGTCATCGTGGACGTGTTCAACATCAACGTCCTCGCGAAGGTCGGCGACGGCGCGCTCGTCACCGCGGGCGGGTCGGTCACCGTGGACGCCGAGTCGGTCGAGTCGATGACCCAGGTCTCCGTGGCCGGCGGGGCATCCGCCAGTTCCGCCGCAGTCTCCGGCGCGGTCGTCGTCGTCGTGCTCAACCAGGGCGGCTCGAACCCCAAGGTGGCCGCGGCCATCGGGTCCAGCGCTTCCGTGACCGGTCAGGGCGGCGTCGCCGTCACGGCGTCGAAGACCGGGACCGTGAACCTCGCTGCCGGCAACATCGCGATCGGCGGTGGCTCCGCCGGCGTCGGCGCCTCTGCGGTGGTCGTGGTGCGCGACTCGACCGTCGAGGCATCCATCGGTGCCAGCACCACGGTCCACGCGGGCGCCGCGGGCCTGCTCGTCTCGGCGACCCAGGACGCGGACTACCTCTACCTCGCCGTGGGCGGCGCGGGCGGCAACTCGGCCGGCGTGGCGGGCTCCGTCGTCGTCAACGTCACGAGCGACACGACCAAGGCTCACATCGATGCCACCTCGACCGTCACACTGGGCACGTCGACTGCCGTGTATGCGAAGGACACGACCACGATCCTGAGCCTGGCAGGAGTGCTGACCGTGGGCGGCACAGCCGGCGTCGGCGTGGGCGTCGACGTAGAGGTGCTCACCAAGGACACCGAGGCCTGGATCGGCCATGGAACGACGATCGCCGGCTCGGGCAACCTGAGTGTCGACGCGGTCTCGAGCGAGAAGCTCACGTCCATCTCCGTGGGCGGCGGCTTCGCAGGTACGGCGGCCGTCAATGTCAATGCGGCCGTGCCTGCCGTCACGGTGACCACAAAGGCGTACCTCGAAGACGGGGCATCCTCGGTCGACGGGGTCACCGCCACGATGGGCGGCACGGCGCGTGTGAGTGCGAACGAGTCGCTCAGCCTCAACGTGATCGCGGGCAACATCTCCGCGGCCGGCACCGCCGCGGTCGGTGCGGCCGTCGCCGTGCCTGTGGTGTTCAAGGAGACGCACGCGTGGATCGGCAACTACGCGAAGGTCAGCGGCGCAGGCGCGACAGGGCTCGATGTCGCGAGCGGCTCCTACACCGTCACGCCGCACGATCCGCGATTCTCCCAGGCCGATGTGGTCGGTGCGGTCATCCATGTCGACAGCCACGGGTTCGCGGACGGCGACCAGGTCCAGTACGACGCCGGGTACGGCACCCCGTTCGCGCAGCTCGTCCAAGGCGGCCAGTACTACGTCAAGGTGACCGACCCGAACCACTTCGAACTGTTCGCCGCCGCAGACCTGAGCGGGTCGCCGATCGCGCTCACGGGTGGGACGGGCGAGAGCCACCGCCTGTTCAAGACCTCCGAGGCGAACGTCACCCAGGACAAGACGCCGCGGTTCAACCCGGACAACGCTGTGGACCTGGTCGGCAACCGCATCAGGCTGCCCTATGCCCTCGGCACGATCAGCAACAATGATGCGGTCGTCTACAGCTCGGGCGGCGGCACCCCGATCGGCGGGCTGGTCGACGGCGGAACCTACTACTACAAGGACCTCGGAAGCGGCTGGTTCCAGCTCCTCGACAAGCCCTCAGACAAGGGCGGGACGGTTATCACCCTCGGTGCAGGCTGGACCGGCAGGTCCCACAGCCTGGTGAGGCAGGGCGACGCCCCCGCTGGCGACGCGACCGCGATGGGCCCGCGCGACATCTCGCAGGGCACGACGCCGGGCTTCCGCGGCGTCGCGGTGACCGCCACCAACTCCGACAGCATCGGAGCCTTCGGCATCGGCCTCGGATTCGCCGGCACTGCAGCTGTCACGCTCGCCGGGTCGGTCGCAGTCGTCACCGTGCACACGTCCGCACACATCGGCGCGAACGCGCAGGTCAACTGCGGTGCCACCTGCGCCTCCAACGTCGCCGGCGCTGACGCGGGCCAGTCCGTCCAGGTCTCCGCAGCCAACCAGTTCTACCAGCTCGGCATCGCCGCCACGGTGGCGATCGGCGGCACGGCGGGCGTCTCGATCCCGGTCGCGGTCCGCGTCGTCAGACTCGACACCTTCGCATACATCGGCACCGGCACTGCGGTCAACGCACGGAACACGATTGCCGTCACTGCAGACGGTAAGGACACGGTGCTCTCGTTCGCCGTCGGCGCGGGCGGCGGCACGGTCGGCGTGGCAGGCACCGTTGCGGTCACGGTGCTGACCGTCCACACCTTCGCATGCACCGGAACCCCCGGGGGGCCGGACCCGTTCGCCTGCACGGGCAACGGGGCGGCCCTCGCCGCGGGCAACAATGTGGTCGTCGCCGCGAACGACTCGACAAAGCTCCTCCTCATCACCGTCGCCCTCGCAGGTGGATACGTAGGCATTGGCGCGGCTGTGGGCGTCGCGACCCTCGACAAGCAGGTGCGGGCCTACCTCGGAGCGGGCAGCGTGGTCGACGCGTTGGCCCAGGGCACCCCGGTGCCCGGCGTTCCGAACGGCACGCTCGGCGGATCGCAGTCCTTCTCCGGCGTCATCGTCCACGCGGGCTCGAGTGAGAACGTCTTCGGTCTCGTCCCGGCGATCGGCGGCGGGTTCGTCGGCGTGGCCGGCGGAGTCCAGGTCACCCTCCTGACGACCTCGACTGTTGCCTCCGTCGGTGGGTACAGCCAGATCAACACCGCTCCGGGCGCGTCGGCTTCGCAGGGTGTGAGCGTCACGGCGACGGACGACTTCAAGTCGCTCACCATCGCCGGCGGCGCTGCCGGCGGATTCGTCGGAGTGTCCGGCGGTGTCGACATCGGCACAGCCAACAGCTCGGTCCTGGCCCACATCGACGGTCCGTCGACCGTCAAGGCCATGGGAAGCGTGGAGGTCTACGCGCTCTCGACCAAGGAGGTCAGCACGTTCGCTGTGAGCCTGAGCATCGGCGCGGTCGGCGTCGCTGCGTCGGTGTCCGTCTGGAGCATCGGCACAACCCCGGTCACGGCCTACCAGGACAGCAACGGCGGCAACAACCGCGGACCATGGGACGGCACGAAGTCCTACGCGAAGGGCGACGTGGTCACCTTCGGCACCAACCAGTACACGGCCACCGACGACATCTCTGCGGGCGGCAGCAACCCGACGATCGACACAGCCCACTGGCGTGGCCCGTCCAATGCGACGAGCGGCGACGCCGGCAACAGCGTCACATCAGCGGGCAGCACGGCCCAGGGCGGCGGCGCGGGCGGCTTCCAGAACCACACGCTCGACGGCACGACAGCGGGCTCCGCGAACGCGTGGAGCAGCGCCGTGAACTACAACAGCGGTCAGCTCGTCAGCTACAACGGCAGCACCTACTCGGCCACCGCGGACATCGCGTCCGGCGGACTCGATCCCGCCCACAACGCTGCATGGCGCCTCAACGCTGGCACGGAGTCGTCCACGAACGCACGCCTGTCCGCGCGGCTCTCCGCCGCGAACGCCAAGATCGCCGCCGCAGCACCCACCACGAACCTCGGCACTGCGGCCCTGAGCACCTCCCCAACCGGCGGCACCGCCGCGACGATCGACGCAGGCGTCATCGCAGGCGGACACGTCAATGTGTGGGCCATCGACCGGCTGCATGTACTCGGCGTCGCCGGCGCCGGAGCGGCGGGCCTCGGAGGCCTGGGCGTGTCGATCCTCGTGCTCAACGTCAACAGCGCGACCAACGCTGGGATCGGCGGGACGGCGACCATCCAGGCGGGGTCCGGCGCCGGCGGCAACGTGAGCGTCAAGGCCCGGATGGACGACGAGACGGTCACCGGCGTCGGATTCGTCGGCGCCGCCGGCGCGGTGGCGATCGGCGCCCAGGTCGTGGTCATCAATGACTCGAGCACACAGAACGCGCACATCGACTCGAGCACGAGCGCGGTGACCCTCATCGGCACCGTCACGGGCCAGGGCGTCACGCAGGCTGGCGCTGGCATCGACGTCGCGGCCTACGCCAAGCGGACGGCGAACAGCTACGCGATCGGCATCGGCCTCGGCGCCGTGGCCGTGGGCGTCTCCGCCGCCGTCGTCAACGTCACGGGCGGGGCCAGCGCGACAGTGGGCAACATCGCCGTCGGAGCCTTCGGGCCCGTCGACCACCTCAACGTCTCGGTGAGCGACAACGCGACGAACGATCTCCTGGCCATCGCATTCCAGGCCGGTGTGGCGGGCGGCTTCGCCGGTGACCTCGCGTTCGTCACCCTCGGCGGCACCGCGACGGCATCCAGCGGCGCGCACGGGACGATCGGTGCGGGCGGCCTGAGCGTCACGGCGGACGGTGTCCACACGGCCGCAGCCAGGACTCTCAATGTCGCGACCGGCGTGCTCGCCGTCTCCGTGACGGTCGCCCGCGTGGTCAACTCCCGCTCGACCGAGGCCCTCGTCGGCCCGACGTCAGCGATCACCTTCAGCACCCCGGCCCCGTTCCTGGTCAAGGCCACCGCGAGCAACTCCGCGACAGCTACGGCACCCGGCGGCGGCGCGGGCGGCGTCCAGGTCACGGCACTCCTCGCGTTCGCCACCGTCTCAGGACACACCACCGCGGAAGCCGACGGATCGGCGTCGAACGCCACCACGATCACGGTCCAGGCCTTCGCGGACAACACGGCCAATGCGACGTCGACAACCATCGGCGTCTCCGTCGTCGGCCTGTCCGGCGGCGTCGCGACCGCGGACATCACCTCGGACGCGAAGATCGAGGCGACGATCGGTGCGGGTGCCTCCCTCAGCGGCAGCGGCGCCGTCCTCATCGAGGCAGGCACCCGCAACGCCGGGAACAAGGCCATCGCGGCGGCGACCCTCGGCAGCCTCGGCGGCATCGCGGCCCTGAGCGTCATGGCGGCCGCCGCGCACGACAACTCCGCCGCGCGCGTGCGCGTCAACGGCTCCGTCACCACCACCTCGACCGCGTCCACCCCCGGTGCTGCCGCCATCGGCGTCCACGCCAACGGCACAAATCTGGCCACCGCGGACATCTTCGTGGTGACCGGAAGCCTGGGCTTCGCCGGCAACGGCAGCATGGCCTTCGCCGAGATCGGCTCCTCCGGCAAGGTTGAGGTCGTCGGCCAGTCCGGAGGCGAGCTCCATGCAGGTGGCCTCGTCGAGGTCACGGCGACCTCGAACAACCACGCTGAGTCGAGCACCGTGCTCGGCGCGGGCGGCTTCGCGGCCCTCGGCGTCTCGGTGCCGACGGCCAAGGTCGACGGCGGAACGAACATCCGCCTCGGCGGCACCTCGATCACGGGCACGGCGCTGACCGCGACGACCAAGAGCACGAACCTGGCCGAGGCGACCACCAAGGCCATCACGATGGGTGCTATCGCGGCGCAGATCGCCTCGGCGAAGGCCGAGATCGGGGCCAACGCGACCACCGAGGCGGGCATCGGCTCGGTGAACGTCGGGGCAGGTGCCGTCACGCTCAACGCGACCTCCTTCGACACCGCGACGGCCGAGTCCGGCGGGGCCTCCGGCGCGGGCCTGTCGGTCCAGGTCTTCACCCCCGAGGCCCAGATCCACGGCTCCACGCGGGCCTACGTCGCCGCGGGAAGCACCGTCGTGGCCGGCTCACTCACAGCCCTCGCGAACGCTACCCCCAAGGCCACGGGCACAGCCAAGATGCTCGGCCTGGCCCTCCTCAGCGGAACGGGAGCGACGCCGGTCGCGAACGTCGACGGCACGACCGAGGTCTACATCGGCGGCGGCAGCACCGTCTCGCTCGGCACGGGCGCGGCGGACCTCGAGGCGACACGGAACGGGTCCGCGACGGTGACGAACATCGACATCGCGATCGCCGCCGTCTCGATCGCCTTCGTCGACCTCGAGGCCACCACGGCGGGCACGATCGCCGCGCACGTCGACGACGGCGCGGCCCTCACCGCCGGCACCCTCATCCTCCACGCGAGCGGCACGAGCACACCGACGGCCACGAACGCCCCGCCGTCGGGCTCGAACATCACTGTCGGTCTGGCCTCGGGTGCTTTCATCACGACCCACGCGACCGACTCGACCACGGTGGCAGCCTACGTCGGGCCGGATGGCGCGGCCGCCGACGCGAGCCACCCCGCAACCGTGACAGTCAGCGGCACGGGAACCGCGGCGTCGGTCATCGCGAGCCTCACCTCCGCTCCCCGGGCAGTCACCGACATGGTCAGCGTGGGCCTCGGCTTCAACCTCGTGATCGTCACCGAGACGACCACGTCGGCCCCGACAGTCAAGGCCTTCCTGGGTGGCTCAGCCAGGGTCATCGCGAGCGCGGGTGCCGTCGAGTTCGTCTCCTCCGCGAACGCGACCGCGATCGCCGACGGCCGAGGCATCGGCATCGCCGGCGGCTTCAGCGCGGGCGCCACGTCGGCGACCTCCGACTTCCGTCCGACGCTGAAGGCCTACACGGTCGGCGGCGGCGAGCTCCACGGTACCGGCGTGACCGTGACCGCACGGCTCAACGTCGACTCGACCGGTGCACCGATCCGGCCGTCCGTGACGCTCGCCGGCGACTCCACGCCGTCGACGGTCGACCCGGCCTTCGCCAGGGTCCGCCTGACCGGCATCGCGGTAGGCGCGGCCGTGACGGCCGCGAGCTCGACGGCGACCAGCACACCCGAGGTCGCCACGACCGTCGGGTCCGGCACCCAACTGACCGGGCCGGGCTGGGTCAATGTCACCAGTGTCGCCTTCAACGCCGCCACGGCGGAGGCCCGCTCGCTCTCGGCCGGCATCGTCGCCGGCATCGGTCTCGCCCAGCCGACCGCGGAGGCGGGCGGCCACGTCAAGACCGACTTCAACGGAACAGCCTCCAGCGTCACGGCCGTCACGATCGGCTCGACCGTCGACTCCTCGGCCATCGTGCACGGTCGGGCTGCCGCGGGCGGCCTCGGTGCAGGCGTGGTCGCCGGCACGTATCAGGCGACGACGGACATGGGCGTCTCCACAGGCGTCGGCGGCGCGGTGAGCGCCTTGGGCGACGTCACCGTCCAGTCCGTGGAGCGGAACTCCACGATCGCGGACTACAGTGCGGTCGCGTTCGGAGGCTTCGGCGCCGCGGGCATCTCGACCGTCAGGGCCACCGACTCGTCCTCGGTCGCCGCGGGAGTCACCGGCAGCATCACGAGCGGCGGAACCCTTTCCCTCCTCGCGTACCACAACTTCGACGGCAGCAACTTCCTCACCGACCACCTCGTCGACGCGTCGGGCAGCGCGCTCACGGTGGCGATCGGCCTCGCGATCTCGAGCAACAACCTCTACGCGAAGGCCGCTTCGAGCACGACGGCGACCCTCGCCTCGGGCGGCACGCTCGCTGCGCCGGGAGGCGTGATCGACATCCGGGCGGTGAGCGGAAACTTCGCCAAGTCCAAGCTCAAGAACGCCAACGGCGCGATCCTGAACGTGTCTGTCGACTCGAACCCGGACGCCGAGGCCTCGGGTACCACGACCGCCTCCGTGCTCGGCAACGTGCGCGTGTTCGACGGCGTGAACAGCACCCCGGGCGCGTCGTCCCTGAAGGTTCTCGCCAAGGGCAACGACACGGCGGTCGCGGGCATGGACGAGAGCGGCGGCGGCCTCCTGTCGGTGACGAACTCGACGTCCACGAGCCACGGCATACCGAGCGTCGGCGTGGTCCTGGGCGGCTCGACGTCGGTCATCCGGGTCAGCGGCGACATCAGCGCCCAGTCCGTGGGCCTGAGCGATTCGGACGCGAGCACGTCGAGCGCGACCGGCGGCGCGATCAACGTGACCAAGTTCAGCGCGACCGCGACCCTGTCCCCCAACTCGACAGCGTCCGTCACGGGTGGGGCCAGCATCAAGGCGACCGGCGCGATCAGCCTCGACGCGTCCGCGAACCCGCCGCTCCCGCCGGCCTCGGACGGCACGTTCAACGCAGCCACGGGGGTCTCCGATGCCGCGAACACGATCACGTTCACGGCGAACCACAACGCCACCACTGGCGACGTGGTCACGTACGACGCGCAGGGCAACCTCGTGATCCCAGGCCTTCTCGACGGGCAGCAGTACTCGGTGATCGTCACTGGCGCGCAGAGCCTGCAGCTCGGCGCCGTGTTCACAGGCGCGAACGTGCAGGCCGACACGGATGTGATCGACTTCGGCGTCCGCGAGCACCACCTCCACGAGGGCGACATCGTCTGGTACTCGGCCGTTCCGCTCGGTGCCTCGGGCGTGACCTCGGACGTGGGCGGCCTGACGAACAACACGCGGTACCGGGTCCACGTGCTTGACGCCTACCGGATCAAGCTCCAGCCGATCGGGTTCACCCAAGCCAGCGTCTCGGTCAACGCGACGAGCATCAATGCCAGCACGGGTGCGATCACGGTCTCGAACGGCTTCCATGACGGCGACTTCGTCACGTACTACCAGCCGAACACCGCGGCGACATTCAGCTCGGGGCAGGTCAACGTGGTCTGGGACGGCGGCGCGAAGAAGTGGGTCACCGCGACGGGCAACGACGCCAATGACGTCTACTTCGCGGCCGAGGACCCGAGCAACCCGGGGAACTTCCTCGACATGGGCTTCTCGACCGGGACACGCGTCTACTACGCCCCGCATTCGGGCAGCACGATCGGCATCTCCGCCGGCTACTACTACCTGATCCGGGTCAACGGCCAGGAGTACAAGTTCGCCGACTCGCTCTGCCACGCGACGGGCCTCGCCGGAGACTGCGGCACCTCGACCAATCAGGCCCAGGTCGCACTCACGCTCACCCCGGACACGTCGACGGCCGGCAAGGCCGTGGTGCAGCAGCTGTGGCGTGCCCCCAACGCGCCGATCGGCGGCCTTCAGGACGGTCACGGGTACTACGTGGTCGGCTGCGGCGGGGCATGCACGTCGTCGTTCAAGCTCTCCGACACCCTCGGCGGTGCCGCGAAGACGTACTCGATCGTCTCGGGCCAGACCGGCGGCCTCCACACGTTCGCCCGTGACGGCATCAACCTGTCCGTACCGACGCTCCCTGCGGGCGTCACGAGTGCGGGCAACCTCGTCTACACGCTCATCGAGGACATCGCGCCGGCCAGCGGGACCCAGAAGCTGCACGGCATCGGCGAGAACATCCCGTTCGGTGCCACGAGTGGCGACCAGATCGTCTCCGCCTCGGCCACGGGCGGTGGCGGGGGAGCGATCTCCGTCTCGACGGCGGTCTCCCTCGCCGAGGTCCTCTCGACCCTCAGCGCGACCGTGGGCAACGGCGCGATGCTCGACGGTGGCACCGTTTCGGTCACGACCCACGGCATCGTCTCGGGCAAGACCGTCTCCTCGAACGACAGCGGCGGCCTCATCTCGGTCAACTCGGCGAGCGCGGACACACACCTGTACATGGGCAACGCGATCCTCGTGGACACGAAGGCCGTCCTTTCCGCGGCTCAGACGGTCACCGTCGCGGCGTACTCCGTGCTGGTGCCGACGATGATCGCCTCGTCGAGCTCGGGCGGCCTGTTCGCCGGCGGCTCGAGCGGCGAGACGATCCTGACTGACTACTCCACCACCGTGGACGTCAAGGGAACCGTGAATGCCGGGACGGCTGCCGCTGTCGAGTCGCACACTGCGGTCTACGCGTATGGCCAGGGCACAGCCGACGTCGGAGGCCTCGGCGTGAGCGGAACGACGAACCTCCTCGTGAGCGTCGGCGGCGGGGACGCTGGCTGGGTGCCCGGATCGGCGAACACGGCGCTGACCCGCACTGCGATCGCCGGCGCGGTCGCGGGCCGCACGGTGGCCGTCGGATCCTACGTCGACGCGCTCCAGCTCACCGGCACGTCCCGGACCCGGGCCACGGCCTTCGGCGCGAACTCCGAGGCGACAACCGCCGTGAACGCATACGGCCTCACCCAGACTGTCCTCGCGAGCGGCGCGGTCCTCACCGGCAACGTCTCGACGGCGCTCAACGCGGAGTACCGCGGCATCAGCATCGACAGCTACGCGTCTGCGACGTGCCATTGCTTCGGCGGGCGCACGTCACCGACCGCGAGCGCGGACGTCAGCACGACCGCACAGATGGCCGGCATGAGCGGCTCGACCATCACGACCTCCGACCTTTCGGTCACCGTCAACCAGCTTGTCGACCACTACCTCCGCCACACCGACCGCAGCGGCGGCTTCCTCGACTTCGGCGGTTCGAGCTCGGACGGAGGCAGCCAGAACTTCAACCGCTGGATCTTCTGGGAATCCACTGTGATCATGCTCGGCGAGCCGAACCCGTGGGTCGAGGTGGACGCCGCGGGCAACGTCACCAAGCTCGTCAACGCCACTGTGCGTGACACCATGGGCCACGTCTTCACCGATGACCCGTTCAACAACATCCACACGGTCGGCCAGCTCACTGGCCCGAGGTTCAGTGTGGATGACATCATCTACGACCATGGGGCGAACGCGCGGTTCCTCGCCAACGTCCCCGTCAACATCACGGGTGGCAATGCCCCCGCCGGCGTGATCTGGGGTGGTCTGGGCCAGTTCCAGTTCCAGCAGACGTGGAACTACGTCAAGCTCCTCAACGCGTCGAACCTGAACATGATCGTGAACAGGATCAACGTGGTGAACACGGTCAACTCCCCGGTCATCGACATCCGCGTCCAGACGATCAAGCCGGGGACCGGGTTTGCCACGACCGGTCTGAGCCCACCGACCGTCGGCGGCAGCTTCGACTTCGACATCAAGTACACGTTCCCGCCGACCCTGGTCCTCATCCAGAACACGTGCGCGTACACGTGCACCGGCCAGAACCCGTTCATCCGGCTCGACAACTTCATCGAGAACCCCATCGGCACCACCGAGGTGGACAACGCGAGCGGAGACATCCTCGCCGGACCGCTGGGGGCCCTGAACCCCAACACCAAGGTCATCCGCACGAACGTGCTCACGCTGTCCGCCCCGCACGGGAACATCGGCCACCAGGCCGCCCAGCACCCTGTGCCAGGGACGCCGGACCCGGAGCGCAACCCGATCGCCGTCGAGATGGTCCGCTACCAGAGCGTAGACGGTGCGTACCACGACTTCGCCATCACCGCCGACGCCGGTGGCGACCTCGTGCTCGACCTCACCGCGAACCGCCGCACCGACGAGGTCATCGGCTCCGCGCTCACTGTCACGGTCACCCGGCTCACCGCAGGTGACGACCTTGACGTCGTCGTCAACGACAGCAAGAACGGCAACGACCTCGCGACCAACGTCCTCGTGACCGTCAACGCCTACCACGCCGCGACGAGCAACTACCACTATGTCTTCCCGACGGGCTACGACCCTGCCCTCGGCGCGGACGGCAGCCCCTACGGCTCGACGTCGACCAATCCCGGCAGTGGCCAGTACCAGACCCACTACGAGCCGGACACCGCAGATCCGAACCTGGCGCGGATCCTGCGCGCCTTCGGGACCACGACGACGGTGCTCGACTCGGCCTACGTCTTCACCGAGGCCCGTTCCGGCGATGACCTGGACATCTGCCACGTCTCCACGTCGTCCGCCTACGCGGCCCAAGAGCCGAAGTACTGCGCAACGACGGCGATCAATGACGCGACGCACCTCGTGGGAGCGGCGACGCCGACCACGACGGTGACCTTCACGATCAACACCGACGTCGCGTGGACCGGCGGTTCGCCGACCCCCACCCCGGTGGATGATCCGAGCATGTCCGGCGGCTACCTCGCAGGGGACGTCGCCCAGATCTTCCTCACGACGAATGGCAAGATCACCGCGACCGAGCTCGCCGGCGATATGCTCGTCGGCCACATCGACTCGACGCAGAGCGACGTGGTCCTGTCCTCGCCGCAGCGCATCCTCGACGCGAACAGCCAGACTTCGATCGACGTCACAGGTGTCAACATCACCATGACCGCTGGAACCGGCGGGGTCCTGGGCGGCATCGGCCTGCCGACCGACTTCCTCGAGATCAACGTCGACGCGCTGCGGACCAACACGGGCGTCCTCACCGCGATCGACACGGCCTCGACCAGCACCCTCGGCGTCTTCGTCACCGAGATCGGCGACAGCAACCCGGCCACGACCGACGACCTGCGCATCCACCTCGTCAGGACGCGCGGCGACGTCTCGCTCGCCACGGTCAAGGGATCGGTCATCGACGCGAACGGCCCCACCGGGCAGACGGCCGCCGAGGTCATCGGCAACACGGTCGACATCAAGGCTGTGGGCGGATCGATCGGCGCGGCCGACGGCAGCAACGATCTGGACATCTCCTCGGGACGCTTCACGATCCCGTGGAGCCCGTCGTCGACAACGCCGTCGTCGACCGTGGCGTTCGAAGCCGACCAGGGCATCTTCGTCACCGAGATACCCGATTCGTACGATCCGCTCGACCTCGGCAAGCCTGCGCCGATGAACGTCGTCCTCGCCCGGACCTTCGCAGGCAATGTCCGCCTCACGGTCACCGAGACGAAGGCGCAGGGCGAGGACCTCAACCTGCTCCCATGCGCAGCCGTGACCACGGGCGGACGCCAGTCCTGCAGCCTCCTCTTCGTCGAGAACGCGCCGCGCACGACGGCGAATGGCCAGATCCAGCGCGGCCTCATCCAGGCGGACGCCGGCTGGGTGCTCCTGCGGGTCGGCGACAACGTGACGACCGACGGCTACAACGCCGCAGGCGGAGGCTCGGTCGCGACCGACGCGAACCCCGCACTCGTGGCGAGCATCCGGGCCGCGCAGTGGATCGACATCTACGGTGACTTCTCCAACAGCGGGCCCGGCTCCGCGATGGGCGGCGCGGACCTCGGCTGGGGCACCATCATGCACCTGCACGGCGAGCTGTGGAGCGGCACAACCCAGACCACCAACGGCACCGCCCTGTTCGGCGGCACCCAGACCAACCCATGCGTGAGCCAGATCGACAAGGACGGCCACGCGTGCAGCCTCACGCGCATCTTCGGGAACACCGATTCGGACATCATCAGCTTCGACCAGACGTACCTGCGCAACATCACTCGGGCCTACGGATCGAACACTCCGACGCCGTTCGGCTCCTACGCCCCGTCCGGCGACGGCGAAGACTTCATGTTCGTCAACCAGCTCCAGACGATGGACGTCGCCGACGGCATGACGCTGACGCTCGACGGCCAGTCCGGGTACAACAGCTACGTCATCAACACGACGGGTAGCCAGCCGTGCTTCGCGGGCGACCCGGCGGGCTCGACCTGCCACAACTACGTCATCAACGTCCTGGACACCGGCGCCCCGACGGACGGCTCAAGCGTCCTGACCGTCAACGGCTACGACAGCCCGCTGTCCGGCTATGACGCCCAGGGCAACCAGTACCCCACCGACGACATCTTCCTCCTGCGCCGCTCGCGCTTCATCGCCTCGACTCCGACGTCGAACACGCCGGGGGAGCGCGCGGACGACCCGGGCTTCGTCGCCCTCCTGCACGGCCAGCTCGGCGCCCGCACGACGCTGTTCACGGGCAACCTGTCGCTGTGCTTCACCGCGACGGGCTGCGGGGCCGGCACCGCCCCCGGACGGACGCTCATGGGCGCCCCGGCGGGCACCTTCGCGCAGAGCCTCGCCGGCCTGCGGGTGCATCTGGGCGGGCCAAACGCGGGCGTGTGGGCCGGGGACTACACTGTGGCGAGCGTCGACCCGCTGGGCACGTGGATCACGTTCGCCGAGACCCTGCCGATCGGCGTCTCGCTCACCACGGAGCAGGTCCCGACGTCGAACGTCGCCCTGCCCAACGTGACGGTGAGCCTGCTGGCGAATGACGTCACGACGTCGGACCCGACCGGCAATCCGGCCATCCGCACCCAGGCCTACGAGCGCATCAACTACGACACGGGCATCCGCTGGCGCCTGATCGTCAACGGCCTCGGCGGCAACGACGTCTTCGCCTCCGACGACGTCACGGTCACCACCACGCTCGACGGCGGCGCCGGCAACGACTCGTTCCAGATCGGCCAGATCTACGGCCGCCAGAGGGACGCCAACGCCTTCTCGTCCAACCTCGGCGTCTCCGCCGACGGCATCACGCGGGACACCTCCGGCGGCGACCTCAACCCGCAGGACGTGTTCGGCACGGTCGCGACGACGCGTGGCTGGGTCTCCGCGGGCGCGTCGGCCCCGCTCGTCGCCGTGGGCGACGCGGGCGACGACACCTTTACCGTGTACTCGAACCAGGCGCCGCTGCGCCTCGAGGGCGACGACGGCAACGACCTGTTTGTGGTCCGCGCGTTCGCCCTCGCCGAGGTCCGCACCGGCCACGGCCTGCCAGCGTCGATGGGCGGCCTGTCCTGCACCGACCCGAGCGTCACCCTGACCGACGCCCAGCGGGCCACGTGCGACATCGTGTGGATCAACGCCCAGGACCAGATCGCGATGCCGCGCCTCACGAGCGGCTTCTCGACGGCGGCCGAGAGCGACATCCGCACGGGCGCGGGCCAGAACCAGGTCATGTACAACATGAACGCGCCCGTCTCGATCGACGGCGGCACCGGCTTCAACAAGGTCGTCATCCTCGGGACCGAGTTCGCCGACCACATCGTCGTCACGGCAAAGGCGATCTACGGCGCCGGAATGTCGGTGAAGTACACGAACGTCCAGGTCCTGGAGATTGACGGGCTCGAGGGCGACGACACGATCGATGTCCTGTCCACGGCCCCCGGCATGGTCACGCGCGTGATCGGCGGTCTGGGCTCCGACACGATCAACGTCGCCGGCGACGTTGCCGGGGACGTGTTCGCCCTCAACATCGACGGCACCTCCAGCACCGTGAACCACGGCGTCGTCTCGACCGACCCGAACTACAACGGGATCGTGGCCGACGGCGTGCCGGTCACTGTCGCCCGGCCGGGCCAGGGCCAGGTGGTCATCACCGAGAGCGGCGGCTTCACGGCCCTCTACGAAGGCGGCTGCTACTCCCTTGCCCCGACGTCGTCCACGTGCGGCACCGCGCCGCCGCTGCCCTCGCTCGACTCCTACACGGTCCACCTCGCCGCGGCACCGGTGTGCAACGGCGTCTCGGACGCCACGTGCAAGGTGTACGTGACCGTCTCCGCCGCGTACCCGCCGTCGACCACCCACCCCCAGCTCACCGCGGGCAGCCTGCCCGACGGCGCCCCCACCGGCACCATGCCCGACGGCACCCCGGTCGGCGACACGATCCTTGTCGCGGCAAACCTCAGCGGCAGTGCGCTGGCCGACTTCTACCGCCAGATCATGCTCGGCGGCGCGTCGAAGAACGTCTCCAACCGCTCGCTGGTGCTCGTCTTCGACGGCACCAACTGGAACACGGACCAGACCGTCTACCTCTACGCGGTGGACGACCTGAGGGCCGAGGGCACGCGCGTCGTCACGGTCAACCACACGGTGGTCAGTGCGGATCCGCACTTCGACGGCGCGATCGTCCGCAACGTCGAGGCGACGGTCTACGACAACGACCAGGCCGACATCCTCATCGGCCAGACCGACCCGACGACCGGCCACCTCGACAACGACACGACGGTCCTGGCCGGCAATGTCTCACCGGTAGTTACCGAGTCCGCCGACCAGATGACCGTCCAGCTGGCGATGGCCCCGGCGGTGGGCAAGACAGTGGTGGTCCGGATCGTGCCCAGTGACAATATGGTGTGCCTCACGAGCACCGACGGCCGCTTCGGCCTCCAGTCTGGCGCGGCGTTCAGCGACCCGGCCGCGTGCGGCGCCACGCCGTACGTGTACACCGCGACGTTCGACAGCACCAACTGGTACCTGCCGGTCGTCGTCAGCGTCCACGCGCGCACGATCATCGCCCCGATGGACCCGCACAACACGCCGATCATCATGACGATCGATTCGTCCACGACAGATCCCTCCTACCTCGCCGCGCGGTCCCGCATCAGCTCCCGCGTGGACGTCCAGGTCATCAGCGACAAGGCCCCCGGCGTGTTCGTCCAGCTGTCCGACGGCTCGACTATCGTCCAGGCCTGTGGCAACACCGCCTGCACGGTCCCCGGCCCCGGCGACTCGTACACGCTCCGCCTCAACTCCGCCCCGACCGCGAACGTGACCGTCTTCGCCCTCACCGACGGCCAGGTCGACGTGACGACGTTCGGCGGTGCGAACTATGCGGCCTACGGCGGCCAGCGCGCGGCCCAGGCGTTCATCGGCGTCATCAACGTCTCCGCCAGCACGGTGACCCGCGGCAACGGCTCCGACCTTGGCAGCTTCCTCGACGAGGGCTTCCGGATCGGGCAGAAGATCCGCATCTCCGGCACGGGAACGGCCGACGACGGCGACTACCAGATCCTCAACCTCACCACCCTCGCGCTGACCCTCGACCGGCTCCTCCCCGTGGACCGCTCCGTCTGGGCCAACCCGTTCAAGAACGTCATCATCAGCCAACTGGCCGACGCCGGCGTCTTCACCGGCACAACAGGCCACTCGCTCTCCTACGACCCGGTCACGGGCGCCCTGACACGCACCGACGGCTCGAGCTGGCTCGACTCCGGCTTCACCGAGGGCATGGTCGTCAAGGTCTCCGGCGACCCAGCGTTCTACAAGATCCAGCGCTTCGCCTCGGCCAACGGCGGCACCCTCAACGTCCTGTACTTCACCTCCACCGCGAAGCCCGCAGCCGTGGGTCCGCTTGCCACGCTCACCCAGTGGGCCGCATCCGTGACCTTCACGACGTCGAACTGGTGGATCCCGCAGGCCGTCAACCTCGTCGCGGACGTCAACTGGGTGGTCCCCGTCGGCCGCGGGAGCATCATGACGTTCCCGAAGCAGGCCCACCGGCTCGACCAGATCCGCGGACCCCTCTCGGTCGAGGGCGGCACGACAGCCTCCGACCGCTCGCTCAAGGCCGCGATCCTCCTGCCCGGTGAGGGCAACACGCCGCCGTTCCGCGTCGCGGCCCAGGCGCCGGAATGGCAGCAGATCGACACCCTCAACATCTACGACGACGGCAGCCGGCAGAACCTCACCGGAAACCTGACCTCCACGGCCGTCACCGGCCTCAACATGGGCCCGGGTCTGGACTTCTCCAACCTCGCCGACCCGGTCACGCACCGCCTGCCCTGGGGCGAGCCCCTCGTCTTCCCGGGCGGCATCAGCTACGGCTCGCTCGCGTTCGATCCGAACACCGGCCAGTACTCAACCGACGGCGCGCTCTCGACCATCGAGATCCTCAACATCATGCTCGGCGCCGGCAACGACACGTTCAACATCCAGTCCACGCTCGTCCAGGGCGGCGACATCAACCCGATCACCGGAATGCGCGGCGAGCTCGCGCACCACGGCGGCATCACGGCCGTCCACGGGGGCGGCAACAGCCCGCTCATCGTCAAGGGCACGTTCGCCGTGTACTCGGGCGCGGGCGGCAGCGGACTGATCCGCCAGGACGGCCTGGCCTGGACTGACCTCGCCTTCCACGCGGGCCAGCTCGTCGAGGGCCCCGACGGCCGCCTCTACACGGTCACCGGCTTCGCGAGCAGCGGCAACCCGGGCACCCTGCCCGGCGACGTCATGCTCCTCGCCCCGGCCACGGCCGGCGGCGCCGCACTCACCGGCGGCCCTTACACGGGCTCGGTCTCGGTGGTCGACGACCTCTCGGCAGGCCTCGGCGTACCCCGCACCCAGCTCCCGGCGGGCTGGAGCCTGGCGACGGGCTGCGGCACGGTCGGCACTACGGCCCTGTGCATGCTGAGCGTGGTCCCGGGCAACGGCATCCTCCTTTCCAACGGCCAAGCGTGGCAGGCCCTCGGCTTCCGCGCCGGCCAGCAGGTCTTCATCCCGGGGGTCGGTGTCCGCACGATCGTCCAGTTCGCCAACAGCGCCTCGCCCAACGCGGACGGCAACCCGTCCGACGGCGCGGTGATGATCGTCGACGGCGCCCCGCTCACCCCGGGTGCGCTGGCCGGCGTCGTGAGCCGCGTGAGCGGCTTCTGGGTCGCCACGGGCGGTGCAGTTACCGGCTCGATCACCCCGACGGCCGACGGCGGCACGGTCGCCTTCGCGGGTCTGCCCGCCGGTGCCATCGCCGGCTCGGGACTCACGGTCGGCACGCTCGTGCGGATCGACGGGGTCGACGGGTACCGCACCATCACGGCGATCGACCCTGTGGCCGGCACGATCACGGTCAACGGCGGAGCCCTCACGGCCTCCGCAACGTCGGTGCCGTGGAGCGGCACCGTGAGCGCGGTCCGGATTGGCGGAGACTCGATCAACGTCACGGGCGGCGGCGGCCCGGCCTCGCCGCTCGTCCTCTACGGCGACACGTCCCAGGACGGCGTCTGGTACGGCGGCGACCCGACGCACCTCACGCTGCACAACTTCGGGCCCAAGCCGATGCCGCACATCGAGGGCGCTAACGTCACGCTGGCCGTGACGCCGGATGGGCACACGGGAACGGTCACGCTCAACAGCTGCCCCAACGGCAACGGCGGCACGTGCACCGGCTCGGGCTCGTTCCTCCACGACGGCTTCGCCGTGGGCCAGGAGCTCGCCCTGAGCCTCGCGAGCCCGTTCGCGCAGACGGCCTCGATCCTGCGCGGCACCGACCGGCTCACGCTCGCCTCCGGCACGTGGGACACGCACTTCGGCACCGGCATGCAGGTCACGATCTCCGGCGTCCAGGGCGTCTGGACCGTCACCGGGTTCGACGCGACCCGCACGACCATGCTCCTCAACGGCCCGGTCATCGCCCCGATGCCGTGGCAGACGCTCACGGTCACGGCCGTCTCCCAGTACGTCGGCATCGTCAGGGCCGTCACCGCGACCGTGATCAGCCTGAACCTGGCCCTCACGCTTGCTGACTTCCCTGCCGGACCCGCGTTCCCCGTCACGTCCTCCACTGCACCCATCACGGGCGTGTACAGCGTGGTCGTGCTCAACCGGGTTGGAAACAGCGCGCCGTTCTTCATCTTCCCGCTGGCCAACCCCTTCCAGTTCAGCGGCAATGACGTCATCGACGCGCACGCGCTCACGGGCACGGACGGGCCTGGTGGGAACCTGCTCTCGATCGGCGTCACGATGTATGGCGGCGCTGGCGACGACGTGCTCATCGGCTCGCAGACCGGTGACCAGATCGCGGGCGGCTCCGGATCGGACACGGTCTTCGGTGAGCGCGGCCAGAACATGGTCTACGGCGACTCGGGCTTCAACGTGGACCTCATCACGCGCGTCCTCACCGTCGCGACAGTCGGCAACGGCCCCGCGGGCTACCCCGCCGCCCAGTACCCCGACCGCGACCTCCTCAAGGCCGCACCCGACCTCCTGTACGGCGCCGGGGCCGGCACGCTCCCGGGCGTCAACGGCGTGACGATCGGCCAGAACGACAACATCGTCTTCGGCGACCTCGGCGTCATCACTCAGGACGTCTCCGGCGCTCGCGACACGACCAAGCCCCTACCTGGCAAGCTCCAGAAGATCCAGACGACCCTCCTTACCGGCGGCCTCGGCGGCGTGGGGACACAGATCGACGGCGGCTTCGGCGTCCTGAGCGTCGACTCGAAGGCCCTCCAGAACGGGGACGACGACTGGGTCTACGGCGGTTCGGGGCGCGACATGCTCATCGGCGGCCCCGGGAACGACGCGATCGACGGCGGCGGCCAGAACGATATGCTCTTCGGCGACAACGTCTCGATCCAGCGCTCCTACGGTGACTGGACAAACGGGCGCTTCCAATCGCTGTGCGGCACGCTCCTGTACAGCCGCTCCGACCGCGTGAACCCCTGCGGCGGAACGGTGGACGCCTATAACTCCGGCGCGCTCCTGACCAACGGCATCGCCCAGAACTACCGCACCGCCAACGACGTCCCGTGGTGGGCCGAGTACAAGGTCTCCAACCTCTGGCAGGACTTCGGCGCCGACGACGGACAGAAGTGGCTCGGCAGCTGGGGTAACGACTACATGGCCGGCGGCGCCGCCAACGACGTGATCCTTGGCCAGATGGGCGACGACACGATCCAGGGCGACGGCTCCATCGACTGGATTGCTCCCGGAAGCCCGACGTCGATCCTCCAGCGCGTCTCCGCCTTCCGCACTCCGACCGGCTGCACCGGTGCCCCCGGCACGCTCATCTGCGATCCCGTCGGCCCGCTCACGGTCTACCCATCGGTCGAGCGCGCCACGGACGGCTCCGACTACATCGAGGGCAATGCGGGCAACGACGTGATCTTCGGCGGCCTCGGCCAGGACGACCTCGTGGGTGGCAACTCCGACTTCTACAGCCTGACCAACCCGTACCAGCGGCCCGACGGCGGCTCGTACACGGTGACGCCCGACGCGTACGGCAACCCGATCTACACCGCCGCGAGCGCCGTCGTCGGCGACCTCGGCAAGAACCTCATTTTCGGCGGCGCCGGCACACAGATCGACCTCAACAACGAGGTCGGCGAGCCGGGCGGCCTCAACGCGACAGCGAACCGGCAGCTCGCCGACGGCACGCTCACCGCCGACATCCACGCGCGCGACGCCGACACGATCGTCGGCGCGAACGGCGACATCATCCGGATCGTGGGCATCAACGGCACGGACACGTCGGGCTGTTTGGCGGCGACAGCCACCGGCAAGGCCGGAGACTGCCACGTGCAGCTGAGCAACCCCGACACCATGCGGTATGTGACCTACAACTGGGACACGTACGACACGTCGCGCTGCACGCTCGACGCTAGCACCAAGCGGCCGGTTTCCTGCAAGTACAACGCCGACGGCGTACAAGTGGTCCGCGGGGTCAGCCTGCTCGACTACACGTCCGGTGGCCCCGACTTCCGGCCGGACCTGTTCTTCAGCGCCGCGTCGCTCGCTGCCGCGACGTGCAACACCTCGCCCACCCAGCCCGTCTGCAGCCCCGTCCTGGCCAACGGAGCCCACAGCGACCTGTTCGCGAAGCAGCTCGCCGCGTGCGCCCCGTCCCTCGATGCCAACGGCAACCCCGTCTACAACGTGGCATGCCACATCTACGACATCGGCGGCGTCAACGAGACCCACGGCGAGTCCGGCGACGACACGATCTACTCGGGCCCGGGCAGCGACATCGCGTTCGGCGACGCGCAGAACGATCAGATCATCGGCGGCTGGGGCAACGACTGGATCTCCGGCGGCTCCGGGGACGACACCGTACTCGGCGACGACGGGCGGATCTTCACGAGCCGCAACAGCGCCACCGGCGTCACCTGGAATGGATCCGCATGGGTCGCGAACGGCTGCGCCCCGAACAGCGTCGGCTGCTACTCCGAGCCCCTCTACGGTGCCCTGACCCTCCTGCCCACGGACCCGAATACGCGCATCTCGAACGGCAACGTGCTCGACGAGTACATCTACACGCCGGGCCAGGTCCAGCAGGCCATCATCAACCGGGCGGGCGCGCTGGCGACCGCCGTGGACGAGACGCCGTTCGACCTCACCCCGCGCTCGGCCGGCTCCACAAACCCCAACTACGACCCGAACAACTCCGACGACGTGATCTTCGGCGGCCTCGGCAACGACCAGCTGCACGGCGGGGCTGGCGACGACGCGATGAGCGGCTCCGAGGCCCTCGCCACGAGCTACGTCCAGGCCTTCGACGCCAACGGCAACCCCGTGGGCGTGACCCGGACCGACTTCAACCACCCGTGGAACCCGGGCGACGTCCTCCACTTCGGCGCGGACACGAACGCGTGGCACTCCAACCACCACGTTGCCAGCCGGCTGGGCGAGTTCCTCCTCTACGACGAGTACGATCCGCGCCGCATCATCCTGTTCAACCCGGACGGATCCGTGTGGAAGGGCGGCCCGCCGCCGAAGGACATGCAGTTCTTCCTCAACAACGATCCGACTCTCGGCGATCCCGTCACCGCGTGCCTCGGCGTCGACAACCAGGGCAACTGCATCAAGACCGGAACCGTGCCCTCGGACGGCAACGACGTCCTCTTCGGAGACCTCGGCAACGACTGGCTCGTGGGCGGCACAGGCAACGACACGCTCTACGGCGGCCTCGGCAACGACCTCCTCCAGGCAGACGACGACCTGACGAGCGGTACGAGCTACGGCCTCAACGACGTCCCGGACGGTCCGAACTCGAGCTTCGAGGACCGTGCGTTCGGCGGCGGCGGCCTCGACATCCTCATCGGCAACACCGGCGGCGACCGCCTCATCGACTGGGTCGGCGAGTTCAACTCGTACATCGTCCCGTTCGCGCCGTTCGGCATCGCGACCGTGTCCCGCCAGGTCGAGCCGCAGCTGCCCGAGTTCCTCTACGCCCTCTCGCGCGCCCAGGGCGCGGACCCGACACGGGCGACCGACACGGGCGACGATCCGGCACGCAACGGCGAGCCCGACGGCGAGCTCGGCCTCATCACGCAGCACGACCACGGCCTCTGGCAGCAGCAGACCGGCGGGCCCACGGACCCGCAGGCCGGCAACCTGCCCGGCGGCAAGCGCGACGTGCTCCGCTCGGCCGACTTCAACGGAGGCACCACGCAGGGCTTCGCCGTCGACTCGGGCTCGTTCGTGGTGGCCAACGGCGCACTCCAAGTGGCCGCAACCTCGCTCGGCCAGGATGCTGCGGCGGTGTGGTACAACGACGCGTACTTGCCGACCTACTACGAGGTCCGGGCGCAGATCTCCGTCCAGAAGCCGACCGCCGGGTGGAAGGCGAACTCGTTTGTCATCTTCGACTACTGGAGCCCCACGGACTTCAAGTTCGCCGGCATCGATGACTCGATCAACAAGATGGTCATCGGGCACCGGGACGCCGGCGGCTGGTGGTACGACTCGCAGGGCTCCGTGACCGGATCTCTCACGCCAGGCACCTTCTACGACCTGCTCGTGGCCGTGAACGGCACAGCGGTGACCGTGACGATCAACGGGACCAAGGCATTCAGCTACACGTTCGCGCCCAGGACCCTGTCCGACGGAACGCAGGTGGGCCTCAACAAGGGCTTCCTCGGCTTCGGCTCGAACAACTCGCAGGGCATGATCGACAACATCGCCCTCCAAGTCCTCCCGCCGCAGGTCTCGCTCGACCGCACGAGCTTCTTCGACAGCGGCGCCGCGGACTGGTTCACGTCGGACCAGACGGGCATCTGGAACACT
Source organism: Sinomonas sp. P10A9 (assembly GCF_041022165.1). Lineage (GTDB taxonomy): Bacteria > Actinomycetota > Actinomycetes > Actinomycetales > Micrococcaceae > Sinomonas > Sinomonas puerhi. Next base: position 342,665 of record NZ_CP163302.1, read on the forward strand.
GCCCTCGGCAGATACGGCACGGCCGTGAGCGCAGGCGCCGCGCCCGCTGTCTCCATCACGTCTTACACCCCGCAGGGCCAGCTCATCGACCCGACCTCCTACGTCGAGATCGTCGGGGTCCTGAACACGAGCGGCACCGCCGGCATCGTGTTCGACGAGTACGCGCCCAACGACTTCAAGTTCGCCGCACTCGATGTCGCGGGCCAGCGCGTGATAGTGGGCCACGTGGATCCACGGCGCGGCTGGCAGGTCCAGCAGGCCTTTGCCGCGACGCTCGTAGCGGGGAAGGACTACACGCTCGACCTCGTCCTCAAGGGCACCGTCGCCTCCGTGACCCTCAACGGAAGCTTCCTCGGCAGCTACATCTTCAACGCAGCCGTGACCGACGGCCGGGTCGGCACGCTGGCCGCGACCGGAACGGCCTCGTTCGACTCGTTCCGCTTCATGACCGATGACCAGGTCTTCGCCGGGGCGCCCCCTCCGCTGTCCACGGTCTCGATCGCGGACGTGTCCGTGACCGCGCCCACCAGCGGAAGCACGACGGCGACCCTCACCATCACGCTCTCGGCCGCGCCGACCAGCCCGCTCACCCTTAACTGGACGACGCTCGATGGACCCGTGGCCACGATCGCGGCGGGCGACTACCCTGCCCAGTCCGGGACGGTCACCGTGGCTGCCGGTGCCACGAGCGCGACCATCAAGGTCACCGTGAACGGGAGCAGCGTCTACGAGCCCACCGAGTTCTTCTGGATCCAGATTCTCCCCGTCGCCGGCTACAACCTCGCCCGCGGGTTCGCGGCCGTGACCATCACGAGTGCGATCGCGCCCCCGGCCGGCGTGACCACCACGACGGCAACACCGGTGGCCGCCGCGAGCTCGGCGAGCTGGGCTCCCGCGCTCTACCCGGCCGCGAACACGACGTCGGCGAGCACGACCAGCGCGACCAGTTCGACGTCGACAACGGGCACGGCCTCGACCACGAGCACTGCCGCGAGCACCACGAGCGGGGCGACCATCACGGCGGTCTCCGCCTCCGGCGGCAGCACCATCACGTCCACGGGCGGCGTGTCCTTCCGGGTCACCGGTGCGAACAACCGGGACTTCTACCAGGTCATGGTGATGTGCACCGTGAACGGCGTGGTCGTATACGGAACCACGCTGACGGTTGTCATCGGCGCGGACGGCACCGGCAGGACACCGCCCATCTACCCGCCGTCGGGCAGCACTTGCGTTGCTTACCTGCAAATCCCCAAACAGATCGACCGACCCCGCACCGTGAGCCAGACGACGTTCACAGTCACCTAGCTCATCCTCGCGACCGGTGCGGCCGGATCGGCGGCCTCCGCCAGTGCGGCGAGGAATGCCGGGCTGGCTCCATCAAGCGCCATGGGAGGACGCTACCCGCCCGGCCGAGGAGTCCCACGACCGGGCGCCCCCAAGAGAAGGTGTCGCGGGGGGGGATTGCGGCTCCTGGGGCCCGGTGGTTCACTGTCCGGGAGGAAAGGGGCTGCTCAGTGCACCACAACGACCTCCCCGAGGGCGATCCCCGCCACGACATCACCGACCTGTTCGTGTTCCAGTCCAGCGAGGACCGGGCCCGCACGGCCGTCATCCTGAACGTGCACCCTGAGCTCACGCCCGCCGCCGACCCCGTCGACGCACGTGTCAGCTACGAGCTCAAGTTCGACCTCGACGGCGACCTCGAGGCAGACCTCGCATTCCACATCCTGTTCAATCGCGCCGGAGACGGCCGCTGGGGCGCCTCCGTGCTCAGGTCGACCGGACTCGACGCGCGAGGCACCGGGCGCATCGGGGCTTCGCTCTTCCACGGCGTGGCTGTCTCGGACGGCCACTTGGCGGATATTGCCGAGGAGCAGGGTCACAGGCTCTTCGCCGGGCCGCGGAGCGACCCCTTCTTCGCCGACCGGGACGGCTTCGCCAACGGTATGCAGTGGACGGGCCGGGACTACTTCGCCGACAAGGACGTGTTCTCGATTGCGCTCGAGATCCCGAACGACTCCCTCGCCGGCGAGCGCCGGATCGCGGTCTGGGCCAGGACGGTCGGGCTGAGCAGCCAGCACGTCCTGAACCAAGCAGGACGCCCGGGGAACAACGTGTTCCGGCCCGAGCCGGAGGTCTTCCAGACGGTCGGGCCGGCCCAACAGCGCGAGCACTACCTCGACCGGTATGCGCAGAACTTCCGGGCCATGGGCTACACCGAGGCCGAGGCCATGGGCCTGGCGAAGGATTGGGTTCCGGACGTTCTCTCCTATGACTGCACGGAGTCCGCGGGCTTCCCGAACGGCCGGCGGCCCACCGACGACGTCGTTGCGACCGCCGTCGAGATCCTCACCCGAGCGCCGCTGCCGGCGTCCGCCAGGATCCCGGCGCACTCAGACCTGCTGCAACGCTTCCCCTACCTCGGCGCCCCGCACCACCTCTGAGCTCCGGCTCGCAGTGCGGCCAGCCCGGAGCGATCGCCGAGATCAGGGCGACGGCTGAGTAGGCTGGCACCGTGCCGCCGTCTCCCAGCCCGAGCCCGATCGACGTCATCGTCCACTCCGACCCCGCCGCCTGGTGGCAGATGCTGGCGCCGTACGCTCCCCTGCTCGCCGCCGTCATCGCGGGCTGGATCGCCTGGAAGGCGCTGAAACAGCGGAGCCTGGCGGACAACCGCGCCGAGTGGTGGCGGCGAGCACAGTGGGCTCTGGACGCCTCCATGTCAGCGGAGCCCAGGCGCCGCGAGATGGGCCAGCAGGCTATCGACCGGCTGGGACAGAGCCCACTCGCCGGCCCCGAAGACCTGGACTTCCTGGAGATCGGCACCGAGGACGCGCTCGAGGACGCGGACGCTGCGCGCCACGCAGAAGCGATGGCCATGGAACGCACGACCGGGCGGAAGTCGGCGCGTACCGACGCGGGCATACAGCCCTCGAACCGGCCCGCCTCAGTCTCGCCCGAGGATCGCCGCGTGCAGATTGCGGCGGCGAAGGCCCGCATCACATTGGACGAGCGGCGCGGCCTCGCGACGCCGGACTGGATCGTGGCGCTCTCCCTCGAGAAGCCTGAGTAGCGCGCTCGCCTATTCCCTGGGCGCGCGCCGCCGAAGCTGGCCTCGTGCTCCTGTCAGACTTTCGGCTCTGTCGCGGTTTCGGTGGTGGGCGGGCCGCTTAGCCGAGGGGGATTCGCGGCGTCTGCCTTCAGGTCACCGGTGCGAACAACCGGGGCTGGTAGCTCCAGAATCCGCAAGGGAGCGCCGGCCGCCCACGCCTCAATGTCCTCGACTGCGTCACGGTAGAAGATCTCATACTGCTCGCGCGTCACGTAGCCGATGTGGGGAGTCAGGACGGTGCGCGGTGCGGTCCGGAGCGGGTGGCCGGCGGGGAGGGGCTCGACGTCGTACACGTCCAGTGCCGCGCACCCGATCTGGCCGGCGGCCAGTGCATCGAACAGCGCGGCCTCGTCGATGATCGGCCCGCGGGAGGTGTTGACGAGCACGGCGTCCGGCTTCATGAGCGCCAGCTCCGCGGCGCCGACGAGGCCCCGCGAGCGCTTGGACAGCACAAGATGCACCGAGAGGATGTCGGAGCTGGCGAAGAGCTCGTCCTTCTCGACCCGGCGCACGCCCACCTCCGCTGCCCGCTCGTCGGTGAGGTTCTGGCTCCACGCCACGACGTCCATGCCGAAGGCGAGCCCCACCTTCGCCACCCGAGCACCGAGGTTGCCCAGCCCGAGGAGTCCCAGCCGCCGGCCCTCGAGGCCGCGGCCCACGGTGGTCTGCCACCCGCCGTCGTGCGTCCAGCCTGACCCGCCCGCGCCGAGCTCAGCGTCGAGACGCCGCGTGGCCGCGTGGATGAGCGCCCACGTGTGCTCGGCGGCGGGGGAGGGCAGGTACTCCGTGTGGCTTACGAGGATGCCCCGCGCGGCGGTCGCCTTGAGGTCGATCGAGGCGTTGCGCCGTCCGGTCGTGACGATGAGCCTGAGGTTGGGCAGGCGCTCGAGCCGGTTTGCGGTCAGCGGGGTGCGCTCGCGCATCGCCACGATGACGTCGAAGGGTGTCAGCGCGGCGACCACGGCGTCGTCGTCGTGCCCGAGGTGCTCGCGGAACACGGTCACCTCGGCGCCGCCCGATTCGAGGCCGGACCAGAGGGCGAGCTCGCGGGCCACGCCCTGGTAGTCGTCGAGGACAGCGATCCTGAGGCCATGGAGTTCCGTGGGAGTCATGCGACAAGCGTAAGGCGCCGCCTGCTGGCCCAAGGGGTATTGACTGTGACGCCATCATGACGTCATCATGGAGTCATGAATCTGGACCCACACCTCCTGAACCTGTCGAGGCAGCTCGCCGACGCCGCCGCGCTCGGCGGGGATGAGATGGCCGAGCTCGCAGAGAGGCTTGCGGCACCGCTTCAGGCGTCTGCGCGGCTCATCCTTCAGGATGCGCTCTCGGAGGCTATGCAGGAGGTCACTCTTGAGCTCGCGCCCGGATCTGCGGAGATGCGGCTGCGCGGCCGGGACATCGACTTCGTGGTCAACCGGCCGTCACCGTCGGTCGGGGAGGTTTCCGAATCGGATGACGTCACAGTGGCGCCACTGAAGATCTCGAAGGACGACGCCGGTCAGGAGCCGTCCGCCGAGACCGGCACCGCCCGCATCAGCTTCCGCCCGCCGGAGGCGCTCAAGGCGCAGATCGAGGCGGCCGCGGAGCGCGAGGGCCTGTCGGTCAACACCTTCCTCGTGCGCACGCTCACGGCAGCGCTCCGGCCAGCACCCCAGCGGCCTCTCAAGGTCGATCCGGGCGTGCCTGAAGGCCGCAACGGTTCGCGTCTCGAAGGGTGGGTCTACTGATGAACGAGTTCGAGACGCCGGAGCCCATCCGCGCCGTCGTCGACGTCGCCTACGGGGACGTCGTCGTGCGGGGTTCGGCGAGGCTTATTACCACGGTGCAGGTCTCACCCATGCGCTCCGGCCGGAAGGCGGACCAGGAGGCGGCGGCGGGGACGACCGTCAGCTTCGCGGACGGCCGGCTCCAGATCAGCGCGCAGAAGCAGCACGGCCTCGGCGTCCTCGGCAGGCTCGGATCCGTCGTGGTCACCGTGGACCTGCCGGCCGGCTCGGACCTCGAGGCCGTGCTGGCCTACGGCGACGTCATCGCCTCCGGGCAGCTCGGGCGCGTCGTCGCCAAGACGCGCGCCGGAACCGTCCGCGTCGAGGATGGCGCCTCGGTGGACCTCAAGAGCTGGGCGGGGGACGTCGAGGCGGGTCGCGTGCGTGTGGACGGCACACTCGCGGCGTCGGCCGGAGCTGTCCGCGTCGAGGACGTGACCGGCACCGTGCAGATCAAGTGCGGGACGGGCGAGGTGTCCCTCGGCCGCGTTGCCGGTACCGCCCAGGTTACGTGCCCCTATGGGAGCGTCAGGGTCCGCGAGGCCGTCTCGGGCAGCCTGAAACTGACCTCCACCTACTCCGACCTCATCGTCGGCATCGCCGAGGGAACGGCCGCTCGCCTCGATGTCTCCACCAGCTACGGCCGCATCCGCAATGAACTCACCCGTTCGGAGACGCCTCCCGAGGCCATCCAGCGGCTCGAGCTCACCGCCCGCTCCAGCTACGGGTCGGTGACCATCCGGCGGGCCTGACTTCAGCGAGAAGCCAGCCGCGCGCCGTCATCCGTCAATTCCTCCAGGCACGTACTCAGGAAGGAGTACCGTCATGCCTTCAACCACCACCCCAGCGCCCGCCATCAGCATCCGGGCCCTCGAGAAGTCGTACAAGAAGCTCTCAGTGCTGCGCGGCGTCGACTTCGACGTGGACCGCGGCAGCATCTTCGCCCTGCTCGGCCCGAACGGTGCCGGCAAGACCACGATCGTGAACATCCTCTCCACGCTGCTCAAGGCCGACGCCGGTGCTGCCGCCGTCAACGGCTTCGATGTCGCCTCCGATGCGGCACACGTACGCGAGTCCATCAGCCTCACGGGACAGTTCGCCGCTGTCGACGAGATCCTCACGGGACGCGAGAACCTCATCCTCGTGGCCCGATTGCGACACCAGCCGGACCCGGGCGGCATCGCGGACGGCCTCCTCGAACGGTTCTCGCTCACGGATGCCGGCTCTCGCAAGGTCGCGACCTACTCCGGCGGCATGCGCCGCCGCCTCGATATCGCCATGAGTCTGATCGGCCAGCCGCCGGTCATCTTCCTCGACGAGCCCACCGCCGGACTCGACCCACAGGCCCGCCTCGAAGTCTGGGCGGCCGTAAGGGAGCTTGCCCGCAACGGCACCACCGTGCTGCTCACCACCCAAACCCTCGACGAGGCGGAGCACCTCGCGGACCGGATCGCGATCCTGAACGAGGGCCGGATCGTGGTCAACGGCACTCTCGACGAGCTCAAGCGGCTGCTGCCGCCCGCCAAGGTCGAGTACGTCGAGAAGCAGCCGACCCTCGAGGACGTCTTCCTCGCCCTGACCAGTGACGCGACTAAGGAACTCCCATGACCACGCACTTCTTCGGCGACACTGCCGTGCTGACGGGCCGCTCGTTGCGCCACATCCTGCGCAGCCCCGACACGATCATCACCACCGCGCTCATGCCGATCGCCTTCATGCTGCTCTTCGTCTACGTTCTCGGCGGGGCGATCAACTCCGGCTCGGACTCGTACGTCCAGTACCTGCTCCCGGGCATCCTGCTCATCACCGTCGCATCCGGCATCTCGTACACGGCGTACCGGCTGTTCCTGGACATGAAGGGCGGCATCTTCGAGCGGTTCCAGTCCATGCCGATCGCCCGCTCGTCGGTCCTGTGGGCGCACGTGCTGACGTCGCTCGTGGCCAACATGGTCGCCGTCGTGGTGGTTGTGCTCGTGGCACTGGCGATGGGCTTCCGCTCGGGGGCCAGCGTGCTGGCCTGGCTCGGGGTGGCCGGCATCGTGGCACTGTTCACGCTCGCGCTGACGTGGCTCGCCGTGATTCCGGGCCTCACCGCGAAGACCGTAGACGGCGCAGGTTCGTTCTCCTATCCGCTGATCCTGCTCCCGTTCATCAGCTCGGCGTTCGTCCCGACCGCGACGATGCCCGGCCCCGTGCGCTGGTTCGCCGAGAACCAGCCCGTCACGTCGATCGTGAACACCATCCGCGACCTGTTCACGGACCAACCGGTGGGTTCCAGCATCTGGGTCGCCCTGGCCTGGTGCGTTGGGATCCTCGTACTTGCGTACGCCGTCTCGATGCGCGTCTACCGCAGCAGGATCTCGTAGTCAGTGATTCAGCCAGCGGCCCCGCCGGGTTCACCGGCGGGGCCGCTACTCTCGTCTCATGGCCCGCAGCTCCCGTACCGCCCGTGATCAGGGCGCCCCCCGCCTCGACCCGCTCGATCTCTCCGACCTGGTTCAGGGCTTCGGCGGGGACGTCGAGCCGGGGCGCCGCACCGAGGGCCTCGCGTTCGAGGACGTGGATCTCGCCGGCCGGCAGCTTGAGGCCTCCACGTTCTCCGAGTGCCTGTTCCAGGACGTCACGGCGCACGACGCCGGCCTCCGCTCGGTCTCGTTCGTGGACTGCCGCTTCGTGCGGCTCAGCGCGCCGAGCCTACCAGCCCCGAGGTCCCGGTGGCGCGGGGTCGAGATCGAGGCCTCCCGCATCGGTTCCGCGGAACTCTACGACGGCGATCTCTCGGGCGTCCTCGTGACCGGCTGCAAGCTCGGGTATGTCAACCTGCGCGGGGCCAAGCTTCAGGATGTGAAGTTCGTGGACTGCGTCATCGACGAGCTCGACCTCGGCGGCGCGACCGCGACCCGCGTCGCGTTCGAGGAAACCCGGGTCGACGCCCTGGACACCACCGGTGCCACTCTCGAGCACGTGGACCTGCGCGGAGCACGCCTCCACCGGGTCGCCGGTGTCGACGGGCTCCGCGGCGCCACGCTGAGCAGCGTCCAGGCCGTCGAGCTCGCGGAGCTCATGGCCGAACGGCTGGGGATCGACGTGCGGGACTGATACGCGGAACGCGCTGGCTCAGCTCGCGCCAGACGAGACGGGCATCGCGACCACCGGCACCTGCCCCGAAATCGGTCCCGAGGCCACGGGCGCCTCGCCGGAGACCTGCGCTTCCAGTGCAGTCGCCTCCAGATCCACGCCTGCGATCTCGGCCGCCTCGAGCGCAGCCGGGTGGTCGAGCGGGAGCTGCAGCGCCACGCCGTCGTCCGCCACAGCCACCGGAACCTCGGTGAGCGGCATGTGCTCGAGGTCGATGCGCGGATCCTCCTCCTGCTGCGCCACGACCGCACGGGCCTCTGCAGCCGTGTCCACGCTCGGGAGCGAGCCAGGCAGCGGGCGCTGCGCGGATTCCTGCAGGAACCAGATGGCCGCGGCGCCCACGGCCGAGGTGGCCATGAGGTAGTACGCGGGCATCATGTCGTTGTGGCTGGACTGGATGAGCGCGTCGATGATGAACGGCGTCGTGCCGCCGAAGATCGCCACGGCGAAGTTGTACGCGATCCCCATCGCGCCGTAGCGGCTCGCCGTCGGGAACTGCGCCGGGAGCGCGGAGGCGAGGTTGGCCACGTAGAACGTCACGGGGAAGGCGACGAGCGCGAGGCCCCCGAGCGTCGTCCAGACGTTGCCCACGCCGATGAGCGCGAACGCGGGGACGGACAGCACGATCGTGCTCACGGCGCCGATCCACAGCACCGGGCGGCGGCCAATCCGGTCCGAGAGCCTGCCCGTGAGCGGGATGCACAGGCTCATGGCCACCAGCACGGGGATGGTCAGAAGGGTGCCGTTGATCGGGTCATAGCCCTTCGACTCGGTCAGATAGGTGGGCATGTAGGACGTGAGGGCGTAGCCCACGGTGTTTGCAGCGGCCACGACGACCATCGCGACGAGGATCTGGCGCCAGTAGGCACGCACGATCCCGAGCGGGCCCTTCGCTGCGGCCTCGTCGTTCTGGGCGAGCTCCTGTGTGGCGCTCTCCTGCGCCTCGAGGGCGGCCCGGAACGCGGGGCTCTCCTCGATGCGGAGGCGGAACCAGATCGCGATCGCGCCGAGCGGGCCGGCGATGAGGAACGGGATGCGCCAGCCGTAGGCCTCCATCGCGGCGGACCCGAGCGTGAGCTGGAGCGCCGAGACGATCGCGGCGCCGAGCGCGAATCCGAGGTAGGAGCCCATGTCAAGGAAGCTCGCAAGGAAGCCGCGGCGCCTGTCCGCGGCGTGCTCGCTGACGAACGTCGTGGCACCGGCGTATTCGCCGCCGGTCGAGAATCCCTGGACGAGCTTGATCGCCACGAGCAAGATCGCGGCCCAGATGCCGATCGCCGCGTGGCTGGGGAGGAGGCCGAGCGCGAAGGTCGAGGCGGCCATCATGATGAGCGTCATCGCGAGGACACGCTGGCGGCCAATCTTGTCCCCGAGCCACCCGAAGAACACCCCGCCGGCTGGGCGGGCGATGAACGTCGCGGCGAACGTGCCGAGCAGGAACAGGGTCTGCACCGTGCGGTCTGCCTCAGGCAGGAAGACGGGCCCCATCGTGGTGATGAGATAACCGAACACGCCGACGTCGAACCACTCCATCGTGTTGCCCACGACGGTTCCTCCGATGGCTCTCTTGAGCATCGGCTGGTCCACGACATTGACGTCGGCGATCCTCAGTCTGCGTTTGCGGAATACCACGCGTTGTGAGCGCTGTGGCTTGGTCATCTGACGGTGGTCTCGTGACATGGGAATCGAGTTTACTGCCGCAAGGAAGTATATGAGAGACGAATATCGCTTTTGCGTGTGCTCCGGATCACGTCGCGGAGTCCTCGCTGGCCCTGCGCTCCGCGCCCGTGGCGCACGACGGCGGGTCCCCTGCGATCGCCGTCGTCATGCGGATCGGGAAGGGCGCGCCGCCTGTCCGGGCGGGCGGACGCGGAGCTCGTTCTCCCGCGCGGGTCCAGCGGCTCGGATGGTTATCGATTTGTGACCTTGACGGCCGTGCGGAGCCGGATCGGGTGGTGACGGGCGGTCGGTTGCGCTTCGGAGGGCGCGGGCGGATTCTTGGTTCAGTTCAGAAGAGAGCCCAAGAGTCTGGCAGTGGTCACCACATGGAATCGAGGTCGTCTCGCGATGCCGTCCGTGACGGCCTGCTGTGGATCGCGGATGACTTCACCCGCATCGTCGACGGCCTGGATCCGGCGGAGCTCGGCTCGCCCACGCGGGGAACGCGATGGACCAACCGTCAACTCCTGTTCCATCTGGTGCTCGGTCAGAAGATCACCGGCGCGTCCATCCCGTTGATCGGCACGTTCGCACGGATGCCCCCAGGCGTGTCACGATCCTGGAGTCGGCTCTTGGAGGCCTGCTCGCGGCCCTACAACTGGATCAATTGGGCCGGGAGTGCAGCCGCCGGCCAGCTTCTGACCCCGGCCATGATGCGGGGCATGATGGACCGCACGACGCGGGCGATTCTCTCCTGGTACGACCGGGCCGAGGATGAGGCCCTGACCCGCGGGATGTCGATGCCGAGGTCCTGGGATCCGTACTTCGAGCCGTGGATGAGCCGGCGAGATGTGCTCGAATGGGCGCCCAAGCACTACCGTCACCATCGGGCCCAGTTGACCCTGACGACTCTTCCGCTCTGAAGTTCGCCTTGCGGCTCGCTTCGCCTAGTTCTGACCGGCGGCGCCGGCCTCGTCGAGACACTCGGTGATGCATGACGGGTCGATGGTCTCCCCATCCTTGGTGCGGACGTTGACGGTGATCCCCTCGTCATCGGACTCCACGGCCATCGATGCCACCTTCTCGTACTCGTCGCTCGAGCACCCGCAGGAGCCTGCGGCACAGTCATTGAAGGTCTTGAGGAGTGCGGCCTTCTCAGGGCCTACGCCGATGAGCTGGATCTTCACTCCGTCGGGTGCGGGGGTGATCTTGAGGTTGTCCACGACGCGGTCCTTTCGGTGATCTCGGTGGATCTATAGTAGCTCGGCTAATGCATATATGCACAAGTGGCTATGTCTGTGGAACGTGAACCGTCCAGGTCATGTTCCGCGGAGGGCTGTTTCCCCGATGTCCGGGGAGCCGTTGATTGCGGCCGAGGCGGAGCAGGTCGCTCCGGCACTCAAGGCTTGGGGCGACCCTGTCCGCTCAGTCTGTCGGCCGCGCAGCCAGAGAGGATGCGGCGCCGTCAGGCTCCTGGGCTGACCCTTTCGTTCAGCTCGGCCACTCCGATCGCAGCCTCGAGCATCTCGGCGAACCTCTCGGGTGTCGGGTCCGCGTCGCCGGCGCGCTCGACGTCGATCTCGAGCCCGACCTCCGCTGTGGTGCTGGGCCCACTGGGAACTCCCGCGGGTATCGGCACGCCGCGCATGCGTTCCCGCATCGCGGCGCGCGGGTCTGGAATGAACCGCACCCTCGGCAGCCACAGCCGCGACGGCGGTGCGACGCGCGTGATCGCCTCCAGCAGGCCGGCGTCCCGCAGTTGGGTCTCGACTCCCCGGTCCTGGACTGGCACGAGGTCGGGGAACGGGCTGAAGCGGCGCAGCGCCTCAGGGGCCGCCTCGCGGACGAACTCATAGACATGGCCGCCGCCAAGCCCGAGGCGCGCCTCCGAGCGGACGTGCCACGGCGTCGCGCCACGCGCCGACAGGCGGATCCGGAGGACGTCTGCGTACGTCGGGTTGAACTGTGCCCCGGTGCGCGGCGTCGGGTCGAGCCGCTCGAGCCAGACCTCGACCGTCCGTCCGGCGGCGGTGCCGCTCAGGTGCCCATCGCGGCCCACCGCGCCGCCGATGACCGCCGTCAGTCCCTCGAGCGGGCCATCCTTGCGGCGCCCCAGACCAAACACGGCCTCTCCCTTCTGAGAATGCCAGAACCCGGGCCGAGACAGCGCCCGCTGAGATACTGCTGGGCCGCGACGGATGTCTGTGGACATCCGGCGCGCCCCAGCTCTTCGGCTGTCTATTCGGTGTCCTATTCGGCGTCGTGGTCGGTTTCGAGGACGGTGACGAGGTGGTCGAGGGCCTGGTCCGCGCCGGGGCCGTCGGCGCGGAGGATGACCTGTTGGCCGTATTCGGCGCCGAGGGACATGAGGGAGAGGATGCTGGAGGCGTCCATGGCCTCCTCGGCGGGCTCGCCGGGCTTGGCGATGGTGACTTCGAGGCCTGCCTGTCCGGCGGCTTCGGCGAAGATGGCGGCGGGGCGGGCGTGGAGGCCGACGCGTGAGCCGATGGTCGCGGTGCGTTCTGCCATGGGTTGCTCCTTCTGGTTCCGGGGTGTGGTGCTGGTCGGGGGCCGGGGTGTGGCGGGTGGTTCAGAGGCCGAGTTCGTTCAGGATGGGCAGGTGTGAGCGGGCGCCGGTGCGGGCGGTGTGGGCGTCGGGGGCGGTGAGGGCCGCCTCGGCGAGGGTCTGGGCCTGGTGGAGGGTGATGGTGGCCAGGACGCGGTTGACGGCGGTGAGGGCGCGGGGGGACATGGACAGGGTGGTGACGCCGAGTCCGACCAGGACCGCTGCCAGGGCGGGGTCTGCGGCGGCTTCCCCGCAGACCCCGACGGGCTTGGGGGTGCCGGTGGCGGCGGTGGCGGCGGCGGCGCCGTCGCAGGTGGCCTTGATCAGGTGCAGGACGGCGGGCTGCCAGGGGTCGTTGAGGTGGGCCAGGGGCCCGAGCATGCGGTCCGCGGCCATGGCGTACTGGGTGAGGTCGTTGGTGCCCAGGGACGCGAAGTCCGTGCGGGCCAGGATGTGCCCGGAGGTCAGGGCCGCGGAGGGGACCTCGACCATGACCCCGGCGGTGGGCAGGCCGGCGTCCTTCGCCAGCGCCGTGAAGTGCGCGGCCTCCTCGGTGGTGGCGATCATGGGGGCCATGACCCACACCTCGGCCTCGCTCTGTGCGGCGGCCTGGGCGATCGCGGCGAGCTGGCGGGCCAGGACGCCCGGGCTCGTCCAGTCGGTGCGGTACCCGCGCACGCCGAGGGCGGGGTTGGGCTCCTCGGTGTTGGTCAGGAAGGGCAGGGGCTTGTCCGCGCCGGCGTCCAGGGTGCGGATGACGACCTTCTTCCCGGGGAACTGGGCGAAGACCGCGGTGTAGGCGGCGACCTGCTCGGCGTGGGAGGGCTCGGTGTCCCGGTCCAGGAAGCAGAACTCGGTGCGCAGCAGGCCCACGCCCTCCGCCCCGGCCGCGGCGGCCTTGGCCGCGTCCGCCCCGGTGGCGACGTTGGCCAGCAGGGGCACGGGGTGCCCGTCCGCGAGCCGGTTGGCCCCGGCGAACCCGCCGGCCAGGGCCGCGGCGGCCACCGCCCACGCCGCCGCGGCGTCCCGCTCCGGCTGCCCAGGCCCGGTCTGCACGGTCCCGGCGGCGCCGTCGACGTAGACCTCGGTCCCGTCCGGGATGCCCTCGACCCCGGGCGCGGCCACGACCGCGGGCAGGCCCAGGGACCGGGCCAGGATCGCGGTGTGGGACTGCGGGCCCCCGCCGGAGGTGATCAGGGCGATGACCCTTCCCGGGTCCAGGGTGGCCGTGTCCGCCGGGGCCAGGTCGTGCGCGGCCAGCACGAACGGCTCCACCGATTCCGGGATCCCCGGGGCCGGCAGGCCCCTCAGCTCCGCGACGATCCGGGCCCGGACGTCCAGGACGTCCGCGGCCCGCTCGGCCATGTACCCGCCCAGGGACTTCAGCTTCGCCGCCACCGCCGCACCGGACTCCCACACGGCCCGCTCCGCGGACCGGCCCCCGCCGTCGGCGCCCGGGTCCAGCAGCCTCACGGCGCCCTTGACCAGCACCGGGTCCGCGGCCATCAGGGCAGTGGCCTCCAGCACGCCCCTCGCGTCCCCCGACGCCGCCGCGGCACGGGCCTTCAGGGCCGACTGGACGGCCCTGGACGCCGCCCGGATCCGCTCGCCCTCACCCTCCACCGACGCACCCGCGCCCAGACCCGACCCCACACCAGGCTCCGACACCGGCGCCGGCATCTGCCGCACCCGCCCCACAACCCGCCCCGGAGTCACACCGACACCGTGAAACTGATCCATTGGTTCGACCTCGAACTCTCTCCGCCTGCTAGGCGGCGACGGGAACGGCTTCGGCAGCCTGGGGCGCCTTCTTGCCAACGTAGCGCTTGAGGCCGATCGTGGCCAGAGCCGTCACCACGACGCCCACCGCGATCGAGATGACCCACATCACGAAGTTGTCGATCGCGAAGAAGACGAAGATGCCGCCGTGCGGGGCCTTGGAGCCAGCGCCGAACGCCATTGAGAGCGCACCCGTGATGGCGCCGCCGAGCATCGAGGCCGGGATGACGCGCAGCGGGTCCGCCGCGGCGAACGGGATGGCGCCTTCAGAGATGAACGAGGCACCGAGCAGCCACGCCGCCTTGCCGTTCTCGTGTTCCGTGGCGTTGAAGTTCTTGTGGTCGAGAACCGTGGCGAGGGCCATGGCGAGCGGTGGAACCATACCCGCAGCCATGACGGCGGCCATGATGTGGTAGGGCGCTGCGTTGTCGGCGCTTGCAGCGCTGAGACCGGCGACGGCGAACGCGTAGGCGACCTTGTTGACCGGACCGCCGAGGTCGAAGCACATCATGAGGCCGAGGATGATTCCGAGCGTCACGGCTGCAGCGCCGCTCATGCCGGTGAGCTGCGTGTTGAGCCACGTGGTGATCCAGGCGATCGGACCGCCGAGCACTACGAACATGAGTCCCGAAGCAACGATCGATGCCAGGAGCGGGATGATGGCGACCGGCATGAGCCCGCGGAGCCAGCGCGGCGCGGGGAGGGACGCGAGCCAGTGCGCCGTGTAGCCGGCCAGGAGACCGCCCACGATGCCGCCGAGGAAGCCAGCGCCCATGAAGCCCGCAACGGCACCGGCCACGAAGCCGGGGGCGATGCCGGGACGGTCAGCCAGGGCATAGCCCATGTAGCCGGCCAGGGCCGGGACGAGGAAGCCCATCGAGAGGGCACCGATCTTGAAGAGTACGGCGCCCAGATACGCGCCCAGCGGCCCCCAGGCCTGCGGCCCGAACTCCGCCGGCAGGTTGAACAGGTTGTTCTTCAGGACGATCGTGTCCGCGTACTTCGTGATGTCGTACCCGCCAAGGAGGAAGCCGAGCGCGATGAGCAGGCCACCGCCGGCCACGAACGGGATCATGTAGCTCACGCCGGTGAGGAGCACGCGCTTGAGCTTGGCGCCGCCCGATTCAGCGCGGTCGGAGCCCGAGGCCGAGGCCGACGACGATCCGCCGGCCGCCGCGGCGACGCGCCGGCCGCTCGGATCGGCGGCGATCTTCAGCGCCTCGTCGAGCATGACGCCCGGTTCATCGATGCCGCGTTTGACGGGAGACTGAACGTACGGCTTGCCCGCGAAGCGCTCCTTGTCCCGGACATCCACATCGACCGCGAAGACTACTGCATCTGCGGCGTTGATCACCGACTGGGGCAGCGGCGTCGAACCGGCCGAGCCCTGGGTCTCGACCTGCACGTCGATGCCCTTCTCCTTGCCCGCGGCCACGAGCGAATCGGCGGCCATATAGGTGTGGGCGATGCCCGTCGGGCAGGCGGTGACGGCGACGATGCGCTTGTGGCCGCCCGAGGCAGCATTCGCGAGGCCGACCTGTGCTGCGGCTCCAGCGCCGGCGGCTGCCGTCGTCGCGCCCGCGGGACCGAGCCCGAGGGCATCGTTCACCAGCGCCACGACGTCTTCGCGGGTTGCTGCCGCGCGGAGGGCTGCCGTGAAGTCCTTCTTGATGAGGCTTCGGGCGAGCTTGGCGAGGAGCTTGAGATGCTCCTGGTCTGCGCCCTCGGGCGCGGCGATGAAGAAGACGAGATCGGCGTTGCCGTCCTTGGCGCCGAAATCGACAGTTTCGGAGAGGCGGGCCATCGCGAGCGACGGCTCCGTCACCGCGGCGGAGCGGCAGTGCGGGATCGCGATCCCGCCAGGTACCCCGGTGGCGGTCTTCTGCTCGCGGGCGTATGCGTCAGCGAACAGGCCCTCCACCTCGGTGGCGCGGCCAGCGTCGGCCACGAGGCCGGCCAGATGCCGGATCACGTCGGCGGGCGAGGAGCCCAGCGACGCGTCGAGCACCACGAGCTCGGGGGCGATGAGTTCGGTCATGGTCAGTCCTTCTTCTACAGGGCCGTGATGTTCACGGCTGAGGGGGTGGTCTGGTTCGCTGCCGGGACGGTGGATCCCGGCAGGGACGCGGCGGCGGCCCCATGGGCCACTGCCTGGCGCAGGCGGCCCTCGGCGTCCGCCCCGATGGAGTCGGCCAGGAGATACCCGGCCAGGGAGGAGTCGCCGGCACCGACGGTGCTGACGGCCTTGATAGGGGAGTGCGTGGCGTACCACGCGCCGTCTGCCGTCACGAGGACGGCCCCCTTCGAACCGAGCGTCGCGAGCACCGCTCCGACGCCGGCATCCACAAGCGCACGGGCCGCTTTGGCCGCGCGCTCCGGTGAGGCCTCAAGCTCGGCCGGGGTGCCGGCGTCGTGCAGGCCTACCATCGCGGCCAGCTCGGCGAGCTCGTCCGCGTTGGGCTTGAGCAGCTCCGGCTTGCCCTTCAGCGACGCCGCGAGCGGGGCGCCCGACGAGTCGATGGCAATCCTCGGAGCGGACCCATCGGCAGCAGCGCGCAGGCGCTGGGCAGCCGTGGCATAGAAGTCCTCCGGAACACCCGGAGGAAGCGAGCCGGCGAGGACCACCCATGTGGCGCCCCGGGCCCGATCGACGAGAAGGGAGAGCAGCTGCTCCTGGAGCTCGGAGGAGAGCTCGGGGCCCGGCTCGTTGACCTTGGTAGTGACCCCGTCCGGTTCGGTGAGGGCCACGTTGGAGCGAAGCGGAGCGCCGATGGGGAGGGCGACGAAGGGCACGCCCGTCGCGCTGAGCCCGGCGAGGACCGGATCGCCGGCGTCTCCGGGAAGCACGGCGAGGGTCTCAAGGGCGGAGGCCCGCAGGGCGCGGGCAACGTTGACGCCCTTGCCCCCTGACTCCTGCCGCACGGACACTGCGCGCTGCACCTCTCCCCGCTCGAGGGGACCGCCGAGCTCGACCGTACGATCAAGGCTAGGGTTCGCGGTGAGGGTCACGATCATGGTGTGCCAGCCTCCACAACTTCAACTCCGGCCTCGGCGAGCGCCGCGGCCACGTCCCCTTCAGGGGCCCGGTCCGTCACAATGGCGTCCAGCTGGTCGAGCCGGGCGAACTGCACGAGGGTCTCGACGCCGAACTTGGTGTGGTCCACGAGGGCCACGACACGCCGGGCGCAGCGGACGAACGCGGCCTTGACCCCTGCCTCCTCTGCGTCAGGCGTGCTGAGCCCGAACGCGGCATGCAGGCCGTTGGTCCCCACGAAGGCGAGGTCGGGGCGCAGCCGTTCAACGGCTTCGACCGTCGCCGGGCCGACGGCCGCCCGGGTGAGCGGCCGGATCCGGCCTCCGAGGAGCTGGACGTTGAGGTTCGGGTCCGCGGCGAGCTTGTCTGCGATGGGCAGCGCGTTGGTCACGATCACGAGACTATTCCCGTCAGGACGCGTGCCCATGAGGCGCTCCGCAAGCTCCTCCGTGGAACTTCCGGCGTCGAGCAGCACGCTGCCCGCGCGGGACGATGCCACGAGTTCCGCCGCCGCCTCCGCGATGGCATGCTTCTCGAGCAGGTTCTGGATCTGCCGCTCGAGAAGGCTCACCTCGGAGGTGACGCCGCGCTCGGCGGGGACAGCGCCGCCGTGGACCCGGCGCAGGGCACCGGCTGACTCGAGCGCCGCGAGGTCACGCCGCACGGTCTCGGTGGTGACAGAGAACCGCTCGGCGAGCTCGGTGACGCTCACACGCCCGACCTCGGCGACGCGGTCCGCAACGAGCCGCTGGCGCTCTTCGGCGAACATCGACATGCCCCACTCCCGCCCTTTTCCGAGCCGCTGATGCGGCGGATTCTGCCTGTGGTCTCCATCACACGAATGTGGGATTGATTGACTGTATCTTCGTTTCTGTTGGTATGTCAACAGATCCCACAGAAACACAGATCGGCCCGGCGGAGCGCTGTGCTCCGCCGGGCCGATCCGGGCGGTGAATCAGGTGGGTATGTGCGGTGTGGGGCGGAAGCTGCCCGCCTGGACGCGCGCCGTCTAGACGGTATGGAGTGACCGCCTGTTGTGGGTGGTTGCGGGCCGGGGCCTCTCTCGCGCAGATTCGTGGGTTACCGGACAGAGTCCCCTGCCCGGCCTATCCGACATGCGTGGGGAGGCCCCGGTGTTCATTGAGCGTACGAGTGTTGGGCTGGATGTGCACGCCCGTTCGGTTGCCGCGGCGGCGATCGACGGCGTGACCGGCGAGCTGGTGCAGGCCAGGCTCGCCCCGTCGGAGGAGGCGATCAGAGCATGGCTCGCCGGGCTGCCGGGCCCGCTCGCCGTGGTCTACGAGGCCGGCCCGACGGGGTTCGGACTTTCGAGGGCCTTGACCTCACAGGGGGTCAGGTGCGTGGTCGCCGCCCCGTCCAAGCTGCAGCGGCCCTCGGGGGATCGGGTGAAGACCGATGCCCGGGACGCGGTCCACCTGGCCAGGCTGCTGCGCCTGGACGAGGTCACTGCCGTTGCTGTCCCGACCGTGGGGCAGGAGTCCGCACGGGATCTCGTCCGTGCCCGGGAGGACTGCCGCGGGGACCTGATGCGGGCCCGGCACCGCCTCTCGAAGCTGCTGCTGCGGCACGGGATCGTCTACCAGGGCGGCGATGCCTGGACCGGGGCCCATGACGCGTGGCTGCGCAGGGACGCGGCCCCGGCGCTGGGCCCTGGGGCGACCCGGATGGCGTTCGACTCCGAATACGAGGCTGTCCAGCTGGTCAGGGCCCGTCGGGACCGGCTGGACCGTACGATCGGGGAGCTCGCCGCGGGAAGCGAGTTCTCCCCGATCGTGCACCGTCTGGGCTGCCTGCGCGGGGTCAGCACCCTGACCGGGTTCGCCCTTGCGGTCGAGATCGGGGACTGGCACCGGTTCACCGGAGCCACGATCGGCTCCTTCGTGGGCCTGACCCCCTCCGAGCACTCCTCCGGGGCCTCGCGGGCGCAGGGACCGATCACCAAGACCGGCAACTCCCACGTCCGCCGCTTGCTGGTCGAGGCCGCCTGGCACCACCGCGCCCGCTACATGGTCGGCAAGACCATGCGGGACCGGTGGGAGCTGGCCCCGGCCGCGGCGCGGGTCCGGGGCGATCAGGGCAACCGGCGCCTGCACGAGAGGTGGGTCGGCTTCCTCGACCGCCGCAAGCGCCCGACCGTGGCCAACGTCGCCGTCGCCCGCGAGCTGGCCGGCTGGTGCTGGTCCCTGGCAGTCATGGACGACGACTGACCCAGCAGACCGCTTCGCCGGGCATCCCGGTGTCGGCGGCAGCGCGTGGAGCCACCCGCGAAACATCTATGAGCAGCAGCCCCGCAACGAGGGGACCGGCCACGCTCGTTCCTAGACACGCGGACCGGCTCCAGCCGAACCACCGTCCTGCGGTAGCCAACCCGCGCATATCAGTCTGACCGCGCGTCGCCAACGACACGCTCGCCGACCGCCTCCCAGCGAAGCAGAGAGGCGCCGCCAGGACTCCTCCTGGCGGCGCCTCACCATGCCCACTTGACAGCGGATCACTCCATATCAGATGTCCCGGATGTCGCGGTGGGTGACCGTATCTCCGGTCTCCGGATCGACGATCCGGCGGGACGAGCTCACGCGGCGGCGGGTGCCGGAGTTGAGCAGGGCAAGGGTCATGATGAGCCCGAGCACCCCCACGCCCATGAGGATGTAGCCCACGAGGGCCTGGTCGATGAAGGGGATCAGTCCCGGCGTGAGGGCGAAGGACAGGATCGCCCCGATGGCAATGAGGAAGATTGACGCACCGATGCCCATGGTTGGGGTCCTTTCCGTGCTGCAGGTCGTTGCTGCAGGTCGTTGTACGGAGGACTATTACCCGGAGGCGGACGATCCACACATGGTGCGGACCAGGCGGACCCGGGCGACCGCGATCATCCGAACGGTTGATGCCGCGTCCACTATGCCCACGGGATGCTGGAAGCATGCTCAACAGACTCCTCACCACCTCGTTCGTGTTCGCCGCCGTGGGCCTTGCCTCGGGCCTGTTCTTCCGCGCGTGGAGCAAGGCCTTCCACTTCGACGGCCAGACCCAGCTCGCCCTCGCGCACACGCACTTCCTGGCGCTCGGCTTCACGGTCACGTTCCTGGCCTTCCTCGCCGAGAAGGCCTTCCGGTTCTCTGCCGCGGCCCCGCGGGTGTCGTCGTGGTTCGTGTGGACTTGGGTGCTCGGCGTGGCCGTGACTGGCGGCATGATGGTGCTCAAGGGCGCCCTTGAGGTGACCGGCGCGGATGTGTCCTCGCCCGCGTTCGCGGGGATCGCCGGGCTGGGCCACGTCCTGCTGACGGCCGCCTTCGTCCTGTTCTTCCTCGCCCTCCGCCGGTCGATGGTTGCCTCCGGCGTCTCCACGCACGACGCCGGTGGCTCGCCGTCGGCTTCCCTGCCCGGCGGCGGCGCGCCGTCGCGATCCGCTAGCTGATACGCCTACGCCCAGCGCGAAGCGGCCGCGGCGCGCGTCGGGGCCCGGCGCTACTCTGGGGCCATGGCGAAGAAGAATGTGGCACTTCGTATTGCACAGGACACCGCCCACCAGACGATGTTCGACTCCCGAGGCCGGGCGACCCCGCGGGTGCACCGCGCACTCCTGCGGGCAGTCGATGTCCAGCGGCCGCTCGTGCTGGCCAATCTGAGACGCCTCCGGCGCCAGCGCCCGGGGTACACCCCGGAGCAGCTGGCGCGGCAGCTCGAACGCGACTACCTCACCGCAGTGGCCGGAACGGGCGCCGCTGTGGGTGGCACCGCCGCGGTGCCCGGCGTTGGCACCATGGCCTCGCTCGGCCTGTCCGCCGCGGCAACGGTCGGATTCCTCGAGGCGACCGCCGTGTACGCGGCGTCGATCGCCGAGCTCCATGGCGTGCACCTCGAGGACCCCGAGCGGGCGCGGACCACGATCATGGCCATCATGCTGGGGGAGGAGGGCACCTCCCTGCTCTCGGCGCTGAGCGGTCAGGCCCTCGGTCGGGGTGGGCACCCCACCAAGGCCTGGGGTGCGGCCCTGAACCGGTCTGTCTCCTCCTCGGCCGTCAAGGCGATGCAGGGGACCGTCCAGAAGCGTTTCCTCAAATGGATGCTCAAGAAGCAGGGCGGGGCGCTCTTGGGCCGCGCCTTGCCGTTCGGCATCGGCGCTGTGGTGGGCGGTGCGGGGAACCTCGTCATGGGCCGCGCGGTCATCAGGTCGACGCGCGAGGCCTTCGGGCCCGCGCCTGCCGTCCTGCTCGGCGAGTTCCACGTGAAACCGGAACAGGTTGAGAAGCGGCGCGGTCTGCTCGCGCTTATGCCCACGCCCGGGAGGGCCTCGGCTCCTCGGGCGCCCGCCGAGACGCCTGAACAGGCCGTCGAGCGCGAGATCGAGGAGCACCGCGCGCGCCTGCGGTCGGAGGGCGCGTAGGCCGCCGGTGGCTTCGGCTACCCCCCGAAGATGGCGTGTGCCACGGCGAAGATGAGCACCCCGGCGAGGGCGCCGACTACGGTGCCGTTGATTCGGATGAACTGGAGGTCCTTGCCGACCTGGAGCTCGATCTTCTGCGAGGTCTCCTCGGCATCCCACCGCGCGACGGTGTCCTCGATGACTCCGGCGATGTCGTCGCGGTACGTCGCCACGATGTAGGCGGCGGCATCGGCCACCCACGCGTTGACCTTCCCGGCCAGTTCCTCGTCCTCGACGAGCCGGGCGCCGAAGTCCCGCACCGCCGTCGTGAACCGCTGGTGCAGCTCGCTGCGTGGGTCGGACACGGCCTCGAGGAGCACGCGCTTGATGGTGGCCCACGTGCGGCCCGCGAGGCTGCGGACCTGCGGGTCTCCGAGTACCTGCGCCTTGATGCCTTCGACCCGGGCGATCATCGCCGGCTCGTGCTGGAGGTCCAGCGCGAGCGAGCGCAGGTAGGCGTCGATGGACTGGCGCGCCTGGTGGTTCGGGTCGGACTGCACGGCCGCAACGAACTTGGACAGCTCGATGTAGACCTTGTCTCCCACGAGATCGTTCGCGAAGTTCGGCACCCATGAGGGCGAGCGGTCCGTGACCACGCGGGTGACGGTCGCGTAGTTCGCGGCGACCCAGTCGGCGGCACGGTCCACGAGGAGGTCTACGAGCTGGTGATGGTGCCCGGCCTCGAAGACCTGCTCGGCCACCCGGCCGAGCGGGGGCCCCCACGGCGGGGTGAGCAGGTGCTTCCGGACCATGCCCTCGATGACAGACTGCACGTCATCGTCATTCAGAACGGTGAAGGCACCGCGGATGACTGCGGCACCCTCCTTCGAGACGCGCTCGGCGCCCCCGGGGCTCGCCAGCCAGGTGCCCGCCTTGCGGGCGACGTCGACGGTGTCGAGCTTCGCCCGCACGACGGCCGAGGAGAGGAAGTTGTCCCGCACGAACCCGCTCAGCGAAGCGCCGATCGCGTCCTTGCGGGTGGGGATGATCGCGGTGTGGGGGATGGGCAGCCCGAGTGGGTGCCGGAACAGCGCGGTCACGGCGAACCAGTCCGCGAGGGCACCCACCATCCCGCCCTCGGAGGCCGCCCGCACGTACTGAAGCCACGCGTACTGGCCCTGGAGCGCGAAGGACACGGCGAACACGACCGCCATCCCGAGCAGGAGGGACAGGGCGAGGGTCTTCATCCGGCGCAGCGCGGCGGCCCGCTCGGCGTCGGCCGGACTGAGGCCCGGCGGGGTGCCAAGGAGCCGATTCAGCGTCACCATGGGTCAACCCTACCGGCGGCCTCCGACACGGGAACGCGGTGTTCGCCGACGGCGGCGAGCCGGGAGCTAATCCCGGCCCGCCGCCGTCGTGCGTCGCCTAGTGCCAAGCTTGCGCGTGCACCGGTCAGTTGGCCGTGACGGTGTCCTGAGTCGTCTTCCAGGCCTCCCAGCCCGCGTAGGATCCGTCGAGCTCGACCACGTCGTAGCCCGCGCGGCGCAGTGCGCTCGCGGCGACCGAGTTGCGGACACCGCTCTGGCAGTAGGCCACGATCGTGCCCTCGGCGGGGAGCTCGTCGGTGTGCCACAGGACGCGGGCGGCGCTCAGCTGGGACGAGCCGGGGATGTGGCCGTCGGCGTGCTCCGTCTTGTTGCGCACGTCGAGGACCAGTGCGGCGTCGAAGCCCTCGAGCTCTGCCGGGGCGAGCAGCTTCGGCGTGGCCATGGGGAGACCCTCGAGGCTCGGGGTGAAGCCCGCGACGTTGTCGATGCCCACGCGGATGAGGTGGTCCCACATGGTGCGCGCCGCGTCCTTGTCGGAGGCGAGGAGCACGAGGGGGCGGGAATCGGTCTCGGGATCGTAGGCCCACGCACCGTAGGTGGCGAACTTGCCGCCGGCGGGGATGTTGAGAGAGCCGGCCACAGTGCCCTCGTGGACCTCGCGGTTCGAGCGGGAGTCCACGAACGTGATCCTGTCCGCAGCGAGATCCTCGGCGACTGCGCTGTTCTCGAGCTCGGGGAGCTCGCCACGCTCGCCCAGGACGGTCGGCCCCTGGCGGTTCTGGCGCTTCATGCGGCCGAAGTAGGCGTGCGCGTCGGGCTGGCCGCTGAGGAGCTCGTTGACGAAGCCCTCCTCATCGTTCGCGGCGAGGTACGGAGCCCACCAGGCGAAGAGCCGCTCGTAGCCCACAGTGGTGGACGGGATCGCGCCCAGGGCCTTGCCGCATGCGCTGCCGGAGCCGTGGCCCGGGTGGACCTGGATGTGGTCCGGGAGGGTCAGGAACTTGTCCCTCAGGCTCGTGAAGAGCTGCTTGGCACCCGCGAAGCGCGTGTTCACGCCGCCGGCGGCCTCGTCGAGCAGGTCGGGGCGGCCGAGGTCGCCGGAGAACACGAAGTCGCCGGAGAGCATGTAGCCCGGCTGGTCGGTGAACGCACCGTCCGTGATCAGGAAGGACAGGTGCTCGGGGGTGTGGCCTGGGGTGTGGACGGCCTTGACGGTGATGTTTCCGAGCTTGACGGTGGTGCCGTCGTAGAGGCGCTCGGCCTCGAACCCGTACTGCCAGTCCTCGCCGCCCTCGCCCGAGACGTAGGCGGTCGCGCCGGTGGCGGCGGCCAGCTCCCGGGTGCCGGAGAGGTAGTCAGCGTGGATGTGGGTCTCGGTGACCGCCACAATCCTCATGCCGTTGGCGGCGGCCAGCTCCAGGTAAGGCGCGATGTCGCGGCGGGCGTCCACCACGAGGGCCTCGCCCTTGGCCTGGCAGCCGATGAAGTAGCCCGCCTGGGCCAGATCTTCGTCGTAGATTCGCTCGAGCAGCATATGCTTCCCCTTCGTTCTGGATACCCCCTGGGGTATCTTCCTGAGTCAACGATATTACCTAGGGGGGTATCTTGCAAACTTTCTCGTCGGACGGGTCCGCTACCCTATGCGGCATGACCATCCGCCCCTTTGTCTATGCCCATCGTGGAGCAAGCGCGCGCTTCGCGGAACACACCAGGGCCGCCTATCTCCAAGCGATCGCCGACGGCGCTGACGGCGTCGAGTGCGACGTCCACCTGACCCGCGACCAGCACGTCGTCCTGCTGCACGATTCCAATCTGGACCGCACGTCGAGCGGTACCGGGCCGGTCGGAGACCGCACGCTCGCCGAACTGCGCGAGTTGGACTTCTCCTCGTGGAAGGGGGCCCGGATCCCTGACGAGTTCGGCGCCCGGACCCAGCAGCTGCTCACGCTGCCGGAGCTGCTCGATCTCCTCGAGACCGCCGGCCGCGAGATCGGCCTCGCGATTGAGCTCAAGCACCCGAGCCCCTACCGGCTCAAGCTCGAGGATCGGGTCCTGGAGGTGCTGCGCTCGCGCGGGTGGGAGCCCGAGTCGTCGCGCGTGGGGAACATCCAGGTGAGCTTCATGAGCTTCGACGCCGAGGCCGTCGAGTACCTCCTCGGCACTGTGCCCGCCCGGCACGTCTGCATGCTCGTCGACGACATCTCCGTCGAGGATCTCCGCGAGTCAACGGCCCTCGGGGCCCTCACCGGGGGCGCGGTCGCGAACGTGCTCAGGGCCGCCCAGCTCAACGCCGAGGCGATCCTCGATGGTGCGCGCGTCGGCATCGCCGGCCCCGGGATCACCTACGTGAAGGATCACCCGAACCGGGTCCGCGCGTGGCTCGACGCGGGCCTGACGTTCCGGGTCTGGACCGTGGATGCGCCAGAGGACGTGGACCACTGTGTCGCCGTCGGCATCCAGCAGATCACCACGAACCGCCCCGCCGACGTCCTCGCCCAGCTCGGGGCGACGATTGCCTGAGCCCGATCCAGCCGTTCCCTCCCTCCCGTCCGCGGATTCCGCGCACGACGGCGCCGCCCGCCTTCCGCTGAGACGCTCACCCGGAGTGCGGGTCGGCGCCTCGATCGCGATCGCCACGGGGCTCTACGGGATCTCGTTCGGTGCGCTGGGGGTTGCTTCCGGCCTTGACGTGCTCCAGACCATAGCGTTGAGCCTGCTCATGTTCACCGGAGGGTCGCAGTTCGCGTTCATCGGCGTGGTCGCGGGTGGCGGCTCGGGCAGCGCGGCTGCGGCGGCCGCGACGCTGCTCGGCGTGCGCAACTCCGTGTACGGGATGCAGCTCAACGCCATGTTCCGTCCCAAAGGCTGGAGGCGCTTCGCCGGAGCGCACGTGACCATCGACGAGTCCACGGCAACCGCCGTGGGCCAGGACTCGTCGGTCGAGCAGCGCCGCGGATTCTGGGCGGCAGGCCTCGGCGTGTTCGTGCTGTGGAACGTCTTCACCGCGGTCGGGGCGTTCGCGGGAAATGCCCTCGGCGACCCCAAGCAGTGGGGGCTCGACGGGGCGGCGGTCGCCGCGTTCCTTGGCCTCCTCTGGCCGCGGCTCCGCGGTCGCGAACCGGTTGCCATCGCTGTCGTGTGCGGGCTCGCGACCGTCCTCGCGGTGCCGTTCGTCCCCGCGGGCGTGCCAATCCTCGTCGCCGCGCTCGTGGCCGCCGTTCTCGGATGGGTCAGCCACTCGCGCTCCCAGGCCCGCGCGGCCGCAGGCGCTGGCGTCGAGGGCCTCGAACCGGATCTCGATCCCTACTCGTCCCACGCCCACGGACGGCATGACGCGCTGGGTGAGCATCGCCGTCGTGCGTCGGAACCGGGGTCCACGGGAACTGGGGAGGCTCCGCGGGCGGGGGAGGGGGAAGGCGCATGAGCCTGTGGATCTGGATCCTCGTGGCGTGCGCGGCGGCCTATGCGCTCAAGCTGCTCGGCTATCTCGTGCCCCGGCGCTGGATGGACAACACGCGCATGCTGCGCATCGCGGGCACCATCACGATCGGCCTGCTCGCATCCCTGACCGCGGTGAACGCGTTCGGCAGCGGCCAGTCACTCGTCCTCGACGCGCGCCTCGGCGCCCTCGTGGCGGCGGCGATCGCGTTGCTGCTGAGGGCGCCGTTCCTCGTGGTCGTCATCGTCGGGGCCGCCGCCGCGGCCCTCCTGCGGCTCGCGGGCTGGGGCTGAGTCCCGCGCCGGAGGCCCGGGCGCGTCAGACCGGGAGTTCGACCCCGGGGATCGGCTCGAGCGGGGGGAGGGGGCGGTTCTCGCGGTGGGTGCGGATCGCGTCCTCGACGAGGGCCACGTAGCGCT
This sequence comes from Sinomonas sp. P10A9, assembly GCF_041022165.1. Classification (GTDB taxonomy): domain Bacteria; phylum Actinomycetota; class Actinomycetes; order Actinomycetales; family Micrococcaceae; genus Sinomonas; species Sinomonas puerhi. The sequence goes on from NZ_CP163302.1 coordinate 369,295, forward strand.
GCCACGCGAAGGATCCGGGCTCCACGGTGTCCCCGGCGCCGATGAGCATTGCGACGAGCCGGACCATATCGACCAGCTGGAGTTCCTCGCGCAGCGTGCCCTGCTGCTGACCGCGCTGCAGGAGGAGCCCGAGGGACTCGATGAGCTTGCCCGCCAGCCCGAGCAGGAGGCCGCGGCGCCCTGCAACGGCGGAGAGCAGGTTGTACTCATCGTTCGCAACCTGCATCACGGCGCTCAGGACCTCCACGAGGCCCGCGGCGGCGTCGGGATTCTCGAGGGCCATTTCGGCCACGGGGTCGACCTTGACCTTGAGCTGGCGCTCGACCGCGGCCAGCACGAGCTCGTCCTTGTCCGCGAAGTTGCGGAACAGGGTCGCAGGGCCCACGCCGGCCCGGTCGGCGACGGTCTTGAGGGAGACGTTCGGGCCGTCTTCGCGGAAGCAGTCGAGCGCTGCGGTGATGACTTTTTCGATGTTGCGCGCGGCGTCAGCCCGCATCGGCTTGCGCCACGCTCGTTCCTGCTGCATGTTTCCACACTACATCCGAGAGTTTCGGTGTCGCCTATATGACGGTGCGCTCTCAACACGCGCACGACGGCGAGTGGCAGACTGGCGGCATGATTGTCGCCTTCTCCGTCGCGCCGTCGGGTGCCTCCTCCAGCGATTCGGTTCACGAGGCGGTCGCCTCGGCCGTGCGTGTGGTGCGCGAATCGGGCCTGCCGAACCGCACGAGCTCGATGTTCACCGAGATCGAGGGCGAGTGGGACGACGTCATGGACGTGGTCAAGCGCGCCACCGAGGCTGTGGGTCGATACGGGTCCCGCGTCTCGCTCGTGCTCAAGGCAGACATCCGTCCCGGGCACACGGGTGAGATTACGGGCAAGGTCGAGCGGCTCGAGAGGGCGATCGAGCGGCAGGCAGAAGGCGGCGCCGCCGCCCAGTAGCCGCGCCACCGGCCGGAAATTTCAAGCTGGGGAAGCACAGCGGGGAGGCCTTGCGGGTCGGCGCCCGGTCTTGATCGCTTGGCCCGTCGGCTCGACGAACGGGTGGTCCCGGGAAGGTCATCCGGCCCTGAGGCCGCGACCGTCGAGCGTGGCCACGGCGGTTGTCGGCCCGCCGCATCCGCGGCCGTTCGGGTAGGTGGTCGTTGGGCTGAGCTTCGTGTGGCTGGTGCCGATCGACCAGCCGGAGGTGTTGGTGCCCGATGTGGTCAGGTCCAGGGGATCGTCGTTGATACTGATCTCTATGCGGACGTCGATGCTTCCGTCCGCCGCGCGCAGAGGCACCGCACGGGGCGCACCGGGCGGGGTCGGCAGGGGAACGGGCCCGGGTGTGAGCGGTGCCGTGGCATCGATGGGCAGGCCGTGGCAGGTGCCGTCTTGGCACAGCTCGATGTCGAGCTTGGCCAGAGTGGCTGAGCGCTCCGGAGTGATGTGCAGGGTCACCGTAGAGATATAGCCGACCGCGGGGCATGCACTTGGGCCACTGCACGATGGCGGCGTCCCTGCTGCGAGAAAGACAATCACCGAACAGAAGCGACCGACCGAACCGAAACGACGCACCACGGACCCCCTCGCCAGAGTGATCGTAGATCGAAGCGGTCTTCCGTGGAAGGCCGACCACGACGTCGCTGCGGGGATCCGTCATCGCTCGCTCCTCTTGGCCCGTAGCGAAGAAAATCCCCCAAGTGCGCATCGTGGAGAGGCGTGGGGGATGTAGTGAGATCAGGCTAGCAGGCACGGGCATCGCAAGAGGCGCTCTCGCAGGCAGAAGGCAACGCGGCTGCCCAGTAGCCGAGCCACCGGCCGGGTGCCAGACTGGCCGCATGATCGAGCATGTCGCGCAGCCCGAATGGATCGATGTTGAACGCTGGCTCACCCGCACCGTGGTGAAGCCCGGCCCGGAGCACGAGCGTGCATTGACGACCGCCCAGGAGCGCGGCATGCCGCCTATCGAGGTCCAGCCCACGTCCGGGAAGCTCCTGAACCTGCTCGTGAAGATCTCAGGTGCCCGGCGGGTGCTCGAGATCGGCACGCTGGCCGGCTTCAGCAGCATCTGGATGGCGCAGGCCCTCCCCGAGGACGGGCACCTCGACACGCTCGAGTACCTGCCTGAGCACGCCGCCGTGGCCCGCGAGAACCTCGCGTCAGCGGGGCTGTCGGAGAAGGTCACCGTCCACGTCGGACCCGCGCTCGACTCCCTCCCGGGCCTCACCGGGTCCTATGACCTGGTCTTCATCGACGCGGACAAGCAGAACAACTCGCGCTACCTCGAATGGGCCGTGAGGCTCGGGCGGCCCGGCACCGTCGTCGTGCTTGACAACACCGTGTGGGAGGGCGCCCTCCTCGACACCTCGCGCGATGCGGCCAATGCGCCGTCGATCGTCGAGTCCCTCGAGCTGCTCGGAGGCCCGCTCTTCGACGCGACCGTCATCCAGACGACGGGGTCCAAGGGCTGGGACGGCTTCGCCCTCGCGATCGTGAAGTAGAGCAAGGGTGCGCGGTGGCTGAGCGGAGAGCCTCAGAGTCGAAACCCTTCGAGATCGCGGACGCCCTGCCCGACGACGCCGAGGCCATCCTCGCCGTCAAGGATGCCGGCTGGCGCGAGGCCTACGCCGACCTCCTTCCGGCCGAATTCCTGGCCGGCGGCCTCGGTGCGGGGCCCGAGCGCACGGAGCGGTGGCGAGGGTTCATGACGCCCGACGCCGCCGGCCGGTTTGCGCTCGCCCGTTGCGGCGGGCGCGTGGTCGGCTTTGCGGGCGCGGGGCCGGCGCGGGACGACGACGCCCCGGCGCCCGAGCAGCTCTACGCCGTGTACGTGCTCGCCGAGATGCACGGAACCGGGGCTGGCCGAGCATTGGTCGAGCGTGTCTTGGGCGACCGCCCCGCGTGCCTGTGGGTGTTCGAGGACAACCCGCGCGCCCGGGCCTTCTACGCCAAGCTAGGGTTCGCACCGGACGGCGCCCGCAAGCTGGATCAGTTCGGCGGCCGGTTCCTCGCGGAGATCCGCATGTCCCGGGTGGTGTAGGAAGGAGAGCATGAAGGCGCTTGTGTACCACGGTCCGCACCGGAAGGAGTGGGAGGACGTCCCCGATCCGGTGATCCATGGGCCCGCGGATGCGATTGTCCGCATGGAGGCCACGACGATCACCGGCACCGACCTGCACATCCTCAAGGGGGACGCGCCGTCCGTGCCCGTGGGCCGGATCCTGGGCCACGAGGGTGTCGGCGTCGTGACCGAGGTTGGCCCGGAGTGCCGGAAGGTCCGCGTGGGCGACGTCGTGATCATCTCGTCCATCACCAAGTGCATGGGCTGCGATTCCTGCCTGTCGGGGCTGACCTCGTACTGCGAGACTCTCGGCGGGATCGGATGGGTCTTCGGCCATCTCATCGATGGCACACAGGCGGAATACGTGCGGGTGCCGTTCGCGGAGAACGGGCTCGTCCCACTGCCCCGCGGCGTGACCGTCGAGCAGGGCACCGTGCTCAGCGACATGCTGCCCACCGGGTACGAGATCGGCGTGCTCTACGGCGGCGTGGGCGAGGGGGACGAGGTGGCGGTGATCGGTGCCGGACCGGCGGGGCTGGCCTCGATCATGACTGCCGGCGCGCTCGGGGCCTCGAGGATCATCGCCGTGGACCGCAACGACTACCGGCTCGAGAGGGCGCTCAAGTGCGGGGCCACGGACACGGTCAGGGTCGCGGACGGGGTCGACCTCGGAGCGGCGGTCAGGGCGCTCAGCCGCGACGGCCTCGGCGTCGACGTCGCCGTCGAGACCGTCGGCCTGCCGAGGACCTACGCCGAGGCGCTCGACACGATCAGGCCCGGCGGCCGTGTGGCCAACGCCGGTGTGCACGGCAAGCCCGCGGTCTTCCCGCCGGACCGAGACTGGATCGCCAACCTCACCGTCATGACCGGACTCGACAGTGAGGCGGAGGAGCCAGACCTCCTCGAGCGCATCGCCGACCGCGAGATCGATCCGGCCAAGCTCGTCACGCACCGGTTCCCGTTCGCCAGGATCCTCGACGCGTACGAGGTGCTCGGGAACGCGGACGCCAGACGCGCCATCAGGGTGATCGTCGGGTCGGGGAAGTGATGGCGCGCGCTGCGGCCGGTGGCCCCGTTGCCGGCATCTACCCCATCAGCACGGGCACGGCGGAACTCGTCCAGGACGGCGACTCGCCCGACGGTTGGCTCCTGAAGATCAACGGGGTGCAGAGCTCGCACATCGTCCTCAGCGACCCCCTGCGGCTCGACTTCGAGTACATGCGCTGGATCGTGGCCCTCATCGAGGACCGCTTCGAGCCCCATGCGGTGGACAGGCTGCGGGTCCTCCACCAGGGCGGCGGCGGGTGCACGATGCCCCGCTACCTCGCGGCGCGCTATCCGGAAGGGCGGCAGGTCGTCGTCGAACTCGATGCGCAGCTCGCCGAGTACGTGCGCGAGTGGTTCGACCTGCCCAAGGCGCCGCTAGTGCGCCTCCGGGTCGGCGAGGCGCGGGAGGTGACGGAATCGCTCACGCCGGCCACGCGCGACGTCGTGATCCGTGACGTGTTCGCTGGCGCGCGGACGCCGGACCCGCTCACCACCGTCGAGTTCATCGGGGCATCCGCCCGGCTCCTCGACACGGGCGGACTGTTCGTCGCGAACATCGGCAGCGCACCGAACCACATCACGGCCCGTGCCGAGGCCGCGGCGATCGCAGCCGTGTTCCCGCACACCGCGATCGTCTCGGATCCGGCGATGCTCAAGGGACGTCGCTACGGCAACATCATCGCCGCCGGAAGCACGACGCCGATCCTCGCCTCGCCTGGGATGCGTCGCCGTCTCCTGGGCGGGGGCGTTCCTGCCCAGTTCTGGGACGACGCCCAGGTTCGGGCGTGGATCGGCGCGGCGGAGGCGCGCCGGGACCCGTCGCCTGGGGCAGACACCCTCGACCCGGACGCGCTGCCCTGAAACAGACGCTACCCTGACCCGGGGCGCCTCAGTCGAGCGGGAACCAGGCCGTGGCGGCCGTGCGGGCCCTGTCGGTCAGGACGGTCCACCGGGCGGCTTCGTCCGGGTCTTCCCTGAGGGCTGCGTCGAGGTAGTCGCGCAGGGCCCACACGTCCACCGGCGAGACGTCGGACCCCACCGCGAGGGTTGCGTCGAACCGCTCACGGGTCCATCCGAGGTCGGTCTCGACCGTGCCGCGGGGGATGCCGCTGCGGCGCAGGTTCTCTGCCAGATCCGTGCTCGTCTGCCGGCGTTGGGCTGAGGTCAGTGACATGCGGCCAAGCCTATGTCGAGGCACTGCCGGCGGCACGCCCGCTTGGGGCGCTGCCGAGCAGCATGGGCCGGGCGATCTCCATCTGGGCCTGCAGCGCCTCGGCCACAGCCGCCACGGTAGGCTGGCGGTAGGAGTCGGCGCGCAGGACCATCCAGTAGGGCAGCCGCTCGCTGAAGTAGTCGGGCAGGATGCGCACGAGGTCCTCGTGGCGGTCGGCCATGAAGCAGGGGAGGAAGCCCACCCCGGCGCCGGCCCGGGTGGCCTCGACGTGAACGAACACGTTGGTCGAGGTCAGGCCGTCCCGCATCTCGGGGGCGAGGCGCCGGGGGGCGTCGAGGTCATCGACCTGCAGCATCGAGTCCACAAAGTACACGAGCCCGTGGCGGGCGACCTCGCTGGGCGTCTGGGGCCTTCCGTGCCTCGCGAGGTAGTCCCGCGAGGCGTACATCCCGAGCGTGTAGTCGCCGAGCCGGATGGCCTGGGCGCGGTGGACCTGGGGCTCGCCCACCACGACTTCGATGTCCACCCCCGAGCGCTGCTGCATCGCCCGCCGTGTCACGGTGATGAGCTCGACGGTCAGCCCCGGGTGCTCGGCCCTCAGGGCCGCGACGGCGGGGGATGCGATGTAGGCGCTGAAGCCGTCGGTCGCCGTCATGCGTACTGAGCCGGTGACCGGGTCCTCTTCGCCTTGGCCGAGGCGGCCCATCGCCTCGGCGATCTGTACCGCGACGCCCACGGCGCGCTCGCCGAGCGGCGTCAGCTCCCAGCCGCCCGCCGCGCGGGCGAGCACGCGCCCGCCGAGGGCCTTCTCGAGCGCCGAGATCTTGCGGGCGACGGTCGTGTGGTTGAGGCCGAGGCCCTCGCCCGCCGTCGTGAATTTCCCTGAACGGGAGACCTCGAGGAGGACCAGCAGCAGCTCGGGCGAGGGCGACGTCATGGGCTCAGCCTACGAGTGATCTGCACATCTGCACACGACCCTTGCCTGATTGGTCATTGAGTGCGCAGCAATGCGCAGGGAATACTCGTCCAAGGCATGTGACGGGCGTCATACCGTGGTGGCGTTCGCGAGACTGCCAGTTCCGACCCAGGAGGGCAAACATGAGCGTGAACCAACGCTCCGCCGGTTCCGCCGGCTCCGAGACTTCGCTTCTCAAGAAGATCGTGTCGGCCTCGATGGCCGGCACGGTCGTCGAGTGGTACGACTTCTTCCTCTACGCGACCGCCTCGACGATCGTGTTCAACAAGGTGCTCCTGCCCAAGATGGGCAACGAGTACGACGCGATCATCGCCGCGTTCCTCACCTACGCCGTCGGCTTCGTGGCGCGCCCGCTCGGCGGCATCGTGTTCGGCCAGATCGGCGACCGGATCGGCCGCAAGCAGACGCTCCAGATCACGATCATCCTGATCGGCGTCGCGACGGTCCTCATGGGCTGCCTGCCCACCTACGCGCAGATCGGGGCGTGGGCGCCGATCCTCCTCGTTCTGCTCCGCTTCATCCAGGGCCTCGCGCTCGGCGGCGAATGGGGCGGTGCCGTCCTCCTGGTCGCGGAGCACGCACCTGACAAGAGCCGGGCGTTCTGGGCCTCGTGGCCGCAGGCCGCGGTCCCGCTCGGCAACGTCCTGGCCACCGTAGTCCTGTGGCTCATGACCACGACCCTCTCCAATGATGCGTTCCTGGCCTGGGGCTGGCGGGTCGCATTCTGGCTGTCCGCGATCGTCGTGGTCGTGGGCTACTACATCCGCACCAAGATCGACGAGGCCCCCATCTTCCAGGAGGCCAAGGCAGAGATGGACTCCGAGAAGGCGGCCGGCTACGGCGTGTTCGAGGTCCTCAAGCGGTACCCCAGGGGCGTCCTGACGGGCATGGGCCTCCGCTTCGCGGAGAACATCATGTACTACCTCGTTGTGACCTTCTCGATCGTGTACCTCGGCACCGGCCTGAAGATGAACACCGGGTCGATCCTCGGCGTCATTGCGATCGCCCACATCTGCCACTTCGCGATCATCCCCCTGGTCGGCCGCCTTGCCGACCGCGTGGGCCGCAGGCCCGTCTACCTCGTCGGCACGATCCTGGGCGGCACGTGGGGCTTCTGGGCCTTCCCTGCCTTCGGCACCAAGAACACCGTGGTGATCCTGGTGACCATCATCGTGGGCCTCATGTTCCACGCACTCATGTACGCGGGCCAGCCCGCCATCATGTCCGAGATGTTCCCGACCCGCATGCGCTACTCGGGCGTGTCGATCTCCTACCAGGTCACCTCGATCGTGGCGGGCTCGCTTGCCCCGGTCTTCGCCACGGAGTGGCTCAAGGCGACCGGTTCGTGGTGGCCGACGGCCGTGTACCTTGCGATCGCCGGAGTGATCACGCTCGTCGCGGTGCTCTCCCTGCGTGAGACCAAGGGTGCCTCGCTCCATGCGCTCGACGCCGCCGATGCGGCCAAGCAGCGCAGCGAGGTCCCCGAGGCGGGGGCCCGCGCGTGAGCCTCGAAGGACGCAAGGCCCTGGTCACGGGCGGCGCCGCCGGCATCGGCGCCGCCGTGGCCCGGGGGCTCGCCGAGAAGGGCGCGCACGTGGTGGTCGCCGACCTCGACGGCGAGGCCGCGCAGAAGCTGGCCGCGGATCTCGGGGGGAGCGTCTGGGCGGTCGACCTGCTCGACACGATGCCGCTCGAGGACCTGCGTCTGGACTGCGACATCCTCGTCAACAACGCCGGCATCCAGAAGATCGCGCCCATCGAGGACTACGAGCCGGAGACGTTCCGCCGGATCCAGCGGCTCATGGTCGAGGCACCGTTCCTGCTCGTCCGGGCGACACTGCCGCACATGTACGAGAAGGGTTGGGGGCGGGTCATCAACCTCAGCTCGGTGCACGGCATCCGCGCGTCCGCCTTCAAGAGCGCCTACGTGACCGCCAAGCATGCGCTCGAGGGGCTCTCGAAGGTGACCGCCCTCGAAGGCGCCCCGCACGGGGTGACGTCCAACTGCATCAACCCCGGGTACGTCCGCACGGCCCTCGTGGAGCAGCAGATCAAGGACCAGGCCGAGACCCACGGCATCCCCGAGTCGGAGGTCCTCGAGAAGGTCATGCTCACGGAGATGGCAGTCAAGCGGCTCGTCGAGCCCGCCGAGGTCGCCTCGCTCGCGTGCTGGCTCGCCTCGGACGACGCAGGGATGGTCACCGGCGCGAGCTACACGATGGACGGCGGCTGGTCGGCCCGGTAGCCGGTAGCCGGTAACCGGTGGCCGGTAGCTGCGCGGGGCCGGACCCCCCCGTAGCCGACGCCTCCGGAACCTCGGGCGTCCCGCACGACACCACTCAGCGCCGTTTCTGCCCGCATTGGGACGGAAACGGCGCTGAGTTGTGCCCGGCGGGACGCCTGTGCCGCGGCACCCCGATGAGGTCTCGGACCGCAGACGGTCGTTATGTCTGGAATACCGGACGGTAGCCGGACAGCGGCGGATGCGCATAACCGTCGTCCGCGTGCACACTGGAGTTCGGTATTACAGACAGCGACCCGACCGAGGTGCCATGCCCGAGCTCGACCAGAAGTCCAAGGTGCCCGCCGCCGAGAGCACCCTGCGCATCCTGCGCCTGCTCGCCTCACGCCGTGGGCCGCAGCCGGCCTCCGCGATCGCGACACAGCTCGGCCTGCCGCGCTCCACGGTGTACCACCTCCTGGCGGTCATGGAGGAGAGCGGATTCGTCATGCATCTGAAGGAGGAGCAGCGCTACGGTCTAGGGATCGGGGCGTTCGAGCTCTCGAGCGCCTTCTCGCGCCAGGAGCCCCTCTCGCGTCTGGGCCGACCTGTGCTCGCGGCTCTCGTCGATGCGATCGGCGAGAGCGCGCACCTCGCCGTCCTGCACGGCCGGGACGTGCTGTACATCGCCGAAGAACGGGCCAAGAACCGGCCCTCCCTCGTCACCGACGTGGGTGTGCGCCTTCCGAGCCACCTCACGGCGAGCGGGCGGGCGATCCTCGCCGCGCTACCGAAGTCGCAGGTCCGCGCGCTCTACCCGAATGCCGCCGCGTTCTCGACCCGCACGGATGAAGGGACGCAGATCCGCTCGTACTCGACGCTCCAGTCCGAACTGGACCAGGTGAGGCAGCGCGGCTATGCCACCGAGGACGGTGAGATCACGCCGGGGCTCGCATCGGTCGCCGCCGCGGTCCTGGACCACACCGGGTGGCCCACGGCTGCCGTCGCCGTGACATTCGAGGGAGATCGTGTGCCTGCCGAGCGCCGCGAGGATCTCGCGAGGCGCGTCACGAGGGTCGCGGGCGAGCTCACGGCGAGGATCTACGGGCGCGGCTGACGCTCGAGGTGGTGCGCGGCCCGCTGGCCGGCGGTATGGTGTGCATCACATGTCGGTGCCCTCAAGTGGCGTTCCTCGCCACGCGGTGCGCCGCGCGGAAGGCAGCTCGCATGGGGGAGCAGGCACGCGGTACAGGCCGCCGATTCGCGCCGCGCCGGCGCAGGTGGCCGAAGGTCTTGGCCATCGTGGCGATCGTGGTCACGCTCGCGGCCGCCGGCAGCGCCGTCTACGTGGCGCAGCTGGCGGCGAGGTTCAACGGCAACGTGCGCCGCTCGGACGCGCTGTCCCGCGCGCTCACGGAGCAGTCCGCTAGCCCCTCTGCCTCCGCCGTGCCGAAGCTGTCCAAGGACACCAACGTCCTCATCATGGGTCTCGACTCGAGGCTCGACGAGAACGGCAACCCCCTCCCGCAGGACATCCAGGACGCGCTGCACGCAGGTGACGACAGCGTGGGCTTCTACAACGCGAACGTGCTAATGCTTGTGCATATCCCGGCCGATGGCTCCCAGTCCACCGCGGTCTCGATACCGCGCGACGACTACGTCCAGACCGCTGGCTTTCCCGGAGCTGGCTTCATGGCCAAGGTCAAGGAGGCCTACAGCTACGGCTTCGCGGCCGAGCAGTCCACGCTCCTCGCCCAGGGAAAGCCGAACGACGACGCGACGTATCAGTCGGCGCGCGACGCCGGCCGCGCCGCCGAGATCGCCACGGTCTCCCAATTCCTCGGCGGCGTGCAGATCGACCACTTCGTCGAGATCACGATGGTCGCGTTCTACCAGGTGGCCCTCGCCATCCAGCCGATCACGGTGTGCGTCAACCGGGCCACCCAGGACACGTTCTCCGGCGCGGACTTCCGTGCGGGAATGCAGCAGATCAACGCACAGCAGGCGATGTCGTTCGTCCGCCAGCGGCGGGACACCTCCGATCCCACCTACAACTTCACGGACCTCGACCGCTCGCGCCGCCAGCAGGCGTTCATCGCCTCGGTGCTGCACCAGCTCAAGCAGGCCGGGACGCTGACGGACCTGCCGAAGATGGAGGCGGTGCTCGACGCCGTGAGCAAGAACATGGCGATCGACCGCGGCCTCGATCTCCTCGAGTTCTCCCAGCAGGCCAGCTCGCTCAGGGGCGGCAACATCTCCTTCACGACCCTTCCGATCCTCGGCTTCGGGACCTCTCCCGAGGGGGCGTCCATCAACCTTGTCGACGTCGGCCAGATTCGCGCGACCGTGCGAGACCTCCTCGCACCGAAGCCCCCGCAGCCCACGACGCCGCCCCCCGCCATTCCGACCCCGGCCGCTTCGACACCGGCAGCGTCGGCATCGGCCTCGTCGGAGTCGGGGGGCGAGGCCTCGTCCGGCGGGACGGACAGCACAGGGGCGGCCGCGCCGTCGTCGTCCCTGTCGCCGGACGCCGCGAGCACGACGGCGAGCCCCGCCCCCACGACCTACGCGGACTGGCAGGGCCCCCTCCAGGGCGGCGGAATCCCCTGCGTGAAGTAGCGACGGCGTCCCGCCGCGGCACGCCGCGCGTGGGTGTGGTGCCGGTCATGAGGCGAGTAGTCTCGGGCCCATGACCCTTATCTCGTCATCTGACCGTGTCCGACGATGGGGTGGCTGGCTGCCCGAGCAGCAGGACGACCTCGAGGAATGGATCTCCGGCCACCGGGAACGGGTCGAGGCGCGGGGTGAGGATGTTCCCCTGCATCCAGTGATCGTGGAGTTCCAGGAACTGATTGCCAGCGATCCGGTGGTCCGTCTCTACATGACGGAGATGATCGAGCAGGTTCCGACGTCGAAGCCCTACCGCAAACGGCACCTCACGAGCGTTGACCAGATGCTCCGGCTGATCAACGAAGTCCTCACGACGGCACCGGAGTTCAGCGAAGGCGGCATGGTGACCACGCCGTTGACGGCGATCCTCGATTGGACCATGGGAACCGAAGCCGGGTTCGCGGCCCACCGCGATCCGCGCATCATCGCCATGTTCCGCAAGGTTCTGGACGCCTGGTGCGAGTTCTTGAGCAGCGAGGACTCGCTGTATGTGTTGAACACCTCGTCGTCGGGGTGGATGTCGGAGAAGGCGCGGCAGGTCGTCGGGATGGACGACTACCAGCACGATGCCCTCGCCGAGCACTGGGGCTTCACGTCGTGGAACGATTTCTTCGCCCGTCGGCTCACATCGACCGCCAGACCGGTCGCCGCGCCTGACGATGACAAGGTCATCGTCAGCGCCTGCGAGTCGACCCCGTACAAGATCAGCTCCGGCGTTCAACGCCAGAGCCGGTTCTGGGTCAAGGGCCAGCCCTATTCGCTCGAAGACCTGCTCGCGCGCGACGAGTCGGTGGACCAGTTTGTGGGCGGAACGGTGTACCAGGCGTTCCTGAGCGCATTGAACTACCACCGGTGGCACGCTCCCGTCGCCGGAACGATCGTGCGCGCGTACCTCAAGGACGGCACGTACTTCTCCGAGGCAGAGTCCGAGGGGGCCGACGCCGTGGAGGCGAGTCTCTCGCAGGCGTATCTGGCCCATGTCTCGGCCCGGGCGATCATCCTGATCCAAGCCGACGACCCCGTGATCGGCCTCATGGCGGTGATTCCCGTGGGCATGGTCGAGGTCTCGTCCTGCGTCATCGACGCGGAGATCGTCCCGGGCCACCACGTGGACAAGGGCGACGAGCTGGGATACTTCCAGTTCGGCGGCTCGACGGAGTGCCTCGTCTTCCGGCCCGATGTCATCGACCAGTTCGCTCTGGCTGCCCTTCCCCAACCGCAGGATCCCCAAGCGCCTCTCGTGCGAGTTCGGTCCAAGCTCGCGACCGCCAGGTCCTGAGGGCCGCTTCGCGTACCTGTTGTCGGGGCGGCTCTGACGGCATCGCACTGCCTTCGGCGACTCGTCGGGCCCAACCAGCCGGTCGCCCTCGTGCGCTGAATATGCCTCTGGCCTGCGTCCGGAATCCCGGACAGCTCCCCTCCGATTCCCCTGTTTCTCCGCCTCTCGACGCGGTGTCATAGATGCAGAGGGCCGAACGGCCCAACAGACACCACTCACATCGACGCTGACGCAGGAGTCACGATGAGCACCCAGCCAGAGCCCACGGTCCGTCCCACGCCGAAGGCGGACTTCACCACCGGCGCCCGCCCGGTCCGCGCCCCCCGCGGCACCGAGATCTCCGCCAAGTCCTGGCAGACCGAGGCGCCGCTGCGCATGCTCATGAACAACCTCGACCCCGAGGTTGCCGAGCGCCCAGACGACCTCGTGGTATACGGCGGCACCGGCCGCGCTGCGCGCTCATGGAAGGCCTTCGACGCGATCGTCGACACGCTCAGGGACATGGACGACGACGAGACCCTCCTCGTGCAGTCCGGCAAGCCAGTCGGCGTCTTCCGCACCAACAAGTGGGCGCCGCGTGTGCTCATCGCCAACTCGAACCTCGTGGGCGACTGGGCGAACTGGCCCGAGTTCCGCCGCCTCGAGGCCGAGGGCCTCACGATGTACGGCCAGATGACGGCCGGCTCGTGGATCTACATCGGTACGCAGGGCATCCTCCAGGGCACGTACGAGACGTTCGCCGCCGTGGGCCGCAAGCTTGCCGCCGAGAACCGCCACACCACCTCGGACGGGGAGGGCCCGCTTGCCGGCACCCTCACCCTCACCGGCGGCTGCGGCGGCATGGGCGGGGCCCAGCCGCTCGCCGTGACGCTGAACGACGGCGCGTGCCTCATCGTCGACGTCGACGAGACCCGCCTGCGCCGCCGCGTCGGCAAGCGCTACCTCGACGAGGTCGAGACGGACCTCGACACCGCCATCGCCAAGGTCGTCAAGGCCAAGGAGGAGCGCCGCGGCTGGTCCGTGGGCTACGTCGGCAACGCCGCCGAGGTCTTCCCCGAGCTGCTCCGCCGCCACAAGGCTGGCGAGCTGACGATCGACGTCGTCACTGACCAGACCTCCGCCCACGACCCGCTGTCCTACCTGCCGACCGAGTACACGGTCGAGCAGTGGCATGCCGAGGCCGAGGCCGATCCGGAGGGCTTCACCAAGAAGGCCCAGAACGCGATGGCCCGCCACGTGCAGGCCATGGTCGAGTTCCAGGACGCCGGCGCCGAGGTCTTCGACTACGGCAACTCGATCCGCGACGAGGCCCGCAAGGGCGGCTACGAGCGTGCCTTCGAGTTCCCGGGCTTCGTCCCGGCCTACATCCGCCCGCTGTTCTGCGAGGGCCTCGGCCCGTTCCGCTGGGTGGCCCTGTCCGGGGACCCGGAGGACATCAAGGTCACCGACGAGGCAATCAAGGAGCTCTTCCCCGAGAACAAGCACCTGCACAAGTGGCTCGACGCCGCTGAAGAGCGCGTCGAGTTCGAGGGCCTCCCGGCCCGTATCTGCTGGCTCGGCTACGGCGAGCGCCACAAGGCCGGCCTCCTCTTCAACAAGCTCGTCGCCGAGGGCAAGGTCAAGGCGCCGATCGTCATCGGCCGCGACCACCTCGACTCCGGCTCGGTCGCCTCGCCGTACCGCGAGACCGAGGCCATGAAGGACGGCTCGGACGCGATTGCCGACTGGCCACTCCTCAACGCCCTCACCGCCGCGTCCTCGGGCGCCACGTGGGTCTCGATCCACCACGGCGGCGGCGTCGGCATCGGCCGCTCGATCCACGCAGGCCAGGTCTCCGTGGCCGACGGCACCGAGCTCGCCGCCGCGAAGCTCACCGCCCTCCTCACCAACGACCCGGGCATGGGTGTGATCCGCCACGTCGACGCCGGCTACGAGCGGGCCGTCGAAGTCGCCGCCGAGCGCGGCGTCAAGATCCCCATGGCCGGCCGCTGAGACCGCCGAGAACAGGAACTGACATGACTCTCACCGTTACGGAAACCCTCCCGACCGAGGTCACCCTCTCCACGCATGGCCTCACTGCAGAGGACGTCGTCGCCGTCGCCCGCCACGGCGCCAAGGTGACGATCGCGCCCGAGGCGCTCGCCGAGGTGGCCCGTGTCCGCGCCCACGTCGAGGCGCTCGCCGCCTCCGAGATCCCGGCCTACGGCATCTCGACTGGCTTCGGGGCGCTCGCGAACCTGCACATCCCGCAGGACAAGCGCACGCAGCTGCAGAAGTCCCTCATCCGCTCGCACGCCGCCGGCATGGGTCCGGCCGTGGAGACTGAGGTGGCCCGCGCGCTCATGTTCCTGCGCGCCAAGACGCTCGCCTCGGGCCGCACGGGCGTCCGCCCGGTGGTCCTCGAGACGTTCGTCGCGTTCCTCAACACGGGCATCACGCCCGTGATCCGCGAGTTCGGCTCGCTCGGCTGTTCCGGCGATCTGGCCCCGCTCTCCCATGTGGCCCTCGTGCTCATGGGCGAGGGCGAGGCGTTCGGGCCCGACGGCGAGCGGTTCGGCGGCGCCGGCGAGCGTCCCGTCGCGGAGCTCCTTGCCGCGCACGGCATCGAGCCGATCGTCCTGGCAGAGAAGGAGGGCCTCGCCCTCGTCAACGGCACGGAGGGCATGCTCGGCATGCTGCTCATGGCCCTCGCGGACCTCCGCCAGCTCGTCAAGACCGCGGACGTCACGGCGGCCCTGAGCGTGGACGGTCTCATGGGCACCGACCAGGTGTTCCTGCCCGAGCTGCACGCCGCCCTGCGCCCGCACCCGGGCCAGGCAGACTCGGCGGCCAACATGCTCGCTGTGCTGCGCGACTCCGCGATTGTGGCCTCCCACAAGGAGGGCGACTCCCGCGTCCAGGATGCCTACTCGCTGCGCTGCGCTCCGCAGGTGGCCGGTGCCGTCCGCGACACGATCGCCCACGCCGAGACGGTTGCGCAGCGCGAGCTCGCCGCCGCGATCGACAACCCCGTGGTCCTTCCCGACGGCCGGGTCTCCTCCAACGGCAACTTCCACGGCGCCCCCGTGGCCTACGTGCTGGACTTCCTCGCGATCGCCGCGGCGGATCTTGCCTCGATGGCCGAGCGCCGCACCGACCGCATGCTGGATCCGGCCCGCTCGCACGGACTCCCGGCCTTCCTGGCCCACGATCCGGGTGTGGACTCGGGGCTCATGATCGCCCAGTACACGCAGGCCGGCCTCGTCTCGGACATGAAGCGCCTCGCGGTTCCCGCGTCGGTGGACTCGATCCCGAGCTCCGCGATGCAGGAAGACCACGTGTCCATGGGCTGGCACGCCGCGCGCAAGCTCCGCAAGGCTGTCGAGAACCTGCGCCGCGTCCTCGCGATCGAGCTCGTGACGGCTGCCCGAGCGATCGACATCCGCACTGCGGCGTCCGACGGCGCACTGGTCCCCGGACCTGGCGGTGCGGCGGCCATCGAGGTGCTCCGCCAGACGGTCGCCGGGCCGGGCACGGACCGCTTCATGTCCCCGGAGCTCGAGGCGGCCGATCGGGTCCTCGCGGGCGGCGAGTTTGTCGCTGCGGTGAGTGCCGCCGTCGGCGGTCTGCGCTGACGAATGGTGCTCGCGCGCGGGCTGCCCTGTCGGGTTGCACAGCGGTTCTCCTGAATCGTGGTCGAACCCTACAAGGCGGCGCGCCGCAGAAGCCGATAGAAAGGAGTGTCCTACCTCACGGGGGGACACTGAGGGCATCAGGCGATCTCCGCCGGCACCCATCACAACAACAGACAAAGGTCTACACAAAGGAGTGGAGAGCAATGAAGGCACGTGGAGCGGTAGTGTCCCGACGGGGCGCCTACCAGGCGCCAGTGGAAAACTGGGCCGAGCTCGCGGTGGGGGAAGTTGTTGAGGTCGTGAGGCACGCGCAGGTCGTGTCCCGCGGGACGGTCGAGGAGGTCTCGCTGAGCGGAAACGTCATGTGGATCCTCTCGGACGGCCCGCACGACCGCCAGCTGTGCCTCAAGTCGGACGGGGTGATTGTCCGCCGCGGCTGAGCCACAGCTCGCCGCGCGGTCTGCCTCCTTGGAGGCTCGCAACCGGGAAGGGGCCCGCACCAACAGGTGCGGGCCCCTTCGCCGTTGGTGTCCCGGCGGCGTGCGGGCTCCCGTCGACCCGTTGGTCCCCTCGTGCGGCATGTCGCCGACCGCATGCGCGGCCCCGGGCCCGGGCAGGGGTCCGCGGCCGTAGGCTGGCCACGTGCTGTACGTCGCGCTGGCCGCACTCCAGCTCGGGATCGAGGTGGACCTCGCCCCGGGCCCGGAGGACGCGCCGGCCGCTCGGCTCGTCGCGGCGTCCTTCGCGGCCTTCGCCGCGTGGGCATGGTCGACCTCGCGCGACGCGCGTCTGCCCCTTCCAAGCCGTCTGGGTCGGCTTGCCCTCGCGGGAGCGGCCTCGTCGGCGGCGCTGCTGGCCGCCTCCGTTGCAGCGTGGGCGGTCGGGGCCCCGGGATGGCTGCACGGAGGCCTGACGGACCTCGCGGTGCTCGCACTCGCGGGGTCGGGGGCAGCATCCCGCACGCGGCTCGACGCGGCGGCCGCAGGGGACCCCCAGTTTGCAGGGGCCACGGTCGCGGGAGCCATCGCGCACGCCTTCGCGGGCTGGCCGACGCAGGCCGCGGCCGGAGTCGTGCGCTGGCGGCAGGGGTTGCGCGACCGGCCGCAGTCCGGGCGGATGGTGCACTCGCCCGGCGTGCACGAAGGACGCACGTCAGGGCGCCGGGGGCTCCTGGTCGCCGTCTTCCTGGTGTTCCTCGCGGCGGTCCTCGCCAATGGCCTCCTCGGGTACCACGTCGGAGGCGTCGTGGTGAGCCGGTACGCCGCGGTCACGGGCCTGAGCCTTCTTCTGGCTTCGACGCCCGGCATCGTCCTGACGTGGCTCATCCTCGTCACCGTGAGCGGCAGGCCGAGGATCGCCGCGTCCCTCCAGATGGCGGGGGACTACTCGGGCCGTGGGCTCGTGTGCGGGTTCGTCGTCGGCATCACCGGATTCGCCCTCGACCACGTGGCCGACCGTACCTCGAGCCCCGCGCTCGAGGGGTTTCGCGCGGCCGAGATCGGGGACTGGCTCGCGCTGCTCCTCACCCTCTCCGCGGCCGGCACCATGATCGGGTTCGCGCTCTCACAGCTGCGCCTGCTGGACTTGGCGTGCCAGTCGTGGCGCTACCCCAAGATCGCCTGGCTCGCGGCGCCGCCGCTGATCTTCGTCGTGCAGGCAGTGCTCGGCGCCGACCTCCTCGACGCCCGCCGCATCTACCTCGCACTCGCGACGGGGCTGACCCGTGGCCTCGCCCCCGTTCCGCCGGGCGGGATCACCGAGGACCTCATCGTGCAGGACGCGCGGTACGCGTTCGCCGTCGACCAGACGAACATCACCGCGCTGATCCCGGATCCGGTGTGGCTCGCCGGGCTTTGGGGGGCCGCTGCTGCGGTGTTCCTGTGGGGTATGGAATGGCGGGGCTCGGCGCGGGCCAGTTCCGAGCGTGCCAGCCTGGGATAGGGCTACCCCAGGATCGTGTCGACGAGGCGCGCCGCGATGCGCGCCGTCCGGCCGTCGATGTCGACGGCGGGGTTCAGCTCAGCGAGGTCGGCGTGCAGCAGCTTCCCGCTCGCGGCGACCCGGCGCACGACGGCGATGATCACCTCGAGCGGCACGCCTACGGCGGCGGGGGCGGAGACGCCCGGTGCCACGGCAGCGGGGAGCAGGTCCAGATCGATCGTCAGGTACACCGCGTCGAGGTCGGCGAGGAAGTCCTCGACAAAGGTCTCGGCGGTCTCGCGGGTCGTGTACTCGTCGAGGAGGTACCGCACGCCGAGCTCGTCCGCCCGGTCGAAGAGGGCCCGCGTGTTGTTGGGCCGGGAGATCCCGAGCACCGCGTACTGCAGCGAGCGCCCCTCCGCGGCCTCGGCGCGGGCCATCTGCAGGAACGGCGTGCCGGACGTGCCTCGCTCCTCGTCGCGCAGGTCGAAGTGGGCATCCAGGTTCAGCACGCCGACGCGCACCCCGCCCGAGCGTTGGGACCCGGCCACGCCCAGGTAGCTCGCGAACGCCGTCTCGTGGCCGCCGCCCAGGCCCACGGTGAGCGCACCGCCGTCGAGTGCCGCGGCCAGGGCGGTCCCGAAGCGCTCCTGGCCTCCCTCGAGGTCCCCGGGGAACTCGTCCCCGCCGGTCACCACGGTGACGTCTCCGGCGTCGAACACGTCCCTGCCGAGGTGGAACGCGAGCGGGCCGAGGGCGGCGCGGATGGCGCCGGGCCCCTCGATCGCGCCGAGCCGGCCCTTGTTCCGCCGCACGCCTTCCTCCGAGCGGAAGCCGAGGAGTACGGCGGGCCTCGACCGCACGCCGTCGGACGCAGCGGCGTGCGCCGACGCGGCGAGCGCCTCGGGCGAGTACGGCCGCACGGCCTGCCACCAGCGGCGGTGCTCGGGGGCATCGCCGTCGTTGCGCCCGATCCAGGGCTCGCAGGGGATATCGACCGTCAGGGGAGACACTTCGCTCATCCCCCCAGCACACCAGCATGGGAGCCCGCCGCGCCAGAGGCCCCGGCGACCAATGTCCGGTACCCCGGACCCATCTGAGGCTCACCTTCTGACGGTTACCTTCTCACGGTCACCTTCTGGAGATCACGTCCCGAAGGTCACCTCCCGTGGGTCCACCCGCGGGGCGTGACTCTCCGGACGTGACTCTCAGGAGGTGACTCCGAGATTCCCGGGCGGCGCCCCCTCGCCTCGGCGCTGCCCGAGGGGCAGGATAGGGGGAACGAGACCGGCTGGGGAGAGACCAGGAGGAACTCATGTCGGGCAGAGGCACCAACGGTTCGGCGAAGGGCTCTGGCCCGGTTGCGGTGAACCGTTCTGAACTGATCCGGAACGTGGCGCTCGTGGGCCACTCGGGCGCGGGCAAGACCATCCTGCTCGAGGCAATCCTGGCCTCGACAGGAGCGATCGCCCGCATGGGCACTATCGCCGACGGCACCACGCTGAGCGACTCGGATCCGGCCGCCGTGCACCAGCAGCGCTCCGTGACCCTTTCCCTGGCCCCCGTGATGTCGGAGGACGTCAAGGTCAACCTGCTCGACACGCCGGGCTATGTGGACTTCGTCGGCGAGCTGCGCGCGGGGCTCCGCGCCGCGGACGCAGCGCTCTTCGTCGTCTCGGCGGCCGAGGACATCGATGCCGCGACCACCGCGCTGTGGGGCGAGTGCGAGCGCGTGGGGATGCCGCGCGCCGTCGTGATCAGCAAGCTGGACCACCCCCGCGCGGACTACGACGCCGCACTGGCCCGCTGCCAGGCGGCGTTCGGCGAGTCGGTGCTCCCGCTGTACGTCCCCGTGACGCACGACGGCGCGCTGACCGGTCTGCTGGGTCTGCTCACCCGCACGGTTTCGGACTATGGGGATCGCAGCGCGGCCCAGGCACCGCTGCAGCCAGAGATGCGGCCCGGGCGCCCCGAGGAACTTGCCGGCTGGGACGAGGCGCGCGGGGCACTCATTGAGGGCATCATCGCCGAGAGCGAGGATGAGACGCTCATGGACCGCTACCTCGGCGGCGAGGACATCGGCCTCGAGACGATCATCGGCGACCTCGAGAATGCCGTGGCCCGCGGGTCCTTCTTCCCGGTGGTGCCCACGTCCGCTCTCGAGGGGATTGGAACCGCCGAGGTGCTCGAGGTGCTCCGGCGCGGCTTCCCGTCCCCGGCGGAGCACGCGCTGCCGGCCGTGGCGGATCTGGACGGCAAGCCGGTCAAGGGGCTGCGGTGCGACCCGGACGGCCCTCTCGTGGGCGAGGTCGTGCGGACCACCGTGGATCCCTTCCTGGGGCGCGTGTGCCTCGTGCGGCTGTTTTCGGGGACGCTCCGCGAGGACACCTCCGTGCACGTGGCCGGCCATGGGCTCGAGGACCGTGGCCACCCGGACCATGATGCTGACGAGCGCCTCGGGCACCTCTACACGCCCTTCGGCGCGTCCCTCCAAGCGGCGCCGTTCGCCGTGGCCGGCGACCTGTGTGCCGTCGCCCGCCTGAGCGCGGAGACGGGCGATTCGGTCTCCGCCCGTGAGGCCCCCATGATCGTGGCGCCGTGGGACATGCCCGAGCCGCTCATGCCCGTGGCTATCGAGGCGGCCTCGCACGGCGACGAGGACGCACTCGCGAAGAGCCTCGCGAAGGTCGCCGCCGGTGACCCGACGCTGCGGGTGGAGCGCAACCCAGAGACGCACCAGCTCGTCCTGTGGTGCATGGGGGAGGCGCATGCGGACGTCGTGCTGGACCGGCTGCGCGAGCAGGGCGTGAAGCTGCAGACGGTCGACGTCGTCACCCCCCTGCGCGAGACGTTCGCCGCCCCCGCCGCCGGGCACGGGCGGCACGTCAAGCAGTCCGGCGGGCACGGCCAGTACGCGATCTGCGACATCGAGGTGGAGCCGCTCGCGCGCGGCGGCGGGTTCGAGTTCGTGGACCGGATTGTGGGCGGGGTGATCCCGCGGACCTATGTCGAGTCCGTAGAGAAGGGGGTACGCGCCCAGATGGCCCGGGGCGTAGCGGAAGGATTCCCCGTCGTGGACATCAAGGTCACGCTCGTGGGCGGCAAGACGCACAGCGTCGATTCCTCCGACGCGGCGTTCCAGGCCGCGGGGGCGCTTGCCCTGCGCGAGGCCGCCTCCGCGGCGCGGATCCAGCTGCTCGAGCCGGTCTCGACCGTGACGATCAGCGTCCCCGATGACTACGTGGGCGCCGTCATGAGCGACCTCTCCGCGCGGCGCGGGCGCCTCACCGGCACCGTGTCCGCGGGCGGGGAGTTCACCGACATCTCGGGCGAGGTGCCCGACGCCGAGCTCCTCCGGTACGCCGTCGAGCTACGTGGCCTCACGGCCGGGACGGGCACGTTCCGCCGCGAGTACCTTCGCCACGAGCCAGTGGCGCGCTGAACTATTGCGCCCCGGACCTCGGATGCCTAGATTGTCTAGGTATGGGACGCAGTGCAGTGAACGGACAGCTTGACCTCCTGCTTCTGGCCTCGCTCGGTGTGGGCGAAGCCCACGGCTACGCGCTCATCGCTCGCATCCACGAGCGAAGCGGCTCCGGGTTCGAGCTCCAGGAAGGCTCGGTGTACCCCGCGCTTCACAGACTCGAGGCGGAGGGGTGGGCCGCGAGCCGTTGGGGGGAAGACGACGCCGCGCGCCGCCGCGTCTATCGCCTCACCTCAACGGGGCGCGCCGAGCTCGAACGAAGGACCCAGGAATGGCGAGGATTCGCCTCGGCCATGGGCAGGGTGCTGGGGGCGGCACAGTGAGTGCGACGGGCGCGGGGCGCACCGAAGGCCAGAGCCCCATCGACGCCTACCTGGACGGGCTCTTCGCTGCCGCGCGCGATTCCGATCCGGGCGCGGCGCGCCGACTGCTCTCCGAGACGGAGACGCATCTGCGCGAATCGGCCGCACGCCTGCGCGCCCAAGGTCTCGTGCCCGAGGCTGCGGAGCTCGAGGCCGTGCGCCGGTTTGGGCCGCTCGGCACCGTCACGCCGTCTCTCCGGACGCCATGGCGTTCGGTGGGCCGGCTGCCCCTGCGTGCCTTCATGCGGCCAGCGGTGGGCCTCGCAGCGGTGGGTGCGATCGCCGTCGGCCTCAGCGGGCTGGTGTCCGAGCTGTTCGGCCGGCTGTGGGGCGCAGGGTTCGTCTCGGGCGACTTACCCGGCGTCGCGTACACAGCCGCGCGCTGCGCCGTCCTCCAGACCCCTTACCCGGGGCTTGACTGCGCTCAGGCGGCGGCCGCCCACCACTGGGGCGAGGTCGTCGAGTACCGCGTGGCTTTCGGGGTGCTCGGGCTTGTGCTCCTGGTCGTGTGGAGGTACCTGCCGCGGTGGGTACGGCTTCCAGCCGGGCTCGCGCCGCTGGTCGGCGCAGCGGCCTTCCTCCTCGCCGCGGGGGGAACCGGCGTCCAGGCGCTCAACGCGGCCGTCCAGGGTGGTCAGGGCGTTGGCGCGTGGCTGAGCGCCGTGGCGGTCGCGCTGCCCCTCGCGGCGGCCTTCGCCGTGGCCGCACTCCATCGGCGCCCGTTCAGCCCTGCGGCAGCACCCTGAGGACCCGTTCCACGAACAGCCCGAACTCCTCCATGAAATGCCGCAGGAACTGCTCGGTGCTCGCGTCGCTGACTTCGCCGTCGTCCGTGATGAGCCCCGGTGTGAACTGGATGTAGGCCTCCGGTGCGCTCATCTGGGGCGAATTGCAGAACGCGAGGATCCCGCGCAGGTTCTGCTGCGCCACCGCTGTGCCGATCTTGCCCGGGGACGCGCCGATGATCGCGGACGGCTTGCGGTTGAGCGAGTTGGTACCCCAGGGGCGGGACGCCCAGTCGATCGCGTTCTTGAGCGACCCCGGAATATCCCGGTTGAACTCGGGCGTGATGAACAGGACCGCGTCCACCCGTTCGATCGCCGCCTTGAGGGCGCGGCCCTCCGGCGGGTAGTCCGCGTCGAGGTCCCGGTTGTAGAGCGGGAGGTCCTTGATGGGGATCTCCTCGAAGTGCAGGGACTCGGGTGCGAGGCGGATCAGGGCCTTCGAGAGCGTGCGGTTGATCGACTTCGACGAGAGGCTGCCGATGAAGTAGCCGACGGTGTAGGTCATCGAGGATTCCTTCCATTGCCGGGGGACTGCGAGCGGTGCAGGGACGGCGTGTCCGTCAGCAGCGCCGTCGTCAGCGTAGGACTTCGGCCGTGCACCGGGAAGGTCCGCGTTCTTCGGAAGATCCTGTAGCCGTCTCCGCGCGCCGGGAGGACGGGCGTCGTCGCGGCCCACCGCCGTCGTGCGTGGGCCCCGCGGCAGCCGGAGCAGCTAGAACCCGAGGAGTTTCTCGACCGGGCCGATGCCGAAGAAGATGAGGAACGCCGCTGCGACGGCCCACATGAGCGGATGGATCTCCCTCGCTCGGCCCTGGAAGATGCGTACGAGCACGTAGGAGATGAAGCCAGCGCCGAGGCCGTTGGCGATCGAGTATGTGAACGGCATGAGGCCGATCGTGAGGAACGCCGGGATCGCGATGCCCAGGTCATGCCAGTCGATCTTGGCCACCTGCTGGAACATGAGGAAGCCCACCACCACGAGAGCGGGAGCGACCGCCTCGAACGGCACGAGGTTGATGAGCGGTGTGAGGAACATCGCGACGATGAACAGCAGGCCCGTGACCACGGACGCGAGCCCGGTGCGGGCGCCCTCGCCGATGCCCGCACCGGACTCGACGAAGATCTGGTTCGAGGACACCGACGTGCCGCCGCCGGCAATCGCGCCGAAGGCGTCGACGAGCAGCACGCGGTCCACGTTGGGGATGTTGCCGTGCTTGTCGATGTTCCCGGCCTCACGGGCCAAGCCCACCATGGTGCCCATGGCGTCGAAGAAGATGCTCAGGAGGATCACGAACGCCAGCAGGAGGGCGCCGAGTGTCCCGAGGTGCTGGAACGCGCCGAGTGGGTTGGCCTGGCCGAACAGGCTAAGGTCCACGGGGGCCACGTTGCCGAGGCCCGGGACGACGAGGGACCATCCGGCCGGGTTGGGCTGCTGGCCCGGGGCCACGGACGGCCCCACGTGGAACACGAGCTCGATGATGTTCGCGAGGATTGTCGCGGCGATGATGCCGATGAGCAGCGCGCCGCGGACCTTGCGCACCATGAGGGCGATCGTGAGCACGAGCCCCACGACGAACACGAGCGTGGGCCATCCCACAAGCCTGCCGGCGTCGCCGAGCCCGAGTGGGACAGTGGTCCCGGCAGCGTCCGGGATGCGCCGCACGAAGCCCGCGTTGACCAGGCCGATGAGGGCGATGAAGACGCCGATGCCCACCACGATGGCCGTCTTGAGGCCCTCCGGGACGGCCTTGAACACCGCCGTGCGGAACCCGGTCAGGACGAGCAGGAACATGACCACGCCCGCGATGAGCACGAGGCCCATCATGTCCGGCCACGTCACGTTGGGGTGGGTCGCCACAGTGACGGCCACGAAGGCGTTGACGCCGAGGCCCGTGGCGAGCGCGAAGGGGTGCTTGGCCCACACGCCCATGAGGATCGTCAGGATGCCGGCCACGAGGGCGGTCATGGCAGCGACGCGTGGAATGCCGAGGTGGCTGCCGGCGGCGTCCGCTCCCGAGAGGATGAGCGGATTGAGGACCACGATGTAGCTCATCGCGAAGAACGTCGCTAGGCCACCGCGGATTTCACGGGAGACCGTCGAGCCGCGCTCGGCGATCTTGAAGTACCGGTCCATTGCGGTTGCCATGGGCGCTCCTGGGTGCGGGAGATGTTGTTGGGGTGGCCCGGAGGCCGGATCAATCCTACTCGCCAGTTGTTCTACAAAGGGCCCAAATCTAGGCTTGTGTGATGCAGATCCTTCGGCGCGTCCGGTCGGTGCTGAGGCCGTTGTCCGCGCTGGCGGCCGTCGGCTTCATTCTCGTTGTCCCGGCCCCCGCCTTCGCCCACGACGCGCTGGAAGGTTCGGCGCCGGCGTCGGGCGGATATACAGCGGTCTGGCGGGCGGTCTCCACGGACTCGCACCCGATCGAGGACACCCCCGGCTTCACCGTCACTTCGGGAAGCACCTCAAGCACGACGCCGGCCTCCCCGCCCGGGGCATCGACCTCGCCGTCCGTCGGGCCCGGGATCCAGGCGTCGCAGCCCGGGACCGCCCAGACGCCGCCAGCGGCCCCCGCCGCGCAGGGCGAACCGTTTCCGTGGGCAGTGGTGGTGTTCGCGGTCGTCGCGATCGGGCTGCTGGCCGCACTCGGCGTCGGGGCCAGGCGCCGCTTCCTGCGCGGGGAGGATGGCGGCCCCGGGCAAGGCTGACCCGCGGGGCCGCTTGCGTCAGGCCCGTCGCGTCAGGCTGGCTGAAGCCCGGGGCTGGCGCCCTGAGTCCCGTGTTCTGCCACCACGTGTTCTGCCACCTCGCGTTGTGCCACCTCCGTGGCCACGTGCTTCGCCTGCCGGAGAACCTCGCGCGTACTCGGCGCCGCGAGGCCAGTGATGCCCACGAGGTACAGGCCGATCTGGGCGAGGGCCTCGAGCAGGTGGTCGCCGAGGGAATAGCCGAGGTCGGCGAGGAATCGGCGGAGCTGGTTGTGCGCGCACCGCGTGAGGATCACGGCATCCGCGAACACCACGCCGTCGTCGGTGCGCACCGCCCAGCGCGCAGGAGCGGCGGCGGCCGGCCCTTCGACGAGCGCGAGATGGCGGGCCACGACGTGGTGACGGACATCGAGTCCGTGGCTTGTGGCGTACTTGCGGAGGTGGCGGAGCACCTCGAGGTACTCGGCCGATTCGGAACTCGCGAGGTCGGCGACGCGTAGCGCACTCGTTGCCGTGGAGGGGGAGGAGCTCTCCAGCCCGTCAACGGTGACGGTCCGGATCCCGTGCCGGTTGAGCTCTGCGGCCACTGCGAGGCCCGACAGCCCGGTGCCGATCACGATGGCGCTGGTGGACTCGACGCCGTTACCGCTGCCGCGACTGCTGTCCGCCCCAGATGCCGACGGACCGTGCGTCAGAGCGTCGACGGCGAGACTCTCCTGATGGCGCGGCGGTACAGACACGAGCTAGTCCTCCTGCGGAGTTCACGGATGGTTGCTGCTCGCGTGTTCCCCTCAGACTGCTCGCAGAACATCGGCCGATCCGAAAGCTTCCTTCCAGATCGACACGGACGATTGAAACCCTACATAAAATCGGGTGCTTTGGGTAGGCCGCCTCCACAGTCCGCAAAAGACCCTTCGAGACCCCCATCGAGACCCCTTCATGACACCTCGGAGACCCGCCGCGCGGAGGCTTGACCACCCCCTGAAACCGGGGGACATTGGCCATGAGGGGCCGCGTTAGGCTCGCAGCGTTTGGAGGAGGTTGCCATGGAAGAGCGGCTTCAACCGCAGGGCGGCACGGCCGGGCAGGATCCGGATCAGGCCGACCTTCCCACCGGGATCGTGGTGGGCGTCGACGGTTCCGACCATGGGCGCTGCGCCCTCGCATGGGCCGCACGGGAGGCCAAGCGGCGCGGCCGCCCGCTGCACGTCGTCACTGCCTACAGCGTTCCGCTCTTCGCCGCATCCGGCCTCGACGGAGGCTACGCGAGCTTCGACGACACCGTGATCCGTGACGGCGCCGAGGCGGTCCTCAAGGAGGCCCTCTCGAATCTGGGCACGGTCGAGGGCGTCGAGATCACCTCCTCGGTCGAATCAGGCGATGCGTCGGGCGTCCTGCTCGAGTTCTCCAAGGCAGCCGAGCTCCTGGTGTTCGGCACGCGGGGCCGGGGCGGATTCGTCGGGCGGCTCCTCGGATCGGTCTCGAGCGCGCTCCCCGCCCACGCCCACTGCGTCACCGTCACCGTCCCTCTGCGCTTCGCCGAGCGGCTCGGCGAGGCGATCGGCGACAAGTACGTGGCCGCCGAGCAGGCCAAGGAGGGCAGGGCACCCGTCGAAGACGTTGTGGCGGTGGGTGTCGACGGCTCGGACCAGGCCCGCAGGGCAGTCCTCGTCGCGGCCGAGGAGGCCATGTTGCGGGGCGTGCCGCTGAGGGCAGTATGCGCGGTGCCGCAATTCAGCGGAAGCCTCGCCTGGGTCCCCGCGCCCGTGGACCGTGAGCAGCTGTTCGAGGACATCCGCGGCCAGCTCAAGGCTGGTGTGGCCTGGCTGCAGAGCCACTTCCCGGACCTTGAAGTGCAGACGAGTCTCGTCGACGGAGCGCCCGTCGACGTCTTGGTTGACGTCTCCCGGACGGTAGAGCTCCTGGTGCTCGGTACCCGTGGGCGTGGCGGCTTCACCGGGATGCTGTTGGGCTCGACGTCAGACGGTGTGCTGCACCATGCGAAGGGCCCCGTCATGGTGGTCCCGGACCAGGCCGACGAGCGGCTGGCGGATCGGCCGTCCTTCGGGCCGATGCTCGCAACCTGAGCGGCCTGGGCTAGGCGTGCTGCTCGGGCTCGTGCTCCCTGTGTGAGGCCGGCTCGAGCTGGAACGTGCAGTGTTCGGTGTCGAAGTGCTCGCCGAGGCACCCCTGCAGGCGGTCGAGCACGTGGTCCATCCCCTCAGCGTCCAGCACCGAGTCGTCGACGACCACGTGGGCCGAGAAAACCGGCACCCCGGAGGTGATGGTCCATGCGTGGATGTCGTGGACGTCGACCACTCCCGGCGCCGAGAGGACATGCTCCCGGATCGTCTCGAGGCTCATGCCCTTGGGCGTTGCTTCGAGCAGCACGTCGACGACGTCGCGCAGGAGGGACCATGCGCGCGGGACGATGAACACCGCGATCGCGAGAGAGGCAAGGGCGTCCGCTTGCACCCACCCCGTCAGGACGATCACGACCCCTGCCACGATCACGGCAAGCGATCCCACGAGGTCGCCGAGCACCTCCAGGTACGCACCGCGGACATTGAGGCTCTCGCGGTGAGCGCCGTGCAGGATCAGGAGTCCCGCGATGTTCGCGGCGGCGCCGATCACCGCGCCGGTGAGCATCGGCGTCGTCTGCACCTCCGCTTCGCCCTGGAGGCGGCGGACGCCCTCGATGAAGATGAAGACGGCAACCACGATCAGCACGAGGGCGTTGCCGAGGGCCGCGAGGACCTCCGCCCGCTGGTAGCCGAACGTGCGGTGGTCGGTGGCGGGACGCGCGGCGATCCACGCGGCGGTGAGGGCGATCGCGAGGCCTGCGGCGTCGGAGAACATGTGCCCGGCGTCGGCGAGCAGCGCGAGGGATCCGGAGACGAGGCCCGCCACGAGCTGGACCACGACGACGCCGAGCGTGATCGCGAGGACGAGCAGCAGCCGGCGCCGGTGCCTTCCAGTAGCGGTAGAGGCCCCATAGTCGTGTGAGTGTCCTTGGGAGTGGCTGTGATCGTGGCCCATGTCAGCCCCAACCCAGCTCGTGCAGGCGGGCGTCGCCGATCCCGAAGTGATGGGCGAACTCATGGACCACAGTCACGAGGACCTCCTCAATGACGTCCTCGCGGGTTTCGCAGACCTCCAGGATCGACTCGCGGAAGATCGTGATGCGGTCAGGGAGCGAGCCGGCGGCGTACCACTCGCCTCGCTCCGTGAGGGGGATGCCCTCGTAGAGGCCCAGCAGCACGGTATGCGGATCCTCATGGGCGTGCGGGACGTAGTGGTCCTCAATGAAGACGGCCACGTTGTCCATGTGCTTCGCGATGCTCCTCGGAATCTGCTCGAGGGCGGCGTCGACCGCAGCCTCGAACTCGTCCTCGCTCATCCACGCCGCATCCATGCCTCAACTCTACTGATTTGTCTCGGCGCGCCGGCTCGCCCTATAGTTTGATGGTCTACGCGCCCCCATCGTCTAGTGGCCTAGGACACCGCCCTTTCACGGCGGCGACACGGGTTCGAATCCCGTTGGGGGTACGCACGGATTGGATTTTGGAAGGCCCTGCGCGGTCTGCTAGGATCTTAGTCTTGTGAGCGGGGGTGAGACCCCCAAATCAAGGCCCTGTAGCGCAGTTGGTTAGCGCGCCGCCCTGTCACGGCGGAGGTCGCGGGTTCAAGTCCCGTCAGGGTCGCTTCGGCGACATGACTCCGGTCAGTTGCCTTTCGATGAGAGATCATCGAGGCTCTGTAGCTCAGTTGGTAGAGCGTTCGACTGAAAATCGAAAGGTCACCGGATCGACGCCGGTCGGAGCCACCACAGAAGGACCCCAGCACACGCTGGGGTCCTTCCGCTTTCCGGCCACTCCGGATTCAGGGCCACGTTAAAACCTCGGGCCAGTCCAGTCCCTCTTCCCCGGCCACGTCAGGCGCATTCCCCTCGGCCCACCCCGCCTGATACTCCGCCGATTCACGCAGCGGCCCGAGATGCAGTTCGGTGAGGATCGCGTCAAACGGGTGCTGGACTACCCCGAGGGACCGGCGCACGACGGCGGCCCTCGCCTCCAGCACGCCAGCTCGCCTCGCCTCGTGGCCGACTGCGGCGAGGTGGGCAAGGGCGGAGAGCGTCTCGGCAAGGCCGAAGCGGTCCTCAGCTTCGTGGACGGTCCGCAGGCTCTCCTCCAGGAGTCTGCGCGCGGGCGCTACCTCTCCGGCGAGGACCTGCACGGCGGCGAGGTGGCGGAGCGCCCGTGCCCGGTACGTCTCGTCCCCGAGGGCCGCGAACCTGTCCCGTGCCTCGGCAAAGCGCTGTGACGCCTCAGGGAGGCCTCCGGTATGCGTGAGGCCCACGCCGTCGTTGAGGGTTGAGATGGCGACAAGCCATGCGATGTGGCGATGGCGGGCCAGGCCATCCGCCGCGGGCTGGCCGTCCGCCGCGGGCCGGCCATCGGCGGGCCGGCCCGCGGCCCGGCCTTCTTCCGAGGCTGGCGGGTCGGCGGCGAGGACGTGGGCGGCCGCGAGGGCCTCGCCGAGGAGCCTGGCCGCGTCATCGAGTCGGCGGTCCGCGAGGGCGACCATTCCCGTGAGGGTGAGCGCGTTGCGCCGCTCGGAGGTGCTGCCGCTCGCGGCGGCGAGCCGTGCGAGGGACGAGGCATGGATCCTCGCCTCGGGGTAGTCCCCCTGGAGGTACGCGAGCCAGCCCGCGCCCCAGTGGGCGCTCGCGCGCAAGGAGGGGTCGGCGTCGTGCGCTGCGGCCAGCGCCGAGCGGATCCACGCCCGACCTTCGGCGAATCCACCGTGCCAGAGCCAGAACATCCATAGTGCGGCCGCGAGCCGGAGGGCCTTCTCGCCGCGTCCGGAATCCTCGAGCCACCGGAACGCGATCCGGAGGTTGCCGAGGTCCGCCGCCATGTCCTCGTGCACGTCACGTTGGCCAGCCCTGCGCATGGCGCCCGCCGACGACTCGGCAGCGGCGAGGAACCATGCGGCGTGCTGATCGCGGACGGTGCGTTCGATGCCCTCGTCTGCGAGCCGCGCGAGCCCGAACTCCCGCACCGAGTCGAGCATCGTGTAGCGACCATGCGGGTCGGACGGATCGGGCGCCGCCACGAGGCTCTGGTCGACGAGCGTGGTGACCTCAGGCAGTGGGTCCTCGGAGAGGAGCGCCCCCGCTGCGGCGAGCGTCCACCCGTCGAACAACGCCAGGCGGGCGAGCGCCGCCCGGGCCGCGCCGTCGAGGAGCCCATAGCTCCAGGCGACGGTGGATTCGAGCGTGCGGTGACGCGCGTCGTCATCCACGGAGCCGCCGGTGAGCACGCCGAGTTGGCTGCCGAGCCGGTCCCGGAGATCGGCAAGGCCGAGATGGGCTACGCGGGCCGCCGCGAGCTCAAGCGCGAGCGGGACCCGTTGGACGCGCTCGCAGATATCCGATACGAGCGCACCTGAGCGGGCCAGGTCAACCCCGGGCCGTGCCGCTACGGCCCGGTCGGCGAAGAGCAGCGCGGCCGCGGCGGCATCCAAGGGTCCGAGGGGGCAGAGCCGCTCGCCGCCGAGCCGGAGGGAAGACCTGCTCGTCGCGAGGACCGTGAGGTTGGCGCAGCGCGCGAGGGCCTCTGCGACGAGCGGCGCGGCCTGCGGCACGACCTCGAACGTGTCGCAGACGATGAGCAGACGGCGTGCGCCGATCGCGGTGCACACGACGTCGGCGGTCGAGCCGTGCGCCGCATTGGCCCCGAGTGCCGTGGCGATCGCAAGACCCGCCGATTCGGCATCGTGGCAGCTCGCGAGCTGGACGAAGGCGATGCCGTCCGCGAACGACGCCGCGGCCTCGCCGGCCGCCGCGAGGGCGAGCCGCGTCTTCCCTACTCCGCCGGTGCCGGTGACCGTCACGAGCCCGGGCCCGGCCAGCAGTGCGGTGAGCGCCTCCAGCTCTCGGCCGCGGCCCACAAGCGCCGTGCGGGGCGCCGGGAGCGGGCCGAGAACGCCCCGGGCGGAGCGACCCCGGGCCACACTTGCGAACCGCTCCCGAACAGCCCCCGCGAGCCCGAGCGCATCGGCGAGCCGCGCCGTCGTGTCCGGGTAGAGGCGGGTCCGGAGGCCGCGCTCCGTGTCGCTGACAGCACGGATGCTCAGGCCCGCGCGCTCGGCAAGGCCCTCCTGGGTAAGCCCTGCCGCCGTGCGCAGCCGTCGGAGTTCGGATCCCAGTCCGGTGTCCGCCGCCATGGCGCCGCCCTTCGTTCCCTCCAAGGGTAGGACCGGAGCCAGCGGCCCGCACTCGGTGGTCAAGTCGGTGGGTTGCCATCGTGTTCGCCGCCCCGGCGCGCGCTGACACTGAAGTCACACCACTAGGAAGGGACGGACACCATGTCTACCGAAACGTCACGCGGGCTTGTCGGACGGTTCTACGAGGAGGTCCTCAACGGACGCCGTCTTGACGTGATCGACGAGATCGCGGTGGGGGACTACGCAGAGCACGATCCGCTGCCCGGTCAGGGCGACGGCCGCGACGGCCTCCGCAACCGCGTGTCCATGCTCGTGACCGCCCTTGACCCGCACTTCGCGGTCGAGGACGTCATCGCCGAGGGCGACCGCGTCGTGGTGCGCTGGCGCAATCAGGGCACCCAGGTCGAGCCGTTCCTCGGGCTGCCGGCCTCAGGCAAGTCGTTCGAGATCGCCGGGATCGACATCTACCGGGTTCAGGACGGCCGGCTCGCCGAGCACTGGCACGTGATCGATCAGTTCGGGATGCTCATGCAGCTCGGGTTCATTCCCGCACCGGAGCCGGCTGCGCCATGAGCGTGGCCACGGGACGCCTCGCGGCGGGCGCGGATCGCGCGCTCGCCGCGCTCGAGCCCGAGCTCATCCGGTGGCGCCGCGAGATCCACGCCCACCCCGAGCCGGGCTTCGAGGAGCATGCTACGGCCGAGCTCATGGCCGCCAGGCTTGGGGGCCTCGGGCTAGCGGTCCGCACCGGGATCGCGGGCACCGGGGTCATCGCGGATCTGGACGGCGCGCTCCCGGGGCCGCGCGTTCTCCTGCGTGCCGAGCTCGACGCCCTCCCGGTCCGCGAAACCACCGGTCTGGAGTTCGCGGCCGATGGGCCGGCCGGGCACCTGTGCGGCCATGACGCGCATCTTGCCGCGCTCGCGGGCGTCGCTGGCGTCCTCGCCGAGCGCTGTGAGGCGCTGCCCGGTTCGGTGCGCTTCTGCCTGCAGCCCGCCGAGGAGCTTCTCGCAGGCGCGGCGCCCATGGTCGCAGCCGGAGTGCTCGACGGCGTGGGCATGGCCCTCGGTGCGCATGTCCTGTCCGGCGTCCCGTACGGGACCGTGTCGGCGAATCCCGGCACGGTCCTGGCCGGCGCGGATTTCTTCCGGCTCGTCGTGATCGGCGGAGCAGGCCATGCGGGCACGCCGGGCCAGTTCTCGGACGCGATCCTCGCCGCGGCGCACGTCATGACGGCGCTCCAATCAGCCGCGGCGCGGGAGACGCCGATGGGCGAGGCCCTCGTCGTCGCCATCGGCTCGGTGCGCGCCGGCACAGCGGCGAACGCCGCCCCTGAGGACGCGGTCCTGCTAGGCAACCTCCGCTGGTTCGACCCAGCTCTCGGGGAGTACGCACGCCGGCGAGTGGCCGAGGTCGCGGCGGG
Source organism: Sinomonas sp. P10A9 (assembly GCF_041022165.1). Lineage (GTDB taxonomy): Bacteria > Actinomycetota > Actinomycetes > Actinomycetales > Micrococcaceae > Sinomonas > Sinomonas puerhi. Next base: position 402,236 of record NZ_CP163302.1, read on the forward strand.
CGTCGCCGGGGCGCTGGGCTGCTCAACACGTCTCGAATGGACAGGCCACGCTCCCGTCCTGGCCAATGACGCCGCCCTCGCGGCCACCGCTGAGGCCGCGATCGGCGCCGCCGGTCTCGCCACCGTCGTGCATGCTCCGCCGCTCTCGGCGAGCGACGACTTCGCCGAGTTCTCAACCCGCGTGCCGGGCGTCTTCCTCGGGGTGGGGTGCGGCACTGGGGCCAGCGCGCCGCACCATCACCCGATGTTCGCGATCGATGAGCGGGCGGTGCTGCTGACCGCCCGGGTCGAGTGCCGCGTGCTCCTCGCGCTGCTCGGCACGGCCTGAAGACCCGGGTCTTACGCCCGTGGTGGGTGGGCCGAGGCCTGAGTAGGTTCGAAGGTGAACCTTTCGATTGAGGAGGATGTCATGGGCCACATCAAGGTGAGCATGCCGATCGATGCGCCGGTCGAGCGCGTGTACGAGATCGCATCCGACCCCCACCGCTGGTCGTCCTGGTGGGTGAATCTCGGCGATGCCGAGAAGGTCGAGGGCGACGGCGGCGAGGGGACCGTCGTCGAGCACAAGTACCTCATGGCGGGTTTCCCGTTCCACGTCACCACGCACGTGCTTGAGAACGGCCCGCTGCCGAACGGCGGCAAGCGCATACGCCTGCGCTTCGACGGCCCGCTCAACGGCTCCCAGGTCTGGGACTACGAGCCGACCGACACGGGCACCCTCGTGACGTCGGAGATCGACTACAACGTCCCGGGCAGCGTTGTCGGAAAGTTCGCTGACGAGCTGCTCATCGAGCGGATCCAGGAGCGGGCCCGTCACCAGGGCCTCGAGAACCTGAAGCTCTTGGTCGAGGCGGGCTGAGCCCGCCGCCTCCCCGCGACCGTCGCCACGGGCGGTCCCCACGGGCGTGCGCCCCCGGCCCAAGGGCGGCGGGGACGCAGGGCGGGCATCGCCGTCGTGCGCGGCTACGCCGACGCCCGCCGCCTGAAGGCAAGCCCCGTGGCGGCCGCGAGTGCGAGCGCCGAGAGGACCGCCGCCGAGACAAACCCGGCGCGCCCGCCCACGAGGAAGTCCCCGGGGACCGCGAACGCCGCGAACGTCGAGGCGACGATCGCGAGGCCAACGGCGCCGCCGAGCTGCTGCATGGTCTGGAACAGCCCGGAGGCGGAGCCTGCGTGCTCGGGCTCAACGTCCCTCAGCGCGAGGGACGTGAGCGGCATGAACGTGAGCCCGGCGGAGATCCCCGTGAGGAGGAGCGCGCCGATCACGACGCCGAAGGGCGTCTGCGAATCCAGCTGGGTGAGGGGCAGGAACCCGACCACGCGGAGAATCGCACCTCCGAGCACGAGCCGTTCGGCGCCGAAGCGCTCCACGAGGCGCGGAATGACCCGCGACATGACGAAGATGCTCAGCGGCATCGGCAGGAACACGAGCCCCGTCACGAGCGGCGTCAGGTGCAGGACGTCCTCGAGGTACTGGACCATGAGGAAGAACATCGCAAGCATCCCGCCGAACGTGGCGGCCATCGCGGCGAGTGCGCTGAGCCGGCTCGCGCTGCGGAGCAGACGCGGCTGCAGGAGCGGATGCTCCACGCGGAGCTCGGTGAAGGCCAGGGTCACGAGGAGCACGACGCCGAGCGCGAGCCCGCCGATGGTGCGGGCATCAGTCCAGCCGTAGTCCGCGGCCTGCAGAAGTGCCCACACGATGGCGACGGCGCCGCCGGTCGCCGTCACGGCGCCGAGCGCGTCGAACCGGCCGGACCGACGCGGCGTCTCCTGGACGAAACGGGGGACCGCCAGAAGGATCGCAATGCCGATCGGCACGTTGATGAAGAGCGTCCAGCGCCAGTTGGCCGCGTCGGTGAGGATGCCGCCGAGGATGAGGCCGAGGGCTCCTCCCATGGACGCGATCGCGGAGAAGAGGGCGAGCGCACGGTTCCGTGCGCCGTCGTCCTTCGCGTTCGTCGTGATGAGCGCGAGGACGTTGGGGGCGGCGAAGGCCGCGCCGAGACCTTGGAGGGCACGGGCCACGACGAGCAGGAGCGGTGAGGTGGCAAGCCCGCCGAGCAGCGAGAACACCGTGAAGGCGGCAACCCCGAGCAGGAACGTGCGGCGCCTGCCGATGACGTCGCCGATGCGGCCGCCGAGGAGGAGGACGCCGCCGAACGCGAGGGCGTAGCCGTTGAGGACCCAGCTGAGGTCGGCGCGGGAGAAGTGGAGATCCGAGGCGATATGCGGGAGGGCCACGTTCACCACCGTGCCGTCGAGGACGAGCATGAGCTGGGCGAGCATGACGAGCCAGAGGCCGGTGTTGCCGGCCGTGGCTGTGGTTGGCGCGGGAGACACGCGCAGTGTTGTTGAGAGAGGCATCGGGGAAGTGTCCTGTTCTGGCCTGTGGGCTGACGTACACTAAGAGGAGAGTAGCTCCGGTTAGAACTATACGGAGAGACTCTCCGCTTTGCAACCTCTCATGGGAAGGTGTTGTGACCGTGCGTGCCGATGCCCGCCGCAACCGCGATCGGATCGTGGAGATCGCGCGCGCCCTGTTCAAGGCCAAGGGCTTCAACGACGTCTCGATGGACGAGGTCGCGAAGGCCGCCGAGGTCGGCGCCGGCACCCTCTATCGACACTTCCCGACCAAGGAAGCGCTGTATGACGCCGTCCTGGAGGCCTGGGCGGAGCGGGTCAATGCCGCCGTCGAACGGGCACTCGGGCTCGACGCACCCGCCCGTGAGCGACTGCTGAGCTGGTTCACGGACTACGTGGAGCTCCTCAACGGGCACAAGGGCGCTGCCGCTCGGATCACTCTCGCCCTCGGGGACCCTGGGTCTCCCTTCGCCGCCAAGTGCACGCGGTACCTCGGCGCCAATCAGCGGGTCATCGACGAGCTCGGACCCCTCCTGCGCCCGGGCGTGAGCGCGATGGAGATCTCACGGCTCGTCGGGGCCGTGGCCTCCGTGGCGGATGCGAGCGGGCTGTCCGAGACGGACCTCGCGTCCATGCTCGGAGTCGTCGCCGACGGGATCGTCGCGCCTGCGGACCTGCCGCGCCGCTAGGCTGGCCTTGCCCTGAGCCGAAGGTTCACGGCCCTCCGATCCTCTTGACCCTTGACGGATGGCATGTGCGCATGCCGGTTAGGCCGTGAAGTCCAGAGCCGCATGCCCGAGGCCGTGCTCGTCACAGCGGACCGTGAGGAGCACGAGGTGGGCGCCCCTGTCGCGCGAGGTGAGCGCGATGCGGAAGGTGGGAGCGCCGCCGTCGTGCTTCACCCCCGCAATCTCGGGAGGTTCGCCCCCTCGGAGGACCACGAGTACGGAGCAGCTTTCGGCGGGCACATTGCGGGGTCGCACGGCCGCGGTTCCGGGGGCCGGAGGTGTGGGCGCATCCAGCGAGTACGTCTCCATGAGCGCGAGCGTCAAGCCCTCGAACAGCTCGAGGAGCTCAGGGGGGAGCGGTTGGATGGGCAATCGCTCGAGGCGCCACCCGCCATCCGCCCACGCGTCAAGGATCGGGTCCCTCAACACAGCATCCTCCTCGCCGTGCGTCCGACTCCCCAGCCCGGCCATGGCGCATTGAATCTCAGGTCATGCTGGCACACGGGCCAGTCGGCCGGAAGAGCGCGTGCAGTGTGAGCGGTGCGTACTAAGGTAGTGCGCGTAGGCGTCCCGCCGCTGGTGCCCGCGTCGGCACGGGCGGGCAACGACGAGGGGAGGCGCGGTGACCCAGCAGGCAGGCCCGTTCGGGGACGGTGCCGCGCGCTCAGACGAGTACGCCGTGGCGGCCACTGGCAGGACAGTCGTCCATGAGGCGGCCGTGGCGAAGGTTGCCGCGGCGGCCGCACGTCAGGTGCCCGGTCTCCACTCGCTCGGGACCACGCCGTCCCGCGCACTCGGTGCCATCCGAGGTGCTGTGGGCCAGAACCCGGGCGACAGCGCCGCTGGGGTCCGGGTGGAGGTCGGCCAGAAGCAGGCCGCCATCGACGTCACGCTCGTGGCCCAGTACGGCATCCCCCTCCAGGATCTGGCGGATAGGGTCCGGGCCGCGGTGTACCGCGCGGTCGAGGCGCTCACCGGCCTTTCCGTCATCGAGGTCAACGTCGAGATTGCCGACGTCTATATCGGCGAGGCACGGCAGGGCGCCAAGCCGTCCGGAATCGAGGTCCAGTGAATCTGACCATAGTGGGTGCGGGCGCAGGCGCGTTCCTCGCCTTCATGTCCTTCCAGTTCGGCCTCTGGGGCTTTCTCGGCTCCCTCCTGTTCATGGTTGTCGGCGCGGTCCTCGGCCGGGCCGCCGACGGCCGGCTCGACTTGCGGCGCGTCTGGGAGGCTCTCATCGGGCGGCGATCCTCCTCGTGATCCCCGTTCCCGATTCCAGTGGCGAACCCGGGCGCCTGCCAGCCCCGCCCGCACGCTCGCCGGGCCGTGCCCTCGCGGGGCTGAACCGCGTGAGCACGCAGGCCCTCACGACGCTCGCGCAGGCCGCCGCGGCGGCGGAGCTCGGCGTGCGGCCAGCCGACGTGCGGGCTGATTGGTCGGACGACGCCGGCCTGCTCGCCCTCCGCGTCGTCGCGCCCGTCGCGATCCCGGACCTCGCAGACGTCTCGGGGCCAGCCGACATGCTCAGGTGGGGCGGAAGCGTGTGGGAGCGCGCGGCGTCGGCCAAGGCCCGGATCCTCGAATCCGTCATGACACTCAGCGGCGCCACGCTCTCGCGCGTGGACATCCGTATCTCCGGCGTGCGAGTGGGGAGGCCGGTACGCGGTCTAGCCCTCGGCGGCGGGACGAACCCTGCACGGGAGGCAACCCGTGGCTGAGAATTCTGCGCACGGGCTCGATTCCGCGGTGCGTCGCGAGATGAGCTCCTCGCGGGCCTACCTCGCGGGGTTCATCGCGCTGATCGTGGCCGCGGCGTGCGCGTATCTCCTCCTCGAGTCCACGCTCCAGGCGGTCGGACAGCCGGCGTGGCTCATCGACCCCGAATCGGCGGCCGAGTGGACCGCTCGGCTTCCCGAGGGCACCAACCAGGGCCTTCTGGGACTCGTCGGCGCCGTCGTCGCGATGGCCGGTCTCGCCCTTGTCATCGTCGCGGTACGGCCGGGGCGCCGGGGGCGCCGCTCCCTCCCCGGACGCCGGGTCGCTGTGGTGGTCGACGACGAGGTGCTCGCCTCTGCGCTGGCCCGCCGGGCGAGGGCGGCCGCAGTCGTGCGTCCCGAGCAGGTGACCGTGGTGCTGAGCGATCGGGAGGCGACGGTCAACGTCCGCCCGACCTCGGGCCTCCCCGTGCGGGGTGAGGACGTGCTCGCGGCGACCGAGGCCGAACTCGTGCGGCTCGCACCCGAGCCGTACCCGCAGCTCCGCGTCCGCGTCGAGGGCACCGGGGTGATCGGCGCGTGAACGGAACGCCGCGGACCCTCAACCGCGTTCTGATCCTGCTCTTCGGGCTGCTCGTCCTGACCCTCGGCATCGTTCTGGTGCTCCTCGCGAGTGTTCCCGCTGCCGGGACGTGGTGGCGCAGCTGGGCGCCCACGGCGGCAGAGGCCGTCGGGGCGGTCTTCCAGGGGTCGCGGGTGCCGGGAACCAGCGTGTCCTGGCTGTGGCTGCTCATGACGGTTGCTGCGGTCGCCGTCGTGCTCCTCATGATCTGGTGGGTCGCACAGCAGGGGACTGGACGGCGTGACCTTGTGGCCTCGACCGGACCCGACGGCGGTGCCCGGCCGGGCGGCGAGTTCGCGGAAGGCGAGGTTCCGGGACGTGTGAGCATCGCTGCGACCGCCGTCGAGCAGGCCATGCTTGCGGCGCTCGCGCCACGGAAGGACGTTCTCGGCACGAGCGTGGCCGCGGTCGAGTTCGAGGGACGGACCGCGCTGAAGGTCCGCCTCGTTGCCCGGCAGGGGGCCGATCCCGCTGCGCTTGCCGCTGCTGTCGAAGGGCTCGTGGACCGGTTCGAGATCGTGATGGGCGTCTCTGTCCCGGTCCTCGTGCACATTACGTCCGGCGCGCGCTCGAGATTCAGCCGGGCCGAGCGAGTCCGCTAGGAGTGCGGCTGGCCCGCTTTGGCCTTGGGCCGGATGGGCGCCGAACCGCTTGTGTGGGCATGGGCATGCGCCTACGTTGATGCGTGGGGCGCATTCTCGTCCACTCGAGCCGGCTCGGCCGGTCCTGACAGGGAGGGTACACATGAGTGAGAACCACGGTTTCGACGGCGCGAAGGACGGCTTGGACGCCGCCGTGGAGAAGGGCAAGGAGATCGCGGCAGACGCAGCCGAGAACGTCAAGGAATTCGCGAGCGATGCGACCGAGAACGTCAAGGAATTCGCGAGCGATGCGACCGAGAACGTCAAGGAGTTCTTCTCGGGAGACGTTGGCCAGCACGCCAAGGATCTGGCCGAGGACGTGACGGAGAACGTCAAGGGCCTCGGATCCAAGATCACCGGGATCTTCAAGGGAGACAAGGCCTAAGGGCCCTTCTGACCTCCCCATCGACTCACACAGGCAGGGCGTCCTCATGGAGGGCGCCCTGCTGGCGTTTCCCGGCGGAAGGGCCAAAGGTCACGGAGAGGAAACGATCTGCGTAAGCGCTTGCACCTCCTTGTGGTGCGACCTAGTGTGATGCTCACCACAGATCAATCGGGCGGTGACGCATTCTGCACGCCGCCTTGACCGACTCAGGAGTCGAGCATGAGAAACCGCAAGTTCTCCAGGTTTGCCCCTCCTCTCGCGACTGCGAGCGTCCTGGTCCTGGCACTCTCTGCCTGTAGCGGCGGGTCCAGCGGGGGCAGCGGGAGCACGAGCGGCGGCGACGCCGCCAGCAACGTCGACGGACGCGGCCCCATCACCTACGTCCAGGGCAAAGACAACTCCGATGTTGTCCGCCCGCTCGTCGACAAGTGGAACGCCGCCCACGCGGATCAGAAGGTCACCTTCAAGGAACAGTCCGACTCGGCCGACCAGCAGCACGACGACCTCGTGCAGCACTTCCAGGCCAAGGATGCCAACTACGACGTCATGAGCGTCGACGTGGTGTGGACCGCAGAATTCGCGGCCAAGGGCTGGCTGCAGCCGCTCAAGGACAAGACGGCCCTCGATACCTCAACCTTCCTGCCGGCCACGGTCAAGGCCGCTACGTACAACAACACCCTGTTCGCCGCGCCCGTCTCGTCCGACGGCGGCCTGCTCTACTACCGCAAGGACCTTGTCCCGACGCCTCCCAAGACGTGGGACGAGATGATGGGCATGTGCTCCATCGCCAAGACGAACAACATGGGCTGCTACGCGGGCCAGTTCCAGAAGTACGAGGGGCTCACGGTCAACGCTGCTGAGGCCATGAACACGTTCGGCGGCAAGATCGTCGACGATTCCGGCAAGGCCACGGTGAACTCGTCTGAGTCGAAGACCGGGCTCGGCAAGCTCGTCGAAGCATTCAAGAACGGCAACATCCCTCCCGAGGCCATCACCTTCAAGGAAGAGGACAGCCGTACCGCGTTCCAGGACGGGAAGCTCCTGTTCCTGCGCAACTGGCCGTATGTCTACAACCTCGCCTCCAAGACTGATGGATCGTCCAAGGTCGCTGACAAGTTCGGCATCGCGCCGCTTCCCGGCATGAGTGGCCCGGGCGCCTCGTCGCTCGGTGGCCACAGTGCGGCTATCAGCGTCTACTCCAAGAACAAGGCCACCGCGCTGGACTTCCTGAAGTTCCTCACGAGTGACGAGGAGCAGAAGTTCTTCGCGACCCAGGGTTCGCTTGCCCCGGTAATCGGCAACCTGTACAAGGATTCGGCCCTGACAGCCAAGCTGCCGTACCTCCCCACCCTGCTGACCTCGATCCAGAACGCCGTGCCGCGTCCCGTGACACCGTTCTACCCGGGCGTCACGAAGGCCATCCAGGACAACAGCTACTCGGCCCTCAAGGGCGAGAAGTCCGTGGATCAGGCATTGACCGACATGCAGTCGGCACTCGTCGCGGCAGGCGCCAAGTAACCGTTGCGGAAGGGCGGTCCGGCGCCTGCGGGTGCCGGACCGCCTGCCCCTGACGGACACTGAGAACAGGAGTCATCATGTCCACTGAGGTCCCATCACGGCCCTCTGAGAAGACCGCGCCGAGTGGAGTCCATCAGATGCCCGGCCGGGAGAGCGCTGACCGCAAGCAGGTGACCCAGGGACGCTGGGCCTCCATGCTCCTGCTGCCGACGCTCATTCTCCTGGCGATCGTGATCATCTACCCGGTCGTCAACGCCATCATCATGTCCTTCCAGAAGGACGCGGCCCTCAACCCGACTACAGGCCTCTTCGAGGAGGGCGGTTCAGCCGGATTCAGCAACTATTCCGATTGGCTGTTCCAGCAGTGCAGCGGCCAGTCGTGCCCTCCGGGTACGCTCGGCTCGCAGTTCTGGAGCTCGATGGGGACCACGTTCTTCTTCGCGGTGGTCACGGTGGCACTCGAGACCGTGATCGGCTTCTGGATGGCCATCATCATGGCGAGGGTCTTCCGTGGTCGCAGCGCCGTCCGCGCCGCCGTTCTCGTGCCCTGGGCCATCCCGACCGCAGTAACGGCCAAGCTGTGGTTCTTCATCTTCGCGTTTGAGGGCATCGCCAACAAGCTCTTCGGCACCCAGATCCTCTGGACCGGATCAGAGTGGCCCGCAAAGTGGGCCATCATCATCTCGGATGTCTGGAAGACCACCCCGTTCATGGCCCTGCTCATCCTCGCCGGGCTCCAGCTCATCCCGGACGAGGTCTACGAGGCCGCGAAGGTCGACGGCGCCAGCACCTGGCAGCGCTTCACCCAGATAACGCTCCCGCTCGTCAGGCCCGCGCTCATGGTTGCGGTCCTCTTCCGCGCGCTCGATGCGCTGCGCATGTTCGACCTGCCGTACATCATGACCCAGGGTGCGAACAACACGTCGACGCTCTCGATCCTCGTGGTCGATCAGATCCGCCAAGGGTTCAACAGTGCCGCCGCGCTCTCGACGATCACCTTCCTAGTGATCTTCATCGTCGCCTTCATCTTCGTCCGCTTCCTCGGCGCCAACGCCGTGGGCGCGGCGACCTCCTCGGGAAGGAAGTGACATGGCAGCCACCGCCACGCTCCCGCGAACAGCGACGATGCCTGTGCGCCGCAAGAAGTTCGATTGGGGGCAGGTCCGCACCTACGTCTCCGCTGTAGTGATCCTGGTCTGGTGCCTTGCTCCGGCCTACTGGATGATCGTTACTGCGTTCCGCGACACTGGCTTCACGTTTGACCCGTCCATCTGGCCCACGCACGTCACGTGGGACAATTTTGCGACCGTTTTCGACGAGAACCTCGGCAACCACTTCGGGAGGAATCTTCTCAACAGCCTCCTCGTCGCGGGTGTGACCACGATTGTGGCCCTCGTGGTCGGCGTCTTCGCCGCCTACGCCTTGGCGCGGTTGAACTTCCGCTTCAAGTTCGCCGTCATGGGCTTCATCCTCGGGGCATCGATGTTCCCGGGTGTCGCCATCGTGACGCCGCTCTTCCAGCTCTTCACGAACATCGGCTGGATGGGCACGTATCAGGTACTCATCATCCCGAACATCTCGTTCGTGCTCCCGCTCACCGTCTACACGCTCACCTCCTTCTTCCGTGAGATGCCGTGGGAACTCGAGGAGTCTGCACGCATTGACGGATGCACCCAGGGGCAGGCGTTCCGGAAGGTCATCCTCCCGCTGGCCGCACCCGCTACCTTCACGACGGCGATCCTCGCCTTCATCTCGGCCTGGAACGAGTTCCTCATCGCGAGCCAGCTCTCCTCGGACTCGACCCGCACCGTGACCGTGGCGATCGCGTACTTCGCCGGGGCGCAGCCGCACCAAGAGCCGTATACAGCCGTCATGGCAGCCGGGACTATCGTCACCGTCCCGCTCGTGATCCTCGTGCTGGTGTTCCAGCGCAAGATCGTGGCCGGTCTGACTGCCGGTGCCGTGAAGTGACGGAGCACCACACGGAACAGCGTCGTCGGTTACCCTGGGGCCCGTTCGCGGTCGGTGGTGCGGCATATCGCCGCTCCGCCGACCACCGACGGGCGGTCATCGAGCAGTTCGAGATCTTCATCGGATTCCTCGGATTCTGGGCACTCGTCCTCCTGGTGGCGACTGTGTGGCTCGAGGTGACGGGGCAGCCAGCCCTCGGGTGGGCGCTCGGGCTGGCTGGTGTGCTTGCAGCGATGGTCGGCTTGTGGGCGCTTCGGCGGAGAACACTGCGAGGCTCCAAGGACGATCCCGAGCGTTAGTCCGTGGCAGCCCTTTGTGCGTGTCCGCGTCCGAGGGCAACGGAGAGGATCATGGTAGGGATCGATGATGTCGCCGCCGCAGCAGGGGTCTCGACGGCCACGGTTTCTCGGGCCATCCGCGGCCTCCCCCGCGTCTCGCCCGCGACGCGTGCCAAGATCCTCGCGACGGCTGAGGATCTCGGGTACGTGCCGTCGTCGGCGGCATCTCGGCTTGCGACCGGAAAGACGCGGACGATCGGTGTGCTCGCGCCCTACGTGGACCGATGGTTCTTCGGTAAGGCGATCGCCGGGGTCGATCAGGAATTGCACGAGCGCGGCTACAACCTCTCGCTCTTCAACCTGGGCGGCCGGATTACCCCGCGTGAACGCCTCTTCAGCCGGTCCATGGTGCATAAGCAGATCGACGCGCTCCTCCTCCTGTGCATGTTCCTCCATCCGGAAGAGATCGACGACCTCCATGCGATTGACATGCCACTCGTCGTGGTCGGCGGACCCGTGCGGGGCTGCTCGAGCGTGGGCATCGATGACTACCTGGCCGCTCGGAGCATCACGCAGCACCTCATTGGGCTCGGGCATCGGCATATTGCCCTCCTTCACGGCAGCGGCGATGCGGAGCTCAACTTCTCCGTTCCCAAGATCCGCGTCGAAGGCTTTCACGACGCCGTGCACGACGCCGAGCTCGAACTCAATCCCGACGCCGAGTTCTTCGGCAATTTCACGGTGGAAAGCGGCGTTGAGGCGATGCGCCGCTTCATGGAGCTTCCCGAGCCGCGGCCGACGGCCATTGCCTGCGCCTCGGACGAGATGGCCCTCGGCGTGCTCTTCGAGGCCCGGCGCCACGGCGTCAGGGTGCCCGAGGACCTTTCGGTCGTGGGAATCGACGGGCACGAGATGGGAGCCTCGGCGGGGCTGACGACTGTGTGGCAGGACCCGACGTCACAGGCACGTCGTGGAACGCAGATGCTGCTCGCCGAAATCGGCGGCGAGATCGGCGCAGTGCACTCCGAGACCGCCGTGCAGCGGCTCATCGTCCGGGAGTCAACCGCACCGCCGGCCGCCTTCTGAGGGTGCCCCGTCTTGCCGGTGCCCTGCCCAGCGCCCTAGGAAGCGCGGGCCAGCTGGCGGATAGGGATCCACCGGGAGGCGAGGCGCCGGTAGGCGGCGGCCGCCCCGGTCATGTCCCCTTCGGCGAGGCACTCGATACCCAGGAGGACGTCACTGGGCGAATCGTCGGGGAAAACCCGATCCGCGACCTTGCCGTAGTCGAGCTCGATCACGGAATCGGGGTGGAACTCCTCGAGCCACTCTGTGAGAGACGTGAGCTCGTCGAGCAGGTTCATCTCGGGGGCCGCGAGGGCCAGATTCGCCACTGCGAAGCGGGCCCGGCTGATGGCCTTGGCCCAGCCGACGGTGATCCGGACGGTCACCACGTGGTCATTGTCCTCGACGACCACCGTGGGGTCGCCCTGGTGGAACAGCACGAACCAGCTGAAGGGGATCCCCCAGAGCGACTCGCGCGTGCTGATGCGCGGCGTTCCGGGATCCTCGGCAAGACGGTCGACCCGCTCCTGGTGGCGGGCGCGCGCTATCTCCGGAAGGAGCACCGAGGCGAGCGGACCCGGGGCCGTCGTGAGCACCGATTCGGCGGCGAGGCCCGAGCGGAGCACGAGCTGTGACGGACAGTAGAGCGTGTGCCCGTCCACCGTGAGGGTGCGGGTGAATTCGGCACTGCCGTCAGGGAACGGGTCACCGGATGCGCTGACGATGCGGCGCAGCGTGTCGTCGGACTCGGCTTTCTCGAGGTCCTCGCGCCCGTTCTCCGTGAGCCCCTGCTCGATCCGCGCCCGCGCCTCGGCGGTGAACGCAGACAGGGGCTCGTAGACGCGCAGCCGCGATGCGAGCGGGCGTCCCGTGCGGCGGTGCCCGGCGCTCATCCCGACCCGCTCCGGGATGGTGGGGGAGGCATGGGGGTCACGGCGTGTCTGCCAGGTCCACGATGACGGGTGCATGATCCGAGGCGCCCTTGCCCTTGCGCTCCTCGCGGTCGATGAGGGCGCCCGTTGCCCGCGCGGCGAGGGCGGGGGAGGCCAGCACGAAGTCGATGCGCATGCCCTCTTTCCTGGGGAAGCGCAGCTGGGTGTAGTCCCAGTAGGTGTAGACGCCCGGGCCGGGGGCGTAGGGGCGCACGATGTCGGCGTACCCCGAGTCCCCGAACGCGCGGAACGCGTCCCGCTCAGGCTCGCTCACATGGGTGAGCTGCTCGCGTCGGAAGTAGTCGATGTCCCACACGTCGTCGTCCTGCGGCGCGATGTTCCAGTCGCCCACGAGCGCAATCTGCGCCTCAGGGGCACCGGCGAGCCACTCAGCGGCGTGGCCGTTGAGGACCTTGAGCCACTCGAGCTTGTAGGGCATGTGCTCATCGTTGAGGGCGCGGCCGTTGGGGACGTAGAGGCTCCACACGCGCACTCCCGCGCATGTCGCAGCTATCGCGCGGGCCTCCTGGGCGGCGTTGTCGCCGTTCTTGCCGAACGAGGGCTGGTCAGGGAAGGTGCGCTCAACGTCATCAAGTCCCACTCGGGAAGCGATCGCGACGCCGTTCCACTGGTTCAGCCCGAAGTGCGCCACCTCGTACCCGTTGCGCTCGAAGAGCTCCCACGGGAAGTTCTCGTCCTTGCACTTGGTCTCCTGGATCGCGAGCACGTCAACGTCGCTGCGCAGGAGCCAGCTCTCAACACGGTCGGCGCGGGCGCGGAGAGAGTTCACGTTCCAGGTAGCAAGCTTCACGGTGCCCACGCTATCAATCCTGCCGGGAGGCCGACACCGGCCTGCCGCCCGACGCCGCGTGGGGCCTACCGGGACCAGGCGTCGGCACCCTCGCGCCACCACGTGTCGAAGATCGTCACCGGCGTGGCGCGCTTGTGGCGGGTCACGAGATACCGCTTCTCGATGGCCTCTGCGACGGAGTCCGAGACATCCTTGCCCTCGAGGTAGTCGTCGATGTCCTCGTACGTGATCCCGAGTTCGTGCTCGTCGGTGCGTCCGGGCTGGAGGTCGAGCAGGTCCGCCGTCGGAACCTTCTGCCAAATCCGCTCGGGAGCCCCGAGATGCGCGAGGAGCTGGCGGTTCTGGCGCTTGTCGAGCCCGAACAGCGGCAGGACGTCCGCGCCTCCGTCGCCGTACTTAGTGAAGAAGCCCGTCACGGACTCTGCACCGTGGTCGGTGCCGATCACGAGCAGGAAGCTCTGTCCCGCGAGGGCGTACTGCGCGATCATCCGCGAGCGGGCCTTGATGTTCCCGCGGTTGAAGTCGCTGAGATCCTCGCCGGTGGTCGCAGCGTACTCCTGCTGGAAGCCGTCCACAGCGGGCTTGATGTTGAACGTCCACTGGGTCTTGGCCCGCACGAACTCGAGGGCGGCCACCGCATCGTCCTCATCGTGCTGCACCCCGTACGGGAGGCGGACCGCCACGAAGTCGGCGTCAGTCCCTTCCTCGGCGAGGGACTCGACGGCGAGCTGCGCAAGGCGTCCCGCGAGGGAGGAATCGAGTCCGCCGCTGATGCCGAGCACGAAGCCCTTCGCGCCGGTCGCCTTGAGGTAGTCCTTGAGGAAGCCGACGCGGGCAGCGACCTCTGCCGCCGGGTCGATCTCGGGCTTGACGCCCATCTCCTCGATGATCTTCGCCTGGAGTTCGCGCATGGGGCTAGCGTAATGCAGACGGGTTTCGGTTAAGGCGTGCCCGGCGCCGCGCCGGGGGCGTCCCACATGTGGGCCATCTCCACGAACGACTGCTCCACGATCTTCTCCATCGCCGCCCGCGCGGCCCGGCCGTCGCCGTGCTGGATCGCGACCGCAACTTCCATGTGCCACTCGAGCGCCGCGTGGTCGGGCAGCTGCGGCATGAGGCCGTACTGGACGCGCCCGGCAAGCACTTCCTGGGTGATCTGGTGGAGCGTGGCGATCATCTGGTTCCTGCTCCCGGCCAGCACCGCGTGATGGAACTCGATGTCGAGTGCGAGGAACTCCTGCTGGCGCCCGGTCTTGCCTGCCGCCCACATGGCCGCCGCGAGACGCACGATCTCGGCGCGCTCGGCGGTATCGGCCCGCTCGGCGGCGAGCATCGCCGCAAGGGGCTCGACGGCGTTGCGCAGCTCTGTCAGCTCGCGCAGCTGCGTGAGGCGCGCCGGGGAGGCGAGCTTCCACCGGATCACCTGCGGATTGAACGCGTCCCACCGCGATTCCGGGAGCACCACCGTGCCGACGCGTCGTCGCGCCTCGACAAGGCCCATCGTGGCGAGCACCCGCAGCACCTCCCGCACGAGCGTCCGGGAGACCGCGAACCTCGCCTCGAGCTCGTCGGTGTTCAGGACGCACGACGGCGGGAGCTCGCCCGAGCAGATCTGCCCGCCGAGCGTCTCGAGGATCTCGCTGTGGCGGCGCGATGCTCCGCCGACCGTGGGCTCCGCCGCGGCGGGGGCGAGCGCGGCGGCCGGCACGACGGACGCGGAAGGTGGGTCGCCGCCGTCGTGCGTCGTGTCCTCCTGCAGCTCCGGTGCGTGCCCCATGGAGAGATCATACTGTGACCCGAGCCACTCTTGAATACGTACTACTTATCGCTTAGTGTCCCTGCTGGGATCCGACGTAAAGGGGCGTCGGACGCGGACCGCGGAAGCGGTCCGAGAGATTGGAGATCACCGATGAAGGTTCCATCGTTCATCAAGGTCGCCGCTGTCGCCGCGGTCGCGAGCCTCGGGCTCGCGGCGTGCGGATCGGGCGGCAGCGGCGCAAGCGACAGTTCGGCGCCCCTGCGCGTCACGCTGGCCAACCACGTCTGGACCGAGCAGATCAAGGCCGCCATTCCGGAGTTCGAGAAGCAGACGGGCATCAAGGTCGAGCTCACGCAGCTGGGCGAGGACCAGCTCTCGGACCAGTACAACGTCAAGCTCAACGCCGGCACGGACGAGATCGACGTGATGATGTACCGCCCGCTCCAGGAGGGCAAGCTGTTCGCGAAGAACGGGTACCTCGCGGACCTGACCGGCAACGTCAAGCAGGACTCCTCGTGGGACTGGAGCGACTTCCAGGCCGGTCCGGTCAAGGCCACCACGGCGGACGGCAAGGTGGTGGGGGTCCCGATCATCACCGAGCGCGAGGTCCTCTACTACCGCAAGGACATCCTGCAGTCGGCGGGCGTCGCAGTGCCGAAGACCATGGACGAGCTCAAGGCAGCCGCCGCCAAGATCAAGGCAGCCAACCCGGATACCGCGGGCTTCGTGGCCCGCACCGGCAAGTCCACCGCCGTCACGCAGTTCTCGAGCTTCCTCTACAGCTACGGCGGCGACTTCACCCAGGATGGCAAGGCCTCGGTCAACACGGACGCCGCCAAGAAGGCCTACGCGTTCTACGGTGGCCTCATCAAAGAGAACGGCCCGGCCAACGTCTCAACGGACATGAGCTGGCCCGAGGCCATGGCAATCTTCACGCAGGGCAAGGCCGCCTTCTACACGGAGGCCGACTCGCTCTACAAGAACGCCACTGACCCCGCGAAGTCCAAGGTCGCCGACAAGGTGGGCTTCGCGCCGCTCCCCGCCGGCCCGGCGGGCTCGAAGCCGTACAACATCCCATCCTGGGCGCTCGGCGTCAACGATGCCTCCAAGCAGAAGGACAACGCGTGGAAGTTCGTGCAGTGGGCCACGTCCAAGGAGCGGACCCTCGCCGCACAGAAGGCCGGCGTCCCGGGTGCCCGAACGTCCGTCTGGGCCAGCCCTGAGGGCACGTCCACGTACCCGAAGGACCTCGCCGAGGCCATCGCTGTGAGCGCCCAGAACGGTGTGGGCCACGACCGCCCCGAGGTCATCACGGTGGGCAAGGCCCGCGAGATCGTCGGCGCACCGATCGTCTCAGCGATCACCGGCGCCGACTCGGGCAAGGCGGCCGACGACGCCCAGACCGCCTTCTCGACGTTCCTCGGCACGGACAAGTAGCCCGGCGAGAGCACAACGGCACCCCGCCGGGGCGCGCGGCCGACGTCGTGCGCCCCGGCACCCCCGCCACCCCGCACCCTGGCACCCCAGGCCTAACGGGGGCCCACCCACTCTGACCGTCCCTCTGGCGAGGTAATCCATGACTTCCACCACCCTCGAGCCGACCAGCGCGCAGGCCGCGCCGCCGCGGCCCAAGCCCACCTCGGCCTTCTCCGCGTGGGCCAACCGCCACCGCAAGTGGCTCTTCGCGGCCCCCGCCATGATCTTCGTCGCGGTCCTCATCATCTTCCCGCTCGTGTGGACCGCCTGGCTGTCCCTCACCGACTCGCACGGCTCGGTCCGCGCCGCCGCCAAGTTCATCGGGCTGCAGAACTACGCGACCGTCCTGACGGATACCACGCGGTTCTGGCCAGCCGTGGGCCGGACGGTGCTGTTCACCGGCGTCGTCCTCGTGTTCGAGGTGGTCTTCGGCATGTGCATCGCGCTCCTGCTGTGGCGTCCCTTCAAGGGCGAGCGCTGGGTCCGCGTCGCCGTGCTGCTCCCGCTCGTCGCCACCCCGGTGGCCGTCGGCATGATGTGGCGGCTCATCTTCGATCCCAACATCGGGTTCGCGAACCAGGTGATCGGCTGGTTCGGCATCCCGCCCCAGCCGTGGCTCGCGGGCCAGGAGACGGCGCTGTGGACCACGATGTTCATCGACGTGTGGCAATGGACGCCGATGGTCGCGCTCATCCTCCTCGCCGGCCTCACCTCGCTCTCCGAGGAGCCGCAGGAGGCCGCGAAGATCGACGGCGCGAGCACGTGGCAGCGCTTCTGGTTCGTCACGCTCCCGCTCATGATGCCCACCGTGATCGTCGCGATCCTCCTGCGGGGCATCGACGCGCTCAAGACCTTCGACATCCTCTATGCGACCAAAGGCAAGGGCGGCGGCTCGTTCAACGAGGTCGAGACCCTCAACGTCTACGCCTACGGACTCTCGTTCGACTACAACCAGTACGGTGTCTCCTCGACCGTGCTGATCCTGTTCTTCCTGCTCATCATCGGCGTCATGTGGGCGCTGACGGGCCGCAGGAACAAGAAGAAGGAGGCCTGAGATGGCGCGCACGACGCCGCTCCCCGCCGCGGGCGCCCTGCCCGCCACACGCCGTCGGCCGCTCTCGACCCGCGCGTACCCGGCCTTCCGGACGGTGGCCCTCGTGGTCACGGTGGTCGCGCTGCTGCTGCCGCTGATCTGGATGGTCCTGGCCTCGCTCAAGACCAATGTGGACATCTACGACCCGTCCAAGTCGTTCGTGTTCGCTCCGACGTTCGAGAACTACGTCAACGTCCTCACCCGGAACAACTACTTCGTGTTCGTCGTGAACAGCTTCTGGGTCGCGTTCGTCTCGACCCTGCTCTCCCTCGTCCTCGGCGTCCCCGCCGCGTACTCGATGAGCAGGTTCACGATGCACCGCTCGGCACTCGTGGTGCTCATGGCCCGCGTGATCCCGGGTGTCTCGCTGCTCGTGCCGTGGTACTACGTGTTCTCCAACCTGCGCATGGTGGGCGGGTTCGAGGTGCTCATCCTGAGCCACATGTTCGTGGCCTTGCCGCTCATCGTGTACATCATGATGGGCTACTTCGACTCGATGCCGCTCGAACTCGAGGAATCGGCCCAGGTGGACGGGCTGACGCCGATCGGGGCGTTCCGGAGGATCACCCTCCCCCTCTCAGTGGCGGGCATGGCGACGGCGGGCATCCTCGCCTTCATCTTCTCGTGGAACAACTTCATGTTCGCGCTCGTGCTCTCGGGCTCGAAGACGAAGACCCTGCCGGTGGCGATCTTCGACTTCGTCTCCTATGCGAGCATCGACTGGGGCGGGCTCATGGCCGCGGCGACGGTCGTGACGCTGCCGATCATGGTCGTTGCGCTCTTCGCGCAGCGCTACATCGTCTCGGGCCTCACAGCCGGTGCGACGAAGGGCTGACGCGTGAAGATCGAACGGATCGAGACGTTCCTCGTCCCACCGCGGTGGCTCTTCGTCCGGATCGAGACCGACACCGGCATCGTGGGGTGGGGAGAGGCCACGTGCGAGGGCCGCTCCGAGACGGTGCGCACCGCCGTCGGCCAGCTCTCCGAACTCCTGGTCGGGCGGGACCCGCTGCGCATCGAGGACCACTGGCAGGTCCTCACGAAGGGATCGTTCTACCGGGGCGGCCCGATCCTCGCGAGCGCCGTGGCCGGCCTCGACCAGGGCCTGTGGGACATTGCCGGCAAGCACTTCGGCGCGCCCGTCCACCAGCTCCTCGGGGGGCCGGTGCGTGATCGCATCCGCGTGTACGGCTGGGTCGGCGGCGACGAGCCGGACGAGGTCGCCGACGCGATCGCGGCCCAGCTCGAGGTGGGGCTCACCGCGGTCAAGATGAACGCGTCCGGGCGCATGTCCGCCAACGGCAGCGCCGGCGAGCTCGACGCCGTCGTGCGCCGTGTCGCCGCGGCGCGCGAGGTGCTCGGCCCCGACCGCGACGTCGCCGTGGACTTCCACGGCAGATTCACACTCGCGACGGCGCGCCGCGCGGCGTCGCTCCTGACGGACCTGCACCCGTTCTTCCTCGAGGAGCCCGTGGCCCCGGAGAACTCGCACCTCATCGGAAGGATCGCAGAGTCCACCGCGATCCCCATCGCGACGGGCGAGCGGCTCTATTCCCGCCAGGAGTTCCTGCCCGTCCTGCAGGCCGGCATCGCCGTCGCACAGCCCGATCTCAGCCACGCGGGAGGCATTACGGAGGTCCGCAAGATCGCCGCGCTCGCCGAGACCTTCGACGTCCAGCTTGCCCCGCACTGCCCCCTCGGTCCCCTCGCGCTCGCGGCCTGCCTGCAGGTGGGCTTCTCGACCCCCAATTACCTGATCCAGGAACAGAGCATCGGCATCCATTACAACCAAGGCGCCGAAGTGCTGGACTATGTGGTGGACAAGGAGCCTCTGGCGTTCGTGGACGGCTGTATCGAGCGGCTCACGGGTCCGGGCCTCGGCATCGAGGTGGACGAGGCGGCCGTCCGGGACGCCGACCAGCGAGGCCATGCCTGGCGCGGGCCGGTGTGGAGGCACCCGGATGGATCGTTCGCGGAATGGTGACCAGCTCGGCTATGGAAAGGCACCCATGAGCACCCTCGATACCCCCACCCTCCTCGACGTGATCCGCGCGAGCCGCGTGGTCGCCGTCATCCGCGGGGATTCCGCAGAGCACGCCGCCGACGCCGCGCGGATCCTCTTCCGCGAGGGCATACGGCTCGTCGAGATCGCGCTCACGACGCCGGGCACGCTCGACGCGATCGCGTCCGTCGTCCCCGACGTCCCGGCGGGCTCGTACCTCGGTGCGGGCACCGTGCTCACGCTCGAGGACGTCGACGCAGTAATTGCCGCGGGGGCGACGTTCATCGTGACGCCGGCGGTGACCGAGGCGGTCCCCTACGCCGCCGGGCTGGGTGTTCCCGTCCTCGCGGGCGCCTTCACCGCAACCGAGTCCTATGAGGCGTGGCGGCAGGGCGCCGCGGCGGTCAAGCTCTTCCCCGGCTCCGCTGCGGGCCCCGGCTACCTCAAGGCGCTCACCGAGCCGTTCCCGGACATCCCGTTCCTCGCCGTCGGCGGGATGGGCCTCGAGCAGCTGGCCCAGTACGTCGCCGCAGGTGCGCTCGGGATCGGCGCCGGGGGTCCCCTCGTGGGCAACGGCGCCCGCGGCGGAAGCGCGGACGGGCTCGCAGAGCGGGCGCGGGCCTTCGTCTCGGCCGCGCGGGAGCTCGAGGAGCCGCGGTGACCCGCAGTGCGGGGACAGTTGTGACGTTCGGCGAGGCTCTCGTCTCGGTGCGGTCCGCCGGGCCGCTCGCGATCGGCAGCCCGCTGACCATGCACGCTGCCGGCGCCGAGCTCAATGTCGCCGTCGGGCTCGCGAGGCTCGGCCACGCGGCGTCGTGGGGAGGTGTGCTCGGCGACGACGAGCTCGGCGAGTTCCTCCTCCGCAGCCTTGCCGCCGAGCGCGTTGACGCCTCGCGCGTGCGCCGCGACGTGCTGCCCACGGGCGTGATGTTCCTCGAGGCGCGCACGCCCGACGTGTCCCGCGTGTTCTACCATCGCAAGGGCTCGGCGGGCGCCCAGCTCACCCCGCACGACGTTGACCGGCTCCTCGACCGCGACCTGGCCTGGCTGCATCTCACGGGCATCACGCCCGCGCTCTCGGAGCGGGCCCGCGCCGCGGTCCTGCACGCTGCCGAGACGTGCCGACGTCGATCGGTGCCGTTCTCCGTGGACGTGAACTTCCGCTCGAAGCTGTGGAGTGCACCGGAAGCGGCCGAGGTGCTGCCGCGGCTCATCGAGGGGGCAGAGGTGGTCATCGGATCCCCGGAGGAGCTCGTGCTCGTGGCGCCCGAGGGGAAGACCGTCGAGGCGGCGGCGGCCGAGCTGCTGTCCAGGGGGGTCGGCGAGGTGGTGGCCAAGCTCGGCGCTGCCGGTGCCCGGGCGTACACCGCACAGGGCGTGTTCACGGCGCCTGCGTTTCCCGTGAGGGCCGTCGATACCGTGGGCGCCGGTGACGCGTTCACCGCCGGGTACCTCTCCGCGCGGCTGGACGGCGAGGACGCAGACGGGCGCCTGCGCCGCGGCAATCTCCTGGGCGCTTTCGCCGTGGGGCAGCTCGGCGACTGGGAGGGACTCCCTCGCCGCGACGAGCTCGGGCTGCTGGATCTCGGGCAGGGAGAGACGCACCGCTGAGGCCGCGGCTCCTGCCGCCCCGCGGCAGTGCGTGCGATCCGCGGCAACCTGCTACCGTGACGGGTGTCACGTGCAACTGCTTCCTGGGATGCTGATGTCCGATACCACCTGCCACATGTCGATCTCGCTCGACGGCTTCGTTGCCGGACCCGAGCAGAGCCGGGAGAATCCGCTGGGCAAACGCGGCGGCGAGCTGCACGGCTGGCATATGGGCGACCCGCGCGCCACCGAGGCCGACAGCACAGCGACGGGATGGCTCATGCGCCGGCGCGGCGCGTACGTCATGGGGCGGAACATGTTCGGGCCGATCCGCGGCGAGTGGACCGAGCCCTGGGACGGATGGTGGGGACCCGAGCCGCCGTACCACGCCCCGGTCTTCGTGCTCACTCACCATGCCCGCGAACCGATCGAGATGGAGGGCGGGACCACCTTCCACTTCGTCACCGGGGGCTTCGACGCCGCATACGCGCGAGCGCTCGAAGCGGCTGACGGGAACGGCGTGGACATCGCCGGCGGTGCTTCAACCGTTCGACAGGCACTCAACGCCGGCGTGATCGACGAACTCGCCCTCGACATCGCGCCCGTCCTGCTCGGCAGCGGCGAGCGGATGTTCGACGGCGTCGCGACCTTCGGCTTCGAGCCCGTCGAGGTGCTCCACTCATTGCTGGCCACCCACATCCGCTACCGCCGAGCCAGCCACGGCTGAGCAGAGCCTACGGGAGCGGGATTCCGCAGTCGGAGGGGAGTCCTCTTCCGGGAGGTCCGCTCTGCATCGGCTCGCAACCTCTTGGCAAGCGGTTGCCTGTTCGGGACCCGCGTCACTAGCGTGGGTTCATGCCCAACTCCGTGCCGCCGTCCCGGCCTTCCGCATCGTCCCCTGAGCCCGGACCCCTCCGTGCCGCGGTGGTGGGTTGCGGCGATATCTCGGCCCAGCACTTCGCCGCGATCGGGGGCCTCGCGGCACAGGGGACCGCGAGGCTGGCCGCCGTCGTCGATCTCGACCCGCAGCGGCGAGGGGCCGCGGCGGGTGCGCACGGCGTGCCGGGGTACGAAACCCTCGGCGAGGCGCTCGCGGGAGGAGGCATCGACGTCGTGCATCTGTGCACCCCGCACAGCGAGCACGTCCCGCTCGCCCTCGAGGCGCTCGCCGCCGGCGTCCACGTCCTGACCGAGAAGCCCGTGGCCCATACCCTCGGCGACGCCGAGCGGCTCATCGCCGCAGCCCGTACGGCGTTCAGCGAGGGCGGCACTCAGCTCGGCGTGTGCTTCCAAAACCGGTACAACGCGCCGGTCGTCGCCATGCGCAGCCTGCTCGAGGGCGGGACCCTCGGCGCGGTCACGGGCGCGGAGGCGACGGTCATGTGGCACCGCCCGGCAGCGTACTACGAGGCGAAGCCGTGGCGCAGCACGTGGGCCGGCAGCGGCGGGGGTCTGCTGATGAATCAGGCGATCCACACGCTCGACCTGCTCCAGTGGCTCGTCGGCCCGGCCACTGTTGTGGGCGGCGGCGCATCGACGCGCACCCTCGCGGACACGATCGAGGTTGAGGACACCGCGGACATCTTCCTGGACCATGCGCGCGGCTCCGACGGCTCGCCGGTGCGCAGCGCCTTCTTCGCCACGAATGCCAATGGACGCAACGCTCCCGTGACGCTGCACATCGAGACCGAGGCCGCCGAACTGAGGCTCCGCGGAGCCCTCTCGGTTCAGTACGCGGACGGACGCCTCGACACCGTCGAGGAGGCTGGTGCGCTGCCAGGCGAACGCTCGTACTGGGGTGCTTCGCACTGGCTGCTCGTCGCGGACTTCTACCGTGCCGTGCGCTCCGGCGAGCGATTCTGGATCGGGGCCGAGGAAGCTTCCGAGTCCCTACGGCTCATCAAGGACGTGTACTCGCGTTCATACCCGGCGGGGGAGTGGGTCTAGCTTCTTCGCGTAGGCGCACGACGGCGCGGGCTGGCTCTGGCTGGCATGTCGCCCATCGGGTGGGCCCGGTGGACTGCCAGCATGGGCTCGACTGTGCCCCGTGACGAAGACATTACGACATCGGAAGGCAAGATTTGGCAAGCGTTGGCCAATGGCAATCGACTGCCAATACGGTGGGTTGAGACCGGTTGTGATCGCTCTCACACAGTGATGTGGGGGTCGCCGGGCACCGCACCCTTCCGAAGGAGCTTGACAATGAAGTTACGCGTGAGCGCCGCGGCCGTGGTGGCCGCAGCAACCCTTGCCCTGACCGCCTGCGGCAGCGGTACCGGTGCCGCCAGTGGACAGGCCGCGGGTCCCCAGCCCCTGACCCTGGGCATCCTCACCGACATCCGTTCGTGGGACTCGTCCCAGGCACACGTGGGCCACCTGCTGCAGCCGTACCAGTTCTCGTATGACTCGCTGCTCCTGCGTGAGCCGGACGGCAAGCTCAGCCCGATGCTCGCCACGAAGTGGCAGTACAACGCCGACAACACCGTCCTCACGATGGACCTGCGCACGGACGTGACCTTCAGCGACGGGACGAAGTTCGATGCGCCCGCGGTCAAGGCGAACATGGACAACTTCAAGAAGGCCAACGGTCCGCAGATGCAGCAGCTCTCGGCAGTCAAGGAAGTCAAGGCCCTCGACCCGGCCAAGGTCGAGATCGACCTGTCCAAGCCGGACCCCTCGCTCGAGTACTACATGAGCCAGGCCGCGGGGCTCATGGAGAGCCCCAAGGCGATCGGGACGCCTGAGGTCAAGACCGGTCCAGTGGGCAGCGGCCCCTACATCATGGACAAGGCCACGTCGGTTGCCGGATCCCAGTACGTCTTCACGGCGAACCCGAACTACTGGAACAAGAACCTCCAGAAGTTCTCGAAGGTCACCCTCAAGTACCTCCAGGACCCCACCGCCCGCGTCAACGCGATTGTCTCTGGCCAGGTCGACGGAACCCTCCTTGACCCGAAGACGGGCAAGCAGGCCGACGGCGCGGGCCTGAAGCTCGTGACCAACCAGGTGGACTGGGCGGGGCTCCTGTTCTTCGACCGCAACGGCGAGGTCAACAAGCCGCTCGGCGACGTCCGGGTACGCCAGGCGATCAACTACGCCATCGACCGCAAGCAGCTCCTGGACACGATCATGTTCGGTCAGGGCACACCGACCGCCCAGGTCTTCGGCCTGGCAAGCGGCGCATCCGTGGACACCCTCGACAATGCCTACCCGTACGACCCGCAGAAGGCCAAGGCGCTGCTGAAGGAAGCCGGCTTTGAGACCGGCGTCACGATCGAAGTTCCGACCCTTCCGGGGTCCGAGGCGCTCCTCGCAGCCGTCAAGCAGCAGCTCAGCGAGGTCGGTGTCACGTTCAACGCCGGTGCCGCACTCCCGACCACCTACACGTCGGACATCGCGGCCAAGAAGTTCCCGGCGATGTACTTCCAGCTGTTCCAGGGTGAGCCGTGGGTGGCGATCAACCAGATGATCTCCACCAAGGCCCTGTACAACCCGTTCAAGACGACGACGCCCGAGCTGCAGGCGAAGATCGACGCCGTCGAGACCGCCGGCAAGGATGCCGGCAAGGCTGCCCAGGAGGTCGACAAGTACGTCACGGACAACGCCTGGTTCGCGCCCTTCTACCGCGTCAACCAGATGTACTACGTCAACTCCAAGAAGGTCACGGTGACGCCGCAGATCCAGCAGGCCGTTCCGTCGATCTACAACTACGCCCCGGCCAAGTAGCCACGACGGCGGTGGCCGGGATCCCGGCCCCGGCCACCGCCGCCAATCCAGCACTCACTCCCGGAGCAACCCCATGATCCCCTTCATCCTCAAACGCCTTGTCAGTGGCCTCATCGTCCTGCTGACGGTCTCAGTCCTCACGTTCGTCCTGCTCTACTTCTCGAGCGGCAGCATCGCCCGCAATATCGTGGGCGATCAGGCCACGCCCGAGCAGGTGGCCGCCAAGGCTCACGAGCTCGGCCTCGACGAGCCGCTCGCTGCGCGGTACTTCTCGTGGCTCGGGAACGCCCTCCAGGGCGACCTCGGAACCTCGTGGTTCACGTCCGAGCCGGTCGCCCATGCGATCGGCAACCGCCTCCCGATCACGATGACCATGGTGTTCGTCGCCATGGCCTTCATCGCCGTCATCGCCGCACTCATCGGCGTCGCCGCCGCGGTGAAGCGCGGCTGGGTGGACCGCGTCGTCCAAGTGGGCGCCGTCCTCGGCGATGCGATCCCAGGGTTCGTCATCGGCATCATCCTCGTGACGTTCCTTGCGATCAAGCTCCAGCTGTTCCCTGCCACGAGTACCATCGCGCCCGACGCCGGCGTGGACGCCTGGGTCGCGTCCCTCACCCTGCCTGTCCTGGCCCTCGTCCTCAACGGCGTCACCGGCGGAGCGCAGCAGATCCGCTCCGCGGTCATCAAGCAGCTCGAGCGCGACTACGTCCGTACGCTGCGCTCGCGCGGCATCGGCGAGGGGGAGATCCTCTTCAAGCACGTGCTCCGCAGCGCCGCCCCGGCGGGCCTGACTGTCCTGAGCCTCCAGCTCATCGGCATGCTCGGGGGCGTCCTCATCATCGAGACGATCTTCGCCCTCCCGGGTCTCGGCCCTATGGCCGTCTCCTCGACGAGCCTCGGCGACCTCCCCGTCGTTATGGGCGTCGTGATGTACACGGTCGTCGTGGTGATCATCGTCAATCTCGTCGTCGACCTGCTCAACGGCTGGCTCAACCCCAAGGTGCGTGTCTCATGACCACACAGGCCACATCCCCCGCAACCGGGCAGAACGGCACGGTCGTGCGTTCCAACGTGTTCCTGCGCCTGCTCAAGAACCCCCTCGGCGTGACCGCGACCGTGATCCTCCTCGCGATGCTCGTGCTCGCGGTCTTCGCGCCCGTCATCGCGCCCTTCGACCAGAACTACGCGAACCTCGCCAAACCGATGGCCATGCCCGACGGCGTCAACATCCTCGGGACCGACAGCGCAGGCCGCGACATCTTCAGCAGGCTCGCGTACGGCGCCCAGCTGACGCTGCTCTCGGCGCTCCTGTGCGCCGCGGTTGCCATCGCGATCGGGCTGCCGACGGGCCTCATCGCCGGCTACTACGGCGGATTCTTCGACACCGCCAGCAACTGGGTCGTCTCGATCCTCATGAGCCTGCCCGGACTCATCGTCCTCCTCACGATCCGCGCCGCCTTCGGGCCCAGCGTGTGGACCGCGATGATCGCGTTCGGCATCCTCATCAGCCCGAGCTACTTCCGCCTCACGCGCTCCGCGGTGCAGTCGGTCCGCAACGAGCTCTACGTCGACGCCGCGCGCGTCGCCGGTCTCTCGGACGCGAGCATCATCGGCCGCCACATCTTCTCCGTCGTGCGCGCGCCGATCATCATCCAGACCGCCGCCGTGTGTGGCATCGCGATCGCGATCCAGTCCGGCCTCGAGTTCCTCGGCCTCGGCGACCCGTCCAAGGCCACATGGGGCGTCATGCTCAACGACGGCTTCAAGAACGTCTACCTCGCGCCGCAGGTCCTGCTCTGGCCCGCCCTCGCGATGGCCCTGACCATCGGCGCCCTCGTGCTCCTCGGCAACGCGATCCGCGACGCGCTCGAGGATGCGGACAAGGCCAGCGGGAAGAAGGCCGCGGCCGCATCGGCAGCAGTCATCGGCGCAGCCCTCGGTTCCGCGACGAGCGCGGCCATGGGCGCGACGTCGGGCGCGGACGTGGTCCCGCACCAGGCCAAGGTGCGCCCGGTCGCGAAGTCTCGACCGGTCGCAGGCACGCCTGCAGTCGCGGAAGGCACGGAGCACCACCTCGTGAAGGTGACCCACCTCGGCGTCGGCTATCCGCAGGCGGACGGGACGGTCAAGAAGGTGGTCGACGACGTCTCGTTCCATGTTGACCGCGGCGAGATCGTGGGCATCGTGGGCGAGTCGGGCTCCGGCAAGTCGCAGACCGCGTTCTCGATCCTCGGCCTCCTGCCGGACAACGCCCGCATCGTGGCCGGCACCATCCAGTTCGACGGCGCGTACACCGTCGCTCCCGCGGACGACCGGGTGGACGAGGACCGGGTCAGGCGACTGAGGGGCAAGCGGATCGCGTACATCCCGCAGGAGCCCATGAGCAACCTGGATCCGGCCTTCACGGTCGGCTACCAGCTCGTGACGCCCATGGTCCGCGTCCTCAAGATCACCAAGGCGGAGGCCAAGGCCCGCGCGCTCAAGCTGCTCGCCGACGTCGGCATCCCGAACCCCGATCGCACCTTCGCCGCGTACCCGCATGAGGTCTCCGGCGGCATGGCCCAGCGTGTCCTCATCGCCGGCGCGATGAGCTGCGAGCCGGATCTCATCATCGCCGACGAGCCCACGACGGCGCTCGACGTCACGGTCCAGGCCGAGGTCCTCGACCTCCTGCGCGAGCTCCAAGGCCGGCTCGGCATGGGCATGGTCCTCGTGACCCACAACTTCGGGGTCGTGGCCGACCTCTGCGACCGCGTGGTCGTGATGCAGAACGGCCGCCTCGTCGAGGAGGGTCCCGTCCGTGACATCCTGCGCTCTCCCAAGGACCCGTACACGCAGATGCTCCTCGCCTCGATGCTCGAGGGCAAGGAGCCCAGGACCCAGCTGACGAAGGTGGCCGCCCGATGAGCGAGCAGAAGCTCTTGAACGTCGACGGGCTCGTCGTCGAGTACCCCGGCAAGGGGTTCCGGGCCAAGGTGTTCCGCGCGCTCAAGGGCGTGAGCATCGAGATCGGCGCGGGGGAGACCCTCGGTCTCGTCGGCGAGTCCGGCTCGGGGAAGACGACGCTCGGCCGGGCCCTCCTCGGCCTGGCCCCGGTCACGGGCGGCAAGGTCCTCTTCGAGGGCAGGGACATCGGGCATGCTTCCCGGGCAGAGCGTCGACGCCTGTCGCGCGACATCCAGGTCGTGTTCCAGGATCCGTACACATCGCTCAACCCCGCCATGACGATCGGCGACATCCTCGCCGAGCCGCTCAAGGTGCAGGGCAAGAGCGATTCCGACGCCCGTGCACGCATCCGGGAGCTGCTCGACCACGTGAACCTGCCGGCCGATGCGATCCACCGCCTCCCGCGCGAATTCTCGGGCGGCCAGCGCCAGCGCGTCGCGATCGCGCGGGCCCTCGCGCTCGCGCCGAAACTCATCGTGTGTGACGAGCCGGTCTCCGCCCTCGACCTCTCGACCCAGGCCCGCGTTCTGGACCTGTTCCTGCAGATCCAGCAGGACACCGGGGTCTCCTACCTGTTCGTCTCTCACGACCTCGACGTGGTCCGCCACATCAGCGAACGGGTCGCGGTCATGTACCACGGGGAGATCGTTGAGCAGGGCGACGCCGAGCAGGTCACCCGGGATCCGCGGCATCCCTACACGCAGCGGCTCCTGCTCGCCTCTCCCGTCCCGGACCCGGACCGGCAGGCCGAGCGACGCGCTCAGCGGAAGGCGCTGCTCGCCGTCGGCAGCTAGCCGTAGGGTCCGGGAGGTCCGGCGAGGTCGGGCGCACGACGGCGGGTGGGAGCCTTCGCGGTCCCGCCTGCCGTCGTCGTGGCAACCAGATGGCAAACGGTTTCCGTGTGATGCCGTCGGGGATACGGTGGAACGATGCGTGTGATGCCGCGCACCGCGATCCCGTCGTCGGACAGCGTCGCGGCGCCCCGGGAATCAAGCAAGACCCCACGACTCCCCAGAAGACACTGAACGATACTAAGGAGAACCATGGCCAAGATCGGCGTACAGGCGATGATGCTCAAGGACAGCTTCGCGGAGATCGGCCCCTTCGAGACGCTCCGCAAGGTTGCGGACATCGGGTACAAGGCCGTCGAGGTTTCGCAGATCCCAATGGACGAGAAGAATATTGCCGAGCTTGAGCGGTCGCGGGGCGAGCTCGGTGTCGAGTTCGCCGCGCTGTCCGCGCAGCTCGACGGCGAGAAAGGGGCGACGCCGTACGCGCTCGCCGTCGACATAGACCGTGCCGCCGCGGACTGCAAGCGCCTCGGCACGGACATGCTCCGCATCGGCATGCTCCCCATGTCCGAGCTGCGCAGCGAGGACCGCGTGGTCGACTACGCGAAGCGCGTCGAGAAGGCGGCCCAGGCCCTTGCCGACCATGGCGTCACGCTGTACTACCACAACCACCACGTGGACTTCGCCCGCATGGGCGGCCGCTACGTCATGGACATCCTCGCGGAGGAGGCCCCCAGCATCGGCCTTGAGATTGACGTCCACTGGGTCCAGCGCGGCGGCCTCGACCCCGTCCGCACCCTGCAGAAGTACGCGGGCCGCACGGCCATGGTCCACCTCAAGGACTACCGGATCGGCGCCCTCCCCGAGGAGGGGATCGCCGCCTACGAGTCCGGCGACTTCGCCGCCTTCATGGGCCACTTCAAGGATGTTGTCCAGTTCGCGGAGGTCGGAGAGGGCAACCTCGACTTCGCCTCGATCGTCCCAACCGCCATCGACGCCGGAGCGAAGTACCTGCTCGTGGAGCAGGATCAGCTCTACGGCCGCGGAGTGTTCGACGTGCTGCAGACCTCGCACGACAACCTCGTGTCCCTCGGCTTCAAGAACCTCTTCTAAGAGACTTCTCACACCAGAACGGAGACAGTACCCATGAGCAGGAAAGTCCGCCTCGGCGTCGTCGGATTCGGCGCGCAGGGCAGCTCGTACGCGAAGTTCATCGCGGATGGCCTCGTGCCGAACATCGAGGTCACGGCCATCGCAGACGTCGACCCGGCCAAGCGCGAGAAGATCGCCGAGCTCTACCCGGACGTCCAAGTCTTCGATGACTATGTCACGATGCTCGAGTCCGGCGTGGTCGAGGCCGTCGTCACGACCGTGCCGCACTACCTCCACCCGCAGATGGGCATCCAGGCCCTCGAGCGCGGCATCCACGTGCTGCTCGAGAAGCCGGCCGGCGTCTACACGAAGCAGGTCAAGGAGCTCAACGAGTTCGCTGGGACCCGGCCCGAGCTGACGTTCGCGATCATGTTCAACCAGCGCAACAACCCGCTGTACCGCAAGCTCAAGGAGATCGTGGACGCGGGCGAGATCGGCAAGATCAAGCGCACCAACTGGATCATCACCACGTGGTGGCGCCCGCAGGGCTACTACGACCAGAGCGAGTGGCGCGCCACGTGGGGCGGCGAAGGCGGCGGCGTCCTGGTCAACCAGGCACCGCACCAGCTGGACCTGTGGCAGTGGATCTGCGGTGTCCCGCAGAGCGTCTTCTCGAAGGTCGCCTACGGCTTCCGTCGCAACATCGCCGTCGAGGACGAGGTGACCGCGGTGGTCGACTACGGTGACGGCGCGACGGGCGTCTTCGTGACCGCGACGCACGACATCACGGGCACCGACCGCTTCGAGATCCTCGGCGACCAGGGCAAGATCGTCGTCGAGGATTCCAAGACCGCCGTGGTGACACGCCTGAACAAGCCCGAGCGCGAGCTGAGCGAGGCCATGGACATGGACGATGTCCGCAAGATGTTCCAGGGCCAGTTCAACCCGGCGGACTTCTACACGCAGGAGACCATCGCGTTCGAGTCCGCGTGGGGCGCCCAGCACTCCGGCGTGCTTGAGAACTTCGCCGCGAACATCCTCGACGGCACACCCCTGCTTGCCCCGGGTACCGACGGCATGCTCGGCGTGCGGCTCGCCAACGCGATCCACCTCTCGAGCTGGACCGGGAAGGAAGTCTCGATGGACTTCGACGAGGACGAGTTCCTCGCGGAGCTCAACAAGCGCATCGCCGCCGAGGGCAAGTTCCCCGAGCGCGCGTAGCCCTCTGAAGGGGCGCAGCGCAAGCCTCCTTTCTGGGAGCATGGACCCAGAAAGGAGGCCCTGTGCCCAAGCCCCAGGCGACGATCTACGACATTGCGGCGCTCGTCGGAGTGAATGCGTCGACCGTCTCTCGCGCCCTGAGCCGGCCCGGGCGCGTGAGTGCAGCGACCCAACGCCGCATTGAGGATGCCGCGCGCGAACTCGACTACCACGTCAATACCGTCGCGCGGGCCGTCAAGACCGGGCGTCTCCAGACCATTGGCCTCCTCGTCCCTGACATCGCGTATGCCGTGTACCAGGACATCCTGCGGGGCGCGGAGCGGGCCGCGAGGGAGGTCGACTACGTGGTGCTCGTCGGGGAGGAGTTCCGTTCGGCCCAGGCGGAGCTGGACTGGGCGCGCCGTGTACGGGCGGCGGTCGACGGCGTCATCCTCGCCTCACCGCGCATCCCCGACGCCCGCATCCGCGAGTTCGCGGGGGACAAGCCGACCGTCGTCGTCAACCGGGTTCTCAACGGCGTGCCCAGCGTTGTGCCAGACGTCGCGCCCGGGGTGAGGGCCGCCGTCGTGCGCGCGGCCGAGCTGGGGCACCGCCGGCTGCTCTACATTCCGGGCGTGGGCAGCTCGTGGATGTCGCGGAGTCGATGGGACATCCTCGAGGCGGCGGGCGCCGAGGCCGGGATCGAGGCTGTCTCGGCGCCGCCCGGCATGCCCTCACGCCGACGCGGGGCCGAGCTCGCCGATGACGTGCTCGCCAGCGGGTGCTCGCTCGTCATCGCGTTCAACGACCTCATCGCGATCGGCCTCCTGCAGGAGCTCCAGGACCGCAGCGTGCCGGTGCCCGAGCGGCTCAGCATCGTCGGCTTCGACAACATCCGCGGCTCCGACTTCACGTCGCCCCGCCTCGCGACCATCGGCGCGCCGCTCAACGAGGCTGGCGGCCAGGCGGTCAGGATGCTGCTCGCGCGGATCGAGGGCAGCACGGATCGCGGAACGGCGGCCGACGACGGCGGTCCGGGCGCGCCGTCGTACGGCCTCGCGACAGTATTCCACGAACGCGGCTCCCTCGGCCCGGCGTAGAAAGGCCAGGAGGGACTGCTTCAGCCGGCGTGCTCGGCGCGGGCGGGCGCCTGGCCTGTCGAGGCCCGCACCTCGAGGTGGGTGGGCATGACGGCAAGCCTGCGGACCGTCGCTGCGTGCAGCGGATCGAGCTGCGCGAGGAGCATCGAGACGGCGGTGCGCCCGGCCTGCTCGATCGGCGAGGCGATCGTGGTCAGCGGCGGGTTGCAGAAGTCGGCCCCGAAGATGTTGTCGCAGCCCACGATGCTCATGTCCTCAGGCACGCGGACGCCGCGCTCGCGGAAGCGTTGGAGCATGCCGATCGCGATGAGGTCGTTGAACGCGATGACGGCCGTCGCGCCCGTGCGCAGGGCAGCGTCGGCAGCTGCAGCACCGGATGAGGTCTTCGGGGAGTAGGGCCCCACGCGGGTCGCCGTCATCCCGCGCCGCGCGGCGGCCTCTTCGATCGCCTTCCAGCGGCGGTGTGTCGACCACGAGCTCGTCGGGCCGCCTACGTAGGTCACCCTCGTGTGCCCGAGCGAGGCGAGGTGCTCGAGCGCCTGGACCATAGCGCTGGGGGTGTCGATGAGCACGGTGGGGGCGTCTGCCGTCGCGCGGTTGATCGTCACGAGCGGCTGGAGGCGCGCGGCCTCGGTGAGCTGGACATCGGTGAGGCGCGACGCCGCGAGGATGATTCCGTCCGCGGTGCGGCGCAGCTTGCGCAGGGCATCGAGTTCGACGTCGGTCGCCTCCTCAGTGTCGACGAGCAGCTGTGTGTAGCCCGCCGCCTTGAGCTGGTTCTGCGTGCCGCGGATGATGTCGAAGTAGAACGGGTTGGTCACGTCGGGCACGAGGACCGCGATGATGCCCGTGCGCCCCGAGCTCAGCCCGCGGGCTTGGGAACTCGGCACGTAGTGCAGCTCTGCTGCGATCTTCTCGATGCGCTCGCGGGTGCGGGCGTTGACGCGCTGCGGGTTGGAAAGAGCGCGGGATACGGTCGACGTCGCGACGCCGGCCCGTTCGGCGATGTCGCGGATGGTGGGCATCCGCTCGGAGGCCTCGATGGCCCCGGAAGACTCTGTCATGACTTCCATTGGAGCAGGCTTGGCAAATTTTGGCAATCGCTTGCCGCCATGTTTTGCTCTTCCTAGACTCGCTAGTGCTGCTCACGGTTGTGGGCTGCGTCACGAAATCCGATGCAATGAGTACTCAAAGAGGAGACACCATGCGGATGCGCACCTCCGCCAAGCTGGCCGCCGTCGCGGCAGCAGCGGCACTTGCCCTCACAGCCTGCGGTTCAGGCGGCTCGTCAGGGGGCTCGTCTGGCGGGGCCGTCAACGGTGCCGGCAAGACGCTCAACGTCCTGGTCAACGTCAACACGCTCTACCCCGAGCAGCAGAAGCAGTGGATGTCGGACATCGCTGCGAAGTTCAAGACCCAGACCAGCGCCGACCTCAAGTTCGAGACCTTCACTTCCGCCAACGACGAGCTCACGCGCATCCAGACGTCGGTGGTGTCCGGCCAGGGGCCGGACGTGTACTCGCTCGGCACGACCTTCACGCCGACGGCCTACGCGACCAAGGCCTTCGTGACGCTCACCGACGACGACTGGAAGAAGGTCGGCGGCAAGGACCGGTTCAACCAGGCTGCCCTCGGCATCTCCGGCCCGGACAAGGACCACCTCGCGGGCGTCCCGTTCGTGAGCCGGCCGTTCGTCATGGCCTACAACAAGGACATCCTCAAGGCAGCGGGCATCGACAAGCCCGCGACAACGTGGGATGGCCTCCTCGACCAGGCCAAGAAGACCACCGACGCGGCCAAGGGCCAGTATGGCCTCGCCGTCGCCTACAAGGACAACTTCGACCCGTGGAAGTACATCTGGGCCATGTCAGTCCAGGCGGGCAACCCGCTCGTTGACGGCAAGACGGCCAAGCTCGACGACCCGGCCGTCAAGAAGGGCTACGAGACGTACTTCGGCTGGTTGACCAACAACAAGGTCGTCAACCCCGCCTCGGTCGGGTGGAGCAACGCCCAGGCGCTCGCAGACTTCGCCGCCGGCAAGGCCGCGTTCTTCCCGATGACGACTTCGAACTCGATCCCGACGCTCGAGAAGTCGGCGCTCAAGGACAAGTACGACTACGCCCTCATGCCCGTCGCGGCGCCGGGCGACTCGTCGCCGAAGTCCGGGGCGACCCCCGCGGCGTCGATCCTCTCCGGGGACAACGTGGTCGTGGCGGATTACTCGAAGAACAAGGACCTCGCGTTCGCGTACATCAATCTCGTCACCAGCAAGGATGAGCAGCTGAACTACCAGAAGACCTTCGGTGACCTGCCCGCGAACGCCGAGGCGCTCGCGTCCCTGACCTCCGCGCCGCACATGGCACCGATCACCGACGCCGCGAAGCAGTCGTTCGCGACCCCGTTCACCGGTGCGTGGAGCGACATCCAGCTCGCCCTGCTCAACGTCACGGTCCAGAGCGTCCCGGACCTCGCCTCGGGCAACGTGTCCGACTCGGCGCTGAGCCAGCGCATCAAGGATGCGCAGACCAAGGCCCAGCAGTCCCTCGACCGGGCGAAGTGAGCTGCGGACTCGACCCCGCGTGACTGACATGAACACTGCAAGCACCCCTTCGCCGGAGACCCGGCCTGCCGCATCCGCGGCGGGCCGGGCCGCCCGGCCCGCCCCGTCCGGCACCAACAGGACCAACACGGGCAGCACCAGCACCAGCTCGGGAAGCTCCGTGCCGACCCCCACCCCGGACAAGCCGCGCCGCGGCCTGTCCGAGCGGAACCGTCCCCTGTGGATGCTCCTGCCGGGCGGACTCCTGATGACCATCGTCATCCTGATCCCGCTCCTGCTGGGCCTCTACATGTCCCTCCTGGACCTCGACCAGTACACCCTGCGCCAGTGGATCGCCTCGCCGTTCATCGCGTTCGGCAACTACGTCGAGGCTGTCACCCAGACCACCCTCTTCCACGCCGTCTGGCTGAGCGTCTCGTACTCGTTCATCGCGACCGTCATCGCCCTGCCGATCGGCATCGCCGCGGCTGTGGCGACGCAGAACGCGTTCAAGGGCCGCGCCGTCGTGCGATCTGTCTTCCTCATTCCCTACATCCTGCCGTCCTTCGTGGTCGCGACCGTGTGGCGCACGATGTTCCAGCCGCAGGGCGTGGTAGACCACTCGTTCGGCCTCTTCGGAATCGACCCGGGGCTGTGGCTCAACGGGCCCAACACGTACGGGGCCATCATCTTCGTGCAGGTCTGGGCATCGTGGCCGTTCGTCTACCTGCTCGCACTCTCGGGCCTGCAGTCCGTGGACCACGAGGTGCACGAGGCATCGGCGCTGGACGGCGCCCTGTGGTGGACCAAGCTCCGGTACGTCGTGTTCCCGTACCTCAAGGGTCCGGTCTCCCTCGCCTTCATCATCGGGATGCTGAACCACATCAACAACTTCACACTGCCGTACGTGATGTTCGGGCTCCCCGCCCCGCACGATGTGGAGCTGCTCCCGATCCTGACCTACGTGACGAGCTTCCAGAGCTTCCGCTTCGGCCTGTCCGCCGCGATGGCCGTGGTTTCGCTCATCCTCATCCTGATCCCCCTCTTCATCTACCTCCGCGCCGTCAGGCTTGACGACACCGAATCCCAGGGAGGCCGCAAGTGACCCTCTCACAGACAGTCACGAAAACAACGCTGAATCCGCTCGTTGACAGGCCCGGCTCGCGCCAACAGGCGGAGGTCACGCGCCTCATGCCGGGGTGGCTGCTCACCGTCGTCATCGCGGTGCTCGGCCTGTTCGTCCTCGCCCCGATCGTGTACATCTTCCTCGCGAGCATCAACTCGGACATCTCCGTGGCCCGCGGCGACTTCTGGCCCGCCGAATTCACGTTCGACAACTATGTGAAGATCTGGTCGAGCGTGGGGCTTGCGAGCGCACTCGTGAACTCCGTCATCGCGGCCGGCGCCACGGCGGTGATCTCGGCGGTCCTGTCCATCGGCACGGCCTACGTTCTGGTCCGCTACCAGTTCCGCGGGCGCCTCACGGTGCTGCGCGGCCTCCTCGGTCTGCAGTCGATCCCCGGCACGCTCCTCGTCCTGCCGGTCTTCGTCCTGTTCTCCTCGGCCGCGACGTACCTCGGGGTCACAGTGATCGGAACCCGCTGGGGCCTCATCGTGACGTACCTGACGTTCGCGCTGCCCTTCTCGACCTGGGTGATGGTCACCTACCTGCGCGGGCTGCCGAAGGAACTCGAGGAGGCCGCGAGGATCGACGGCGCGTCGAACCTGGGCATTCTGACGAGGATCATCCTGCCGCTGAGCTGGCCCGGGATCATCGTCTCCGGCATCTTCGCCTTCCTGCTCGGCTGGAACGACGTGCTGTTCGCGTCGGTCATGACGCGCCCGGACACCCAGACCGCCGCTGTGGCGCTGCAGGTCTTCGCGACCAGCACCGAGGGCGGTGCGATTCCGTACTACGGGCAGATGATGGCCTCGGCCCTCGTCTGCGCCGTGCCCGTCGTGATCCTGTACCTGTTCTTCCAGAAGTATCTAGTGGGCGGCTTGACCGCCGGAGGAGTGAAGTAGACCGTGTCAGACACCAAGTGGGAACTGTCCGGATTCGGCGACGAGATCGACGCCGACCCGCGTGTCCAGGCAGCGGTGATGCGAGCGCTCGGTGCCAACTACATCGAGGTCCGCAGCGCGTGGGGCACCAACATCGTGGACCTCTCCGAGGAGCAGCTCGCCGAGCTCAAGAAGGTCCTCGACGACGCGGCTCTCAAGGTCTCTGCGATCGCGTCGCCGATCGGGAAGGTCGATATCGCGCTACCCGTGGAGCATGAGGTCGAGCGCCTCGGCCGGGCGCTGCGCGCTGCCGAGGTGCTCGGCGCGGGCTACATCCGGATCTTCTCGTTCTACTACGAGGGCAAGACCCCCGAGGAGGCCCGCGACGCGGTGATCGAGCGGATGACGGCGCTCGCAAAGCGGGCGGAGGGCACCGGCGTCGTGCTCGTCCACGAGAACGAGAAGGACATCTTCGGGGACGTTCCGTCGCGAGTGCTGGACATCGTCGAGTCGGTGGACTCGCCGGCGCTCAAGCTCGCGTGGGACCCGGCCAACTTTGTCCAGGTGGGC
Organism: Sinomonas sp. P10A9; assembly: GCF_041022165.1. Lineage (GTDB taxonomy): Bacteria > Actinomycetota > Actinomycetes > Actinomycetales > Micrococcaceae > Sinomonas > Sinomonas puerhi. The sequence goes on from NZ_CP163302.1 coordinate 439,151, forward strand.
GTCAAGCCGTTCACCGAGGGCTACGAGATGCTGCGCCCCCACACCGTCTACCTCCAGATCAAGGATGCGCTCGCCGCAACGGGCGCCGTGGTCCCGGCTGGCGAGGGCGACGGCGAGCTGCTCGCCACCGTCGAGGCCTTCCGCGACAGTGGCTACGCCGGCTTCGTCTCGCTCGAGCCGCACCTCGCGAATGCGTTCGAGCTCGGCGGATTCAGCGGCCCGCAAGCGTTCGGCGTGGCTGCCCGTGCGTTCGCGAAGGTGCTCGAGAAGGCCGGCGTCGAGGCCAGCTGAGCCACGCCGGCGCCGTCATGCGCCCAGCGCAACGCGCCAAGACCCGAGCAGAGACTAGAGAAGAGACCACCCGTGACTGACTCCATCGCCGCCAACCCTGACCGACTCCTGCCAGCCGATCCGGGAACTCGCCAGATCGCGCGCGAGCTGCTCGCCGACGTCGAGCATCTGCCGATCTTGTCCCCCCACGGCCACGTGCCGGCCGACGTGATCGCGGACGACACCCCGTTCCCCGATCCGACGGCGCTCATCGTGAGCCCGGACCACTACGTGACCCGCCTCATCCACGCGTCCGGCATCGAGCTCTCCGACCTTCGAGTGGGGGGCACGGCCGACGTCGACTCCCGCACCGCGTGGCGCAGGTTCGCCGAGGCGTGGCCGCTTTTCGACGGCACCGCCTCCGGCTACTGGCTCCGCAGCTCGTTCGAGCACGTCTTCGGACTTCCCTCTGACCTCGTCGACAACCTTGGCGCGGACAACGCGGACACCGTGTACGAGGCGATCTCGGCCAAGCTCGCCGAGCCCGGCTTCCGCCCCCGTCAGCTGTTCACGGACTTCGGCATCGAGGTCCTCGCGACGACCGACGATCCGCTCGACTCCCTCGAGGCACACGCGCGCATCGCCGCGGACGAGTCGTTCGCGGGCCGCGTCCTGCCCACCTTCCGCCCCGACCCTTACATCAACCTGGCCCACGCGGAGTGGAGCCAGCGCGTGGACCGGATCACGGCGGAGGCGGGCGACGGCGTCGCCGGCTATGCGGGCTACCTCCGCGGGCTCGAGAACCGCCGCCGCTACTTCGTCCAGCACGGCGCGGTCTCGGCGGACCACGGTGTCCGCACGCCGCTCACGCTCAAGCTCGGGCGTGCCGAGGCCGAGGCCCTGTTCGAGAAGGCCCGCCGCGGCGAGGCCACTGCGGCCGACCGTGACGCGTTCGAGGCCCACATGATGTACGAGATGGCGCGCATGTCCGTCGAGGACGGGCTCGTCATGACCATCCACCCTGGCTCGTTCCGCAACCACCACCGGCCGACGTTCGAGAAGTACGGGGCCGACACGGGCCACGACATCCCGTTCGCGATCGACTACACGGCGGGCATCAGGGCTCTGCTCGAGGACTTCGGAACGGCCAAGGACTTCCACCTCGTCCTGTTCACGCTCGATGAGACGGTGTTCTCGCGCGAGCTCGCGCCGCTCGCGGGCTTCTACCCCTCGGTGTACGTCGGTGCGCCATGGTGGTTCCTCGACGCCCCCGACGCGATGATGCGGTTCCGCTCGGCCGTGACCGAGACGACGGGCTTCACCCGCACGTCCGGCTTCATCGACGACACCCGTGCGTTCTGCTCGATCCCCGCCCGCCACGACGCCTCCCGCCGAGTCGACGCGAGCTTCCTGGCCCGCCTCGTCGCCGAGCACCGCGTCACCGAGAACCGCGCCCACGAGATCATCGTCGACCTGGTCGACGGTTCACCGCGCCGCGTCTTCAAGCTCTAGGAGAGACTCCTGTGACTGCTGCAGGCACTACCACCGAAATCCCCCTCCTCGGCCGCGAGGGCATGCAAGCGCCGCCCGTGAGGATCGTCCACCTGGGCCTCGGCGCCTTCCACCGCTCGCACCAGGCCTGGTTCACCGAGCACGCGTCCGACTCGGCGGAGTGGGGCATCGCGTCCTTCACGGGGCGCCGGCCCGATGCGGCCCTGACCCTCGCGGCTCAGGATGGCCTCTTCACGCTCATCGAGCGCGGGCCGGAGGGCGATACCTTCGAGGTCGTCGGCTCGATCGCCGAGGCCGTCGACGGCGCGGACACGGACCGTCTCAACGAGCTCCTCGCCGCCCCGGCCACGGCGCTCGTCACTCTGACCGTCACCGAGGCCGTCTACGAGAAGCACGACGCCGACTCTCCCCTCGCGCGCCTCGTCCGCGGTCTCGCAGCGCGCCGGGACGCGGGGGCCGGGCCGATCGCCGTCGTGAGCTGCGACAACGTGGCCGGCAACGGCGAGGTCGCCGAGCGTGCGGTCCTCTCGATCGCCGAGGGTCTGGACGCCGGCTCCGCCGGCCTTGCCGACTGGATCGGCGACAACGTCAGCTTCGTCGGCACGTCCGTGGACCGCATCACGCCGCGCACGACTCCAGAGGACATCGCAGAGGTGGCCGCCCAGCGCGGGTACCGTGACGAAGCGCCGGTCGTGGCGGAGCCGTTCGCGAACTGGATCCTCTCGGGCGGTTTTCCGGCGGGACGCCCGCGCTGGGAGGACGCCGGCGCCCAGTTCGTGGACGACATCGAGCCGTTCGAGAACCGCAAGCTGTGGCTCCTCAACGGGGCGCACTCGCTGCTCGCCTACGCAGGCCAGCTGCGCGGTCACACGACGGTTGCCGAGGCAATCGACGACGCCGCGTGCCGCGACGCCGTCGAGGCGTTCTGGAACGAGGCCGCCCGCCACCTGACGCTGCCGGGGCTCGGGGTGCCCGCGTACCGCGATGCCCTCCTCGAGAGGTTCTCGAACCCGCGGATCGCGCACCATTTGGCCCAGATCGCAGCGGACGGCACCACGAAGCTGCGCATGCGGGCCGTGCCCGTGCTGTCGGCCGAGCTCGCGGAGGGCCGGAGTGGGGTGGCCGCGGCACGCATGATCGCGGCCTGGATCGACTTCGTGTCCGCGGCGGTGGCCTCCGGCACCGACTTCCAGGACCCACTCAAGGAACACATCGTCGCGGCCGCGGGACTCGAGGGACGGGAGCGCACGCAGGCCCTCACCGAACTCGTCTCCGCCGAGCTCGCGGGAGACCCGCTCGTCGTCTCGCGGATTGATTCCCTCCGCGGCACGCTCGGCGCGGAGTGACGGCTCTTGGCATCATGACGGCAAATTGTGGCAATCGATTGCCATGCGACCACCGCCCAACTAGGCTGAAGTACACATCCCCTCCGGCAGCGCCCAGCAGTGAAAGGAAGCGACAATGAAGATCGTCTCCGCTGAAGTCTTCGTGACGAGCCCGACCCGAAACTTCGTGACCCTCAAGGTGACGACCGACGAGGGGGTCGTCGGCATCGGCGACGCGACCCTCAACGGCCGCGAGCTCGCCGTCGCCGCCTACCTCAAGGAGCACGTGGCCCAGCTCCTCATCGGACGCGATCCGCACCGTATCGAGGACACGTGGCAGTTCCTCTACCGCTCCTCCTACTGGCGCCGCGGCCCCATCACGATGGCCTCGATCGCCGCGGTGGACATGGCGCTGTGGGACATCAAGGGCAAGGTGGCCGGCCTCCCGGTCTACCAGCTGCTCGGCGGGGCCTCCCGCAACGGCCTCCGCGCCTACGGCCATGCCTCGGGCACCGACATCCCCTCCCTCTTCGACTCGATCCACGAGCACCTCGAGCTCGGCTACAAGTCGATCCGCGTCCAGACGGCGATCCCGGGCATCAAGGCCGTCTACGGCGTGGCCGCCCAGACCCAGGCCTCGGGCGAGCGCTACGACTACGAGCCGGCCGGCCGCGGCGCGTTCCCGCAGGAGGAGGACTGGGACACCCGCGCGTATCTGCGCCACCTCCCGACCGTCTTCGAAGCGGTGCGCAACGAGTTCGGCCCCGAGATCCCGCTCCTCCACGACGGCCACCACCGCATGACCCCGATCCAGGCGGCCAAGCTCGGCAAGGCCCTCGAGCCCTACGACCTCTTCTGGCTCGAGGACTGCACTCCGGCGGAGAACCAGGAGGCCCTGCGCCTCGTCCGCTCGCACACGACGACGCCGCTGGCGATCGGCGAGGTCTTCAACACCGTCTATGACTTCCAGAGCCTCATCAAGGAACAGCTCATCGACTATGTCCGAGCGGCCTCCACCCACTTCGGCGGCATCAGCCCGCTGAAGAAGGTCATGGACTACGCGGCGCAGTACCAGATCAAGTCGGGCTTCCACGGGCCCACGGACATCTCTCCTGTGGGCTTCGCCGCCCAGCTGCATGTGGGCCTCGCGATCCACAACTACGGCATCCAGGAGTACATGCAGCACTCGGAGGCGACGAACACCGTGTTCGAGCAGTCCATGACGTTCAAGGACGGCTACCTCCACCCCGGCGACAAGCCGGGCCTCGGCGTCGAGTTCAACGAGGAAGCGGCCAACTCCTTCCCCTACCAGCAGGCGTACCTGCCGTACAACCGCCTCATCGACGGCACGGTCCACGACTGGTGAGCACGGCCGTCGAACGTGCGGAGTCCGACGCCGCGTCCCGCACGTTGCATGTGATCGCCATGGGTGTCTCGGGCTCGGGCAAGAGCACCGTGGGGGCCCTCCTCGCCGAGGAGCTCGGGGGAGAGTTCGTCGACGGGGACGACCTGCATCCGGCGGCCAACGTCGCGAAGATGGCGGCAGGCACTCCGCTCGACGACGACGACCGTGCGCCCTGGCTGCGTGAGATCGGCGCGCGGATGGCCGCCGCGACCGGCACGATGGTGATCGGCTGCAGCGCGCTCAAGCGCTCGTACCGCGACCTCATCCGCAGCGCGGCGCCGGACACCGTATTCGTGCACATGCGAGGAAGCCGCGAGCTGCTCGCTGAGCGCATGGCCGCCCGGCCGGAGCACTTCATGCCGCTCTCGCTCCTGGACTCGCAGCTCGGGACCCTCGAGGAGCTCGAACCGGACGAGCACGGTGTCGCCTTCGACGTCGCCGAGCCGCCCGCCCAGATTGTCCGCGAGGCAGCGGAGTGGCTCCGCGCCTGACGCACTCGGGCGGCGTGCCCTCTATCCCCACGCCAGAGCGCCACCACGACCGCACCTGCGGAGTGGTGGCGTTTTGGCGTCTCCTGGTTGTTCCACGCGGGCGCGACTCGACTGGGTCGCGGGCTTGCGGGGCTGCACGGATGCGATGATGGCAACGTGTGGCAATCGATTGCCGAGATGTTGCCGCCGGTCCTACCCTTGAATGAACAGCCCCGAAGACAGGCCCCGCCCAGGCGGCGCTCCAATGCCCCGGCGGACCGCAACGATGCGAAGGACGGCACATGCTCAAGCCCCAGAATGGACCCACCCGCGAACTGGTGAGCCTGGACGGCTTGTTCGCCTTCAAGGTGGATTCGGACAACGCGGGTCTCCGCGAGGGCTGGCAGAACGCACGGCTCGACACGGCACTCGAGATGGCCGTGCCCGCGAGCTACAACGATGTGTTCGCCGACAAGGCGATCCGCGACCACGTCGGCTGGGTCTGGTACGAGCGTGAGGTCCGCGTGCCCCGAGGCTGGGTCGGAGAGCGCGTCTGGCTGCGCTTCGAGTCCGCGACGCATGGCGCGAAAGCCTTCGTGGACGGCGTCCTCGTCGCCGAGCATCAGGGCGGCTACACCCCGTTCGAGGCGGACATCACCGAGCATGTGAGCCCGGGCGGCGCGTTCCGCCTCACCGTCGCGGTGAACAACGAGCTCACGCAGGCCACCATCCCACCGGGCAACATCACCGAGACTGACGACGGCCGCCGGCAGCAGCAGTACATGCACGACTTCTACAATTACGCGGGCATCCACCGCAGCATCTCGCTTTACAGCACGCCGGCGGTCTACGTCGAAGACGTCGTCGTGACGACCGGCTTCGAAGGCGACCCCGGCGCAGCCGGGACCGGCACCATCGCGACAGGCACCGTCGACTACGCGGTTGTCGTCGCCGGTGAGACCGCAGGGCTCCTGCCGGTCCGCGTGCGGGTCCTCAACGCCTCGGGTGCCGAGGTGGCCGCCGCGGACGGGATCTCCGGCACGGTGGCGATCCCCGACGTCGAGCTCTGGCAGCCCGGCAAGGGCTACCTGTACAGCCTCGTGGTCGAGGTCGTCGACCTGGACGGTCAGGTCGTGGACTCCTACGCCCAGACGTTCGGCGTCCGGACCGTCGAGGTGCGCGGCACGGAGTTCCTCATCAACGGCGAGCCGTTCTACTTCACGGGCTTCGGGATGCACGAGGACCACGTCACGATCGGCAAGGGCCACAGCCACGCGCAGATGGTGAACGATTTCTCCCTCCTGGAGTGGGTCGGCGCGAACTCCTTCCGCACCTCCCACTACCCGTACTCCGAGGAGGTCATGGACTACGCGGACCGCCACGGCATCGTCGTCATCGACGAGACCCCTGCAGTGGGCCTCAACGCGGACTTCGCAGGGTTCTTCAGCACAGGAGCGAAGAAGACGTATGGCCCGGAGTTCGTCAGCGACGAGACCGCGGCCGCGCACCGGCAGGTCATCGCGGAGCTCGTCGCGCGGGACAAGAACCACCCGTCCGTGGTCATCTGGTCCATCGCCAACGAGCCCCAGTCTTCCGAGCAGGGCGCCCGCGAGTACTTCGAGCCCCTCGCCAGGCTCACCCGCGAGCTCGACCCGACGCGCCCGATCGGCTTCGTGAACGTCATGTTCGACGGACCGGACAAGGACATCATCACGGACCTGTTCGACGTGATCATGCTCAACCGCTACTACGGCTGGTACCTGAACACCGGCGACCTCGCGTCGGCGGAGAAGGCCCTCGAGGCCGAGCTTCTCGCATGGACCGAGAAGCACGGCAAGCCCATGATCATGACCGAGTACGGGGCCGACACGATGCCGGGCCTGCACTCCCTCTACGAGCAGCCCTGGAGCGAGGAGTACCAGTCCGCGTTCCTGGACATGTACCACCGCGTCTTCGACCGCGTGCCGGCCATGGTCGGCGAGCACGTGTGGAACTTCGCGGACTTCGCCACGTCCAACGGCATCATGCGTGTGGACGGCAACAAGAAGGGCGCCTTCACGCGCGATCGCCGCCCGAAGGCCGCCGCTCACGCCCTGCGCCGTCGCTGGGCGCCGCTGAACAACAAGAAGCCGCAGGCCCGCTGACCGCGACCGGCCCCACCCCAAGGACAAGGACATGACAATGACGTCTTCACCGTCGGCACCGGCCGCGCGCACCGATCATCCCGGGTCGGACAAGCTCCGCCTCCGGAGCATCATCGGCTACGGGGCGGGTGACGCCGCCAACAACCTCGCGTTCACCACCACGTCGATGTTCCTGCTTGTCTACTACACCGACGTGGCAGGCATCCCCGCCGCGGCGGCGGGCACGCTGTTCCTCGTGGTGCGCCTCTTCGACGCGTTCTCCGACCTGTTCGCTGGACGCATGGTGGACAGGACCAACACGAAGCGCTGGGGCAAGTTCCGCCCGTTCATCCTGTTCGGGTCCGTTCCGCTGCTCATTCTCACCTTCCTCAACTTCCACATCCCCCAGATCGGCGAGGGCGGGAAGCTCGCCTACGCGTACATCGTGTACGCGGCGCTGGGCCTGGCCTACTCGCTCGTGAACATCCCCTACGGCTCGATGGCCTCGGCGATGACGCAGAAGCCCAAGGAACGCGCAAAGCTCGCCTCGGCGAGAACCGTTGGCGCGCTCCTCGTCTCCTCCGCTCTCGGCATCTTCGTCGCGCCGCTGCTCAAGGCCGGAACCGACCTCCAGCCCATCTTCACCGCGGTGACGCTCGTCTTCATGGTGCTCGGCGTCGTGCTGTACCTGTTCACGTTCTTCACGACCCGTGAGAAGGTCGCCCGGGACGTACCCAAGGTGTCGTTCAAGCAGAGCATGCAGACGCTCAAGGGCAACAAGCCGCTGCTCATGCTGTGCCTCTCCTCGCTGCTCTTCCTCTCGGGCTACCTGTCCCTCTCGACCGTGCAGGTGTACTACTTCCGCGACGCTCTGCACAACCTCGGCCTCGTCCCGATCCTCTCGATCGTCCAGCTCGTCATCACCTTGGCGCTGAGCGCATGGGTCCCCGTCCTCGTCGCGAGGTTTGGCAAGCGGACCGTCTACATGGCGTTCATCGTGGTGGGAGTCGTGGGCGGCCTCTTGGTCATGTTCACCCCGACCACGCTCGTGTGGCTCGCGTTCCTCGGCTTCGTCATCGCGGTTGGCGGCATCGCCGGCGTCAGCATCGTGGTGTGGGCCCTCGAGGCGGACACCGTCGAGTACGGCGAGTGGAAGACGGGCGTCCGCTCCGAGGGCATCATCTACTCGCTCTTCTCCTTCACCCGCAAGACCGGTCAGGCGGTGGGGGGCGCCCTCGCCGGCTACGCGCTGGCCTGGGGCGGCTACGACGGCCATGCTGCGGCACAGACGGCCCAGGCCGTGACTGGCATCCAGATCGCCGCGGGCCTCATCCCGGCGATCCTCGGCGCGGGCGCCGGCGTGATCATGTTCTTCTACGAGCTCACGGACGCACGGCACGCCAAGATCGTGGCCGAGATCCGTGAGCGCCACCTCCAGGCCGGTGCTGGCCTCGGCGCCGACGCGGAGACGGTCGCCAAGCTCAGCAAGCCGGAAGGGGCCTAGCTCCCTCTCGGTTTCGGATACACGTCTGGGCCAGAGCGCAAGGGCGGACGACGGCGGAACCCACGTTCCGCCGTCGTCCGCCTCTCTGTTTCGCCCGGCTTGGGCGGTTTGCGGCGCGTTCACTGGACATTCATCGCCCAGATGCCTTGGATGTGTGCACTGGGGGGAGTGACCCGAGACGACAGAAGGCTCCCAATGGGCATCATCCAGGCCGAGCATCCTCGGCCGCGCCATTTCCTGGTCCATGTGAGCGATACGCACCTCGTCGGTGACGGACTCCTCGCGGGCACCCTCGATTCCGAGGAGCGGCTGCGGAGGCTCTTCTCCCAGATGCACGACGCCGGCGGCTCGCCCGAGGCGATCGTGGTCACCGGTGACCTCGCGGACCGGGGCGAGCCCGCCGCCTACGCCCGGCTGCGCAGCATCGCGGAGCCGGCGGCCGCGGCTCTCGGCTCGCGCCTCATCTGGGCCATGGGCAACCATGATTCGCGTGCTGCCCTCCGCGAGCACCTGCTCGACGAGGACCCCTCCGCCGAGCCGCTCGACCGGGTCCACTGGGTCAACGGACTTCGGATCATTGTGCTCGACACGACCGTGCCCGGGTTCCACCACGGCGAGGTCTCCGCGGCCCAGCTCGACTGGCTCGCCGAGGAGCTCACGTTCCCCGCCCCCGACGGGACGCTCCTCGCGATGCACCACCCGCCCGTGCCCTGCGTGCAGGAACTCGCGGTGCTCGTGGAGCTGCGGGGGCAGGCGCCCCTCGCTGACGTGCTGCGCGGCTCGGACGTCCGCGCGATCCTCGCCGGGCACCTGCACTACTCGACCTCCGGGACGTTTGCGGGGATTCCTGTGTCTGTCGCCTCTGCGACCTGCTACACGCAGGACCTCGCCGGCGCCGTCGATCCCACCTCCGGGATCCGCGGAACGCGCGGACGCGACGCCGCCCAGGCGTACAACCTCGTGCATGTCTACGCGGATTCGGTGCTGCACTCCGTGGTGCCCGCCGCGGGCGGCGAGACGGTGGGCCGCGACGTCCCCGCTGCGGAGGTCGCGCGGATCCTCGCCGACGCCGGGGTCACGTTCCCCGCGGACGACGGCGCGCGCCCGGTCCGGCGGTCAGAGGCCCACCCCACCCTCTGACCAGCGCCGAGATCCGGACCCGAAACGGAACGCGGTCAGCGCTCCCAAGGAGCCGGGATGGGGAAGTACTTCTCGAGGAAATCGGTCACGCGCTCCTGGCGCTCCTGCGCTGACACCTCGGGGAACGAGCCGTCGTTGAGGCAGAAGAAGTCCTGGTTGCGCTTCTTGAGCAGCTTGCCGAGCGACTCCAGTCCGGAGCGCACGGTCGTGTCGATGTACTGGACCTTCGCCCCGATCTTCGTCACGGCGCGCCCGGTGAGGAGCGCGTAGTAGTGGTAGAAGGAGTTCGTCACCGAGATGCTGTCCCACGTGCGGAAGCGCGCGGCGGCCGTGCGGGCGAACTCCTCGGGGAACTCCCGCTCCATCTCAAGCAGGACACTCCGCCGCAAGGGCGCGGCGGTGTGCTCGAGGTGCCGCGTGGTGATGCGGCCGAACCGCTCCCACAGGAGCCGCCGGTTAACGCGCGCGGCGTTCTCGTGGCCCGAACGGTCAAGGTGGTTGTCGCCGAGCCCGATCCGCGTCGAGGCCTCGATGAACTTCGTGATCCCGCCAGGGGAGAAGAACATGTCCGGGCCGAGCGGCCGGCCGAAGAACATGTCGTCGTTGGAGTACAGGAAGTGCTCGGACAAGCCATCGATGTGCTGCAGCTGAGACTCGATGGCCTGGGAGTTGAACACCGGCAGCACTGACGGGTCCTTGTAGTGGTCCGCGGCCGGCACGATGGTGATCCGCTCGTGCGAGGCATCCAGCCAGTCGGGGACCTTCGAGTCGGTCGCGATGAAGATGTGTCCAATCCACGGCGCGAACATGTGCACGCTGCGCAGCGCGTACTTCAGCTCGTTGATCTGGCGTACTCGGGCCTCAGCGTCGTCGCCCTCGCCGAGCACCACGCCCGGCAGGAACGACGCGCGGTAGCGCTGGAGCTCGGGGTCGGCGCCGTCCACCCATGAGAAGACGATGTCGATCTCGAAGTGGATGTCCGTCGCGTGGTCGGCGAACATGTTCTCGATGGTCGGCCAGGTGTGCCCGAACCGCTCTACGGTTCCTCGGACAGCCTCGGACCGCGGGATGGTGCGGCGCGTGAGCGAGTTCTCGATGGGAAGCTGCAGGATCTCGCCTTCCCACTTCCACAGCTCGATCTGGACACCGGTCTCCGGGCCGTAGCGCAGGCCGCCATGCGGCTCGATCCGCGGCCGATAGAGCCGGAACATGCGCGCCTGTGCCGACTCGGCGAGTTGGCCGTCCGCAACGAGCAGGGCTCGGTCCTTGCGTGCATCCACGGTCAGGGAGTAGAACGGCTCGTCACGGCACGCCGCCACGAGCGCATGGCGCAGCTGCCTGCGGAAGGACCAGTCGACGGCGATCACGGGTCGTGCGTCGTTGCCTCGCACCAGGAGGTAGGGGACCTGGGCGCCCTCGAGGGCCCCCCTCACGAACAGCAGGTCGGCGACCATCGCCTCGTGCGGGGTCTGGCCGGCGTTGACGAGGGCGTAGCCGCGCTTCTTGTGCCGGACCACGTCTTCCCGGTCCGCGAGGCGCCGCCCGGCCGCGGCGGAGGTGACCTCGTGCACCGGCGGCACGGACTCCTCGGCGTCCGGCGTGGCGTGGTAGACCTCGGCGGGGGTGAGGGACGTGTTCACGGGCCTCCTTGCGGGATGCGGGCGGGGCAGGACGGGTGTGCGGGGTTCAAGGCACATGATAGGCGCACGACGCCGCGCCGCCCTTCGGATGGCCACATCGCCATCCGCGACCACACGCCGTCGTGCGTGCCGCTCCGGACGGAACCCGGCCGAGCGAAGTGGATCCGGGTGAAGACGGCCGCCACTAGAATCGAAGCCATGACTGACGCCCCGCTTGCTGCCTCCGCCGCTGCCGCTACCGTCGACATCGCCGCCGCCCGCGCTCGCCTGCTCGAACTGATCAAGGAACTCGCCGTGGTCCACGGGAAGGTGACCCTCTCGAGCGGCAAGGAAGCGGACTACTACGTGGACCTCCGCCGCGTCACCCTCCACCACGAGGCGAGCCAGCTTGTGGGGCAGGTCATGCTGGACCTCATTGACCGGGCTGGCGTGCAGATGGAGACCGCGGGCGGCCTCACGATGGGCGCCGACCCGGTGGGCACCGCCGTCATGCACGCCGCGCGCGAGGCAGGCCGCGCCGTCGATGCGTTCGTGGTGCGCAAGGCGCAGAAGTCCTACGGGATGGGACGGCAGGTGGAGGGGCCGGGCGTCGCGGGCCGCAAGGTCGTGGTGCTCGAGGACACCTCGACCACCGGAGGTTCCGCGCTGACCGCCGTGGAGGGCGTGCGCAACGCGGGCGGCGAGGTGACCGCCGTCGCCGTCATCGTGGACCGCGCCACCGGCGCGGAGGAGCGCATCGAGGCCGAGGCCGGTGTGCCTTACCTGTTCGCGTTCGGGAAGGCCGAGCTAGGCCTCGACTGAGGGGCCCAGCCCGGGCGGCACTGTGGGAGAACCGGCCATGGACCCGGCCATGCTGCGCGCCGCACGGCGGCTCAAGGCGTTCTCGCGCCGCGCCTTCCTCGGTGGCGCGGTGGGGTCCGCGCTCCTGGCAACGGACATGTTCGTGACCCGCGAGGTGCAGAGCCGTCGCCGCCAGACGGTGGTCCTCGAGATGGCCGACGACGCCGCGAGGCGGCGCTTCCCCGACGCCTCGTGGGTCCTGTTCCCCGGCTACAAGACGAGCTGGGAGGAGGGGCGGATCATCCTCGCCGCCCTGCATGACTCGCTGTCCGAGCGCGGACAGCTCGCGGCGATCGGCTATTCGAACCTCGGGCTCGACATTGACGAGATCCTCGATGCACTGCGCGTCTACGTGCGTCAGAGGCGCCTGCGGACCCTGTATTTCTATGGGCACTCGTTCGGCGGGATGGTGGCCGTTGAGGTGGCATCGCGGCTGCTGGCCGAGAACGGGCCGCTCGTCGAGGTGATCGTGCTGGACTCGACGCCCGCCTCGAAGTACGACGTCCTCGACCAGAGCTGGTTCGACTCCGTGGTGTTCCTGTACGACCTAGGGATCCGCATCCCCTCGCTCGTCCGCGGCGGCTACGAGTTCGGGGAGCGCGTGATCCACAAGAACGAGCGCACCTGGACGCAGATTCTGGACCAGACCCTCGAACAGCTCTCGCCGCTCGCGCCGTCGAGCGTGCTGATCCAGGCGGAGTCCCAGTACATCTACGACTGGGACGTGACCCGCTTCGTCGGCACGCTCGACCGGGCGGAGATGGCGTTCATCGGCAATCCCGGCGACCAGACGGTCAACTACTCCTCCGCCCGCGCCCGGTGGGCACGGTATTTCCCCGAGAACCTGGTCAGCTCGGACCTGCAGACCATCGGCGCGTTCCCCGCCCACGCGAGCCCGGAGTGGAGCGGCATCGTGTACAACAACCTCCTCGGGCGGCTCCTGCCGCAGCTGCTTCCGCTCCCGCGGAAGGTGGGCGGGGCCGGTGGAGCGGGCAGATAGGAGCTCTTGTGGTATCTCACGTGTAGCATGTTACTGTCGCTGTGGCCACCAGGAGAAGAAGGAATGACCAGCGTCGCCTTCCGCACGGACCTCACCACACGCGCCGCCTACGTCTCCGACGCGTCGATCTACCGACGCGTGCCGGCCGCCGTGGTCGAGCCCCACACCGTGGAGGACATTCGGGAGGCCCTCAGGACTGCCGCAGAGCGGGGGTGGCCTGTCACGTGCCGTGGCGGGGGCACCTCGGTGGCAGGGAACGCGATCGGCGACGGCCTCGTGATCGACACGAGCCGCTACTTCAACGAGATCCTCCAGATCGACCCTCAGGCCCGGACCGCACGCATCCGTCCCGGCGTGGTCTGCGACGCCCTCCGCGACGCAGCGGCACCCTTCGGGCTGACCTACGGCCCCGACCCGTCGACGCACTCCCGCTGCACGGTGGGCGGGATGGTGGCCAACAATGCCTGCGGTTCGCATTCGGTCGCGTGGGGCACAGCGGCCGAGAACCTGGTCTCCCTCAAGGTCATGCTCGCTGACGGCCGCGAGATCGAAATCGGCGCCGACTCCTGCAGCGACCCTGTGCTCGAGGACCGCCTGAGGCAGGTCCGCGACGCCCACCTCATGGTGCTCCGGACCGAGCTCGGGCAGTTCCCGCGGCAGGTTTCCGGGTATGGGCTGCACTATCTGCTCCCCGAGAACGGCTTCGACATGGCCAAGGTCTTCGCGGGGACCGAGGGGACGTGCGGGGTCATCACGGAGCTGACCGTCCGTCTCGTCGAGCGGCCGCAGGCGACAGCGCTCGCGGTGCTCGGATTCGCGGACGTGTTCGACGCCGCTGCCGCCGCGCCACTCCTGCGCCGGCCCGGCGTCTACACGGTCGAGGGGATGGGGGCCGACCTCCTGGCTGCCTTGCGTTCTCGGCCCGGACGGGAGACCGCCGGATCCGAGCTGCCCGAGGGTGGTGGCTGGCTCTACGTCGAGCTCGGCGCCGGGACCGCTGACGAGGCGGGCGACGCGGCCAGGTCCCTCGTCGACGCCCTGATGCGCGAGGGACGCATCCTGGACTCTGTGGTGGTCACCGGGCACGACGAGGCCCGGGCGCTGTGGACCATCCGCGAGGCCAGCGCGGGCATTGTCACGCGGCTCCCGGATGGGGGCGAGGCCTGGCCTGGTTGGGAGGACTCCGCCGTGCCTCCCGAGCACCTCGCGGACTACCTCCGCGACCTCTACGCGCTGCTCGGGAGGCACGGACTCCAGGGAATCCCGTTCGGCCACTTCGGCGAGGGATGCGTCCACCTCCGCATCGACTTCGGCCTCGGCACTGAGGATGGCGTCGCAGGTTACCGTTCCTTCATCGAGGAGGCCGCCGCGCTCGTCGCCCGACACGGCGGGTCCCTATCCGGCGAGCACGGCGACGGCCGCGCCCGCTCCGAGCTCCTCCCGGTGATCTACTCCGCTGAGGCGTTGGGGGCCTTCGCCGAGTTCAAGGCCGCCTTCGACCCCGACAACTTCTTCAACCCGGGGGTCCTGGTCGATGCCGAACCCATCGATCAAGGCATCCGTCCGGGTCCGGGCATCCGCCATTTCGACCTCACACCGGTGCACGCGTTCAGCCGTGACGGCGGCTCCTTCGTCAGCGCCACGAACCGCTGCGTGGGCGTCGGCCTGTGCCGATCCGACGTCGGCTCCATGTGCCCCTCCTACCAGGTCACCCGGGACGAGGTGCACTCGACCCGCGGGCGTGCGCGGATCCTGGCCGAGATGCTCCGCGGCGAGTCCGTGACCGACGGCTGGCAGTCCAAGGAGACGCTCGAGGCCTTGGACCTGTGCCTGTCCTGCAAAGCCTGCTCCTCCGAGTGCCCCGTCAACGTCGACATGGCCACCTACAAGGCCGAGTTCCTCTACCACCATTACAAGGGCAGGCTCCGGCCGATGGCGCACTATGCGATGGGCTGGCTGCCGCTCACGTCGAGGGTGCTCGAGGCGATCCCCGGCTCGGCGCGGCTGGCCAACTGGATCCTGGGCTTCCGCCCCGCCGAGGAGCTCGTCAAGCGCCTCGCGGGCATCGAGCCCAAGCGGCGCATGATCCACTTCGCGCCCGTCACGCTGCGGAAGTGGTTCGCCAAGCGCGCCGCCGCCATTGAGGCAGAAGGCGAGCGGCCCGCCGTCGTGCGTTCCACCGTCATGCTGTGGCCTGACACGTTGACGAACTTCAACGCGCCGGACGTCGGCCAGGCTGCCGTGGAGGTCCTCGAGGCGCTCGGCTACCGGGTCGTCCTGCCTCAGGGACAGGTGTGCTGCGGCCTGACCTGGCACTCGACAGGCCAGCTCGACATGGCCAAGAAGGTCATGAGCCAGTCCCTCGACGCGCTCGAGGAGGCACTCTCGCAGAATCTGCCGATCGTGGGACTCGAGCCCTCGTGCACCGTGATGCTCACCCACGAGATCACGGAGCTCCTCCCGGACGATCCACGGGCGGCCCAGCTTGCGGGCCGAGTGGTCACCCTCGCCGAGCTCGTCGCGGAGCACGACGGCGCGTGGCCCTTCGGCGTCGTCGACGCGCCCGCGATTTCGCAGGTGCACTGCCATCAGGAGGCCCAGGGCACCTATGACCCGGACATGGCCGTGCTCCGGAAGCTCGGGATCGACACCGATGTCATCGGATCGGGCTGCTGCGGACTCGCAGGGAACTTCGGATTCGAGCCGGGCCATTTCGAGGTCTCGCAGGCGCTCGGCGAACGGGAGCTGTTCCCGAAGGTCCGGGCCAAAGGAGAGTCCACGCTGGTTCTCGCCGACGGCTTCTCGTGCCGGACGCAGGTCCAGCAAGGAACGGGCGTCCGGGCCCAGCACCTGGCAGAGGTCCTTCGTGGGGCGCTCAGCTCAGAAGCTGGCGGTCAGAGCGTCCCACAGGGCGTCCCCGTCGAGGGCTAGGCCCAGCCTGGTGATGGTCTGGTCCACCAGGAGGCGGCCGGTGTGGTTGAGGTGGGCCCGCATTTCGGCCGCTGCGCGGGCGCCGTCGCCCGCCATGATGGCCTCGACGACCGGTGCGTGCTCCTGAACGATGGCCTGGAGGGAACGGTTCACGCCGGCAGTCGACGCCCCGAGGATGCGGGTCGTCACGCGAAGCTGGGCGATGATCGAGCGGATCCGGGTATTGCCCGAGGCGGCGAGGATGACGTCGTGGAGGCGCTGGTCATGGTGGAAGAACGTCTCGTCGTCGCCCGCCGCGGCGGCCTCTTCCATCCGGGCCATCGCGTCCTTCAGCGCCGCAGCGATCTCCGTATCGCTTCGCAGGGCGGCGGCCCGCGCCGCGGGAACCTCGAGCGCGAGGCGAATCGCGAAGATCTCGGCCACGTCTTCGGGACGGGGCTGGACCACCCTGAAACCCCTGTTCCGCTCGAAGCGCACGAGGCCAGCCTCCTCGAGCCGCAGCATGGCGTCCCGGACCGGCGAGCGGGAAACGTTGAACAGCTCCGCGAGCTGGTAGACCGAGTACAGCTCGCCCGGCTTCATCTCGCCGGACATGATGGCGGCCCGGACCTGCTTCATGACCTTGCCCGTGAGGGTTGTCTCGGGCTCACCGAGTGGTTCGAAGGTGAGATCCGGGTGAGGCATGGACTTCACCCTATCCCAGCGCGCCTACAGCTGTTTGAGCAGTTCCGCGACCGAGCCGAGTACCTGCTGGCTGGGCGTTCCTCGCCGGATCCGCGGGGCAGGGAGGCGTGAGCTGACCCGCGCAGGACGGCGGCCGGCCACCCACAGGTGACCGGCCTCCGTCGTTCGCCGCATTCCCGTCCCAGCGTCACACGGTCGTGTACCCGCCGTCCACGAGGTAGTAGCCGCCCGTGATGAAGGACGCCTCGTCGGAGAGCAGGAACGTCACGAGATGAGCGACCTCCTCAGGCCTGCCGAGGCGTCCGAGGACATGCTTGCCCTTGAGGGCCTCCACGACCTCAGGGGAGAGGCTGTTGTCCAGGAGCGGGGTATGGATGTAGCCGGGGCCCACCGAATTGATGCGCAGTCCCTGCGGCCCGTACTCGGCGGCGGCGTTCTTCGTGATGCCCACAACCCCGTGCTTCGCGGCCGTGTAGGCGCCGCTGCCGATGGCCGCGACGGTGCCGTGGATCGAGGCCATGTTCACGATCGAGCTGCCTTCGGCGCCGGCCTTGAGCATCTCGGGGATCTGGTAGCGCATCCCGTAGAGCACGCCGTTGAGGTTGATGCCGATGACCCGGTCCCAGTCGTCGAGGTCCGTCTCGCCCGCGGGGGCGGCCTTGCCGCCGATCCCCGCATTGTTGACCGCGTAGTTCAGCTTGCCGTACGTCTCGACGGCGAACTGGACCGACTTCTCGGAGTCCTCCTTCTTGGAGGTGTCGGCCTTGAACGCGGAGGCGACGCCGCCCGCGTCGGCGATCTCCTGGGCGACGCGCTGGGCGGCCTCGAGGTTGATGTCGGTCAGGACAACGCTCGCGCCCTTCGCCGCGAGTTCCTTGCCGATTGCCTCGCCGAGGCCCGAGCCCCCACCCGTCACGAGAGCTACCTTGCCGGTGAACTGTGCCATGTCGATCTCCTCTGCTATCGCTGGATCAGTCTCTGTCTGCTTCAGCAAAGGTTGAAGGATCGATATTTCCCGGACCGGAGTCTCGTTGGCGACACGCCTCCGTGATCCACCAGACTCACAGCTGCGTCAACAGCTCCGCGACCGAGCCGAGTACCTGGTTGGGCCGGAACGGGAACGCGGAAATGTCTTCCTCCCGCGTGATGCCCGAGAGCACGAGGACGGTGTGCAGCCCGGCCTCCATGCCCGCGATGATGTCAGTGTCCATGCGGTCGCCGATCATCGCCGTCGTCTCGGAATGCGCGTCGATCTGGTTCATTGCGGAGCGGAACATCATGGGATTCGGCTTGCCCACCGTGTACGGCTCGCGGCCGGTGGCCTTCGTGATGAGAGCTGCTATCGCCCCCGTGGCAGGCAGGACGCCGTCGCGCGAGGGGCCGGTCGCGTCCGGGTTGGTCGCGATGAAGCGGGCCCCGTCGAGGATGAGGCGGATCGCCGTGGTGATCGCGTTGAACGAGTACGTGCGCGTCTCGCCGAGCACCACGTAGTCCGGGTCCTGGTCGGTGAGGATCATTCCGGCCTCGTGGAGCGCCGTCGTGAGCCCCGCCTCGCCGATCACGTAGATACGCGCGCCCGGCATCTGGTCCTTGAGGAATACCGCGGTAGCCAGCGCCGACGTCCAGATGTTCTCCTCCGGAATGGACAGGCCCGAGGTCTGGAGGCGCGCGGCGAGGTCGCGCGGGGTGTAGATCGAGTTGTTCGTCAGGACGAGGAAGCGCCGGGACGTGTCGACCCAGCGCTGGATGAGCTCCGCGGCGCCCGGGATCGCGTGGTTCTCATGGACGAGCACGCCGTCCATATCGGTTAGCCAGCACTCGATGTCCTCGCCGCTGCGGTACGTGACGTTCATTTCACTCATGGACGGCTCCTGATCGGGAGGTGAGGGGACGCGCACGACGGCGGACGCACCCTCAGTCTTCCATCCCGCCTTAAGTCTGGGCTATGTTTCCGCATCTGCGGAGCATTTTGCTGGATCGAACCGCAATCGCGGAACTATACTCAGACGATGGGCCTCATCCGCATCTCCGACGCAGCCCGCCTCACCGGCGTCTCCGACGACACGGTCCGCCGCTGGGTCGACGCGGGCACCCTCACTGCCCACAAGGACGACTCTGGTCGCGCTGCCGTTGACGGCGCGGAGCTCGCCGCGCACGCCCGCGGCATCGCGGCGGCGACGCCGGATTCCTCGGGGGTCGCCCGATCGGCGCGGAACCAGTTCACCGGGCTCGTGACCGAGGTGACCGTGGACAAGGTCATGGCGCAGGTCGAGATGCAGTGCGGGCCGCACCGCATCGTGTCCCTCATGAGCTCCGAGGCCGTGCGCGAGCTCGGACTTGAGCCTGGGTCCGTCGCGACCGCCGTCGTCAAGGCAACGACCGTGATCGTCGAGACGGCCTCAGGGCGTGCTCTGTGATGACGTGCCCTGTGATGACGGGCCCTGTGAGGGCGCGCCTCGGCGCGCTCGCGGCCCTGCTCGTCTTGCTCTCCGCGGGGCTGCTCACTGCGTGCGGAAGCACGACGGCGGGTGGTGCGGCCGCGTCGTCGTCCGCCGTCAGCACGGGACGGCACACCATCACCGTGTTCGCCGCCGCATCCCTCAAGCAGACGTTCACGCTCCTGGGGAAGCAGTTCGAGGCCGCGCACTCCGGGACGACCGTGGCGTTCAGCTTCGCGGGGTCCTCGGACCTTGCGGCGCAGATCGCCCAGGGGGCCCCGGCCGACGTGTTCGCTTCGGCGGACACCAAGAACATGGACAAGGTCACCGGACCCGGGCTCGCCGACGGCGAGGCCAATGACTTCGCGACCAATGTGCTCACCATCGCCGTCCGGCCGGGCAACCCATCCGGGATCGCCGCTCTTGCGGACCTCACTAAGCCCGGCGTGAAGCTCGTGGAGTGCGCGGCGCAGGTGCCGTGCGGGTCTGCGGCGCAGGCGGCGGCGAAGGCGGCAGGCAACGGGGCCGGTGTGACCTTGAAGCCGGTGTCCGAGGAGTCCAACGTGACGGACGTGCTCGGCAAGGTCATCTCCGGCGAGGCCGACGCTGGCCTGGTGTACGTCACGGACGTCAAGGGTGCCTCCGGGAAGGTCGACTCGGTGCCGTTCCCCGAGGCCTCGGCGGCCGTGAACCACTATCCGATCGCCGTGCTGCGCGACTCGAAGGACAAGGACCCCGCCCGCGCGTTCGTTGCCTATGTCTCCAGCCCCGAGGGACGGAAGGTGCTCGCGGATGCCGGATTCGGCGCCCCCTGACCCCGCGACGCAGGGAGCTGACCCCGCATCGTTGGGAGGTGACCCCGCATCGTTGGGAGGTGACCCCGCAACGTTGGGAGGTGACCCCGCATCGTTGGGAGGTGACCCCGCAACGTTGGGACCTGACCCCGCACCGTCGGGACCTGACCCCGCAACGTCGGGACCTGACCCCGCATTGTTGGGAGGTGACCCCGGGTCCGGATTAGGACGCGGGGTCACCTTTCAGCGATCTGGGGTCAGGTCCCGTGGGTTCACGGGTCTCCCGGGGTGGATCTGGGTGCCTGCGACGGTGGGCGCGCTCTTCGTCGTTGTACCGCTCGTGGGAATCCTGGCCCGCGTGGACTGGGCCCACTTCGTTTTGCTCGTCACCTCGGGATCCTCACTCGCCGCTCTCCGGCTGAGCCTCGAAACCGCGGTGGCGAGCACCGTCGTCGTCCTTGTCTTAGGCGTGCCGATGGCCATGGCCCTCGCGCGAGGCAACGTGCCGGGGCTGCGTTGGCTGCGAGCGCTTGTACTCCTGCCGCTCGTCCTGCCGCCCGTGGTCGGCGGCCTCGCGCTCCTCTACACGTTCGGGCGCCTGGGCCTCGTAGGCCGCTGGTTGGACGTGGCCGGCGTCCAGATTGCCTTCACCACCACGGCGGTGGTGATGGCGCAGGCCTTCGTGTCGCTGCCGTTCCTCGTTGTCTCACTCGAGGGCGCGCTGCGCACGGCGGGCGGGCGGTACGAGGCCGTCGCCGCGACGCTCGGAGCGACCCCCACCCATACGTTTCGCCGCGTCACCCTGCCGCTCGTGCTCCCGGGCCTCGCGTCCGGACTCGTCCTCGCGTTCGCGCGCAGCCTCGGCGAGTTCGGCGCGACATTGACGTTCGCGGGCAGCCTCCAGGGCGTCACGCGGACGCTTCCCCTCGAGGTGTACCTGCAGCGCGAGACCGACCCGGACGCCGCCGTGGCACTGGCCTTGGTGCTCGTCGCGGTCGCGGCCGCCGTCGTGGGCCTCGCCTACGGCCGACGGGCGGGGGGACTGCGGTGAGCTTCCTGACGGTCGACGCCGGCCTGGCCGCCCGCGGTGTGCACCTCGCGGTCGGCGTGGCAGAGGGCGAGACGGTGGCGGTGATGGGGCCCAACGGCGCCGGGAAGTCGACGCTCTTCGGCCTGTGCGCCGGGCTCCTGCGGCCCGACTCGGGGCGCGTGGCGCTGGACGGTCGAGTCCTCGCCGACGCCCGCAGCACCTGGATCCCGCCCCACCGGCGGGGGGTCGCGCTGCTCGCGCAGGAGCCGCTGCTGTTCCCGCACCTGAGCGTGCTCGAGAACGTGGCCTTCGCGCCCCGCGCGGCGGGCGCCTCCCGCGCGACAGCACGGACCGCCGCCGAGTACTGGCTCGGCGAGGTCGACGCCGCGGACCTCGCCTCCCGTCGGCCCGCCCAGCTCTCGGGCGGTCAGGCGCAGCGGGTCGCGATCGCCCGGGCGCTCGCAGCCGAGCCACGCGTCCTGCTGCTCGACGAGCCATTCGCCGCGCTCGACGTCGCCGCCGCCCCGGCCCTGCGTCGGCTCCTGCGCCGGGTCCTCACGGGCCGGACCGCGCTCGTCGTGACGCATGAGCCGCTCGATGCGCATCTGCTGGCCGATCGGGTCGTGGTGCTCGAGGGCGGCCGGGTCGCTGAGTCCGGCCCGACGGCCGAGCTGCTCGAACGCCCCCGAAGCCCGTTCGCTGCGGGGCTCGCCGGGCTCAACTTCCTCCGCGGGCGCGCCGTCGTCTGGGGTCCAACCGCGCGCACGACGCCGCCCGGCCACCTTCGCGTCGTCGGCCTCGGCGAGGTGTCGGGCACGGTCCCGGACGGTGCCGACACCCCTGCCGCGGGCGAGGAGGCGATCGCCGTTTTCCGCCCGGCGGATGTCTCCGTGTTCCGGCCCGAGAGCGCCCCGCACGGATCGCCGCGGAACGCGTGGGCCGCTGCGGTCCGCGAGCTCGAGCCGCGGGGTGCCCAGGTGCGGGTTCACTGCGATGCGGGCAGCCACGTGATCGTCGCGGACCTGACCCCCGCTGCCGCCGCCGAACTCGATCTGGGCCCGGACGTCGCCGTCGTGCTCATGGCGAAGGCGGCGGCAGTGTCGGTGTACGCGGCGTAGGCCTCAGCGAGGAGCGTCGCTGCTCCCGGCGGCCGCTTGACTGCTGGCGGTCTCAACCGCGGCCGCAGCCCTCACTCGTGTCTTGGGGCCGAAGAATGCGACCGCGAGCGCGCCCACGAGCCAGGTTCCCGCGATGAAGATGAAGACGCTCTGGTATCCGCTGCCGTTGTAGAGCGCTGCGATGATGAGCGGCCCAATGGCGTTGGAGAGCCGGCCCAAGCCGTACGAGACGCCGGTGCCGAGTGAACGGGCCCTGGTATCGAAGAGCTCCGGCGAGTAGGCGTAGGCCACGGCGGTGTAGCCGCGCTCGAACATGTTCACGAGGAAGCCGAAGGCGACGATCATGATCGGGTTGAACGTGAGGCCGTACAGCAGGCCACTGATCGCGATGGCCGTCCCGAAGACCGCGAGGGACCACTTCCGCTCGAAGCGGTCGGAGACGAGGGCGGCGATGAAGGATCCGAGGGGAGCCCCCACCGTGGTGAGGGCCACGTAGAAGATCGAGCTCTCAACGCTGAAGCCCTGCTTGGAGAGCAGTGTCGGAGCCCAGCTTGAATAGCCGAAGAAGCCGATGGTCTGTGTCACCCAGAGGAGGGAGAGGAGAAGGGTCGGCGCGAGGTATTTCTTCTGCAGGAGCATCCTGACGTGGGCCTTCGCCTGGGGCGCGACCGCCACCGGTGCCTCCGGCGCGGGGAGGGGGCCCTTCTCCGCAGACACCATGTCTTCGATCTCGCGGAGGACCTCGTCGGCGCGCTCGGGCATGCCCATGCTCTCGTACCAGCGGGGTGATTCCTTGAGGTGCCGGATGAACAGGACGAAGAACAGTCCCATGGCGCCCCACAGGTAGACCAGTCGCCACGACCAGTCGGAGAGCGGGACGACGGCGCTCGCAATGAGATTGGTGACCGGAGTGCCGCAGATGCCGATCACGATCGCGTAGGCCTGGTACTTGCCCCGGACGGCCGCGGGGAACAGTTCGCTCACATAGATGACGGCCACCACGGTCATCGCCGAGAGGCCTGCGGAGGTCAGGACCCGGAAGAACCCGAGGGACACGACGTCCCAGGAGAAGACTGACGTGAGGGAGAAGACCGCGAACCAGACGGTCGTCCACGTCAGTGCCTTCTTGCGGCCCCAGCGGTCGGCGATCCAGCCCGCCGCGAGGGATCCGAGGAACATGCCGACGAAGGACAGGGAGGTCACGTAGGCGATCTGGTCCACCGTGACGCCCCAGAGCTTGATGAGCTTCGGTGCCGTGGTGGCGAAGGTGTTGGTGTCCGCGAACTCGAAGAAGTAGGCGAAGGAGACGGCTAAGAGGGTGATCTTGTGGAAGCGAGAGATGGGCAGTCGGTTGAGACGGCTCACGACGTTGGGATTCTGCATTGAAGCCCTTTCGCGGATGTCGACAGTGATGGGACGAGGACGAGCCTAGGTTGGAACAAAATTGTTGACAAACCTCCATGGGTGTCAGGGGCCGCCACGACTACGCTTGTCCGGTGACTGAACAGCGCGAGGAGGACGCCGCCGTCGTGCGCGCGGATGGCGAGCGGGAACACGTGGTGGGAGTCGGACCGTGGAAGGGCATGTGGCCCGAGGGCGAGCGCTGGGACCCCGAGCTGCTCGCGCACGGAGACCGCCGCAACGTCCTGGACAAGTACCGGTACTGGACGCATGAGGCGATCGTCGCGGAGCTCGACTCGCGGCGGCACGAGTTCCACGTGGCGATCGAGAACTGGCAGCACGATCTCAACATCGGCACCGTGGTGCGCACCGCCAACGCGTTCCTCGCCAAGGAGGTGCACATCATCGGACGACGGCGATGGAACCGCCGCGGCGCGATGGTCACCGACCGCTACCAGCACGTCCGGCACCATCCCACGGTCGAGGACTTCGTCGAATGGGCGCGGTCCGAAGACCTGCCGATCCTCGGGGTGGACATCTTCCCCGACTCGGTGCCGCTCGAGACCTATGAGCTTCCGCGGCGATGCGTGCTCGTGTTCGGTCAGGAGGGGCCGGGGCTCACGCCGGAGGTGCATGCGGCGGCAGAGGCGACGCTCTCGATCGAGCAGTTCGGTTCGACCCGGTCCATCAATGCGGCGTCGGCGGCAGCGATCGCGATGCACGCGTGGGTGCGGCGGTGGGAGTTCGGGCAGCACGCGACCGGTGGTTGAGCGGCGCGGGACAGGGACCTGCGTGGTTGCGGATCCCGCCGTCGTGCGCTGCGTAGCTCCTACGAGGCCGACCACGACGCGAGAGGTTCCGCAGCCCCCGGGACACCTGACACACTGGCATTCCCTGAGCGCCTACGAAGGGACGCCTCCATGGCTAACACCCCGAGCATCATCGTCTTCGACGTCAACGAGACCCTCTCCGACATGTCTCCGATGGGGGAGCGGTTCGCCGACGCCGGGGCCCCCGCATATCTCGCCAAACAGTGGTTCGCCTCTCTTCTGCGGGACGGCTTCGCCCTCGCGGCGACCGGTGATTCGGCCGGCTTTGCGGCGGTCGGCATCGAGCTCCTCACGCCGTTGCTCGACGCCGCCGGAGTCGCCGACCCCGGACAGGCCGCGCAGCGGCTCGCTTCATCGGTCGCGGATCTGCCGCTGCACCCCGACGTGGTCGACGGCGTTCGCTCCCTCCGCGACGCGGGGCATTCTCTGGTGACGCTCACCAACGGCTCCGCCAAAGTCGCCGAGAAGCTCTTCACCGCGGCTGGAATCCTGGACGCGTTCGAGAAGCTGCTCTCGGTCGAGGATGCGCCCGCGTGGAAGCCGCATCCGGCGTCATACCGGTATGCCGCCGAGGCCTGCGGGAAGCGCCCGGAGGAGATGCTGCTCGTCGCCGTCCACCCGTGGGACATCCACGGCGCCGCGCGGGCCGGCCTCCGCACGGCGTGGGTGAGCCGGGACGGCTCCCCGTACCCGCGCTACTTTACGGCGCCGGACATCACCATCACATCGCTGGATCAACTCGTCGGCGCGCTTGCCTGAAGGTCGACGGCCGGACGCCTTTGAAGGTCAAGTGCACTCGACCAGCACGGCGGGGCCGTTTCGACTGTGCTCAACGCCGGTGGGCTGCTGAACCACCGTATCGATGCCGGTCACGAGACCGAGCAATGCCAGATGCTGGAGGTGGGCTGCGGTCTCGCTGAGCGCGAGTCGGAACTGGAGCCGATGCAGGGAATCAAACCCTCGCGACCATGAGATGTCCCGGGCCACGGAGTAGACGGTAGGGTCGCGTTGCACGGACGCAGCCTCGCGGACCTGCCGCGAGCGCTCCTCGGTCGCCACGCGCAGCTGCCGCGCCCGGAGGCCGGGCCCCCGGAACCGGTATTCGTGGGCAGGAAGGACCTCGTAGTGGTCGGCCAGCTCGACGCGCTGGAGAGAGCGAACGTAGCTCCCGACGGGGTCGGGGTCGCCTCGGATCTCGAGCGAGACGTTCGGCGTGATCCGGGGAAGGAGATGATCGCCGCTGAGGAACACCGCGCGGTTGGCCAGCTCGAGGCAGAGATGCCCGGGCGTGTGCCCTGGCGTCTCGATGACGCGGATCGGGTCGTGGCCCGACAGTGCGGCGCCGAACGGCACCGCGTCCCCGGACGCAAGGCGGAAGTCCGCGTCGGCCAAGCCGCGCAGGTGCTCGAGGCCCTTGACGGTCATTGCCCCCTCGGCGACCCGCGACTCGGGCACGCCCCAGCGCCGCATGCGCTCGCGGTCCAGCTCGACCTCCTCGCGCGCGTCCTCGTAGACCGACAAATACCGGCGCTCCGCCTCACCGAGCCCGATGGGCGCCCCGGACACCCGCGAGAGCCGGCATGCCATGCCGAGATGGTCGGTGTGGAAGTGCGTCGCGATGATGCAGGTGACCTCCCCGGCGCCGATGCCGGCAGCACCGAGGCCAGCCGTGAGATGCCCCCAGCCCTCGTCGCTGTCGAAGCCGGGGTCTACGACGAGGCATTCATCGCCCTCGACGAGCACGTAGCTCAGCGTGTAGCGCATGGGGTTGCCCGGGAATGGGATCGGGACGGACCAGAGCCCGTCGTCGAGCCGCTCAACTGGCGGGAATGCCTTCGCGAGCCACGCTTCACGCTGGGCTGTGCCCGTGACCTCGACAGCCATCAGGCGTGCTGCGGGTCGAAGAGCCGGAAGATCTGCGTCGCGCCGCCGTCGATCACGAGGTCGGCGCCGTTGATGCTGCGGGCGTCGTCGGTGAGCACGAAGGCGATGAGCGCCCCGATCTCCTCGGGTTCAACGACCCGACCAGTGGGAACCTTGTTCGGCACCTGGTCGCGGACCTCCTGGATGACCATCTGGGTGTCGACCACCCCCGGGCACACGGAGTTGACGGTGATCCCGGTGCCCCAGAAGTCCATAAGCAGCGACCGGGTGAGGTTGGAGAGCCCGGCCTTCGACGCCGCGTAGCTCGGGTAGGGGTACCCGGTGGTACCCGCGATGGAGGAGATGTTGACGATTCGGCCGAAGTCGGCGTCGAGCATGTCTTGCGCGAACTCGCGGATCACGGCGAACGGGCCTACGAGGTTGATGTCGAGTACCTTCGCGAATGAGGCGGCATCGTGGTCCAGAAGCATCTTGCGGTCAAGCACGCCGGCGGCGTTGACGATGGCCTGGACGGCCCCGACCTGCTCGAGGGCGTCGCGGCGCAGGCGCTTGACGTCGTCGGGTGTCGTGACGTCCGCGGCGAACGCGAACGCCTTCCCGCCATCTGACCGCACTGCCTCGGCGGCGGCTTCGGCACGCTCGGCGTCGATGTCCACGCACAGGAGCGTGTGCCCGGCGTCGGCGAGGCGTCGGTTGATGCCGCGGCACATTCCGCCGCCGGCACCGGTGATGAGGACGTTGAGACTGCGCAAGGCGGCCTTCCTTTCGTGGTCAGCGTGGTTTCTTCAGGAGGCGAGGCTGGGAACGGCGTGCGGGTTGTCGGGGTGGAGTGGGTAGTCGGTGTAGCCGGCCTCCCCGCCGCCGTAGAGCCCCTCACGCCGGAGCGGCTCAAGCTCGGCGCCGGCCTGAAAGCGGTATGGAAGGTCCGGGTTGGCGATGAACAGCCGGCCGAACCCTACGAGGTCCGCGGTCCCGGCCTCGATGCGGGCCGCGGCCGACTCCGCTGTGTGCCCGCCGGTCACGATCACTGGACCGGCGAAGTGCGCCGCGAGATCGCTGGTAGGTACGACGGCGGCTCGGTCGCCTTCCACATCGACCGAACCAGCGATCCCGGGCTCGACGAAGTGGAGATAGGCGAGACCCCGCGCCGAAGCCAGCCGCACGACGGCCGAGTACACCCCGCGCTTATCCGGATCCCGCATGTCCATCCACGTGGACGACGGCGAGAGCCTCAGCCCCACGCGGTCCATCGGCATGCCCTCTGCGAGCGCATCGAGGATCTCGGCGAGGAACCGGACCCGATTGCTGAAGGTGCCCCCGTACCGGTCGGTGCGCCCGTTCGAGCTCGCGTTGAGGAACTGGTCGATGAGGTAGCCGTTCGCGCCGTGGAGCTCGACGCCGTCGAACCCCGCATCGAGCGCATTCCGCGCGGCCGCAGCGAACTGCGCCACGATCTCGGCGATGCCCGCTTCGGTGAGCTCGCGCGGCACCTCGAATGGGATGCGTCCGGCGGGGGAGCGGTACAGGTCGCCGATGATCGGGATGGCCGACGGCGCGCACGGCGACAGGCCGTCGGGCTGCACCATGGAGTGGGCCTGACGGCCGACGTGCCACAGCTGTGCGTAGACGAGGGCGCCCCGGCCCTTCGCGGCCGCGACGACCGGCTTCCACGCCTCAACCTGCCTGGCCGTGTACAGCCCCGGAACGCGAGCGTACGAGGCCCCCTGGGGCGAGACGACGGTCCCCTCCGACACCACAAGCCCTGCGCCGGACCGCTGGCGGTAGTACTCGGCCATGAGCGGCGTGGGCACGCCGTCCTGGGTGGCCCTGCTGCGGGTCAGGGGCGCGAGCACAATCCTGTTCGGGGCGTCGAGGCCGCCAATCACGGCGGACTCGAACAACCGGTCGAGGGTGGGCGCAGCTTTCGCGGCGGCCATCAGTACGACCTCGGCAGGCCGAGCATCTTCTCGCCCAAGTAGTTGCGGATCATCTCGTCGGTCAGCGGTGCGAACGTGTAGAGCCGCGCGTCGCGGAAGTACCGCTGCATGGGCAGTTCGCGCGCGTAGCCCCAGCCGCCCATGAGCCGCATCCCGGCGTCGGTGGTGAAGGTCGCTGCCTCGGAGGCGGCAAGCTTCGCGAGCGCTGAGTCGACGTCGCCGCTAGGGTCCCCGGCCTCGGCTGCCCTCACAGCGCGCTCGAGGAGCAGCACGGCGGACTCGATCTTGAGCCGGGCGTCCACGAGGGAGTGCTGGAGGGCCTGGAACGCGCCGATGGGTCGACCGAAGGCCTCGCGGGACTTGGCCCAGTCGAGCGCGACGTCGAACGCGCCGCGCGCGATGCCGAGGGCCACGGCCGCGGCGTTGAGACGCTCGCCGTTGAGCGTGCCGATCACCTGGCGGAAGCCGCGGTCGGGCTCTCCGAGCACGTTGGCCGCCGGGACGCGGACGTCGTCGAGGAAGATGTCCGTCTGGGCGAGACTGCGGATGCCCATGGTGTCGATCTCGCGTGTCTCGATGCCGGGCGTGGAGCGGGGCACGATGAAGGTCGTGATGCCCCCTATCGCCGATGTCCCGATTTCGGTGGTCCGCGCGAGCAGCAGCATGTAGCCACAGTCCATGGCCCCGCCGATCCACCGCTTGCGTCCGGAGATCGAGTACGAGCCGTCGGGCAGGCGCGTCGCGGTGGTCTTCATGGCGCGCGCGACGTCTGTGCCGCCGTCGGGCTCGCTGAGCGCGAAGGAGGCGTGGACGTCGCCAGCGAGCAGGGGCGCAAGGTGCGCGTCCTTTTGCGCTGGCGTGCCGTGGGCAGAGAGGAGTTGGACGGCCATGTACTGCACCACGAACGCCACGGCCATCGAGGTCGGGCCCGCTGCGAGCTCGGTCAGGACTGCGGCCTGGTGCGCGTGGCTGAGCTTGCCCGAGTCGTCGAGGGCCCCGGAGAGGAGTCCGGCGTGGGCGAGCGCATGGAACAGCTCGTGGTCGAAGCGTTCGGCCTCGTCGAACTCCCGGACACGGTTCGCTGGGGCGTGCTCGGAGATCACGGCGCGGACGACGTCGGTCGCGGCCTTGGGTTGCCGGGTCACGGTTGTCATGGGTTACCGCCCCACCAGGAAGCTGCTCGTGAACGTCATGACGGTGCTGCCGTCCTGCTTGACCACCACGTAGTCGAGGGTCCACAGGCCCACGTCCGGTTTCTTGGTCTCGCGGGCCACCCGCACGGTCGCCTCGACGTGGATCGTGTCCCCGATGAACACGGGTTGTACGGCGCGGACCTCGTCGAGCCCGAGCCATGCGGCGACGTTGGAGAAGTAGCCGGTCTGGGTGAGCAGGCCGAGCCCCACCGAGAGCGTGAGCGGCCCGTGGCCGATCCGGCGGCCGAAGGGGGTCTGGGAGGCGTACTGCTCGTCGAGGTGGAGCGAGACCCAGTCGCCGGTGAGCCCCGCCCACTGGACCAGATGTGCCTCCGTGACCGTGATGCCGGGACTGTCAACGCGGTCGCCCTCCACGAGCGCGTCCCACTTGTGGTTCGGCCTGCCTTTCGGGGCGGCCATCCGGACCGCGGCAAGGTCGTCATCGAATGCCTGCATGTCGCTCCTCGAATCTGTAGGAAGGCTACGTGCCCTCGACATCCAGACTAGACTAGCGAGCGCTTGTTCGTATACTGGTGAAGTCAATTTCTTTTCAGTGGATTCACCTCGGAGGCCCACATGAGCACGTCCACGATTCCTACGGCAGCGGATCTCGGCGCCGCGGAGCCGGCCAAGACCGTCCACGAGCTTTTGGCGGAGAAGACCGAGCAGGCCAGGCTCGGCGGCCCGGAGAAGAACCGCCGCAAGATCATCGAGTCCGGCAAGCTGCTTGTACGCGAACGGCTCGCGCTCCTATTCGACGATAACGAGTACATCGAGGACGGACTCCTGGCCCGCTTCGAGGACGGGCTGCCCGGTGACGCCGTCGTCATTGCCTTCGGCCGCGTCGATGGCCGCGAAGTCTGCGTCATCGCCAACGACTTCAGCGTCAAGGCCGGCACGTGGGGCAACCGCACCTTCGAGAAGATCACCGCCGCGCAGGACAAGGCCGTCGCCGCGGGTATCCCCCTCATCTACCTTTTCGACTCCGCCGGCGCACGCATCGACGAGCAGTTCGAGAGCTTCGCCGGCCGCCACGCGTGGGGCAACATCTTCTACAACCAGGTCCAGATCTCCGGCCGCGTCCCTCAGGTCTGCGCCCTCTTCGGCCCCTCGCCCGCCGGATCCGCGTACGTCCCGGCTCTCTGCGACCTCACGATCATGGTCCGCGGCCACGCGACCGCCTATCTCGGGTCCCCGCGTCTGGCCGAGATGGTCACGGGTGAGAAGGTCACGCTCGAGGAGATGGGCGGCGCCGAGATGCACTGCACCGTGTCCGGCCTCGGCGATGTGCTCGTCGAGGACGACGCCGAGGCTATCGCGGCCCTCCGAGTCTGGCTGTCCTTCCTGCCGTCTAACTGGGAGCAGCCCGCGCCCATCGCGCCGTCGGTCGCGCCGCGCGAGGGCCGCACCCTCGAGGAGATCGTGCCGCTGCGCGAGGCGGAGGTCTTCGACATGGAGGAGTTCGTCGAGTCGCTCGTCGACGAGGGCACCTGGTTCCCCTACAAGGAGCTCTTCGCCCCCGAGATGCTCACCGGGTTCGCCCGCATCGGCGGCCGCCCCGTGGGGCTCGTGGGCAACCAGCCCAAGCACATGGGTGGATCGATCTTCCCCGACTCCTCGGACAAGGCCGCGCGCTTCATCTGGATCTGCAACGCCTACAACATCCCGATCATCTTCCTTGTGGACATCGCCGGCTACATGATCGGCTCTGCGGTGGAGCGCCAGGGCATCATCCGGCACGGGGCGAAGATGATCTTCGCCGTCTCCGAGTGCCGCGTCCCGCGCATCACCGTACTCGTCCGCAAGGCATACGGCGGCGGCTACCTGGCTATGTCGGGCGCACCGATGAATCCCGACGCGGTCATCGCGCTCCCCACGGCGCGCCCTGCCCTCA
This sequence comes from Sinomonas sp. P10A9, assembly GCF_041022165.1. Lineage (GTDB taxonomy): Bacteria > Actinomycetota > Actinomycetes > Actinomycetales > Micrococcaceae > Sinomonas > Sinomonas puerhi. The sequence goes on from NZ_CP163302.1 coordinate 470,514, forward strand.
TGGGCCCCGACGCCGCAGTCAACGGGATCTACTACAACCAGATCCACGAGATCGAGGACCCGGAGGAGCGCAGGGCCTTCATCGCGGAGAAGCACGCCGAGTACGCCGAGGGCATCGACGTCTTCAAGATCGCCAACGCCAACGCGGTCGAGGCCGTCGTCCCGGCCAATGACCTCCGGAACGACCTCTCGCGCCGACTCGATCTGTACGGGCGCCGCAAGGCGGTCCCGGTCGAGCGCCGCCAGGCCGTCACCCCCGTCTGAGTCATCTGGTCTGAGCGGAGAAGAGCATGATCAAGGTTGTCGCTGTCCTCAACGCCAAGCCCGGCATCAGCCGGGAGGAGTTCCTCCACAAATGGAACGTGGAGCACCCCATCCTCGTCCGCAGGCTCCCTGGCCTGCGGAGGTACCGCCAGAACCCCGCGATCGAGCACCGCAAGCAATGGCCGTTCAGTGGCATGGCTGAGCTGTGGTTCGACACAGTCGCCGACGTCAAGGTCGCCTACGGGGGGCCTGAGGCCGCAGAGGTCTTCGCCCACGAGGATGAGTTCCTCGAGCGGATGCAATGGTTCCTCGCCGACGAGGTCGAGATCGACATCCGCGGTGAGAATCGCTAGCCGGAACCTGTCAAGATGAGCGTCACTAGCCCCGAGGCGGACACCCTGATGGCCATCCGGAGGGCCGCCGTGAGGCTCTTCTATGAGCATGGCTACAACGCGACGACGCTGCGGCAGATTGCCGCGGACGCGGGCCTCAAGGTCGGCAGCCTCTACTACCACATCGCTTCCAAGGAATCCCTGCTCCTGGACATCATGTGCGGGGTGCTCGACGATCTCCACCGGGACGTTCTCGAGACCATTGCGGCGCATGTCGGCGAGGTGGATCGTCTGATGGCCGCCGTCGAGTCGCACATCCGGTTCCATGCCGAGCGCGGCCCCGAGGTTTTCGTGGGCAACACCGAGCTGCGGGCCCTTTCCAACGCGGGCCGTCGTGTCGTGGTAGCCAAGCGCGAGGGGTACGAGCAGTTCATGCTGGGACTGGTCGAGGCCGTCGTGGCCGCCGTCGAGGCCGATTCCATCGATCCGCGGGTCCACCTCTACAGCCTCTTCGCGCACGCGGCCCATGTGGCCGGGTGGTTCCGCGGAGAGGGCCGCATTGGCGTCGCCGATCTCGGCCGGGCCTACGCCGAACTGGCCCTGCGGGGGCTCGGGATCACGAAGCATTGAACATCAATAGTATCTAACGTACGCTTGTTCGTAAGAATGGAACTCACGTGGTTCCAGGCGCCGAGCAGGCGCATCTGCTGCAGAGAGGCACACGATGCGGACCATAGGAGACTGGATTCGGCTGAACAGCCGCCGGAATCCCGCGAGGGAGGCGTTCGTCGGAGTCGATGGGCGCGTGACATTCGGCGAGGCCGCCGAGAGGGCTTGGCAGCTGGGCCGCGGGCTGCGCAAAGCCGGCGTCACGGCCGGTAGCGGGGTGGGCGTCCTGGCGGGCAACACCGTGTTCAACGCCGAGGCGTTCCTCGGGGTCGCCGCGAGTGGCGGTGTCTACATCGCCTACAACTGGCGGTGGGCCGCAGCGGAGCTCGCAAACGGGATCCTTGAGACGGGCGCGAAGGTCATCCTCGCCGAGGAGGCGCACCTGCAACTGCTCGAGGAGGCTCTGGAGATCCTCGCGGAGAAGGTTGCGGATGACGGCGGGACGGTGCCCTCGGTCGTGCGCCAGGGTGCCGAGATCGATGCGCTCCGAATCGGCTCGGGGCCACTCGAGGATGTGGTCGACGCCGAGGCACCGCTGTGTGTCATCTACACCGGTGGCAGCACCGGCACCCCGAAGGGCGTGGTCCTGTCTCACCGCTCGTCCCTCGCCAACGCCCTCAATGAGATGTATGACTGCGGGGTCGGGAGCCGCGAGAACGAGCGCGGGCTCATCGTGACGCCGTTGTTCCACTCCGCGGCGCTACTGTGTTGGCTCGTGCCGCATTTCGTGGCCGGGGCCACGAGCGTGATCGCGCAGAAGTTCAGTGACGAGACCGTGGTGGACCTCGTGGGACGTGAGTCCATCACGAACACGTTCATGATCCCGAACATGATGCGCCGACTCATGGACCAAGGCGTCCTTACGGACCCCGCGATCAGGAAGAACCTCAAGGCGCTCTACACCGGCGCTGGCCTCCTGCGCATGCCGGACAAGCAGCTCTTCGCCGAGATGCTGCCCGGGACGGACCTCTTCTTCCGCTACGGCCTCACCGAGGCAGGGCCCATGGTCACGCGGCTCAGGCCGGCTGACATGCTTGACTCGGCCGTGGACGGCTCGATTGGCACCGAGTACCTCCTCGTTGAGGCACGGCTCCAGGACGCCGACGGGAACGAGGTGGCCCCCGGCGAGCTCGGGGAGATCTGCGTCAAGGGCCCGTCGCTCATGAGCGGCTACTACGGCCGCCCGGACGCAACCGCCGAGGCCATGCGCGGTGGCTGGCTGCACACCGGCGACCTGGCCGTGAAGGATGAGCGCGGCTACTTCTACTTCCGCGACCGGCTCAAGGAGATGATCAAGACCGGCGGCGAGAACGTCTACTCGGCTGAGATTGAGCAGGTCCTGCACCTCCACCCCGCCGTCCTCGAGGCCGTGGTCCTGGGCGTCCCGGACCCGAAGTGGGATGAGGAGGTCCGCGCGGTCGTCGTGCTCCGCAGCGGCCAGACCGCCGAGGCTGCCCAGCTGTCCAGCTTCCTCCGCGAGCGCTTGGCCGGGTACAAGGTCCCCAAGCAGATGGTCTTCCTCACCCCGGACCAGCTGCCCCGCACTGCCGCGGGCAAGCTCCAGAAGGCCGTACTCAAGACCCAGCTCGGATGGAGTGGTTCATGAAACTCGCCACGATCCGCTGGAGCGACAGCACCGGCACCCGCGCCGCCGTGCTCGACGGCGGCCGCCTCCATCCGCTCGACCTAGCCGACGTCGGGGCGTGGCTCGAGGCCGGCTCGCCCGACTGGGCCCAGCACGTCGACGGTGTGCCGGTCGAGACGGCCGACGCCGACTTCGCGCCGCTCGTGCCTCGGCCCGGGAAGATCATCTGCGTCGGGCTGAACTACCGGGACCACATCCTCGAGATGGGCAGGGAGCTCCCCGAGTACCCCACGCTCTTCGCGAAGTTCGCGGACTCCCTCGTCGGCGCGCGCGACGACGTTGTGCTGCCGGCCGGCTCCGGCAGGGTCGACTGGGAAGGCGAGCTCGCCGTCGTCGTGGGCCGCACCGTGAGCCACGCAGACGAGGACGCGGCCCGGGACGCAATCGCCGGGTTCGCCGTCTCCAACGACGTCTCAGCCCGCGACTTCCAGCGGCGCACGCCGCAGTGGCTCCAGGGCAAGACGTTCGATTCGACCACCCCGCTGGGCCCCTACCTCGTCACCGCCGACGAGACGGGGCCCGAGCCGGATCTGACGATCACGTGCAGCGTGGACGGCGCGGTCAAGCAGCAGTCCCGCACCTCCGAGCTCGTGTTCGGCCCCGTCGAGCTGGTCCGCTACATCTCCGCGATCACGATCCTGCGGCCCGGCGACGTGATCCTCACCGGCACCCCCGGCGGCGTCGGCGACGGCCGCGACCCGAAGGAGTACCTCCGCCCGGGGTCCGTGCTCACCACCACCATCGAGACCCTCGGCGAGACCGAAAACCTGTGCACCGAGACAAGGACCACCCATGTTCACTAAGATCCTCATCGCCAACCGCGGCGAAATCGCGGTCCGCGTTGTCCGGGCCGCCCAGTCACTCGGCGTCAAGGCCGTCGCCGTCCACTCCGAGGCGGATACGAAGTCGATGCACGTGCGAATCGCCGACGAGGCCGTGGACCTCGGTGCCGGCCCGGCCAGCGAGAACTACCTCAACGCCGCCAAGATCATCGAGGCTGCCCTCGCCACGGGCGCCCAGGCCATCCACCCGGGCTACGGGTTCCTCTCCGAGAACGCCGCATTCGCTCGGGCGGTCGCCGACGCGGGCCTGACCTTCATCGGCCCGAGCGCGACGGCGATCTCCACCATGGGCGAGAAGGTCGCCGCCCGCGCCGTCGCGGTCGAGGCAGAGGTTCCGCTCGCGCCTGGCTCGAACGGCGCCATCTCCAGCGCTGACGACGTCGTGGCGTTCGGCGCCAGCCACGGCTACCCGATCCTCGTCAAGGCCTCCGCTGGCGGCGGGGGGCGCGGTATGCGCCTCGTCAACACCGCGGCGGAGGCGGCCGACGCCGTCGCGGCCGCCACACGAGAGGCGACCGCCGCGTTCGGGAACGGCGAGGTCTACCTCGAGCGCTACCTGACGAGCGCCCGGCACGTCGAGGTCCAGGTCTTCGCCGACTCCCACGGCAACACGGTCTACGTCGGCGACCGCGACTGCTCCGTGCAGCGCCGCCACCAGAAGCTCGTGGAGGAGTCGCCCGCGCCCGGGCTGTCCGACGAAATGCGCCGCGCGATGGGGGCCGCCGCCGTGCGCCTCGCCGAGCACGTGGACTACGTGGGCGCAGGGACGGTCGAGTTCCTCGTCGAGGGGGAGCGCTTCTACTTCCTCGAGATGAACACCCGCATCCAGGTCGAGCATCCGGTCACCGAGATGGTCCACGGTGTGGACCTCGTCGCCGAGCAGATCAAGGTCGCCGCCGGCGCGCCGCTGAGCATCCTCGACCGGCTCGCGCCGGTGGGGGCCGCCGTCGAGGCGCGTATCAACGCCGAGGACGTCGCAGACGGCCTCTTCCTCCCGGCACCGGGTCCGCTCCAGACCGTCGAGGCCCCGGAGGGGGAGGGCCTGCGGTTCGATGCCGGCTATGCCTCCGGCGACGAGGTCCTGCCGTACTACGACAGCCTGGTCGGCAAGCTCATCGCCCATGGGGCCACCCGCGAGGAGGCGCTCGACCGGCTCGCCGTCGGGCTGCGAGAGCTGAACATCGTCGGGGTGCCGACCACAGTTCCGGCCGCCCTCGCGATCGTGACGCATGAGGATTTCCGCGCCGCGCGGTTCTCGACGCGCTGGCTCGAGGAAAGCATGAACCTCGCGGAGGAGCTCGAGAAGCTCGACGAGGCGCCGTCACGCCAGGAGGTCGGGGTCGGCGGCCGCTTCTACACCATCCCGGTGTTCCCCGACCTCGGCCGGCCCGGCGCCCAAGCCGTGCTCCCGGCGGCAGGTGCAGCGGAACCGTCTTCCGATCGGGCCGCGGTGAACGGATCCGCCAACGGCACGCGGACTGGCCGCGGCGTTAAGGCGCGTAAGGCCAAGGCCACGGACGGCAGCGTCAAGGCGCCCATGCAGGGAACGATCGTCAAGGTGAACGTCGCCGAGGGCCAGAGTGTCGAGGCCGGCGAGGTCCTCTTTGTCCTCGAGGCCATGAAGATGGAGAACCCGATCACCGCGCCCGCGGCCGGAATTGTGGGATCCGTCAACGCCGCGGTGGGCGATGCGCTCGCCGCAGGCACGCTGCTCACCCAGCTTGTCCTCGAGGGGGCTGCCGCGTGAAGCCGTACCGCTCCCTGCTGTTCGTCCCCGGCCATAAGCGGTCCTGGATCGACAAGGCCCTCGCCTCGGACGCCGACGCTGTGATCATCGACCTCGAGGACTCGGTCCCCGAGGAGGATAAGGCGCTCGCCCGGGCCAACGCCCGCGAGGCCCTCGACGCCCCGGGCTCGGTGCCGGGCGGCAAGGGCGTGCTCGTGCGGCCCAACGCCCTGGATACGGCGCATTTCGGGGCCGACATCCTCGAGGTCACGCACGGCCGGCTCACAGGATTCCTCCTGCCGAAGCTGTTCACGCGCGACGACGTGGTCAGGTTCGACGCCCTCGTCACCGCAGCGGAGCTCGCCCACGGGGTGGACCGCGGGACCGTAGAGCTCATCCCGTCCCTCGAGACCGCGGCGTCGATCCAGAACGTCGAGGCGATCCTCTCCGGCCCGCGGGTCGGCGGGGTGATGGCTGCGGCGGCGAAGGATGCCGACGTCTCGCGCGAGGTGGGCTTCACCTGGACCGCCGAGGGGCAGGAGACCCTGTACCTCCGCAGCCGCGTGGTCCTCGCCGCCCGTGCCGCTGGCCTGCGCAGCATAGTCCTCGGCCTGTGGCAGGAGGTGCGCAACCTAGACGGACTGCGTACCTTCGCCGCCGCGAACAACCGACTCGGGTACACCGGGCAGGTCCTCATCCACCCGACGCACGCGCAGGTGGCCAACGAGGAATACGGGCTCTCCGACTACATGCGCACCTACTACGAGGGCCTCATCTCGGCCTTCGAGGACGGCCAGCGCGAGGGGCACGGCGCGGTCTCCTACCGGGGCGACCACATCGACCTGGCCCACGCCAACCACGCCCGGCAGGCGCTCGCGTTCGCCGCGGCAAGCTGACACCCATCAGATCCACCAGACCCAAGGAGCCAACCATGGCAGGCATGTACTACGAGGACTTCGAGGTGGGCACCGTGATCCTCCACGAGGTCACCCGCACCGTCACCGAGGCGGACAACCTCCTCATCACCACCCTCACCATGAACGTCCAGCCCCTGCACCTCGACGCCGAGTTCTCGGCCAAGAGCATGTACGGCAAGCAGATTGTCAACAGCATCTTCACGCTCGGCCTCGTGACCGGCATACCCGTCCAGGACACGACGCTTGGCACCACGCTCGGGAACCTCGGCTTCCGCGACATCGAGTTCCCCAAGCCCGTGTTCATCGGGGACACCTTGCGGGTGGAGACCGTGGCTCTGGACAAGCGCGTCTCCAAGTCCCGTCCCGATACCGGGATCGTGGGCATCGAGCACCGCGGCTACAACCAGCGCGACGAGCTCGTGTGCGTCGTCCGCCGGACCGCGCTCATGAAGCGGAAGGTCGTGGCTGTCGCTGCCGCGGAGTCGGCCACGGCCTGAACACCACGGGGCGCAGCCGGCGACGAGCGCTGGCCCGTCGCCGGCTTTCCGCGTTCCGACGCCCAGCACAGGAGCCCACGTGACTCAGGATAGTCTGCTCGATTTCGCCGACCACCAGCTCATCTCCCGCCTCAAGGCGGACTACTTCTTCGCCATCGATACCAAGGACTGGAACCGACTGCGGGGCCTGTTCGCCGACGGGGCACGGTTCGAGGGGTTTCCTTTCGCCTCGGGCGGCCCGGAGGCTTTCGTCGCCGGAGTGTCGACGTGGCTGGCGCGGATGCGCTCGGTCCATCACGGGATGATGCCCGATCTCCGGGCGGTCGGCGCGGACCTCGTGCGTGGCCGATGGACAATGACGGACTACCTTACGTGGACTGACCGCGACTTCGACTACAAGGGGTTCGCAGTGCCCGGCATGTACGGGATTCGGGGCTACGGCTACTACGACGAAGAGTACGTGCGCTGCCAAGACGCCCGCTGGCGCATCTCCTTCATGCGGCTCACGCGCCTGTGGATCGACCCCCTGAGGGGTGACTACCTTCAGCCGCCCGCGTACGATGTGCCATCCGTGGAGACGCGTTGGCTTGATCCGGTGGGCGAACGAACGCTCGGGAGCTAAGATGGGTGGACGCGCAAGAAGGAGGATCGATGCCAGCGACGACTGAACGCAGGACGGCTGATGCCATTCGGGAGGAGGCGGCCAAGCTCTTCTTCGAGCGCGGCTACAACGCGACGTCGCTGCGCGATGTCGCGGCCGCCGTCGGCCTGAAGGTCGGCAGCCTGTACAACCACATCGAGAGCAAGGAAGACCTCCTGCTCCAGATCATGGGCGGGATCATTGACGATCTCCTCGAACAGGCACGGCAGGCACTCGCGGAGGCGACCGGTGACGCCGTCGACCGCCTCCAGGCCGTGCTGGGGGCCCACCTGCGGCTCCACACGGAGCGCGCGCAGACGGTGTTCATCGGCAACACCGAGCTGCGGTCGCTCTCGCCGGACGCCCATCAGAAGATCGTGGACAAGCGGCGGGAGTTCGAGCTGTTCCTTCGCGGACTCGTCGAGGACGCGGGGCGCGCTGGCCTGGCCGACCTCATCGATGTGCGGATCCACGTCTACAGTTTCGTGGCCCAGGCCACGCACATCGCGAGCTGGTACCAGCCGGGGCGCGGTAAGTCCTTGGATGAGATCCTCCGGGACTACACCAAGCTCGCCCTGCGGGAGCTGGGCGTCTCCGACGCCGACGAGCGCGTGGACCGCCAGTACGCGGCCTCGGCTCACCCGGCGGCCTGACACAGCAACGGGCACGAGTGAGGGCCGGCAACTTTGCCGGCCCTCACTCATTCGCTCTCTGCTCAGGAGCGGTAGTCGATCTCGAGGTCCACGACGTCCTGGTCCTGGAGGTTGACCACGATGTTGTCAGGGGTCCGCGTGGTCATCCAGATGAGCTCCTCGGTTTTGCTCGCGTTGCCCTCGATGTGGGGCATGAACGGCGGCACGAAGACGAAATCGCCCTCCTCGAGGTATACGATCTGGCCGTAGCCCTGGCCGTAGCGGATGTAGCCGCGGCCCTTGAGCACGTAGCCGCCGGTCTGGGCCTCCCCGTGGTGGTGCGCACCCGAGACCTCGCCCGGGCCGGTGTAGACCTTGCCGAACCAGATGCGGTCCGCGGCGCTGTTCTCCCGGCTCACGCCCGATACGCGGCGGGCGTTGAGCGTCTGGCCGGGGGCGGCCTCGAGATCGACCGCGCGGTGCACGCGGAAGATGTCGGTGTTCTGGTTGATGTCGAAGGCGATGTCGGTCATCGTCAGTGTCCTTTCGGGTGGCATCGGCGGCACCGTCCGCCGTCGGTCTGGGCGGCTGGAAGGCTGCTTCCAGTGTCCAACTGACCGACTTTAGTGTCAAGCAAACGCTTGTTCGTTTATGTATGTTCGAGTCGAAAGTCTCCAAAATCTCAGGTGACGTCTTGCATGAGATGGGAATCACATCTACTGTTGTGGACGAGCGCTTGTTCGTATTCGGTTCCTCTACAAGTCAGGGATCTCCATGTCTGATCTGACCAGCTACTCCGCGCCAATGGCGGCGCACACCTCAGATGCCCCTATCGCGGACACCAGGGGGGCACGGCGCGCGGTCGCGAGCGGTACGTTCGGTACCGCACTCGAGTGGTTCGATTTCGCCGTCTACGGCACCCTTTCGGCCACAATCTTCCCGCATCTGTTCTTCCCGGCCTTCGACGCAAATAGCGCCGTACTGGCGTCGTTCGCGACGTTCGGCGCAGGCATGGCGGCCAGGCCGCTCGGCGGCGTCGTCTTCGGCGCCATGGGCGATCGGATCGGCCGCCGCAACGTCCTCATGTTCACGCTCGTCCTTATGGGTATCTCCTCGATCCTCATCGGCCTGCTGCCCACCTACGCCGCGGCGGGCATCATCGCGCCGACCCTTCTTGTCGCGCTTCGCTTCCTGCAAGGCTTCGCCCTCGGTGGGGAGTCGACCGGCGCGCAGATCCTCGTGGTCGAGCACGCTCCGAACGAGCGACGCGGCTTCTTTGGCGGCATCCTCGCCACCGGCTCTCCCGTAGCTCAGACCATCGCCTCGCTGACCCTCACGGGCCTCGCCATGTTCCTCTCGAAGGATGCGTTCGAGTCGTGGGGCTGGAGGATCCCGTTCCTCATGGGCATCCTGCTCCTGGTAGTGGGCGTCTTCATCCGCCGCCGTATTGAGGAGTCGGAGGCGTTCAAGGAGAGCCAGCGGCTCGCTGCCGAATCCGACGAGCCGCAGGACCGCGCCCTCGCCGTGCTACGCAAGAGGCCGGGCACCGTCCTCAAGCTCGTGCTGGCCTGGGCCGCGCCCGCCGGCCTGTTCTGGATCTGCGTCACGTACGCCGTGAACTACATGACCAAGGAATTGCACTACGACAACTCGAGCACGTTCGCGCTCATGGTCATGGGGAACGTCATCTCGATCCCTGCGGCAATCTTCGGCGGCCGTCTGAGCGATCGGATCGGCCGCAAGAAGTCGTTCCTCCTCGGCCTTCTGCTCATGGGAATCTCGGCGGCCACGATGTTCCCGACCATGAACACGATGAACTATGCCGCCAGCGTCGCGGTCATCGCCGTTGCCCTGTGCGGCATCCAGATGATGGCAGGCACCCAGGCGTCGTTCTTCGCCGAGGCCCTCCCCACGAGCATGCGGTACACCGGCTCCGCGCTCGGCATGACCTTTGCGGGCCTCATCTTCGGCGCCCCGATCCCGTTCGTCGCCGCGTGGATCTTCCAGAACACAAGCAACGGGACCCTCGCGCTGACCCTCATGGGTGTGGGGCTCGTGGTGATCTCGGCGATCGCGACACTCTTGCTCCCCGAGCGCTACAAGCGAGGGCTTCACGAGGACCTGTGATCGTCGCACCATGAGCATCGGGCGGACCTGCGAGAGGCGGGTCCGCCCGATGCTGTTCTCCGTCCCGCCTAGGACCAGATGTACTCCTCGGCGATCGCGCCATCCTTCCATTTCGCGACGGTGACCATGCGGCCTCCGCCCTCGAACTCGCCGATCACGCAGGTCCACTCGCCGGACCCGAACCCAATCGGGTGGGACGTGATCTGCGGCGGGGTGCCCCCGGCCGTCTCGACGTAGGCCTTCATCGCGTCGATGTGCTCCTGCACGCCGTCGGTCGGTGGTGCGCCCTTCCAGTCCACGTGCACGTCATCGGTGTGGTGGTGGGCGAACACGCCGTGCCAGTCGGCCTTGTTCCACCCGTCGAAGTCGAGATCGTCCATGCCCTTGAGGTTGTTCTGAACCTGATCGTCTGCCATGTTCCTGCCCATCTTCTGAGGAATTGCCCGGATTCAGCAGCGTCACGGCTGAGGCGATGCGAACGGGTGCGGCGAGCCGTGACCGCACGAATCTATCCCCGTGCTCTGGGCGGCGAATAGGTCTGGCTCAGCGGAACGCGGGGCGGAACCGGAGCGCCGACCACACGTCGTCGAGCGAGACCTGCCGCACCGGGTCGGCGCCGAGCGCGATGACCTCCTGGGCCAGGAGATCGCGGTTGAGGTCCGTGCCGAGCTTCTTCGCCTTCGGATAGGCGATCCACGCGAGCCGGTCCTCGTGGGCCGCGCGGACCGCTGCCGCACCGCGTGCGGCTAGCTCATCGCGGTTGGCCACGTAGAGCACGACGGCGGCCGCGGCCCCGGCGTCGTCGCTCGCCTCGAAAGGGCCCTCCAAAGCCGGCGCATCCGCGGGCGCGTTGAGCACAGCAACCGTCATGCCCGGTTGGATCTGCGGCTTCTGCCAGAGTTCCACTCGGTCAGTATGCCCAGGTTTCGGTGTCGCTCAACCACGGGTGCCGAGCGTGAGGGTCACCGGAACGACGTCGTCCGCGTCGATCCCCTCGGCCTCGCGGTACGCCTTGCGCAGCGGCACGAGGTAGGCGCCGTCCTTCGGCATGAGGGCGGTGGTCCACTCAGAGCCGCCCAAGCGCACCGAGACGGGGATACAGCCCCAGCCGTAGGTGAGCTCGCGCGAGACCGCGTGGATCTCCTCCGACTCCTCTTCGGGGACCCGGACGAAGACGAACGGCGCGGGGCCCCGCCATTCGATCACGTCGCCGTCGAAGCTCAGCTCCATCCGGCCAGTATGCCGTCCGCGGTGAGGCTGTCCGGCCCGATATCGTCCACCCCCGTCACCCCGGCCACGGCCATCGTGATGTCGAATTCGGCGCGGAACCCGTCGAACACCTCGCGCGCGCCCTCCTCCCCTGCGAGAGCAAGCCCGTACATGTACGGCCGTCCGATGCACACCGCCGCGGCGCCGAGCGCGAGCGCCTTGAACGCGTCCGCCGCGCAGCGCAGGCCCGAGTCGAACAGGACGGGCACGCGCCCGGCCGTTGCCTCGACCACTCCGGGGAGGGCGTCCAGGGACCCAAGCGCGCCGTCGAGCTGACGTCCGCCATGGTTGGACACGATGATCCCGTCCACGCCGTGCTCGAGCGCGGCCCGCGCGTCATCGGGGTGCTGGAGGCCCTTGACCAGGATCGGCAGGCGGGTCCGCTCCCGCAGCCAGGCCAGATCGGACCACGTGAGAGTGGTTCGCGAGAACACGTCGAGGAACGTTTCCACGCTCGCCCTCGGCACACGCGAGGTGAGATTCTCCCGGAACCCGCCGGGATGCTCCCGGGCCAGCCGCACGAGCGAGCGAACCGCCGCGGGGGTGGGACGCGCCGTCGTGCGCTCCCCGGACGCGCCCGAGGCGACCCGCTCGCTGACCAGCGCGCGGAAGGCCGGGTCCGAGGTGTACTGCGCGATTCCCATCCCTAGCGCGAACGGCAGGAAGGCGTTGTCAAGGTCGAGGGTGCGCCACGAGAGGACCATCGTGTCGAGGGTGACGACGATGGCGCCGCACCCGATCCGCTCCGCGCGCCGCACGAACGACTCGACCACCGCATCCTCGCTGCTCCAGTACAGCTGGAACCACCGCTCCGTGTCTCCGAGCTGGGCGGCGATCGACTCCATGGCGTACGACGCCTGCGACGAGATGATCATCGGCACGCCCGCCGCGCGCGCCGCACGGGCGACTGCGAGGTCCCCAGCCGGGTGTGCTAGCTCGAGGACGCCGATCGGTGCGGCGAGGAACGGCGAGGGGTGGCGCCGTCCGAAGAGCTCGACCGACGTGTCCCGCGCGGAGACGTCGCGCGCGAGGCGGGGGACGAGCCGCCACCGGTCGAACGCGGCGCGGTTCGCCGCCATGGTCGAGCCCATTCCGGCGCCGGTGGCCACGTAGCCGCGGGCCTCGCGCGACATCGCGGCGAGGCCGCGGCGCTCGAGCTCAGCGGGGTTGGTCGGCACGGCAGGGCGCCTGCCGAAGACGCCCTTGCGGTAGATCCGGCCTTGGACATCGCGCCCGAAGGAACCTGGACGTGGCTGATCTGTGGCGGAGGTCACGCTCGAAGTCTAGGTCGCGGCGCGCGACGGCGGGCCGGTCACCTGAGGCGACCGGCCCGCCGTCGGGTGTGGTTGTGGGTCCGTGCGACCAGCGTCAGCGCGCGAGGAAGTCCGCGTGCCTCGCATGCGCCTCGGCGACCTTCGCGCGGATCGCGTCGATGTCCTTGACCTTGTCGCGGTACTTCTTGTCCATCTCCAGGATGTCCTTCTCTTCATCGAGGAGCTCCCGGTAGACCCGCTCGCGCTCGGTGGCGTCGGCCGTGTACTCGAGGTCGAGGTAGCTCTCGGCATGGCGGCGGGCATTGTTGACGGCTGCGTGCGCCTTGCCCGCCTTGCTGAACAGCGAGGCGATGACCGTGACGAGCAGGACGCCGATGATCACCGTGAGGGAGAGGCCGGTCGTGATCTCGAAGACCTGGACGTGCTCGCCGCCGTTGATGAACGGCAGGTTGTTCTCGTGCAGCGCGTGGAGGACGAGCTTGACGCCGATGAACGCGAGGATCGCGGCGAGGCCGTACGAGAGGTAGATGAGGCGGTCGAGCAGGCCGTCGAGCAGGAAGAACAGCTGGCGCAGGCCCATGAGCGAAAACGCGGTCGCGGTGAAGACGACGTACGCGTTCTGGGTCAGGCCGAAGATCGCCGGAATCGAGTCGAGGGCGAAGAGCAGGTCCGTGCCGCCGATTGCGACCATGACGAGGAGCATGGGGGTGAGGACGCGTTTGCCGTTCTCAACGGTGAAGAGTCTGTCGCCGTCGTAGTGCTCGGAGGTGCGCAGGAACTTGCGGGCCAGGCGGATGACGAAGTTGTCCGCCTCCTCATCGCCTGAGTCTTCGCCCTTGAGCAGGTTGCCGGCGGTGATGAGCAGGATGAGGCCGAAGAGATAGAAGACCCACGAGAACGCGTTGATGAGCGCCACGCCGGCGAAGATGAACGCAGAGCGCGCGATGAGGGCGAACACGATGCCGAACAGGAGGACCTTCTGCTGGTCCTCGCGAGGAACCCGGAAGCTCGCCATGATCACGAGGAACACGAAGAGGTTGTCTACGGAGAGGGCCTTCTCCGTGATGAAGCCGGCGAAATACTCGCCGCCCATGGTCGAGCCGCCGAAGACGAGGAGGACGACGCCGAACAGCACCGCGGCGCCGACGTAGATCGAGGACCACACCGCCGCTTCCCTGAGCGTGGGCACGTGCGCCTTGCGGATGTGGAAGAAGTAGTCGAAGGCCAGCAGGGCCAGGATCACCACGATGGTGATGGTCCAGACGAGCGGTGATACGGACATGGAAAGGGTCCCTTTCGCAGGTAGGCGATATCGCCACAAGTCTCTCCACCCGCCCGATGTGTGGGCTGGCCGCTGCACCCGGCCGGGCTCCGGCGCCCGACGTGCTGACGTGTGCAGCGCTTGGGATACTCCCCTGCGCAGAGTCCAGCCTAACGGCTACCTTGGCTGTCGCAAAACTCATGGCAAACTCTCAGCTTCTGCGCACTTCCTGCAAGGGTCGCTTCACAACTAGTCTCGCTGCAGCCGGACCCGCTGGGGTGTCCGGCAGAACGGGAGAAGAAGCATGGCGCCCCATCGCGGTTCTCATCGGTTTTCCCTGCGTGCCCTCGCCGCCACCGCGGCCGTGGGCTGCACCCTCGGACTCGCGGCGGTAGGTGTATCGAGCGCCGCGGCGGCGCCGCCCAATCCGCCGCCCTCGAGTTCCAAGTCCTTCCCCGGCTCAGTGCCGCCGTGGGCCGGGGCACGGACGAAGACTGGGATCCCCCTGACCAACACCACCGTCGAGGGGGAGATATACCTCAAGCTGCCCAACGAAGCAGCGGCCACGGCCTTCGCTACTGCCGTCTCGACTCCCGGAAACCCGCAGTACGGCCAGTACCTGACTGCCGCCCAGTGGAAGTCCCAATACGCGCCCGCGCAGGCGGCTACAGACAAGGTGGTCGCCTGGATCCAGGCGCAGGGCATGGTCATCACGGGGGTGCCGGACAGTGGGATGTACGTCGTCTTCCGTGGCACCGTCGCGGAGGTCAACGCAGCATTCCAGGTCGCGGAACAGACGTACTCCGTGCAGGGCACCGATCTCATCGGGCCGGACCGGGCACCGACCGTTCCGGGCGACATCGCAGGCCTGGTCTCGTCCGTCAGCATCGATCAGGGCCGCCTCCTCACCCGCCCGGACAACATTGCCGACGGCGCGGACGCCTCGCCGGGCGGCCAGTCTGCTTCCGCAGTGCCGGTCGCGACTCCGTGCTCCCACTACTGGGACGAACACGAGGTGACGGTCCCCAGGACCGCGACCGGCGCGACGTCGGCCCCGACCGTCCTATGCGGCTATACGCCAGGCCAGATCCAGGCGACGTATGGACTCGGCAACGGCGTCGCGATGAATGCGACGGCCGGCGCGGGGCAGACGGTGGCGATCATCGACGCCTTCGCGGCGCCCACGATGCTCTCTGACGCCAACCAGTACGCGTCGCTCCACGGCCTTCCGGCGCTGACCTCGACTTCCTATCGCGAGATCCTTCCGAGCGTCTATTACGACCAGGCGCTCTGCGCAGAGCCGAGTGGCTGGCAGGGCGAAGAGGCGCTCGACGTCGAGGCCGTGCACTCCACCGCTCCTGGCGCTAACATCCTCTACGCCGGAGGCTCGAATTGTGCCGGTGGGCTGGACATCGCCATGTCGAAGATCCTCGACGGCCAGCTCGCGAACATCGTGAGCAACAGCTACGGGTACGTCGGCGAGGCCGTAGCGCCCGATCAGCTCGCAGGGGAGGTCCACCAGCACCTCCAGGCCGCGGCCGAGGGCATCGGGCTGTACTTCTCGAGCGGCGACAGCGGCGACGAGAAGAAGGCGCTCGGCTACACCTCCCCGGACTTCCCGGCGAGCTCGCCATTCGTGACGTCGGTGGGCGGCACGAGCCTCGCGCTCGACCAGTCCAACAACTATCTGTGGGAGACCGCGTGGGGAACCACGCGCCAGCGGATCCTCGCGCAGGCCGACGGCACACTCACCTACGCCGGTGCACTTCCGGGCGTGTTCCAGTACGGTGCGGGCGGCGGCCGGAGCGCGGACTTCGACCAGCCTGCATACCAGACCGGGCTCGTTCCGGCGCCGCTCGCGAACGGCAAGCGCGTTTCGCCGGACGTCTCGGCGCTCGCTGATGTGTGGACGGGGTTCCGGATCGGCTTCAGCCCCATCACCAACGACCACTCGCTGAACACCGGCAGCTACTCCGAGGAGCGGATCGGCGGCACCTCGCTCTCGTGCCCGCTCACGGCTGGGCTCATGGCAAGCGCGCAGGCTGCGTCCAACAAGCGAATCGGCTTCGCGAACCCGGCGGTCTATCAGGCGGCAGCCGCCCCGGGCGCTGCGATGAGGGATGTCACCTCCCCAGCGACTTCCATCAACCTCGTCCGCGCCTACCCGGCCACGGGCCTCACCTGGATGGCGACCCTGGGCCTCGACACGTCCCTGACGGCGACGAAGGGCTATGACGACGTCACGGGCGTCGGAAGCATGACCGAGGCGTTCGCGCAGCAGGTCGCGGCCCAGCACTGAGGCAAGCTCCTCAGGCGCCTTCTCACCGTAAGCGAGGGGCGTGACGGCGAGGCGCACGACGGCGGCACCCACCCGTCGTCGTGCGCCTCGCCTTTCGCGTGGGGAGGCAGTGCCAGCGCGGAGACCTCATCGCGGAGCCGCCTACCATGACTCGCATGGACTCCAGCGTGGTTGTGGTGGGCTCGTTGAACGCGGACCTGGTCTTCTCCGCTGAGCGGATGCCGGATCCCGGGGAGACAGTGGCGGGCGCCGACTTCGCGGTCCATCCGGGCGGCAAGAGCGCGAATCAGGCCGTTGCGGCGGCGCGGCTCGGGGCGAGGGTGCGGCTTGTGGGCGCAGTCGGGGACGACCCTCACGGCGAGATGCTGCGCGCCTCCGCCGAGGCGGCGGGCGTGGACGTCTCGGCAGTGCGCGTGGTTGCAGGTGTGCCGAGCGGCGTCGCGGGCATCACTGTCGACGCCCGCGGCGAGAACAGCATCGTGATCATTCCCGGCGCGAACGGGATGCTGGCCCCTGGGGACATTGCGGCGGCGCGCTCGCACTCTGTTTTCGAGGGCGCAGCAGTGGTGTGCCTGTGCCTCGAGGTCCCCATGCCCACGGTGCTCGCGGCCGCGCAGGCGGGGCGTGACGCGGGAGCGACAGTCATCCTGAACCTGTCCCCTTACGCCGCGATCCCCCCTGAGCTCGCAGCCTGCACGGACGTGCTCCTCGTCAACGCGCGCGAGGCCGGACAGCTCCTGGGCAGCGGCGATCTCGAGCCCAGTTCGGATTGGACTGCCACGGACT
The DNA here is from genome assembly GCF_041022165.1 of Sinomonas sp. P10A9. Lineage (GTDB taxonomy): Bacteria > Actinomycetota > Actinomycetes > Actinomycetales > Micrococcaceae > Sinomonas > Sinomonas puerhi. The sequence goes on from NZ_CP163302.1 coordinate 487,693, forward strand.
GGGCGGAGGCCGGGCCAGCGTTCGTCAGGGCCGGGTTCCGCAAGGTCATCGTGACCCTAGGCGCCCGAGGCGCAGTGCTTCTCGATCCCGACCCGGCGGCAGCCGTGGTGCCCCTCGAGTCCACGCCGGTTGTGCCGGTGGACACGACCGGCGCCGGCGATGGGTTCACCGCTGCCGTCACAGTCCGCCTCGCCGCCGGCGACAGCCTCGAGGACGCGGCGCGCTACGCCTCGGTCGCCGCAGCCCTCGCCACCACGCGTCCCGGGGCTCAGCCGTCTTACCCGTCGGCAGGCGAGGTCGAGGAGAAGATCCGACACGCAGGACGGGACGCCGAGCGAGATGCAGGACGGGACGTCGAGCGGGACGCTGGATGAGCGCGGGACGTCGAGCGGGACGCTGGATGAGCGCGGGGCGTCGAGCGGGACGCTGGATGAGCGCGGGGCGTCGAGCGGGACGCTGGATGAGCGCGGGGCGTCGAGCGGGACGCTGGATGAGCGCGGGGCGTCGAGCGGGACGCGGGATGAGCGCGGGGCGTCGAGCGGGACGCGGGATGAGCGCTGGACGTCGAAGGCAGGCGAAGCGACGCCTCTTAGAAGGGCGGCGGTTCGTCGCCGTCAGACGTTTGAATGTCCCATGAACCGCGCGGCGGTGGCGGCTTAGGTAATGGGGAGTCGCGCCGCGCTGGCGTAGGAGGCAGTTCGGGGTCTCGCGGTCCGGCCAGTTCGGCAGTTTCGACTGTTTCAACTGATCCGGCGGGGAGCCTGACGGTTCGCGGTCCCAGGATGTGGTCGCGGCTCAGGGGCTCGGCGGGCAGAATTGTGCCGAGAAGGGTTTCCCAGAGGAGCTGGCCGCTGACCTTGGGTGGCTCTTTGGGGAGCTTCGCGCCCGCGACGGTGGGCTCCGAGCCCTCGGCCGCCTCTCTGCGGAGACGGAAGAGGGCCAGTGACTTCAGTGCGTGGTGCTTGGGGCAGAGCAGGGTGAGGTTCTCGGCATCGGTAGTGCCGCCGTCCTGCCATTCGATCGTGTGGTCGATCTCAGACCGCCTCGCCGCGCACGAACATCCGGGGACGAGACACGTGCCATCGCGGTACTGGATGAAGCGGACCAAGCCTGCCGGCGGTCGATAGGTGCTCCGCCCGAGCTTGACGGGAACCCCCTCGTCGTCCGTGAAGATGCGCTGCCACGTCGGCGCGGCCGCCGCAAGCAGCCGCGCGGTATCGGCGTCGATAACGCCGTAGCCCTCGAGCTGGGCAACGTCGTCGGACGCTCCGAGCGCCACCGCGAGCGGAATATGCACGACGATCTCCGCCTTGACGCCGCCGAGCAGTTCTTCGGGAGACGGTACGGACGCCGCGGGCGTTCCGGTGCTGGCCGGATCGAGCCTGTCCGCGAGGGCCAGGTTGATGAACGCGTCGGCACGTAGCTGGGCGAGCGTCCTGACCTCGCCCTCGCGGCCGCGAGCCGAGCGTGCGACCGCGTCGATGCGCGCGTACATGGATGTTGCCGTCTCGGCGGGCAGGAGCGCGGACAGCGTGCACATGCCGTCCTCGTCCGGCTGGAGCCACACGCGGCGATCTTCGCGTGCGGCCGCGCGCCGCCTCACGATCGACTCCGGGTGGAGGCGCTCACGCAGATCGCGGACGACTGCGCGGAACTCGCCCGGGGTCCGGACACGTCCCTTGCGGGTATGGAGCCGTGAGAGCGCCTCGATGCCGAAGGCCTCGGCGACGGATTCGGGCAGGGACGACGCCTGATCGACGATAGCCCGGGCGTGGGCCTCGGTGATGTCTCCCGCCGCGAGGGCCTCGTGGAGCGCTGGGTGGAGGTTGACGAGGGCCACGGAGAAATTCATGGTCCGAGCGGCGGCAGCCTCCGATGTGTTCTGGAGGGAGGCTATCTCGGCGACCGCAGCGGCGTGCTCGACGTCCCCACCGAACCGGGTGGGCTGCGATTCCCGCCCCGCCAGAGGAGTCTCCGCCACGTGCTGGGTGTGCCGGTCGATGAGGAGTGCGCGCAGGCTGGCGCTGAAGGAATCGAAGTCTGCGAGTGCCCGAAGCGCCTGGGACACCCCATCCGGAGTGTCGAGGGCCTGGGGATCGAGGCTGAGCGAACCATGGAGGGCGTCCGGGTGGCGCGAGATGAACTCGAGCTCCGCAGCGGACCGCAGTCCTGCAGTCGGCATCCTGAACCCCCTCAGTCCACTTGATTCGAATCTATGTTCCTATACTATAGACCGAGTTGTTGAAACGCTAGAGTTATTTTCGAATTCTGTGAGATCCCGAGCCCGTCTACCCACCGCCCTCCGTCATCTGTACCCACGGAAACTCGCCCGTGAACCTCGCTCGCTAGGATGGGCAGTGGCCAAACCACGCGACCCGCGTGATACCCCGTCGAGCCACTGTCGAGGAGCACTCAATGCCTATCGCCACCCCTGAGAAGTACGCAGAGATGATCGACTCCGCCAAGGCCGGCGGCTACGCATTCCCCGCGGTGAACGTGACCTCGTCACAGACGCTCAACGCAGCCATTCGCGGCTTCGCCGAGGCCGGATCCGACGGCATCATCCAGGTGTCCACCGGCGGCGCGGCTTACTGGTCCGGCGCCTCGGTCAAGAACATGGTGGTCGGCTCGCTCGGCTTCGCGGCGTTCGCACGCGAGGTCGCCAAGAGCTACGACGTCAACATCGCCCTCCACACCGACCACTGCCCCAAGGACAAGCTCGACAGCTTCGTGCTGCCGCTCCTCGCGGCGTCCGAGGACGAGGTCAAGGCGGGGCGCAATCCGTTCTTCAACTCGCACATGTGGGATGGCTCCGCCGAGACGCTCGAGGAGAACCTCCGCGTCGCCAAGGAGCTCCTGCCCCGCACTTCGGCCGCGAAGATGATCCTCGAGGTCGAGATCGGCGCCGTGGGCGGCGAAGAGGACGGCGTCGAGAACGCCATCAACGAGAAGCTGTACTCCACGGTTGCCGATGGCCTCGCGACCGTCGAGGCCCTCGGGACGGGCGAGAACGGCCGCTACATCACGGCGCTGACGTTCGGCAACGTCCACGGCGTCTACAAGCCGGGCAACGTCAAGCTGCGCCCGGAGATCCTCAAGGACATCCAGGCGCAGGTCGGCGCGCAGGTCGGCAAGGACAGCCCGTTCGACCTCGTGTTCCACGGCGGTTCCGGCTCGAGCGAGCAGGAGATCGCGGACGCCGTCTCCTACGGCGTGATCAAGATGAACATCGACACCGACACGCAGTACGCCTTCACGCGGCCGGTGGCCGGGCACATGTTCTCCAACTACGACGGCGTGCTCAAGGTCGATGGCGAGGTGGGCAACAAGAAGACCTACGACCCTCGCGTCTGGGGTGCCCTTGCCGAGGCCGGCATGGCCGCGCGCATCGTCGAGGCAGCGCAGCAGCTCGGTTCCGCCGGCAAGTCCATCAAGTAATGAGCGACGAGTTCCGCACCAACCTCCTCGGCCCGGAGCCCACGCGGCTCCCGGCCGAGAGCGAGGTGTACCAGGGCCTCGCGATGGGGCAGGAGGCCCGCGACCTCGTGGTCAAGCACCCGGAGTCGTCGCTCCTGTGGGCGATCCTCGCCGAGGAGGCCTGGGACGAGGGAAGCACGGTTGAGTCCTACGCGTATGCCCGCGTCGGCTACCACCGCGGCCTCGACGCCCTGCGCCGCAACGGATGGCGTGGCGCGGGGCCCGTCCCGTGGGAGCATGAGCCCAACCAGGGATTCCTCCGGGCGCTCTACTCGCTCGGCAGGGCTGCCGCGGCGATCGGCGAGGTGGGCGAGCCCGAGCGGATCGACACGTTCCTCGCCGAGTCCGACCCGGCCGCGAAGGCCGCGATCGAGGCATCCCAGCACTAGGCATCGCAGCATCAGGAACCCCTGACGCACGACGGCGCGTGGCCGGCTTCCGCACGGAAGCCGGCCACGCGCCGTCGTGCGTCCGGTTACCCGAGGCCCATGGCCCCCCGCACCTCGGAGATGACGCTGTGCATCGACTCCTCGGCTGCGGCGGCGTTGCCGCCCGCGACGGCCGATGCGACGGCCTCGTGCGCGTCGAGCGCCTCGGGGCGGGGATGGAAGGGCATGAGACCCTGCCGGGTGCGGCTCGTGAGGACCTCGGCGACCATGTTGTCGAGGGCCGCGAACATCTCGTTGCCGCACGAGTGAAGGACGAGCCGGTGGAACGCGATGTCGGCGGCAAGGAAGGCCTCGAGGTCGCCTGCCTCGCCGAGCCGGCGCAGCTCGGCCGCGAGCCCAGCGAGCTCGGCCTTCTGGGCGGGCGTCGCTCGGTGTGCCGCCCCTGCCGCGGCGATCGGCTCGACGGCGACGCGCAGTTCCAGGAGCGAGGCGTACTGCTCGTCGCGCCGCCCGGAGGCGAGCCTCCAGCGCACGAGCTTGGGGTCGAAGACATTCCATCGCTCAGGCTCCTGGACGACGATCCCCACACGGCGTCGCGAGTAGACGAGGTTCATCGACTCCAGAACGCGCATGGTGTCCCGGGCCACCGTGCGCGAGACGCCGAACTCCTGCTGGAGGTCGTCAAGGGTCAGGCGTGAATGGGGCGGCAGGAGCCCAGACGCGATGCGCTCGCCGAGCGCGTCCAGCATGCGCTGGTGCAGGCCGCCTTCCGCCTTGGCCTCCTGCCGGGCGCTGGCCTCCTGAGGTGTCGCCGTCGACATGCCCCGCCTTCCGTGTCCGAGTGGGTTCAGCCTAGCCGTTCGCCGCGATAGATGTGACCTATGACAATTAAAGTACTACCAATGCCTAAACAATGGTGCTATCTTTCTTGCCGGGCCGGCGTTCGCGGGCCTGCAGAGCTTCTTCGGAAGCCAACGACGTCTTCTGCGGAGGTAGAGAGCCATGGAACCCCTGCATGTGGTGGTCATGGGTGTTGCCGGGTCCGGCAAGACAACGGTCTCGGCGGCCCTGGCCGAGCGACTCGGCTGGCGGATCGCGGAGGCCGACGAGTTCCACCCGGCATCCAACATCGCCAGGATGACGGCCGGCATCGCGCTCACGGACGCGGACCGCTGGCCGTGGCTGTGCAGCATCCGCGACTGGATGACCGGGCAGGCGCGCGACGGGCACAGCACTGTGCTGACGTGCTCGGCGCTCAAGCGGTCCTACCGGGACCTCCTGTCCGGGGCAGCCGGACGGGTGATCTTCGCCCATCTGGACGGCGACTCCGCCCTCCTCGCGGAGCGCATGGCCTCGCGTGCGGGCCACTTCATGCCTGCAGGACTCCTCCCGAGCCAGCTCAACACCCTCGAACCGCTCACCGTGGACGAGCTCCGCGCCGGCAGCCTCCGTCTGGACATCTCCGAGAGTCCCGAACGCCTCGTCGAGGCGATCGCCGCCTCACTGCACCCGACCGACGAACCCGCCCAACGCGCCGTCGTGCGCTGACGGTCGAACCCCACACCCCGAAGAACCCAAGGAGAACCATGACCATCGAAGGATGGACCCAGACGCTCGGCGCTGGGCCGCTCCTCGCCATAGCGGCGGCCGCGATCGCCGTGCTGCTCGTGCTCATCATGCAGTTCAAGATGCATGCGCTCCTCGCGCTCATCGTGGTGAGCCTGCTGACGGCCTTCGCCACCGGGATTCCGCCGGCGCAGGTGGTCAACGTCCTCGTGAACGGCTTCGGCACGACCCTCGGGACAGTCGCGCTCCTCGTGGGGCTCGGCACGATGCTGGGCCGGATCGTCGAGACCTCCGGCGGCGCGAAGGTGCTCGCCGACTACCTCATCGGGATCTTCGGCGAGAAGCGTGCCCCGTTCGCGCTCGGCCTCGCCTCGCTCCTGTTCGGCTTCCCGATCTTCTTCGACGCCGGCCTCATGGTCATGCTCCCGGTCGTGTTCGCAGTGGCCCAGCGCATGGGCGGCGGAGTGCTGCGGTACGGCCTGCCGGCCGTCGGCGCGTTCTCCGTGATGCACGTGTTCCTCCCGCCGCACCCCGGCCCGGTCTCCGCCTCCGCGATCCTCGGCGCGAACGTGGGCATCGTGACGATCGTGGGGCTCATCGTCGCGATCCCCACGTGGTACATCGCGGCGTACCTCTACGGCCTGTGGACCGGCGGCAAGCTCGTGCTGCCCGTGCCGGAGATCCTAGGCCACGCCGATGCCGAGGCGGAGTCGCACCCGCCGCGCTTCCGCACCGTGGTGGGCATCCTCCTCCTGCCGCTCGTGCTCATCTTCCTCAACACCGGGCTCGGGACGCTCGCGACCGCCGGTGTGATCAGCAAGTCGGTGAGCGGCCAGGCGTGGTTCCAGATCCTGCGTGCGCTCGGCGAGACGCCCGTTGCGCTGCTCATCTCCCTGCTCGTCGCCGCGCTCGTGCTCGGTGCGCGGCGCGGCCTGCACGGATCGGTCCTCGAGAAGCTGCTCGAGTCCTCGCTCGGTCCGGTCTGCTCCGTCATCCTCATCACCGGCGCGGGCGGCATGTTCGGTGCCGTGCTGCGCACGTCCGGCATCGGCAAGGCGCTCGCGGACGTGCTCGGGGGCGCCGGGATCCCGCTCATCCTCGCGGGCTTCCTCATCTCCGCAATCCTGCGGATCGCCCAGGGTTCCGCGACCGTCGCGCTCACGACGGCGGCGGGCCTCCTCGCGCCCGCCGTCACCGGGGCGGGGCTCAACGGCGTGCAGCTCGCGGCGCTCGTCGTTGCCGTCGCGGCGGGCTCCGTGGTGGTCTCGCATGTCAACGACGCGGGCTTCTGGATGGTCGGCCGGTTCATGGGCATGGACGTCAAGACGACCCTCGCCACGTGGACCGTCATGGAGACACTCATCGGCGTGATGGGCTTCGCGCTCGCGGCCGTGGTCTTCGGGGTGGGGTCGGCGTTCGCCTGACGCTCTTTCTTCACGCACGGCGGCGCGTGGCCGGCCCCCGCTCGGGAAGCCGGCCACGCGCCGTCGTGCGTCGCTGTCTGCTGCGTTAGGCGGCGACGGGAGCGGTCTTGCGGCTCTTGAGGTCGCGGGCCACGATGACGGCCAGGAAGACCGCCGAGACGATGGCCGCGCCGCCGAACATGAGGAAGTTCATCGACGGCGGGACGGTCTTCGTGGCGAGCATCAGGCCGGAGAGCTGCGGTGCGAGGACCGCGCCGATGCGGCCGATGCCGAGTGCCCATCCGAGCGCGGTGCCGCGCAGTTCGCTCGGGTAGTGCGAGGCGATCGCGCCGATCACGAGGGACTGGGTTCCGTGCGTTCCGACGCCGGCGATCACGAGGGCGGCGTAGATGAACGCCGTGTTCGAGGCAGGCGTCACGAGGAGGGCGATCAGCGCGATTCCGGCGAGGCCCGCAGCGATGACGGACACCTTGACGGTGCCGAACTTGTCTCCGGCCCACGCGGTGATGATGGACCCCGCGACCGCGCCGAGGTTGAGTGCGATGGTGAAGGTCAGCGCCGGACCGAGGTTGGCGCCGGAATCGTGCATGATCTTGGGCAGCTGGGTCCCGAGCCCGTACCACGCGAAGAGCGTGAAGAGGGTGGACGCCGCGAACAGGATCGAGAGCGCTCCGAAGCCACCGCGGAACAGGCCGGCAAAGCCGCCGCGCGGCGTCGTGCGGGCCGCGGACTCGGAACCGGGTGCGGTCGACGCCGCGTCCTCGGCCGCCGTCCGGGCCGCACCGAGCGTCTCGGGGAAGAAGGCGAGGCCGAGCGGCACGAAGAGGACGAGAGGGATGATCGCGACGAGGAACATCGGCTGCCAGCCGAAGGCCGGGATCACGCCGAGGCCCAGCAGCGCCGCGATGGTGCCGCCGATCGGGACTCCGGACATCATGAGGGTGGCCATCGATCCGCGCCACTTCGAGGGGATGAGCTCGGCGGCCAGGGCGTTGGCCGACGGCACGAGTCCGCCGAGTCCGAGGCCCGCGACGAGGCGCAGGAGCCCGAAGGCGAGGGCACTGGGCGCGAAGGCGCAGAGCACCGTGGCCACCGAGAAGATGATGGTGCACAGGATGATCGCCTTGCGGCGGCCCCACGCATCGGAGAGCCGGCCGGCGAAGACGGCGCCGAGCATCATGCCCACGAAGGCCATCGAGCCGAGCGTGCCCGCCGAGGCAGCGTTCAGGCCCCAGCCCGTGGACTCGATGAGGCTGTTCTGGACCGTGCCATAGACGATGAGGTCGTACCCGTCGAACACGACGAGGCCCCAGCAGATGACGACCGCGATGATCGCGGCGCGGCGGCTCTGGCCCGATTCCGGGCCACGGGTGGCATTGCGGGCGGCTTCATTGCCGGGCGCAGAGGAGGTAACGCTAGAAGTCATACAGCAAGGATCTGGTGTTGTGGCTCACATGACCATAAGATTCTGTTGTGCAGAAGTTTCAGATCGTGAAGAAGCCGGCCTACGCGATTGAATCGGTAGACAATGCGCTCCAGCTCATCCTCATGCTCCAAGAGCGCGACTCGGTGCGCGTCCACGAGGCGGCGGAACGGCTCGGCGTGGCGCAGTCCACCGCGCACCGTCTGCTCGCGACGCTCGTCTACCGGGGGTTCGCGCTCCAGGACGAGGGCCGCCGGTATACCGCCGGGCCGGCGTTCTCGGACGACTCCCGCCACGGCCGGCTGCAGGACGTCGTGGCCCGAGCTCTCCCGCACCTCGACGAGCTCACGGCGGCGGTAGGGGAGACGAGCAACCTCGTGACGCGGTTCGGAACGAGTGTGCGCTTCCTCGCGAGTGCCGAGTCCCGCCAGATCCTGCGGGTGGGAGACCGGACTGGGTCCGTGCTTCCCGCGAGACTGTCCTCGGGCGGCAAGGCCATGCTTGCGACCCTCGACCCTGCAACCCTCCGCCAGCTGTTCACGGGCCGAGGCGCGCAGATGTCCGGCGAGCAGCTCGGCGAGGAGGCGCTCCGCGCGCTCGAGGCCGAGCTCGCCGCGGTGCGCGAAAGCGGCGTGGCCATCAACAGGGGCCTCACCGAGCCGGGGCTCGTCGCGATGGGCGCCGCCGTCCCGGCGCCGGGCGGCGGCTCGTCCCACCGCGCGTGGCTGGGGGTCTCGCTCAGCGTGCCGGACTCGCGGGCAGGGGCGCTCGACGAGCCGGAAACCCGCGAGGCACTCCTGGCGTGCTGCAGCAGCATCGCGGCCTCGCTCGATGCAGCGGGGCTCACCGAGCCACGCTGATTCTGCTCTACAGAAGATAAAGGTTCAGCGCGCGAGCTTCCGCGGATCGACCGTCGGGTCGGCGAGGCGCTCGGGGTCCGGGATGATCCCCCGGTCGATGATGCGGCGCGCGGCCCGGACGACGAGCGGCTGGTCAACGGCCGCGCACCCGAGCAGGCGACCGTCCTCGGCGAGGAGGAAGGCTGCTGCAGGGACCCCCGTGACCGTCCCGTCCTCCGTGCGGAGGACGACGCGCGCGCCCGGCTCCTGACGTGCATCCATCGTGCCGACCGCCTCAGCGTGCACGCCGTAGCGGTCCGACCAGAACCACGGCGCTCCGAACTCCGCCGGCGCCTGGCCGAGCAGGCCCGCCGCCGCGGCCTGGCCCGAACGCACGGCGGCTTCCCAGTGCTTTGCTCGCCGCGCTGCGCCCCCGCGCACGACGTCGTCCGGTCGCCGCGTGCGGGTCGCGTCGCCGGCGGCGAAGATCGCCGGGCGGGATGTGGAGCCGTCGGAGCCGACGAGGATCCCGTCGTCCACGTCGAGGCCTGCGGCCTCGGCGACGTCGGTGTCCGGGGTGATCCCGATGCCGGCCACGACGATGTCGGCGGGAACGGAGCGGCCATCGGCGAGCCGCACGAGGTGCGGGGCGGCGTCGTGCGTCCCGTCCTCGATCGCCGCCGGCAGGCCGGTGACCGTGCGGACGCCGTGCTCTGCGTGCATCGCGTGCAGTCTGCGCGCGAGGTGCTCGCCCATCGCGGGGCCGAGGGGGAGGTCGATCGGGTCGATGAGAGTCACGTTGCCGCCCAGCGACGCGGCGGCGGAGGCCACCTCGGCGCCGATGAGCCCCGCGCCCACGATCACGATCCGCGCGCCCGGGACGAGCACGCGGCGCAGGGCATCGGCGTCGGCGCGGGACCGGAGGGTTAGCGCGTGCTGACCGCCGGGGATTGCGAGGCGCCGCGGGAGGCCGCCCGTCGCGAGAAGGATGCGGTCGGCGGCGAGGACCCGCCCGTCGTCGAGCGTCACCGACGGGTTCTGGCCGGAGGCGTCCAGGGCGGTTGCACGCGAGGCGACCACCGCGACGTCGTGCTCGCCGTACCAGCGCGCCGGCGCGAAGAGGATCTTCGCAGAGTCCTCGGTGCCCAGGAGGTAGCCCTTGCTCAGGGGCGGTCGGTCGTAGGGCAGGCCCTCGGGGGAGAGGATGGTGAGGACGCCGCCGTAGCCGCGGGCGCGCAGCTCCTGCGCGGCGCTGAAGCCTGCGACGCCGCCGCCCAGGATGACGATGCTGTGGGGGAGGGCAGGCGGAGCGCTCACAGCGGCGCCGTCACTGCGCGCAGGCCTCCGGGTCGGCGTCCGCGCCCGGGTACAGGACGATCTGGCCGTCGCGGACCTCGACCCGGTGGGTACGAGCATCCACGGTGGCCGGCAGGCACGTGACCTTGCCGGTGCGGAGGCTGAAGCTCGAGGAGTGCAGAGGGCACTCGACCTCCTCGCCCTCGATCCAGCCCTCGGCGAGCGATGCTTCCTCGTGCGTGCACGTGTCGTTGAGCGCGAAGAAGCAGCCCGTCTCGGCGTGGAAGACGGCGATGGCCTCGGCGAAGCCAGACTCCTCCGGTTCGACGACCTTCGCGGTGCCCTCCTCGATCTCGCCTGTGCTGCCGACCACGATTCCTTCGCTCATGGGCTCCACTCTACCGAGAGGCGTCGTGCAGGTTCGCGAAGGAGATTGGCGGCCCGGACCCGTGAGGCTGCGCGGCCCCGACCCGCGAGACTGCGCAGCCCGGGCTACTTGCTCTCGGCGAGCTTGCCGCCCGCGATGCGCAGGCGTCGCTGGGCGCGGCGGGCCACCGAGGAGTCATGGGTCACGAGGACAATCGTGAGGCCCTGACGCCAGAGCGTCTCGAAGAGGTCCATGATCTCGTCCCGCGTGCCTTCGTCGAGGTTGCCCGTGGGCTCGTCGGCGAGCAGCACCTTGGGCCTCTTCGCGAGGGCCCGGGCAATCGCGACGCGCTGCTGCTGGCCGCCGGAGAGCTCTCCGGGACGGTGCGACGCGCGGTCGCCGAGCCCGACCGACGCGAGCGACTGGGTGGCCCGCTCGGCGCGCTCCTGTGCCGGGAGGCCCAGCGGCGCGAGGCCCATCTCCACGTTGTCCTGAGCCGTGAGCGTGGGGATGAGGTTGAACGACTGGAATACGAAGCCCACCTCGTGCGCGCGGATGTCCGCCAGTTCGCGGTCCCGCAGCTTCGAGATCTCGTGCCCGGCGAGCGTCACGGTGCCGGACGTCGGGCGGTCGAGGGCCCCGAGCATCTGGAGGAGAGTGGACTTCCCGCCGCCCGTGGGACCCTGGATGGCCACAAGCTGCCCGGTCGGGATGGTGAGATCAACGCCGTCGAGCGCGTGGACTTCGCCCCGGGACTGGCGGTACGTCTTGCTGACGCCCACGAGCTGGAACATCGCTCCTGGGGCTGTAGCAGGGGCTGGGGCCGTGTCTGCCGCCGGTGCTGGTGCCACGGGCCGCTGGGCCTCATCCGGCGTCGTCGTGCTCTGCATCGCTGGTGCTTCCTTCTCGAGTCGTTTCTCGTCCTGGACGCTCATTACGCCACGCTCCGCAGCGCCTCGGCCGGCTGGAGCCGCGCGGCCCGCCACCCGCCGACAATTCCGGCGATGACCCCGCCGGCGATGGCGATGCCCACGGCGATGAGCACGATCGCGGGCGTGATCGGAGCGCCGAGCACCACCTGGGCGGCGCTCGCGCCGCCGAAGCCGCCTGGCCCCTGTCCCGGCCCGCCGGACTGCGCAGCCTGGCCCGCTGCCTGCCGCGCCGCCTGGCCGGCCGCCTGTCCCGCACCGCCTTGGCCGCCGAAGCCGCGGCCCACGCCGGCGGAGGCGCTGAGGGTCGGGGCGAAGATGTTCAGCAGCACTACTGCGATGAGCCCGACGGCGATCCCACCCACGGCGCCGATGCCCGACTGCACGAGCGACTCGCCGGCGACCTGCCGCACGATGGCCGAGTTGCGCCAGCCGATGGCCTTGAGCGTGCCGAACTCCCGCGTGCGCCGCGACACCCCGGAGAGCGTCAGGAGCGCCGCGAGGAGGAAGGCCGCGACGAGGACCGCGACCGAAAGCCACAGGCCCAGGCCCGAGACGAGGCTCGACGCGTTCGCGAGCGAGCCCGAGACGTTGGCGGCGAGGTCATCCTGCGTGTTGACGGTCTCGTCCGGGAGGGCCTTCTGGAGCGCGGCCTTGACCGCGGCGAGCTGATCCGATGAGGACGCCTTGACGTAGACGGAGCTCACGGCCCCGGCCTGTGACGAGAGGGTCTGCGCGACGTCGAGCGGGACGTAGACGTTCGCCGCCGTCTCGGACTCGGACCCTGTCGCGGAGACGATCCCCACGATCGTGAAGTCCGTGCCGCCCACGTTCACGGTCCCGCCGAGCGTGAGGCTCGCCGTCGTCGCGTAGGAGGAATCCACGACGGCGTTGTGCTGGCCGACGTCCTGCGTGCCGAGAGCACGGCCCTGTGACACGGAGGCCGACGCGAGGGGGCCGACGGTGGAGGCGCTGCCGTCGATGCCCAGGACGCTGAACGAGTTGACGCCGAAGGAGCCGCCGGGGCCGCGCTGGCCCTGCCCGGTTGCCGTCTGGCCCTCGCCGGATGGGGCCGGGGCGGTGGGGGCGGCGGTCGGCGCGCTGCCCGAACCGGTGCCGGTCTGGGTCAGCTGCCCGTTGAGCGTGATGTTCATGAGGGACAGCGCCGCCGAGGCCGACTGGACTCCCGTGGTCGCCTTGACCGTATCGGCCGACGTCCCTGCGAAGGTCGACGCGCCACGGCCCGAGATGAGCCTGGACTGGCTCACGGAGGTCGAGGAGCCGGTGCCCGACTGGCCGTTGACGTCGAACCGCTGGCCCGGCTGCGCGCCGGCCGTCGGCGCCGCGGGCGCCTTGGTCACCGTGATGTCGGTGCCGACGCCGTACACGGTGGCGAGCGCCGCCTTCTGCGCGTCCCGCACCCCGGCGGACAGGGCATTGACGACGATGACGAGGGCGATGGCCAGAGCCAGGGCAATGGCGATGATGGCGGTCTGCTTCCGCCGCCCTGACAGCTCTCGCCGCAGGTACCGAGCAAACATGGGGTGTCCCTTCGCTGCGCGGGCCTTCGCCGCGCCTGCCTCCGACGCTAGGGACGCACCCTATGGGCGTTGTAGGGCGAAGCTGTGGTGCGGCTGTGGTGGGCTGTGCGATGGGCAGGCCAGGCGTTCCCGAGCGTCAGCGAGCGGGGGGCGCCGTTGACTCGCGGATCACGAGCTGGGTCGCTAGCTCAACGCGGTGCGAGTCGAGCTGCTCGCCGCGCGCCTGCCGCAGGACGGTCCGGAGCGCGGCCCTGCCCATGTCGTGCAGGGGCTGTGCCACGGAGGTCAGGGCGGGAACGGAGTCTTCGGCGAGCGTTGTGCCGTCGAATCCGACGAGGCTCAGGTCCTCCGGCACCCGGATCCCTCGCCGTCTGGCTTCCCTCAGCACGCCGACGGCGATCGCGTCGTTGCCCGCGAAGATCGCTGTGGGCGGCTCGGGCATCGTCAGGAGCGCCGAGAGGCCCTCGACGCCGTACTCCGCGCGGAAGTTCCCGTGGATCACGAGCTCCGGCCCAAACCCGATACCGCGCGACATGAGGGCGGACATGTAGCCATGGAGACGCGCCTGGTTGCACTCGGCGGACTTCGGTCCGCCGAGGTAGGCGATGCGCCGGTGGCCGAGGTCCAGGAGGTGCTCGGCCGCGGCCCGGCCGCCCGCCCAGTTGGTTGCCCCGACGCTCACGACGTCCCCGGGCGGCGGGTTGAGCGGGTCGATCACGACGACGGGGATCTGGCGCCGCCGGAACGCCATGAGCTGCGCCTCGGCGAAGGCCGAGGTCACGACGATCAGCCCCGCACGCCCCTCGTCGACCATGCGCTGCGCCCTCCGGGACAGATCGTGCCCCCCGGCCGGGGCATGCTGGGTCGCGCTGAGCATGACCTCGACGCCGGCCTCGGCCGCGTAGTCGAGGATGCCGTTGAGCACGGTCAGAGAGTAGTTCGAGTTGACCGAGTCAAACGCGACCTCGACGACGGAGGGGCCGGCCGCTGTGCGGCGCTGGCCGGGGGACTGGTAGCCCGCGTCCTCGAGCGCGGCCAGCACCTTGGCCCGCGTCTGGGGCGCGACGTCCTCGCGCCCGTTGACCACCTTCGACACGGTGGGCGCGGAGACGCCGGTGAGGCGCGCGATGGCGGCCAGAGTGGTCTTCCCGCCGGTCGTGGTGAGGGTCATGGCCGTCCGAACTTTCGAAATTATTTCGTACCGTTTCAGTCTGGCCGTGGAGCCGTGTCGAGTCAACTCTTCGGCGGCTCCTCACCATCGCAGCGAAAGCGGGATGGATCATTCGTCAATGTCTTGAACTTTTTCCCTGAAACCCGTTGACCGTGATCTGAGTCACCCATTACGGTTGCACTGCAAGCCGAAATCTATTCGAAACATTTCGAAGCCTTGCGGTCACTGACGACCCCAGAGGATGAACGGAAGACCATGAACATTCGGAAACTGCGCACGGCCGCCACCGCGGTCGCCGCCGGAGCACTTGCCCTCACTCTTGCCGCGTGCGGCTCGGCGGGACCGGGGGGAGCGGCGGTCAGCGCCGACTCGGCGACCATGTGGGGCCTGACCGGAGGCAACCAGCCGGTGCTCCAGAAGTCGGTCGACGCGTGGAACTCGGCCCACGCGGGCGAGTCCATCAAGCTCGACTTCTTCGCGAACGACGCCTATAAGACCAAGGTCCGCACTGCCGTCGGCGCTGGCCAGGGGCCCACGTTCATCTACGGCTGGGGCGGCGGCGTGCTCAAGTCGTACGTCGACGCCGGCCAGGTCGAGGACCTCACGTCCTTCCTCTCCCAGAACCCGGACGTCAAGGACCGCTACCTGCCCTCTGTGCTCCAGAACGGCCAGGTCAACGGGAAGCAGTACGCGATCCCGAACAACAACGCCCAGCCCGTGGTCCTCTACTTCAACAAGGACCTCTTCGCGAAGATCGGGGCGCAGCCGCCCACCACGTGGGATGAGCTCATGGCGCTCGTGCCCAAGTTCAAGGCCGCCGGCATCGCCCCCTTCGCGCTCGGCGGGCAGTCGAAGTGGCCAGACCTCATGTGGCTCGAGTACCTCGTGGATCGCATCGGCGGCCCCCAGGCGTTCGCGGACATCGCGGCGAACAAGCCCAGCGCGTGGTCCAACCCCGCCGTGGCCGAGGCCCTGACGAAGATTCAGCAGCTCGTCGACGCGGGCGGATTCGTCAACGGCTTCTCATCCATCGCCGCGGACAGCAACGCGGACCAGGCGCTCCTCTACACGGGCAAGGCCGCCATGATCCTGCAGGGCGGCTGGATCTACCAGGGCATGAAGACGAACGCGGCCGACGCCATCAAGGGCGGCAAGATCGGCTGGACGACCTTCCCGGCCGTTGCCGGCGGCAAGGGCGATCCGGCGGGCATCGTGGGCAACCCCTCCAACTTCTGGTCGGTCTCCTCGAAGGGCACCGAGGCACAGAAGAAGGCCGCGCTCGACTACGTCAAGAGCGGCATGTTCACCGACGCCGACACTCAGACCCTCATCGACTCGGGCGCTGTGCCCGTGGTCAAGGGCATTGAGGGCAAACTGGCGGCGTCCCCGGACAAGGACTTCCTGACGTTCGTGTACGGCATGGTCAAGAACGCCCCGAGCTTCACCCTCTCGTGGGACCAGGCCCTCAGCCCGGCCCAGGGCGACGCGATGCTCGCCAACCTCGACCAGATCTTCCTCAAGAAGATCACTCCCGAGCAGTTCGTCAGCACGATGAACGCGACGATCGGCAAGTAGGGATGGCCTTCACCAGCACCGCCTCCCGGCGGGCCCGCGAGAGCGGCCCGTCGGGGTGGCTGGCCGCTCCGGCCCTCGTCTTCTTCCTCGTCTTCGCGGTGATCCCGCTGGCCGGCGTCGTGGCCCTGAGCTTCACGAAGTGGGACGGCCTGAGTGAGATCACGTTCGACGGCGTTGCCTCCTGGGCGCGCACCCTCACCGACCCGGTGACCGCCAACGCGCTCTGGGTGACGGCGAAGATCATGGTTTTCTCCTACGTGGTCCAGACGCCGATCAGCCTCCTCCTCGGGGTCTTCACGGCCGGAGGTCAGCGCTACCGGGCCGTTCTCGCGGTCCTGTACTTCCTCCCGCTCCTGCTCTCCTCGGCGGCGATCGCGATCGCGTACAAGGCGCTCCTCGATCCGAACTTCGGCATGGGCGCGGGCCTCGGTCTTCCGGCCCTCGCACAGGACTGGCTCGGCAACTCCGACCTCGTGCTCTTCGTCGTGGTGTTCGTCATCGCCTGGCAGTTCGTGCCGTTCCACACGCTCATCTACCAAGGCGGCGTGCGGCAGATCCCGGGCTCCCTCTACGAGGCGGCGCAGATCGACGGCGCGGGCCGCCTGCAGCAGTTCTTCGCGATCACGCTCCCGCAGCTCAAGTACACGATCATCACGTCGTCGACCCTCATGGCCGTGGGATCGCTCGCGTACTTCGACCTCATCTTCGTCCTCACGGGCGGCGGGCCCGGTTACTCGACTCGCCTCCTGCCCCTGCACATGTACCTGACCGGATTCAAGGCCAACGACATGGGCGCCGCCAGCGCGCTCGGGGTGATCCTCGTCGTCGTCGGCCTCGCCCTCGCGCTCATCCTGCAGCGTCTCGGCGGCACGAACCGCAAGGCCAGCCAATTGGAGGGTGCCTGATGGCTTCCACGACGCAGCTCCCCGTGAACCCCGCGGCGCCCACGCGCCGTCGTGCGCAGGAGGCTCCGCCCCCGGCGCGCGGCGGCCGGAAGCGGCCCAACGTCCTCGGCGCCCTCGGCGGCTGGTTCTGGCTCGCGGTGATCATCCTGCCCATCTACTACGTGGTGATCACGAGCCTCAAGGACCAGTCCGGGTTCTTTACCTCGAACCCGCTCGCCCCTCCCACGGATCCGACGTTCGCGAACTACCAGCTCGTGCTCGAGAGCGACTTCGCGCGGTACTTCGCCAACAGCCTCGTGGTGACGGTCGGAAGCGTCGTACCGGCTCTGCTCGTCTCCTTCATGGCCGCATACGCCATCGTGCGCGGCCGGGGCTGGTTCCTCTCGTCCACCAACCGCCTGTTCCTTCTGGGGCTCGCGATCCCGCTGCACGCGACGATCATTCCGATCTACTGGATGATCACGCGGGCGCACATGTACGACACTCTGCTCGCGCTCATCCTGCCCTCGGTCGCCTTCGCGATCCCCATCTCCGTACTCATCCTGAGCAACTTCCTCCGCGACGTCCCGAACGAGCTGTTCGAGTCCATGCGGCTGGACGGGGCGAGCGACTGGGCCATGATGTGGCGCCTCGCGCTGCCGCTCGTTCGCCCGGCGGTCGTGACGGTGGGCATCTATGACGCGCTCAACGTGTGGAACGGCTTCCTCTTCCCACTCATCCTCACGCAGAGCCCCGAGACCCGCGTGCTCCCCCTCTCGCTGTGGACGTTCCAGGGCGAGTTCAGCGTCAACATCCCCGCGGTGCTCGCCTCCGTGGTCCTCGCGACGCTTCCGCTCCTCGTCGTCTACATAGTGGCCCGTCGCCAGCTCGTGAGCGGCTTGACCGCCGGCTTCAGCAAGTAAAGGAAGACCCCAGTGACTGAATCCACGCCCTTGCGCGTCGGAATGGTGGGGCACGCCTTCATGGGCGCGGCCCATTCCCACGCGTGGCGCACCGCGCCGCGGTTCTTCGACCTCCCACTCGCCCCGCGGCTCACGGCCGTAGCCGGCCGGGACCCCGAGCGGGTAGCGGCGGCGGCCACGAAGCTCGGATGGGAGTCGATCGAGACGGACTGGCGCCGCCTGATCGACCGGGATGACATCGACCTCATCGACATCTGCACGCCCGGCAACACGCACGCCGAGATCGCGATCGCGGCGCTCGAGGCCGGCAAACACGTCCTGTGCGAGAAGCCGCTCGCAAACTCGGTAGCCGAGGCCGAGCGGATGACGGCGGCCGCGGACTCAGCGGCGGCCCGCGGTGTCTACTCGATGTGCGGCTTTTCCTACCGGCGCACGCCGGCGCTCGCCCTCGCGAAGCGGTTCGTGGACGAGGGCGCCCTCGGGCAGATCCGCCACGTGCGCGCCCAGTACCTCCAGGACTGGCTCACCGACGAAAACGCGCCGCTCACGTGGCGGCTCGACAAGTCGAAGTCCGGCTCCGGCTCGCTTGGGGACATCGGCGCGCACTCGATCGATGCCGCGCAGTGGATCACGGGCCAGAACATCGCCGGGGTCTCGGCACTGCTCGAGACGTTCGTCAGGGAGCGGCCCATCGCGGGCGAGCTCGTGGGGCTGGGCGGCCATGGCGGCGCCGATGCGCCGCGCGGGCCCGTCACGGTGGACGACGCCGCAATCTTCACCGCGCGCTTCGACGGCGGCACTGGATCGGGCGGCACGGAATCGTCTGGCGCCATCGGCGTGTTCGAGGCGACGCGATTCGCCCTGGGCCGGAAGAACGCGATGCGGCTCGAGCTCAACGGCACGAAGGGCTCGCTCGCGTTCGACTTCGAGGACATGAACTCGCTCTGGTTCTACGACGCCGACGACGAGCCCAACGCGGGCTTCCGCCGGATCCAGGTCACCGAGCCCGAGCACCCCTACACCGGGCACTGGTGGCCCGTGGGACACGGGCTCGGCTACGAGCACGGATTCACGCATCAGGTGGTGGATCTCGTCGAGGCGATCGCCGCCGGGAAGCAGCCCACGCCGTCGTTCGCGGATGCGCTCCAGGTGCAGTGCGTTCTGGAAGCCGTCGAGGCGAGCGCCGCGGACGAGAGCCGCTGGACCAAGGTTCCGGGCGGGTGGGACGGACGATGACACGACCCATCACGCTGTTCACTGGCCAGTGGGCGGACCTGCCGTTCGAGGAGGTCGCGCGGCTTGCGGGGGAGTGGGGCTTCGACGGGCTCGAGATCGCCTGCTGGGGCGACCACCTCGACCCCGTGCGGGCGGCGCACGACGACGCGTACGTCGCCGACCGTCTGGCCATCCTCGAGCGCAACGGCCTCGAGGTCCACGCGATTGCGAACCACCTCACCGGCCAGGCCGTGTGCGACGACCCGATCGACGCCCGCCACCGGGGCATCCTCTCCGATGACGTGTGGGGCGACGGCGACCCCGAGGGCGTGCGGCGGCGTGCGGCCGAGGCCATGAAGGACACGGCGCGGGCCGCGGCGCGGCTCGGCGTCCCGACCGTCACGGGCTTCACGGGCTCTTCGATCTGGAAAGCAGTCGCCATGTTCCCGCCGGTCCCGGAGGGCATGGTCGAGGCTGGATACCAGGACTTCGCGGACCGGTGGAACCCGATCCTGGACGTCTTCGACGAGGTCGGGGTGCGGTTCGCCCTCGAGGTGCACCCCTCGGAGATCGCCTACGACTACTGGACCGCCAGACGCACGCTCGAGGCGATCGGGCACAGGGAGGGCTTCGGGCTCAACTTCGACCCCTCGCACTTCATCTGGCAGGACCTCGACCCCGTCATGTTCCTGCAGGACTTCGCCGAGAAGATCTTCCACGTGCACGTCAAGGAATCCGTGCGCCAGCTCAACGGCCGCAACGGCAGGCTCGGCTCGCACCTGCCATGGGCCGACCCGCGGCGCGGGTGGGACTTCGTCACCGCCGGCCATGGCCACGTGCAGTGGGAGCCCATCTTCCGCACCCTCAACGCGATCGGATACGAGGGGCCCACGAGCATCGAATGGGAGGACGCGGGCATGGACCGCCTCGTCGGGGCTCCCCAGGCGCTCGAGCTCGTGCGCGGACTCGCCCGCATCTCGCCCCCCGCCGCGGCCTTCGACGCCGCCTTCAGCACCCGGTGAAAGGACCACCCATGACAAACACCAAGAACGCCCTCGTGGTGCGCGGGGGCTGGGACGGACACCAGCCCACCGAGGCCACCGACCTGTTCATCCCGCACCTTCGGGCCAACGGCTACGAGGTGCGGATCGAGGAATCGCCCAAGATCTACGCGGACGCGGAGTACATGGCCAGCGTGGACCTCGTGGTGCAGTGCATGACGATGTCCACGATCGAGCGGGACGAGTTCGAGGGGCTGCGCACCGCGGTCGAGAACGGGACCGGACTCGCGGGCTGGCACGGCGGGATCGCCGACTCGTACCGCAACACCTCGGACTACCTGCACCTCATCGGCGGCCAGTTCGCGTGCCACCCCGGCAAGCACCCGGACGAGCGCACGGGCGAGCAGTCGGACAACTACGTCCCGTACACCGTGAACATGCTCCCGGCCGCGGCCGAGCATCCGATCACGGTAGGGATCGAGGACTTCGAACTCGTCACCGAGCAGTACTGGGTCCTCGCGGACGACTACATCGACGTGCTCGCGACCACTACACAAAAGGTCCGCGAGTGGGATCCGTGGCACCGCGAAGTGACATCCCCCGCCATCTGGACCAGGGAATGGGGGCAAGGGCGCATCTTCGTGTGCACCCCGGGCCACCGCGTCGAGGTCCTCGAGGACTCCACCGTCCGCACCATCATCGAAAGGGGCCTGCTATGGGCAAGCCGGTAGGGAATCCTCTGCGCATCGGAATCATCGGCTGCGGGAAGATCGTTGGCCAGTACCTGGACAGCTTCCGGCGGCTCGAGGACGTGCGGCTCGTGGCCGTCGCGGATCTAGACGCCGCACGGGCCGGCGCCGTCGCCGAGGAGTACGGCCAGGGGGTGCGCGCTGTCGCCGTCGACGAGCTCCTCGCCGCCGACGACGTGGACCTCGTCCTCAACCTGACCGTCCCCGCAGCCCACGCCGAGGTCGCGCTCAAGGCTATCGCCGCAGGCAAGCACGTCTACGGCGAGAAGCCGCTCGCCGCCACGACCCAGGAGGCGCGGGAGGTGCTCGACGCCGCGCGGGAGGCGGGCGTCGTCGTCGGCTGCGCGCCGGACACCGTGCTCGGGACAGGCATCCAGACCGCCCGCAAGGCGATCGACGACGGGCTGATCGGCGCGCCCGTGGCCGCGATGGCCACCATGGTCACGCCGGGGCACGAGCGGTGGCACCCCAACCCGGACTTCTACTACGTGCCCGGCGGCGGCCCGCTCCTGGACATGGGGCCGTACTACGTGACGGCGCTCGTGACGCTCCTGGGGCCGGTGGCCTCCGTGATCGGTGCCGCGAGCCACACGCGCGCCGAGCGCACCATCGGCTCGGGGCCGCGGGCGGGGGAGACGATCCCGGTCACCACCGACACGCACGTCACGGGCGTTCTCGTCCACGAGTCGGGCGCGCTCTCGACGCTCGTCATGAGCTTCGATGCGGTCGCGACGCACTCCGCGAACATCGAGGTGCACGGGTCCCTCGGGACGCTCGCCGTCCCGGACCCCAACCACTTCGACGGCGATACGCGCCTCTTCCGCCTCGGCGGGAGCGAGTGGGAGACCCTGCCGGTCTCCGCCGGGTACACCGGCTCGGGCCGCGGCTACGGGATCGCGGACCTCGCGCGGACCCTGGCGGGGGACGCTGCTGCGCCGGGCGAGGAGCCCCGCGCCGGCGGCACACTCGCCTACCACGTGCTCGACGTCATGGAGTCGCTCCTGGCCTCGGCGCACACCGGCGCGTCCGTGGCGGTGACGAGCCGCGCGGAGCGGCCGCGCGCCGTCGCCCTCGAGGAGGTCGCAGCGGAACCGAGCCGGCTGACCGCGTGAGCCCCACGATTCGGGCGGGGGACTACGCGGCCGTCGTGACGCCCCGGGCGGGCGCGCTCGCCTCGCTCACTTACGCCGGCCGCGACCTCGTGGTGCCGTCCGACCCGAGCCTGCCGATCCCGGACTACCGGGGGATCGTCGCGGCGCCGTGGCCCAACCGCCTCGCCGATGGCCGGTACACCGCGGGCGGGCGAGAGCTCGCCGTGCCCGTCACCGAGCCCGAGCGGGGCACCGCGCTGCATGGGCTCGCCTTCGGCCGGGACTGGGAGGTCGTCGCGCACGACGGCGCGTCCGCGACCCTCGCGCTCGACCTCGCCCCGAGCGAGGGGTACCCGTTCCGCGTGCGCCTCGAGACGCGGTACGCGCTCGACGCCGGGGCGTCCGCCGAACGCGGCGGACTCACGTGGTCGGTGCGGGCTGTCAACCTCGGGGAGGGCACAGCCCCGTACGGGGTGTGCCCGCACCCGTACCTCGTCGGCGGTCCGCATGCCCTGGACGCATGGGTCCTCGAGGTCCCCGCGGAACGGTTCCTCGAGGTGAGCCCGGACCGGCTCCTTCCGGTCGGCCTGTGGGACGTTGCGGGGCACGCGTTCGACTTCACCACCGCGCGCGTGATCGGCGCCACGGCGATCGATCATGCGTTCACGGGGATCCGGTTCGATGCGGCCGGAACGGCGCAGGTGCGGGTGTGGGACCCCTCGGGGACCGGCGTCGGCATGGCGTGGGATGACGAATGCCCGTGGGTGCAGATCCACACCGCGGACAAGGCGCCGCCAGGTCCCAACCGGCTAGGGCTCGCGGTGGAGCCGATGACGTGCCCGCCCAATGCGTTCGCGAGCGGGACGGACCTCGTGTGGCTCGCGCCGGGTCAGGAGCATGCCGTCAGCTGGCGGGTATTCGCGCTCGGCGGCTGATGGCCTGCCGCACGCGGGCTGCCTCCGACGGCCTACCGCGAGGCGCCAGCCTCAGGCGAGCAACTCGTGGGGCGCGGCGAGAACCCGGCGCACCGCGCCCCCGGCGGCTCCCCTCAGGGCAGCGGAGGCCCCGAGGTCGGAAAACGATACCGAGGTGATCTGACCGGGGGCGAGGTCCGCGAGCGAGTCGACGAGGAGGGGGCCGATCCGGTCCCGCAGGGCGGCGAAATGGCCGCCGAGCACGACGGCGGAGATGTCCACGAGTCGCGCCGCGGCGACCACCGCGACGGCGAGTGCGGCCCCGGCGCGGCCGACGGCGTCGGCCGCCTTCCGGTCACCGGCGGCGAGGGCGTCCTGGAGCGCGGCCATGCGCCCCGTCGCCGTGCCCGTGCCGATGCCCGCGGCGGCGAAGATCGCCTCCTGTCCGGCCACCGTCTCGAGGCACCCGCGCCCGCCGCAGCTGCAGCGCCGCCCCTGCGGGTCCACGACGACGTGTCCCACCTCGCCCGCGTGGCCGCCCGGCCCGGTGAACAGGCTGCCGCCGAGCACGAGCCCACCGCCGACGCCGACCTCTCCGGAGAGGTAGAGGTACGCGTCCGCCGCGGAACCCTGCCCGTACCAGAGCTCGGCCACGGCGGCGCTGTCCGCCTCGTTGGAGAGCGCCACCCCGTACGGGGCGTCCGGCACGAGCGTGGCCAGCGCGTCTGAGACGTCCACGTCGCGCCAGCCGAGGTTCGGCGCTGTGAGCACGATGCCGGCATCCCCCTCCACGAGGCCCGGCGCCGCGAGGCCGCCCCCGAGCAGCTCGATGCCTTCGGCGGCGGCACTGTCCCGTGCTCGGGCGGCGAGCCCCTGCAGGTCGGCGAGCACGTCCGCGGGCGCGCGTCCGTGGTTGACCGCCTCGACGGACTCGTGCACGCGGAGCGTCCCCTTCAGGTCCAGGACACCCACCGCGAGGTAGTCGACGTTCACCTCCGCACCCAGTGCCCCGCGCCGGGGGTTCAGGGCGAGGCCGACGCCGGGACGGCCGCGCTCGCCGTCGCGCGTCACGCCGAGCTCCTCGACGAGGCCGGTCGTGAGGAGGTCCGTCACGAGGCTCGAGACGGACGCCTTGGTGAGCCCGGTCGCGGCGGCGATCTCGGCGCGGCTCGCGACGGTGTCCGGGCCGAGGCGGCTGAGCACGAGGGCGAGGTTGCGCCGTCGCACGTCCCCGACGCGCCCGGGCGCCTCGCTGGCCCGGGGCCCCGCTGCGGCCTGAGAAGTCATGGCGTCCTCCCGGAAGAAAAGTGTTGACCACATCACATCACAGTGGATACAGTCCATATAGTTCAGAACACATACTAATTCGTCCGGCCTCAACGAGGAGCATCACGATGTCCCAGACCAGCCCCGCCGTCCCCAAGCCCGCTGACAAGTTCACCTTCGGCCTCTGGACCGTCGGCTGGACGGGCAACGACCCGTTCGGCGTCCCGACCCGCGCAGCCCTGGACCCTGTCGAGGCCGTCCACAGGCTCGCCGAGCTCGGCGCGTACGGCATCACGTTCCACGACAACGACCTCGTCCCGTTCGGCGCCCCCGCGAGCGAGCGCGAGCTGATCCTCAAGCGCTTCCGCGCCGCGCTCGAGGAGACCGGCCTCAAGGTCCCGATGGTCACGACGAACCTGTTCAGCCACCCGGTCTTCAAGGACGGTGGCTTCACGTCCAACGACCGCTCGGTGCGTCGGTTCGGCCTCGCGAAGGTGCTGCGCAACATCGACCTCGCCGCGGAGCTAGGTGCCGAGACGTTCGTCATGTGGGGCGGGCGCGAGGGTTCGGAGTACGACGGTTCGAAGGACCTCAACGCCGCCCTGAACCGCTACCGCGAGGGCGTGGACACGGCCGCGGCGTACATCAAGGAGAAGGGCTATGGGCTGCGGATCGCACTCGAACCCAAGCCGAACGAGCCGCGCGGGGACATCCTCCTGCCGACCGTGGGCCACGGCCTCGCGTTCATCGCCCAGCTCGAGCACGGCGACATCGTGGGCCTCAACCCCGAGACGGGACACGAGCAGATGGCCGGCCTGAACTTCACCCATGGCATCGCGCAGGCGCTGTGGGCGGGCAAGCTCTTCCACATCGACCTCAACGGCCAGCGCGGCATCAAGTACGACCAGGACCTCGTGTTCGGCCACGGCGACCTCACGAGCGCATTCTTCACGGTGGACCTGCTCGAGAACGGCTTCCCGGGGGGCGGCCCCCGCTATGAAGGCCCGCGCCACTTCGACTACAAGCCCTCCCGCACCGACGGGTACGACGGCGTGTGGGCGTCCGCCGCCGCGAACATGCGCATGTACCTTCTCCTGAAGGAGCGTGCTGCGGCGTTCCGTGCCGACGCCGAGGTCCAGGAGGCCCTTAGCACCTCGGGCGTCTTCGAGCTCTCCGAGCCGACCCTCGCCGCGGGGGAGACGACGGCGGACCTCCTCGCCGATGCCTCCGCCTTCGAGGACTTCGACGCGGACAAGGCCGCCGAGCGGTCGTACGCGTTCGTCCGCCTCAACCAGCTGGCCCTCGAGCACCTGCTCGGCGCCCGCTGAGATCCGGAAGGTCCTGACGTGCCGCTCGTCGCCGGAATCGACAGCTCCACCCAGTCCTGCAAGGTTGTGGTCCGCGACGCCGAGACCGGGGCCCTCGTCCGCTCCGGCTCGGCCCGCCATCCCGAGGGCACCGAGGTGCACCCCGACGCGTGGTGGGACGCCCTCCAAGCCGCGACCACGGCAGCCGGCGGGATCGACGACGTCGCCGCAGTGTCGGTGGGCGGCCAGCAGCACGGCATGGTCTGCCTCGATGCCGACGGTGCCGTGGTGCGGCCGGCACTCCTGTGGAACGACACCCGCTCGGCTGGCGCCGCTGCCGCCCTCATCAAAGAGGCGGGCGCCGCATCGAGTACGCCCGACCCTGCCGCCGGCGCCCGGTGGTGGGCTGAGGCGACCGGCACGGTGCCGGTCGCCTCGATCACCGCGACGAAGCTGCGCTGGCTCGCAGAGAATGAGACCGAGAATGCCGCCCGGACCGCCGCCGTGTGCCTCCCGCACGACTGGCTCTCGTGGCGGCTCGCGGGCCACGGCCCCGGCACGGCACGGCCAGACGGTGCTGCCGGGGGGCTCGCCGCCCTGGCAACTGACCGCTCGGACGCCTCGGGCACCGGGTACTGGTCCCCGGTCTCGGGGGAGTACCTCCCGAGCGTGCTTGAGCAGACCCTCGGCCACGTGCCGGTCCTCCCGCGCGTGCTCGGGCCACTCGAGGCGGCCGGGCGCACCCCCGCTGGGGCGATCATCGGCCCCGGAGCCGGGGACAACGCGGGCGCCGCGCTAGGGGTCGGAGCGTCGGTGGGCGACGTCGTGGTCTCGATCGGCACCTCCGGAACTGTGTTCGCCGTCGCCGACCACCCGACGTCGGACGCTTCCGGCCTCGTCGCCGGCTTCGCCGACGCGACCGGGAACTACCTCCCGCTCGTGTGCACGCTCAACGCCTCGCGGGTGCTGGACGCGACGGCGGCGCTGCTCGCCGTTCCGCTGCCCGAGCTCACCGAGCTCGCGCTCTCGGCGCCCGCCGGGGCGGAGGGGCTCACCCTCGTGCCGTACTTCGAAGGCGAGCGCACGCCGAATCTGCCCGACGCGACCGGCTCGCTGCACGGCCTTACCCTGCACAATTACACGCGCGCGAACCTCGCGCGCGCCGCGGTGGAGGGCATTGTGTGCTCTCTTGCGGACGGGCTCACCGCACTCAGGGCTGCGGGGGTGGCCGCCGAGCGGATCATCCTCCTCGGCGGGGCCGCACGGTCCGCCGCGATCCAGCAGGCTGCCGGCGGGATCTTCGGGCTGCCGGTGCACGTGCCGGAACCGGGGGAGTACGTGGCCGACGGCGCCGCCCGCCAAGCCGCGAGCCTCCTCTTGGGGCGCCTCCCGGACTGGGAGGCCGCGGGCACCGCGACGGTCACGGCCCCGCCGGCCCCGGGCGTCCTCGAGCGTTACCGCGCTGCTGCCTCTACGACGTATTCGAAGGGACTGGAATGAAGAACTGGGCTGGGAATCTGGACTATTCGGCGGCGTCTGTGGTGCGGCCGGAGTCGGTCGAGGAGCTCGCCGAGCTGGTGGGGTCCGCGTCGGCGCGGGGCGCGCGGGTCAAAGCGCTCGGCTCAAGGCACTGCTTCAACGACGTCGCGGACACCGGCGGCGTCCAGGTGGTGCTCGACCGGTTGCCGGGGCCCGTGGAGGTTGACGCGCGGCGGCGGGTGGCCCGTGTGGGCGGCGGGCTCACCTACGGCGCGCTCGGGACCGCCCTTGAGCGCGAGGGATGGGCCCTGCACAACATGGCCTCCCTGCCGCACATCTCCGTCGCAGGGGCCGTGCAGACCGGCACGCACGGTTCCGGGATCTCTAGCCCCGCGCTGGCATCGGCCGTGAAGGCGGTCGAGTTCGTTCGCGCGTCCGGGGACGTCGAGCGGCTCGACGAGGGCGACGGCGAGTTCGCCGGCTCCGTGGTGGGCCTCGGGGCGCTCGGGATCGTCACGGCGCTCGAGCTCGCGATCGAGCCGAGCTACCAGGTGCGCCAGCAGGTCTTCGAGAACCTGCCGTGGGAGACCGTGCTGGCGGACTACGACGGCGTCGCCGGCGATGGGTACAGCGTCTCGCTCTTCACGGACTACGCCGGGGACGCCGTTCCCCAGGTCTGGCGGAAGGTGCGCGCCGACGCCGCGGAGGCCGGACGCGCCGTCGACCGCTCCTCTGACTTCCACGGAGCGGTGCCGGCGACCCGTCCGCGGCACCCGCTCCCGGGCATGTCCGCCGAGAACTGCACGCAGCAGCTCGGCGTCCCCGGTCCGTGGCTGGACCGGCTGCCGCACTTCCGGCATGAGTTCACGCCGAGCGCGGGAGAGGAGCTGCAGACCGAGTACCTCCTCCCACGTCGGTACGCAGCCAAGGCGCTCGCCGCGGTGCGCAGGCTCGCGGGGAAGCTCGCGCCGCTCCTGTTCGTCTCGGAGGTTCGCACCGTCGCCGCCGACGAGTTCTGGCTCAGCCCCGCCTATCGGCAGGACAGCATCGCGCTGCACTTCACGTGGCGGCCTCAGCAGGCCCAGGTGGAGGCATTGCTGCCCGAGCTCGAGGCCGCGCTCGCCCCGTTCGGCGCGCGCCCGCACTGGGGCAAGCTGTTCGCAGTGCCGTCGGCGGAGCTCCGCGCACTGTATCCGCGGTTCGAGGAGTTCCGGGACCTCGTCGCGAAGCGCGACCCCGAGGGCACGTTCCGCAACGCCTACCTCGACAGGGTTCTCGGCGCCTGAGCCGCGCCGGGCCCATAGCGGGGCCATGTTCCGCGTCGCGGGGGACATGGCCCCGCGTTGGTGGGTTGGGGCGCGGTCGGTCCTTCGCCTACGCGGCGCCGCTCCAGAGGGCCTTCCGCAGTAGTGACCTGAGGGTCACGGTCTCTGAGGGCGCGAGTGCCGACAGCGTCTCCGCTTCGCTGGCCGCCACTGCAGCCTCCGCCGCGGCATGGACGCTCGCGCCCTCGGGAGTCGCGAGCACGATCTTCTGTCGCCGGTCCGTCCGTCCCTGCTCGCGCGTCACAAGCCCGCGTCCTTCGAGCTCGTCCACGAGTGCCACGATCTGGCTCGGATCGAGGCTGAGGAAGTCGGCGAGCTCGCGCTGCGTCGGCTCGAGTCCGCTGCAGGCGAGCCGCAGCACGGAGTACGAGCGTTCGCGCAGTTCGAAGGCCGCAAGAGTGCGGTTGTTGAGAACCGACCCGGCCGCGTGCAGCTTCGCGAGGAGAAGCCCGATGTCGTCGGCGATGGCCGCCTCGGCGAGCCGCGGCACGCTCGCCTCTACTTCGTCCTGCACGCTCACGCCGTCCTCCAAGAAGTACTCAAGATAAATCGTTGACATTTTCAATGATCCAGTATTTCATGGACTGTGACAAGGGTCTCACGAACGAGACCGAAGCGGCACACGGCAAGGAGCAGGGCATGAGCCTGGCAGGCAAGGTAGCAATCGTCACCGGCAGCGGACAGGGCCTCGGCCTCGCCTATGCCCGTGAGCTCGCGCGGCAGGGCGCCGCCGTCGTGATCAATGACGTCAACGCGGAGACGGCGGCCGCCGCGGTGGCGCAGATCGAGGCCGACGGCGGCAAGGCGACCGCCGTCGTCGTGCCCGTCGGGAGCACCGAGGCCGCGAAGGCGCTCGTGGACGGCGCGGTGAACGCGTTCGGCCGCCTCGACATCCTCGTCACGAACGCCGGGATCCTGCGCGACAAGAGCCTGCTGAAGATGACGGATGATGACTTCGATCTCGTCATCAACGTCCACCTCAAGGGCACGTTCACGTGCGTCCGTGAGGCGTTCGCGTACTTCAAGGCCAACAACGTCCAGGGCCGGATCGTCACGATCGGCTCCCCGACGGGTCAGCGCGGCAACTTCGGCCAGACCAACTACGCGGCCGCGAAGGCCGGAATCGTGGGCATGGTCCGCACGTGGGCCCTCGAGATGAAGAAGGCCGGCGTGACCGTGAACGCGGTCATCCCCGTCGCCGCGACCGCGATGACCAAGACCGTCCCGTACTTCGCCAAGGCCGTCGAGGCCGACGAGCGCGGCGAGGCCATGCCGGCGTTCTTCCGCCACGATCTGGGCTTCGGGACGGCCGACGACGTCGCCGGGCTCGTCGCGTATCTCGCCTCCGACGAGGCGGCCGGCATCAGCGGCCAGGCCATCGGCGCCGGCGGCGACCGACTCCAGGTGTGGACCCACCCCGACGCCGCCACGACGGACTACCGCGAGGGCGGCTGGACGTACGAGGCGCTCCAGGAGAAGGGCGCCGAGCTCATCGGCGCCCACCTCCAGAGCATCGGCGAGGAGTTCCTCCCGCTTCCCGCCGACCTCCAGCCCGCTGCCGCAGAGGCCCGCTGACATGGCCCGCTACGAACTCGGGATCGACGTCTCGACCATCGACGCGATCGACATGCACGTGCACATCGAGATCGATGGGCACGGCCACTGCTCCCTCCCCGACGCACTCAACGAGGCCTCGGCGAAGTACTTCAAGGCCGAGGACCGCTCACCGAGCCTCGAGAAGGTCGCGGAGACCTACCGCGAGCTGAACATGGCCGCCGTCATCTTCACCGTCGACGCCCGGACCCAGCTCAAGCACGAGCCCAACTCGATCGAGGACCTCATTGCCGGCGCCGCCGAGCACAACGACGTCCTCATCCCGTTCGGCTCGGTCGATCCCCGCACCGGCGAGGACGCGATCGCCCGTGCCAAGCACCAGGCCCTCGAGCTCGGCGCGCGGGGCTTCAAGTTCCACCCGTCGCTGCAGGGCTTCGACCCGTCCAGCGAGGAGTTCTACCCGCTCTGGGAGACGCTCCAGGAGCTTGGCCTCCCGGCCATCTTCCACACGGGCCAGAACGGGATGGGCGCGGGCCTGCCCGGGGGATACGGGATCAAGCTCGGCTACTCGAACCCGATCCTGCTCGACGCCGTCGCCGCGGACTTCCCGGGCCTGACGGTGATCATGGCGCACCCCTCGGTCCCGTGGCAGGACGAGGCGAACTCGATCGCGACGCACAAGTCGAATGTGTTCATCGACCTCTCCGGCTGGTCCCCGAAGTACTTCCCCGAGTCCCTCGTGAAGGCCTC
This sequence comes from Sinomonas sp. P10A9, assembly GCF_041022165.1. Lineage (GTDB taxonomy): Bacteria > Actinomycetota > Actinomycetes > Actinomycetales > Micrococcaceae > Sinomonas > Sinomonas puerhi. Next base: position 518,148 of record NZ_CP163302.1, read on the forward strand.
GAACTCCATGCTCCAGGACAAGGTGCTCTTCGGCACCGACTACCCGCTCATCACCCCGGCCAAGTGGCTCGGCGCGTTCGCCGACCTGCCACTCAAGGACGAGGTCCGCCCCAAGATCCTCAAGGACAACGCGGTCAAGCTCCTCGGGCTCGGTGGTTGAGATGGCAGGCACGACGACGGAGCTCGCCTCAAGTGTTAACCCGGCCGGCGCCGCTTCTCCCACTCTTGGGAGACTGTACGAGGTGGCCGACTGGTACGACGCCGAGTCCCTTCTCACGTCCGACGAGCGCCAGGTCCTCGGCCGCCTCCGCGACTTCCTCGAGGAGAAGGCCAAGCCGCTCGTGGGCGACTACTGGGAGCGGGGCGAATTCCCCTACGAGATCGCGCAGCCGCTCATCGACCTGGACCTCATGGAGCCGGCCGAGCTGACCGAGGGCCGCACCAAGCCGGCCCGCGGGATCTACCAGGGCTTCCGCATCTTCGAGCTTGCTCGCACCGACGCCTCGATCGCCACGTTCTACACGGCTCAGGCCGGGCTCTTCCGCACGGCCATCCGCGTGGGCGCGTCCGAGGAGCAGAAGCGCGAGTGGATGCCGAAGGTCATCGACTTCTCCCTCAAGGGCGTCTTCTCGCTGACCGAGCCCGAATCCGGCTCGGACATCGCGGGCGGCCTCGCCACGACGGCTCGGCGTGAGCCGGGCGAGAACGGCGACACGTGGATCCTCGACGGCGAGAAGCGCTGGATCGGCGGCGCGTTCACCGCGGATGTGCTGGCGGTCTTCGCCCGCGATGTCGCGGACGGCCAGGTCAAGGCGTTCCTCGTCCCGCGAGAGGCGCCCGGCGTCACGCTGACGAAGATCCACCGCAAGACCGCCCTGCGCATGATGCAGAACGCCCACATCACGCTCGACGGCGTCCGGGTCACCGAGGCCGACCGCCTCCACAACGTGAACTCGTTCAAGGACGTTGCCGCGATGCTGAGGGGCATGCGCTCGGACGTCGCGTGGATCGCCACGGGCATACAGGCGGGCGCGTTCGAGGCCGCCCTGCGCTACGTCAGAGAACGCGAGCAGTTCGGCCGCCAGCTCGGCTCGTTCCAGCTCGTCCAGGAGAAGCTCGCCCGCATGCTCGGCAACCTCACCTCGAGCCTCTCGCTCGTGGTCAGGCTGACTGAGCAGCAGGAGAAGGGCATCTACCGCGACCAGGACTCGGCCCTCGCCAAGATGCAGACGTCCCTGCTCATGCGCGAGACCGTCGCGCTCGCCCGCGAAGTCGTGGGCGGCAACGGCATCACCCTCGACACCGACGTGGCCCGCTTCCACGCCGACGCCGAGGCCGTCTACTCCTACGAGGGCACCCACGAGATCAACGCCCTCATCATCGGCCGCGCCCTCACGGGGCACAGCGCCTTCACGAAGTAGAGAACTCCAAGGAGAATCCCATGACCACGCCCCGCACCATCGAGCCGAGGCTCGTTGTCGACTTCGACCAGCTCCTGACCATGACCGGCGCCGACCTCGGCGCGACCGACTGGATGGAGATCACCCAGGACCGCATCAACCTCTTCGCCGACGCGACCGGCGACCACCAGTGGATCCACACCGACCCCGAACGCGCCAAGGACGGCCCGTTCGGCGCGCCGATCGCGCACGGCTTCCTCACCCTGAGCCTGCTCATCCCGTTCTGGGGCGAGCTGTTCGACGTCGACGGCGTCACCACCAAGGTCAACTACGGCCTCGACAGGGTCCGCTTCACCTCGCCGGTCAAGGTCGGCTCGAAGGTCCGCATGCTCGGCTCGATCGCCGAGGTGTCCGAGGTCAAGGGCGGCGCCCAGATCAAGGTCACGGCGACCATCGAGATCGAGGGCCAGGAGCGCCCCGCTGTCGTCGCCGAGTTCCTCGCGCGCTTCTACAAGTAGACCTGCAGTTCCCGCCCCACCAAACCCACCCTTCCCAGCATCATTTCCGTCCCCAAGGAAATCATCATGTCCGGAAACACCACGCTCAGCCAGATGAGCACGACCGCGCAGCGCAAGGAAGCGCGCACGGTCATCCTGTCCAGCTACATGGGCAGCACCATCGAGTTCTACGACTTCCTCCTCTACGCAACCGCCGCCGCGGTCGCGTTCCCGAAGGTGTTCTTCGCCGGGACGGACCCGTGGGTCGGCGTCGTGGCAGCGTACGCGACGTTCGCGGCAGGCTACGTCGCCCGCCCGCTCGGCGGCGTGATCTTCGGCCACTTCGGTGACCGGATGGGCCGCAAGGGCATGCTCATCATCTCGATGACCGTGATGGGCCTGGCCTCGGCGGCCATCGGCCTCATTCCCGGCGCGAACCTCATCGGCCCATGGGGCGCGGTGCTCCTCGTGGTGCTCCGCGTGCTGCAGGGCATCGCCGTAGGTGGCGAATGGGGTGGCGCGGCGCTCATGGCCCTCGAGCACTCCAACCCGAAGAGGCGAGGATTCGCGGCGTCGTTCGTCAACGCCGGTGCCCCCACGGGCGCTGTGCTCGGCACGGTCATGATGGGCATCGTCTCGGCGCTGCCCGGGGACCAGTTCCTCTCCTGGGGCTGGCGCATCCCGTTCCTGCTCTCGTTCGCGCTCCTCGTGGTCGGCCTGTTCGTCAGACTCCGCGTCACCGAGAGCCCGATCTTCTCGGAGGCCGTCGAGGCAGAGAAGAAGGCGGAGGAGGCCAAGGGTGCGAAGCCGAAGGTCCCGCTCATCGAGGTCCTGCGCCGGCCCAAGGCGCTCATCTTCATCATGCTTGCGGGCGCCGCGGGCTTCGGCCTCCAAGTCGTGCTGCCCACGTTCGCGGTGACCTATGCGGTCTCCAAGGGTGCCCCCCAGCAGGGCGTGCTGTACGGCTTCGCGGCGGCCTCGGCGATCTCGATCGCGTTCGTGCTCTTCGGTGGCCGGCTCTCCGACCGGTTCGGCCGGCGCCCCGTCATGATCGCGGGCCTCATCCTGTTCGTCGCGTACTTGTTCCCGATGTTCGGCCTTCTCGGCTCGGGCAACGTGTGGCTCGTGTTCCTCGCGTTCACCCTCGCCCTCGTCTTCCACTCGACGCTGTACGGGCCGCTCGCCGCGTTCGTCTCGGAGCAGTTCGGCACCACGTCCCGCTACACCGGCGCGGCGCTGGGCTACCAGCTCGCCACCCTCATCGGCGCCGGGTTCACGCCGGGCATCGTCGCCTCGCTCTACAAGGACTCGGGCCAGAGCATCGGTGCGGTGGTCGGGTTCCTTGCCATCATGTCCCTCGTCTCGGCGGTCTTCATCCTGCTGACCCGCGAGTCCAAGGACAACGACCTCACCACGGTCCGCTGAGGCCCCGCCCGCTGCCCAACCCGACCTGAGGAGGTCCCCATGTACAACAACGGTGTTGGCTCGTGGCTCCACCGGCGTCGCCCGAAGTCGGGCCCGAAGGTTGCCCTGGTCGCGGGAGAGCGCGAAATCTCCTACGACGAGCTCTCCGAGCGCGCCGACCGCCTCGCGAACGCGCTGCGCCGCCGCGGGGTGGCCCGCGGCGACCGCGTCGCCTACCTCGGCGAGAACGATCCGGCCTTCGTGGAGACGTTCTTCGCCGCGGGACTTCTCGGGGCGATCTTCATCCCGCTCAACACGCGGCTCGCCGCCCCCGAGCTGCAGTACCAGCTCCAGGACTCCGGGGCCCGGCTCCTCGTCAACGGATCAGCGCTCGAGGCCTTGGCCGCTGCCGCCGCTGAGGATACAGGCGTACGGAACCGACTGGTGGTGGGCCAAGCGGAACCCGCGCCGACCGCACAGGCGGGACTCGCCGTCGAACGGGGTATTGAGCTCTACGAGCAGGCCCTCGCGGCCGCGCCCGCGGAGGTGATCGACGAGACGGTGACGCATGACGACGGTGCCCTGATCCTGTACACCTCCGGGACGACGGGCAGGCCCAAGGGCGCGCTGCTCACGCACGGGAACATCACGTGGAACTGCATCAACGTGATCACCGACATGGACGTCAACCGCAACGACGTCGCGCTCATGATCTCGCCCCTGTTCCACGTGGCCTCGCTCGACATGGGCCTCCTGCCGATGCTGCTCAAGGGCGCCACCGTGGTCCTCGAGTCCAGATTCGAGCCCGGCCAAGTCCTGCGGACCATCCAGGAGCGCGGGGTCACGTCCCTCAACGGGGTGCCGACCACGTTCCAGATGCTCTGCGAGCACCCCGACTGGGACGCGACGGACCTCAGCTCGCTGGACAAGCTCACGTGCGGCGGATCCGCCGTGCCGGTGCGCGTCCTCGAGGCGTACGAGGGGCGCGGACTGGGCTTCTCCAACGGCTACGGCATGACCGAGACGGCGCCGGGTGCCACGACGCTGCCGGTGTGGCGGTCCAAGGAGAAGGCCGGCTCGTCCGGGCTCCCGCAGTTCTTCACGGACATCCGCATCGCCGACCCGCTCGGCCAGGTGCTCGCGCCCGGTGAGGTCGGTGAGATCCAGATCGCCGGACCCAACGTGATCAAGGAGTACTGGAACCGCACCGACGCGACGCGCGAATCCTACGCGGATGGCATCTGGTTCAAGTCCGGGGACATGGGCTACCGCGACGAGGAGGGCTTCCTGTTCGTCTCGGATCGGCTCAAGGACATGATCATCTCCGGCGGGGAGAACATCTACCCGGCCGAAGTCGAGGCCGTCATCGTCGAGCTCGATGCCGTCGCGTCCGTGGCCGTCATCGGGGTTCCCGACGACAAATGGGGCGAAGTGCCGCGGGCCATTGTGACCCTGAGGGAGGGCACGTCACTCACCGAGGCCAGCGTCCGCGCCCACCTCGATGGGCGCCTCGCCCGCTATAAGATCCCCAAGTCCGTGGTGTTTGTGACCGAGATGCCGCGCACTGCAAGCGGGAAGATCCGCAAGGCGGAGCTGCGCAGGCAGTACGCGGGGTGACCACGACGTCCGTGGCGCACGACGGCGGGACGCGACTTCGCGTCGTCGTGCGCCAGTGGGCGGACTACCAGTGGGCGGACTACCGGGCGAAGTCCCCGTACTTCGCCCGCGCGGCGCTGTAGACCCCGTAGCAGAACAGGCCGAGGGCGACCGCCCCGAGGATCCAGTCCCCGAAGGGCTGGGCCGCGAGTCCCTTGAGGGCGCCGTCGAGGCCGCTCTGCTGTGAGGGGTCGTGGCGGATCGTGGCCACGAGGATGAGGATGCCGAGGACCGCGACCGCCACGCCCTTCGCGGTGTAGCCCACAGTCCCGACCGCCCTGACCCAGGCCGGCGCGGTCTCACTAGGCTGGGCATCCTTGCCGAGGAAGCTCCGCGTGATGCCCGTGTAGCCGAAGTACACGCCCACCCCGAGGACCGCGAGCCCCACAACGATCAGCAATGCAAAGCCGAACGGGGCCGTGAGGAGTTTCGCCGTGGTCTCCTGGGACTGCTGGCCCGAATTCTCCTGATTTCCGATCGCGAAGCTGATCAGCAGCCACGTCAGGGCGAGATACGCCACCGCGGTCCCGGCCGGCCCGAGCGCCTTCGTCGGTTTGCCGTAGCGGCGCCACCGGGCCACCGCGTCGAGTGCCATCCACACCGCGAGGGCACCGCAGCACACGGCGGCCGCCCACAGCAGGAATGGTCCGCCCGGCGCCCCCGCGAGCTGCCCGATCGCGCCCGACTGGTCCGCATGGCCGCTGCCTGCTCCGATCGCGATCTGCGCGGCGAGCCATGCGATGAGCGCGTGCACCACTCCCACGAACACGAATCCGGCCCGGGCCAGCATCCGGGCTGGACGGGAACGAGCCGCCCGCTGCGCTCCGCGCGCCGCGGACCTCGCACCGTCCTCTGCCATCTCGCGGGCGTTGCCGCCCGTCTGTCCTCGATTGCTCACGTGTGACCTCCCGGTGGGTCTATTGCCCCATCTTCGGCGTCTTACGCGGCCCTTGGGTAGACTTGGGTGGCAAGAGCCCCGGCTGCCTTGCTTTCCAAGCGAGTCCCGGGGCCTGTGCATGTAGGCCAACGGCCAGCCGGGCCGCGGGCGGTTTCGGGGAGGAATCCATCCATGCCAGCAATCGTGATCGTCGGAGCCCAGTGGGGCGATGAAGGCAAGGGCAAGGCGACGGATCTGCTCGGACATCGGGTGGACTACGTGGTCAAGCCCAACGGCGGCAACAACGCCGGGCACACCGTCGTCGTGGGCGGCCAGAAGTACGAGCTCAAGCTCCTTCCTGCCGGCATCCTGAGCCCCAACGCGATCCCGATCATCGGCAACGGCTGCGTGGTGAACCTCGAGGCGCTCTTCGAGGAGATCGACGGGCTCGAGGCCCGTGGCGGCGACGCGTCACGACTGCGCGTCTCCGCCAACGCGCACCTCGTGGCCCCGTATCACCAGACGCTCGACAAGGTCACCGAGCGCTTCCTCGGCAAGCGGGCCATCGGCACCACCGGCCGTGGGATCGGCCCCGCCTACATGGACAAGGTCGCGCGGCTCGGCATCCGTGTCCAGGACGTGTTCGACGAGTCGATCCTGCGCCAGAAGGTCGAGGGCTCGCTGCACCAGAAGAACGAGCTCCTCGTCAAGGTGTACAACCGCCGTGCCGTGAGCGTCGATGAGACCGTGGACTACTTCCTCGGTTTCGCGGACCGCCTGCGGCCGCTCATGATCGACTCGACCTACGAGCTCAACAAGGCGCTCGACGACGGCAAGGTGGTCCTCATGGAGGGCGGCCAGGCGACGTTCCTCGACGTGGACCACGGCACGTACCCGTTCGTGACGTCCTCGAACCCGACGGCGGGCGGTTCCTCCGTGGGCTCCGGCGTCGGGCCCACCCGCATCTCGCGCGCGATCGGCATCATCAAGGCGTACACGACCCGGGTCGGCGCCGGACCGTTCCCCACCGAACTGTTCGACGAGATGGGCGAGTACCTGCAGAAGACCGGCGGCGAGTTCGGCGTCAACACGGGACGTCCGCGCCGCTGCGGCTGGTACGACTCGGTCCTGGCCCGCCACGCCTCGCGCGTCAACGGTTTCACGGACTACTTCCTCACCAAGCTCGACGTGCTCACCGGCATCGAGAAGATCCCGGTGTGCGTCGCGTACGACGTCGACGGCGTGCGGCACGACGAGATGCCCATGACCCAGACCGAGTTCCACCACGCCAAGCCGATCTTCGAGTACTTCGACGGTTGGACCGAGGACATCTCGGGCGCCACGAACCTCGACGAGCTGCCGGCCAATGCCCGCGACTACGTTCTCGCGCTCGAGAAGCTCTCCGGCACGCGGTTCTCCGCGATCGGGGTGGGCCCCGATCGCGAGCAGACCATCGTGGTCCGCGACCTCATCGACTGACGGTGATGGAGCGGAGTCGGAACCCGCACAAGAAATTCCGTCACCGCGTAACCTTTCCGGGTTCCGGAGCGATTACGTGAGTGCAAGCCGGGCTGGAATCTGTCCCCCATCATGTTCCAGCCCGGCTTCTTCTCTGCCCCAGACAGAGGCGTCCGCGCAGCTGGCGGACGGCTAGACTGGGCAGATTGTGCCCGCAGGAAGTCAGGGAAGCCCCGTGCTCGAACCGATCATCGACGCCGACCTCGCGCCGGGCGCCATGACGGAGCATGAGCTGTTCACGCTCGTGTACCGTTCGCTGGCTCCCGCGGTGATCGGCTACATGTCGGCACGGGGCGTGGATGATCCGGAGGCTCTGACCCAGGACGTCTTCGTGACGGTCCTATCGCGGCTCGGATCAATCGAGGGCGGCGTGGCCGGCCTCAAGACGTTCCTGTTCTCGGTGGCGCACGCCCGCGTCGTCGACCATTACAGGCGCAACGAGCGCAGGCCACGGATCGTCGACTACGACCCCTTGACGGATACCCGTCAGACGAACTCCGCGGAGCACGACGCGCTCGTGGCCACGGGCCAGACCGATGCAGAGATCCTGATCGGCAAGCTCAAGGGAGATCAGAGAGAGGTGCTCACGCTCCGGATTGTCGCGGAGCTGACCATCGATGAGGTCGCCACCGTCCTCGGCAAGTCGCCGGGGGCGGTCAAACAGCTCCAGCGCAGGGCGCTCCTTGCCCTGCGGGAGCATGTGTCCGAGGAAGAGTGGGTCCAATGACCATGAACAGGACCGCGTTGCGAGCTCTGCTCGCAGAGGAAGGCCTCGAGCACGACGTCGCACTCACGCACGTGCTCGAACGGATCGCTGTGCTCGGCGCGGCACCGGCACCCGAGCCCTCGGGCCCTCTGGCGCGCTTCATGGCGGCCTCGGCACTCAAGGCCACCGGTGTGGGGCACCCACGATGGATCAAGCGTCACCGGGGCGCCGTGATCGGAGTGCTGGTCGCGGCGGGAATGGGACTCGGCGCCAGCGGAGTCGCAGCAGTGACCGGGCAGACATGGCCCTGGCAGGCCCAGGACTGGTCAGATCTCACCCCGGCCGAGAGCGTCCATACGCAGGCCCCCGCGCCCGAGGGAACGGCGTCGGCCGTCGACCCGGCCAGTGTCCCGGCGGCGCCGGCGAAGGACAAAGCCTCTGACGCCAAGGGGGACCAGCACGCGCAGGACTCGGCCTCCGAGGGCAAGAACAGCCAGGGACAGAACAGCCAGGGCGACGCCAATCAGGGTCAGTCAAACCAGAACCAGAACGCGCAGGGCGGACGCACTCCTGGGCGTTCGGACTCCGGCGGCCAGGGCGCGAGCGGGCCGGGCGGCAACCACTGACCTGGCCCTTCCCTGCGCCCCTTCAGGCTCCGGGGATAGCATGACCCCATGCGGCATGTGAACGATCCGGCTGTCATTGACCGCCTGATGGAGACCCCAGGAACCTGGGCGATCGTGGGCCTCACCAGGAACGAATGGCGCGCCGCGCATTCCGTGGCCCTCACCGTACGGGACGTCATGGGCAACCGCATCATCCCCGTGAATCTCCGCGGCGAGGATGTGCACGGTGAGAAGGGCTATGCGGCCCTCGCGGACATCCCCGCGGAACTGCACCCGATCGACGTCGTGGACTGCTTCGTGAATTCCCATCGCGTGGGGGACGTCGTGGACCAGGCCATCGCTGTGGGCGCGAAGGCCTTATGGCTGCAGCTCGGTGTGATCGACGATGCCGCCGCGGAGCGCGCCGAGGCGGCCGGGCTCGACGTCGTCATGAACGCGTGCCCCGACCAGGAGCTCTGGCGGCGGAACCGGAAACGCGCCTGAGGGACGCCACCCCATGGATTCAGCCGAACTGCGAACGCTGTGCCTCCGGTTTCCGGGCGCCTACGAGGATTTCCCCTTCGGCCCGGAGGCCTCCGTTTTCAAGGTCCGTGCGCCCTCCGGCGGTGAGGACCGGCCGGGGAAGATGTTTGCCCTCTCGAACCTCGACGCCACACCGCTGAGCGTGGCGCTCAAGTGCGATCCCGTGCTCGCCGTGCAGCTGCGGGCCGCGCATCGGGAGATCACGGGGGCGTGGCACATGAACAAGCGGCACTGGAGCGACGTGCGCCTCGACGGGGGACTGACGGACCACGACGTGCGCGATCTGGTCGAGGACTCGTATGACCTCGTCGTGGCCGGCCTTCCCCGCACGCAACGCGAGGCGCTCGGCTGGAGCCGGCTGGCGCGCTGAGCGGGTTAGGGTGGGTGCAACGACGCCGCGACCGCCCTGCCCAAGGAGGCCCGATGCTCGACCAGTCCACCCTTGATGCCCTCTGGAACTTCTCCGATCCCTCAGGCTCCGAAGCTGCCTTCCGGCGCGCGCTCGAGGACGGTGCCCTTGGCGGCCGCCCGTTCGACGATGCCGAGCGCGGCGAGCTCACCACCCAACTCGGCCGCGCGATCGGGCTCCAAGGACGCTATGAGGAGGCTGACGCGCTCCTCGACGGCATCGATTGCGAGGAGGACCCCACCATCTCGGTGCGCGTGCTGCTCGAGCGGGGCCGCGTCCTCAACTCCTCCGGGCACGCCGCGATGGCTGTTCCGCTGTTCGAGCAGGCCGCGGAGCTCGGCGAGCACCTCGGAGACGAGTTCCTCGCAGCGGATGCCTTCCACATGCTCGCCATTGCGGACTCGGACCACGCCGAGTCCTGGGCCCGCGCGGGGATCGAGTATGCGCGGGAGGCCCACAGCCCGCGCGCGCAACGGTGGTGCGTTTCGCTCCACGGCAACCTCGGCTGGATGTTCCTCGACGCCGGAGAGCCGCACCGGGCGCTCGTCGAATTCCAGCTCGCCGAGCAGTGGGCCTCCCGCGTCGGAACCCCGGAGCAGGCCGAGTGGGCTCGCGAGGGCATCGCAGCCTGCCGTGCCTTGGCCGGCTGACGCGGGGGCGCTGGCCGCCTCCGCCTCACCGGACCGTGAGCGTTCCATGCATGTCCGCGTGGAACTTGCAGTGGTAGGTGTAGGTGCCAGGTTTTGCGGGGACCGTGAAGTCGAGAGTCTTTCCGGGCTGGACGGTGACATCGAAAGAGCCATCGTCTGCCGTGACGGAATGGGCCTCGCCGTCCATGTTCATCACGCTGATGCGGGTGCCGGCGGCGGCAGAGTTGGCTCCTGTGAAAGCGAAGTCCTTCACGTGGATCGTCGCTTGCGAGCTCGACCCCATGTCCATGGTCATCGTCGAGGACGGGGAGGGCGTGGGTCCCGCCGGCGGCGAGCACGCACCAACGGTGAGGATGAGACCACTCGCCAGGAGCAGGGTCTGGAATGTCTTCGGGCGTGCCACGGCTGGTCCTTTCGGTCAGAGGGCTCTTACGACGGATGCGTCGCGACGAGATGCGCGTAGACAACCGTGTTGTCCAGAAACTGGCCTGAGGCGGGGTCGTAGCCGCCGCACGTGATCAGGCGGAGTTCGGGACGATCGGCGTTCCGGTACACCTCAACGGTGGGGAAGGACGCCTTGTGGTAGACGTCCACGTGGTCGACGGCAAAGACTGCAGCCGTCCCGTCGGCGCGGACCACGGTTGCCTGCTCGCCGGGGGTGAGTTCGTGGAGGCGGTAGAAGACGCCGATCGGGGTTCCAATCGCGTTGACGTGGCCCAGGATGACGGCGGAGCCGGTCTGCCCGGGCGTTGTGGAACCGGTGTACCAGCCTGCCGGCGATCCGGGCTCGCCCGGTGGGACTTGGACTTCGCCGTCCGGCTGCTTCCCGAGCTGCATGAGCGGCGTGTCGATCCCGACCGCGGGCACCTGGAGGCGCCCGGGCACGGAGGAAGCAAGTACGGGACCCGTCGCGGCTGACGGCGGTGCGGGAACCGCGGCGCTCGGCGTCGGGGGCGACGCTGGGTCCGGAACAGCGACCGACGTCGACGGTGCGGGCGCGGCTATCGCCGACGTCGTCGGGCTGGCGGTAGCTTCGTCCCACGGTGCGTGGACCGCCCCGAGCCCAGCGGCCGCGGTTGCCGTCCCGGCCGCCATCAGGATGACCGCCGCCGCGGACGCCGCAAGGCGTCCACGGCTACGGCCGATGCCGAAGCGCATCAGATCCTCTGAGTTGCCTTGGCCGGGGCGAGTCGGCGCCTGAGAGCAAACGCGGCACCGGCGCCCAGCATGAGCCCGCCGCCGGCCGCGAGAAGACCCACGGTGGGTTCGACGGTACCTGTCGGCTCGCTGATCCCGGTTCCCGGGGCCCCAGCAGGCATGGCAGTCAGCGTCCCGCACAGGGCAGGAGAGGTGGCAGCCAGGGGGAGTGAGGGAACGAGGTCGCTCGGCTCCTTCTGTGCGGCGGCGGAGAGTGTCGCCGGGTCCAGCCCGTGCACCACGACCACGGCCGTGCCGGCCTTGAGCGAATCCGAGGTCTTGGCGTCGAGGGTGATGGTGCGCTGGTAGGTGTAGCTCGAGCCCATGCCCGCAACAGCCAGATCGGTGCCGGCGGCGGGACTCGTGTCACCGCTCGTGGAGAGCGTCGCGCCGATCCCACCGTAGAAGGGGGCGCCTTCGGTGGTGCTGACGACTCCGTCCCCGTTCGTGTCCGCTGAGGGACCCGGGCACTGGCCCTTCGCCCCGATATGGATGTGCTGCACATGCGGGTAGGGCTTCCCGTTGAAGGACGCGGCGAGGCCCGAGACCTTCTCGGTGACGGTTGCCTGGTCACCGTTGACCGTGATCATCACGGTGCCGGAGGCGTTGGAACCGTTGATCGAAGCGAGATTGGCCTGATACGTCCAGTTATCCGCCGCCTGTGCCGGGACGCCGGACAGGGCCAAGGCGCCGAGGGCTAGTGCCGGGGCGAACAGAAATGCTGACTTCTTCATCATGGTGGCTTCCTCTTGGTGGAGCCTGATGTCCCGGGAGTTCCCGTGAAGCGAAACCCGTGGAGGGACTCTGACACAGGTCTTTCGGTGCGGGGCCGGTTCGCGGATTGGTCACCCCGGCCTGGGCAGCGCGTGGCCCTATCCGTCGGACCAGCAGGCGAGGACGTCCGTCGCCACCTGGTAGGCCAGAGCGGTCCGCGTGATTCCATGCGGCCCGACGGGCTCGGAAAGGCCCGTGGCGTCGGCCGTGAGGGTGAACGAGTCCTTGACGAACGCCACGGTTCCTGTCGAGGACTGCGCGGCGGGAAAGCCGAGGTTCGCAAGCCCTTCGATGTCCTTCATCGGGCCGCGACGCTCCTTCACCGACTCGAAGTTGATCCGCGCGGCCGCGGGACTAGCGGATTCCTGGACCGAGAGGGTCAGTGTTCCTGTGGGGAGCCGGTAGAGGCACGAGAAGAGCCCTTGGGACCATGTCGATCCAGGCTGCGGCGGGTCTGGAAGGGCGAGGATCTGGGCGATGCGCTCCCTGATCTCGGGATCGCAGACCATCTTCGCGGCGGGCGAAGGCCCCGCGCCCTCTTCCGGGGCTCCAGCCGCTCCCGTGACTGGGGCGGTTGCTCCTGCGCCCACCGGCGACTGTGGGCTCGTGTCACGAGCCGCTGTGTTGCCACCCTCCGCGCAGCCGCTGAGCATGAGTGTTCCGGCGGCGACCAGCGCCGCCCACCTCGTCGAACGCATTGACAGCTCCCTCCCTGGGCGGTCGCGTGGTCCGCCCTTCCATGGGAGTTCGGAGCCGGACGGGACCCGGACTGTTCGACGATTGAGGAAGGACTCGACAGCCACGTGCTTCATTGCGGCTGCGCTCATCAAGCGGTGGGTGAGCGGAGTCGGAACCCCTCAGCCGGCCACGTAGTAGAGGCGCTTGTTGACGAACTCGTCCATGCCGAGCGGGCCGAGCTCGCGGCCGAAGCCCGAGCGCTTGACGCCGCCGAACGGCATCTCGGCGCCTTCGGCGGCCGGGGTGTTGACGTTGGCCATGCCGGTCTCGAGGCGCGAGGCCACCTTCTCGGCGCGGGCGGTGTCCGCGGAGAAGACTGCGCCGCCGAGTCCGTACGGGGTGTCATTGGCGAGCGTGAGGGCCTCCTCGTCGCTGGCCACCTTGTAGACCACTGCGACCGGGCCGAACAGCTCCTCCTTGTATGCGCGCATGTCCGGGGTCACACCAGTGAGAACCGCGGGGGCGTAGTACGCGGCGTCGCCGTCGGAGAGCACCCCACCGGCGTGGAGCGTGGCGCCCTTGTCGACGGCGTCCTGCACCTGCGCGGCGATGCCCACGGCGGCGGCGCGCGAGGACATCGGGCCATACGTCTCTGCGGCGTCGGCGGCGGGGTCGCCGGGGGTGAGGGCCAGCGCGCGGGCAGTCAGCTGGGCAACGAAGTCGTCGAAGATGTCCTCGGCGACGATCATCCGCTTGTTCGAGTTGCAGGCCTGGCCCGTGTTCTCCATGCGCGTATCCCATGCGGTGTCCGCGAGGCCCTTGACGTCAGTCGAATCGAGGACCACGAACGGATCCGATCCGCCAAGCTCGAGGACGGCCTTCTTGAGGTTCTTGCCCGCGAGCTCGCCGATGATCGCGCCGGCCCGCTCGGAGCCGGTCAGGGAGACGCCCTGGATGCGCGGGTCCGCGATGATGTCCGCGATCTGCGCGTGCGACGCGAACACGTTCACGTACGCGCCCGCCGGAACGCCGGCGTCGTCCATGATCTGCTGGATCGCCAGAGCCGAGCGCGGGCACGACTCGGCGTGCTTGAGGACGATCGTGTTGCCGAGCATGAGGTTCGGCGCGGCGAAGCGGGCCACCTGGTAGTACGGGTAGTTCCACGGCATGATGCCCAGGAGCGGGCCGACCGGGAGCTTCTGCACCACGGCGCGGCCGCCGGAGAAGGTCTTGATCTCCTGGTCCGAGGCAAGGGTCGGACCCTCGTCGGCGAAGTACTTGAAGATGTCCGTGCAGAACTCGGCCTCGCCCTTCGACTGGCCGAGGGGCTTGCCCATCTCCTCGGTGATGATCGCTGCCAGCTCGTCGGCGCGCTCGGTGAAGAGTTCGCCGATGCGGGACACGACCTTGGCGCGGTCTTCGATGGGGGTTTCGCGCCAAGACTGGTAGGCGCTCTCGGCTGCGGCGAGGGCGGCTTCGACCTCGGCGTCCGTGGCGGTGGGGAACGTCTCGACGACCTCGCCCGTGGCGGGGTTCAGGACCCGGTAGCCGGGCTCTGCTGGGGTGCTCGCAGTGCTAGTCATAGATCCATCATGCCCGGTTCCGTGGCGCGGATCACTGTGCTTAAGCACGACCTTGCGGGGTCACTACTAGACGAATTATCCCGTCGCTTCCCTCGCCCCGCCCCGCCCCGTCGCGTTGTGGGGTCTCTGGCGACCACTTGTGGGGTCTTTATGTGCCAGAGACCCCGCAACGGTGCGCCAGGGACCCCACAACGGGAGGGGTTAGGCGAGGGTCTGGCGCTTGCTGGAGATGACCCCCGTGTTGAAGCCGGCGAGGTGCAGGCCGCCGTGGAAGCGGGCGTGCTCGATCTTGACACAGCGGTCCATGACCACGTTCATCCCCGCCGCCTCGGCGTCGGACGCGACGCCCTCGTGCCACGAGCCGAGCTGGAGCCAGATGGTCTTGGCGCCCGCGGCCTTGGCCTCGGCGAGGACGCCGGGCAGGTCGTCGTGCTTGCGGAACACCTCGACGAGGTCAGGCGTCTCGGGCAGGTCCGCGAGCGAGGCGTAGACGGGCTGGCCCAGAATCGTCTTCACGACGGGGTTGACGAAGTACACGCGGTACTTCGTCGAGGACAGCAAGTACGTCGCGACGAAGTAGCTCGCCCTGCTCGGCTTGTCAGACGCGCCGACGATCGCGATGACCTTCGTATCGCGGAGGATCTTGAGGCGCTCGGGGGCGGTCGGCCCCACCCACGTGCGCTCGGTGCTTTCGACGGCGGCGCTCACTTGCCCTCCCCTTCCTGCTGGCGACCCGCTGCAGCGGTGACGGACGGGATCACGCACGCCTCGCCGTCGTATGTCGGGGCCGCGAATTCCTGCTCCAGCTCGACAACCTCCTGAGACCGGTTTTGGCTTGCAGCAAGTGCCTGGTCGAGGTCCCAGATGATGTCCTCGACGTCCTCGAGGCCCACGGAGAGCCGGATGAGGTCCGCCGGGACGCCGGCCGCGACGAGCTGCTCTGCGGAGAGCTGCTGGTGCGTCGTCGAGCCGGGGTGGAGCACGAGGGTGCGCGCGTCGCCGATGTTGGCCAGGTGCGAGGCGATCTGCAGCGCCTCGATGAAGCGGGCCCCGGCCTCGCGGCCGCCCTTCACACCGAAGCTGAACACCGAGCCCACGCCGAGCGGCAGGAGCTTCTTGGCGTACTCGTACTGCGGGTGCGAGGGCAGGCCCGCGTAGTTCACATACGTGACGCGCGGATCGGCCTCGAGCCACTCGGCCACACGCTGGGCGTTGGCGAGATGCGCGTCCATGCGCTGCGGGAGCGTCTCGACGCCCTGGAGGAGCTGGAACGCGGACTGCGCGGGCAGGGACGGGCCAATGTCACGCAACTGCTCGGAGCGCAGCTTCGTGAGGAAGCCGTACTCGCCGAAGTTGCCCCACCACGAGACGTTGCCGTAGCTCGGCACCGGCTCGGTCATGGACGGGAACCTGCCGTTGCCCCAGTTGAACGTCCCAGACTCGACGACCACGCCGCCGAGCGTCGTCCCATGGCCGCCGAGGAACTTCGTGGCCGAGTGGATCACGATGTCCGCGCCGTGCTCGATGGGCCGCAGGATGTAGGGCGGGGTGAGCGTCGAGTCGACCACGAGAGGGACGCCGTGCTCGTGGGCGACGGCGGCGAGGCCGGCCAGGTCGGCGATGTCGCCGGAGGGGTTGGCCACCACCTCGGTGTAGACGGCCTTGGTGTTCTCGCGCAGGGCGGTCTTGAACGCGGCCGGGTCGGTCGAGTCGACGAACGTGGTCTCGACGCCGAAGCGGCGAAGGGTCACATCGAGCTGCGTGATGGTGCCGCCGTAGAGCTTGGACGACGCGACGATGTGGTCCCCGGCCTGGGTGAGCGCGGCGAACGTGATGAACTCCGCGGCCATGCCCGACGCCGTCGCGACCGCGCCGATGCCGCCCTCGAGAGACGCGATGCGCTCCTCGAACGCCGCGACCGTTGGGTTGCCGATGCGCGAGTAGATGTTGCCGTACTTCTGCAGCGCGAAGAGGTTCGCGGCGTCGTCCGAGTCCTTGAACACGAACGAGGTGGTCTGGTAGATCGGGACGGCCCGCGCGCCGTGTTCGGCGTCGGGCGTGCCGCCGGCGTGCAGGGCGCGGGTGCGGAACCCGAACTGGCGCTCCGCCATCAGGCGTTCGCCCCGGCGAGGCCCGCGGCAGAACCAGTGACTGGCAGCAGGTCCGTGCGAAGCTCGGTGCCGTTCTTGCGGGCGAGGTCCGCCTCGAGCTCGCGCACGATCGGGAGCACGTCGCGGCCGAACGCCTCGAGCTCCTCCTGGAAGTGCAGGTAGCCCGTGAGGAACAGGTTCACGCCGATCTTCTTGTACTCGACGACGCGCTCGGCGATCTGCTCGGGAGTGCCGATGAGCTTGGTGCGGAAGCCGTCGTTGTACTGGACGAGGTCCTCGAACGTCGAGTCCTCCCACATGCCCTTGCCGTCCTTCGTGGACTGGCCGGCCTCCTTCACAGCGGCGGCGAAGCCCTCGACGGCGGGCTTGTGGGCCTTGGCGATGATCTCGCGCAGGGTGTCCTGCGCCTCCTTCTCCGTTTCGCGCGCGATGACGAAGCCGTTGAGGCCGAAGCGGGGGGCTGCGGGGGCCGTGCGGCCCTGGCCGGCGGCGGCCAGGACACCGCGGATGTTGTCCTTGAACGGCTCGAGGTCGCGGCCGTTGGAGAAGTACCAGTCCGCGGTGCGGCCCGCGGCGGCCTGTGCTGCCGTCGAGTTGCCTCCGAAGAAGATCTCCGGGTGCGCGCGGCCCGGGATGTCCAGGGGGGCGGGGTTGAGGGTGAAGTCCGTGATGTTGTAGTACTTGCCGGACTGCGAGTAGTCCTTCTGGGTCCACAGGCCGCGGAGGGCGTTGATGAACTCCTCGGTGCGGACGTAGCGCTCGTCGTGCTCGAGCCACTCCAGGCCGAAGTTCACGAACTCGTCCTTGAGCCAGCCGGAGACGATGTTCACGGCCGCACGGCCGCCGGAGAGGTGGTCTGCGGTGATGATGAACTTCGCGAGGACGCCCGGGTGCCACATGCCCGGGTGCACGGCCGAGATGACCTTGAGCCGCTCGGTTGCCATGAGGAGGGCGAGGCTGAAGGAGGTGGCCTCGTGCTGCTTGTCCGCGCCGTAGCTCGCGGCGTACCGGGTCTGGGTCAGTGCGTACTCGAAGCCGGAGTTCTCCGCGATGCGGGCGAGCTTCTTGTTGTACTCGAACTCCCAGTTGGTGCGCTGCTCGATCGTCGAGACGACAAGCCCGCCGGAGACGTTGGGGACCCAGTAGGCGAACTTGAGCGGGGTCTCGAGGTCAATCACGTGATCGGTCATGGTGGCGCTCCTTGGAACTCGGGCGCGACGTGGAGCGTTGCTGACACTCGCCATCGCTTCTGGCAGTAGCACCCTGTGGCTCCCAAAGCGGAGCCAGGGTTGCTGCGGCGTCACAGATCCAGATCTCTCGGCCGCTCGGGATGGTCCTTCTGATTGTGCGGAAAATGGGCGTAATGAAGCAAATTGTTTCGTCACACTCCGATGCCGGCGGTGAGTGCCGAATAAAGTTCGACGGCGCTCCAAGGGGACCCGTCGCCGTCGTGCGCGGCCGCCGTTGCGTTAGGCCGCACAACATTCCGTAACCGACATTCCGTAATCGACCCGAATCTCCCGGGTGGATCGAACCATGTTCGAGCATTCACACCTCTGTCCGGGCGCGCTTGAGGGAGGGAACCATGGGAAGCACGACGCCGCGGGACGGCTCATACGCGGAGCTCGCCGAACGCTTCGCCCCGGTCTTCACCCGGATCGCCGAGGGCGCGCTCGAGCGGGAGCTCAACCGGACATTCTCGTTGTGGGGTCTCTGGCGGGCGCTTGTGGGGTCCTTGGTCGCGCCAGGGACCCCGCAACGGGGTGCCAGAGACCCCACAACGGGGTGCCAGAGACCCCACAACGGGGTGCCAGAGACCCCACAACGGGGCTAGGCCCGCGCGAGCAGCTCCTCGCCTACCCGGCCGCGCTGGTAGAACACCTCGCGCCCGGCCCGAAGCGCCTCAGCGAGCCCTGAATCTGCCAGCACCTTCAGATGCGAGTTGACCGTCCCGGCCGCGAGGTCGAGGGCACAGGCGAGCTGCGTCGTCGTCATCGGCACGTCCAGCTGTGCGAGGATCTGCGCCCGCGTGCGGCCGAGGAGCCGCGAGACGGGCGATTCGCGCGTCTCCCGCGTGGTTTCCCACAGCCGCCCGACCCCGCGCGGCGCGTACGTGATCGTCGGGACGAACGGCGCGATGTTGAGGACGAGGGTCGAGGGCCACACGAACGCGTTCGGCACGAGGATGAGCCCGCTGCCGGGCGCGGGCAGGTCCGTGGCCTCGCAGCCGCGCGTGATCTCGAGGCCAGTGGACGTGGCGCGGACGCTCGGGTGGAGGGTCTTGAAGACCTCCTGGATGCCGTAGCGCGAGAGTTCATCGAGCCGCGAGTCGATGTCCGCCAGCAGTATCGAGCGCAGCTTGGGCCAGTAGGGCTCGACGGCGGTGTGCCAATACCAGCGCAGCGCCGCGACAATGCGTGGCACGGCGGCGTCGACGTCGGCGCGGAGCTCGTCGAGCGTCGCCCGGACGTAGCCCGTGGGCTTGCGCCCCTCGAGGCAGTCGAGGTCGCGCAGCCACAGCTCGGCCGGGACTTCCGCGACAGCGTTCAGGGCCTCCGCGAACGTGTCCGCCCGCGTGGGCGTGGGCGTGAGCGAGTCCGCGATGAAGCCCTGCGGCTGCACGAGCGTGGTGAGGATCCGCAGGTGCTCGCGCCCGAGAGGCTCCTCGCTCGCGGTGATGCGCTGCCGCGCCTCCGCGATCCACGGCCGGTGCAGCGGCGTGCCAGCCTGTAGCGCGCGCAGGCTCGTGACCGTCTCCCAGAGGGGAGACGCCTCGAAATGCACTTTGGTGAGGTCCTCGCTCGTGAGCGTGATGAACATGCAATCAGGGTAGGTTTGGAACCCGCGCGAAAGCGAGGATTCGGTGAGGGTCGAATCGTTGGGGCGCGGTTCGGGGCGGCGCACACTCAGGGCATGGCAACGAACACCCGCACCGAAACCCCCGCCGCATCGGCCCATCGCGTGCCTGATGCCCACGCCGTCGAATCCGCCGGCGTTCGCACTCCAGTCGGCCACGCGCCGTCGCCCGCCGACGAGCGACTCCTCCACCCGGTCCGCCCTATCGCCCCACGCCCGGCCCGGGGGACGCACGCCGGAACCACGGCGGTCGGCGGGC
Organism: Sinomonas sp. P10A9; assembly: GCF_041022165.1. GTDB lineage: Bacteria > Actinomycetota > Actinomycetes > Actinomycetales > Micrococcaceae > Sinomonas > Sinomonas puerhi. Next base: position 537,871 of record NZ_CP163302.1, read on the forward strand.
GCACGACGGCGGCCGGGAACCCGCCGTCGTCCACTCTCCTCCCGCTCGGCGCGGCACCCAAGGCCGGGGCGCGCCCCCTCGTGCCTCCGACGGCAGTCCCCGAGCTCGCGGGGGACCTCCTCGGGCTGCCGGACTTCTCGGCGCTCCGCCGCGGGTTGCGCCGCGCGTGGGCCTGGCTCGCTGACCAGCTGCGGGCGTCCGCCGAGATGGATGCACGGCTGCGTGTGCGCCGCGACGAGGATTCGGCCGCGATGGCCCGCGCGGGCGTGAACCCGAGCCGCTTCGGGTAGCAGATTGGATGCCCACCTCCTTGTCTGGCCCGCTTCTCCTTGCCTGGCCGGGCACGGAGAAGCGGCTGAGGCAAGGAGATGTGCCGTCCGTCGCGCCCCGTTGACGGCACCCGGGCACCGACGGACGCTTGCTGCATGGGTGTCCCCGAGCTCCAGGGCGTCAACGTTGGCGGCCTGAACATCGCGTACCGTCGGGCAGGCACGGGCCCGCCGCTCGTGCTCCACGGGGCGTACGAGGACAGCCGCATCTGGGAGCGCCAGCTCGCGGACCTCTCGGACGAGTTCACGGTCATCGCGTGGGACGCCCCCGGTTGCGGCGGCTCCGACGACCTCCCGCCAGACTTCGCCGGGAGCCTCGGCCGGGTCCTCGACGGGCTGCTGACCGAGCTCGGGCTCACAGGGGAGCGGCGCCCGCACGTGCTCGGCCTGTCCTTCGGTTCGACGGTCGCCTTGGACCTTGTCGGGGTTGCGTCGCAGGCCGCGCGGACGCTGATCCTGGCCTCGGCGTACGCCGGCTGGGCCGGTTTCCTGCCGCCGGAGGAGGTTGACCGCCGGTATGCGCAGGTGCTCGCCGAGCTGGACCGCCCGGCCGCGGAGATCATCCCGGTCTGGCTGCCTACCCTCTTCACGCAACGGGCCACGCCGGAGATGCGCGATCTCGTCTCCCGCGTCATGGCCGACTTCCGCCCCTCCGGCATGCGTGCGCTCCTCGAGCTCGCGGGCCGCGCTGATTACCGGCCCGTCTTGCCGACCATCTCGGTCCCGACCCTCCTCCTGTACGGGTCCGAGGACGCGCGCTCACCTGTCTCGGTGGGCGAGGCCCTCTGTGAGCAGATCCCGGGCGCCACGCTCGAGGTGCTCCCCGGCGTCGGGCATCTGAGCTTCATCGAGGCGCCGGACGCGTTCGACGGCGCGGTGCGGCGTTGGATTCGAGCCCATCCGGGGGCTTCCCGGCCGGACGGGCGTCAAAGGGCGGGCGGACGTTAGGAGCCGGACGGGCGCTAAAATGTAGGTGCTGGGCAGCGACGTCGAGGAGCGCTTGGCCGAGCGCGGCGCTGCAGACGGCCACACCTCCGACCCCGCACTCCTTGATCGGCCCATTCCCATGACTCCCCAGAGCCGCGCCCTCCTGCGCGTGTCCGCGGCGGTGGCCGCCCTCGTGCTCGCCGGATGCTGGTATACGGCGCCAGACCCCACGCCGACGGAATCCATCCCCACCGCCGCCGCGTCCATCGACAACCAAGCCAGACAGTTCATCGCCAACGGGGCGGTGGCCGCCGTGGTCCGGGTCCGCTGGCCGGGCGGCGAGTGGTCCAAGGCCTACGGCGTCCGAGACCTCGACACCAAGAAGGCGGCCCAGCTGGATGACCGTCTCGGAGTCGCCAGCGTCACCAAGACCATGACCGCCGTGACCGTACTCAAGCTCGTCGACGATCGGCTGATCGGGCTCGATGATCCGGTCAATGACGTGATCCCGGGCTTCACGACGTCGCTGCACCCGCCCGGGCCGATCACCGTCCGACAGCTGCTGAACCACACATCTGGCATCCCAGAGGTCAACGATGCGCTCCCGCAGGATCCCGACTTCCGGCCCGTGCTCGCGCAGAAGATGACCATGGAACGGGAACTAGAACTCGCCGGAACCCTCCCGTGGACCGCCTTCAGCGTCGGCGAGTTCCACTACTCGAACACGAACTACGCAGCACTCGGACTGCTCGTCCAGACGCTCCGGCATCGGCCATTCGCCGAAGTGCTCCGCGACGAGGTCATCGTTCCGCTCGGGCTCTCGAAGACGAGCACGGACCGGGTCGACATCCACGCGGCCGATCTCCTGCACGGCTACGTGACGCTGCACGGGGAGCGGATCGATCTCACTGACAACAGCTACAACGCGGGCCTGCCGGACTCAGGGGCGGTATCGACGATGGGCGATCTGAATACGTTCTTCGCCGCGCTGTTCCAGGGCCGACTGCTCTCCGCGGCCTCGCTCGCTGAGATGAAGAAGGCACCGTTATCGCGGTTGCCCTATGGGCTCGGTGTGTGGATGCACTCCGACGGGTGCTCCTCGGGCCAGCGATACGAAGGGCGAGGCGGGTTCTGGGAGTACCGAACCGTGGCGGTCGTGAGCGACGACGGCAAGTACCAGGCGGCAATGAGCCTCTCGGTGAAGCCGATGGCCACCGAGCTCGAGGACTCGGACACCTCGAAGCAGAGGGACCTCTACAGCGACCAGGTCGAGTCTGCCCTCAACGACGCACTGGACCGGCTGTGCCAGCAATGAGTCATATGAGATGGCCAACAGGATGTTGATGCGTCAACTGACGGCAGTGTAGAGTGTTGGTTGAAACGTCAACTACCTACCCTGTGAGGCATCATGTCCTGGCTCAAGAAGCTCTTCGGCAAGACCGAGACCCCCGCCCATCGCGCCGAGGCCCCTGTCGCTGACGCCGAAGCCCCCGCGGCTCAGGCGACGGTCGCGCCCGAGGCGCCGGTCGCCGTCGTCCGCGAGGGTGCGCCGCGCATCGCCGTCGTGACCGGCAGCACGCGCCCGGGTCGCAACAACCGTCAGGTGGCCGAGTGGGTCGTGGCCCGCGCGAGCCGGCGCGGCGACGCCGTCTACGAACTCGTGGACGTCGACGACTTCAACCTGCCGCTCCTCGACGAGGCCTTCCCCGCCGCATTCGGCAACTACCAGGGCGAGCACACCAAGGCGTGGGCCGCGAAGATCGCGGAGTTCGACGGCTACGTGTTCGTGAGCCCCGAGTACAACCACTCGACGACGCCGGCCCTCGCCAACGCGCTGTCGTTCCTGAACGCTGAGTTCGCCAACAAGGCCGCCGGCATCGTCGGCTATGGTTCCGCGATGGGCGCCCGCGCCGTCGAGCACCTGCGCGGCATCCTGTCGGAGCTGCAGGTCGCGCACGTGCAGAAGACGGGCATGTTCTCGCTCTTCACCGACTTCGAGGACTTCTCGGTGTTCAAGCCGACCGAGCTGCAGGCCGCCTCGGTGGACCCGATGCTCGACCAGCTCGTCTCCTGGACCATCGCGTTCTCGAAGGTCCGCGAGGGCGAGCTCGAGGCCGCCGCGGTCTGAGACCCCGCAACGGTCCGCCAGAGACCCCACAACCGGATTCGTTCGGGTTGCGGGGTCTCTGGCGTTTGCCTGTGGGGTCTCTGGCCGGGGACTACCGGGCCGCGAGGACCTTCTCGATCTCCTCGATGCACGGCTCGTTCTGAAGGCTCGTCGTGTCGCCGAGCACGGTGCCCTCGAAGAGCTGCGTGAGCAGGCGCCGCATGATCTTGCCTGAGCGCGTCTTGGGCACGTCCGGGACCGCCACGACGTCGCGCGGCTTCGCGATCGGGCCGATCTCCTTCGTGATGTGGGCGCGGAGGGCCTCGGCGAGGCTCGACGGGCCGTCGGGGAGCGCCGCTACGGCGTCCGGATTCACGACGACGAACGCCGCCACCGCGTGCCCGGTCTTCGCATCAGAGACCGGGCAGACGCCAGCCTCGACCACGGCCGGGTGCGAGACGAGAGCGGACTCGATCTCGATTGTCGAGAGCCGGTGCCCGGAGACGTTGAGCACGTCGTCGACGCGCCCGAGGATCCAGGTGTCGCCGTCGGAATCGAACTTCGCGCCGTCGCCGGCGAGGAACCAGCCCTGCTCCGCGTACTTGCGCCAGTACGAGTCCAGGTACCGCTGCGGGTTGCCCCACACGGTGCGCGCCATGGCGGGCCCGGTCTCGGTGACCACGATGTAGCCCTGCACGCCCGGCGGCACCGGAGCGCCGTCGTCGTCCACGATCGCGGTGGCGAGACCGGGCAGCGCCCTCGTGGCACACCCGGGCTTGAACGCGGCGTCGGTCTGCCGCGGGGAGAGCACCGTCGCGCCGGTCTCGGACTGCCACCACGTGTCCACCATCGGGACGTGGTGCGGGCCCACGGCGGCGTCGCGCCCGATGTTGGCCCGCAGCCATCGCCATGCCTCCGGGTTCACGGCCTCGCCCACGGTCCCGAGGACCCGGATCGAGCTGAAGTTGTACTCGGCCGGGACGCCGTCGGGGAACCAGCCCATGAGCGAGCGCACCAGCGTTGGCGCGGTGTAGTAGCTCGTGACGCCGTAGCGCTGGATGATCTCGAAGTGCCGGCCCGGGTGCGGCGTGTTGGGCGTGCCCTCGAAGATCACCTGCGTGACGCCGTTGGAGAGCGGCCCGTAGATCTCGTACGTGTGCGCCGTGACCCACGCGAGGTCGGCTGTGCACCAGTGCACGTCCCTGTCGCGCAGCGCCGGGTCGGGGTTCGAGAACAGATACTCGTGGCTCCAGGACGACTGGGTCAGGTAGCCGCCGGTCGTGTGCACGAGGCCCTTGGGCTTCCCGGTGGTCCCGGAGGTGTACATGATGAACAGCGGCGTCTCGGCGTCGAACGCCTCGGCCTCGTGCACGTCGGGCTGCGCGTCGACGAGCTCGTGCCACCACACGTCGCGGCCCGGCGTCCACTCGATGTCGGACCCCGTCCGCCTGATCACGAGGACATGTTCGACGGCGTTGTCCCCGGCTTCCGCTCCGCCGCGCACCGCGGCGTCGGCGTTCTCCTTGACGGGGACGGCCTTGCCACGGCGGTACTGTCCGTCCGTGGTGACGAGCAGCTTGGCTCCCGTGTCCTCGACCCGGAATCGCAGGGCCTCGGCGGAGAACCCGCCGAACACGAGCGAGTGCACCGCGCCGATTCGGGCGCACGCGAGCGTGATGACCACGGTCTCGACGAGCACGGGCAGGTAGACGACCACACGGTCGCCCTTGCCGACCCCGAGCGCGAGCAGCGCGTTTGCCGCCTGGGAGACGCGCCGCTGGAGGTCCGCGTACGTGACGGTGAGGCGGTCGCCCGGCTCACCCTCGAAGTGCAGCGCAACTTTGTCTCCGCGCCCCGCGGCCACGTGCCGGTCCGCGCAGTTCACCGCCGCATTGAGGCGGCCGCCCTCGAACCAGCGGATCACCGGGGGCTCGTTGGCCTCGGGGTCGGCCGGGATCCAGGTGTGGACGGTGTCCCACTCGCGCTCCCACGCGAGGCGCCGCGCGGCGTCCTCCCAGAACGCGATCCGCTTGGGGTCGGTCTGGGCAGAACCGCTCTGGTCGGAATTGGGGGCGGGGGCAGGGGTTACTGCGGACATTCACATCTCCATCGGTTCTGGCGGTAGCACCAGTGGCACGTGGTGGCCAGGGTTGCTGCGGCGTCACGGAGCCAGATCTCTCGGCCGCTCGGGATGGGTTTGCTTCAACTTTCACGCAATTCGCGGTCTGGGCGCAAAACCGGCGGTGCGCGGCCGTAATAATCGCGGCGTGCGCAGGCGGCGTGTGCAAGGGCGGTGAGGCACGACGGCGGGTGCCCACCCGCCGTCGTGCGTCAGCGGCGCGGGGGCTCTCAGAATGCCCACAATGTGTCTCATTGTTGCCGCGTCATTGGACGACCCCGAATCCAGATCCGTAGGGTGGAAGGCAGGATCAAGAGTCCCGGCGTTAAGCTCTGGCTGGCCGGGCGGCAACCCTCTCCCGTAGTGGGGTGCCCCAGATGAGGATCCGGCCGCGGTGTCCATCCGCGGCAAGTACGGCGCCTGATGCACCGGGCGTCCTTCCGATGCTGGAGCAACCTCATGACCGCGATGCCGCTCGACCTTGTGACCGGTGCTGACCTGCGCCGCGCCATGGGGCGCTGGGCGACGGGCATCTCGGTCATGACCACCTCGGACGGCGGCACGGTTGCGGGCCTCGTGAGCAACTCGTTCACCTCGGTCAGCCTCGACCCGCCGCTCGTCTCCTGGGCGGTGGACAAGAAGTCGAGCTCATTCGAGATCTGGAACCGCACCGACAACTACGCCGTGCACATCCTGTCCGAGTCCCACCAGGACTTGGTCAAGAGGTTCGCGGCGAAGGGAACGGACAAGTTCGCGGGACTGGCCTGGGAGCCCGGGACCCTGGGCTCTCCCATCGTGGCCGACGACGTCCCGCACCTCGAGTGTCGCCTCTGGCAGCGGGTGGACGCAGGGGACCACGTCATCCTGATCGGCGAGGTAGTCACCGTCTCGGATCAGGACGACTTCCGCCCCCTCACGAACCACGTGTACTGGGCAAAGTAGACCCCACCCGCCGGGGCCCCGACTCCGAGTCAACGGAGGGGGCTCCGGCGGCTTCTTCTTTCCGGCCGTACGCTGGGGAGGTGCCCCTCGACGCGCTCGGCCCGCTCCGCACCCGCCTCCGCCTGACCTTCGCCGGCCAGTCCGAAAGCGTTCCCGCATGGGAGACGGCCCTCGAGGAGGGCGATGACGCGGGCTTCTTCGCGCCCGACTCCGCCGTCTGGGCGGTCCACAGCTCCATGTCGCCGATCGCCGGCGGCATCCGCGCCCTCCTCACCCAGGCCCTCCACCCCGGTGTGCTGGCCGGCGTCGCGGACCACTCGGACTACCGCACCGACCCGCTCGCACGGCTCGCGGGGACCATCCGCTGGATCTTCACGGTCACCTACGGGGACACGACGGCGGCGCGGCGCGCGTGCGCGTACGTGCGGCGGCGCCATGAGCCGGTCGAGGGCGACTACGTATCCGGCAGCGGCAAGCACCTGCACTATTCCGCCAACGACCCGGCCCTTGCCGAGTGGGTCCACATCGCGTTCACGGACGCGTTCCTGCGCACGTACGAGGCACTCCACGGGCCGGTGCCCGGCGGCGCGGACGCGTACGTGGGCGGGTGGGCGCTCGCCGGCGAGCTCATGGGCGTGGCGGATCCGCCGCGTACCGAGGCCGCGTTGCAGTCGCGCATCGAGGCGTTCGACGCCGCGCGGCAGCTGGCCGGCGGCCCCCGCGTCGCCGAGGTGGTCGCCTTCCTGCGGCGTCCGCCCCTCGACCCGCTGCTCAAGCCGGGCTACGCCATGCTGTTCGGCGCCGTGCTCGAGACGATGCCGCAGCGGCACCTCGACCTGCTGGGACTGTCGCGCCCCCGGCTCGGCCCGATGCCGCTGCCCGCGACCCCGGCCGCGAAGGCGACGCTCGCCGTCGTGGGCCGCGCCCTCGGTCCCATCGGGCCGAGCCAGGCCGCCGCCCGACGCCGCCTCGCCCGGCTTGGCGCACTCTGACGACCACGGCCAGCACCTGCAATTGCGTCAGCTCGCGGCGTGCAGCTCGTGGCGCGGGAGAATGGGCGCATGTGGATCGCCTGGATCGAGCTGGACCTGCTGCTGGGAGACGTTCACTCGCTCAAGGAAAAGCGGTCCGTGGTGAGGCCGATTATCGCCGAGGTTCGGAAGAGGTTCGAGGTTTCGGTCGCGGAGGTCGGGGACCTGGACCTGCACAGGCGGGCCCGCATCGGCGCGGTCGTGGTGAGCCCGGACCGAGCGCACGCGCTCGAGGTGGTCGACGCCGTCGAACGCCTCCTGGCGGGCCGGCCCGAGGTCGAGCTGCTCAGCGCGCGGCGCCGGGACCTGCACAGTGAGGACTGATGCGCGTCAGCGCACGAAGAGCATGACCACGTGAAGCGCGCTCAGCGCCACGCCCCCGATCGCCATCGCCGAGATGCGTGCGGCTCGGAACCTCGAGCGGGCGAACGATCCCCACGCGCCGAACACCGAGCCGAGGAGAGGCGGTGCCGCGAGGAACGCGCCGATCCACGGCACGAATCCCAGAGTGAGCGCGAGGAGACCCAGCCCCAGGGAAATCCCGCCGAGAGCCGTCGCGAGCCGGGAGACGGGCTTGTACGGGCGGGGCCCGCGCTGCCGTGTCGGAGCCACGGCCGACGGCGCCGACTCACCCCTGCGGACGAGCTCACCTCTGCGCTGTTCGGCTGCGCCGGGCGTGCCGGCCAGCGGGACGCCGTCGGGCCAGTAGGCGCTCGGGTCTCGGTAGGGGTTCCTCCGTGGGGCGTGGCCGGGTGTGCTCACCGTTCGATTATGCCCGCTCAGCCCCGCGACTACTCTCGGGGTTCACCCTGAGCGGACCCTGAAACGCGCGGGGTACGCAGGGATTTCGGAACGTGCCGGGGAGAATCGGGAACATGGCATCAGAGGAAGGCACCGACGGGGTCCGCGTCGCGAACGCACCGACACACAGGCGCGCGAGCGTGCACCTCCTCGTCGCACTGCTTGCCCTGGCACTGATCGTGGTCGGCTTCTACGCGGTCAGGACGCTCACGCTCTTCGTTTCGCCGATGCTGTTCCTCGCCGCGGTCTTCCTCGAGGCGGTCGCCGTCATCATCTTTGTCTTCGCGGTCGTGAGGGCGCTGACCCTGCCGGGGAAGGTGCTGCGCTCCCTCGGGACATCAGCCTGGGAGGGCCTCGCCTCGAACGCCTACGTGGTCAGACAGCGGACGAGCGATGCGGCCGGGATGAGATGGCTCCGCGGCCGATTCAGACGGGACAGCCCTGCCGGGATCTGGCTGACGGGCACCGTGGCGATCGCCGCGTGGCCTCTCGTGAGCTTCCTGGGGGTAGCGTTCACCGTTGCCACCGGTGGGGCGCTGACCCGGGTCGACGAGCGGATCGCGAACCTCATGCCAGCAGTTCGCACCCCAGGGGAAACCGCCTTCTTCACCGCCGCGACGATGCTTGTGAACTGGCAGGCCCTCACCTTCCTGACCCTCGCCGCCGCGGCCATGCTGTGGTGGGAACGACGGCGGTTCCTGGCCGTGGTCGTCGTCGGCGCCGTCGTGGGACAGGAACTGCTCGCGACGGTGGTCAAGCTGCTCGTCGGCAGGCACAGGCCGGACGCCTCGCTGGCCCTGCTCGACGTGGGCACCCTCGGCTTCCCGAGCGGACATGCCGTGCGCGTTACCGTGGTCTACGGGCTCCTTGCCTACCTGCTGGTCAAGGCCTATCGCACCACGGTGGCGCGCACCCTAGTCGTGGCGGGGTACCTCGTGGTGGTGCTTCTCGTCGCGATGAGCCGCGTGTACTTGGGGGTGCATTTCGTGAGCGACGTGTGGGGCGGCGTGCTGCTCGGTGCTGCATTCCTGACCGCGGTCGTCGGCTTCCTCGAGATCGCGGCGCGGTTCCCCATCGTCCGCCACGAACGGCGAGCGGGCAGCGCGGGGCGGGCGTTCGCCGTCGTGCCGGCGATCGGGATCGTCTTCGCGGTTGTGACCGCGCCGCTGCTGATCCACCCGCACGAGCACCCCGGGGAGCCGACCAGCCAACAGCTGCCTGCCCTGGACGCGGCGTCCTTCTCCAGACTGCCGCTCTACAGCGAGACGCTCACCGGCGACCACATGGAACCGGCCAACTTCATCTTCGTGGGCACCGAGGACCAGCTCGTCGGGGCCTTCGAAGGCGCCGGGTGGGCCCGTGCCGACCGGTCGACGTTCGCCAACACGCTTCAGGCGTTTGCGGTGGGGATCCAGGGCGGCCAGTACGCCTCGGCCCCAGTGACGCCCGCGTTCATGGCGGGCGAGCCGGAGACGGTTGCGTTCCAGAAGGCGACGGCCTCGAACTCGTTGCGCCAGCGGCACCACACCCGCATCTGGCGCACCGACTACGCCGCCCCTGGCGGTCGTCCGATCTGGGAGGCCACGGCGAGCTTCGACGACGGGATTGAGTTCGCCGGGGCGGCCAAGGTGCCAACCCACCACATCGACCCGAACATCGACGCCGAGCGGGCTTTCATCATCGGCACGCTCGGGTATCCCGAGCGGCTCGTGCCGCTCACGCACCCCCAGATGGGGCACAACGGCAGCGGCGATGAGTTCTTCACGGACGGGAAGGCGCAGCTCGTCGTCCTGCGGTGAACCTGCAGGGTCAGACGGTCCGGGCGAGCTTCGACGCCTCCCAGGCAAATCCGTCGGGATCCGTCACCGCGCGGGCGCTGCCGGTGATCGCGAGGCGGTGGGAGCCGGTCCCCTCAGGGGCCACCCCAGCGTCCTTGGCCAGCGCGCGACGGCGGTAGAGGGCCAGCTTGACCGGGCCGTCCGCCGCGAACTCGACGTACATGCGGCCGAAGGCCTTGGCCACGGTGAGCCCGCGATCCGTGTAGAACCTCCTGCTGGCGGCCACGTCGGCAACGCCCAGCAGCAGAACGACCTCGTCGGTCTGCCGCTGTGCCGGGCCCGAGTCCTTCTTCTCGGACGTGGCAACCTTCCAGATGGTCCCGTCCGGGGCCTGGATCACGCCGCCGTAGCCCCAGAGTGACTTGGACGCGGGCTTGAGGGCTGCCGCTCCGCCGGCGAGGGCGGCGTCGAGGAGGAGATCTGCGTTGGCGGGCTGGGACACCACAAAGGATAGGGTGAATCCCCGGAAGCCGTTCGTGGCCTGCTGCGATTCGCGCAGCCGCACATGGGCGGCCAGGTCCAGGCCAAACGCGCCGGTGTAGAAGTTCCGGGCGGCCGCGAGGTCCGCCACTTCGAGGGTGATTGAGTCGATGATGCCCATGGTCTTCACGCTATCCGCGGCGCGCTGAGCGCCGCTTCTCGATTCCTGACCGGTCTGCAGACCGGTTCGTCGCGGCGCAACGCCGCGTATTCTTCCGGGGACATCCCGTAGGCGAGCGCGAACTCGCCGGCGAGCTGGGCCGCCGGTACGCCGGCCGCGCGGGCGAGCGCGGCGGTGTCGAGGTGGCATGCGCAGTTCCCGCCGCTCCGCGCGGCGTTTCGGTCGATCAGGTCGCGGACGCGTCGCACCCGCGCGAGGTCGCACGGGTACGGCACGGGTGCGTGCACCGGGCCCCAGGCGGGATGGCACATCAGCGAATCTCTTGGACGCGGATCTGGTTGCCCGCCGGGTCGCGGAACGCACAGTCGCGCAGGCCGTAGGGCTGCAGGGTCGGTTCCTGGATCACCTCGGCGTCGGTGGCCTGGACCTTCTCGAAGACCTCGTCGATGTTGGGGGTGGCCAGCAGGATCCAGCCGTAGGTGCCCTTGGCCATCATCTCGGAGATGGTGCGGCGCTCGTCGTCGGTGATCCCGGGATCGATGGCCGGCGGGGCCAGAAGGATCGATGTGCTGGGCTGGCCGACGGGCCCGACAGTGATCCATCGCATGGTGCCCTTGCCGACGTCCTGACGGACCTCGAAGCCGAGCACGTCGCGGTAGAAGGCCACCGAGGCTTCGGGATCAACATGGGGGAGTGCGCTTGCGTGAATGGTGAGTTCCATGCCTTCACGCTAGAGCGTGCGGGCAGGCCACGCTTCTCGATTCCTGATCGGTCTCGTGACCTGCTTGGCGATGCACGGCAGCATGCCTTCGGTGATGTCCGCGCCGTGGTCTCGGTAGGTGCTGGGAGGGACCCCCACGAGCTCCGCGAACCGGGTGCTGAACGTGCCCAGCGACGAGAAGCCCACCTCGAAGCACACGTCCGTGACGCTGAGTTCCCCCACCCGTAGCAGGGCCATGGCCCGCTCGATCCGGCGCGTCATGAGGTACTGGTACACCGACTCGCCGTACGCGGTCCTGAACAGCCGGCTCAGGTGCCCCGCAGACATGTGGATGCCCTGGGCGAGTGCCTCGACGTTCAGCGGCAGCGCGTAGTCGCGGTCGATCCGGTCCCGGACGCGCCGCAGGAGGGCGAGGTCTCGCAGGCGGGAATCGGCGGGTGGTTGCGTCACCCCTCGATGCTGGCAAGGGAGCGGCCCCCTGTCGAGACACGGTGCTCAGATACCGGTGAAAGCGTTTCCAGACAAGGGGGATCAACGGAATCCGTCGAGACTGATGACAGGAAACACACTCGCAAACGATGGGGCTGAAAGCCCTTCCAGCGCACGTTCCGGAGGCAGTCTTCCAAACCCTTGTCACGCAAGTGTGACTCGTGTCATAGTTACCCGCGGTGTAAACGTTTTCATAGGAGGTTTCCATGAAGAATCGCCGTATCCCTTCGCGCGACGCGAGAGGACGGGCCGCCGCAGCCGCCGCCGTCGTCCTCGTTGCCGGGCTTCTCGCAGGAGGCGCGACGACGGCGCTCGCCGCCCCGCCGCCGTCGCCGCCCGATCCGGCTACTGGGGCCACCCACTCGTTCCGCACGGCCGCGGGCGCCGAGAATTACTACTTCGTCATGACGGACCGCTTCGCGAATGGCACGAGGGCGAACGATCTGGGCGGGCTCGCAGCCGACCCGATGGTTTCGGGCTTCGATCCGACCAACAAGGGCTTCTACCACGGAGGCGACCTCCAGGGCCTCACGGGCAAGCTCGACTACATCCAGGGCCTGGGCACGAGCGCGATCTGGCTCACCCCGAGCTTCAAGAACAAGGCCGTCCAGCCGCAGGACAAGAGCGCGGGCTACCACGGCTACTGGATCACGGACTTCACGCAGATCGACCCGCACCTCGGCACCAACGCCGAGCTCGGAGACCTCATCACCCAGGCGCACGCGCGCGGCATGAAGGTCTACTTCGACATCATCACGAACCACACCGCGGACGTCATCAAGTACACCGAGGGCGACCGTATGCCCTACGTGAGCAAGACCGTCTCGCCCTACAAGGACGCGTCGGGGAAGACGTTCGACGACGCCGCCGTTGCCGACCAGCCGACCTTCCCCACGATGGATCCCGCGACGTCGTTCCCGTACCACCCGTACGTCTCGCCCGGCGACGAGAATGCCAAGGTCCCCGCATGGCTCAACGACCTGAGCCTGTACCACAACCGCGGAGACTCGACCTTCGCTGGCGAGAGCGCCAACTATGGCGACTTCTCGGGCCTCGACGACCTGTTCACCGAGAACCCGAAGGTCCTCAACGGGTTCATCGACGTCTACAAGAAGTGGATCGGCGACTTCGGCATCGACGGCTTCCGCATCGACACGATGAAGCACGTCAACGACGCGTTCTGGCAGAAGTTCTCGCCCGCGATCCTGGACTACGCGCACTCGGTGGGGAAGAAGGACTTCTTCATGTTCGGCGAGGTCTACGACACCTCGCGGGACTTCACCTCGAAGTTCACGACGTCCGACGGCGTCCAGGCGGTCCTCGACTTCCCGTTCCAGCAGGCGGCGCGCTCGTACGCGTCGGCATCCTCGCCCGCCACGACGCTCCAGAAGCTGTTCCAGGGCGACGACTGGTACACGACGGCGACCTCGAACGTGTACCAGCTGCCCACGTTCCTCGGGAACCACGACATGGGCCGCATCGGCTCCTTCATCAACACCGACAACCCCAAGGCGTCCGACGCCGAGAAGGTGGCGCGCGACCGGCTCGCGAACGAGCTCATGTACTTCTCGCGAGGCAACCCGATCGTCTACTACGGCGACGAGCAGGGCTTCACCGGCACGGGCGGTGACCAGCTTGCCCGCCAGGACATGTTCGCCTCCAAGACGCCCGAGTACCTGGCCGACAGCCTTCTGGGCACGACGGCGACCCACGCCACGGATAACTACGTCACCACCCATCCGCTGTACACCTCAATCGCCGACCTCGCGAAGGTGGTCAAGGACAACCCCGCGCTGCGCTCGGGCGCGCACCAGGACCGCTACGCCGACACGACGGCGGGCGTGTACGCGTTCTCGCGCATCGACGCGACGGCGCAGCGCGAGTACGTCGTGGCGCTGAACAACACTGCGGCTCCGCGTACGGCCGCCGTGCCGACGTACATTGCCCAGCGGCCGTTCACCAAGGTGTTCGGCGCGGGGGCAACGGACCGGCTCGACACGGCCGCGGACAAGACGCTGAACGTGACCGTGCCGCCGTTCTCCGCCGTGGTCTACGAGTCCGACGGGCGCATCCCGGACTCCGCGGCGGCGCCCGTGCCCCAGATCGGAACGCCAGCGGCGACGGGCGGGGACAACACGCGCGTCAACGTCACCGCGGACCTCCCGCACGACTCCTTCTACGAGGTCACGTTCCAGGCCCGGACCCCGGGCGCGCAGGGACCGGCCGGGCAGTGGCAGAACATCGGCACCGACGACACCTACCCGTACCAGGTGTTCCACGCGACCAAGGGCATGACACCGGGCACGCCGCTCGAGTACCGTGCGGTCTCGCTGGACAACACCGGCCACACCGCGACCTCGGCGACCGTCTCCGCCGTCGTGCCTACCCCGGTGGACCCGGACGCGCCGAAGGGCCCCGCGCCGCAGCCGCTCTCGGTGAGCATCGCGGGCGATTACCAGCACCTCGCGGGCTGCACCGGCGACTGGGACCCCGCGTGCCAGGCGACGATGGCACAGTACGACCCGATCGCCTCCGAGTGGCGGCTCACCGTTGACCTGCCGGCTGGGACCTACCAGATCAAGGCTGCGCTCAATGGCTCGTGGAAGGAGAACTACGGGGCTGGCGGCGCGCCGAACGGCGGAAACATCACGCTCAACCATCCTGGCGGGAAGCTCACGTTCACGTATCGGCAGGACACGCATCTGACCACGGTCTCAGAGCACGCGTCACAGCCCTCCGCCGTGTCTGTTCCGGGGACGCTCAACACGGCGATGGGGTGCGCGAGCAACTGGGATCCCGCGTGCACGCAGGCGCAGCTGACGTTCGACGCCGCGCTGGGAGTCTGGCGCGGGACGTACACTCTGGCGGCTGGCAGCTACTCGTTCAAGGCGGCGCTCAACAAGTCCTGGGACGTGAACTACGGCGTGGGGGGCGCGGTCAACGGCCCCAACATCGGCCTCGACCACCCGGGCGGGACGGTCGTGTTCAGCTACAACGACTCGACCCACCTCGTCACGGCCGGCTGGCCCGTGACGCAGCCCGCTTCGGTCAACTTCCCCGGCACGTACCAGCACCCCGTCGGATGCGCGGGGGACTGGGATCCGGCGTGCGCTGCGACGTCCGCGACGTGGGATCCCCGCTCGCAGGGGTGGATCCTTCGGCTTGCCTCACTGCCGGCCGGGTCCTACTCGTTCAAGGTGGCGCTCAACGGGTCCTGGGACACGAACTACGGGATGAACGGGGCCTTGAACGGGTCCAACATCGGCTTCGACCACGCAGGCGGGCCCGTAGCGTTCCGGTATGACCACACGACTCACTTGGTGACGATCGTTCAGTAGGCGGTGGGAGGTACCCCGGGGGCTGTCAGCGGAGGTAGCCCGCTGACAGCCCTCAACCGCGCTCATCCCCCTTGCACCGAACCTGCTCGCGCTCTGGGGAACCTGCCGGGGCGGCTTCGCCGCCCCGGCATTCTAGGAGACGGCGGACTCCGTCACGACCGGAAGGCGCCGGTTGCTGCCTGCCGCACGCGCAGGCTTCCGCACCTCGGAGGTCTTGCGGGCCAGCCAGCTGATGATCGGCGGGGTCACGAGCATCACGATGAGAAGGCGGGTGCTCTGGACGGTCGAAATGGCAGGGAGGTTCGCGTCCATGGAAGCGGCGGTGGCCAGTACGGCGTTGATGCCCCCGGGCGTGGTAGCGAGGTAGGCGTCGACCAGCGGAAGGCCCAACGCTGCCGAGAACGCCCAGGCCAGCCCCCCGCACGCGAGGCAGACGGCCACCGTCCAGAGCAGCACGTGGGGAAACAGCCTGCCGATGCTCCGTACGGAGGCCCAGGTGAACCTCAGGCCCACTTCAAGGCCGACCAGGACGAAGAGGAGGCCGCGCAGTACGCCATCGGGCGCAAAGCCCTGCGCGGTCCCCGTGAACACGAACAGCGCGGTCATGACCATCGGCCCGAGCAGCGCCGGGGCCGGCATCGAGAAGCGCTTGCCGGCCCTGACCCCGAGGATGCAGACGGCGCCCAGCATGAGAAGTCCCGGGAGCTGATGCGCGCCCTGTGAGAGGTGAAGGATTTGATGTGGGTCGTCCCAGAGCGGCGTGCCCCCAGCCCTCGTGCTCCCGTCTGTGTCGGGATGCATCGCGGTCGCGACGACGGGTGCCGTGAACGCCACGAGCGCGACCCGGAAGTATTGCGAGAAGGCGACGAGGCGGGAGTCGGCGCCGAGATCGTCCGCAGCCGCCACGACGGCGGCAGAACCGCCTGGAACGAGGCTCAATGCGCCTTCGGCAAGGCCTGTCCGGCCCCATCTGGCCAGAAGAGCTCCGGCCGCGAGGCACAGGGCGATGGTCAGGACGGTCACTGCCATCATCGGCAACGCCGTGGCACCAACTGACTGCAGGGCGGCCGGGCTGACATAGCTGCCCATGAGAACGCCGATTCCGGCCTGGGAGGCCGTGGCCGCAGGCTTCGGCAGCTGCCGCTTCACTGCCCCTGTGAGGGCGGCAGCAGCACCGACCAGGAGCGCCATCAGCAGATGCGGTGCGGGAAGGCCAACCAGCGAAGCGGCCTCGCCGAGGGCGTAGGCGACTCCTCCCAACCCCAGCCACAGGACGGCGGACGCGACACTATGTCGGCCAAATGGCCCGGCCAACGGCCAGCGCTCTGAGCTTCCTCCACGTGATGTCGCTGCGGGAACATCCACTCCTGGGCTGAACATTGGGTCACCTTCCGTCGACTTCGCGTGCTCCGGACCCACACGACCCTCCGGGCCGGACGTTACCGACGGGGAAATTGAGGAGTAATTCGAGCCTTGGCCGGGGTGAAGGTTCACGGGAGGGTAGTGAGGTTGGCCACTGACCCTGCGATCGCGCAGTGACGGGAGGTGCCCAGCGCCGGACGGGCCCAATGCCCGGGGCGCGCCAGCTGCTAGCGTGGGACCATGGCGCTGCTGGAGACCCTCTGGCCCCTGTTCGGCCTCCACCTCAAGACCCCGCGGCTCGTCCTGCGGCCCCTGCGCGACGAGGACATTCCCCACTACGTCGACGCGGCCGCCTCTGGCATCTACGAGCGAGTGAACGGACACATCCCCTTCCCGACAGCATGGGCGGAATCACCCGAGCTGGGGCCGACCGCGGCGCGCTGGATCTGGGAGAACCGCATCAAGTCGCGTCCCGAGTCATGGACCGTGATGTTCGGTGTCTGGTCGTCGGCGGGGGAGTTCCTTGGCTCCCAGGACGTCGCGGCGAAGAACTTCGCCGCGCTCCGGACGGTGACGACCGGCTCGTGGCTGCGCCGCAGTGACCAGGGCCGAGGGCTGGGGAAGGAGATGCGGGCCGCGGTGCTCCTGTGGTGCTTCGACTCCCTCGGCGCGGAGGTGGCCATGACGAGCACGTTCGAGTGGAATGCCCCATCGATCGGGGTGAGCAGGAGTCTCGGATACGAGCCCAACGGCGAGGCGCGGCTGGAGACCTCCCTCGGCGTCGTCGAGCGCGAGGTGCGGTTCCGCCTCGCCCAAGAGCGATTCCAGCGCCCGCCGTGGGAGCTCAGGGTCGAGGGGCACGAGGCGGCCGCCGCCGCGCTCGGGATCCCAGAGGAACGGGGCGGGCACCCAGCCCGCCTTGACGGCGGCGACGACGACGGCGACGGCGGTGGGCCTCGGATGTCCTGAGGCCCACCGCAGCGGTGTGCCTCAGAGGAGCCCGGCGCGGGTCATGAGGTCCTCGACTTCGGGGCTGTTGAGCGTGCCGGGGTCGATGGCGGGGGACTGGAGGTCGGTGAGTGGCACGAGCTTGGGGTTGGACGGGACGTTGGATCCCACGGTGTACTCGAAGGACTTCCCGTCCGCCAGGACCTGCTGGCCGGCCTTGGAGGTGATGAAGGCGATGAACTTCTGGGCCTGCTCCTGGTGCTTGCTCGACGCAAGGACCGCGCCGCCGGAGACGCTCACAAACGCGCCGGGGTCCTGGTTGCGGAAGTAGTGCAGGGCGACGTTGTTGCTGTTCTCCCCGGTCTGGGCCTGGTCCACGAACGAGTAGTAGTGGTAGAGGATCCCGGCCTCGATGTCGCCCTTGTTCACCGCGGCGAGCACCGGGGTGTCGTCCTGGAAGCTGCGGGCGTTGTCCTTGATGCCCTTGAGCCAGGCCAGGGTCGCGTCGGGGCCCTTGAGCTGGTCCATGGCGCTGACGATGGCCTGGAAGTCGGCCCCTCCGGTGGATGCGCCGATGCGATCCTTCCACGCCGGGCCACTCAGGTCCATCAGCGAGGCCGGGATCTGGGCCTCGCTGAGCTTCGTCTTGTTGTAGGCCAGCACCGTGGAGCGGGCAGCGATGCCCGTCCAGTCGCCTGCGGCAGGGCGGTATCGCGCGGGGACCTGGTCGAGGGTTCCCTGATCGAGCTTGGCGAGCAGGTGCGCGTTCTCGACCTGGTCCATGGCCGGGGAGTTCTCGGTCAGGAAGACATCCGCGGGGGACGCCTTGCCCTCCTCGATGATCTGGTTGCCCATCTCGAGGTCGTCGCCGTTGCGCAGGAGGACCTTGATCCCGGTCTCCTTCGTGAAGGCGTCCGCCCAGGCCGCGGTCAGCTGCTCGTGCTGGGCGTTGTACACCGTGATCGTGGTGCCGGCGTCTCCGCCGCCCGAGGACGCGGTAGAGGACGTGGCCGCGGGGCCTGAGCAGGCGGCCAGCGCTGTCGCGGCTGTTACGGCGGCGACGAGCTTCACAGTCGTCAGCTTGGACATGGGCATGGGCATGGGCCTCTCGGGAACGGACGTATAGGGCGGCACAGCGTGGCTTAGGCAAGCCTTGCCTTGCACTGGAAAGATAACCTCTGGATCCGGTCCTTGTGAAATTAGCGCACATTTATGTTCCCGAATATGACGACTCGCGCCGGACGGGAGAGGAGTCGAGGGGCATCAGTGGTTACCACGCGAAGCCTGTTGTCGGGAGAGATGATCATCATGAGTTCGCCCTGTACCGTGTGGGCCATGGAGATGCGTCTTGAAGTCGTGCAGGTGCCCGTGGCTGATGTCGATAGGTCGAAGTCGTTCTACGTAGAGACGCTGGGTTTCGCCCTTGACCACGACGTCGAGCACATCCCCGGAATGCGTGTGGTCCAGCTGACGCCCCCGGGCTCCGCTGCCTCGATCGTCATTGGAACGGGGATGACGAGCATGAGACCCGGAAGTCTCGAGGGGCTGCAGCTCGTAGCGCCCGATCTGGGCACAGTCCGCACCCAGCTCCTCGAGCGTGGTGCGGACATCAGCGAGATCCAGGATATGGGCGGGGTTCAGTTCGCCCACTTCGCTGACCCGGATGGCAACCGTTGGGTCATCCAGGGCGCAACGCCTCCTGATCTCAGGGCCGCCCACGTGGACTGAGCCGCCCGAAGGGGTCCGCCAAACTTGCGGCTGCGGACCCTGTCCCTGCCCAGCCGGGCAGGTGAGAATAGCGCCATGCGCGCATGGTGGGTGGACGTCCCGGGCCCGGCGGGCGGGAGCCCCGGCCCGCTGGCCTTCGGCGAGAGGCCCGACCCCGTGCCCGGGCCGGGGGAGATCCTCGTGCGGGTCTCCGTCTGCGGCGTCTGCCGCACGGACCTGCATCTCGCCGAAGGAGACCTCGCCCCGAAGCGGCATGGCGTCATCCCCGGGCACGAGGCCGTGGGCCGCGTGGAGGCCCTCGGCCCCGAAGCCCATCGGTTCGAGCCAGGCCAGCGCGTCGGGATCGCGTGGCTGCGCAGCACGTGCGGCACGTGCCGCTTCTGCCTCTCGGGCCGCGAGAACCTCTGCGAAGCACCTCGGTTCACGGGGTGGGACGACGACGGCGGGTACGCGGAGCTCGCCGTCGTGCGCGAGGACTTCGCGTACCGGATCCCGGACGCGTTCAGCGACCGCGAGGCCGCTCCGCTGCTGTGCTCCGGGATCATCGGCTACCGGGCGCTGCAGCGCGCCGCGATGCCCGACGGCGGCAGGCTGGGCATCTACGGGTTCGGCGGCAGCGCGCACCTCACCGCGCAGCTCGCGATGCACCGCGGAGCCACGGTGTACGTCATGACCCGGGCGCCCGAGGCCAGGGAACTCGCGCTCGAGCTCGGCGCCGCGTGGGCTGGCGGCGCGGATGAGGAGCCGCCCGAGAAACTCGACTCGGCCATCCTCTTCGCGCCCGTCGGCACGCTCGTTCCGCCCGCGCTCCGCGCCCTCGATCGCGGCGGAACCCTCGCCGTCGCAGGCATCCATCTGAGCGACATCCCGGCACTGAACTACCAGGAGCACCTGTTCGAGGAGCGGCAGCTGCGCAGCGTCACCGCCAACACGCGCTCCGACGGCGAGGAGTTCTTCCGCCTGACCGCCGAGATCCCGATCCGCGCCACGACGGTGCCCTACGCGTTCGAGGACGCCGACCGGGCGCTCGCGGATCTCGCCGCGGACAGGATCACCGGCGCGGCCGTCCTCGAGGTCACATCAGGAAGCGCCGCTGTGTAAAGGCCGGCATACGCGCCGGCGCATCAGGGCGACATATCGTCTCCACGTTGAGCGGCAGGCCCCCCATCAGCAGATGCCGGGCACTCCCCGAGCGGGTGCCCGGTATCCGCGCTGCTGCCAGGCGGGGACGTTCGCGGGTGCGCTGTACTGAACAGCGGACAGGGCAACGCCGTGGAAATCGGCGTTGGCGGCTGAGCTGGACGCGATGAGGGAGGTCCCGTCCACGACGGTGACAGGGCTCACCGTGCCTTGCCCCGTGTCGGAGACGGCTGCGGCAGCTGACGAAGTTCCAAACAGGAGCACTCCGGCGACGGCGAAGACCGTGCGCGGGGCCCCTCGTGTCATTCTGGTGGCGCCCCGGGGCTCTGCGGCATTCAGCAGAGGTGACGCATGCTGTGCAGACATCGAAACTCACCTTCTGTGGTTGTGGTTGCCGAATCAGAATCGTCCTTGGCGGAGGTCATGCACATCGGGCCAACACCCTGAGATGAGGACCCGCGCACCCTGAGATCTGCACTCCGCGACGCGAGAGTGGCACTCTTGATTCATGGCGGGAAGGAGGCTGGCGGGCGCCCCGGCGCTCGTCGGACGCACCGATGAACTGGCGGCTCTGGCCGAGGCCATCAACGCCGGCTGCTCGGGCCGGACGGGGACCGTCCTTGTCACCGGCGATGCAGGTATCGGCAAGACGGCCCTCGTGGCTGCGGCGTGCGATGCAGCCGATTCCCGCGCCCTGATCCTCCAGGGTGCTGCGCTGCCGATGGCAGCGGCCGAGGTACCCTACCTCGGCCTGCGTTCGGCCCTACGGCACGCGGGGGCAGACTTCGGGCCGGTGCCCTTGCTCGATGGCGTGTCGCGCTCAGATGTTCCGCGACTCATCGATGACTGGATATCCGAGATCAGCGAGCGTCAGCCCGTCGTCCTTGCGATCGATGACCTCCACTGGGCAGATCCGGGCACGCTTGATGTGCTCCTGTACCTCATGGGCGGACCTGACGAGCGTCGGCTGGCCGTTTTCGGAACCATCCGGATGCGTGAGCTCGAGGAGTCTCACCCGCTTAACCAGTGGCTCGCGGTCACCCGACGCCTTCCCAATGTGGCGACTGTACCCCTCGGTCCCCTCGATCGGCCCGAGACCGAGGCGCAGCTCGCGCACCTGCTGGACGGCCCGCCCATGCAGTCGCTCGTCACCGAGGTCTACGCGCGCTCGGCCGGCAACCCCTACTTCACGCGCCTCCTGACGGAGGGCCTGACAGCCGATGCCAAGCACCTCCCGGCGGGCTTTCCCGGAGACCTGCGCTCGGCGGTGCTCCGGTCATGGCGCGCGCTCCCGCCGAAGGGCCGGCTCCTGACCCAGATCATGGCGATTGGCGGGCGGAGTGTCGGTGCGGAGTTGCTACGGGCCGCCGCGGCACCCGCGATCGATCCACCTGCCGTTGCAGGGCTGCTCCATCTGGCAGCAGACGCTGGAATCCTCGAGTTGTCGGCTGACGGGATGTATTGGTTCCACCACCCGCTCATCGCCGAGTTGCTTGAGCAGGGGATGTCGGAGGATGAACGGCGCGGCTGGCACGCCGCCTTCTCCTCGGCTTATGAGCAGCAGGCCGCGCTGGTGATGGCTCCCGCCGGAGACCTCGCCCTGGCACTGGCCGACCATCACTACCACGCCGGTCACCGACCGGAGGCCTACCAGTGGGCGCTGAAGGCTGCGGATCCGGATGCGCCGTCGATCACGGCGGCCGAGAGGCTCCGGATGCTGCAGAGGGCTGTCGCCCTCCGCGACCGCCTGCCCGCCGCACTCGAGGACCGGCGGGATCTGTGGAACAGAGTCCGAGAGGCGGCGTACCTCGCCGGAGACTTCCCTGCTGAGCTCGAAGCCGTCGAGATGCTCCTCAGGGAGGTGGACGCCGCACGGGAACCCCTTGCCGCCGCGGAACTCACGATGCGGCAAGAGCAGGTCACCTGGTGGGTCGGCAGAGCGCACTTCTCCATCAACGGCTCCCTGAAGGCAGTCCGCCTCGCCGAGCAGTACCCGGACAGCTGGCAGTACGCCCGCGCGGCGGCCGATCTCGCGCACGCGGCCAGCTGGGAGGGCAGCCCAGATGCGTCGTCGCTCGCCGAGGAGGCGTTGAGAGCGGCCCGCCGTTCTGGGGACCGCTGTGCCCTGTCCTTCGCGCTGTCGGCCGCTGCGGCGGCAGCACATATGGCGGGTCACCGCGACGATGCCGTCGGTTTCGCCGAGGTTTCGCTCACGGAAGCCCGAGAGGCCGGCGACTTTCTCGCCTTCTGGTCCGGGCTGGTGTGGCTCGCCAACGCGCGAGAGGTCACATACATCAGCCGGGGCCTAGGGGACATCCTGCGGTGGGGCCGGGAAGAGCTCGCCGAGCTCGACGCTCCGCATGCCTACGCATCGCGGATCGCTGCGGACGAGGCCGCGTGCTACCTCGCCGTGGGGGACTGGCGCAAGGCCTCGGAAGCACTCCGGACGGTGGCCAGCCTCGACCCGGGTCCTATGGGCGAGGCCACCGGCCTCGTGCAGCGCGCGCGCCTCGCCGCTCTTCAGGGCAGGACTGAAGACGCACTCGCACTCGTGCGCAACTATGAGGTCCTCGTCCCGGGCCACGCAGAGTACGCGGGCCATCCCTTCGCCGCGGTGAGCGCGGAGGTCTATGCCGCAGCGGGCCGCCCGAAGGACTCTTACGCCACAGCGATGACGGCGGCCACGAAGGACGGAGCAATCCCCATGGGGCGCGAGTGGCTCGTCCCCCTCGCCGCCCGCGCGCTCGCGGACTGGGTTCAGGAGGCGAAGGACCGTGGGAGGAGAACCGAGGATCTTCTGCGCGAGGTGGATCGACTGCAGCACCGCTTCCCGCAGGTCCTCCACGATCCGGGCTTCATCACCGCGCATTTCCGAACCGTCATCGACGCCTTCGAGTGTTGGTATGCCGCCGAGCTGGGCCGGGCTCGATCCGAGCACGACAACGGCGCCCAGTGGGCTCACACAGCCGATGCCTGCGCACGCGCGTCGCTGCTCTGGGAGGAGGCCTACGCCTGCCAGCGGGGAGCAGAGTCCTTCCTCCTCTACGGTCGCGGCGGCACGGCGCGCGGCGCCCAGCTGCTCCGCCGCGGACTGGCCCTCGCGCGGGACCTTCAGGCGCGGCCGGTCTGCAACGCGCTCGAGATACTCGCGGTGCACGCGCACATCCCGATCCAATCAGTTGCCCACGACGACTCTGGAACGCCGCGTCTGGCAGGACTCACCGCGCGGGAGCGCACCATCCTCGAGCTCGTGGTGGCTGGCAGGACCTACGGGGAAATCGCACGCGAGCTAGTGATCAGTGAGAAGACTGTCAGTACCCACATCTCGCACCTCCTGCGAAAGACGGGTGCCGCAAACCGCGTCGATCTGGCCAGACTGGCCGCCCGCAGGGTGGGGAACTGAGGGGCGGGGCTCACCTGAGGCGGCGCCTCAGCACCTGGTGCGCGGTCTCGATGAGCACGCACGCCCCAGCGGCGAAGGCGAGCGCTGCGACCGTGAGCGCCGGCGCTGGCGCCGTGAGCTGGTGGTATGCAAGCGAGACAGGGACGAGCAGCACCGCGGCCATCCCCGCGTACATCGAGCCGACGAGGAGCACGCGCCACCGCGTGAGCGGGCGCGCCGCGATAGCGAGGACCCATAGTCCCGAGGCCGTGAGCGTGAGGAACGCCGCAGCTTCGATCTGTTCCTGCGACGCGTCCGTGCCCCAGCGCCCGTAGGCGTACACGCCGAGGATCGCCGCGGCCATCGCCAACCCCGACGGCAGCGCCGTGAGCACGGCCCGGCGCAGGAACCCCGGCACGTAGCGCCGCGTATTGGGCACGAGCGCGAGGACGGCAGCAGGGAAGCCGATCATGAGGAAATCGGCGGTCGAGAGCTGCCGAGGAAGGAACGGGAACGCCCACGTCATGGCCCCGAATCCGACGCCGAGGAGGAACGCGTAGATCGTCTTGGTCAGGAACAGCTGCGAGACCCGCTCGATGTTCGCGATGACCCGGCGTCCCTCCGCGACCACGGCGGGCAGTCTGGAGAAGCGACCGTCGACGAGCACGAGCCGCGCGACGGCCTTCGTGGCGGGCGCGGCATTGCCCATGGCGATCCCGAGGTCGGCGGCCTTGAGGGCCAGGGCGTCGTTGACCCCGTCGCCGGTCATCGCCACGACGTGTCCGCGTGACTGGAGTGCCTCGACCATCGCCTTCTTCTGCTGCGGCCCGACCCGCCCGAACACGCTGTGGCGCTCGACGGCGGCGGCCAGCTCCGTGGGATCCTCCGGGAGCGTCCTCGCGTCCACGGGCTCGGCGCTGTCCCCTCCGGCACCCATTCCCGCGGCGCGGGCAGCCGACGCGACGGTCCGCGGGCTGTCGCCGGAGAGGACCTTGAGAGCCACACCCTGCTCGCGGAAGTAGGCGAGCGTCGCGGCCGCGTCGGGCCGCAGCCGCTCGCGGAAGGTGAGGACGACGGCGGGCCGCACCTCGGCGGCCAGCTCGCCGTCGCGGGGGAGCCACCCGGCCCGACACAGCACGATCGCGCGGAGCCCGCTGTCGGACGCTTCCGCGCAGAGCTTGCGGGCCTGCGTCCGGAGCTGGTCCGAGGGAGCACTGGTCCTGGGCGCGTCGCCGAGGAGGGCCTCCGGGGCACCGAGCAGCCACGCGCCGTCGGCCGTCCCACCTTCGAAGGCGACCGCGCTCCACCGGCGGCCCGAGGAGAACGCGACCGTCCCGCTCGGCTCGCGGTCCGGGCGCTCGGTGAACGCCTCGGCGAGGGCCGCCGCAGTGGGGTTCGCCTCCTCGTCCGTGCCGATCCAGGCAAGCACCCGCTCCCAGCCCGCAACCGCCAGGGCATCCTCGGCATTCGCGGCGAGCGGGACGGCGGATTCGAAATGGATCCCGCCCTCGGTGAGCGTTCCCGTCTTGTCGAAGCACACGACATCCACGCGGGCCAGCACCTCCACGGCCGCGAGCTCCTCGATGAGGACCTCGCCCTTCGCCAGCCGGACGGTCGCGACGGCGAACGAGACGGTCGTCAGGAGGGCCAGTCCCTGGGGGATCATGATGGTCACCGACGCGATCGCGGCCACGACCGCGTCTCGCCAGGCCCCTGACGCGAGGGCCGCGGACCAGCCGCCCGCGGCCTGCATCTGGCCGTTGAGCACGATCGCGATCATCGGCCCGAGGGCAATGGTGATCCAGCGGACCACCCGGTTCAGGGCCGCACGGAGCTCCGACGAGACCGGAGTGAACCGCTTCGCCTGGGCCGTGAGCCGGGCGGCGTGGGAGCCATTGCCGAGGGCCGTGGCGCGGAAGCTGCCGCTGCCCGAGACCACGGAGGATCCGGAGAGGACGGTCTCGCCCGGCTGCTTCGGAACCGGCTCCGACTCGCCCGTGAGCAGGGACTCGTCCACGTCGAGGTCATCGGCGCGCAGCACTGTCCCGTCCACCGGAACCTGGTCGCCGCGGCGCACGAGCACGACGTCGTCCATGACCACCTCGTGCGGGGGCACCTCGACCGCCGCGCCCGAGCGCACCACCCGCACGGGGTCCCTCTTGAGCACCGCGAGCCTGTCGAGCCTGCGCTTGGACTGGAGCTCCTGGGCGAAGCCGAGCACGGTGTTCCCGATCGCCGCGGCGAGGAACATGAGATCCAGCCAGCGCCCGAGGAGCACGAGCGTGAGCCCGGAGAGGCCGAGGATCAGGTTGAAGATCGTGAACAGGTGGGTCGTGGCGATCTGCCACACGGTCCGCGACGTGCGCTGTTCCTGAGTATTGACGAGGCCGGCGGCCCTGCGGACCTCTACCGCTGCGTCATCGAGGCCGCCAGACTCTGGAGCGCTGCGCGACGGCGGACCGCCGGTTCCCGCGCCCCATGACCCGCCGGCCGACGGCGGCCCCGACCCGGTCGCCGCGCTAGCGCGCAGCTGATCCTCGGTCGGGGCCATCGTCGTTGCCTTGTCCGTTGCCTCGTCGGCCCGGGCTCAGCCGAAGTACTTCGGCAGCGTTCCCTCGTGGGCCTCGCGCAGATCGTTGATGGGAAGCTCGAACAGCCCCTGCACCTCGAGGCTCGTCGCGAGGACATCGACCACTCCGAGGCGCACCACGGGGTAGTTCCGTGCGGTGGCCATGTCGTTGAAGCGGACCTCCTCGGAGCGCGGGACGGCCACGACGGCGCGGCCCTGCGACTCGGAGAAGAGCGCCGTGAACGCGTCCACGCCGTCCCGCTCGCACAGGTCGTCCAGCGCCACCCGCGCGCCCACGCCGAAGCGCAGCACCATCTCGGACAGGGCCGCGGCGAGGCCGCCCTCCGAGAGGTCGTGCGCGGCGTCGATCATGCCGTCGCGCGAGGAGTTGATGAGGATCGCGCCGAGCGTCTTCTCCACCTCGAGGTCGAGCTTCGGCGGGAGGCCGCCCAGCTGGCCGCGCAGGTTCGCGAACTCGGAGCCGTCCAGCTCGTCGCGGGTCACTCCGAGCAGGTAGATCGCCTGCCCGTCCGCGTTCCTCTGCCAGCCCGACGGCGTGCGGCGAGCCACGTCGTCGAACTTGCCGAGGACACCGACCACCGGGGTGGGGTGGATCGGCGTCGAGCCCGTCTGGTTGTACAGCGAGACGTTGCCGCCGGTGACCGGGACGCCGAGCACCTGGCATGCGTCCGCAAGGCCGCGCACGGCCTCGGCGAACTGCCACATGACCTCGGGGTCCTCGGGGGAGCCGAAGTTGAGGCAGTCGGTGACGGCCATCGGCACGGCGCCGGAGGTGGCGACGTTGCGGTAGGACTCGGCAAGGGCGAGCTGGGCGCCCGTGTACGGATCGAGGTAGGCGTAGCGGCCGTTCGCATCCGTCGAGATGGCGATCCCGAGGCCGGTCTCCTCGTCGACGCGGACCACGCCGGCGTCGTCGGGGGTCGCGAGGGCCGTGTTCCCGCCCACGTAGCGGTCGTATTGGTTGGTGACCCACGACTTGTCGCACATGTTGGGGCTCGCCATGAGCTCCAGGACTGCGGCCTTGAGGGCCTCACCCGTCGAGGGGAGGTCCTTGCCGGCCTCCGAAGCGCGGAAGGTGTCCGCCTGGATGCCGTCGAGCCACTCGGGGCGGTTGAACGGGCGATGGTAGACCGGGCCTTCATGGGCCACCGTCCGCGGGTCGACGTCGACGATGGTCTCGCCGTCCCACGTAATGACGAGGCGCCCGTCCTCGGTGACCTCGCCGAGCCACGAGTACTCGACGGCCCACTTGTCCATGACCTTCTCGAACGCCTCGACGTTCTCCGGGGTCACGACCGCCATCATGCGCTCCTGCGACTCGGACATGAGGATCTCACCCGGGGTCAGGGTGGGGTCGCGGAGCAGCACGTTCGTGAGCTCGACCCGCATGCCGCCGTCGCCGTTGCTCGCGAGCTCGCTCGTGGCGCACGAGATGCCGGCCGCCCCGAGGTCCTGGATGCCCTCGACGAGCGAGTGCTTGAACAGCTCGAGGCAGCACTCGATGAGCACCTTCTCGGCGAACGGGTCTCCGACCTGGACAGCGGGGCGCTTGCTCGGCTTGCTGTCGTCGAAGGACTCGGACGCGAGGACGGACGCGCCGCCGATCCCGTCGCCGCCCGTGCGGGCCCCGAACAGGACGACCTTGTTGCCCTCGCCGGAGGCGTTGGCGAGGCGGAGGTCCTCGTGGCGCAGCACGCCGACGGCGAGGGCGTTCACGAGGGGGTTGGCCTGGTAGACCGAGTCGAAGACCACTTCACCGCCGATGTTCGGCAGGCCGAGGGAGTTGCCATAGCTCCCGATACCCGAGACGATGCCGTGCACGAGGCGCGGGGTGTCGGGGTGGTCGATCGCGCCGAAGCGCAGCGGGTCCATGACTGCCACGGGGCGCGCGCCCATCGAGATGATGTCGCGCACGATCCCGCCGATGCCCGTCGCCGCACCCTGATGCGGCTCCACGAAGGAGGGGTGGTTGTGCGACTCGACCTTGAAGGTCACGGCCCAGCCATCGCCCAGATTGGTGACGCCGGCGTTCTCGCCGATGCCCACCATCATGTCCTTCTTCATCTCGTCGGTGAGCTTCTCGCCGAACTGGCGCAGGTGCACCTTGGAGGACTTGTAGGAGCAGTGCTCGCTCCACATGACCGAGTACATCGCGAGCTCGGCCGCGGTGGGGCGGCGGCCCAGGAGCTTGACGACCTCGTTGAATTCGTTCTCCTTGAGGCCGAGCTCGGCCCAGGGGAGATCGGTCTCGGGGGTTGCGGCCGCGTGCTCGACCGTGTCGATGTTGAACTTGCGGGATGCCGCTGCGTCGGTTGCCACGGTATTGGTCTCGTTCCCTGCGCTCACTTGGTACCTCCAGCAACCAGCGTGGTCAGGACGGACGTGAAGAATCCGAGCCCGTCGGTCGAATAGTCGGAGGAATCTGGGTCCAGCGGACCGAAGCCGGGCTCGACGGCGTGCTCGGGGTGCGGCATGAGGCCGACGACGTTGCCTGCGGCGTTCGTGATGCCCGCGATGTTACGGCGCGACCCATTTGGGTTCCAGCCCACGTAGCGGAACACCACGCGGCCCTCGCCCTCGAGCTCGTCGAGGGTCTTCTTGTCCGCGACGTACTGCCCGTCCTGATTCTTCAGGACGATCGTGATCTCCTGGCCGACCTCGTACTCGCTGGTCCACGCCGTCGCGTTGTTCTCGACGCGCAGGGTCTGGTCGCGGCAGATGAACTTGAGGTGGTCGTTCTTGATCATCGAGCCGGGGAGCAGGTGTGACTCGGTGAGGATCTGGAAGCCATTGCAGATGCCCAGCACGGGAAGCTTCGCGTCCGAGTTCGCTGCATCGACGATTTTGCCCATGAGCGGGGCGAACCGCGCGATCGCGCCCGCGCGCAGGTAGTCGCCGTAGGAGAACCCGCCCGGGAGCACGACGGCGTCGACATCGCCCAAGCTCGTGTCCGCGTGCCACAGGCGCACGGCGGTGGCGCCCGCGAGGCGGACCGCGCGAGCGGCATCGCGGTCGTCGAGGGTGCCGGGGAACGTCACGACGCCAATCCGGGCACCGGAAAGAGCAGCGCCGGAGAGCGGCGCGGACTCCCGGGCGCTCAGGTCTGCGATGAGGGGGACCTCGCTCATGTCAGTTGGCCTCGACGGTCTCGGTCGATTCGTCCGCGAGGACCTCGACGTTCACGACGTCCTCGATGACAGGGTTCGAGAGCATCGTCGCGGCGGCGGTGCGGGCCTGCTCGAGGACGTCGTCCGTGACGGGACCGTCCACGGTGAGCTCGAAGCGCTTTCCCTGGCGCACGCCGCTGAACGCGGTGAAGCCCAGGCGCGGCAGGGCGCCGACGATCGCCTTCCCCTGCGGGTCGAGAATCTCGGGCTTGGGCATGACGTCGACAACGATCCGCGGCATCGAAAGAGGCTCCTGTGCATAGGGGGGATTGCCCCCCGATTCTACGCCAGCGCCCTTCATTGGCCGGAACCGACTCAGGTCACACAGCAGCCAAGGGTCGACAGTGACACCGGTCATAGATAGGTTGTCGGATGTCCCATATCACGAAATTGAAAGGGAATCATGAACACCTCCATCCAGTCGGCCGCACGACGCCGATCGCGCGCCGCGATCGCAGGCCTCGGCGCAGCCGTACTCGCCTCGGCGGGTCTCGTCTCGGGCGCCGCGCCGGCGCTCGCCGTCCCCGGCACCGGCAATGACGACGCCGCCAGCCACTTCAGCAGTCAGGTCCTCGCGTCCAACGGCGACAACGCGATCGACCCCGTCCTCGGGAAGTTCTACCGGATTGTCGGGCTCGCGAGCCTAGGCAACGGCGTGGTTTTGGCGGCGTACGACGGGCGCCCTGATGGCGCCGATTCGCCGTCGCCCAACTCGATCATTCAGCGCCGCAGCACCGACGGCGGCAAGACGTGGGATGCGCCGCAGTACATCGCCCGCGGCCAGGTCACCGCGCCAGGTGTCCTGCGCTATGGCTTCAGCGACCCGAGCTACGTCGTGGACCGCGAGACGGGCACGATCTTCAACTTCCACGTGTACTCGAAGGACGCCGGCTTCGCCGCGAGCCACCTCGGCAACGACGACGCCGACCGCATGGTGATCAGCTCCGAGGTCTCGGTCTCGACCGACGGCGGCCTCACCTGGTCCACCGACCCGGCGAACCAGTCGACCCTTCCGACGCCGTCGGACTACGCCCCCGGCTCGAAGTACGCGGGCTTCGCGGGACCCCTCATCACCAACGTCGTCAAGCCCGAGGGCACCACAGTGAACGGCGTGGCCAACGTGGGCGGCGTCGTCGGCCAGTTCGCCTCCTCCGGCGAGGGCATCCAGCTCCAGTACGGCCCCCACAAGGGCCGCCTCATTCAGCAGTTCGCCGGCACCATCGTTCAGACGGACGGTTCCAAGCAGATCCAGGCCTACAGCGTCTACTCCGACGACCACGGCAAGAGCTGGCGCATGGGCCAGCCCGTGGGCACGAAGATGGATGAGAACAAGGTCGTGGAGCTCTCCAACGGCGACGTCATGCTCAACTCGCGGGACAACGCCGGCGTGGGCGGACGCCGGATTTCGATCTCGCACGACGGCGGCGAGACCTACGGCCCCGTCACGTATGACTCGACGCTCACCGACCCCCGCAATAATGCCGGCATCACCCGCGTGTTCCCGAATGCCCCGGAGGGTTCCGCCGACGCGGCGAAGCTCCTGTTCTCGAACGCGGACAACCCGCCCTCAAACAGGGTCAACGGCAACAACCGCATCAACGGCACCATCCGCTACTCGTGCGACAACGGAGCCACGTGGAGCACCTCCCGTGCCTTCGCGCCCGGCCTGCCCACGGCCTATTCGACCGTGACGCCGCTGGGCAACGGGCGCTACGGCGTCCTCTACGAGGGTGACCACAACACGATCACATTCGATACGTTCGACGCCCAGTGGCTCGGCCCGCTGTGCGGGACGCTCTCGGCGGGTGCGGCCTCGGTGGCAGCGGGCGGCACGGCCGACGTCACATTCACCGTGGCGAACCGCGATGACCACGCGTTCTCGCGCGGCACTGTCACGCTCACTCTGCCCTCCGGCTGGACCGCCACGGACGCGAATGTCCCGGCGCTTCCCGCCGGGCAGTCCGCGACCGTGACAGTCCGCGTGACCGCGCCGGCGTCGGCGAAGGCCGGAACCGTCACTGGCCACGCCGAGTTCTCCGCGGCGCAGGGGCATCTCGACGTCAAGGTCCCGATGACGGTCACTCCATAGCCTCTTGCGGGGTTACGTCTCAGCGCCTGGACCCCACTCGCTACGCTGTGGGGCATGACGCTCGACCCTGACTCCCGATGCCCCTGCGGCAGCGGGGACACGTATGGCGCGTGCTGCGGACGGTTCCACTCGGGGCTGTCGGCGGGCGCCCTGCCGCCCACCGCGGAGGCACTCATGCGTTCGCGCTACAGCGCGTTCGTCGGCCTTGACGCGGCGTACCTCCTGGCGACCTGGCACCCGTCCACCCGACCGGCCACGCTGGAACTCGACGAGACGACGCAGTGGCGCCGACTCGACGTGGTCCGCACGACGGCGGGTGGTCCCTTCGATACGCAGGGTACCGTGGATTTCGCAGCCCATTGGCGGGAGGGCGGGGACGTGAGCGCCCGGCGCGGCGTGATGCGGGAGCACTCGAGGTTTGTGCGCGAGGGCGGCCGGTGGTTCTACCTCGACGGTGACGCCTCGTAAGGGCGTACCCCTCAACGCGCGGAAATCAGGCCCTCAACCGATGGATGGGAGAGGGCTGGCACAAGGGAAGGGCGCGTCGGCTACGGCGCGCCCTTCGCGGCATCTGGCTTTCTGTCGAGTGATTGACGGAATCCGGCCCCTTCGAGCCCGGACCGCATTGGGGGTCGAGGCCTCAACCCTGCTGCGGTGTTCCGGCGTCCTTCTCTTTCGCTGCCTTCGCCTCTCTGTCGTCCTTGACTTTGAAGAACTGTTAGAGTCCCGCAGCGACAGCAAGGGGCCATGATCACGGGCAATGCGGTCTCGGGCTCCCCAGCCCCGTCCCTTGCTTCCTGCGGTGCTCGTTTTGGTGTAGTGGAATCTACTCCGCGCCGGACTCGAAAGACCCGGACGAATAGGGCACATTTTCCTTAGCTAATGGATCCCCTGAAGATCCAGACCCGGGCCCCGCGCCCATGCGGCGAGCCCAGCCTCGGGTGCACGTCGCCACCGGACTTCATCCCGCTAGCGGCCAGGGCTGCCAGCCACGCTGCAACCCGGCAACTCGGGTGCGGGCCGCGTCGAGGATTTCGGCGCCCTGAGCAGTATGGAGACCGCCCCCGCGCTTCCTCGTCGATCCGGCCCCGCGTTCATAGGCGAGCGCGTGCTCGAACCAGTCAGGCTCCGGCCCGGGGAAGCGCTCGGCGAACCGGCCCTCGGCAACGGCAAGGACCGTCTGCTCGAGGTCGCGGAGATCGGCCTCGGTGGGCCAGATGACCTCGCCGGCTGGGTTCCGCAGGCGGTGGTGCTCCTCGAAGACGTCCCTCGGCATGGCCGGGAACCTGAAGCCGGTCAGCGCCCCCGCGCGCACTGCGACTCCACGGACGGGCGAGACGGCCATCGCGAGCGGCGCCGCGTCCGGCGATCCCGGCTCGACCGTCACGGCCCATCCTCCGCCCTCGAGGTCATCGCCCGTCGGGAGGGATGGAGGAGCACCGCTGCGGACGGCGACGCGGTAGTTGGCTTGGAGATGGGTGAGGAGCGCGAGGGCAATCTGCTCCAGGGCCCCGGCGTCACCGGGCTCCGCACCGGCGGGCCGCACGTAGGGGTGCGGGAGGGTGCGGGGCACGGGTTCGGGGAAATCGAGCGGCTCGGCGTAGACGGCCGCGGCCCAGGCGCGCACGCGCTCGCTCAGCTGTTCCAGTTGTTCAGGCGTGGCGTCGCCCAGACGCGTCAGCAGGGTGAGAGGCGTGATCCGCTGCCGGGGGCCACGGACGATGTCGCCGACCCAGCAGGCGTCCGGGCGGAGCGCCGTGAGCGCATTCCCGAGGAACACCGCCGCGGCCTCGGCCAGACCGGGCCGATCCATCATCTCGCGGTGGTGCGCGCGGAGCTGCCCGACGAGCGCAACGGGGTCACGCGCCGTCGTGCGCGGATCGATGCCGCGGGAGGCGAGGAAGCCGACGAAAGGCCCGTACCCGGCGCGGTGCCGGACGGGGGCGGCCGAGGGTCCATCGGGGCGCGATGTGTACGCCGCGGCCCTTCGCGCCATCGGAGCGGACGCGGGCAGCGCGCGGGCAGGCCCCTCGAACAGGTCCTCCTCCATCCGGCCAGCGTAGCCTCAGGCGAGAACCGCCTCCAAGGTCGCGAGCGCCGTCGTGAGTCGCCCGCGCAGCACAGCGGCCTCGGCTGCGAGCCCGCGCTGAGCCTCGACATACGCGGACTTCCCGGCGGGCGTCTCGATGGCGATGGGCTCGAATCCCCAGTCCGAGAGGTCGTAGGGGGATGCCTGCATGTCCGTCGTGCGCACACGCCAAGCGAGCTCGAAGCAGTCCATGAGCAGCTCGCCCGGGACAGCGGGCCCGAGCTTGTACGCCCACTTGTAGAGGTCCATGTTGGCGTGGAGGCAGCCGGGCTGCTCGAGATCGCGCTGGGCGGCTCGCGTCGGCTGGAGCTCGTTGAGCGGCACCGCGTCGGGGGAGTAGAAC
This sequence comes from Sinomonas sp. P10A9, assembly GCF_041022165.1. Lineage (GTDB taxonomy): Bacteria > Actinomycetota > Actinomycetes > Actinomycetales > Micrococcaceae > Sinomonas > Sinomonas puerhi. Next base: position 571,952 of record NZ_CP163302.1, read on the forward strand.
CGGAACGCGTCGAAGTGCGTGCAGCGGATGCGGTGCTCCTCGACCACATGGTCCGTGCCTGCGGCCCCGAGCCGCAGCGGCAGGTACTCGTGCCGGATCCCGAACTTCTCCGACCGGTAGGCCATCGCCCACTCGTGCAGCCCGAAGCAGCCGAAGTTCGCAGGCCGCTCCGCAGTGCCGCGCAGGATCACGCCGCAGAAGCGGATGGTCTCCTCACGCTCGCCGGCGTACGCGGGCAGGTCGAGCACGACGGCGGCACTCGCCTCGGGTGCGTCGCCGGCGGGAAGCCCTGCGGCTCCCCGCTCGGCCTCGGTCAGCGCGCGGTAGTGCTTCCAGCCGAGCCTCTCCCGCGCGGCGTCGCCCACGAGCGCAATCCTCGCCCCCGGGTGCCAGCGGCCGAGCTGCCCGGGCTTGTGGGTGTAGTAGGTGAAGAGGAAGTCCTCGATGGGGTGCTTCTTCCGCGCATTGCGCCGCGCCACGAACGGTTCCGCGAACCGTGCGACCCGTTCCGCATGCGCCCGGGCACGCGGGAGCCACTCGTCCTCGGCGAGGACGGAGTTGACTGACGCGAGAGGGCTTGACGGGACGGGCAAGGGCACCCATCGATTATCCCCGAGTCTGGCCCTACGATGGGCGGCATGTCACGGGCGCTGATCCTCGGTTCGGGCGGCCACACCGCGATCGGGTGGGAGGTCGGGGTCCTGCACGGCCTCGCTGCTGGCGGAGTGGATGTCCAGAACTGGGACTACATCGTGGGCTCCTCGGCCGGCTCGTTCGTGGGCGCGCGGCTCGCGGCCGGCCTCCTCGATGCGACGTACACCGACCTCACGAGCGGGGATCCCGCCGTCGAGCGTGCGGCCTTCGCCGCAGGCATGGGCAACAGCCTCCCGTACCTGCTGAGTCTGGGGGGCCAGATCGGCAGGGCCGCCGTGCAGGCGTGGATCGCCGGCGCGGTGGTGCGCCGGTTCGCCGGTGCCGCGCGGCTCGGCGGCCTCCGTCCCCTGCGCGCGGTCCCGGCCGCACTGGGCCGGGCCTTGGGGCCGGGGAGGCTCACGGCCCGCGAGATGACGGACCTCGCGGCCCTCGCCGTCGGGCTCCGGCAGAGGCAGGCTGCGTGCTACGAGGCATACTGGGCGGGGAAGCTCATGCCGGAGGCCGACTGGCCCAGCATGCGTCTGGGGATCATTGCGTTCTGCTCGAGTCTGGGGCAGCGGCGCGTCATCGAGGCGACCGACGGCGTGCCGCTCGCCCGTGCGGTCGCGGCCAGCACCTCGATCCCTGGGCTGGTCGGGGCCGTCGAGATCGGCGGACGCCATCACATCGACTGCGGGGCGCTCGATTCGACGAGCGCAGACCTCGCTGACGGGTTCGACGACGTGCTCATCCTCGCTCCGGATGCGAACCCTGGTGAGCTTGCGAGAACGGTGCCGCCGCTCGAGGCGCGAGGTTCACGCGTGAGCGTCATTGCGCCGAGCGATCCTGCCTCGTTCGGGGAGGGCGTCCAGCATCTCGACGTCAGCCGAGTGCCGGCGGCGACTGCGCTCGGTGTCCGCGACGGCAGGGAGGCCGTCGAGCGGCTCAGATCACCGTGACGCTCGCACGCCGAGGCGGCGGTCGGATGCGTTCGGCGTCGCAACGTGCTGCCACAGACCCCGCAACGTTGCGCCAGGGACCCCGCAACGGGGAGGAGCTAGGGGGTGGGTGCGTCAGCGGTGGCGCATCAAGGCGTCGGCCTCGCGGCTCGCCTGGGCGGCGGCGATGAGCCGCATCATGGACGCGTGCAGCTCGGCGGCCTCGTCCCGCGTGATGTTCAGCCGCGACATCATGGTGGTGGGCACAGACAGGGCCTGCTCGCGCAACGCTGTGCCCGCGTGGGTGAGCGCGATGTCGAGGGCCCTCTCGTTCCCCATCTGGCGCGTGCGCGTCACGAGCCCGGCGTCCTCGAGCCGTTTGAGCAGCGGGGTCACCGTGGCCGGCTCGAGGAGGAGCGCCTCGCTGATCTCCTTGACGGTCCGCGGTGAACGCTCCCACAGCGCGAGCATCACGAGGTACTGCGGGTGCGTGATGCCAAGCCGGTCCAGAACGGGCCTGTAGGAGGCGACGACGCTCCGGCTCGCCACGCTCAGCGCAAAGCAGAGCTGCTTCTCGAGCAGGAGGTCTTCGCTGTCGTAGGCCATGGTCGATCCTCGATTCATTAGTGCACTAATAATGAGTGTACTGTTGATCTGAGAGAGCGTCAGGCCGAGGAGAGGAACAGCGATGTCGGACGAGGGCTTCGTGCAGAAGTTCATGCGGGCAACGGACAAGTTGCGTCTGGTATTCGGCCCGGCCAACCGCAGCTCGACCACGCACGAGATGACCGAGGAGAATCGGCGCCTCCTGGCCCAGCGCGAGGCCGAGTCGCAGCAGTGGGAAACGCTCACGCGCCCCGACGGCAGCACCTATGTGGTGCCCAAGAACCCGGACGATCGGTCCCTGCGCTGACTCCGACGGCACTCATCTCCCCCTGAGATCTGCGTCACACCGGGCGTACAATGTCCGGTACTGGAAAGGGGGTGAAAAGAGATGCCCCGCACGCACAAGGTTCTCGACACCTTCATGCATGTCACCGAGCGAGCCGCTGCGGTCTGGGGTCCAGCGTCGCACAGCGATCCCGATGCGCCGGTGGTCCACAGGCACGACGACTTCGAGCAGGCCTCGGAGACTGAACTGCGCACCTTCGACGTCGAGACCGACTCCGAAGGACACCACTACGCCGTCCGCAAGGACGAGAAGCCCCCGATGACCCACCACTAGGGTTTCGACTTCGCTGAACCACCGACGGCCGGTCACCTTCCCAAGGAAGGTGACCGGCCGTCGTCGTGCGTGCGGGCAGCAGGCCTCAGCGGCCGGTGCCTCCGTAGACGGTCGCCTCGGCGTCGGAATCGAGGTTGAAGGCCGAGTGGATCGCACGGACAGCGTCGTCGAGCAGGTCAGCGCGGGTCACCACGGAGATGCGGATCTCGGAGGTCGAGATCATGTTGATGTTGATCCCGGCGTCCGAGAGGGCCTGGAAGAACGTCGCCGAGACGCCCGGGTTGGAGCGCATCCCGGCGCCGATGAGGGAGAGCTTGCCGATCTCGGCGTTGTACTCGATGTCCTCGAAGCCGATCTCGTCCTGGGCGGCCTTGAGGGCGGTGAGCGCGTCGGCGCCCTCGATGATCGGCAGGGTGAAGGAGATGTCCGTCTTGCCCCGGCCGAACGTGGAGATGTTCTGGACGATCATGTCCACGTTCGCGTGCGCCTTGGCAATGACCTGGAAGATCGCGGCGGCCTTGCCGGGGATGTCCGGGACGCCCACCACAGTGACCTTGGCCTCGGAGCGATCGTGCGCGACGCCGGAGATGATGGGCTGTTCCAAAGCGACTCCCTCGCTGATGGTGATCGTGTCGTCGGGGCTGGGCAGGACCCACGTCCCCTCGTGCTGGCTGAACGAGGACCGCACATGCACGGGCACCCCGAAGCGGCGTGCGTACTCGACGCAGCGCAGGTGGAGAATCTTGGCGCCGGACGCGGCGAGCTCGAGCATCTCTTCGCTCGAGATGCGGTCGATCTTCTTCGCGGTCGGCACGACGCGCGGGTCCGCGGTGTACACACCGTCCACGTCGGTGTAGATCTCGCACACGTCCGCGTTGAGCGCGGCGGCGAGGGCGACGGCGGTGGTGTCCGAGCCGCCGCGGCCGAGGGTCGTGATGTCGTGGGACTCGCGGCTCACGCCCTGGAAGCCGGCGACGATCGCGATCGCGCCCTTGTCGAGGGCCGTGCGGACGCGGTGCGGGTCGACGTCTATGATGCGCGCCTTGCCGTGGATGCCGTCCGTGATCATGCCGGCCTGGGAGCCGGTGAAGGAGCGCGCCTTCGCGCCGAGCTTGCTGATCGCCATGGCCAGGAGCGCCATCGAGATGCGCTCGCCGGCGGAGAGGAGCATGTCCATCTCGCGGGCCGGGGCCTCGTCGGTGATCTGCGAGGACAGGTCGAGCAGCTCGTCGGTCGTGTCACCCATCGCGGAAACCACGACCACGACCTCGTGCCCCGCGCGCTGGGTCGCCACGACGCGCTCGGCCACCCGCTTGATGCCGGCCGCGTCCGCGACGGACGAGCCGCCGAACTTCTGGACGATGAGCTGCCGGGCAGGCAATTCGAGGGGCAACGACATACGGGCACACTCACAGGGGGTCGAGACGTCAGAAAGGGTCCCAGCCAGTTTACGCGCGGCCCCTGCACGCCGATCAATTGTGACCGGTCCGTGGACGCCGGGGGCCACACGCACGACGGCGGACGGCCCGCCCGGGTGCCCGCTCGCCGTCGTGCGTCGTAACGGGTGCGGATCAGCCGACGAGCTCCGGGTAGTGGATCCTCGCGGTCTGGGGGTGGGCGCGCAGCCAGCCCTTGAGGACGTTCTGGCCGTACGAGGCGAGCATGGGGTTGTGCGGGTCATCGGAGACGCCGCGGGCCTGGGCCGCAAGGTCCGCGGGCAGCTCGACGGGCTCGATCACGGCGTCGAGGCGGGGGGACCAGAAGAACGGCACCGAGTAGCGGTCCACGCCCGCGGGCGGGGCGATGACGCGATGGATCGTGGCCATGAGGTAGCCGTCGGTGGCAACCTCGAGCATCTCGCCGAGGTTCACCACGAGGGCTCCCGGCGTCGGCGGGACGTCGATCCACTCCTCCTGGCCGTACGGCTGGACCTCGAGCCCGCCCACCTCGTCCTGGAGGAGCAGCGTCACAAACCCGTAGTCCGCGTGGAGGCCCACGCCCTGCCGCCCCGCTTCGGGAACAACACCGGTGCCCACGTAGTGCACGAGCTTGCCCATCCAGGCCGGGGTCCCGGCGAAAGGCTCCGCGAAGTGGTCCTCGGGCAGGCCGAGCGAGACCGAGATGGCGGCGAGGAGTTCGGCGCCGACGGCGGACATGAGCTCGGCCCAGTCCATCGCGGCCTTCTCGAGCGCCGGGAACCCGGCGGGCCACTGGTTCGGGCCCTGGAGGTTCAGGTACGGGCGGTTGGCCGGGACATCCTCGAGGGGGAGTCGCTCGGGGCCGTAGTCAATCTGCTCGCGGGCGTCCGCGCGGCCCCGCGTCACCTCGGTCCCGAGCCGCGTGTAGCCGCGGAACTGGGCGGAGTTGCGGTTGTCGAGGGCCAGACGGTCCTCGAGCGGCTCGCGGAAGAACTGGGCGACCGTGTCGAGGAGCTCCCGGTCCTGGCCGGGACGCGCGCCGTAGCCCGTGATCTGGAAGAAGCCGACGTTGTGCGTCGCGTCCCGCAGCGCATCCAGGAACTCCGAGGTGAACGTGCCATCCGCTCCCCTCGCGGCTGAGAGGTCGAGGGCAGGGATGGAGGTGCGTGCCGTGCTCATGTTTCCAGCATGCGCCGCTTGCCGCCGGGGGCTTAATAGTCTGTCACACTTCAATTCGGCGACACGCGAGCGCGACCCGGCCCGGCGGCGTCGTGCGCGGGTTGGTGCAGCCCGTGGCCGGCTCAGCCGATCGCGCTGCGGCGGCCCTCGAAGGCTCGCCCGAGCGTGACCTCGTCGGCGTACTCGAGGTCGCCGCCCACGGGCAGCCCAGACGCCAGACGCGTGACGCTGACGCCGATCGACTTGAGCATGCGGGCCAGATAGGTGCTCGTCGCCTCGCCCTCGAGGTTGGGGTTCGTGGCCAGGATGATCTCGGTGACCGTCTCGTCGTTGAGCCGCGTGAGGAGCTCGCGGATGCGCAGCTGGTCCGGCCCGACTCCGGCGATGGGGTTGATTGCGCCACCCAGAACGTGATAACGGCCACGGTAGGCCCGCGTGCGCTCGATCGCGAGCACATCCTTCGACTCCTCGACCACGCAGATCACGCTCGGATCCCGGCGCGTATCCCGGCAGATCGAGCACGTGTCCTGCTCCGAGACGTTGCCGCAGATCTGGCAGAACTTGACGCGTTCCTTGACGCTGATGATCGCCGTGGCCAGACGCTTCATGTCATCGGCATCCGCCTCGAGGATGTGGAAGGCGAGCCGCTGGGCGGACTTCGGTCCGATGCCGGGAAGCCGGCCGAGCTCATCGATCAGTTCTTGGACTACGCCTTCATACACCCCACTACGCTACCGCGGGGGAACGACACTGCCGTCCAGGCCGCGCTCCTCGATGAGCTTGCCGCCCAGGATCCGCTCGACCGCCGCGCGCCCGAACAGGCTGGACTGCTCGACCGTCTCGTCGTCTGCGCTCGGGACCTCCTCGACATACGCCTGGGGGGCGGGCGCCTGCTGCTGGGGCTGCTGCTGGGCCATCTCCGCGGCGGCCTTCTGGCTGAGGCGCTCGTACATGCTCAGCTTCCGGCCGCCCTGGGAGGCGGCGGCCGCGTTCGCGGGGGCTTTGGGCTGGATGGGCGCCTGGGCGGCCGCCGGTGCGTACGACGGCGCTGCTGCCGCCGGCTGCTGCGCGAGCGGCCAGGGAGTCGCGGGCTGCTTCGCGGTGGGGGAGGACTCAGCGGAGCCCGCCGGGGTGCTCCCGTTGCGGACGTTCGGCTCCGTTCCCACGCTCCAGACGCCAGGGGTGCTTTCCCGCGCGAACGACCACGGGTCCGCCGAAGCCGTGGTGTCCTTGGCTGAATCGCCGCGGCTTGCCGGACTGCCGCCGGCGTTCTGCATCCTCTCGCGCGTCGGACCTGTCTGACGGCTGGGCTGACCGGTGGACGTTGGCTGCGGGGGCTGCTGACGGCGTGCAGCCGAGTACCCGGAGTCCTCGGGGTACGGCTCGTCCCACTCACCGGTCGGTTCCTCATCCGAGTAGGGGATGTCGTCGTAGGGGGACGGAGCGGGCGCGGGGGTCGGCGCGGACGGGAAGCGGGCCTCCCGCGCGGGGGTCTCCGGTGTTTGGGCCTCAGGCGTGCGCCCCTGCGGCTGCGTGGGCACTTCGGCGGGGTGCGCATCTCGTGGACGTGCCTCCGCGTTCAGGGCGGGGGAGGCGCCGGGTGCGCTCGGCTCGGGTATGTGGGTCTCGGGCGTGCTCCCTGGCTGTTGCGTGGGCAGCTCGGCAGGGTGCGGACCCTGCGGTTGCGTTCGCGTCTTCGCGGTGGAGGCGCGCGTCGGGACAGGGCTGGAGGCGGGAGCCGTTGCAGGGGTCGCAGGCGCAGGTGCCAGACCCCATGCAACGTCCGCGGCGGAGGGAAGCGACGAGACCGGCGGTGTTTTCGGCGGCGTGGATGGTGTTGGGTTAGCTGCCGGCTGGGCGGTCGAACCAGCGGTGTGACGGGAGGCCGACGGCTCCGGTTCGGCGTTGCCGGAGGCAGGAGCGGACTGTGCCGCGGGGGCCCTCCCGGGCAGGGGGGTGCCCGGGTGCGGATCAGCGGGCGCTTTTGGGCGCTCCCCACCTCCCGCGGTGGGAGCAGTCCCGGGCCCATTGCCTCCCGTGACGGCGTCGATCTGACAGTCGACCCCGAGCACAGTCTGAATGGCCCGGTGCAGGTTCTCGGAATGGTCTGCTCGGCTGAAGGCGGCTGCCAGTCCGGATGTCCCAAAGGCCAGGGCGAGCGTGCGGCCGTCGAAGCCCGCGACCGAGGCGTTCGGTCCCACGAGCGCCCACGTGCTGCGCTTGACCTTCGCGAGCGCGTCGAGGATGTCAGGCCAGGCGCGCCGGAACATCTCGACGCTCCCCGCGCCCCCACCCTGCGCCGAGGTCACCTGCTGTGGCGCCGAGGTCACCCCCGGTGGCGCCGAGGTCACCCCCGGTGGCGCCGACGTCACCGGTTCTGGCGCCGAGGTCGCCCCGTGTGGCCCCGAGGTCGGGGCTTCGGATCGGGGCTTCGACTCCGCTTCGCTTCGCTCAGCCACCGGCGCGGCTGGCCGTTCGGCCATCGGCTGGGGCTTCGATTCCGGCGCGCTGCGCTCAACCACCGGGGTCGCGGTGCGCTCGACCGCTGGAGCCAGCCCCTCGCCGTCGTGCGCGAAGGAGAGGCGGCGCTCAAGACGGTCCACCCGCGCGGCCCAGCCGCGCTCGGCCATGTCAGCTGCGGGGAGCATGAGCCGCGCGCACAGGAGCTCGAGGTGCAGGCGCGGCGACGTGGCCCCGGTCATCTCGTTGAAGGCCTCGTTGGTGACGTCCGCCGCGCGGGAGAGCTCGGCGGCGCCGAGGTTCTGGGCCTGGACGCGCATGCGGGCGAGCTGGTCGGCGGGGATACCACGCAGGATCGATTCGGCGGCGTCGGGCAGGGCCTGGACGATGATGAGGTCGCGGAACCGCTCGAGCAGGTCCTCGACGAAGCGCCGCGGATCGTGTCCGGTCTGGATCACGCGGTCGACGGCGCTGAACACCGTTCCGGAGTCGCCGGCGGCCATGGCGTCCACAACGTCGTCGAGCAGCGCGGCATGCGTGTATCCGAGGAGCGCGACGGCGAGCTCGTAGTCGATCCCCTCCGTCCCGGCGCCGGCCATGAGCTGGTCGAGCACCGACAGCGAGTCGCGGACGGATCCGCCGCCGGCCCGCACCACGAGTGAGAGCACGCCGGGTGCCACGGGCACGTGCTCGGACGCGCACAGCTGCTCGAGGTACGCCAGGAGCGGCTCGGGGGGAACGAGCCGGAACGGGTAGTGGTGGGTACGCGAGCGGATCGTGCCGATGACCTTGTCCGGCTCGGTCGTCGCGAAGATGAACTTGATGTGCTCCGGCGGCTCCTCGACGATCTTCAGGAGCGCGTTGAATCCGGCCGAGGTGACCATGTGGGCCTCGTCGATGATGAAGATCTTGTAGCGGTCCCGCACGGGCGCGAAGGTGGCGCGCTCGCGGAGGTCGCGGGCGTCGTCGACGCCGCCGTGGCTCGCGGCGTCGATCTCGATGACGTCAAGGGAGCCGGACCCCCCGCGCGCGAGCTCGACGCAGCTCGAGCAGACCCCGCACGGGGTCGGCGTGGGGCCCTGCTCGCAGTTGAGGCAGCGGGCCAGGATGCGTGCCGAAGTGGTCTTGCCGCAGCCGCGCGGCCCGGAGAAGAGGTAGGCGTGGTTGACGCGGTTCTTGCGCAGCGCCGTCATGAGCGGTTCGGTGACATGTTCCTGCCCGATCACGTCCTGGAACGTGTCCGGCCGATACCGGCGGTAGAGGGCAGCGGGAGCAGTCACGGAAGAAACCCTACCAATCGGGACCGATACCCGGTCCGGGTTATCCACAGGTACGTAAAGGCCCCTCATGCACCCGCCAGAGCCCACTTACCCTTGCTACCTTCCGGTCCTGGGGGAGTTCAGCAGGATGACGCCACATGAGGGGCTGGAGACCATCTTAGCGGAGTTCGGCGGGTGCTCCGAACCGCGGCCGAGGTCAGCTGCCGGATGAGGGCGATGGCGAAGGTGCGGGTGTTGCCGGAGCCTTCGCAGGCGCCTTCTGGATCGCCTGGGCGACCTTCTGGACCGCCGCGCCGTAGGTGCCGTCGAGCGCGCGGCCCTTGATGGCCTGCGCATCTGCGGCTTCCTGGCCCGCCGCGGCGCCCGCGAGCTGCCACAGGTCCTGGCGCAGCTTCTCGGGGAGGCGGCGGAACGCGGCCGGGAACCGGTTGATCGCGGCCCGCGCGGCAGTCTGCGCGTGCTCGCCGTACTGGGCCGTGCCGTCCTGGCGGATCACGACGGCGAGCACGCGCCTCAGTGCGGACCGCGCCGGGTGCTTCGCGGACGACGGCGCACTGCCGCCTGCCGTGGATGCCGACGATGAGGGGACCGCCGCCGCGGCGGGGGCCACGAGGGCGGCGAGGTCGACGCTGGATACGCCCGAACCGGATGCGGATCCGGCGGTTCCGGGAACCGCCGTGTCGACTGCCGAGTCGACCGCCGCGACATCCTCGCCCACGCCGTCGAGCGAGGTGAGGCTTGCAAGGGACTCCTGGCCGGCCTCGCCGGACGCCTCCTGGCTGGCCGACGCGCCCGGGGCCTGAGCGGCATTCGCCTGGAGCGCCACGGCCACGCCGCCGCCGGCGAGGACGGCGGCCGCGAGGGCCGAGGTGGCCCCCGCGATCCAGCGGCGGCGTCGAGGGGGAGTGTGGAGGAGGTCTGACTGGGGGTTCATGGCGGTGCCTTTCGTTCCGGGAGGAGCTCCGGCGGAGCCCTGGAGATGGCTCCATGATCGCTAGGTCGCGCAAGGGCCGTGTTCGGCCACTGTTCGGGGAACGTAAAGTCTGCCGCGGTGGGCCGGATGGCCACGCTGCCACGCGCCGTCGTGCGCTTGAATGAGAGGGTGGAAGAGGATCGGGGCCTCGTGCTCGTGGCCGAGGACGAGCAGGCCATCGCTGATCTCGAACGCCTGTACCTCGCCCGTGCCGGCTACGGCGTGCATGTGGAGCGCGACGGCGCGACCGCGCTCGAGCAGATCCGGCGGCTCAGGCCCGTGGCGATCGTCCTCGACGTGGGCCTGCCCGGCCTCGACGGCGTCGAGATCTGCCGCCGCCTCCGCGAGGCAGACGACTGGACACCCGTGATCTTCGTGACCGCCCGCGACGATGAGGTGGACCGCGTGCTCGGCCTCGAACTCGGCGCCGACGACTATCTGACCAAGCCGTTCTCCCCGCGGGAGCTCGTGGCGCGGATCCGCAGTGTCCTCCGCCGCACGGCAGGACCGCAGGCGCCGCGCGTGCTGAGCGTCGGGACCGTGCGGCTGGACCTCGGCAGGCGCACCGCCGAGGCGGAGGGACTGCCCGTCCAGCTGACCGCGATGGAATTCGACCTCCTCGCGCACCTCATGTCCCAGCCCGGGCGCGTGTTCAGCCGGGAGCAGCTCCTCGCCGCCGTGTGGGGGCAGGCCGACTACGGCGGCGGGCGCACGGTGGACGTCCACGTGGCCCAGCTCCGCGCCAAGCTCGGCGCGGCGAGCCCTCTGCGCACCACGCGCGGCGTCGGGTACAGCGTGGCCGCCGACCCCGCTGGCACCGAGCGGCGGGGGCTCCCGTGAAGGCCTGGTTCCGTTCCCTGCACGCCCGGGTCACGCTCGTCATGGCCGCCGTGGCGGCGATCGCCACGCTCGTGGCGGGGTTTGTCGGGGCGCAGCTCATCCGCTCCGCCGCCGTGGACCAGGCGCGCTCGAGCCTGGCCCGCGAGGCGACGGCCCTGAGCGCCTCGGGGAGCGTGACCGACCTCGCCTCCCTGCGCGAGCTCGCATTCGGCGAGGCCGGCCGGATCGCGCTCGTGCAGCCGGACGGCACAGTGACCGGGGCGGGGCGCCGGCTCGTGAGCGCTGCGGCCGCGCGGAAGGTCCTCGGGGGCCAGTCGGTGTCGCAGGCCGAGACCGTGCTCGGCGTGCCGGTGGTCGTGGAGGCCCGTCCCATCTCCGCTGGCGGCGGACTTGTCCTCGCCGAACCCGTCTCGGCGGTCACGCAGGCCGCCGGGCCACTCGTCACCCGGCTCCTGTGGTCCCTCCTCATCGGCTTCGCGGCCGCCGTGCTCGGCGGGGCCCTCGTGGCCCGGTGGGTCGCGCGGCCGCTCGTGCGGGTGGCCGGTGCCGCGCGCCGGCTCGCCGGCGGTGAGCGGGGCGTGGCGGTCGACGCCGCGGGGCCGGCCGAGGTGCGCGAGGTCTCCGAGGCCCTCGCGGGCCTCGACGCCTCTCTCGGCGCGAGTGAGGCACGCCAGCGCGAGTTCCTCCTCTCCGTCTCGCATGAGATGCGCACGCCCCTCACGGCCCTGCAGGGCTACGCCGAGGCGCTCGCTGACGGGATCATCGCGGCCGACGACGTTCCCCGCGTCGGCAGGACCCTGTCCGCCGAGACCGAGCGGCTGGACCACTTTGTCCGTGACCTCCTTGAGCTGGCCCGGCTCGAGGCAGACGACTTCCGCGTCGATCTGCAGGCCGTCGACGCCGCTGCCGTGCTTCCCACCGTGGTGGAAGCGTGGCGCGGGGTGTGGGAGCCGGCGGGCGTCGCGATGCGCGCCGGGGTGGCTGGCCCGCTGTCCGTTGTGACGGATGCGCGCCGGCTGCGGCAACTGCTCGACGGGCTCGTCGAGAATGCGCTCAGGGCCGTGCCGCCGGGGGCGCCCGTGGTGCTGTCTGGGCGGCAGGAGGGCGGCGCCGTCGTGCTCGAGGTCCGCGACGGCGGTCCGGGGCTGAGCGACGACGACCTGCGGCACGCTTTCGAGCGGGGCGCGCTGCGGGGCAGGTACGCGGGGGAGCGGAAGGTCGGCACTGGGCTTGGGCTCTCGATTGCCGCGCGGCTCGCGTCACGGATGGGCATCCGCCTCGCCGCAGGCCGGGCACCCGAGGGCGGTGCTGCGTTCACGCTGACGCTTCCCGCGGCGCCCGGTTCCGTGCCCGGCGCGGGGCGCGATGCGGCGTCCTGAATCAGGCCCGGATGGGCGGCAGGGGCATGCGCCAGGGGCGGGCGCGCGCGGCCGATTCGGTGCATCGGCCGCGTTCAGGTATTCTGGTACCTGCTCTTGACGGAGCACAGCCTGGAGGATTCGCCTAGCGGCCTATGGCGCACGCCTGGAACGCGTGTTGGGTTCACGCCCTCGGGGGTTCAAATCCCCCATCCTCCGCGCAATCCGATGCAGAATACCCCGGTCCTCGGACCGGGGTATTCTGCATTCTCGGAGCCTACTTGGGTCCTGCGAATCGTGTACTTGATTCGTGGGCCCACGACTGGCCAAACGGGTGGCGGGATGCCCAGAATAGGACCGTGCGCCGCGGGCATCTGCGGCGCAGCGACTGATTGGGGAGTCACCGACGATGCCACGCGCCCTTGCCGCCACCATTTCTCGTCTGCGAGCCAGACTGTCCGCCGGCCTGACGGTCGCGGTCGCCGTCGCCGTCTTCGGCGCGGGTCCGGTCCTTGCGAGCGATGTCTTCCCGTTCGGCCCCATCACGGCGGACCCGGGGGCGGTCGTGCCGTTCTACCGCACCGCGGTCGGCTCCGTCGCGGCAGGGCACGTCTCTGCGGTCCTCGTGGCGCAGGCGAACCTCCACCGGCCCGAGGCCGGCAAGCTCTATGCGCCCCTCACGAGCCTTGTTCCGAGCTCTCCGTTCGGCTACCGGATCAATCCGCTCACGGGGCAGGTGGGCGAATTCCATTGGGGCCAGGACTTCGCCGCCGGGTGCGGCACCCCGGTCTACGCGGCCGACGCCGGCGTGGTTCGTGCCGCCGGCTGGCACCCCTGGGGCGGCGGGAACCGGGTCGAGATCGATCACGGCAACGGTCTTGTCACGACCTACAACCACATGCTCGGTGCAGCCGTGAAGGTGGGTGAGTCGGTCGAGGTCGGCCAGGTTGTCGGGCTCGTCGGGTCCACAGGCTCCTCGACCGGATGCCACCTCCACTTCGAGACGATCAAGGACGGCAAGTACATCGATCCGATGACCTTCACGTTCATCGCGCTCACGCAGGGGACCCCGCTCGGCACCGTCCAGATCACCGACTACTCGCCGAAGGATGGCAAGTCCACCAACGAGCGCCAGAACTGGGCCATCCCGGCCCTCGCCCAGGAGCCCGCCCCCGGTGAGACGGTGGTTCACGCCCCTGCCGCCCCGACGCCTCCGCCGCTCGTTGACCCGACGCCGGCCGGCCCGCCCGCCGCGCCTCCGGCGACCTCCCAGGTCCCGGCCGGAGGGACGACATCCACGAGCTCGCCCAGCCCGACGTCGTCGTCCTCCCCGAGCCCGGCCTCGTCCCCCAGCCCCACGCCAACGGCGTCGCCGACGCAGACGGCGACGGCGACTCCCACCCCAACGACGACCGCTACGGCCACCCCGACGCCGACCGCTACGGCCACCCCGACGCCTACTCCGACTGCGACGTCGTCTTCGACCCAGACGACGACTGCCCCGGCGGCCGCACAGACCACGACGGCCAGCCCGACGTCGTCGTCCACTGCGACGTCGTCCCCGACCGCAACCCCCAAGCCGACCTCCTGATCGGAGCCCCTTAGACTGGCCCGATGAGCCTGCATGAAACTGTCGTGACCCTCAACGACGGAACCGCCACGACGTTCGGCGATCTAGCTGCGGGGCGCGCCGCCCTCGTGGTGAACGTCGCCTCGAAGTGCGGATTCACGCGACAGTACGACGGCCTCGAGGCGCTGTACGAGGAGTTCGAGCACCGCGGGCTCTTGGTCCTCGGCGTCCCGTGCAACCAGTTCGCCGGCCAGGAGCCCGGGACCGATGCGGAGATCGAGGAGTTCTGCCGGCTGAACTTCGGCGTCACGTTCCCGCTCACGGCCAAGGCCGACGTCCTCGGCACGAAGCAGCACCCGCTCTACGCCGCCCTGACGCAGTTCCCGGCCGACGATGATCTGGGCCACAAGGTCAAGTGGAACTTCGAGAAGTTCCTCGTCAACCCGGACGGTGAGGTCGTCGGGCGGTTCCGCTCGGCTGTCGAGCCCGAGGCGGAGGAGCTCCGCACCGCGATCGAGTCGGTCCTCCCCGCGCGCGTTCCAGCCCCCTGACGCCGAGGTCACCCCGTGTGGGCGCGAGGTCGCCCGGTGTGGGTGCGAGGTCACCCCGTGGGACGCCATCCCCGCCGTCTAGGGTCGAGCGGACGCAGTCGGTGTCAGGCGGCCCAGGCCCGCAGCACCGCGTCGAGCGTGGACCGGTACAGACCGCCCCAGTCGGCGTCGGTCGGGCCGACGGAGGCGAGTTCGAGGCTCACGAGCCCATGGACCTGCCCCCAGATGCCCAGCACGATGATGTCGAGCGGCTCATCCCGCAGGACCCCTGATTCCTGGCCCGCTGCAACGGCTTCCCGCAGCGGCGCCATCGAATCCCCGGCGGCCTCCGGATCCGGCGAGCAGTCGGCGTAGGCCGCGAGCGCCCCGCCGAACATGAGCCGGTAGAGCGCTGGGTGCGCGAGCGCCCACTCGCGGTACGCGACCCCGAGAGCCAGCAGGCCGCCGTCGGCCGCAGCCCGCTGTGAGGTGCCGAAGGAGGCGAATGCGCCGTCCAGCACAGCTGCGAGCAGTTCTGCCTTGCCGCCGAAGAGTGAGTACACGGCCGTCGTGGAGGTCCCCGCGTCGGCGGCAATCTGCCGCAGCGACAAGCGGGCGGGGCCGTACCGGTCGACGCCGCCCGCGGTCACCTCGAGCAGCCTCTCCCGCAGCGCCGCATCGTGGAGCGTGGGTCTTGCCATGGCCCAAGTATATTCGTAACGTTGTTTTGTAACAGTGTTACGAATCAAGGAGTGAGCCATGGCACAGAAGGTCTTCCCCGGCCGATACACGGCGGCGCCCGGCAGGCCCGTCACGGTGTTCCTCATCGGAATGCGGGCCAACCGATGGTGGAAGCTCGGCACGGTGATGCGCGTCGCCTCGGCGATGCCAGGCATGCTGCGGCACCTCGGCGAGAACCCTGAGGCTGGAATGCTCGGCTGCGAGGGGTGGTTCGGGCGGACCACGGTTCTCGTGAGCTACTGGGAGAGCCCCGAGCACCTTCAGCGCTTCGCTTCCGACCGCGACGCGCCACATCTCGCGCCGTGGCGGGACTTCATGCGGACGGTCGCGGGAAGTGGCGACGTCGGGGTCTACCACGAGACCTACGAGGTGGCCCCCGGGGGCATCGAGGCCGTCTACAACGGGATGCCCCTGTTCGGGCTCGCCCGTGCCACCGGCCACGTGCCCGTCACTGCCGGCCTCAACACTGCCCGGCAACGGCTCCGCTCTTCCGGGGCGGCCTGACGCACGACGGCGAGGGGCGGCGCCGTCGTGCGTCGCACCACCCGATCTCGGCGTCACACGGCACGACTTCGGCGTCAGAGGACCCGACCTCGGCGCCCCACGGGGTGATCTCGCGGTGGGGTCAGGCGGTGCCGAGCGCGTCCCACCAGCGGGCGAGGAACGCAAGCCCGGCGTCGTCGTGGATGACTTCAGGGCCGAGGCCGAGGTACGCGGCGGTGTGGATCTCGTAGGGCTTCTCGGGGACGCCGTCGGCAGGACGGACGTCCACATGAACCACGGTGTGGTCGTTGTGGTGCAGCCAATCGGCCATGGCGTAGTCGGTGCGGGAGTCGCCCATCGTGAACCACGCGGCCGGGACGATTCCGTCGCGGCGCAGCCGCTCGCAGGCGCGCGCCGCGCCGAGGTCCTTGCCGAGCCTCACGGACTCGATGTCGGTGGAGATGATGGTCGGATCGACGCGGTAGTCCACCTCGTCGTCGCTCCCGGGGGCGTGGTGGTCCAATCGAGCCGCGGTGAGCCCGTGTTGGCCCATGAGCGTCAGGGCGTCGGCGTCGAAGCGCTCCTGCTCGGCCCGGTAGTCCTCATTGGAGACATCGACGCGCTGCTCGACCGAGACCATGGCCCGCTTGGTCTCGTCGAAGAACATGTGCTCTGCGTACTTCGCGGACACGAGCCCGCGGACGTCGTCGGCGAACTCGGACGGCACGGCGAGGTCCCGGTCCACGTGCACCGTGCCCGCGCCGCCAGCCGTGAACGAGAACCACGTGGCGCCCTTCTCGCAGACCGCGTGCACCATGAGTCCGTCCGGCATCCCGGCCTCGATCATCGGCTCCATGACCTGGCCGCGGATGAAGGCATCCGAGCGCCCGGTGTTGAAGATGATCGGGATCTGGGCCGCGCCCAGCTCGTTGAGGAGCGCGATGATCTCGGGCTTCACGGTGCGCGTCACGGGGCTCGCGATGGGTCCGTCGACGTCGAGGAGCAGGGCAAAGGGCGGGGCGGTGTCCATGGGGCCATTCTTCCACCGGGTTCGGCAGCCCCGGGCCCGAATAACCGTTTGGCCACAATGCTCCGTGCCTGCCCATCCACGCTCACGCGCGGCAGGATCGCGAGCCTAGTCTTGAAACGTGATCTTCAAAGCGGTGGGCGACGGTCGTCCCTATCCAGAACATGGCTACACGACGCCGAAGGACTGGGCCGCGCTCCCTCCGCGTCCGGTCCGCCTGGATGAGCTCGTGACCACCAAGCGCACCCTCGATCTCGAGGCGCTCCTCGCCGAGGACTCGACGTTCTTCGGCGACCTTTTCCCCCACGTGGTCCAGTACAAGGGCGTGCTGTACCTCGAGGACGGGCTCCACCGGGCCGTCCGCACCGCGCTCCACCAGCGCACCGCCATCCACGCCCGCGTCCTCGACCTCGACGCGTGAGACTTCGATGGCCCGCAAGCCCCAGGATCTGACCAGCTACCACGGCCACCACGTGGTCAGCGGGGCCGAGCTGCAGACCCAGTTCGACGACGAAGCCCGCGAGGCCGCGGCGGCCTCACGCAGGTGGCGGAGGATCCGGCACGGGGTTGCCATCAGCCTCCTTGTGGTGCTCCTCCTCGGCGGCGGCGTTGCCGCATGGGCGGTCCTGACCGGCCGCCTCAGCGTGCCGCAGCCGGCCGGAAAGGCCACGGAGGCAGTCACCTGCCCCTCAGGCTCCTACGACTATCTCCCGCCCGAGAAGGTCACTGTCACGGTGTTCAACGCAGGCGGACGGGAAGGCCTCGCCGCGCAGATCGGCGACGAGCTCAAGGCGCGGAAGTTCGCGGTGAAGGACGTCGGCAACGAGCGCCTCACGATGGGCGCGGCGGCGGTGTTGCGCAGCGGGTTCGGCGGCGAGGCGGCCGCGTTCACGCTCCAGCGCAACGTGCCGGGGAGCGTCTACCTCCGCGACGGCCGCTCCGATGCCAGCGTTGACTTGGTCCTCGGTCCGAACTTCAAGGCCCTCGCGGATCCGGGGGTGGTCGACCAGACCCCCGGCCCGCTCGTGTGCACGCTTCCGGAGGCTACGGCGCCGGCGACGAGCGCAGGCGGCTGAGCCCTTCCGCGCACGGCGCGGGCCCCTAGCGGCGGATGGGACGGCCTTCCTCATCGAAGCGTGCGCCGACTCCGAGTTGGATGAAGCGGACGGTGGCGTCCGTGCGGCGGGCCGACTCGTCGTCGTCCGCCTTCTCTCCCGCGCGGTCGGCGCTTGCCGTGAGCGAGCCGTGGACCAGGGCGACGAGTTCGTCCACCTGAGCATCGGGAAGGTACCCCTGCGCCATCGCATCGCGGAGGATCCGGGTGAGGAGGGCGTTGAGCTCGCCGACGTGATCGCCGAGCTTCGCGAAGGACGACGCCGACAGTACGGCGCGCATCGCTGGCCCCGGGGGAAGGTGGCGCCGCGAAAGATCCTCGACCTGCGCCCTGATGTACACCGCGAGGCGGTCGATCGGATTCTCGAGCTCGGCGAGCTTCGCCTTGAGGTCCGCGAGGAACCTGCCCGTCTCGTCGAGGGCGTAGCCGATGAGCAGCTCTTCCATGTCCGCGTAGTAGTTGTAGACGGCGGTGCGCCCGACGCCGGCCTGTCGGGCGACGTCCGTCATCGTCAGGCCGGGGAGGCCACGCGTGAAGAGAAGCTCGCCGAAGGCGTCGAGGATCCGGCGCTGGGTGAGCGCTCGCTGTGCGGCGTTCGACTCGGCCTGGATGCGGGGCATGCTTCCATTTTAGGTCGATGTGTCACTAAACCGCGGGAGTAACCCAAATTGACACCCTTCGTGACTTCCGACACACTGAGCGGACGTGGCCCCGCGGCCGCGGCACAGAGGAATTCGCTGTGACAACTGAAGACGCCATCGATCTGCGGCGGGAGAATCCTGCTCGTCCGTCCCAGCAGGTGCCGTAGGAGCAACTCCTCCCCAGGAATCTCTCAGGCGCCCGTACCGCCGCAGCAAGGCAACTCTGGAAAGCAGCCCGGCATCGCTGGGCTCACCGACGGTGCAAGCGACCTGCTACAGCGGGGAGCGGAAACTCTCAGGTCCATGACAGAGCGGGGAGGAACGCCATCCACGTCGGGCCCAGCCCGGCCAGACCCTGGAGTCCTCCATGACTGTTCAGTCCCTCCCTCGAGCGCTTGCTGGCTCCGCGCCCCACGCGCAACTCCCCCTCCGCATCGAGATCGTCCCCACCGAGGGAATCCTCCCGAAGGTCGCCACGACCGTCCCCCAGGGCTCGACCATCGCTGTCACCTGCTTGCCGCACCACGGGATCGAGCGGACGGCTGAGGCTTCCGCGCGCCTCGCCGCGCTCGGCTACCGCGTGGTCCCGCACCTCGCCGCGCGGAGCATCGGGCAACGGTCCCAGCTCGCCCGCGCGCTCCGGGGCTTCGAGGCCGCCGGGATCACCGAGGTGTTCGCCGTCGGCGGCGATGCGGCCCAGGCAGCCGGCCCCTATGCCAACTCGCTCGAGCTGATGGAGGACATTGCCGAGCTCGCTGGAGGCCAGTTCGCCATCGGCGTTGCGGGATACCCCGAGGGCCACCCGGACCACAGCGGCATCGACCTCCTCGATGCACTTCTGGCCAAGCAGCACCTTGCGGCGAACATCGTCACCCAGATGTGCTTCTCGGCGTCCGCGATCAGTGCCTACGTGGCACTCCTGCGCAGCGAAGGCATCCACCTGCCGGTCTGGGCGGGTGTGCCTGGGCGCGTGCCGCGCGCGCGGCTCCTCGAACTCGCCGCCAGGATCGGCGTCGGCCCGTCCCTGAAGTTCATCAGCCGCAAGGGCCCGCTGGCCAGAAGGCTCCTGACCGGAGGCTCGTACTCGTCCGAACAGCTGATCGGCGAGCTTTCCGCGGCCCGTGCAGGCCTCGCCGGCGTCCACCTCTTCACCTTCAACAACCTCGACCTCCCCCAGTTCGACCTGGCCGAGCGGGGGCTGTGATGGCGACGATCGCGACGCGGGCAGGCCTGGCCGCATACACGCCTCCCGGCGTCCCGCGGCGCATGGACTCGAGGCAGCTCCGCCGCGGCGTGGCCGTGCACGTCACGGCGGACGGGCAATACCTCGGCGAAGGCACCGTGGACGGTCTCAGCCGCGACGGATCGACGCTGTGGGTCCAGTTCGCCGGCATCGAGGGCCGGCGGATGTTCCTGAGCACGGACGATGTGCGGATCGGGCTCGGGCGCGGCAGACCCGGCACTCTCGCCGGCTGAGGATCGGCTTCGGCGGCATCAGGGGCTCACGTCGGCGCCGTCCACGGGATAGGCGATGAAGGCGAAGCGGCCCGAGTCGGGCGCCCAACTGTTCACGTTCAGGGTGCCCTGCCCGCCGAACAGCCTGTAGCTCTGGAGCGGCGCCGCCCAGTCGCCGGTGGAGACCACCTGCACGACGACGTCGAGGTCGGCGGGGTGTCCAAGCGTGCCGGCAGGGAAGGAGACATAGGCGGCGTGGCGGCCATCCGCCGAAAGGTGCGGGAACCAGTCGACGGAATCGCTGGCCACGAGCCGTTCGAGCTGACAGCCGCGAGGGTCGATGCGCGCAAGCTGGGCATGTCCGGGCTCTGAGGTGAAGCCCTCGGTGTTGAAGTAGATCCAGGCGCCATCCGGCGACCACTCGGGACCGTCGGCATGGCCGGAACCGGTGGCGAGCACCCGGGATGGGCCGCGTCGGGAAGGCCCGACGGCGAGACGCCCGGGCGCCGAGAAATCCGAGAGCTCCACCCAGGCCAGCTCACTCTCGTCCGGGCGCACTCCGTGGAGGAAATGCCGCCTTCCGTCTTCTTCGTCGGTGACGCGCTCGACCGTGCCGCCGGACAGCGCGCCCCGGTAGATGTGCCCGTCCATCGCGGACAGGTAGATCGAGGCGCCGTCAGGGGACAGGACGTGGTCGTTGTTGATCTCCGGGAGATCCTCGAAGGGGACTTCCCGGAGCACTGGCACGTCAACATCAAGGGACCAGAGAACGCCGTGGCCATTGACGTACAGCGTGCGCCCGTCGTGCGCCCAGTTCGGCGCCTCGAGGAGGATCTCGTCGGTGTGGAAGATCAGCTGGGGCTCTGCCATCCCGGGGCCGCCGATCCAAATCTGCGACCGCTGGCCCGCACGCAGTTCGCGATACATGCGCAAGGAACGGATCAGCCTTGGTTGCTGAAGGCGGCGTCGAAGGAGGCGGTGGCGGGGGCGAAGTCGAACTTCTTCAGGGCGGCGAGGGCTTGGGGGGCGCCGACGAGGCGGTCCATGCCGGCGTCCTCCCATTCGACGGAGATGGGCCCGTCGTAGCCGATCGCGGTCAGGGCGCGGAAGCAGTCCTCCCAGGGGACGTCGCCGCGGCCGGCGGAGACGAAGTCCCAGCCGCGGTGCGGGTCGCCCCAGGGCAGGTGGGAGGAGAGGATGCCGGCGCGGCCGTTGCCCATGCGCATGCGGGTGTCCTTGCAGTCCACGTGGTAGATGCGCTCGGCGAAGTCGGTGATGAAGGCGACCGGGTCCAGTCCCTGCCACATCATGTGGGAGGGGTCCCAGTTCAGGCCGAAGGCCTCGCGGTGGCCGATGGCCTCGAGCGCGCGCTGGGTGGACCAGTAGTCGTAGGCGATCTCGGAGGGGTGGACCTCGTGGGCGAAGCGGACCCCGCACTCGTCGAAGACGTCCAGGATGGGGTTCCAGCGGTCGGCGAAGTCCTGGTAGCCGGCGTCGATGACGGTGGCGGGGACGGGCGGGAACATGGCCACGTACTGCCAGATGCCCGATCCGGTGAACCCGACGACGGTCTTGACCCCGAGGGCCCTGGCCAGGCGGGCGGTGTCCTTGAGCTCCTCTGCGGCGCGGGTGCGGACGCCCTCGGGGTCGCCGTCGCCCCAGACGGCGGAGCCGACGATCGCCTGGTGGCGGAAGTCGATCGGGTCGTCGCAGACCGCCTGGCCCTTGAGGTGGTTGGAGATCGCGTACAGCTTCAGGCCGTGGCGTTCGAGGATGCCGAGGCGTTCGGCGATGTAGGCGGGCTCGTCCCAGCGGGCGGCGTCGAGGTGCTCGCCGGAGACGGCGATCTCGAGGCCGTCGTAGCCCCAGCCGGCCGCGAGCTCGGCGACCTCCTCGAGCTTGAGGTCGGCCCACTGGCCGGTGAACAGGGTGAACGGGCGGGGCATCGGGGATCCTCCTTGTGGATCGCAATGGTTGGGTTGCCGTGAGTGAAAGGGCTGAGGACCCACGGCAACCCGACAACTGCGGGTGGGGTCTGTTTCAGAGCTGGATGGCGGTGGACTTGGCGGCGGCGGACTCTTCGATCGCGGCGAGCACCCGCTGGACCTGCAGGCCTTCCTCGAACGAGGGCGCGGGCTGCTCGCCGTCCCTGATTCCTACAAGGAAGTCGCGGACCTGGTGGGTGAAGGTGTGCTCCCAGCCGATCATGTGGCCCTGCGGCCACCAGGCGTCCATCGAGGGGTGGCCGGGCTCGGTGACGACGATCCTGCGGAAGCCCTGCTCTTCGGCGGGTGCGGTCGCGTCGAGGAACTCGAGCTCGCCGAGCCGCTCGAGGTCGAACGCGAGGGCGCCGGCGGACCCGTACACCTCGATCCGGAGGGAGTTCTTCCTCCCGGTCGCGACGCGGGAGACCTCGATCGAGGCGACCGCCCCGGTGGCGAGGGAGAGCGTGGCCCAGGCCGCGTCGTCGACCGTCACGTCCTCGAGCCCGTCCGGGCCGGGGCGCCGGCCCACGAACGTGTGCAGGCGTCCGGAGACCTCGGTGACGGTGGTGCCGGTGAGGTACTGCACCTGGTCGATCGCGTGGGAGGCGATGTCCCCGAGCGCCCCGGATCCGGCAGTCTCCTTGCGCAGGCGCCAGGTCATGGGCGCGGAATCGTCGGCGAGCCAGTCCTGGAGGTACGACGCGCGGATCTCCCGGACGGTGCCGAGCCTGCCGTCCGCGATGAGCTGCCTCGCGTACGCGAGGGCCGGGACACGCCGGTAGTTGAAGCCCACCATGGACTGGATCCCGCGGTCCCGGGCCGCCCGAGCGGCTTCGACCATGTGCTCCGACTCGGCCAGGGTGTTGGCCAGCGGCTTCTCGACCAGGACGTGCTTGCCGGCCTCGAGCGCGGCGATCGCGATCTCGGCGTGCAGCCAGCCCGGGGCGCAGATGTCCACGATGTGGATGTCGTCGCGGGCGATCACCTCGCGCCAGTCCGTGGCAGACTCCGCCCACCCGTACCGGGTCGCGGCCTCCGCGACCTCCTGGGCGTGCCGGCCCACGAGCACCTTCTGCTCCACGGCAGGCACGTCGAAGAACGCCGCCACGTTCCGCCACGCGTTCGAGTGAGCCTTGCCCATGAACGCGTAGCCGATCGCGGCCACGCCGAGGGGCGAGCCCGGCTTCGGTCCGGTGTGCGGCGGCTCGGCAGTCATGCTCTGACCCCGTCGAGGGTCGCCTCGGTGGGTGCCCAGTCCTCGGGGAGAGGGGTGGACGACGGCGCGGTGCTGGCCACGTCGACAAACGCGCCGGAGTCGATGGACTCGGAGATTGAGACCATCGTGTCCAGCACGTGGTAGGCCAGCTGCCCGGTGGCGCGGTGCGGCTCGCCCGAGCGGATGGCGCGGGCCATGTCGAGGACGCCCATGCCGCGGCCGTTCGCCGGGCCTGCGGTGGGGATCGAGGTCCAGTCCGTCTCGCCAATCCGGCAGATCTGCAGCTCGCCGTCGAAGTAGTTCGGGTCCGGCAGGGAGAGCGTTGCCTCCGTGCCGGTGATCTCGATGAAGCCCATGCGTGCGCGGGGGGACTCGAAGCTGAAGATGCTGTGCGAGGACGCGCCGGACTCGAACTGGGCCAGGGCGCTCACGTGCGTGGGTACCTCGACCTCGAACTCCTCGCCGGCCTTGGGACCCGAGCCGATCACGCGCGTGGTCTTGGCCTTGGAACCCAGGGCGGCGACGCGGCGGACGCTTCCGAAGGTCTGCACGAGGGCGGTGAGGTAGTACGGGCCCATGTCGAACAGGGGGCCCGCGCCGTGCTGGAACAGGAAGGCGGGATTCGGGTGCCAGGACTCCGGCCCGGGCGTCTGGAAGACGGTCTGGGCGGTGAGGGGGATGCCGATGTCACCGCGCTCGATCACGCGCCGGGCCGTCTGCAGGCCCGCACCGAGGAAGGTGTCCGGTGCGCACCCGAGGCGGATGCCGGCGTCGTCCGCCTCCTTGAGCAGCCCGAGGCCGCTCTCGCGGTCCAGGGAGAACGGCTTCTCGCTCCACACGTGCTTGCCGGCGCGCACGGCCGCGGTCGCGACCTCGACGTGGGCGGCGGGGATCGTGAGGTTGACGATGATCTCGACGTCCGGGTGGTTGAGCGCGAGCTCGGGGGTCCCGAACTCCGCGATCCCATACTCCTCGGCGCGTGCCTTGGCGGCCTCGGGGAAGAGGTCCGCGATCACGTGCACCTTCACGTCCGGGAAGACAGTGAGGTTGTCCAGGTACTGCTTGCTGATGACTCCGGCGCCGATGACGGCGACGCCCACAGGTCCGCGGCTCATCGCACGGCCTCCGCGCTGCCTGCCTCGACAGATGCCTGGGCGTCAGCGGAGGGGGCGCCGGCCTCGAGGTAGGCCAGGGAGGCGGCCACGCCGTCGAAGATGTCGCCCGCGTAGTCGTCGAACTCGACGACGCCGACCTCGAGGCTCTTCGCGGCCGCCAGCACGCGCCAGATGCCGATCTCGCCCTGGCCCGCGGGCAGCTGGGCCTGCTTGTCCTGGTTGACGGGCCCATCCTTGATGTGGATGGCGACCACCCGGTCCCCGAGGCGGGTCAGGAGCGCTGCCGGGTCCTCGCCGCCCACCGCAGCCCAGTAGGTGTCGACTTCGAGGACAACCTCAGGGTCGAGGAGGCTGGCGAAGAACTCGAGGGCCGTTGTCCCCTCGATCCTCGAGGAGAGCTCCCAGTCGTGGTTGTGGTAGCCCACGCGGATGCCGTGCTCGGCGCCCTTCTTCGCGGCGGCGTTGAGGCGGGCTGCGGTATCGCGGATCGTGTCTGCGTCCTGCCAGTGCTCGGCGGGGAGGTACGGATCGATCACGGTGCCGATGCCGAGCTTCGTCGCTGCAGCGAAGATCCCGTCCTGGTCGGCGGACAGGAGCGGCGCATGGGCCGTGGGGGCCGTGATGCCGTGCTCCGCGAACGCTGCGGCGAGATCGTCCGCGCGGGCCGCGAAGTTGTAGGGCTCCACTTGGGTGTAGCCGATCTTGGCGAGCCGTGCGATGGTGCCCGGCAGGTCGGCGTCGATGGCGTCGCGGACGGAGTAGAGCTGGACGGAGTACGTCATGGGGACAGTGTCCTCTCGGGAGGGATGTACGGGGAGGTCTCGGGGGAAGGTTTCAGCGGCCAGCGAGGGATCCGCCGATTCCGCCGACGCTGAAGTACTTGTTGAGGGCCGCGAACACGATGATCGGCGGGAGCATCATGACCACGGCGAGGGCCATGACCGAGCCCCAGTCGGTCGCGTTCTGCTGGAAGAAGGACTGCACGCCCATGGGGAGGGTGAAGATCTCGTTCGAGCGCAGGAACACGATCGCCACGAGGTAGTCATTCCAGGCAAGCAGGAACGCGAAGATCGCGGTGGAGAGCACGCCGGGGAGGCTGTTCCGCAGGACGACCTTGGTGAAGGAGCCGAACACCGAGCACCCGTCGATCCACGAGGCCTCCTCGAGGCTGACCGGGATGGAGTCGAAGTACGCGGCCATCATCCAGGTGGCCACCGTCATGGTCGAGGCGACGTAGATGATCGTGAGGCCGAGGAGGTTGTCCACGAGGCCCATGTTCGCGAACAGCAGGAACAGCGGCACGACCGAGGTGATGATGGGCAGCGACTGCATGACGAACAGCAGCAGCGAGTAGCCCGAGACGGCCTTGCTGCGCCCGCGGGAGAGCACGTACCCGGCAGGAGCGGCCACGGCGACCGAGACGATGACTGTAGAGAGGGTCGTGATGAGGCTGTTCTTGAGCCATGTCGAGGCGAGCGTCTTGGCGAAGACGTTGCTGAAGTTCTCGAACGTGAGCCCGGTCGAGGTGCTCGTGGTGGCAGGGGTGAACGCGAGGACGACCACCACGAAGATCGGCACGAGGACCACGACGGTGATGGCCAGGATGAGCGCGAGGCGCCACCAGCGGCCGCGCACATCGGCCTCGGAGACCGTGCGACGAGCCTTGCCCGCCCCGGTGGGGCCCCCGGCCGCGCTGAGCTCGGGTCCGGCGGCGGGGTGGGTGTGCAGTGCGGCGCTCATTCGACACTCGACTTTCGGATCTGGCGGTACAGGACGGCGGAGATGACCACGAGCGTGATCGTCATGAGGAAGGCGATGGCGACGCCGGGGCCGGTCTGGAAGTCCTGGAAGACCCTGCGGTAGGCCAGCACCACGAGTGATGTCGTCGCGTCGACCGGCCCTCCGCCGGTGAGCAGGTAGATCGTCGGGAAGTCGTTGACGCAGAAGATCGTCATGAGGATCCAGCTGATGTACGTGGACCGGGCGATGAGCGGCAGCGTGATGCCGGTGAACTGCTGCCACCGGCTGGCGCCGTCCATGCTCGCAGCCTCGTAGACCGTCCCGTCCACGGAGGAGAGAGCGGACGAGGTCATCATCATCATGAAGGGGAAGCTGACCCAGACCTTGAACGCGCACACCATGACGGCCGCGAGCGTCGGGTTGGCCAGGAACAGTGGCGTGCCGAGGCCCAGAGCGCGGGACATGGCCGGGATGGGGCTGTCCGGGGTCGCAACGAGCCAGTTCCAGGCTGTCGAGGACACCACGATCGGCACGACCCACGGCAGGAGCAGGAGGACCTTGAAGAACCCTCCGGCCGGGATGCGCGTGCGCAGCAGGAGCGCAAGGCCCATGCCGACGAGCCACGAGCCGAACACGCCGACGATGGTGAACACGAGGGTGAACTGCGCGGCCTTCCAGAAGGCCGGGGCACCCAGGACGTTCGCGAAGTTGTCCAGGCCCACGAAGTTGCCGGTGTCGATGAGCGAACCGTCGTGGGTGGCCTGGACTCCCGCGTACACGAGGGGATAGCCATGGATGAGGATGAGCAGGAACACGGACGGGAGGAGGAGCCAGAAGAACGTCCGCGTGGCCTGGGAGGCGAGCCTGCTCCTTCGGTTGAGGCCGCCGTCCGCGCCGGGCTTCCCGCCGCCGCCGGGGGCGAGGCCCCGACGGGCGCGGGCGAGGCCCCTGGATGGTGTGGTGGTAGTCATGTCCCGCACCCGTTTCAGGACTTGAGGACGGACTGCAGGCCGGTCTGGAACGCCTGGAGGGCGGTCTTGGCGTCCGACTTCCCCGTCAGGATGGTCTGGGTGAACTGGTTGAGCGCCTGGCCACCGTCGAGCGCGGCGAGGTTCGCGTTCATCTTCGTGCCCCGCGAGGCGAAGGTCTTCGCGATCGGCTGCCAGTCCTTGACGATCTTGACGTTGTTGGGGTTGCTCGTGAACTCGGGGGTCTCGGTGATCGACTTGAACACGGGCAGCGCCGCCATGAGCTTCTTCTGCCAGAGCTGCTTGAGCTGGCCCATGTAGTAGACGAGGAACGCCTCGGAGGACGCTTGGGACGGGGTGTTCTTGTACATCATGATGTTGTTCGGGAACACGATCGTGGCCTTGTCGCCGTGCGGGCCCGCAATGGGGTTGGCGACGAGCATGTCGCCCGAGGTGTCGCCGACCCGCTGGTCTGCGCTGGCCTGGAAGATGCCGAAGCCGATCTTCTTGTCCTTCCACTGCGCGGACATGTTGTCCGTCGTGTATCCGACGGCCGCCGGGTCGATGATGCCGTTCGAGACCAGCTCGAGCAGGAATTCGACGGCCTCGACGTTCCGGTCGTTCATGACGTCGAGCTGGCCGTCCGGGGTCCAGACGCCACCGCCGTTGTTGACCATCATCATGATCATCGTGTGGTTGCCGAAGTTGTTGCCCGAGCCGGACCCGGTCCCGAAGCCGACCGCGCCGACCTTCTTGAGGGCCTTGCCGACCTCGAGGAGGGAGGTCCAATCCGTGGGGAGCGCGACGCCGGCCTGGTCCATGAGCGACTTGCGGTACCAGAGCACACGCATGTCGAGCTGCCACGGGACGGCCACGTAGCCCTTGTCCGACTTGAAGGGATCGAGCACACCGGGCAGGAAGTCGTCGTACTGGCCGTTCTTCTTGAGGGCCTCGATGACGTTGTCGGCGTAGGCGATCTGTCCCTGCTGCTCGAACTGGAACGCCTGGAAGCCGCCACCCGTGGACACCGCGGGGCCGGTCTTGGACGCGATTGCCGAGGAGAAGGTCTGGTAGAAGTTGTTCCACTGGATGATCTGGTAGCTTGCCTTGGCGTTGCCCGAGGCCGGGGCGTAAGCCTCGGTGATCCCCTTCGCCGCGTCGTTATAGGCCGTCGTTGCCCACGGCATGTCCCAGAACTTGATGTCGCCGGTGCTGCCGCCCGAGGCGGAGCCGCCGCCGCACGCGGCCAGGGCCGGCACGGCCGCCGCCGCTGCGGCGAGGCCGAGGAAGCCCCTGCGGGAGAAGGTCGTTTTGGATGCGCTCATGGTGGGTCCTTCGTCGTTGAGGAGTGCTGCGGTGGATGGGTGGGGCGGGTGACTGATGTCAGACGGTGGCGACGCTGGCCGCGGGGGGCGGCGCCAGCGAGGCCGTGTGGTGGAGCTCGGCGGCGTCGGCGGAGATGGAGTCTCCGCCAGCGATCGCAATGGCCCGCCGCCAGCTGGCGCGGCGGGAGGTCTCCCAGAGGGTGGGCAGAAGCAGTTCGCCGTCCGGCCCGACGACGCGGGCCTCGGCCGGGGCGGCCGTTGCTGCGGACGGAACGACGACGGTGATTCCGCCATCGGTGGTCAGGAGGCGCACGCGCAGCGACGCGGGCACTGCGCCGCTGACAACGATCCCGAGGGACAACGGGGCGCCGTTGTCCAGCCGGCCGGCGAGGTGCCGGCCGGAGGGACCCGAGAACACCGTGGCCAGAGGCCCGAACTCGCCGACAATACGGCGGGCGGCCGTGAGGGAGTCGAGCAGGGCCCCTTCGAGGCGCGCCGAATCCGGGACGGTCAGCGTGCAGTCGACCAGGACTGCCCGGTCGCGCCAGGCAGCAGCCGCTTCGGCCGCGGCGAGGGTGCCGGGGTTGGCTGCGAACTCCCACGCGATCACGACGCGGCCCGCAGTCACGGCGTCGAGGTGGGTATCGCCGTCGTGCGCTGCGGGGGAGCCGACGACGACGGCGAGCGCCCTGGCGCCGAGCGCCTTCTGGGCGCGTACCGCCCAGCCGGACGAGCCGTCCACGGCGGCGATCTGCGGTGCACCGTCCGAGGGCGCGAGGGAGAGCGGGAGCGACGCGGCGATCTCGGGGAGCCCGGGGATCCCGGCGGCCGAGGAGGCGCTGACGGCGAAGGCGGTCCGGGCGGTCATGCCGCGGCCTCGAGCACGCGTGCGTGGGATCCCTCGACGATCGCGAGGGCGAAGCGCAGATCGTCGATGAGGCCCTGCGGATCCGGCGCGGAGGCTACGCCTGAGACGATGTCCGCGATGCGGCGCCATTCGCCTTCGTAGCCGTTGTGCCCGAAGGGGCCGCCCACGGTGGTGCGTCCGCCCCGGGTGTGCTCGGCGACGGCTGAACCCGCCTGGACGTAGGACGGCGTGAACGTCACCTTGAGCGCCGCGTCCCGGCCGATCGCCTCGAACGTCCAGTCCGGCTTCC
Source organism: Sinomonas sp. P10A9 (assembly GCF_041022165.1). Taxonomy (GTDB): domain Bacteria; phylum Actinomycetota; class Actinomycetes; order Actinomycetales; family Micrococcaceae; genus Sinomonas; species Sinomonas puerhi. The sequence goes on from NZ_CP163302.1 coordinate 601,323, forward strand.
ACGTCGAGTTCATTGCAGCGACCAGCTCGACCGTGCGTCCGCCGGCCCGCACCACGAAGACGTACCCGAACGGCTTCACGATGTCGGCGCGCAGCACCTCGAGGTCGGTGAAGTCGGGGACGAAGCGTCGCACGAGCGGGAGATCGTGGATCGCGAGGCCCAGGATGCCGCCTTCGAGCATCGCGGCGACGACCGCGGGGTCGCTGAGGTCGCGTTCTGGCATCTCCGGCCGCGCGATGACCTCGGTTGCGAAGTCCTCGAAGCGCGCATTGGGGGGCAGGACGATCGATGACCGCAGCGTGTGGGCCGTCTCGGGGAGATCTCCCCACAGCTCTTCGGCGGCCAGCCAGCCCGGGTCGAACGTATGCATCGCGCCGACGATGATCGGCACGCCGGTCTCCGCGGAGACGGCCGCGATCTCGGCCGCTTCCTCGCCTGAGACCGCGAAGGGCTTCTCGCAGAGGACGGCCTTCTTGCCGGCCCGGCACGCGGCGATGACCTGCGCGGCGTGGAACTGGTGCGGGCTGCAGATGGCCACGACGTCGACGTCGGGGTCGCCGAGGAGTTCGTCCATCGAGGCGGAGTGACGGGCGCCGACCCGTGCGGCGACCGTCGAGGCGACGGCTGCGTCGACGTCCATGACGTGCGTGACGCGGAAGAGGTCCGTCAGCCGCGCGAGGCTTGGGAGGTGGATGGCCTGGGTGACCGGTCCGGCGCCCAGGAAGCCGACCCCGATTGTCGCTGGATGGTCGGGGACCGCTGGGGTGTCTGGCATCGTGGCTTCTCCTGAGCTGTCGATGTCAGCGGCTCAATGTGAGCTGCTTCACTCGGAGCCTAGAACCACTTATGTCGAGCGTCAAGCAAAAGATTGCTGAACGCCGTCACTCTTTGTGGTTAGTGACATGCAGAAGCGTGGCGTGCTATCACTGTGGCATGACGTCGCCACTCTCGCCCCCGCTGCCGGCCACCGAGGCCGGGGGGAGTCTTGCGCGTGCCGGCGACCTCTTCCAGCTCCTCCGCGACGGCAGGCCCTGGACCCGCGCGGAACTCGCCATGACCACGGGCCTCGCCCGCTCGACCGTGGCCGGCAAGGTCGACCTGCTCCTCAACTCGGGGCTCGTCGTCTTCGTCGGCGAGGCGCTCTCGAGCGGCGGAAGGCCGCCGTCGCGCTTCGCCTTCCACCCGCAGGCCCGTACCGTCCTGGCGGTCGACGTCGGCGCGAGTCACGTGCGCGTTGCCCTCACCGACCTCAACGGGGACGTGATTGCCGAGCGCCGGGCACCGCTTCCGGTGGCGGACGGGCCTGAAGCGGTCTTGGGCTACGTGGTCGAGTCCGGCAAGAAGCTCCTCGCCGAGAGCGGCCGCCCCGAGAGCCGACTCGCCGGCGTCGGGATCGGGCTGCCCGGACCCGTTGAGCACGCGACCGGACGTCCAGTGAAGCCGCCGATCATGCCGGGCTGGGACGGGTTCGACGTCGTCGGGTTCGTCCAGCGCTCGCTGCCCGTTCCCGTCCTCGTCGACAACGACGTGAACATCATGGCGCTCGGTGAACGAGCCGCATACTGGCCGGACGTGGACGACCTGCTCTTCATCAAGGTCGCCACGGGCATCGGCTCGGGGATCATCTCAAGCGGCCAGCTCCAGCGCGGTGCGGACGGCACCGCGGGCGACCTCGGGCACGTGCGCGTCGCCCGGGGCGCCGACATCGTGTGCCGGTGCGGAAACGTGGGCTGCCTCGAAGCGCTCGCTTCCGGCGGCGCCGTCGCCCGGGCCCTCGCAGCCCAGGGCATCGATGCGAACACCGGCGCGGACGTCGTCGAGCTCGCGGCCCACGGCAACATCACCGCGATCCATTCGCTCCGGCAGGCGGGGCGTGACATCGGCGAGGTGCTCGCGACGTGCGTGAACCTGCTCAACCCGAGCGTGATCGTCATCGGCGGGTCGATGGCTGCGGCGGGGGAGCACGTCATGGCCGGCGTGCGCGAGGTCGTGTACCACCGGTCGCCTCCGCTCGCGACGACCAACCTGCGCATCGTCCTTTCCCGGGCCGGAGAGCGGGCCGCCGTCATGGGTGCGAGCCGGCTCGTCTCCCAGCACGTCCTCTCGCCTGCAGGCGTCGAGGCGGCACTTGCGACCATGGCGAGCGCGGGCTGAGTCCTGCGGTCCATCCGGAACGCGAGGCTCAGGAGGCGAGCCGCCTCGCCGTGAGCACGGCATCTGTCAAGACGGCTGTCTGCCCCTCGGGGCCAGTGGCCTCGCGCCCTTCGGACGTGCTCGTCTCGAGCTCCCAGTCGGCTGCGCGGAGCCCCAGCGATGCGGCGAGCTCGTCCGCGGAAGGCATGTGGGCGTCGTCGTGCGCGTGCCGAGCCCACGGCGGGAACGCCGTGTGCCCCACCACGAACAGCGTCCCGCCCGGCGCAACCGCCCGCGTCGCGGCCAGGAGGATCCGTTCGCGGGGCATCTCGATGGGGGAGTGGAGGAAGGACGCGGTGACGAGATCGTACGTCTGCTCGGGCTCCCACTCGGCAAGGTCGCTCACGAGCCACGTCACCCGATCTGCGACGCCGGCCTCGGCCGCGTGCGCCGCGGCGCGCCCCAGCGCGACCGCGGAGATGTCCACCCCCGTGACGGTCCACCCGCGCTCGGCCAGCCAGATCGCGTCCGCGCCCTCGCCGCACCCGAGGTCGATCGCCCGCCCCGGCGAGATCATGCTGACCTCGCGCATGAGCGCCCCGTTCGGCTTGCCGCTCCAGACCCGCTGCCGCTCACTGTAGAACTCGTCCCAGAACTCGCTCGGCCCCGGCTTGTGTTCGGTGTTCATGGAACCCGGTCTATCCGCTCCGGCTCCACCCGCGCAAGTCCCCGACGCACGACGCCGGGCGCTCGCCTCGCGACCCCTTCCCGCCTGCCGAGGGGTTACGTAACCTCATCATCAGGAGGTGATCCGCATGAACGCACTGCATCAGGGCGACCGGATTGTCATCAGGGGCCGGACGGTGGACTCGGCGGACCGGCACGGGCAGATCGTCGAGGTGAAGGGCGCCAATGGGGAGCCGCCCTATCTCGTCCGATTCGACGACGGGCATGAGTCCGTCGTGTTCCCGGGTGGAGACTTCTCGGTCGAGAAGGGTCCAGCCGCCTGACATGTTCGAACTCACCGAGGACCAGCGCGACCTTGTCGGCGCCGTGCGGGACTTTGCCACCGAGCGGCTCGCCCCGCACGCACTCGAATGGGACGCGACGAAGCACTTCCCCGTGGACGTACTGCAGGAGGCTGGCGAGATCGGTCTGGGCGGCGTCTACGCGGGCGAGGAATACGGCGGCACCGGCCTGACGCGTTATGACGCAGCCCTGATCTTCGAGGAGCTGGCCAAGGCGGATCCATCGATCGCGGCCTACATCTCGATCCACAACATGGTCGTCTGGATGGTCGACGCCTTCGGCACGGACCTCCAGCGGAAGGAGTGGGTCCCCCAGCTGGTGACCATGGAGTCACTCGGCAGCTACTGCCTCACGGAGCCCGGCGCGGGCTCCGACGCGGCCGCCCTCACGACGAAGGCGGTGCGCGACGGCGACGACTACGTGCTCACGGGCGTCAAGCAGTTCATCTCGGGTGCTGGCTCCTCGGCCCTGTACATCGTGATGGCACGGACCGCCGCGACGGGCCACCGCGGCATCACCGCGTTCCTCGTCCCGGCGGGCACTGAGGGCCTTTCCTTCGGCTCCAACGAGAAGAAGATGGGCTGGAATGCCCAGCCGACCCGGCAGGTGGTCCTCGCGGGAGCCCGCGTCCCGGCGGCCAACCGGCTCGGGGAGGAGGGCGACGGGTTCGGCATCGCCATGAAGGGCCTCAACGGCGGACGCCTCAACATCGGCGCGTGCTCTCTGGGGGGAGGGCAGGCCGCACTCGACAAGACAGTCGCCTACCTCAAGGAGCGCACGGCGTTCGGCGGCCGCCTTGCGGACAAGCAGTCCCTCATGTTCGACCTCGCGGACATGGAGATGAAGCTCGAGGCGGCCCGGACCCTGCTACGCCGTGCCGCCGACGCCCTGGACCGCGGAGACCCGGACGCCGTCCGGCTCTGCGCGATCGCCAAACGCGTCGCCACGGACGCCGGCTTCGAGGTTGCCAACGAGGCCATCCAGCTCCACGGCGGCTACGGCTACCTGCACGAGTACGGCATCGAGAAGATCGCCCGGGACCTGAGGGTCCACCAGATCCTCGAGGGCTCCAACGAGATCATGCGGCTCATCGTGGGCCGGATGCTCGTCGAAGGCTAACGCAGCTCAGACGCAGCCCTCGGGGCCGCACACCTCACCGTTGAGGCCGTCCGGATCGACCGAGCCGTCGGCACCCGCCGCCGGCTGGCCGACCATGACGAGGGGGTGGGCCTCACGCCAGGCGGTCTCGAGCGCCTGCGTGAACAGCTCCGCGGGCTGCGCGCCGGAGACCCCGTACTTGTTGTCGAGCACGAAGAACGGCACACCCTGGATGCCGATGGCCTGCGCCTGGGCAATGTCCGCGCGGACGGAGTCGCGGTAGGTGCCGGCGTCGAGCGCGGCATTGATCTCGTCGGCGTCGAGACCGGCCTCGGTGCCGATCCGCACCAGCACGTCGCGGGCCCCGATGTCCTCGCCGTGCTCGAAGTGGGCCGAGAGCAGCGCTTCCTTGACGGCGTCGGCCGTCGTCCCGCCTCGAGCGTCGGTTCCGCGGGAAGCGTCCGTTCCGCCTGCGGCGTCTTTCGCCTTCGCGAGGTGGAGCAGTTCGTGCGCCGAGAAGGAGTTGGCAACGGCGACCCGGCCGAAGTCGTACGCGAGGCCCTCGCCCGCAGCGACCTGCGTCACGTGGTCGAACATCTGGGCGACCCGCTCGGCCGGCATGCCCTTGCGCTGGGAGAGGTACTCGAGTTCCGTGCCGTCGTAGTGGTCCGGGAGGGTGGGGTCCAGCTGGTAGCTGTGCCAGGTGACGCTGACCCGGTCCCTATGCGGGAACTCGGAGAGCGCCTTCTCGAACCGGCGCTTGCCGATGAAGCACCACGGGCAGGCGATATCAGACCAGATGTCAACGTTCATACTCAATGCAAGGCAGGGACCGAGGGCCCTATTCCCTCACCGCTACGGTGTGTAGAAAGAAGCTGACACGTAGGGCTCGGAGCAACCGGGCCGGTGCCGCTGGAGGCGAGGAACATGTCCGCCGTGACGAGGACGAGGTTCGGCTGGGCAACGGGTGCCGTGGGACTCGCCACCGTGGTCCTCTTCGCGGTGGTCTTCGCGATGCCAGGGGTCCCTGCGAAGTCGATGCTGTACAACGCTGCCTTCGTGGCACTGACGCTCACCCTGGCGCTCTTCATGCTCGGCACGGCGCGCGCCCCCGGGGAGAAGCTCGGGTTCAGGCCCGGGACACGGCTCGGCTGGTGGGCGGTGGCCCTCGTCGTCGCATCGGCCGCGGTGTTCGGCCTCGGAGGGCTCCTCGTCCCGCTCGGGGTCCCGATGGCACTGTTCAGCGGGCTTGCCCTCGTGGGCCTCGTGGCCGGTGGTGGGGCGGCGATCGTCGCCTGGTTTCGGCACGCGGAGCGGTCGATGCTTGTCCTGCTCGTGATGCTGCCCGTCATGGTGGTGCCGTACGTGGCGCTCGGCATGATTGTCTTTCCCTATTAGTCCCACTCAGGATTAGTCCCACTCAGGAGATGAGGACAATGACCGTCATGACCAGGCGACCGTTCCGCACGGCAGCGATAGCGGTGGGCGTCCTCGCGATTGCGCTGTTCGGTGCCGTGCTCGTCACCCGGGGGCAGGGGTTCGTGGGGCTGCTCTTCATCGTGGCGTTTCTGGCGGCCTTCGCCGCGCTCGCCCTGGCGGCTTCCGACAACCTCCGGGCGCGGCACGATGCCCCGACCGCGAAGCCGCGGACCCGCCTCGGGTGGTGGGCCGTGTGGCTCGCCGTCGCCGGAACCCTTTTGGCGACGGCGTTTCCCGCGATCATGACGGCGGTGCGGCCCGCCTTCGACGGGCCCGTCCCGTCCATGGCGCTGCCGGTCCTGGCCGGCTTCGCGGCGTCGATCGCTGGGGGCGTCGTCGCCCTGATCGCCTGGTTCCGCCGGGCCGAGACGTCCCTCCTGGTCCTGCTCACCATGCTTCCCGCGCTCTTCGCCCTGTCCTTCCTGATCGGCGAATTCACGTTCCCGCACTAGCTGTCAGTTGTCCCGAGACATTCAGTTGTCCCCAGAGGAGGTGGGAACGATGCAGGTCATGCTTCGTACCGTTCTATCCCGCGTGGCCGCAGGGCTCGGCGCCGCAGCTGTGCTGCTCTTCGCCGCGACCTTCGCCGTCCCCGGCGATGTGGCGCGGGGCTGGACGTACACGGTCGGGTTCGGCTGCGCCGCGGCCGCCGTCGTGGTGTGGGCGGTCGATGTGGTCAGACGCCGCAGCGAGCGGCCGACGGCGAAGCCCACCTCCGCGCTCGGCTGGTGGTCTCTGGGGCTCTTCGCCGCGGGGCTTGTGCTTCAGTTCGTCGGTTCGGCGCTGACCTTCGGCCCCGAGGCGGCCGAAGGTTTCGCACGGCTCGTGTCGAACTTCGTGATCCTGGGCTTCGGCGGCTGGGTCGTGGCGGGCGTCCTCGGCCTCGTGGCGTGGTTCCGGCGGCGCGAGCGCTCGCTCGTGGTGCTCATCCTCAGCGTTGTGCCAGCGATGTTCGTGCTGTACTTCCTCCTCGGCGAACTCGTGAGCCCGCACTAGTCCCACCATGAGACGGTCCCGGCATGCGGACCACACATGAGTTCCACAGCATGAGTTGAGGGGCCGGAACCGAGCAGCACCACTACTCGGTTCCGGCCCCTCAACGGGTCCCCGGTGCCCTTGCCCCCGACCTTCGGGGTGCGTGTTGCGAGTGGCGCGTGCAGGGTCCGGGAAGCTATCAGGTTCGCGCAACCACCATCTCAGGCCGCGGCGAACTGGCGCTCGGGCAGGCCGGCCTCGTACTCGTCCTCCTTGCCGGCGGTCTCGCACAGGTACCGCGCGTAGGCCGGCATGGTGAGGAAGGTCGGGAAGTCGGTGCCGAGTGCCACCTCGCCGAAGAGCTCGCGGGCGTCGCGGAAGCGGTCGCCGTCGAAGCGCTCGAGCTTGTGGAACTCCTCATCGAGTAGCTCCTCGACCCACTCGCGGGACACGATCTCGCCCTGGTCGGTGATGGCCCGGGCATAGATCCACTGCCAGATCTGCGAGCGGGAGATCTCCGCGGTCGCGGCGTCCTCCATGAGGCTGTGGATCGTCACGGCGCCGTTGCCCCGCAGCCAGGTCTCGATGTAGCGGATGCCTACCTCGATATTGTTGCGGATGCCCTCCTCCGTGATCGTGCCGTGGCACGTGCCGAGGTCGATAAGGGCGCGGTCGTCCGGCGTCACGTCATCGCGGAGGCGGTCCAGCTGGTTCGGGCGGTCTCCGAGGACCGAATCGAACGCGTCCCGCACCACGGAGACGAACTCGGGGTGCGCCACCCACGCACCGTCGAATCCCTCCTCGGCCTCGCGCAGCTTGTCCGCGCGCGTCTTCAGGAGCGCCTCGGCATTGGCGGCGGGATCCCTTCGGCTCGGCACGAATGCCGCCGGGGCCGCGATCGCCATGGCGCCGCGCCGGTGGCAGGCCCGCACGAGCTGCTCGGTGTACGCCCTCATGAACGGCTGCGTCATGGTGACCTGCTCGCGGTCCGGGAGCACGAAGCGGGGGCCGCGCGTCCGGAAGTTCTTGATGATGGAGAAGATGTAGTCCCAGCGCCCCGCGTTGAGCCCGGCTGCATGGTCGCGCAGCTCGTACAGGATCTCCTCCATCTCGAACGCGGCCGTGATGGTCTCGATGAGCACGGTCGCGCGGATCGTGCCCTGCGGGATGCCGAGCAGGTCCTGGGCCGCCACGAAGAGATCGTTCCACAGGCGTGCCTCGAACCGGTTCTCGATCTTCGGCAGGTAGAAGTACGGGCCGTGGCCGAGGGCGATGAGCCGGGCCGCGTTGTGGAAGAAGTACACCCCGAAGTCCATGACCCCACCGGCGATCGGCTTGCCGTCCACGAGCATGTTCTTCTCCGGCAGGTGCAGGCCGCGCGGGCGCAGCACCGTCGTCGGACGCTCTGAGAAGGGCTTGAGGTGGTATTCCCTGCGGGCTGCGCCCTCGCCGATGCTGAAGTCGATCTGGTCGCGCAGCGCGTCCATGAGGTTGATCTGGCCCTGGATGAGGTTGCGCCACGAGGGCGTGAGCGAGTCCTCCATGTCAGCGAGCCAGACGTTGGCTCCGGAGTTCAGCGCATTGACGGTCGACTTCCGGTCCACCGGTCCCGTGATCTCGACGCGGCGGTCCGTGAGCCCCGGAGCCGGCGGTGCGACGCGCCAGGCAGCGTCGTTCCGGATCTCCTCGGTCTCACGGGGGAAGCGCGGGTCGGTGCCGCGGGCGATCTCCGCGCGGCGGGCGTGGCGGGCCTCGAGGAGCTCTTGGCGGCGGTCGGCGGTTGCCCGGTGCAGACGGGCGACGAACTCGAGGGCATCGGGGGTGAGGATCTCACGCTGGCGCGCGATGGGCTGCGCGGTGAGGGTCACTCCGTTGATCGTGGTGTCGGTGCTGAAGCTGTTCATGGCGGTCTCCGTGGTGTTGGACGACGGCGGTGGGCTGGGAGGGGCTCCCGGCCCACCGCCGTCGCACGTCCGTGCCGAGTCGGCGTTAGTGGAACTGGCCCTCTTCGGTGGATCCCACGAGGGCGAGGGTGCTGGCGTTCGGGTTCAGCGCCGTGGAGACCAGATCGAAGTAGCCGGTGCCCACTTCGCGCTGGTGCTTGGTTGCGGTGTAGCCGCGGTCTTCGGAGGCGAACTCGCGCTCCTGGAGGTCGACGTACGCGCTCATGCCGTTTCGGGCGTAGCCGTGGGCGAGATCGAACATCGAGTAGTTGAGGGCGTGGAAGCCAGCCAAGGTGATGAACTGGAACTTGAAGCCCATCGCGCCGAGTTCGCGCTGGAACGTGGCGATCGTCGTGTCGTCGAGGTGCTTCTTCCAGTTGAACGACGGCGAGCAGTTGTACGCGAGCATCTGGTCCGGGAACTCGGCCTTGACGGCCTCGGCGAACTTCCGGGCGAGCTCGAGGTCCGGGGTGCCCGTCTCCATCCAGATGAGGTCGGAGTACGGGGCATAGGCCTTGGCACGGGCGATGCAGGGCTCGATACCGTTCTTGACCCGGTAGAAGCCCTCGGCCGTGCGCACCGGCTGTCCCCCTTCGCGGAGGATGAACTCCTGGTCCCGCTCGTCGACGTCGGTCGTGATGAGGGTCGCGGCCTCGGCGTCGGTACGGGCGATGATGACGCTCGGCACGCCGGCGACGTCGGCGGCGAGCCGAGCAGCATTGAGGGTGCGGATGTGCTGCTGGGTCGGGATGAGGACCTTGCCGCCCAGATGGCCGCACTTCTTCTCGGATGCGAGCTGGTCCTCCCAGTGAACGCCGGCGGCACCGGCCTGGATCATGGACTTCATGAGCTCGTAGGCGTTGAGCGGGCCGCCGAAGCCAGCCTCGGCGTCCGCCACGATCGGGACCAGCCAGTCCTCGACCGTCTGCTTGCCCTCGGAGAACTCGATCTGGTCAGCGCGCTGCAGCGCGTTGTTGATGCGGCGGACGACGGCGGGCACGGAGTTCGCGGGGTAGAGCGACTGGTCCGGGTACGTGTTGCCGGACAGGTTGGCGTCGGCGGCGACCTGCCAGCCGGAGAGGTAGATGGCCTTGAGGCCCGCCTTGACCTGCTGCACGGCCTGGTTGCCGGTGAGGGCGCCGAGGGCGTTGATGTAGCCTTCGCCGTCTGCGCGGCCCTCGGTCACGGACTTCCAGAGCTTCTCCGCACCGCGGCGGGCCAGCGTGTTCTCCTCCGGAACTCGGCCGCGGAGGCGGATGACGTCCTCGGCGCTGTAGTCGCGGGTCAAGCCGTCCCAGCGCGGGTCGGCGGACCACTCGAGCTTGAGGGCCTCGGCCTGCTGCTCGAGGGACTGGTTCTGGGGCTCGGGCTGTGCGGTCATGGCGGGTCTCCTTCGACTCGGGTGCTTCGGCCCCTGCGGGCCTCCGATGACTTCGGCTTCGCTCAGCCACCGGGCGATTTGTTCTTCGTGAGAACAACTTTTCCGTGTCTGCAACCCCTGCAACAGACAAATGAGCTAGAAAGAAATGCAGATCTTCACGTATCCTCAAGAAATGCCGCGTCAAGCCTCTTGGGTTCGCCCCGCCGCCCCCGCCGCCGCGCCGACCTCTGCCGGGGGAGGCGGTGTCGACGTCATCAGCTTGGGCCGCCGCGTGCGGCATCTGAGGAAGGCCGCCGGCCTCACTCTCGACGAGCTGGGCACCGCAGTCGGGGCGGCGGCGAGCCAGCTGAGCCTCATCGAGAACGGCAAGCGCGAGCCGAAGCTGGGACTCCTGCAGCAGCTCGCCGGGGCGCTCGGCGTCGGCATCGATGCGCTGCTCGGCGCGGAGCCCCCGAGCCGTCGCGCGGCGCTCGAGATCGAGCTCGAGCGCTATCAGCGCAGCCCGCTCTACGAGAACCTGAATCTCCCCAAGATCCGCGTCTCCTCGCGGCTGCCGCTCGACGTGATCGAGGCCCAGCTCGGGCTCCTGCACGAGCTCGAGCGCAAGATGAACGAACAGGTTGCCACCCCCGAGGAGGCCCGCCGAGCCAACGGCGAGCTGCGCCGCATGATGCGCGAGCGGGGCAACTACTTCCCCGAGTACGAGGCCGAGGCTCAGAGGGTCCTCGCGCAGGTCGGCTACACCTCGGGCCCGCTGAGCCAGCACACCATCTCGGACATCGCGACGCACTTGGGGTTCACTCTCCATCACGTCGGCGATCTGCCCCACTCCACGCGGAGTGTGACCGACCTGAAGAACCGCAGGATTTATCTCACCCACAGCCAGCGGTCCGACCATGACCCGCGCTCGGTGTTGCTCCAGGCGCTCGGGCACTATGTCCTCGGACACGAGACGCCGAAGTCCTATGGCGATTTCCTCGCGCAGCGGGTCGCGACCAACTACTTCGCGGCCGCGCTCCTGCTGCCGGAGCAGACCACGGTCGAGTTCCTTCAGCGGGCCAAGGCCGCCAAGGAGATCTCAGTGGACGATCTCCGTGACGCATTCTCCGTCAGCTACGAGACGGCAGCCCACCGATTCACGAACCTCGCGACCAAGCACCTCGGGCTCACGACGCATTTCCAGAAGACGCACCAGTCGGGCATCATCTACAAGGCCTACGAGAATGACGGCGTCAACTTCCCGATGGACCACACGGGCGCGATCGAGGGCCAGCCGTCCTGCAAGGCGTGGACGAGCCGCGCCGTGTTCGACGTGCCGGACAAGTTCAGCTCCTACAGCCAGTACACCGACACGGTCACCGGCACGTTCTGGTGCACCGCACGCACCGAGCGCAGTGCGACGGGCGAATTCTCGCTCAGCATCGGCGTCCCGTACCACCAGGTGAAGTGGTTCCGCGGGAGGGAGACGACGGCGCGTGCGGTCTCACGCTGTCCCGATCCGGACTGCTGCCGCCGCCCGCCCGCAGAGCTCAGCGAGCATTGGTCCGGCAACGCCTGGCCGTCCGCACGGGCGCACTCGCACCTGCTCGCGGCCATGCCGCCAGGCGCCTTCCCCGGGGTCGACGAGACCGAGGTGTACTCGTTCCTCGAGGCCCACTCGGGGGCCTGAGCGCGAGGTTGGGCGCGTCAGGTCGATGGCGTCAGGTCGATGACGCCTGCTCCGGTCACCCCGGGAACGGCCGGGCCGGGATGTCCGGCTGGCCATCGTGGTCCTCGTCGCCGTACGCGCGCATGGCGATCCGGTCGGCGAGTTCTTCGTTGATCGGATACGGCGGGACCTGCCTGAAGGCGTGTGCCTCCCGCTTGGGCTTGCGCGCCTCCGGTGCCGTCTTGGCCGGCCTTGATTCGGCATGCTCGGCCGCGGACTCCCCGGCCGTCTCGGCGGGTTCCTCATGCTTCTTGAAAAGGCCCATGGTGTCCTCCCCAGACGGTGTGCACTTCAGCTCGGTGCGATTCAACTCGCTCCTTCACCATACGCCGAAACCCCGGGGAAATTCAGAGGTCCGGAGGCCCCACAGGCGCGCCGAGGCCTCCAGGTCCGCGAAGGCATGGAGACCGGTGTTCCTCCCGCGGAGTAACGCCATGCCGTCATTCATGGCGTTACTTCGCGGGGGGATGTGTCTGGCCGGGCCGTCTAGGGTTTGAGCCATGGGGGACACGAGCGTCACGCACGCAGGGGCATTGACCGCGCTCACGGCGCTCCTGGCGACGGCGCCGTCGCCAGGGCTTCCCGAGGGCCTCCACTATCCGGGCCAGCTGGTGATGTTCGCGACGGCTGCCGGGCTCGCGGTGGAGTCCGACTCCAGTGTTCCCACCATCGAGGAACTGGTGCGGGCTGCACGGATCAGGGTCAGGGAACGGTATGGGGAGCCGCCCGAGGAAGAGGAGCAGGAAGAGGATCTGCAGGAAGCCGCTGCGCAGCCCTTCGCGGAGCCGTGTCCGGAGCCCGTTTTCGAGGATGTCGCGGCTGTCACCCGGCTGCGTGATCGACTGGCCCGCGCGCTGTGGGCGCCGGAGGCGGCTGAGTGCCGGGACGAGCTGGCGGCCATCGCGATCGACTTCCGCCTCATCCCGGGGCTCACCGATCAGGACATGCTCGCCGTTCGTTCGGCCTCAGGGGACTTCGCGTCGCTGCTGGCCGCCAAACTCGTGGGGGCGTCGCTCCAGCTCGTGGCAGCTGGGCTGCGGGGTCGGCTTCGACGCTGCGGGGACTACGAGTGCATGAGCCCGTTCGTCGACCGGAGCGCCTCGGGGCACGGGCTGTACTGTACGCCTACCTGCGCCAGCAGAGTGCGGGCGCGGAGGCGGCGGAATCGGCAGTTCGAAGAGGGTCAACCTATCGGTTGATGGATGGACGCGCGCGGATTCCTAACGTTGGAGTGTGACCACAACAGCACCTCGGACAACTCCTAGTCCTAGCAAGAGCCCGGCCAAGGCACCCGCCCGCGCGCCCCGCTGGCTCCGCATCCTCCTGCCCGCAGTCCTTATCCTCGTCTGGCTCGCCGTGTTCGGCGTGGGCGAGCGCGCGTTCGGGGAGGTGAACAAGGTCGCCGTCAACGACGCGTCCGAGCACCTGCCCGCGAGCGCGGAGGCCACCCAGGTCCAGCACTTGACGGACCTGTTCCGCGACGGCACCCTCGTCCCGGCGACGATCGTGTTCTCCAAGGACACGGCCTTCACGCCCGTCGAAACCCAGGACCTCACCGCGCTCGCGAAGGACCTTGCCCGCGAGCACGGTGTGGCCGTCAGCCAGATCCCGGGCGGCGCGCCGCGTCTCGTCCCCTCCGAGGACGGCAAGGCCGCCACCGTGTTCCTCCCTCTCGAGAAGAACAACCCGGCCGCCGGCATCAAGCTTTCCGACACGGTCAAGAACCTCCGCACCGACCTTGGGAACCGCAGGATCGACGGTGTTCAGGCCAATGTGACAGGCCCCGCCGGCCTCTCCGCGGACATCGCCGGCGCATTCAGCGGACTTGACGGGCTCCTGCTCGTAGTCGCGCTTGCCGTCGTGCTCCTGATCCTCGTGATCGTGTACCGCTCGCCGCTCCTACCGCTCATCGTGCTTGGATCCTCGCTCGTCGCGCTGACGGGAGCGATGGCGGTCGTCGTCGCGCTCGCGAAGGCCGGGGTGCTGCTCCTGTCCGGGCAGACGCAGGGCATCCTCATGATCCTCGTGATCGGCGCCGCGACGGACTATTCGCTCCTGTACGTCTCCCGCTATCGCGAGGAGCTCGCCGTCCGCGAGTCCAAGTGGGCAGCAACCTGGTCCGCGCTGCGTGGGGCGTTCGAGCCGATCAGCGCGTCTGCCGGAACCGTGGTTGCCGCGCTCCTGTGTCTCTTGCTCTCCGACCTGAACTCGAACAAGGCGCTCGGCCCCGTCGCGGCGATCGGGATCGCGTTCGCCTACCTTGTCTCGCTCACGCTCCTGCCTGCCCTCATGTAGTGGGCCGGCAAGGTCGCCTACTGGCCGCGCAAGACGGCGGTGACCGGGCGGAACGAAGCGGTTCCGGCGTCGCCCGACCGGCGCGGCGGCATCTGGGGCTGGGTGTCCCGACTCATCGCCACGCGTCCGCGCACGGTCTGGGCCGCCTCGCTCGTGATCCTCATCGGCATGGGCGTAGGCATGACCGGCTTCAAGGCGGACGGCGTCCCGACCAGCGACTTCGTGGTGGGCCACTCCGACGCCCGCGACGGCCAGGCCGCGCTCGCGGCGCACTTCCCCGCGGGGGCCGGCCAGCCCGCCGTCGTGATTGCGCCGGAGACCAAGGCTGCCGATGTCACGAGCCTGCTCAAGGGCGAATCCGGAGTCAGCTCCGTGCGGCAGTCCGGCACCGCCGTCGACGGCAAGGTCATGCTCGAAGTGACGCTGGCCAACGCGCCCGAGTCGAGCGAGGCCGAGCAGACCATCACAACGATGCGATCCGACATCGCCGCCAAGGGGTGGCATGGGCCGGACGGGCAAGACGCCGATAGGCAAAGCGCCGAAAGGCAAAGCGCCGAAAGGCAAAGCGCAGTCCTCGTGGGCGGCCCGACCGCCGTCGCGCTCGACACCAACGAGACCACGATCCACGACCGCAACCTCATCATCCCCGTGGTCCTCGGCGTGATCTTCGTGATTCTCGTGCTGCTGCTGCGCTCGATCGTCGCGCCGCTGCTGCTCGTGGGCACCGTGGTGGTCTCGTTCGCCGCGTCGCTGGGAGTCTCAGCCCTCGCGTTCAACAACGTGTTCCAGTTCCCGGGTGCGGATGCGTCCGTGCCGCTGTTCGGGTTCGTGTTCCTCGTGGCCCTGGGGATCGACTACAACATCTTCCTCATGAGCCGGGTCCGGGAGGAGTCGCGCAAGCACGGCACCCGCGAGGGCATCCTCCGGGGCCTGCGGTCAACGGGCGGCGTCATCACCTCCGCGGGCGTGGTGCTCGCGGCGACGTTCGCGGCGCTGGGCGTCCTGCCGGTCCTGTTCCTCGCGCAGATCAGCTTCATCGTCGCGTTCGGCGTGCTGCTGGACACCATCCTCGTGCGCTCGCTCCTGGTCCCGGCCCTGTGCTACGACCTCGGCGACCGCATCTGGTGGCCGATCAGGCTGCGGCGGCTGGCCGGCTAACGGCGGGGGATGACCTTTGGGAGGTGACTTCCAGGAGTGACTTCCAGACGGGCGGGGCGGTCAACCGTGGAACTCACGGTAGGCCGCCTCGGCTGCGGGGTGCAGCGGGATGCCCGCGGTGTTGATGAGTGTCTCGGGGCTCAGGAACTGCACCCCGAGGCTCGTGCTCGGCACGAGCTCGCTCGCGTGCGTGAGCAGCAGGTTCACGGTGGCCCGGACTGTGTCCGCGTGGAGGTCTTCGCGGCACAGCAGCAGGTTCGCGGCGCCCACGGTCCACGTCGATGGGATCCCCTCGTACGCGCCGGCGGGGACGAGGACCCGCTCGTAGTACTCGCCGAAACGGGCCCGGGTCGGGGCGATGAGCGGCGAGAGGTCGATCAGGCGCAGGCCGACGTCCTTCGTCGCGGTGGCAACCGCGGCGGTCGGGACGCCGCCGGACCAGAACAGCGCCTCGACGTCCCCGGTGCGCAGAGCGGCGAGACCCTGGTTGAGGCCGAGGGACTCCTCGCGGACCGTGACGCCGGCCGCCTCCAGCAGGCGATGGGCCGTGAAGCCCGTGCCGGCCCCGGGCGCCCCGACTCCCACCGCGCGGCCCGCAAGGTCGGCGACCGCGGCGATGCCGCTGTCCTTCCGCACGAGCAAGTGCACATAGTTCTCGTACACCCTCGCGAGCGCCATGAGTCTGGGGGATGCCGGGGCGGACGAGGGCGCCGGGCCGGCGATGCTGTTGATGCCGTTGGCAGCGGCATCTGCGAGCGAGATCCCGAGAGCGGCGCCGCCGGTGGCGATCCTGTCCATGTTGGCTACGCTGCCGCCCGTCTCGAGGGTGGACGCGTGCCGTGCCACTCCGTGCCGTTCGAGCGACTGCGCGAGGAGCGTCGCGAACTCGAGGTAGAAGCCGCCCTGCTCGCCCCCGGCCACCATGATCGAGTCGGCCGGGGGGACCGGGGCGCAGGCGGCCGCCGGGAGGACGAGCCCCGAAGCGGCGGCCGCGAGCCCGGCGCGGAGGAACCTGCGGCGGGTGAGCGGGGCAGGGGTGATCCGGGCGCGGGTGACACGGAACTCCGTCGGCCCAGGCGCCCCGGGCCGTTCAGGCATGGTGTCCCTCCCCGCCGCGGGTGCCGTCCGCGCCGTCGTGCGGGAGGCCGGCGTCGTGCGCAGTGCCGTGCGCCAAGCCGCGCGCCGTGTCCGGCGCGGCCTCCTCGTGCACAGGGTCCGGCGTGCCTTCCTCAGTCGCACCCTCGCGCACCCCGGGAAACGCGGGGAACTCGACCCGCGCGACCAGGCCATGCGGCTCCGCGGCGGCGAGGACGAGGCGGCCTCCGTTGGCACCGGCGAGCTGCTCGACGATGGACAGGCCCAGGCCCGTGCCGCGTGTGCCCGCGGTCCGCGGGGAGCGCCAGAACCGGGTAGTCGAGGAGGCACGCTCTTCGGGCGTGAGGCCGGGGCCGTCGTCGGCGATCTCGATGACCACGGTCCCGCCGCGCAGCGAGACGCCCGCCCGCACGTTCGCGCCCGTGCCGCGTGCGGCGCCCTCCGGCCCCCCGTGCTTGATCGCATTCTCGAGCAACTCCCCGACGATGTCCGTGAGGTCCGAGCGGTTTCCCCTGAACCGGAGTGGCTGGGCCGGCGGATCCGCGATCTCGATGCGGTCGCTGGCGCCCTCCGCGAGGGGTGCGACGCGGCCTGCGGCGTCCGCGAGGACCGTCCAGGCGTCGAGGACCCCGGCGCGCTCGCCGAGGGACGACCCCGCGCCGCCGGGGGCGAGGCCCTCCTGGACGCGGTGCTCGGCGGAGGCGAGGCGCAGGAGACCGTCGAGGATCTCCTCGACGTGCTCGAGCTCCCGGGTCATGCCTGCGGCCGCGTCCTTCTGGCCGGGCGTCTCGAGGGCGAGGGCAAGGAGGTCCGTGCGCAGGCGCAGCGCGCCGATGGGGTTGCGGAGCTGGTGCGAGGCGTCCGCGATGAGCTGTCGCTGGGCCTCCATGCTCTCGCTCACGTGCTCGGCCATGGTCGAGAAGGCCCGCGAGAGCCGCTGCAGCTCCGGTGGCCCCTCCTCGCGCAGGGGGGTGGCACGCCCCGACTCCTCGAACGCCGCCACGGCGTCCGTGAGCCGGTGCACCGGCCGCAGCACCCACGCGGTGAGCCGCTCCGCGCCGGCTACGAGCAGGCCGGCCCCGGCCGCCGCCCCGAGGACGACGAGCAGCCAACGCTCCCGCAGCTTCTGCTGCGCGGCGCCCAGATCGACCTCGAGCGCCGTCTCTCCGAGGACCTGGTTCGCCGTTCCGAACGAGCGCGCGATCACCTGGGATGACCGCCCGAACGGCTGCACGGCGTCGAGCGAGGTGTTGCTGAGGCCGAGGCGGGCCTGGGCGAGGGCGTCGCCCACGTCCGTCCGGCTGGCGCTGAGGCCGCCGGAGGTCAGCGTGGCCTGCGGGGTCCGCACCACGATGCCCTCGCCGTAGAGGGCTGAGTATCGGTCCATGTCGCGCTGGAGCGGGACCGTGTCGCCGCTTGACGTCGCGTCGTCAGCCACCTGCGCGAACCGGTTGAGCGCGGCGACGCGGTTGATCTGCAGCTCCTGGGTGAGCTCACGGCTCACCGAGGCGAGGATCGAGGCGGACACCGCCACGACGATGAACAGCGCGAACAGGCTCAGGACGCCCAGGACCCGCAGCCTCACGGACGCTGTCCGCCCTGCGCAGGCCCCTCGAGGCGGTACCCGACGCCGCGGACGTTGATGATGAACCCCGGCAGCTTGAGCTTGGAGCGCAGGCCCGTGAGGTGCACGTCGAGGGACCGCGAGCTCGCCACGAACGCGTCGCCCCAGAGGGCGTCGAGGATCTGCTCCCGCGTCACGACCGAGCCGGCGTGGCGCGCGAGGAGCGCGAGCAACTCGTACTCGGTCGCCGTGAGGTTCAGCTCGCGATCGCCGACGGCGGCAACGCGCCTGTCGAGGTCGATGCTCACCTCCCCGACGCGGAACCGGTGCGGCTCCGCGCCGCCGGCGCGGATGGCTCGGCGGGCCACAGCCTCGATGCGGGCCAGGAGCTCGACGAGCTTGACGGGCTTGACGAGGTAGTCGTCCGCGCCGGAGCGCAGGCCGAGGACCACGCTGCGCTCGTCGTCGCGCGCGGTGAGGATGAGGATCGGGGCGAGCGTGACCTGACGGAGCTTGCGGAGCACCTCGAGGCCGTCCATGTCCGGCAAGCCGAGGTCGAGGAGGATCGCATCGTGCTCGCGGTGCTTCAGGAGCGCGTCGGCGCCCCGGCTGACGCGGGTCGCGTCCAGCCCTGCCGAGCCGACGGCGGCGACGAGCGCGGAGGCCATCGCGTCGTCGTCCTCGACGATCAGCACCCGCATAGCCATTTCCTCCCCTTCTCCACCGCCGAGAGTACCGCGTGGCGCCGAAGACCTAAGGAAGTGTTAGGACTCACGTCCCCGGCTTGGGCTGTGTCCGGCGTCACCCCTAACGTCGAGGGCATGACCCTCACCCAAGCCCAGGGTGGCAGCGCCGCAGCGACGCGGCGCGCCATCGCCAACACCCTCAAGGGATCCGCCGGAAACCTCATCGAGTGGTACGACCTCTACGTCTACGCGGCGTTCTCGGCGTACTTCGCGACGTACTTCTTCAGCACCATGGACCCGGTCCAGGCGCAGATCGACGCCTACCTGACCTTCGCCTTGACGTTCCTCATGCGCCCGGTGGGCTCATGGTTCTTCGGCCGCTACGCGGACCGCCACGGCCGCCGCGCCGCCCTCACGCTCAGCGTGAGCCTCATGGGCGTCGGCTCGCTGCTCGTCGCGGTGCTGCCCGGCGTCGCGCAGATCGGCGTGTGGTCCACCGTCCTCATGTACGCCTCCCGGCTCCTCCAAGGATTCTCGGTGGGCGGCGAGTACGGCACCTCGGCCACGTACATGTCCGAGGTCGCGACCGCCAAGCGGCGCGGCTTCTTCTCGAGCTTCCAGTACGTCACGCTCGTGGGTGGCCAGGTGCTGGCGCTGCTCTCGCTCATCATCCTCCAGACGACGCTCGGCGAGGCCGACCTCAAGGCGTGGGGCTGGCGCATCCCGTTCGCGGTCGGTGCCGTCGCCGCGCTCCTCGTCCTGTGGCTGCGCCGCACCATGGACGAGAGCATCCCCCCGGAGCAGCTCAAAGCCGCCGCCCGCGCAGCGTCCGGAGAGGGTGGCGAGTTCGAGGCCATCCAGCCCGGGACGCTCAAGCTCCTGTTCACGAAGCACTGGAAGCCGTTCCTCGTCGTCGTCTTCCTCACCATGGGCGGAACGGTCGCGTTCTACCTCTACACGACCTACATCCTGAGCTTCATGAACAACGTCTCCCACATCCCGAAGACGCAGACCTCGGTCATCAACTTCTGGGCCCTGTTCGTGTTCATGCTCCTGCAGCCCGTGTTCGGCCTGATCTCCGACAAGTTCGGCCGGCGGCCCCAGCTCATCCTGTTCGGCGTGCTCGGCGCGGTCTTCACGTGGCCCATCATGTCCATGCTCGCCGGCGTCAAGGATCCGGTCATCGCGTTCTGGCTCATGCTCGCGGGGCTCGTGATCGTCGTGAACTACACGTCCATCAGCGCCCTGGTGAAGGCGGAGCTGTTCCCCTCCTCGGTGCGTGCGCTCGGGGTTGGCCTCGGCTACGCGGTGGCCAACTCGCTCTTCGGTGGCACCGTGCCGTTCATCGGCGAATGGCTCACGAGCGCCGGGCACAAGGAGTGGCTGTTCACGTACGTGACGATCACAATTGTCATCTCCCTGGTTGTGTACATCTTCTTCCTGCCGAACAAGACGCACACCCCGCTCGACCACGAGTTCGGCGCCGCCTACGGTGAGCTCCCCGTGGCGGCCGGCTCCGCGTCGTCGTCGACGGCCGCGGACGACGACGGCCGCGAGCCGTCGCGGGTGGGCTGAGGCCCCGGGCCGGTTCCGACCGTGCCGACTGTCCTGTGCCTGCGGCCGCTGGGGCCCGCAGGCACAGGCGCATCCGGGCTCCGCAGGGTTCGCGCCGCACGCCCCGGAGCAGCGCGCCGCATGGCAGGCCCTCACGGGCATAACAGGCGCGCGCTCCGGCCTGCCATGCCGCCCCGGGCCTGCCACGTCCACGCCCATACGGCGCCACCTGACCCCCGCAGCGGCCTGCGCGGCAACCGGTTCAGGGCCCACACCACCGCGGAAGGGACCGCACTGCGTCGATCCCGCGGCGGCCGAGGCGGTTCCGGCGCCGCAGGCGTGATACGAACGAGGACATGAGCGCCACGAACACCCACCGCCCCAAGGCCGCCGCGTGGCTGCTTCTCGTTTCGATCGGCCTCATCGCCCTGACCATGCGGGGGCCCTTCGTGGCAGTTGCGCCCCTCGCCAGACCGCTCTCGGCCGACCTCAACCTCTCGCCCGGCGCGCTCGGGCTGCTCACGGGCATTCCCGTACTATGCTTCGCCCTCGCCTCGCCGCTCGCGTCCCTATCTGCGCGGCGGTTCGGGGCCGAGGTGGCCGCGACCCTGACACTCGCCGGCGTCCTTGCCGGCGTGGTGGTCCGTTCGCTCGACGGGACCGCCGTCGTCATGATCGGCACGGTGCTGATCGGCGTCGCGATCACGATCGGCAACATTGCCGTCCCCCTGCTCATCCGCCGTGACTTCACGCCGGCGCGGCAGGGTATGGCGATGGGCGTGTACACGGCCTCGCTCAACGTCGGTTCCTTCATCACCTCCGTGGCGTCCGCGCCCCTGGCCGACGCTCTGGGCTGGCGCCTCGCGCTCGCCTCGAGTTCGCTCTTCGCAGTGGTGGCCCTCGCGTTCTGGGCCGCCGCGGTCGGGGTGCGGCGCGCCGTCGTGCCCGAACCGGTAGCCCCCGAGCAAAGCACCGTGCACGACGGCGGTCGGCGCCGCGGCGTGACGGTCATCGTCGCGCTTGTGGTCGGGTTCGGCGGCCAGGCGTTCTCGTACTACGGCGTGACCGCCTGGCTGCCGAGCCTCCTGACCGATGAGCTTGGGCTTTCCTCGACTGCCGCCGGAGCCGGGGCGTCGTTGTTCCAGATCCTCGCGATCATCGGCGCGCTCGGAACGCCGCTCCTGTCCCGCCGGTACGGGACGACCACGGCCGTCGTGACGCTCGGCGTGCTGTGGCTGGCCGTGCCGCTCGGGCTCCTGGCCGCTCCGGGCCTGTGGCCTCTGTGGTCGTCTTTCGGCGGGGCCGCGCAGGGCGGCGGGATCACGCTCATCTTCACCGCCATCCTCGCGATCGCCCGCGATCAGGCCGCCGCCGGGCGGATGTCCGCGATCGTGCAGGGCGTCGGCTACGCCTTTGGGGCGATTGCGCCGACGCTCGTGGGGTCGGTGCGCGCAGCCGTCGGGTCGTGGACGGTGCCGCTGCTCGTGGTGGTCGGCTCGGTCCTGTGCTTCATCGTCGGGACGCTCGTCGGCCTGCGGACGGCGGCGCACCACCGCGCGTGACGCGCCCATGCGCCGTCGTGCGCCTTAGACGTTGGGGGCGCTGTAGTAGCGGCCGAGGGTCTCGGCCTTGAACTCGTGGAAGGCGCCATCCTCGATGGCGTGGCGGGCGTCGTCGACCATCCGGACCACGAAGCGCTCGTTGTGGATCGAGATCAGCGTGTGCGAGAGCATCTCGGACGCCTTGTAGAGGTGCCGGATGTAGGCGCGGGAGTAGTTCGCGCACGTGTAGCAGTCGCAGCCGTCCTGGAGCGGCCCCCAGTCGCGCTTGTACTTGGCCCCGGAGAGGTTGAGGCGGCCCTCGGCCGTGTAGAACGCCGAGTTGCGGGCCACGCGCGTGGGGGAGACGCAGTCGAACGTGTCGGCACCGGCCTCGATGGCCACGAAGATGTCGTCCGGCTCGGAAATCCCGAGCAGGTGCCGGGGCTTGTCCTCGGGGAGCACCTCGGAGCACCAGCCGACGATCGTGCCGAGGTTCTCCTTCTCGAGCGCACCGCCGATCCCGAAGCCGTCGAACGGCATCTCGCCGAGGTCGCGGCAGGCCTTGCGGCGCAGGTCCTCATACTGCGCGCCCTGGATGACCCCGAACAGGGCCTGGTATGGCTTGCCCTCGCGCTCGTCGGTGAGGCGGAAGTGCTCCGCCACGCAGCGCTGGGCCCACAGGCGCGTCCGGTCGAGTGCCTCCTCCTGGTAGCGGCGGGAGTTGTGCAGCGTGGTGAGCTCGTCGAAAGCGAACATGATGTCCGCGCCGATCTGGTGCTGGACCTGCATCGAGATCTCGGGGGTGAACCGGTGCTTGTCCCCGTTGAGGTAGCTCTTGAACCACACGCCGTCGTCGTCAATGTGGGCGAGGCGCTCCTTGCCGGGGGCAACGGCGTCGTCAGCGCCCGCCTGCTCGGGGGCGCCCGGGCCGGTCATGTCGATGACCTTCTTGAACCCCGAACCGAGGCTCATGACCTGGAAGCCGCCGGAGTCCGTGAACGTGGGGCCTGCCCAGTTCATGAACTTCCCGAGCCCGCCGGCCTCGTCGAGGATGTCCGGGCCGGGCTGGAGGTACAGGTGGTACGCGTTCGCGAGGACTGCCTGCGCGCCGAGGTCGCGGATGGACTCGGGCAGCACCGCCTTGACCGTCGCCTTGGTGCCCACGGCGATGAACGCCGGCGTCTGGATCGTCCCGTGCGGAGTGGTGATCGTTCCGGTACGGCCGAGGGTGGGCTCCCCATCCGGTCCGGTCAGGCGCGTCCCGACCTCGAAGGAGAATTCGCTCTGACGCGGGTGGGCCTCGGTCAGCGGAGGGGCAGCGGGGGAGGCGGACGCGGAATCTGGCACCCGTCCAGTCTGCCACCCGCGGCTGGGATGGCCCGGACGACGGCGCGTGGTCGCCTTGCCGCCTCCCTGCGGCTTACCAGACGGAGTCGCCCCGCAGGACGACGTCGCTGCCGCCGTCGACGTAGACGATCTGCCCGCACAGGTGCGTGTTCTCCACGCTCCCGAGCCAGGCCAGCGCCTGGGCAACGACTACCGGCTCGGCGATGCCGTTCAGTGGCATGGGCACCGCCTTCAGGAGGCCCACCCGTCCCTCGTCCGTCGCGATGAGATCGGCCGTCATGGGGGTGGAGATGACGCCTGGGGCCACGGCGTTGAGCGGGATCCCTTCGCCAGCCCACTGCGAGGTGGAGGCGTGCCTGCGGACCCACCGCGAGAGCGCGAGCTTGGTGGAGGCATAGATGAGCCGGCCCGTGGTTGCCGGCTCCTTGGCGAGGATTTCGGCGCGGGCCAGCGCCGCCTGCTCGTCTCCTGCGGTGAGCAGGGCGACGAGTTCCTCATCGCTGGGCATGAGGGCGGCCATCGAGGACACGAGCACAGCCCGCGGCGCGGGGGAGCCGAGGAGGAGCGGTCGGAGGCCTTCGAGCGTTGCGACGGTGCCGGAGAAGTTCACGGCCACTGTGGCCACCGTTGCGGTGCTCAGACCCGCCACGGCGTAGACGGCATCGATCGAGCCGCCGCTGAGCCGGCGCACCTCCTCGACCAGCGCGGCGCGGCCCGCCGGCTCCGACAGATCGGCGACCACCTCCGCATCGCGGATGTCGGCGCCGATGACGCGTTCTCCCCGCTGCTCGAGCAGTTGCTTGGTTGCCTTGCCGATGCCCGAGGCGGCGCCGGTGACCACAGATGTTCGAGTCATGGGACTCCCTCTCACGAAGCGGTAGATGCCGCCCCCATTCTGTCCGGCACGGGGGCGTGCGGCCAAGGCCCAAAGACCCGCACGACGGCGGTGTGCCCACCCGGGCGGGCACACGCCGTCGTGCGTCGGGCTACTTCAGGGACATGACCGGTTCGCCGTTGACCAGCCCGTTCGCGGAGCGCGTGCAGGCGCCGCCCTTCGGGGCCCCTGAGTTGAATGCCTGGCGCAGGCACGAGCGGAGCGCGAGCTGCCCCCAGTAGTTCGGGTGCAGCGACTCCTGGATGTAGTAGTCGGAGGTCGCCGTGCTGACGGTGCGGATCTGGTTGACCCACTCGGTGCTGTCCACCGCGCCCGTCTGGGTCCAGGACGTGTAGCCCTTCTCCTCGAGCAGGCCCACGGTGCTCTCGCACAGGCGGCGGCCGGTGAACGTCGAGGCGAGATCCACGGTCTTGACGTTGGCGAGCCCGCTCTGGGTGATGGCGTTGCCAACAGCGTTGTTGATGGTGGGCAGGATCGTTCCGTTGGCGTAGTCGGCGTCGGCGTTCCAGAACCCGCAGCCGCCCGTGTTCTGGCGCGTGTACCCGCTCTGGCTGTAGCGGAAGCCCGTGCTGGTGGGGAGCGGGGACGGGTAGTTCTGGACCATGAGCGTCCACGCGCCGTCTGCATACCCTGCGTTGCGCATGGCCGTGCGGATGTTCTGCATCGCGGCGGCCATCTTCGCGGTGTTGCTGTTAACGGTCGTGGAGCTCATGGCGTTGGCCACGGTGCTGCCGTCCTTGCAGTACGTGGGCCACCAGCTCGGGGACGTGAGGAAGTCGCTCACGCACTCCTGGACGATCCCGCCGAAGTTGAAGTCGTTGCCGCCGATCGAGAACGAGACCATCGTGACGTTGTGCGTCGTGGCGAAGCTCTGCAGCATGAGTGCCTGGCCCTGGTTCCCCGCCGAGCTGTAGAAGTCCAGGCCGGGTTTGAAGTAGCCGTTGGAATCGGTGAACGTTGCGGTCTTCGCGCCGGAGCAGGCAAGGTCCAGTCCGCTCACTCCTCCGCCCAGGTAGACCTCGGCAGAGTGGCTGCGATGGCACCGTGGGATCGTCTCGGCGGTGTTCGCGGCGTTGTCGTAGTACGCCGTGGAGCCGAGAGCATCGGTGTAGGACTCGCTGACGTCCGAATTGCCGGCCCAGCGGCCCGCCTCGCCGGAGATGTACGAATCGCCCACGGTGACGACCCACGGGCTACCGGAGCCGGGACCGTCCGCGCTTGCGGCGGGGGCGGCCAGGGCCAGGCCGCCCGCTGCGAGGCTTCCGGAGGCGAGGGCGACGAGAAGGCGGGCGCGGAGCCCGCGGTGACGGTGCTGCAACATGTACTCCTCTGTACGGTGCCGGCCCCCACCACGAGGCCAAAGCTACCAGCGAGTAGGTGACGTGGGAAGACCTCTCTGTGGGCATGCTGTGCGGCCCTAAAGGTCCGGCACAGAGATCTGCCCTAGGGTGGATTCCCACAGCAGAACAATGCCGGTGCAGGAGGAACCATGGGTCACGGGACGGGTGCGTCACGCCGCACCGGCGGTCTGCGCGACCCCCGGCGTGAATCCCGGCGCGGGAGCCGGCCGCACGCCCGACGCCGCCGGCTCGTCGTCACGGCCATCGCCGCGCTCGTGGTGCTCGCCGCAGGGACTGCCGCCTTCGTCGGCATCGGCGCGGAAGAGAATCTGGCGGAAGCGAGCCATCCCGCGGCCGCAGCCGCGTCAGGCGGTCGGGATCTGCCCACGACGCCACCCACGGCGAAGGCTCCGGCGTCGAGGTCGACGAAGCCGAAATCGGCGAGCCCCGCCCCGTCGAGCCCGACGGCGCCGGCCGGGGCCGCGCCGTCGGCCGCCGGATCCGCCCAGCCCGCGTGGCAGACGATGCCCGCGGCCATCGCGGACGCCGTCGATGCGTACGCCGAGGACCAGGGAGCCGCGGGGATCGCGGTAGCGGTCTCGACCGGCACCGGCGCAACCGCCCAGTCCCGCTATCTCGCCACCACCGGCCAAGCCGCGGCGGATACGCCATGGTCCACGGACACGCGTTCGGCGTTCCGCAGCATCACGAAGAGCTTCGTCGGAACGGTGGTGCTCCAGCTGGTCGGCGAGGGGAAGCTTGGCCTCGATGACCCGGTGTCGACATTCGTACCATCCGTCGCGCAGGTCCAGTACGACGGCGCCGCGGCGGGCGGCCAGATCACCGTCCGCGAGGCGCTCGAGATGCGCACGGGCCTCACGGAGTTCTCGGGCACCCAGGAGTTCTCGGACCAGCTCGACGCCGACTACACCCGCGCGTTCACCGACGACGAGCTCCTCGGCTATGCCTTCGACGAGTCCCTCGACTTCGCCCCGGGAACCCAGTACGCGTACAGCAACACGAACTACGTGCTTCTGGGTGCGATCATCCAGTCCATCACCGGACAGCCCTGGGACCAGGCCGTCCAGTCACGGATCCTCGGCCCGCTCGGGCTGACCTCGGTTGCCTACTCCGGCTCGGCGCAGCCCGCTGCGCCCGTTGCGACCCCGTACGAGTTCAGCGACGCCGGACTCGAGAGCCTCGCGCAGGTGAGCCCGTCCCTGTACGGTGCCTCGGGCGGGTACTTCGGGACCATCGGGGACCTGCTCTCCTGGGGGCGTGCTCTCGGCTCGGGTGCCCTCGTGACGCCCGCGCTTCAGCAGGCCCGGTTCACGGCCGTCTCGGACCCCGAGACCGAGGACCCCGGCAGCCCCGACTACAGCGGCTACGGCCTCGCCGCCGGCACGATCGACGGCTGGTGGGGGCACACGGGCACAGGCCTCGGCTACGAGTCGCTGACCATGTACAACCCGGCCACGGGCATGACCATCTCCATCCTCATCAATACCCAGCTCCCCAATCCCAACGGGCCGGCGGTCTTGTTCAAGCAGCTCGAGCAGCGCCTTGCAGCTCTGAGCTAGCGACCCCTTCCGGACGGGGCTGTCCTGAGGTACAAATTCCACGGGGGACATTTGGACCTCCGCCCAGTCGCTGGCCCACTCATGGTCCAGAGGCCGGACGGGACGATCAGGAGGATTCCTTGTCCGATCTCAACGCGCCCACACGGGACACACCCACCCGCGGGCCCGCTCGGCCCGCGCCGTACGTCATCGCGGCCATCCTGCTAGCGGCCGCCATCGTGCTCCCGCTCATGCCGCAGCTGTATTCGTTCGACAAGCCGCGCTTGGGCGGCCTGCCGTTCTTCTACTGGTACCAGCTGCTCTGGGTGCCGATATCCGCGGCGCTGAGCGGGGGCGCCTACTGGCTCGTGACTGCTGAGGACCGACGACGGCGCTCAGCAGCCCGACCTGGCTCGCCGGGAGCGGGCGGCGGCAGGCCGACGTCGTCCGGCGGAGCCGACGGGACGGCAGGTGACGCGCGATGAGCAGCCGTCCGATCGACTGGGTCGCGCTCATCGTCGTGATCCTGCTGTTCCTGATCGTGGCCGTCATGGGCTTCATGGCCGCGCGCTGGCGCCGGTCCAAGGAGGAGACGGGCCTTCACAGCCTCGACGAGTGGGGCCTCGGCGGCCGCGGCTTCGGGACGTGGATCACGTGGTTCCTGCTCGGCGGCGACCTCTACACGGCGTACACGTTCGTGGCCGTTCCCGCTGCGATGTGGGCCACGGGATCCGTGAGCGGCTTCTTCGCCGTGCCGTACACGATCGTCCTGTACCCGATCATCTTCATCATCATGAGCAGGCTCTGGTCGGTCTCCCACCGGCACGGGTACGTGACGAGCGCGGACTTCGTGGGCGGGCGCTACGGGAGCCGCTGGCTCTCCCTCGCCGTCGCCGTGACGGGCATCGTGGCGACCATGCCGTACATCGCCCTCCAGCTCGTGGGCATCAAGGCCGTCCTGACGGTGCTCGGCCTCGGCAGCCCCGACAACGCCTTCCTCACCGACCTGCCGCTCATCATCGCGTTCGTGGTCCTCGCCGCGTACACGTACACGTCTGGCCTGCGGGCTCCGGCGATGATCGCCGTGGTCAAGGACCTGCTGATCTACCTCGCGGTGATCGTGGCCGTGATCTATCTGCCGATCAAGTTCGGAGGCTGGGACTCGATCTTCGGCGCCGCGCAGACCAAGCTCGGCACGGTCAGCCAGGCCACGGGCAAGCCGGCCGGCGTCTTCATCCCGTCCGAAGGCAATTACTCGGCCTACTGGACCCTCGCACTGGGCTCTGCGATGGCGCTGTTCATGTACCCGCACTCGGTCACGGGCGTGCTCGCATCGAAGGCCCGCAACACGATCCGCCGCAACGCCGCGATCCTGCCGCTGTACTCGCTCATGCTCGGGTTCCTCGCGCTCCTCGGCTTCGTGGCCATCAAGGCCGGGACCAAGCCGATCGACCTCGATGGCAAGACCAACCCGCAGCTCGTGGTGCCGCAGCTGTTCCTGGACCATTTCCCCTCGTGGTTCGCAGGGATCGCGCTCGCGGCCATCGCGATCGGCGCGCTCGTGCCGGCAGCCATCATGTCGATCGCCGCGGCGAACCTGTTCACACGCAACATCTATCGCGATTTCTTCAAACCCGACGCCGATCCCAAGACTGAGGCGAACATCTCCAAGATCGTCTCGCTCGTGGTCAAGGTCGGGGCGCTTGTCTTCGTCATTGCGATGGACCAGTCCGCAGCGATCAACATGCAGCTCCTGGGCGGCATCTGGATCCTCCAGACGTTCCCCGCGGTGGTCGCGGGCCTGTACACGCGGTGGTTCGACCGCTGGGCGCTCCTCATCGGGTGGGCCGTGGGCATCGCGTTCGGAACGCTCTCTGCGTACAACGTGGTCAATCCGGCCACTGGCGCCCACTTCGGCGGGTCCGTTGCGGCCATTCCGGGGACGAGCTTCAGCGTCTACATCGCCGTGACGGCGTTCGCGCTGAACCTCATCGTCGCATTGGTCCTGACGCTCGTCTTCCGGGCGCTCAAGGTGCCGCAGGGCGTCGACGCGACCCGGCCGTCCGATTTCGGCGCCGACGAGACGGACCCCAAGGTCCGCCAGATCGAGGCCACGGCCGGGCCGACGGGGCCCGTCGCCTAGAAGCACGACGCCGGGGGCAGGCCGAGCTGGTCGGCCCCCGGCGTCGTCGGCGCCACGTGGGGATCACGCGCGGATGGCGCCGAGCTCCACCTCGATGCGGCGGTCGAGCTCGTCCTGGGCGAACGCCCTCGAGCCGCCATGCGCACGTAGGTGGAGGAGGCTCGAGAGCCGGAGGATGCGCCACGCGCGCTCCTCTGCGTGGTCCTTGGACGCGACGGCCCGGTCCACTTCGCTGTCGTACAGATTGGGCTCATTGAGGGCCCGCTCACGCACCCGCTCCGCCATCTTGGCGCGGAAGGGATCCGTCTCGGCGGTGTCCGGCGCGCGCAAGAGCCCGCCGTAGGCCTCGGCCCGTCCGTCGTCGCCGGTGGCGCGGGCCAGATGCGACGCGAGCCCGAGGGCCGACTCGATCGACGCCCAACGCGCTGGGTTCCCGTCGTACGGCAGGACGGCCAGCAGATCGGCGACCTTGAGCGCCCGGTCGGCGTCGTCCTGGCCCACGTACAGCTCGAAGGCGAGGTCGCGGAGGTTCTTGAGGCACGCGCCCGACTTGACGTTGATGCCCCTCGCGAGCCGCCCGGCGAGCTCGTTGACCGCTTGTCTGCCCGGATGGGCCTGGTCGATGTCGCGGATGAGGTCTTCGGGCTCGCCGTCCTGTGCCGGGATACGGGTGAGGAGGTCCGGGCTGGGCCCGCTGAGCCCGGCTGGGGCGGTGCCGGGGACAATCACGACGTCGCCCGTGTCCAGAGTGATCTCAGACGGGCCGCGGCGCGGGGCCCGGGGAACGGCGACAGGATCCTTGGGTGCCGGGTCCGCATTAGGCTGGGTCGGGACGCCGGGTGCGGGGGTCGCGCCGGGTCCTGGGCCCGAGCCGGTGCCCGGCGAGGCAGCAGCGGCACCGGCGGACGCGCCGTCGTCCGCGTCTCCACGAGCGGAAGCGGGCGGCCCGGAGAAGAGCAGGTCCGCCGGGCGGGCAGCTTTGCCGCGGCTGACCTTGACGCGCGTCCCGTGCGCGACCCGAAGGTTCATGTCGTTGTCGAGGACGGCGAAGTACAGGGCCGGTTGTTCGAAGTCGTCCAACACGGTGTCCACCTCGACGATCTCGGCGCTGTCCTCGCCGTCGGGCAGGAGAAGGCGCTGTCCCGCCCTGAGCTCGTGGGCGTCGATCTCGTGGAACTCATGGGTTCCGGGCCGCTCGTGCGGCCCCGAGCTGTCGTGCATCTGGGGTCCTCCGTGGTGGCTTCGGTCCCGACTACCTTATAAACAATTGGTAACGGTCGGGGTCAGGCGCGCGGTACCGGACCCGGACGGGGCCGCTAACCGGCGATGCCGGCGAACGCGAGCGCCTGCCGCACGAGCTCACCGCGGCCCCCCACAAACTCCATCTGGACGGGCCCGCCGAGGACCTCCGCGGGCGACATCCAGGTGAGCTCGAGCGCGTCCTGGCGTGGCTGGCACTCGCCGGCCACGGGGATCACGTAGGCGAGGGAGACGGCGTGCTGACGCTCGTCCGTGAAGCCCGTCTGCGACGGCGACGGGAAGTACTCGACGACGGTGAACGGTACCGGGCTGACCGGCAGCTGCGGCAGCGCGAGCGGGCCGAGGTCCTTCTCGATGTGGCGCAGGAGGGCAGCGCGGATCGTCTCCTTGTACAGGACCCGCCCCGAGACGAGGCTGCGCATCATGTTGCCCTCAGTATCGGCCTGCAGCAGGAGCCCGACCTCGTTGACGTAGCCGAGCGGATCGAGGCGCACGGGCAGCGCTTCGACGTAGAGCATGGGCAGCCGGTTCCGCGCCTCGTAGAGGTCCTCCGGGGAGAGCCAGCCGGGATACGGGTCGGGGGTTCGAACTGCCATGCTTACTGTTCTACCGCATCCGGGCCCGCTCTGGGCCGCCCGTGGTCAGGATCGTGACGGCGCTCCCGTCCGGCAAGGGTACTGTGACGCGCACGACGCCGCCGGATCGCCCGGGGGAGAGGCTCGCCTCCTGCTCCTCCCGCCCCATCTCCGTTTCGGGTACGGATCTCGCTGCGGATTCGGCATCTCGGGTACGCCCAGCCTCCGTGTCCATGCGCCATCCGGCCAGGGCGAGGCGGGGCTGGAGCTCCTTCGCCGGGCCGGCGTACTCGAAGGCGAGGCTCACCGAGGTCGCGGCGTCGCGGACTGCGGCGAGCACCCCTCCGTTCTTCGCGGTGAACTCCCGCGACTCGCCGGGTCCCAGCATGTTCTGGGGCCGCGGTCGGCCGCCGATTGCGGCGAGCGCGGCCGCCGCGCGTTCGAGGTCCGGGGTGTGCCATTCGAGCCGAACCGTCAGGTCCGGGTCGGCATCGGTGTACCGGCCGGCGTGCGCCGTTGGCTCTGCGAGGAACTCGAAGCCGTCTGGCCCAGTGATCCTGACCCGAGCGCCGGCTGGGGTCTCCTCGAGGGCTGCCTGGCCGCCGTCCTGCGCGGTGCGGCGCGCGAACTCCGCCGGGTCGCGGATCTCGACACCGAACACCGTGGTCCCATCCCGGGCCGTGCCCTTCTCGGCCGACCGGAGGCGCACGCGCCCACTGCGCGAGTCGAGGACGGCCCACCCCTCTCCCTCCTCCGCGGGCACGAGCCCGAGGTCCAGCAGGAGCCGGCGCAGGTCCGGCAGGGCCGATGTGTAGCGGGTGGGAAGAACGCGGAGCATGGCTCTCCTTTCGGTGTGGCTCCATGGTTGCGCGTGCGGGGCTGCGCGGGGAAGGCTTGGGTGCATGGCTCCCGAGCTCCCCGAACTCCTGGTCGCCGACGCCGCGGAATGGCGCAGCTGGCTCGCCGAGAACCACGCCGAGAGTCGCGGTGTATGGCTCGTGCTGCACAAGAAGGGCGGCACGGTGACCGGGCTGCAGTACGAGCCGGCCGTGCTCGAGGCGCTGTGCTTCGGCTGGATCGACGGGCAGCTGCGCGCCCGAGACGCCGAGAGCTCCGCGATCCGCTTCACGCCCCGCTCGCGGACGAGCAGGTGGTCCCAGTCCAATGTGGACCGCGTAGGGCGCCTCGAAGCGGAGGGGCGCATGACGCCGGCCGGGCGCGCCGCCGTCGACGCAGCCAGGTCCGACGGGCGGTGGGAGCTCGCGTACGCGGGCGCCGCCGCCGCGGAGACGCCCGCGGACCTGGCCGCCGCGATCGCGGCCGTGCCGGAGGCGCAGGCGATGTTCGATGTCCTCACGTCGACGAATCGCTTTGCCCTCATCTACCGGACCACGTCGGTCAAGAAGCCCGAGACGCGGGCGCGCAAGATCGCCGAGTACGTCGACATGCTCGCCCGGCACGAGACCATCTACCCGCAGAAGCGGAGGCCCTGACCGGACACCCGCCCCGGGGTTGAGGGTCAGGAGACGAGCGCCTGGGCCACGACGACGGCCGACGCCGCGCTCCACGCCTGCGGCCGGCACGCCGCCGGGTACGCGAGGGCCCGATCGGACTCGTCGGACCCGATCCCCGAGAACAGCTCCGGCAGCGATCCGCCGAAGGACTCCGCTGCCCGAACGAGGGCCCGCGCCACGTGGGACGCCTCGCTCCGGAACCCGTCCGCAAGCATGCCCCGTACCGCGATGGCCGTGTCGTGCGACCACACCGACCCGCAGTGGTAGCTCAGGGGCCAGTAGCCCGCGGCGGCCGTGGTGAGGGTCCGGATCCCGAAGCCGCTGAAGAGTTCGGGCCCGACGAGCCGGTCGACGACGATCCTGGCCTCATCGGCGTCGAGCAGCCCGGTGCCCAGCAGATGGCCCATATTGGAGCCGGGCGCATCGAGGGGAGTGCCGCCGCCGTCGAGCGCCATCGCCGGGAACTTCCCCTCGGCGTCGTCCACCCAGAACCCCTCGCGGAAGCGCTCCCGCAGGTCGGCCGCGAACTGCCGCAGGGCAGAGGACTGCTCCCGAAGGCCCTGTCCGCCGCCGGGCTGGCGCAGCTCGTCGAACAGGTCTGCAGCCTCGAGCGCAGCCTGGTAGGCGTACCCCTGGACTTCCGCGAGCGCGATCGGCCCGTCGGCTCGCCTCCCGTCGAGGAACTGCATCGCGTCCGCCGAGTCCTTCCAGCCCTGATTGCTGAGCCCATGGCCGGACTCGTCGCGGTACGCGAGGAAGCCGCGCGGACCCGTGGCCGCGCCGAGGAGCCAGTCCGCTGCGCGCTGCGCGGCCGGCAGGAGGGCCCGCACCGCGTCCGGCGCCCGGCCTGTGCGCCAGAGCTCGCCGAGCAGGCACAGCCACAGGGCCGTCGCATCGACGGTGCCGTAGTACACAGGCGGGAGCCGCAGCTGGTCGCCGCCCGGCCCATGGCTGACGACGAGCTCGCGGGCCCTGATCTCGTGCGGGATCTTCCCCTGCTCTTCGGCGGAGTCCACGTCGCGCTGCTTCCCCTGGTACGCCGCCAGCGCCCGCAGCGTCCCGGCAGCGAGCGCTGAGTCCCGCGGCAGCATGAGCCGAGCAGCCCACAGGGAGTCGCGCCCGAAGAGCGTGAAATACCACGGTGCACCCGCTGCGAGGAAGGGCGCATCGGGTGCGCGGTCCGACACGAGCCGGAGTCCCGCAAGTTGGGTGAGCGAGGTGGCGAGCAGGCCGCCGACGGCGCCCCGCGGTGCCTCGTCGTTCGCCTGACCCGCCGCATCGTGGTCTTGGGCCGCACGCACGATCGCGCCCGCGTCCTCGAGAGCGGCCGTCCACTCCGCACGGAACGGCTCCCCGCGGCCCAGCGTCGCGGACCAGACGAGGGAGGGGTGGCCGGACGGGAACCCGTCCGTGTCGTCCTCATCCCGCTCGATCGCGGTCACGATACGCGCCCCGGGCGTCGCGGCGGTGACCACGACGGACCTTCCGTCCGCCGCCCAGACGAGCCGCGCGGCGTCGTGCGCGCCATCGACGGGATGGTGCTCGGGCTCCACACGGTCGGTGCGGCGGCCCACCCGCACGGCGTCCATCGTGGCGAAGTCCGCGCTCAGATGCACGGCCAACGTGCAGTCAACGCGGGGGAGGGAAGTGGTCAGCTCGATCCGGTGCCGCACGGTGCCGGGTTCGGTATTCCAGGTCTGGACCACCCGGACGGCTGGGTCTAGCGTCTCGCCCGCGATGTTGCGCGCGAGTCCGTCCACCATGATCCGGCCGCCCCGCACGGATACGCCCACGGATTCGGGCTCGGCACCGTCCACGGTCACGAGCGCCCGGTCGAGGAGGCGGGTGTCTGCGTGGAAGACGCCCGTGAGCCCTACAGGGTCCGGCGCGAGGCGCCCGTCGCCGCCGAGCCAGAGCTGCGACGGCGCGGCGACGGCCACGTGCTGGCGGTGGAGGGAGGGCTGGAGGGGCTGGGAAGGCTTGAGGGGCTCGTCCATGCCGCCACGGTACCGCCGGGTGCCCGGATCCGATAGGCCGAGTTGACTCACGGAAGACCTCCGCGTGGCCGGGGTCGTTGCCTCATCTTGAAACCTCCGCGTGGCGGCGTGGTTCCCACAGGGGTGATCGGCCAGTGGCTATGCCGTTTCCATGGAGCTGACGATGTCCCAGCGGCAGGCAGTGACGAAGAAGAAGGCCCTCGCCTATCGGGACGCGTCCCGGGCGGGGAAGGGCCGGATCCTGGATGAGCTGGTCGATCTGACCGGATGGCACCGGGATTATGCACGGGCGGCGCTGCGGGAGGCGCTGGCGCTGCGCGAGGTCCGCCGCTGCGAGCCGCGCGCGCCGCTGTCCGGGCCGCGGGTCATCGCCGCGCTGGAGACATGTTGGGCAGTGCTTCGTGGCCCGGCCGGCCAGCGCCTCGCGCCCATACTCCCGACCCTTGTGCCGATGCTGCGCCGGGACGGGGAACTGGAGCTGAGCGAGGAGGAGGCGGCGCTGCTGTGCCGAATGAGCGCGGCCACGATCGACCGCCGCCTCGCTGCGGCGCGGTCGCGGATGGTGCTGCGGGGCCGGTGCCATACCAAGCCCGGATCACTGCTGAAGTCCCAGATCCCGGTGCGGACGTGGGCGGACTGGGACGAGGGCACGCCCGGGTTCGTGGAGATCGACCTCGTCGGGCACGAGGGCGGAAAGGCGCCGGGGAGTTCTGCTTCACGCTCACCGTCACGGATGTCGCCACCGGATGGACGGTGAACCGGTCGGTGAGGAACAAGGCCCACAAGTGGGTGCTGGATCGAGCACGCAGTGGGCTTGTCCCGTTTCCCGTGCTGGGGATCGACTCGGACAACGGATCCGAGTTCATCAACAAGGCCCTGTTGGCCTGGTGCGAGCAGCGCCGGATCACCTTCACCCGCTCCCGGTCCGGGAACAAGAACGACGGGGCCTACGTGGAGCAGAAGAACTAGTCCCAGGTCCGCGAGCTCGTGGGCTACTACCGCTACGACACCGCGGCGGAACTGGCCAAGCTCAACGAGATCTGGGAACTCGACGCGGTGTTCGCCAACTACCTCCTGCCACAGCAGAAGCTCCACGAGAAGCAGCGCATCGGCGCAAAGGTGGTCAAGAAGCACGACGAGGCCCGCACACCGCACCAGCGCACCGCCGCGCACCCGGCGGTCAGGAAGCGGCCGGTCATCACGATGAACGCCGCCTTCAAACGCCTCCGGCCCGCCGCGCACTCACGCCAGATCCTCGCTCTCACCGCCGAGCTCGAGGTCCTTGCCCAGGCCAAGCCCGCGCCCCGGCTCCAAGCCATCAACCACTCCTGGAACGCCGGACTGAACCGGAGGAATCCACGCGAGGCAACGAACTAGCCCTCCGCGGAGCTTTCCAGATGAGGCAACGAACCGGGCTTCGCGGAGGTATTGACGTGAGGCAACAGGGGCCGGGATTTCCTGTCTGCGTGCTTGGCCGGGCGGCGGTGGGAGGGGATCTGGGAGGCGGTTCCCAGCGAGTGCAGAGGATTCTCACGGGACGCTCCAACGTGCCTGCGCGAAACTTAGAGGATGCTCCACGTCACCGCGTCCACCCGCCGTGCGGCTGCCGCCGTGCTGGCCACGGTGGGCGTTGTCGTGTTCGGGTGGCTCCTCGAGTCCGTGGCCGGCGACTGGGGGCTGGCAGACCTCGACTGGCCGGTCCTGAAGGGGCTCGCTGCACACCGGGGTCCCGCGGCCACCGCGTGGGCACAGGCCCTGCACGCGGGGTCGGGGCCCGTGGCCACGCTCGCCGTGGCCGGGATCGTTGCGGCCGTGTGGGCGGTGGTGGGACGGGAGCTGAGGCGCCCGGCGCTCCTGCTCGGTGCCCCGCTCGTTGACCTGGCTCTCGTCACCGCTGTCCGTTACTGGGTGGAGCGTGAACGGCCGCCGGCGTGGTTCGACGCCGTGGGCGGGACGGGCGGTCCGGCGTTCCCCTCGGTCCATACCTCGGTAGTACTCACGCTGCTGTTCGTGGCGCTCTACCTCGCCTACTCGCGGCGCGAGAGCCCGCGGGGGCTCGTGGTGGGCGTGCTCGTTGCGGGAGTGCTCGTCATGGCGGTTGCCGCGAGCGACCTCTACCTCGGCCGGCATTGGCTGACGGACATCGTCGCGTCCGGGGCTCTCAGCGCGATCGTGCTCGCTGGGGCCGTGTGGATCGACTCGCATTCGCGGCTCGGCTCGGACACGGCAGCCGCGGACGTGGCGCACCCCAGGGCCTCGGCGGACACTTGAGGCATGCCGATCTTCCGCCGCCACCGGACGCACGGAGACGCCGGGCCGCGTGGGGCCGCCCCTCCGTCTGACCCCGACGGGTCGCGTAGGGCTGGCGGGCCGCGTGGGGCCGCCCCTCCGTCTGACGCCGACGCGTCCGGAAGTGGCGCCTTGCCCGATGCCCCCGCGGCACGGCTGCGGGCGAGAGTCACAGGAATGGTGCAGGGGGTCGGCTTCCGCTACTGGACGCTTGCGGAGGCCGAGAAGCGTGCCCTCGTGGGCTCTGCCGGGAACATGCCCGACGGCACTGTCGAGGTCATCGCCGAGGGATCGCGTGCGGATGTTGAATCGATGCTTGCCTGGCTGCGTTCAGGCGGGACGCCCGGTCGGGTTGACAGCGTCCAAGCGACGATCGTCCCCGCGACCGGCGAGTTCACAGAGTTCAGCCTGTTCTGATGCGCTGTCGTGCTGCGTCGTCGTGCCGCGCCGACGGTCCCGCCAGACACAACTCGGGGTCTGTTCGTGCCTGTATGGTCCGGTTTCCTGCGTGAATTGTGCCCGGTGGGACGCGACGCGCCAGTTTCCTGAGTGAACTGTGCCCTGCGGGACGCGACGCGGGCTACGCCCAGCCGCGCAGGTAGTCGAGCTGCGCCGCGACAGAGGTTTCGGCGGCACGGCGCACGCTCGGATCGATGTCCGTGTACACGGCATCGGTCACGTCGGCGACAGCCGCGTCCGGGCCGAGCCGCTCGAGCGCCGCACGCACCTGGTCCAGCCGCTCCCCGCGGTGCGCCGCGTACGCTCGGGCGATGGCGCTGAGGTCCGGCAGTACCGGGCCATGCGCTGGCAGGACCGTCGCCGGGCCCAGGGCCTCGAGCCGGCGCAGCGAATCGAGGTAGTCGCCGAGCCGGCCGTCGGGGAAGGCGAGCACCGTGGTCCCGCGGCCGAGGATCGTGTCACCCGTCAGGACTGAGCCGTGCTCGCCGTCATCGGGCAGGAGCAGGGAGACCGAGTCCGCGGTGTGCCCGGGGGTGGCGAGGACTTCGATCCGCACGCCCGCGGCATCGATGCGCTCTCCGTCGTCCAGCGGGTCTGCGCTCAGGCACAGGGCTGCGTCCCGCGCGCGGACGGGTGCGCCTGTCATGCGGTGGAATTCCTCGGCGGCCTCTGTGTGGTCCACGTGGTGGTGGGTGAGGATGACGAGTTCGACGCGCCCCGTCGCTGCGAGCTCGGCGAGGTGCTTGTCGTCGAGCGGCCCCGGGTCCACCACGACGACCGATGTCGAGCCCGGCCTCGCGATGACGTACGAGTTGGTCCCGTCGAGGCTCATCGGTCCTGGGTTCGGCGCGAGCCTGTAGCGGGTCAGAGCGGAGCTCGCGACCCAGCGCGTGGCGGGGGTGACGTCGTCGGCCATGGCCTCAGCCTAGCTCGGGCGCGACGGCGTCTGCTCGCCCCGGGTGTGGGCGGAGATGGGGGTTGGGAGGGGCGGGTGCCGATGCGGGGGTCCGCTGCGGATGCGGCGGGCGGGTGCCGATGCGGGGGTCCGCTGCGGATGCGGCGGGCGGGTGCCGATGCGGGGGTCCGCTGCGGATGCGGGGGCGGGTGCCGATGCGGGGGTCCGCTGCGGATGCGGGGGCGGGTGCCGATGCGGGGGTCCGCTGCGGATGCGGGGGGCGGGTGTCGATGCGGGGGTCCGCTGCGGATGCGGGGGTCCGCTGCGGATGCGGGGGTCCGCTGCGGATGCGGGGGCGGGTGTCGATGCGGGGGGTCCGCTGCGGATGCGGGGGCGGGTGTCGATGCGGGGGGTCCGCTGCGGATGCGGGGGCGGGTGTCGATGCGGGGGTCCGCTGCGGATGCGGGGGCCTGGGCCGGCGTCGAGCGACGAGACGCGAGGGGGTCAGTCGGCGGGGAAGGCGACACCCTCGCCGATGACCTTGAGCGCGAGGTCCATCCCAGCCCGAGCCATCGCGGCGTTCCAGTGGCGGATCGTGATGACCTCGCCCCCACCGGGGACTCGGGGGTCAGCGGGGCGCTCGGGGAGCTTGATCCGCACGGAGGACTCGGGGCCGAAGTAGTCCCAGTCGAGCACGGTGCCGTGGATGCGCGATTCCTCGGCGATGCGGATCTGCTCGGGGCGCAGCATGATCTGCACGCGTCCCTGCGCGGGCGGCCGGCGCACGGGGACCGCGCCGAGCGAGCACATCGCGAGGGACCCCTCGAGCCACGCGTCGAGGATCACGGCGTCGCCGAGGAACTCCGCGGTGGCGCGGTCGGCCGGCCGTGTGTAAACAACGAACGGGTTGCCGATCTGGGCGAGCTTCCCGCCGCGCATGACGGCCACCTGATCGGCGAATGAGAGCGCCTCAGCCTGGTCATGCGTCACGAGGATGGTCGTGACCTGGGCATCATGCAGGACCTTGCCGATCGCTCGCCGCGTGGCGACGCGGAGGCCGGCGTCGAGTGCGGAGAACGGCTCGTCGAGGAGCATGACGTCCGGTTCGCACGCCATCGCGCGGGCGAGGGCGATGCGCTGCTGCTGGCCGCCCGAGAGCTCGTGCGGGCGGCGCTTGAGGTAGGAGCCGTCGAGGGCCACCATGTCCAGGAGATCCACGACTCGTTCGGTGACGGCCTTCCGCCCGCGGAACCTGTCCCGGTCCAGCCCGAACGCTACGTTCTGCCCTACGGAAAGGTGCGGGAACAGCGCGCCGTCCTGTGCCACGTAGCCGATGTTCCGCTTGTGGGCGGGCACCCACGTTTCCCCGGCGACCTCGCGCCCGTCCATGAGGATCCGCCCGGTGTCCGGGCGCTCGAACCCAGCGATGAGCCGCAGGAGGGTCGTCTTGCCGGACCCGCTCGGGCCCACGATCGCGGTTGTCGCGCCGCGCCCCACCGAGAGGTTGATGCCCTTGAGCACCTGCTGGTGGCCGAAGTTCTTCGTCACACCCTCGATGTCAAGGTGATGGTCCGCGGTCAGCGCGATCTGCGGAGCGATGCGCGGCTCCGGGAGGCGGGCCTCGCCGAGGGGAGTGGGGGTCTGTTCGGTCACTGTCCGGCTGCTTTCTTGGACTGCTGGAACAACAGGTACGTCATGGGTGCGGAGAGAGCGATCATCAGGAGC
This sequence comes from Sinomonas sp. P10A9, assembly GCF_041022165.1. Taxonomy (GTDB): domain Bacteria; phylum Actinomycetota; class Actinomycetes; order Actinomycetales; family Micrococcaceae; genus Sinomonas; species Sinomonas puerhi. The sequence goes on from NZ_CP163302.1 coordinate 640,960, forward strand.
GCGTAGGGTGCTGCGCTCACGTAGTCGATCTCGCTCGAGAGGGACCAGAATTCGGTGGCGAGCGTCTTGGTGCCCAGGGGGGAGAGCAGCAGAGTGGCGGTGAGCTCGTTGACGACGGCGAGGAACGTCAGCGCTGCCCCGCCCGCTGCCGCTGGGGCAGCGAGCCGCAGCGTGACGCGCACGAACGCCATGAACGGCGACTTCCCGAGGGCCCGCGCGGCCTCCTCGAGCTCCTTCGGTGCCTGCGCGAGCCCGGCCCGCAGGTTCACGAGCGCGCGGGGGAGGAACAGCAGCACATAGGCGGCCACGAGGAGCCCTGTGGTCTGGTAGACGGCGGGGATTGCCCGGAGCGAGACCGTGACGAACGCGAGGGCGAGGACGATCCCCGGCATCGAGCTCGTGACGTAGTTGGAGAGCTCGAGCGCCCGCGAGAGCCAGCCTGGGTACCGCACCGCCAGGAACGCGAGGGGGAACGCGACGATCGTGGTCACGATGGCGCCGAGGAGCCCGAACCACAGGCTCGAGCCGAGGGCGCCGGCCAGCTCGCCCGTCCGCCAGACGTCTGGGCCGCCCCGAACGGCCCACGAGACGGTCATCCACACCGGAACGCCCACAGCCAGCACCGCGAGGGCTGCGAGCACGAGCTGGGCCGGGGCCTGCCACGGGCCGAGCGCGAGCCGGGTCGGGAGGGACTGGGCGCCCGAGCCGATGCGCGCATACCGGGCGTTTCCCCGCAGCGACGCCTCCACCACGAGGAACACGAGGCACACCGTGACCAGGACCGAGGCGAGCATGTTGCCCGCGGAGCCGTTGAAGGTCGAGCGGTACTGCTGCATGATCGCCGTCGTGAAGGTGTCGAAGCGGATCATCGCGAAGGCGCCGTACTCCGAGAGCAGGTGCAGCGCGACGAGCAGCGCCCCGCCCGCGACGGCGATGCGCAGCTGCGGCAGTACGACCCGGAAGAACACGCGCCACGTACCTAGACCGAGCGACGCCGCGGACTGCTCGATCGCGGGATCGAGCCGTGACAGGGTGGCTGCCACCGGGATGTACACGAGCGGGTAGTACGAGAGCGTTGCGATGAGCACTCCGGAGAAGACCCCGTGGAGGCTCGGGACCGCGGACACCCATGCGTAGGAGTTGACGAACGCCGGGATCGCGAGCGGTGCCGCGAGCAGCACCGCCCAGACCTTGTTCCCCTGCAGCGACGTACGCTCGACGAGCCACGCGCCCCCCACGCCAAGCACGATGCACAGGGGCACCGTGATGAGCGTGAGCAGGAGCGTGTTCCCGAGCAGCTCGAGCGTGCGCGGCCGGAAGAGCAGCGCCGCGGCGGTGTCCCACCCGGTTGTGACCGTCATGTAGGCGACGAATCCGAGCGGGATCAGCGAGGCGGCGGCGACGAGGCACGCGAGAAGGACAACTCCGGCCGGCGGGCGCGGACGCGGCGGGCGGAGGCGCGTGCTCCCGCCCGCCGGCGCGGCCGTCCCGCCCTGGGCCGGGAACCCGGCTGCGGGGGAAGCGGTGTCTGGGGCGGATTCCAAGGTCTAGATCAGGCCTGCTGCCGTCATGAGCTCGTTGACCTTCTTCGAGTTGAGGGTTGCGGGATCGATCTTAGGCGCATTGAGGTCGGTCAGCGGGACAAGTTTCCCGTTGGACGGAACGCCGGATCCGACGGCGTATTCGAAGGACGTGCCGTTCTGCAGCACCGCCTGGCCAGTCTTGCCCGTGACGAACTTGAGGAACTCCTGCGCCGCGGCCTGATTCTTCGAGGACTTCAGCACGCCGCCCCCGGAGACCGAGACGAACGCGCCCGGGTCCTGGTTCTTGAAGTACTCCAGCCCGACGTTCTTGGAGTTCTCGCCGGTCTTGGCCTGGTCGCCGAACCAGTAGTAGTGGTAGATCACGGCGCCGTCGATCTCGCCTGCGTTCACGGCCTTCATGGCGGTCGAGTTGCCCTGGTAGGCCTTCGAGTTGTCCTTCATGGCCTTGAGCCAAGCTGAAGTGGCGGACTCGCCCTTGAGCTGGAGCATCGCTGAGACGATGGCCTGGAAGTCCGCGCCGGACGGCGAGGCGGCCCAGCGGCCCTTCCACTCGGGGTTCGCCAGGTCCGTGAGGGACTTGGGGAGCTGGTCCTGGGAGACCTTGTCCTTGTTGTAGGCGAAGACCGTGGAGCGGGCGGCGATGCCGACCCACTTGTTCGTCGACGGGCGGTACTCGGCGGGGACCTGGGCGACCGTGGCCGGGTCGATGTCCGTGAACAGCCCCGCGTTCTCGACCTGCGTCATCGCGGGGGAGTTCTCCGTGAGGAACACGTCCGCGGGCGAGTTGGCGCCCTCCTGGACGATCTGGTTGGACATCTCCGTGTCATCGCCCTGCCGGTAGTTGACCTTGATGCCGGTCTCCTTGGTGAAGGCGTCGATCCACTCCTTCGTGAGCGACTCGTGCTGGGCGTTGTACACCGTGATGGTGCCACTCGCGGAGCCGGAGGCAGTGCCCGGCGTCGAGGCGCCGCAGGCGGCGAGGCTGAGGGCGGCGGCGCTGGCCATCGCGAGGGCGGCGAGGGCCCGGGTGCGGAGCTTCATGGAGCGTCCCTTTCATGGGTCACAGGATGATGGGCGACGACGCTGCCGGCGTGCGTCGTCTGGTGACGTCACGATTGACTGTAGGTTAGCCACACCTAAGAAACGGCCAATTCCCTCCATAATGTGATTCAAATCATATCAATTACGCAACCTTTGACTGTGCTAATGGCCGAGGCGCGTCGATGAGGGTCGGTTTCGGTCGGTGATGGGTCAGGCGCCGGTGAGCTGGTGCGCGAACTCGAGGACCATCCACGCCTGCAGCTGCGTCGACAGCTCAACCCGGCTTCCGGGCGGATACTCGTCCGACGCCGCGTGGCCCGGTGTCTGGGGGAAGGTCCAGTAGGTCCCGCCGCGCCGCCTGTCCTTGGGGGCAGGACGCTCCTCAGCACCCGACCACAGGGCCTCCGCCGTGTCGAGGACGAGTCGCTTCGCCGTGTCCCGTGCCGCCGTCGAGAGGCTCGGGTTGACCGCTGCCACCGTGAGGTAGCGGGCGAGGATCCCCATGAAGAGCCCGCCGTCACCGGCACCGTCGCCCCGCAGCGTGCGGCCCCGCGCGCCGTCGTGCGTCTCCCAGCCAATGGTGAGGTGCGTGTCGATGGCCGCGATGAGCGCTTCGGCGCGCGCGAGGTTCGCCGGACCACCGAGGGCCACCAGCGCGCCGAGGACCGGGCCCTGGTTGTAGGTCCAGACGTCCGTCATGAGCTCGGTGGTGCCGTCGTTGTTGAGGTTGATGCCGTCGAGGTAGAGGCCCTGGCCGGGGTCGAAGAGGGTGGCCCCGAGCCAGTCGACGAGCGCCTGGGCGCGCTCCCGCTCGCCCGTGCGCGCGAAGAACAGGGCCGCGGGGGAGGTGGCGGGCGTGTTCTTGAAGATGCGCTTCGTGTTCCAGTACAGCCCGCCGCCGCCGTCGGCCGTGTCCGCCGAGGCGAGCTGCCCACCCAGCACCCGCATGGCCGTGCGGGCATTGCGGAGGCCGCGGTGCCGGATGCGCTCGGTGAGCTGGTCCGCGCGGCCGGCCGCGAGGGCGAGCCATGCCATGTCGTCGTAGAACGCGTTGCGGTACTGGAGGAAGTTGCGGCCCCGGATGCCCCGCAGGAGGTCCCACGCGAGGCGCAGCTCCCGTGGTTCCTCGCTTGAGGGGTCTCTGGCGGTCCGTTGAGGGGTCTCTGGCATCGCGTTGTGGGGTCCCGTGCCGAGCTGTCGCCACGACGCGTCCACGAGGCAGTCCAGATAGTGCGCCTGCCACCAGTAGTGCCACGGGTCCCACGGCCAGCCGATCCTGCGGGCTGGCCGGGCGATGGAGCCGATCCAGGTGCCCGGGACGAAGCCTGCGAGTCGATGGCCGAAGCCCTCGTTGACGCTGTCTGCTGCGGCTTGGGCGCGCTCGGCCCAGGTCGATGGCTGCATGCTGGCCAGCCTAATGACCCTCTCCTGCATCGCCGCTTTACCGTGGTCGCTAGGATGGCTTTCGGTTAGTGCGAATTAACTCGGTCGATGGAGGGGCAATGGAGCTTCAGGGAGCAAGCGCGCTCATCACGGGAGGGGCCTCCGGGCTCGGGGCAGCCACGGCGCGGCGACTGCACGCGGACGGGGCGGCCGTCGTGCTCGTGGACCTGCCCGGCAGCGCAGGCGAAGCGCTCGCGGCCGAGCTCGGGGACCGCGCGTCGTTCGCCCCCGCGGACGTGACCGATGAGGAGCAGGTGCGGGCCGCCGTCGTGCGCGCGGGCGAGCTTGCTCCCCTCCGCGTCGTGGTGAACTGCGCGGGGATCGGGACGCCGGGCAAGGTCCTCGGGCGCGACGGCGCGCTGCCGCTCGAGCAGTTCGAGCGCGTGATCCGCGTGAACCTCGTGGGCACGTTCAACGTGATCCGGCTCGCGGCCGAGGCCATGGTGCTCACCGAGCCCGTGGAGACGGAGCTTGGGGGCCCGGAGCGGGGCGTGATCGTGAACACCGCGTCCGTCGCGGCGTTCGACGGCCAGATCGGCCAGCCTGCGTACGCCGCCTCCAAGGGGGCCGTGCACGCCATGACGCTGCCGATCGCGCGGGAGCTCGCGCGCTCGCTCATCCGCGTGGTCACGATTGCGCCCGGCATCTTCGAGACGCCGATGATGGCCGGTCTGCCGGCGGACGCGCAGGCTTCCCTCGGCCAGCAGGTGCCGCACCCGTCCCGCTTGGGGCGACCCGCCGAGTACGCGAACCTGGTGGCCCACATCGTGGACAACGCGATGCTCAACGGCGAGACGATCCGCCTCGACGGGGCTATCCGGATGGCACCCAAGTAGCCCCCGCCGGCTTGCTGGTCCCGATGCGGGGTCACGTCTCTAGTACGCGCATTCGCCACTCTAGAAAGGTGACCCCGCATGGGTGGGAAGTGACCCCACAACGGTGGGAGGTGACTCCGCATGGGTGGGAAGTGACTCCGCATCGGTGGGGGGTGACTCCGCTTCGGTGGGGGGTGACTCCGCTTCGGTGGGGGGTGACTCCGCTTCGGTGGGGGGTGACTCCGCTTCGGTGGGGGGTGACTCCGCATCGGTCGGAGGTGACCCCGCAATTGGGGCAGCGCTAGGCGGCGTCGGGGGTCTTTTCCCCGGCCTCGACGGCGAGGTCCAGCGAGTTGCCGCGCACCGGCATCGGGCACGTCCCGTAGGGGGTGAACGCGCTCGGATAGTTGATGGCCCGGTTGAAGTCGAGCACCACGGTGCCGTCGGGACGCGGGCGCGGGGTCTCGACCTTGCGCCAGTCGTCGGTGGTGCGGCCGTTGGTCTCGTCGTGGAAGGTGATCGTCAGTTCGCCGAGCGTGCCCTGCTCGGCCTGGAGCCGGTACTCGTGCCCGTGCCGGTGGAACACGACCTCGCCCGCGGACCGGTGCACGCCGTCCACGAGCGGATTCGCGGTGGAGATCGGCACGTCGTGCGGCTCGGGGTACGGCTCCCAGCGGGCATCGATGACCCACTCCGGCGCGTAGTCGAACACAGGCACCGCGCGGAACTCCGTGAGCGTGGGGGAGGCCGAATCGCGCGTGCGGATCGCATACCGGTCCGCGCGCATCGCGAGCTCCACGACGATCGTGCCGGACTGCACCCAGTTCAGCGACTCCTCGTCCGCGAGCTCGGCCGTGAACGTCCCGTCCACGGCGTCGCCCGAGTCCACGAAGACCAGCCCGTCCGAGGCCCGGGCGGTGAGTACCGCCGTCGGGCGCCCGCCGTCCTCGGTGAAGGACCACAGCCCCGGAACGAGTTCGATCGGCGACGGCGCCGGCTCGAGCCACTGGAACGAGGTGAGGGTGAGCCAGCCGTGCTCTGCGGCGAGGGCGTTGTTGCGGTTGTCGCGGAAGCGCTGCCAGCGGGCGAGCTGCGGATCTGGGGAAGTGCTCATGCCCGCCACAATGCCATGCGGCCCCCAGGTATTCCCATAGTCAGGCGTGCCGGGTCTCGAGCACCGCCACGATGCCGAAGGCCCCGAGCGCCGTGCCCGTCACCCGGTCGATCCACTTGCGGAACTGGGACCCGTTGAGCCACTTGCCGAAGAACTGCGCCGCGGCGATGAGCACTACAAACCAGAGAGCTGCCTCGATGTTCGCCACGACGGAAAGGAGCAGGCCCATCCACACCGACGGCACCCCCGCCACGAGGAACTGCGGGATCACAGCGATGCAGAACATCCCGTACTTGGGGTTGAGCAGGTTGGACACGAGCCCCTTGGCCCAGGTCCGCGTGAGCGGCTCGAAGCTGTGGTGGGGGAGGGTGCCGGGCGGCAGGTCGGCGTCGCGCTTGGCGAACGAGGCCCGCCACAGCCCCACCGCGAGCCACAGCATGTAGAGCGCGCCGCCGATCCGCAGGATGTTGTAGGCGACCTCCGAGACGGCCAGGAGCGCCGAGACGCCCGTCGCCGCCGCCGCACCCCAGATGAACGCGCCCGAGATCATCCCGAGCGCTGCCGTATACGCATGACGCCGCCCCTGGCTGATCGTGTACCGCAGCACGAGGGCAGTGTCCGTTCCGGGCAGCACCGTGATGAGCGCGGCAAGGGCGGCGAAGCCGAGGAGGGAGTCAGTCAGGGTCACCCACCAAGGATAGGACGCGCACGACGGCGCACCCTCTGGCGCCGTTCGTCGCACCATCGGTACCGCTCGGCGCAATGCGAGTGGTGCAGGTCACTCTCGGGTGAATACTGAGGCGCGAGGCGACCGGGGCTGGGCCCGGCCGGAACATCAGGAGGACCTCGCATGGCGTGGCTCGACAGGGCACACAGTGTTGCCCACCCCGGATTCAACCGATGGCTCATCCCTCCCGCGGCGCTCGCGGTCCATCTGTGCATCGGGCAGGTCTACGCGACCAGCGTGTACAAGACCGCGCTCGTGAAGCATTTCGGAGCCACCCTCACGGAGATCGGCGTGATCTTCTCGGTGGCGATTGTGATGCTGGGCCTCTCGGCGGCCGTCATGGGCACGTGGGTGGACCGGAACGGCCCGCGCAAGGCAATGTTCGTCGCGGCGTGCTTCTGGGCCGGCGGGTTCCTCGTCGGTGCCGCGGGCATCTTCACGCGCCAACTGTGGCTTGTGTACCTCGGGTACGGCGTCATCGGCGGGATCGGCCTGGGGATCGGCTACATCTCGCCGGTCTCGACGCTCATCAAGTGGTTCCCCGACCGCCCGGGCCTCGCCACCGGCATGGCCATCATGGGCTTCGGCGGGGGCGCGCTCATCGCCAGCCCCCTCTCGACCGCACTGCTCACCGCCTATGACCCGGCGTCGTCGGCGCCCGGCGGCGTGCCCAGCGGGGACGCCGTGGGAAAGCTGTTCCTCACGTTGGCCGTGCTGTACTTCGCGTACATGGTCTTCGGTGCCTTCACGATCAAGGTCCCACCGCCGGGGTGGGCGCCCGCGGGCTTCGATCCGGCCGCTGTTCGCTCCCACGCGCTCGTGACGACCGCCAGTGTGACGGCCAGGAACGCGATCAGGACGCCGCAGTTCTGGCTCCTGTGGACCGTCCTCTTCTGCAATGTGACGGCCGGAATCGGGATCCTCGAACAGGCGGCTCCGATGATCCAGGACTTCTTCCGGCTCGCGGACGGCCACTCTCTCGTGGCAGCCTCCGTGGCGGGCGGGTTCGTGGGGCTCCTGTCCATTGGCAACATGGCGGGGCGTTTCGCCTGGTCCGCTACCTCCGATGTGGTGGGACGCAAGAGGACGTACATGGGATACCTCGGCATTGGCACGGTCCTCTACCTCCTCCTCGCGTTCGCGGGCTCCTCGGCGACAGCGCTGTTCGTCCTCCTGGCCTTCGTGATCATCTCGTTCTACGGCGGCGGCTTCGCCACGGTGCCCGCCTATCTCCGCGACCTGTTCGGCACGCTCGAGGTGGGCGCCATCCACGGCCGCCTGCTCACAGCATGGTCCGCGGCCGGCGTCGTGGGTCCCCTCGTTGTCAACGCCGTGCTGGACTCGCAGGGCACCCCCGGGAAGCTGACGGCTGGGGCGTACCAGCCGGCGCTGCTCATCATGGTGGGCCTCCTGATCGTCGGGTTCATTGCCAACCTGATGGTCCGGCCGGTGCACGGGAAGTTCCATGAACCGCAGCAGCCCGTCGTCGCGGGCGCAACCCTGGAGGACTGACATGAAGACCGCTCAGCTTGCGTTCGGCTGGATCCTCGTGGGGATCCCGCTCATCTACGGGATCATCACGACGCTCATGAAGGTCTCGGCGCTGTTCGGCTGAGGCTGATCCCGCGGACAGCATCGCCAGCGCGGCCCGGCTACGGGCCGATGACGCGATGCTCGGGATCCGCCGCAGCGCTGGTGCGACGGCGCCTCGCGAGGATCGTGGCGAGCGCCGACGCCAGGCTGAAGCTGGCCCCCGCGCTGATGAGCGCCGCCGCCCAGAACGGCAGGTCCGTCGTCGAGTTCGTCACAAAGCCGATCCCCGCCATCCACGCGGACCACGCGAGGCCGCCGATGGCATCGCTCACCACGAAGCCGCGCCCAGAGACTTGGGACATTCCGGCGGTGGCTGTCGAGGCGAGGCGGCCGCCCGGGAGGAACCCCGTGCCAGCGATGGCGACGAACGCCCCGAGGCGACCCAGCTGCTCGAGCGCCTCGCGGGTGCCTGCATGCAGCTTCCCTCCCCAACGCCAGCGGTCTACGAGCCGGCTCAGGCTGTGCCTCACGAGGAGGAACAGGACAACGTCGCCGACCCACGAACCCAGCGCCGAAAGGGCGATGACCGATCCGAGGTCGACTTTGCCCTCGGAGGCGAGCGCGCCGGCCGTGGCCACTGCGACTTCGGCGGGGACCAGGGGGAAGAACACATCTGCGGCGACGATGGGGACGAGGCCGAGGACCAGTGCCGCCCACCCGGTCATGGTCGGCAGGTCCTGCGCCGCACCGTCTTCCCCATCGGTCCAGTGTGGACCATGCCGCACCCTGCGCCAACGGGTCCGGTACCGTGGCCCCATGCCCAGCTACCGCGCCGTCCTGCAGATCACGGGACTTCGCCCCGGCACCGCACCCGAGCGCGTGATGGACGCCGCACGCGAAGCCCTCGGGTCGATGCGGCACGTCGAGGCGCACCAGATCGATGTGGTCCGCGGCGTACCGCAGATCACCCTGCGGTTCCTGGTCGAGGCCGAGAACGACGCCGATGAACGTGCCGCCGCCCGTGCCGCGGCCCTCGCCATGCAGGACGCTGTTGAGGACGTCGCAGCCACAGGCCGGCTCCAAGTCCTGGTGCGGCGGAGGGGCTCCTGGGTTCCCGTGTAGCGTGCCTTGAGACACCACTCGGGGCTGTTTCGTGGCGATTCCGCGGTGATGGGCGCGCGAGTTGTGCCTGTAGGGACGCCTTCAGCCCGCCCGGTGCAGCGCGGCCGTGAACGCCGCGGCGGTCGCGTCGCCAAAGAGCACGAACTCGATGAGCTCCACACTCCCCGGTTTCACGGAGCGGACGGCCTCGATCGCCGTCGCGGCCACCTCATCACGGTCCCAGCCATAGATTCCCGCCGAGATCGCGGGGAACGCGACCGATCCCGCCCTCAACTCGCGGGCCACCGCGAGGCTCTGCGTGAAGCACGAGGCCAGGAGTGCGCGGTCGCGCTGGCCGGCGTTCCAATTGGGGCCGACCGTGTGGATCACCCAGCGTGCGGGGAGGCGGAAGCCCTGGGTTGCCACGGCGTCGCCCACCGGCAGCCCGGCGGGAAGCCTCGTGCGCCGCAGCTCGCGGCAGGCCTCGAGGAGCTCGGGGCCCGCGGCCCGATGGATCGCCCCATCCACGCCCCCACCGCCCAGCAGCGACGAGTTGGCGGCGTTCACGATCGCGTCGACTTGCCGCTCGGTGATGTCGCCCTCGACGACGCTGATCCTCATGGATCAAGTGTGCGCGGGGCCGCGGGACCCAGCAATCGCCCCGACGCCCAGCGGACGGTCCACGGCCAGGGACCCCGCAACGGTCTGCCAAGGACCCCGCAACGGTCTGCCAGGGACCCCGCAACGGTCTGCCAGGGACCCCGCAACGGCCCGCCAGGGACCCCGCAACGGCCCGCCAGGGACCCCGCAACGGTCTGCCAGGGACCCCGCAACGTCAGGGGGCGGCGGGTGCCTCCTGCAGGGTCAGCTGGCTGCGGAACTCGACGTCCCGCCGCGAGACCGGGTCCCGGAATCTGATGGCCCGGGCCAGGAGCTGGAGCGGCCGCGAGTAGTCGTCGGGGGCCTTGTCGAGGAGCACGGGGTAGAACGGGTCGTTCATGATTCCCACCCCGAGCCCCGCCATGTGCACGCGCAGCTGGTGGGTCTTGCCCGTGTGCGGCTCGAGCCGGAACAGCCCCCGTGGCGCCTCGTCGGGGCCGCCCACCTGCTCGAGGCCCACACGCGTTTCCGCGTTCGGTTCGCCGTCCACGACTGAGGCAAGCAGGTAGTCGCGCGACTTCACCATGCGGTTGCGCACGACGACGGGTGCGGCGAATCGCTTCACAGCCCACCCTGCGTCGTGCGCGCCGCCATCAGGACCGCGCCCCGAAGCGGAGAGCCCAGGGGCCAGCCCCGAAGGGTCCAGCGCAGACACGCACTCGTATTCCTTGCGCACGGCCCGCCGCTCGAACAGGACCTGGTACAGCCCGCGGGTCTCGGGGTTCACGGAGAACATGAGCACGCCCGCGGTCATGCGGTCGAGGCGGTGCATGGGGATGAGGTCCGGCAGGCCCAAGGTGTTGCGGAGCCGCACAAGCGCCGACTCCTGGATGTACGTCCCGCCCGGAGTCGTGGGGAGGAAGTGCGGCTTGTCCGCGACGAGGACGTGCTCGTCGCGGTAGAGCACAGTAATCTCGACGGGCAGCCGCTCCTCGGCTGGCAGGGTTCGGTAGTACCAGATGAACGTGTGCTCGGCGAGCGGGGTGTCCCGGCGCAGCGGCGAGCCGTCCGCGGCGACGATCTCGCCGCCGTCGAACCTCGCGAGGATCCCCTCCGGGTCGATGTGCCCCCAACGGTGCAGCATGTAGTCGAGGGCGGTGTCCCACGGCCCCTCCGGGGGCAGGCGCAGGCGGGTGGCATTGACGCCGTCGCGCACGGGGAGGGGGGATTTCATCACCCATCAAGGGTAGCCGGGCGGCCTGAGGTAGGCTCGCGGCTGAGCCCCTCGTCCGTGACCCGCCGGAGTGCCATGCCTGAGTCTGCCGATCCTGCACCGCCGAGCCCGGCGCACCCCGGTGCCGAGGGCGGCACCCCGGCCGCCGGGCCGGCTGCGGAACTCAGGGCCGATGTCCGCCGCCTCTCGACGCTCCTGGGCGAGTCCCTCGTGCGCCAGCACGGGCCGGAGCTGCTGCGCCTCGTCGAGGAGGTGCGCCTGCTCACGAAGGAGTCGAAGGAGGCTGCCCGCGGCGGCGCCGGAGCGCTCGGACCGTGGAACGCGGCCGACGTCGCCGCCCAGGTGCGCGAGCTCCTCGCCTCCCTGCCCCTCGATCAGGCGACCGAGCTGGTGCGGGCCTTCGCTTTCTACTTCCACCTTGCGAACGCTGCCGAGCAGCTCCACCGCGTCCGTGAGCTCGCCAACCGACCGGACGACGGCGGGTGGCTCGCCGCCGCGGTCAACGACATCGCGGAGGAGGCCGGCACCCGGACCCTGCAGGCCGTCGCGGACGTCCTCGACGTGCGCCCCGTCTTCACGGCGCATCCGACCGAGGCGACGCGCCGGTCGGTCCTGGACAAGCTCCGCGCGGTCTCGAGGATCCTGGCCGTGCCCTCGGGTGACGGGACCGCGCTGCGCCGCCGGCAGGACCGACACCTTGCGGAGCTCATCGACCAGATGTGGCAGACCGACGAGCTGCGCCTCGTCCGCCCGGCCCCCCTCGACGAGGCGCGCAACGCGGTCTACTACCTCGGCGAGATCTTCTCGGGCGCGCTGCCGGAGGTCCTTGACGAGCTCTCGGTGCTGCTCGCCGAGCATGGCGTCACCCTCCCGGCGGACCGCTCCCCGCTCCGGTTCGGCTCGTGGATCGGCGGCGACCGGGACGGCAATCCGAACGTGACCGCTGAGGTGACGCGCGAAATCCTCGGCCTGCAGAACCAGCACGCGATGCGGATCGCCGTCGGGATCATCGACGAGCTCATCAGCACCCTGTCCAACTCGACGGACATCACGCGTGTCGAGCCCGAGCTCGCAGAGTCCATCCGCATCGACCTCGCCAAGCTCCCGGGCCTCGACCCGCGGGTCCTCGAGCTCAACGCCCACGAGCCCTACCGGCTCAAGCTCACGTGCATCAAGGCCAAGCTGCTCAACACGGCCCGCCGCGTCGCGGCCGCGGCCCAGCACGAGCCGGGACGCGACTACGTGAGCATGGCCCAGCTGGACGCGGACCTCGACATCCTCGAGCGCTCCCTGCGCACCCATTCGCCCCTCGCGGCCGACGGCGTCCTGGCCGACGCCCGCCGCCTCCTCGCCTCGAGCGGGCTCCACCTCGCGACGCTGGACATCCGCGAGCACTCCGACTACCACCACGAGGCCGTGGGGCTCCTGCTGGACCCGCTCTCCGAACTGCCCCGCAGGTACAGCGAGCTCGCGCCGAAGCAGCGGCGCAAGGTCCTCGCCGCGGAGCTCGGCTCGCGCCGGCCGATCTCGAGCCATCCCGTGGTGCTGCCCGGGCATGCCGGCCGTGTGTACGAGACGATGCGCGTGATCCGGCAGATGCGGCGAACCCTCGGGCCCGACGTCATCGAGACATACGTCGTGTCTATGGCGCGTGGCGCCGAGGACGTGCTTGCGCCGGCGCTGCTGGCCCGGGAGGCCGGGCTGGTGCGTCTGCACGGTGAGTCGCCGTACGCCCATATCGGCTTCGCGCCGATGCTCGAGACGGTCGAGGAGCTCCACGCCGCGGCGGACATCGTCGACGCCCTGCTCTCCGCGCCCGCCTACCGCGAACTCGTGCGGCTGCGCGGCGACGTCCAGGAAGTCATGCTCGGCTACTCCGACTCCAACAAGGAGTCCGGGGTGCTCACGAGCCAATGGGAGATCCACAAGGCGCAGCGGCTGCTGCGGGACGTCGTGGCGGGACATGGGGTGCGGCTTCGGCTGTTCCACGGCCGCGGCGGGTCCGTGGGCCGCGGCGGGGGCCCGACGTCGGATGCGATCATGGCCCAGCCCAACGGGGTCCTCGAGGGGGAGATCAAGTTCACCGAGCAGGGCGAGGTGATCAGCGACAAGTACTCGCTTCCCGAGCTTGCGCGCGAGAACCTCGAGCTGTCCCTCGCCGCCGTCATGCGCGCGACGGCCCTGCACCGCGATCCCCGCACCACGCTCGATGAGCGCGAGCGCTTCAGCGAACTCATGGACTTGATGTCCGACGCCGCGTTCGCGCGCTACCGCTCCCTCATCGACGATCCGGACCTTGCGGCCTACTTTTCGGCGTCGACGCCGATCGACCAGCTCGGGGAGCTGAACATCGGCTCACGGCCGGCTCGCCGCCCGGACGCTGCCGCGGGGCTCGAGGGGATGCGAGCCATCCCGTGGGTGTTCGGGTGGACCCAGTCGCGGCAGATCATCCCCGGATGGTTCGGTGTCGGCTCGGGGCTGCGAGCTGCCCGCGAGGCCGGCAAGGATGCGGAACTGCGCGAGATCCACCAGCGCTGGCCGTTCTTCCAGTCGGTCATCTCCAACGTCGAGATGACCCTCGCCAAGACAGACCTCGAGATCGCCTCGCACTACGTCACGAGCCTCGTGCCCGTGGGACTCCACCGGATCTTCGAGACCATCCGTGCCGAGTACGAGCTCACGGTTGCCGAGGTCCGCCGCCTGAGCGGAGAGGACGAGCTCCTCGCCGCGGCTCCCACCCTCAAGCGGACACTGGAGATCCGGGACCAGTACCTCGACCCCATCAGCTACCTCCAGGTGGAGCTGCTGCGGCGGCTGCGCGCTGGTGGCGGCGAAGGGCACGGGGACAGGGAAGGGCGCGAGGTCGAGGCGAGCCTCCGCAGGGCCCTCCTCATCACGATCAACGGCATCGCGGCGGGCCTGCGCAACACCGGTTGACGGGTCGGCACGGCCACGTCCGCAGACCCACGGTCGCGACGGGACCTCCGTCCCTTCCGCGAAGGGCCGGACGCGCGGGACGCTGGATGCAGTGGGCCGACAACGGATGCCCATGCATCGAGGAAAGGTGATCAGTCATGTCCGAGCTTGCACACTGGCTGGATCCGCGCAGGCGGCCGTTCGAGCTCCTGGAGAAGTTCTTCGAGGGGGACACCTCGAGCGTGGCCATCAAGGTTGAGGAGGTACGCGACGGCGACTCGCTCATCGTCCGCGCCGAACTGCCCGGGATCGATCCGGACAAGGACGTCGATGTGAGCATCGTGGACGGGTCCCTCCACATCTCGGGCTTCCGGGAGGAGAAGACGGAGCAGAAGGAGAAGGACTCCTACCGCAGCGAGTTCCGGTACGGTTCGTTCTCCCGCACGCTCCCGCTGCCCGAGGGCGCCACGGCCGAGTCGGTCACCGCGACCTACAAGGACGGAGTGCTCGAGGTCCGGGTTCCCGTCCCGACGACGCCGCCCACACCGCCGCAGTCCAAGATCAACGTCACCCGCGGCTGACGCGCCAGAAGGCCACCCCGCATGGCCTTGGAGGTGACGTCGGGTTCCTGGGAGGTGACCTCGGATCGCAGATGCGAGGTCACCTCCCAGCGTTGCGGGGTCACTCGCTGTCGCGGCGGGCCTCCGCGGCAGCGATGATCGGCACCGTCCTGAGGAAGCTGTCCGGGTTGAGGGAGATCGAGTCGATGCCCTCGCCTACGAGGAATTCGGCGAAGTCCGGGTGGTTGCTCGGTCCCTGCCCGCAGATCCCGATCGGGATGCCGGCCGCGTGCGCTTTGCTGATGGCCTCCGAAATCACGGTGGTCACGGCCTCGTCCCGCTCATCGAAGAGGGCGGCGAGCATCGCCGAGTCGCGGTCCACGCCCAGTACGAGCTGCGTGAGGTCGTTCGAGCCGATCGAGAATCCGTCGAAGCGCGCCGCGAACTTCTCCGCGAGCACCACGTTCGAGGGGATCTCGCACATCATGTAGACCTTGAGCCCGTTCTCGCCGCGCGCGAGCCCGTGCTCGGCCATCGCGGCCAGGACGGCATCCGCCTCGGCGGGGGTGCGGCAGAACGGCACCATCACGACGACGTTCGCGAACCCTAGTTCCTCGCGCGCCTTCTTCAGGGCTCGGCACTCGAGGGCGAAGCCCTCCCGGTAGCGCTCGTCGTGGTAGCGCGAGGCACCGCGGAAGCCGAGCATGGGATTCTCCTCGGCCTCCTCGAAATTGGCCCCGCCCAGGAGGCTCGCGTACTCGTTGGTCTTGAAGTCGCTGAGCCGCACGATGGCCGGGGCCGGGTAGTAGGGTGAGGCGATCTTCGCGATCCCCGTCGCGAGGCGGTCCACGAAGTACTCGGTCGGGTCCGCATAGCCGCGCGTGAGCTCGGCGATCGCGCGGGCGTCCGCGGCGTCGGCCAGACGCTCGGGGTGCACGAGCGCCATGGGGTGGACCCTGATGAGGTTGCTGATGATGAACTCCATGCGCGCAAGGCCCACGCCGGCCGCCGGCAGGCGCCACCACCGGAACGCGGCCGAGGGGTCGGCCAGATTCACCATGATGCG
Source organism: Sinomonas sp. P10A9 (assembly GCF_041022165.1). Lineage (GTDB taxonomy): Bacteria > Actinomycetota > Actinomycetes > Actinomycetales > Micrococcaceae > Sinomonas > Sinomonas puerhi. Next base: position 656,654 of record NZ_CP163302.1, read on the forward strand.
CGTGCGCGTTTCGGGGAGTTCGCCGACGTCGGCCTCCTCCACCTCGAACGGCACGAGGCCGCCCAGGACCAGCCCCTCGGCGCCCTGGGCGCACGAGACCGTGATGGGCTCGCCGTCGGCGATCGCCGTCGTGCCGTGGACGGTGCCCACCACGGCCGGCACGCCCAGCTCGCGGCTCACGATCGCCGCATGGCTCGTGGGCCCGCCGTGATCCGTGACGATGCCGGCGGCGCGCTTCATGATCGGGACCCAGTCCGGGTCAGTCATCGTCGTCACCAGCACGGCACCGTCGCGGAAGCTTCCGATGTCCGAGGCGTCGGCGATCACGCATGCCTCGCCGGAGGCGATCGCCTCGCCGATCGCCGCGCCGCGCGCGAGGACCGGCCCGGAGCCCGTGAGCCTGTGGATGCTGAACGCAGAGCTGCTGCGCTGGGCCTGGACGGTCTCGGGCCGCGCCTGGACCATGAACAGTTCCCCGGTCTGCCCGTCCTTGGCCCACTCCATGTCCATCGGCCGGCCGTAGTGCTCCTGCACAGCAAGAGCCCACCGGGCCAGCGTCAGGACCTCGTCGTCCTCGAGCACGAACCGTTCCTGTTCCGCCCCGGGCGTGTCGAGGAGGAGGGTGCCCGAGCCGCTCCGGGCGAAGACGAGCTTGCGCTCCTTCTCGCCCACCGCCTTGCCGATGATGGGCCGCGCCGTCGCGTCGCTGAGGAGGGGCGAGAACACCTCGTAGCGGTCCGGGTTGACCGAGCCCTGGACCACGGTCTCGCCCAGGCCCCATGCCGCGCTGATCTCGACGACGCGCGGGAAGCCGGACTCCGTGTCGAGCGAGAAGATGACGCCGGAGCCGGCAAGGTCGGATCGGACCATGCGCTGCACCCCGATGGACAGTGCGACGTCGAGGTGGTCGATGCCGCGCAGCTCGCGGTACATGATCGCCCTGTCCGTGAAGAGGGAGGCGTAGCAGCGGCGGCATGCGTCGAGGAGTTCCCGCTCGCCCGTGACGTTGAGGTACGTCTCCTGCTGGCCCGCGAAGCTCGCCTCGGGCAGGTCCTCTGCGGTGGCGCTGCTCCGCACGGCCACGGCAGGCCGGTCCCGGCCCACGCGGGTGGCGAGGTCGCGGTAGGCGGCGGTGATCGCCGTCGTGAGCGTCTCGGGGAAGGTGCCGGAGAGGATGAGCTCGCGGAGGGCGGCTCCGGTGTCCCTCAGGCCCGTCTGCCCGGAGCGGTAGGCGTCCACCAGCGCGGCCATGGAATCGCGGATGCTGTTCTCGCCGATGAACAGGCGGTACGCGTCGGCGGTCGTGGCGAAGCCTTCGGGGACGGCTACGCCGGCCGCGCGGAGATGCTGGGTGAGTTCCCCGAGGGAGGCGTTCTTGCCGCCGACACGCGGAACGTCCTCGATGCCGACCACGTCGAACGGGAGGACAAGCTCTGTCTCGGGCCGGGCTGGCGCGGACATGGGCTTCAGTCCAGTGCCAGCATCGCTGCGGCGGCGGCCCGCACCCTGGCACACGAGTCGGCCGTGACCCGGCAGTGTGCGTAGGCCCCCGCATACACGCGGCAGACGTCCTCGCACAGGGCGGCGACGTCGTCAAGTGCCCGCAGTACCGAGGCTGGAGTCGGGCCGAAGTCCGATCCGAACCGCGAGAGGACCTGCGCCGTGGCGGAGCAGATCACCGCGCAGTTCTGCTGGGCCCTGATGACGTGTCTCAGATGCGTGACGCCCGGCTCCTCGAGGCAGCTGTCGGCGCCAGTGGTGCAGGCCTGGGTGCAGTCGAGGGCAGCGTCGATGCATTCGCTCAGGGCCGTGCGCTCGGCCTCCTCCATGTCCGGTGCGGCGGGGTGGACCACGAGGGCCTGGCGGGCTTGGGACATCGGTTCTCCTCGACTTTCAGTGGCGGGAGACGGGCGACGCCGCCCCTCGCCTCATCGTTGCGGGGAACCGAGGCGGGGGCGAGAGTCTTTGGTCCTGCGAAAAGTGATGAAAACCGTGTCTTGGAGTGGAGACAGACGGCAACTTCTGGGCATACTTGGGACGGGGTGAGGGCCTGTGGAAGCTTCAATGGACGACGCGCCAATCTTGGGCAGTTCCGCCGGTAGGATTGAGGACCTGCTGCGGCAAGTCGTCTCCCGCGCGCACGAACTGCTGGAGACGCAGGAGCGGATGCGAGGGCTGCTCTCTGCCGTTGTGTCCATCGCGGAGGACCTCACCCTGGAGGCGGTCCTCGACAGGGTCGTGACCTCGGCGCGTGAGCTGGTCGGTGCCAAGTACGCCGCACTCGGCGTGCTCACCCCGGAGCATACGGCACTGAGTCACTTCCTGACCGTGGGGATGGACGACGAGACCGTCAGCAGGATCGGTCCCCGGCCCACCGGCCACGGCGTGCTCGGCCTGCTCATCCGCGAGCCCAACCCGATCCGCCTCCACGATCTGGGCTCCCACGCGGACTCCTACGGGTTCCCCGCGAACCACCCGCCGATGAAGACGTTCCTCGGTGTGCCCATCACAGTCCGCGACGAGGTCTTCGGGAATCTCTACCTCACCGAGAAGGCCAGCGGCGAGGATTTCAACGCCGAGGACGAGGACCTCGTCGTCGCCCTCGCCGCGGCCGCCGGAGTGGCGATCGAGAATGCGCGGCTCTTCGCCGACACCGCCCGGCGCCAGCGGTGGCGTGAGGCCAGCATGGACGTGGCGGGGAAGATCCTCGCCCTGGAGGACCTCTCGACCGGAAGCGCCTTCATTGCGGACCAGGCACTGGAGATTACCGAATCGGACATTGTCGCCATCGCGCGTCGGCGGGCGGGAGCCCCGGGCTACGAGTGGCGGGCGGTGTTCGGCCCTCTCAAGGATGACTTCGACGACGTTGCCCGCGCCGGCGCGATTGCCGTCGCGTCGAAGGTCTCCGTGACCGGGGAGACGCTCGTCCTGACCGGCCCCGAGGTCTTCGGGCCGGAGACCCAAGTCCGGCACGCCCTCGTGGTGCCTGCCGGCCAGCCGGGCCAGGACCTGGGCGCCGTCATCTTCGGCCAGTCGGGGCGGACTCCCTTCCCCGCGGTCGACGTCGAGATGGCGCCCGTGTTCTTCGCCTACTCCTCCCTCGCACTGCAGGTGGCGCGCCAGCACCGTCAGCGTGAGGACCTGGTCGTCTTCACCGATAGGGACCGCATTGCGCGGGACCTCCACGATGTGGTCATCCAGAGGCTCTTCGCAGCCGGCCTGAGCCTTCAGGGCCTCCGGAGGTTCGTGGCGCAGGGACTCGACGGTGATCGGGCCACGTCCAAGATCGACTCGATCACCGGCGAGCTCGACGAGACCATCACCGCACTGCGCAACACCATCTACTCCCTCAACGAGGCCAAGGGCAGGGACAGCCTGAGCGCGCGGTTGGTGCGCGTGGTGCAGGAGGCGACCGGAGACCTCCCGACGACCCCCCGCGTCGAGCTCCTGGGCCCGATCGACTCGGCCGTGCCGACGGCCGTGGGCGATCAGGCGCTCGCGGTGCTCACGGAGGGCGTCTCGAACGTGGTGCGGCACGCGCACGCCGATTCGCTGTGGGTCACGGCCACCGTGTCCGACGGCGAGTTCGAGATCGTCGTGGCCGACGACGGGTACGGACTCGGCGAGATCACGCGCCGCAGCGGACTGAAGAACGTCGAAGAGCGCGCCGAAGCGCTCGGCGGCACCTTCGAAGTCGGTCCCGCCGAGGACGGCGGCACGCGGTTGCGCTGGGTAGTTCCCGTCGGCAGGCGTTGAGGCCAGCGGCTTGAACGCTGAGGCCGTCAGTGGCCGTGCGCGCCGTTGCGGGCGATGAACAGTGCGGCCTGCGTGCGCCTTTCGTAGCCGAGCTTGGCCAGAAGCGAGGAGACGTAGTTCTTGACCGTCTTCTCCGCGAGGAAGAGCCTCTCGCCGATCTCCCGATTGGTCATGCCCTCCCCGATGAGTGCCAGGACGCGGCGCTCCTGCGGGCTGAGGATCTCGAGCCGGGGATCCTCGGGTTCTTCCCGCGGTGCGAGGCCCGCGAGGACCTTCGACTTGAGCGCCGGATCGAAGAGGGACTCGCCGCGTGCCGCACGGCGGAGGGCCGTGATGAGCTCGGTGCCGCGGATCTCCTTGAGCACGTATCCGTTGGCGCCCGCGAGGATGGCCCCGCGCAGGGAGTCCTCGTCGTTGTAGCTCGTCAGCATGACACACGGCAGGGTCGGGTCGACCGCATGGATGTCTCGGCACACCTCGATCCCGGTGCCGTCCGGCAGCCGGACGTCCAAGACGGACACATCGGGTTTGAGCGCAGGGATCCTGCGCGCAGCCTCTGCTGCCGTCCCCGAGGTGCCGACGACCTCGAATCCCTCGTCCTCGAGCAGTTCCTGGAGCCCCCGTCGCACCAGTTCGTGATCGTCGAGGATGAAGACGCGAAGGCGATCTGTCCCTGCAGCCCGCGTCGGCGATTCGTCCAGCACTGCGCTCGTCCTCTCCCTCGCCATCACCATGATTGTCCCATTCTGTGCGCGCAGCATGGGGCGCGCTAGGGACTTAGGACTGTCACAAGGCGCTTATGCGGGGCGTGCGGCCGGCCGCCGGCGTGCCCCCTCGGTGCGGCCCGCGAGGCGTCGGCCCACCGCCAAGAGCCAGAGGGGCCACCCGAGGTAGGCCGCCCCTCCGATCGCACCGCCTACGGCGTAGAGCACCGTCTGGAGTGCGGGCACGGCTCCGGCGGCGTATCCGGCGCCGACGATCGGCAGGGCCACGAGCATCCCGAGCCCGATTGCGCGGCCCCACTGGGCGAGCCGGCGTGGGTACCGGGGGCGGTTCGCGAGCTTGTGGTTGGCCACGGCCGCCCAGAGGGCCTGGCCGATGATGCCGACCATCGACACGGCGGTCGAGGGGCCGAACGGGATCATGTGGAAGGAGATCAGGATGCCGCTTGCGGCCGCCGCGACGGATCCGGCGGCCGTGGCCGCGAGAGCCGTCCTGCTCCACGGTCCATCACCGAGCCGGCGGTGGACCTGGATGATGGGCGGGATCGCGGCCAGAAAGAACAGTCCGCCGGTGAAGTCGTTGATTCCGCCGAAGATGTAGGGCCCGCCGCGGGGCACCTCGACGGCGTACATGGCACCGAGCGCCGCCACCGCGACGATTCCGAGGCCGGCCGCCATGTACCCGGCAATGCCGGCGGGAAGGTCCTGGGGGTGCTGGCCGAGGGGACTGCTGTCCGTGCGCATAGCTGCTCCTTCACCGGATGCCGCCCAGCCTCAGCTGATTCAAGGGTAAACGCCCGCTCGCACAGACAGTTGAAATCTCCTTGACAAACTAATTTGTCGGTTGGCACACTGGAGACATGCAAGATGTCGTCGTGATCGAGGATGCGGCCGCGGCCGCCGCGAGTCTTGACCCGCTCAGGGCGAGGCTCCTGCGGGAGCTGGCCACGCCGTCGTCCGCCGCCAGCCTCGCCGCGAGGGTGGGCCTGCCGCGGCAGAAGGTCAACTACCATCTGCGTTCGCTCGAGGAGCACGGGCTCGTGGCGCTCGTCGAGGAGCGGCGCAAGGGCAACGTCATGGAGCGCGTGCTCCAGGCCACGGCTGCCGCGTACGTCATCTCGCCCGCGGCGCTCGCGGTGGTCCAGCCCGACCCCGAGCACCTCCGCGACCGCTTCAGCGCCTACTGGCTCCTGGCCCTCGCCGCGCGGCTCGTGCGCGAGGTGGGGCGGCTGCTCTCGGGAGCCGTCGCGGCCAAGCAGCCGTTGGCCACCTTTGCGGTCGACGGCGAGATCACCTTCGCGTCCGCGGCCTCACGGGCCGACTTCGCAGAGGAGCTCGCTGCCGAGGTGGCGCGGCTGGCCAAGAAATACCACGAACCAGAGGCGCCAGGCGGACGGAAGCACCGCCTCGTCGTCGCGCTTCATCCGACCCTCAGAGAAGACCAGAATCAACCCAAGGAAGTGCAGCCATGACCGAGAACCATCCCTTCGAGATCGTCCAGGACGTTGAGCTGGCCGCCGCGCCGGAGCGGATCTGGAAGGCCGTCACCGACGACACCGCCGCGTGGATGTTCCCGACCGACCAATGGCCGGCCGTGCGAACCGTCGACGAGCGCCCCGCGCACCTCGTGACCCGCATGGAGGGACCGGACGGCTGGTTCAACCAGCTCGAGCACGTCATCACCGAGGGACCGGACGGCGCTCACCTGCACTACGTCCATTCCGGCGTCCTCACCGACAACTGGGAGCAGCAGTACGACGGCGCCGCCAAGCACACCGCCTTCTACCTCCACACGCTCGGCGAGTACCTCACGCACTTCGACGGCCGCGCCGTGGTTTTCGTGGACGTCCAGGGGCCCGACGGCGCGACCGCGCCCGACGCCTTCGAGGCCTTCCTCGCCTCGTTCGGGCTCAGCGGCGTGATTCCCGGCGAGAAGAAGGATCTGGACGTGCCCGGCCTCGGGCCAGTCGAGGCGACTGTTGACTACGCCAACGAGTACTTCCTCGGCCTGCGCACTGCGGCTGCGATGGTGCGTGTGTTCGGCCGCAACCTCCTCGGCGACCGCGTGGGCCTGACCGTCCATGACTTCTCGCTCGGGTCCGGCGACCCGGTCGGTGGCGGCACCACCGCGGACGACGCCGCGCGGTCGGCCCTCGCGGACCACCACGCCGCCGCGTGGGGCGCCTACCTCCGGAAGCTCTACGCCTAGCAACCACAGCCTGTTGCGGGGTCACCTATCCGGGATGAGGGGTCACGTCTCTAAACGGGGCATTCGCCGTCATAGAGACGTGACCCCGCATCGTTGGGTGGTGACCCCGCATCGGTAGGTCGCTGAACGGTCATCCGGGCCGCGTAGCATGACCCCGTGAGCACAGAGACGGTCTCGGAGAGACTTCAGCTGGCGGTCGCGGAGGCCGCGGCCATGCCGGCGCAGGGAGTCCTGGCAGCGCTGGGGACCTCGGTGCGCGGCCTGACCGAGGAGGAGGCCGCGCGGCGCCTCGCGCAGGGCGCGAACGTGCTTGAGGCCCATCGTGTGAGCTGGTTCCACGTGCTCGTGCGGCAGTTCGCGAGCCCGCTCCAGGCGCTTCTGGTGGCCGCCGCGGCCATGTCCTTCGCAACGGGGGACCAGCTCAACGCGACCATCATCATCGCGATCCTCCTCGGCAGTGCGCTGCTCGGATTCGCCAACGAGTTCCGCGCCGAGAAGACCGCGGCGGACCTCCACGAGCGGATCTCCCACACCGTTGTGGTAGTTCGCGACGGTGCAGAGCGCCAGCTCCCCGTGCGCGAGCTCGTTGCAGGGGACATCATCAGGATCGGCCTCGGCAACATCGTCCCCGCCGATGCCCGCGTGCTCGAGGCCATAGGCCTCGAGGCGGACGAGGGCGTCCTCACGGGCGAGTCCGCCGCCGTCGAGAAGTCCGCGGACCCTGTTCCCGAGGGCCCTGGTGGCGCCCGACCGGATCTCGCCGACCTGACCGACTGCCTCCTCATGGGCACCGTGATCCATGCGGGCTCGGCCCGCGCGGTCGTCACTGCGACGGGCCACGAGACCGAGTTCGGCAGGATCGCCGCGGGGCTCGCCCAGGGCGTGCCGGAGACGGGATTCCAGCGGGGACTCAAGGAGTTCTCGCTCATGCTCCTGTGGGTCGGAGTCTTCCTCACGGTCGGCATCCTCGTCATCAACCTGCTCCTGCAGCGGCCATTCCTCGACTCAGTCCTGTTCTCCCTCGCGATTGCGGTGGGCATCACTCCGCAGCTGCTGCCCGCCGTCGTGAGCACCTCCCTCGCCGCCGGCTCGCGGCTCCTCGCAAAGCGCGGCGTCCTGGTCAAGCGGCTCCTCGCCATCGAGGACCTCGGCAACCTCGACGTCCTCATCACGGACAAGACGGGGACGCTCACCGAAGGCCGGATCGGCTTCGAGGAGGCCGTTCCCGCGGCGGGGACGCCCGCAGGGGTGTCCTCGGACGACGCCGTGCGCCGGCTCACCGAGCTCGCTCTGCTGTGCTGCGAGGTCGATCCCGCAGTCCCCGGCGCGACAGGCGCCGGCCAGAACCCGGTCGACGAGGCCCTCTGGGAGGCCTTCCCCGATCTCCCTGCCGGGCTGACCGATCGCACACGCCGGTCCATCCGCCCCTTCGATCACGAGACACGCACCATGGAGACCGTCGTAGCCTCGGCGCTCGGGCCCGTGCGCATCCTCAAGGGCGCGCCCGAGGCGGTCATCACGGCCTGCACGAACGTGTCCGACGAGGACCGCGGCGCCCTTGACGAGCTGTTTCGTCGGGGTGCACGCGTGGTCGCCGTTGCGAGCGGGCCGGCCTCCGCGGACGGGACGCACGACGCCGCCGCGCCTCTCACGCTCGACGGCTTCCTGAGCTTCTTCGACAGGCCCAAGGCGGACGCCCGGGCGTCGCTCGCGAGGCTCGCCAGCCTCGCGGTGGACCTCAAGGTCGCCACGGGAGACAACGCGCTCGTGGCCGAGCACGTCGTCTCTGTGCTCAAGATGGACCCCGGAACCACCCTGACCGGCACCGAGATCGAGGCGATGGACGACGACGCCCTCGCCGCCGCCGCGCCCGGCGCGCGGATCTTCGCTCGAGTCTCCCCGGAGCAGAAGGCCCGCATCGTGACGGTCCTGCGGCGCACGCACTCCGTCGGGTTCCTCGGCGACGGCGTCAACGACGCCCTCGCGCTCAACCGCGCCGACGTCGGCATTTCCGTCGATTCGGCGACGGACGTCGCGAAGGATGCGGCCGACGTCGTGCTCCTCGAGAAGGACCTCGACGTCCTCGCCGACGGCGTCATGGGCGGCCGGCGCATCTTCGCCAACACGATCAAGTACCTGCTCATGGGCACGAGCAGCAACTTCGGCAACATGTTCTCTGCGGCCACAGCGAGCGCCTTCCTGAGCTTCCTGCCCATGCTGCCCGGTCAGATCCTGCTCAACAATCTGCTCTACGACTCGAGCCAGCTCGCCATCCCGACCGACGAGGTGGATCGCGAGCAGCTGCGCAAGCCCGCGCATTGGGACATCGCCGGGATCCGGCGCTTCATGATCGCCTTCGGCCCGATCTCATCGCTGTTCGACTTCGCTACGTTCGGCCTCATGCTGTGGGTGTTCCAGGCCGCGCCCGAGGAGTTCCGGGCGGGCTGGTTCGTCGAGTCGCTCGCGACCCAGACCCTTATCGTCTTCGTGATCCGCACGCGGCGCATCCCCTTCCTGCGCAGCCGGGCCTCGGCCGCGCTCACCGCGAGCGTCCTGACCGTAGTGGCGATCGGCGCCATCCTGCCGTACACACCCATCGGCGACGTCGTGGGATTCCGGCCGCTCCCGGCAGACTTCTTCCTGGCGCTCGTGGGCATGGTGCTCCTGTACCTCGTGCTCGTGGAGACGGCCAAGCACTTCTATTACAGGGCCGAGGACGCCCGGGCGGCCCGCGAGGCGCCGACCCGGGCTAAGGAGTTCGCGGCCGCGAAGGCCGTGGGCCTGCACCACGGCCACGCGCGGGTCCGCCGCCGCGCCGCGCCTTTCGTTGTCCACACTGGCAGGCCGCGGTTCCGCCGCCCGCCCGTGAACGGGCGGGCGGCCGGGCCCCGCTGACCCCCGGGCGCCGGAGCCAGAGAACGATTGCGCGTTGGGAAGGGCCGGGTCCAGCGCTTGTGCAGAAGGCCCGAGGAGAAGCTCAGATCCACACAAATCAGCAGGCCTGCGGGTGTGCCGCTGGAGCGCACCGTAACACCACGTTGTGGCACGCGGGCCAAGACGGTCGGGTCTAGTCTGACGGCGGCCCCGAATTTAGTTGGCTCCGCGAGGGCGCCAAGTGACAGTGGACGATCGAAGCCTAAGTTTCGGCGGGACCAGATCACTGATTGGGGTGTTCTGGCCATCGTCTAAGAGGTGGAGCAGCCGGCGTGCGGCACGTCGCCCGATTTCCTCGGGGAATCCGGCGACGGAGGTCAGCGGAGGTGCCTGGGTGGCGGCGAGCCGTGTGTCGTCGAAAGAAGCGACGGCAATGTCCTCGCCTGGACGGAGTTCTCGACGGCGGAGTTCCTCGTAGATGCCGAGAGCAACGATGTCGTTGTATGCCACCACCGCGTCCGGGAGGCGCCCGCGGTCCAGCATGGCCGCCGTGGCCTCGGCCCCGCCCGTTGGGGTGATGCGGGAGCGGTGTTCGTCGTCGTTCCAGAACTCAATTCCGCGCGCGGTGAGTTCCTGCGCAAGTCCCTTGCAGCGCTCGGAGGTCGAGGAGGCGGGGAGGCCCCCGAGGAACGCGACCGTTCTGCAGCCGATGGAAGCGAGGTGGTTGCCGAGGAGCTCACCTCCGGCGATGTTGTCGCTTCCCACGTAGTCTAGGCCTTCGATCCGGCGGGCCACGGTCACAGTGGGCGTCTTTGCCGTGGTGATCAATGAGACGATCTTGTTCGGGTCGGAGTCGGGGGCAGGGAGTATGAGGAAGCCGTCGACCTGTCGCTCGATCATTGCGGTCATGAGCTCGTGCTGGCGTCCGGCTTCGTCGTGGCTGTATCCGATGAAGATGGTATAGCCCGCCTCATGGGCGATTTCGTCTGCGGCCATCGCAAGCTCGGCGAAGTAGGGGTTGATGATCTCGGTGACGATCAGGCCGAGGGTCATGCTGCGGCTCTGCCGCAGGTTCGCGGCGCTTCGGTTGTAGACGTAACCGAGCTCAGCCATTGCCCTGCGCACCTTCTCCGAGGTGGCCTCGGGGATCTTGGAGCTTCCCCGCAGGACGAGGGAAGCAGTCGAGCGTGACACGCCCGCCGCACGGCTAACGTCGTCGAGAGTGATGCGGGCCACCGTTGCTCCTTCACGCTCAATCTGTGCGCTGCGCTGGATGTTGAATGTTGACCCTATCAACGCTCGAGGGCCTGGGCGGCGTGCCGTCCAGGCCCTTCGGGTTGCCGTTGCCTAGTCGGCGATCGCGTCTGTTGTCCGGTCCAGGTCCCTGCCGCGGGTCTCAGGCATGAAGAACGTGGCGACCACAGTGATGGCGGTGAGGACTGCAAGGTAGCCTGCGATCGGTATCCAGGCACCGTTCCCGGATCCGCTCGCGCTCATGATGGCAGCCCCAACCATGGGAGCGATGCCTCCTGCAAAGACCGCCGAGACTTCGCGTGCGACCGAAGCCCCAAGGTAGCGCTGGCGTGATCCGAAGAGTTCGCACATGAGAGCGCTCTGGGCTCCGAACATCCCCCATGAACCGATTCCGAGGCCGAGCGAGATGACGATGATGGTGCTGAGGGTGTCGCCGTGGCTGAGGACCCACCAGATCGGGAAGACGGTGAGGAGCTGGTACACGGCAAGGGCACGGTAGACGGGCCTGCGCCCGTAGCGGTCGGTGAGGCGGCCGGCGACGGGCACCATGGCGGCACCGACTGCAGCGGCGATGACGAGCGACAGAGCACCAATGGGGCCCTTGATCCCCACCGCTGCACTGGAGACGTAGGCGACGGCGAACGCCTGGTAGATGGATGATCCCCCGTTCTCCGCCATCCGCAGCCCGAGTCCGATGAGGATGGTCTTCCAAGACCTCGTGACCAGGGTCCGCAGGGGACGGTTCTCGATCTGCTCGTTGGCTTCGAGTCTAACGAAGGTCGGGGACTCGCGAAGTTTGAGGCGGATGAAGATCGCGACACCGAGGATGAGGACGCTGGAGAGGAAGGGGATGCGCCACAGCCACGTCTGGGAGATCGGGGTGGAAGCAGAGGCGCCCAGCATGAGGAAGTAGACGACGGCTGCGACCACGGTGCCGATCTGGACGCCAAGGAAGGGCAGCGAGGCGAGGTATCCGCGCCTGGCCGGCGGAGCGAATTCGGCCATGAGGACTGATGCGCCGCTCATCTCGGCTCCGGCTCCGAGTCCTTGGACGAGCCTGAGGACAATGAGCAGGATCGGGGCGAGGACCCCGGCTCCCCCCTTGCCGTACCAGTCGCCGGAGGCCCCATGGTAGGTGGGCAGCACGCCGATGAGGGTGCTCCCTCCGCCCATGAGCAGGATCGTGGCCATGAGCACGAATTTGCGGCCCACGCGGTCGCCGAGGCGGCCGAAGACGATCCCGCCCACGGGGCGGACGGCGAATCCGAGGAAGTAAGTGCCGAAGCTAAGGATGAGGGCGGTGGCGGGGTCGTTGCCGGGGAAGAAGAGCGGGCCGAAGACGAGTGCCGAGGCGAGGCTGTAGAGCGCGAAGTCGTAGTACTCCATGGCGCTGCCGAGCGAGCTGGCCCAGCCTGCCCGGCGTAGGTCGGCGACGGCGACGGTTCGAGTGATGGGGGCGGCGATGCTCATGCAGATTGCTCCTGAGCGAACCCGGTTGCGCGACGGTCCTCGCGGAGGATGCTATCGGCTACGCGCAGTGAGTTCGCGGCGATGGTGAGGGCGGGGTTGAGTGCTGCGGAGGAGGGGAAGAAGGACGAGTCGACGATCCAGAGGTTCTCGACGTCGTGAGCCCGGCAGTCCTTATTCAGGACGCTGGTCCGACGATCGAGTCCAGCCACCGCTGTACCGCACTGGTGGGAGTTGGTTTCGATTCCCATCCGCTGGGTGAAGACGACGGGGTATCCGGCGCGGCGGACTGCCTTGGTGATGCGTCGGACGAGCTCTCGGTGGGCTCCGAGGTTGGTGGGGGTCCACCAGATGTTGATCTGTCCGTTGACAAGGCGGACTCCGTTCTCCTGGCGGGGCAAGTCCTCGGTGGTGAGGTAGATGTCGATGCTGCGGTCGCTCATGGCCTTCAGCAGCCAGTTCGGCGCCCAGGGCTTGGCCATCTTGAGCATGGCCGAGCGGAGTTTACCGAGCATCTGCAGGTTCCCGAGGGGCATGGGCGTGGTCGGGCCAGCCTCGTACCAGTCGTTGAGCCCGAGCGTCTTCTGCCACTGGGTGCGGTTGATGCGGGTGGGGTTGATGCCGATGAAGAATGTGCTGTTGTGGACCATGTAGTTCCTGCCGACGAGGCCGGAGGCGTTGGCGAGCCCGTCCGGGTGCTGTCCCGATGCCGAGCGCAGGAGCACGGCGGCCGAGTTCACTGCGCCCGCGGCGAGGATGAAGCGGTCCGCCTCGATGCGCAGGACCTTCCCGCCCCGTTCGGCCAGGGCGGCCACGATGTGGGCGCCGCTGTCGTCGGTCACCAGCCGCAGCACGGTGGTACCTGTCATGAGCTTGACTCCGGAGGCGATCGCGGGGTTCACCGTGATCTTCTCGGCGTCGGACTTCATGCCGGTCCGGTCGGGGGCGCCGTCGACGGTGGCGACCCTGCGGCGGTCCTCGGCGGTCTCGACGGCGAGGCCGTTGGGCATGTGGTAAGGGTGCAGGCCCTGGTGCCGGAAGGAGGCCCCAAGGCGTTTCACGGCGTCCTCGTGCTCGAGTGCCGGGAACGGGTAGGGCTCGGAGTGCGCCGGCTCCGTGGGGTCCTCGCCGAGGACCCCACGGACCTGGAAGAGCTTCTCGGCCCGGGTGTAGTAGGGCTCTAGCTCGTTGTAGCCGATCGGCCATGCCGGGGAGATTCCGTCCTCGTGGACGGTCTCTTCGAAGTCGCTGCGCCGGAACCGGGGAAGGCAGGCTCCGTAGACCTTGGTGTTGCCGCCGACCCAGTAGTAGACGCCGGGCTTGAACCGCGCACCGCTGGTCCCGTCGGCCCAGTACTCGGCGTTCTTGTAGCGGCCCTCGAGGTAGACCTTGTCGAGGTCGGCGTTGGCGGCCTCGACAGGGAGGCGTTCGCCGCGTTCGAGGATCAGCACGCGCCGGCCGCTGTCCTTGAGGGCGTAGGCCATCGTGCCCCCGCCCATGCCGGAACCGACGATCACCGTGTCCGCGGTGACGACCTCGTCGTGCTCCGGCGCCTCGCTTATCTCCGGGGCCGGGGCCTCGGAGATGGACGCGTACGGCATCACTGGCTCCTTTCTGCATACCGCTGGATCTGGTCCACGGTGTCGAGGAACCAGTAGTCGCCCCACATGACGGATTCGTCGACGCCGAGTCCCTTGCCCTCGTGGTAGGACCCGTGCTTGAGTACGCCTTCCCAGTCCTCCCCGGGGGAGGCGAGGAAGTCGTCCTGGCAGAGCCGTTCTATGACGGCGACGGCGTAGTCGGCGTAGGCGCGGGCCTTGACGGGGTCGGCAACGAGTCCTGCGAGCTGCCAGAGGCCGCCGGCGGCTGCGGCTGCCGCCGAGCTCTCGTATGGCCTGACGGGGTTGGGCTCGGCCCAGTCGTTCGGCGGAACAAGCCGGTCGCCGGTCTGCTCGAGGTAGAAGTCGGCCGCGGCCACGGCGGTGTCCAGGAAGCGGCGTTCTCCGGTGAACCGATAGACGGTGCCGAAGCCGTACAGAGCCCACGCCTGCCCGCGTGCCCAGGACCCGTCGTCGGAGAAGCCTTGCTGGGTGGTCTGGCGCAGGAACGCTCCGGTCTCGATGTCGAACATGCCCTCGTGGGAGGCCGAGCCGTCCCCGCGCATGAGGTAGCGGCGGGTGGTGAGGCAGTGCTCGACGGCGTGCCGTCCCAGCCCGTCCTCGCCAGTCTGCTGGGCGGCGTAGAGGGCCATGTGGATGTTCATCATGATGTCGATGAACAAGCTGTCCGGCTGGCGGAAGCTTGGCATGTACCGGCCTTTGTCCCGGTAGCGGCTCGCTGTTGTGCGCCCGGCCTCGATGAGGACTTGTCGCTTGGCGTCGTCCCCGGTGGCCTCGAGCCAGCGCCGGTAGGTGGACCAGAAGAGGAAGCCGAGGTCGTGCACGGTGTCGTCGGCCTTGCGGTGCTCGATGATCTCCGAGTAGTGCTCGGCGGCTGCGCGGAACTCGGCGCGGCGCTCGGGCTCGGCTCGTTCGGAGAGCATCCACAGCTGGCCGCCGAGGAAGCCCTCGCACCAGTTCGTCCATGCTTCGGCGCCGACCGCCCATTTCCCGCCCTCGGTGTAGAGGGGGAATGCGTCGGGATGGCGGGTGATGAGGCCTGCGACCTTTGCCGAGGCCGTGGCCCAGGCATTCGCGGCGGCTCCGGCGAAGCTGCCCGGCACCAAGTAGCCGGTGGGGAGCCGCACGGGCAGGAGGTGCGGCAGGACGCTGGCGGCGCCCGCGGGGCGGTCTGCGGTGATGGTCATTCGGTGCTCCTTCTCAGGCGCGGGAGGCGTCGGGGGTGGGGACCCAGCGGGTCGTGCGGGGCCCGACCTGGAGTTGGATGGTCTTGAGCTCGCTGAACTCGGCCAGTGCCTGGCGGCCGAGCTCGCGGCCGATGCCGCTCTGCCCGTATCCGCCGAACGGCAGCTCGGGGTAGCCGTCCATCCAGCGGTTGACCCAGACGGTCCCGGCGCGCAGGTCGCGGGCGGCGACGAGCGCCTCTTCGATGTCCGTGCTCCAGATGCCGGCGGAGAGGCCGAACGAGGTTGAGTTGGCGATCTTCACGGCCTCCTCGAGGGTGTCGTAGGGGAGGATCGACAGCACGGGCCCGAAGATCTCCTCACGGGCGATCGACATGTCTGGGGTCACGTCGGCGAAGACGGTGGGGGTGAAGAACCGTGGGCCAACGGCGTCTTGGAGCCGCTCCCCGCCGGCGATCAGGCGGGCGCCGGCCTCGCGTCCCTCCTCGACGTAGCGTTCGACGACGGCGAGCTGGGCGTCGTTGACGAGCGAGCCCACCAGGGTGTCCGCGTCGAGCGGGTCGCCGACGCGCATCGTCTTCGCCCGGGCGGTCACGGCCTCGGCGAACTCGTCGGCGATCGAGCGGTGCACGATCAGGCGGCTGCCGGAGTTGCAGCACTGGCCGACGTTGAAGTAGCCGCCGAACACGCCCGCGTCCACGGCCGCGGCGAAGTCCGCGTGCGGGGTGACGATCTGCGGGTTCTTCCCGCCCAGCTCCAGCTCGACCTTCTTCAGGTCTGCCCCAGCGGTCTGGGCGATGGTGCGCCCCACACCGGTGGAGCCGGTGAAACTGATCATGTCGATGCCGGGGTGGGTGGCGATCGCCGAGCCGACGTGACGGTTGCCGGTGACGACGTTCACCACGCCGTCGGGGAACCCGGCCTCGCGGACGAGGCCAGCGAGCATGACGGTTGTCGCCGAGGTGCTCTCGCTGGGCTTGATGACCGCGGTGTTGCCCGCGGCGAGGGCAAAGGGAAGCTTCTGGCTGACGATGAGCAGCGGGAAGTTCCAGGGGGTGATCATGCCAATCACCCCGAGGGGCTCGTGCACGACGAGGGCGAAGGTGTCGGGGCCTAGTCCGTTGTGCGCGTCGCCCTGGGTGGCGCGGGCTAGCGTGGCTGCGTACTCCCACAGCTCTGCGGTCGAGGCGACCTCCGTGCGGGACTGGGTGATCGGCTTGCCGGTCTCCAGGGTCTCGGCCAGGGCGAGCTGTTCGGCGTCCCGCCGGACGAGCTCGGATACCCGGTGGAGCAGCTTGGCGCGCTGGCTCCCGGTGGCACCGCGCCACCCCCCTTCTAGGGCTCGGCGCGCGGCCTTGACGGCGCGGTCGACGTCCGGTGCCCCGCCGGCGGGGAAGGAGGAGACGGGGACCTCGTGCGCGGGGCTGTTCCGGGTGAAAGTCTCTCCGGAGTCGGCCTCGGAGTCGGCCCCGTCGATGACCATGGGGCGGTGGACGGGCTTGATGTCGTTGAGGGTGTAGCTGTGTGACATGGTCGGGGTCCTTAGTGGTCGGTGAAGGTAGGGGTGCGCTTGCCTCGGAAGGCCGCGACGCCCTCGGCGAGGTCGGCGGTGGCGGAGGCGAGGCCGCCGGCGAGGGCTTCGAGGACGCGGGAGGGGGCGCCCTCGGCTGCAGCATCGATGATCTGCTTGGCGAGCTGGATGGCGACTGGGGCGCCCGCGAGGATCTCGCCGGCGATCCGTTCGGCTTCTTCGGCGAGCCGCTCTTTGGGTGCGTGGGCTGTGGCCAGGCCCCACTCGACGGCCTCGGCGCCGCTCAGTTGGCGGCGCGTCAGGACGAGCTCCTTGGCGCGGGCGCGGCCGACGAGCTCGGTGGCCCGCTCGGTGCCGCCCCAGCCGGGCACGGTGCCCAGGCCTGTCTCGGGGAGGGCGATGCGGGTCTCGTCTGCGATGACGCGGAAGTCGCAGGCGAGGGCGAGCTCGAGGCCGCCGCCGAAGGCGAGTCCATCGACGACTGCGATGCTGGGCTGGCGCAGTCGGGCGAGGGCGTCGAAGGCCTGGTGCCCGGTCTCAATCCACTCCCGCCACATCTGGGCGGGTTCGAGGGCCGAGAACTGGTTGATGTCGGCTCCGACGCAGAACACCTTTTCTCCGGCGGTGCGGAGCATTAGGAGCCGCGCCCGGGATGCCCCGACCTCCAGGATCCGTTGGCGCAGCTCGCGCAGCAGAGGCAGGGTCAGCGTGTTCAGCTTCGCCGCACGGTCGAGCGTGATGGTCGCGACGTGCCCGTCTTCGCTGTAGGAAAGGCCGACGCTCCCGGCGTCCCGGTCGGCCGCCGGCACCCTATCGGTGCTCGCTGGGGCGCTCATTCTGCTGCTCCTTCCTGAAGTGCGCCGCCGAGCTGGCGGGCCAGATGCTCAGCGGCCCGCATGACGACAGCCCAGATGGTCAGGGTGGGGTTGATGCCCGGGCAGCTAGGGAAGGCCGCGCCGGAGTACATGTAGAGGTTCTTGGTGTCGTGCACGGCGAGGTTCTCGTCCAGGACCGAGCCGGCGGGGTCGTGGCCGAAGCGGGCACCGCCGAGGTCGTGGCTGGAGCCGACGCCGGTGAAGAACGGCCCTTCCCAGGTCTCGGTGGCGCCCATGTCCCGCAGGAGCCCGCTGGCCCGCTGCGCCATCCACGCGGCGAGCTTGCGCTCGTTCTCCCGCAGCCGGTAGGTGACGCGCACGAGTGGCATGCCCAGTCCCGAGCGGTCGCGGTGGAGCGGGTCCATGTCGATCCGATGCGATGCGTACGGGAGGGCATCCGGCTGGATGCGGATCACGCCCTGGTGGGGCCACTTGGCGAGGTGGTCCCGGTACGCGGGACCCCATGACGGGACCGACGGCGGGAGCGTCTCGCGGGCGATCTGCAGCGGCAGGGCCTGCTGTTCGGCTCCCAGGGTCGCACCCCCGAGGAAGCCGTGCTCGAGGGAGCGGAAATCCTTCGAGAGGAAGTCGTCGAGCACGACGCCCTGGGCGGCCGGGCCCGTGTGGCGGTTGAAGTTCACGTCGGGGAACGTGGCGTCCACGTGTCCGAACATCTTGGTCATGTAGTGCCGGCCGAGCTGGCCGCTGTTGTTGCCGAGCCCGTCGGAGTGCTTGGCGTCGGCGGAGAGGAACATCAGGCGCAGGTTCTCGTAGGTGTAGGCAGAGAGGACGACCGCGCGGGCGTACTGGGTGCGAACACGGCCCCTGGGGTCGATCCACTCGACGCCGCGGGCGGCGCCGGTCTCGTCCGTGATGATGCGGGTGACGCGGGAGTGGGTGCGCAGCTCGAAGCGCCCGGTGGCGATCGCAGCGGGTACCGGGCCGAGGCCGGGGTGCCAGCGATCGCCCAGGAAGGAGCCGAGGCCGTTGTTCCAGGCGCTGTAGCCGGTTGCGCGGCGGCCGTCGTAGGCCTCGGTGGTGAACCCGACGGGAACGGGGTGCGGGTGTAGGCCTGCGGCGCGGGTGGCGTCGGTGAACTTCTGGCCGAGGACGAACGGCCTCGTCGGCGGCAGCGGGAGGGCGCGCGAGCGGGTCACGAAGGGATTGCTGCCGTCTCCGGCGATGCCGATGAGGTGCTCAAGGCGCGTGTAGTAGGGTTCGAGGTCCTTGTAGGCGACCGGCCAGTCCGCCAGCGAGCAGTCCTCGGGCAGGACATTGCGCCCGTAGAGGTTCTCGTAGTGGGACTTCGGGGCGAACTGCCACTCATGGAAGCGGCGCAGCCACGAGCCATAGTGGCCGGCGGAGCCGCCGACACCGTTGACCATCCGGCCGAGGGAGAAGGTTGCGGGCTTCGTCTCCGGCTCGGAGGTGTCCTCGCGCCAGCGGGGGGTCTCCAGCTGGAACTTGGGGCCGAGGCCGCCGCGGGTGTAGTAGGCGTGCTCGAGCTCGTCCGGGAGGAACTCGTCGAGCGGGCGGAAGGGGCCCGCCTCGAGGCCGACGACGCTCAGGCCTGCCTCGGCGAAGACCTGTGCGCTCACCCCGCCCATGGCTCCCACTCCGACGAGCAGGACATCGACCTCGTCGGTCAACTGCGGGTTCACGGCGTTCTCGTACCCGAGCTGCTTGAGCCGGTGGCCTTCCGTGTCGCGGGGGATCTCGCTCAGGGCATCGGCGAGGGTCTTGATCCGGTCCTTGAGCACGTGTTCCTCGCTGAGGTTCTCCTCGGCGGAGTTCTCGAGCCACACCCCGGGGTGCCGGAGGAACTTCCAGCCGAGGGCGTCCTTGTTGCCTCCGTGCACGGGGTCGGCGAAGAGGCCCTCCTGGAGGTGGGCGACGACGAGGCCGAAGAAGTCGCGCTGGTCTTGCGCGGGGAGCCGCTCGGAGAGCTCTCCCTGCTCGGCGAGTGAGACGATGTCGTGCCGTTCGTCAATGGTTGCCTCCGCGAATGCGTGGCCGTACTTGGCCTGTGCGGTCTCCTCGAGGGCCGCGAAGAACCACTGGTAGCGGGGGAGGTCGTCGGCGCTGTGGCCCTCGAGGGTGAGGTCGAGGTACTCTGTCACACCGGTCTCGACGGCTCCGGGAGTGCCTTGGCCTGCGGGGAACAGCGTCTCGAAGAGGGCGTCGGCCTGGGCGGCCTGGTACGGGGTGAGGACGCGGAGGGCTCGGGCTGTCTGGTCCATGGGTCTCTTCCTTTGCGTGCGTGCCGCGCGTCAGCGGGCGGCGACGGCTGGATTGGCTGGGTGGGCTGTGGCCTGGCGCTGCAGGCGCGGGTGCAGTGGCGCTCGGTCGAGGACGAGGCCGAGGCGCTCCGGGGAGAAGAGCGAAGGGTCCATGGTCTTGATCTCTTCGGCGACCAGGAGGGGGAAGTCGCTTCGGTCCAGGACATCCCGCTGGAGGTCGACTCCTGGGGCGACCTCGGTGACCATCAGGCCATCGGGGGTGAGCCTGAGGACCGCTCGCTCGGTGATGTAGGTGACCTTCTGGCCGCGCGCGAGGGCTTGCTTGCCGGAGAAGGTCACCTGAGCGACGCGTTCGACGAACTTGGTGTGGGGGCCGTCGGCGCGGATCTCTAGCCTCCCGCCGTCGATGCCGATGTCCCGCCGGCCGGCGGTGAAGGAGCCGATGAAGACGATTTCGGGTGCCGCGGTCGTAATGTCGGCGAAGCCGCCTACCCCGGCGGTGACGTGGCGCCGTTTGGGCAGGTAGTGGACGTTGACGCTGCCGTCGCGGTCGATCTCCAGGAACGACAGGAGCGAGCGATCGAAGCCGCCGCCCTGCAGGAGGGTGAACTGGTCGATGCTGGGCATGATCGCGTCCGGGTTCTGCGAGCAGCCGAACGCGAAGTCCAGCAGGGGCACGCCGCCGACGGCGCCCTGCTCGATGACCCAGCTGATCTCCCTGCCCTGGCCTTCCTCGAGCAGGACGTGCGGGACAAGGGCCGAGACGCCGAAGCCGAGATTGACGATCTCACCGGCGTGCAGCTCGCAGGCGGCGCGGCGGGCCATGATCTTCTCCAGTGAGAAGGCCACCGGTGGCAGGACGGAGAGCGGGCGTCGGAGCTGGCCGGAGATGGCCGGGTCGTTCTGGGTGAGGGTGGTCTGGAGCTGGTCCGCGGCCAGGACGACGGCGTCGACCAGGATGCCGGGGACGCGCACCTCCTGAGGGTGGAGGCTGCCCTCCTCGGCGAGGCGCTTGACCTGGGCGATGACGATTCCGCCGTTGTTGTGGGCGGCGTAGGCGAGGTCGAGGGCGCCGAGCGGAGATCCCTCATCCTCGAAGGTGAGGTTCCCATGCTCGTCCGCCGTCGTGGCCCGGATGATGGCGACGTTGGGGACGATGGAGGGGAAGAAGAGCCATTCTTCGCCCTTGATCTCGGCGAGCTCCACATTCTCGGCCGGGGTCGCGTCGTTCATGCGGCCGCCCTGCTGGCGCGGGTCGACGAAGGTGTCGATCCCGACCTGGGTGAAGACTCCGGGCTGATGAGAGGCGGCCGCGCGGTGCATCTGGTAGACAACGCCGGAGGGGAAGTTGTAGGCCTCGACCTCGCCGCCGGTGATCATCTGCCAGATCCGCGGGGGCTCGGCAGAGGATGGGCCGGAGGGGTAGGACCCCGCGACGACCCGGTGGAGCATACCGGGCTGGGCGATGTGGTCGATGCCCAGGACTCCGTACATGTCCCCTGCGGCGATCGGGTGCACGCTCGTGAGGGAGCGGGGGTGGCCCGTCTCGGCGAAACGCTGGCCAAGCCCGGCGAGGACCGCGTCGGGGCAGCCCAGCGCGCTGGAGGAGCTCACGGTGACGACGTCCCGGTCGTCCACGAGGTCCGCAGCCTGGCGGGCGGTGAGTACTGCGACTTTCTGCATGGCGTTCCTTGTTCTTCTCGTGGGCCCGGTCAGTCGAACCGGACGGTGCGGCCGGTGCGGGCAGATTCTTCGGCGGCGAGGGCGACGCAGAGCGCCAGGACCCCGTCGGCTCCTGTAGCGGTGGGGCGGCCGCGGCGTGCGACGGCGTCGGCGAAGTTGCGGACCACGATGCTGTAGAGGTCCTCTGAACAGTCGACGTCGATCTCGCGTGTGCCGTGGACATCGGTGAGCAGGATCTGGCCCGGGGTGTCCTGGGTCATGGCGTCCAGGACGGTGACGCTGGCCTCGGTCCCGTGCACGGTCAACGAGGTCCGGTTGAACGCGACGGTGAATGCGTCGTGCGTCTGGGCCAGGATCGGCCGGCCATCGGGGCCTTGGTACTCGATGACCGTCATTGCGGCGTCGTGCTGGCCTCCGGCGTTCCAGGCGGCCTGCTGGACCGCGAGGGCAGTTACTGCGGTGGGCCGGCCGAGCAGCGGGTTCAGGACGGAGGCGTCGTGGCAGGTGATGTCGAGCAGAACCCCGCTGCCAGGAACAGAGGAGCCCAGCCGCCACCCGCGCAGGCGCTCGGGCAGCAGGACGGCGTGGTCGACCCGGGCCGCGACGGGTTGGCCGATGGTGCCGGAGGCGACGAAATCCCTCACCTTGCGGTGCAGGGGGTTGCCGGGCAGATGGTGGTTCACGGCCAGGAGAAGGCCTGCATCCTCGGCGGCGCGGACCATCGCTTCGGCGTCCTCGACCCTGAGGGCGAGCGGCTTCTCGCACAGCACGTGCTTGCCTGCGGCGATGGCTGCAAGGGCGTGCCGGAAGTGGCGGTCGTTGGTGGAGGAGATGTAGACGGCGTCGATGTCGGACTCGAGCAGCTCGTCGAGGTCCGAGGTGCCGAAGGCGAGACCGTTCGCGTCGGCGAAGGCGCGCGCCCGCCCGGAATTGCCCGAGGCGACGCCGACGACCTTGTGGCCCTCTCCGCGGAGGGCGCGGATCATGCGGGTCGAGGCGATGTCACTCGCCCCGATCAGTCCCCAGGCGATGGTGTTCACGTGCTGCTCCTTCAGGCTTAGTGTCGGATTGATGTTCGCCAGGAGGCGGTCGAGGCGCGGATGCGGAGGGACGTCGCCAGAGGTGGCGACGGCGCTGGGGGCACCCCGGTGGCGATTGAGTCCAGCAGGCTGAGCCCGGCATCGCGGCCGACCTGGCGGGGGTGCGTGGCCACAGAGGTGAGCGGCGGCTGGAGCAGCTCTGCCAAGGGGACATCGTCGAAACTGGCCACCGCGACGTCGCGCCCCGGCTCGAGTCCGAGTCGGCGGAGCCGGGCGTAGATCCCGATGGCGACTGCGTCGCTGTAGGCGAGCACAACCTCGGGGACCGTGCCGCGGTCGACGGCGGATGCGAAGGCATCGGCCCCGTCGTGCGGATTGTTCCGGCTCGGCACCGCTTGGGAGGGATCGAAGCGGACAGGCGTTCCGGCGAAGCCCTCGGCGAGGCCGGCCAGCCTGTCTTCGCGGGCGCTGGACCCGGCGGGGCCGCCGATCAGGACCGCGGCGGACGCCCCGAGTGCGGCGACATGCTCCGCGATCAGGCGTGCGGCCTGGCGGTTGTCGGCGCCGACGT
Source organism: Sinomonas sp. P10A9 (assembly GCF_041022165.1). Taxonomy (GTDB): domain Bacteria; phylum Actinomycetota; class Actinomycetes; order Actinomycetales; family Micrococcaceae; genus Sinomonas; species Sinomonas puerhi. The sequence goes on from NZ_CP163302.1 coordinate 679,679, forward strand.
AGCCGAACTCGGGGGAGATGGACCGGGCGAGCTGGACCACCGGGACCTTCCCCCGGTCGACGATGCGGCTGAGCTGCTCCTTCTCCGAGCCAATAGCCGGCAGCAGGACAATGCCCTCGGCCTGCTGCTCGACCATCGTGGCCAGGTGCTTGTTCTGTTGCTCGACGTCGTCCCGGCTGTAGCCGACAAGCAGGGTGTACCCGGCATCGGCTGCTGCCTCTTCGACTCCCATGGCTAGGTCGGCGAAGTAGGGGTTCCGGATGTCGGTGACCACGAGGCCGAGAGTCTTCGAGCCCTTGCGCCGAAGGCCGGCCGCGTGCCGGTTGTACACGTACCCGAGTGCATCGACTGCTGCTCTGACCCGTGCGCTGGTTGATTCCGGGATGCGGGGGCTGCCCCGCAGGACCAAAGAGGCGGTAGATCGAGACACCCCAGCGTAGGCAGCAACGGTGCCAAGGGTCACATTTGCCACTTGGATACTCGCCTCACTTCCTTGCTGAAGCCGATTTTAGTAGATCGGTGTACTAGAGAGTGTGAGCCACTAGCAGCGGAAATGCAAGGGTAATTTGGTCTTCTTCATGAGGGCGTAGTCGTCCAGATGCCATTTTTGGGATATCTATTGCATCGATCTACCTCGGATGCGTAACCTTGATCACAACGCAGACAGCCGGCGCGGTCAAGCCCGGCAGAACCCAAAGGAGAGTGGTCATGCGTTCACCCCTGAAGATCACCGCTGCCGCCGCAGCCTCGGCGGCTCTGGTGGGCTCCCTCGCGGCCTGTGCCGCGAACGAGCCGGCAAACTCGGGCGCGAGCGGCGGCAAGACCCTGGAGATCACGTCCTGGTGGACGTCGGGCTCCGAAGCGGATGCCCTCGACGTCCTCACGGCGGCGGCCAAGTCCGCCGTCCCGGGACTCAGCATCGACAACGCAGCCGTCTCGGGCGGCGGCGGCGCCAATGCCCGCCAGGCCCTCGCCGCCCGTCTCCAGGCCGGTAGCCCGCCCGACACCTGGCAGCTGCACCCCGCCGGCCAGCTCAAGGCCTACGTCGACGGCGGCCAGGTGGCCGACGTCAGCCAGCTGTGGTCCGACAACGGCTGGGCGTCCAAGCTTCCCAAGGATGTCGCCGAGGCACAGCAGGTCAACGGCAAGTACTACACCGTCCCGATCGGCGTCCACCGCGGCAACGTCCTGTGGACGAACCCGGCGGTCCTGTCCAATGCAGGAGTGACGATCGACCCCAAGGCCGGCGTCGATTCCCTCATCACGGACCTCAAGAAGATCCAGTCCACGGGTACGACGCCCGTCTGCCTTGGCGACAAGGACGTCTTCGCCTCTGCCGAGCTGCTCGAGTCCCTGATCATGGCCCGCACAGGCGCGGACAACTGGAAGAAGCTGTTCACCAACAGCTACTCCTTCGGGGCTCCGGAGGTGAAGCAGGCCCTCAATGACTACGTCACCATCCTCGGCATGGCGAACAAGGACCACTCCGCCCTCACATGGGATGAGGCCGCAAAGAACATGGCCGACGGCAAGTGCGCCGTGAACCTGATGGGCGACTGGGCCTTCGGCGAGCTCCGCAACGCCGGCAAGCAGCCCGGGAAGGACTTCGCATGGGCCACGTTCCCCGGAAAGGAGGAAGTCTTCGACTACGTCGGAGACGGGTTCTCGACCCCGGCATCGAACCTCAAGCATCCTGACGAGGCCAAGGCCTGGCTCAAGACGCTCATGGACCCCAAGGTCCAGACGGACTTCGCGGCAAAGAAGGGATCCATCCCGGCCCGCACCGACGCTGACATCTCATCGCTCTCGCAGTACCAGCAGCAGGCTGCAGCGGCCTTCAAGTCAGTTCCCGTTGTCTCCTCGCTCGCCCACGGCCAGGTGACGACAGCGGAGTTCGCCCAGACCTATTCCGACGCCGTGACTGCCCTGAACGGCGGCGGAAGCATCGACGCGTTCGTCTCGGCCATGGTCCAGGCCCAGTCGAGCCAGCTCAAGTAGCCATTTCCACCCCGGGGCGGGGCAGCACATACTGTCCCGCCCTGCCCAAAGGATTCATGACATGACAGCTCCAGTAATCGACCGCGCCTGGCTCCGGCGCCGTCCGGCCGCCACCATCCCCCACGGCGTCAAGACGTCGAGGCGCGCGCGCCTTATCTTCGCCCCCAGCCTCCTGGTGAGCTTCCTGTTCGTCTACGTCTTCATCGGCATCACCGGCTACATCTCGCTCTCCAACTGGAAGGTCGGGACCTCACCCGACCTGAGCCTCCGTCAGCCCTTCGGCGCCACCTACGGGGAGATCGTCGGAGAGCAGCGGTTCCAGGCCGACTACCGCAACGTCATCATCTTCACGGCGGTGTTCCTCGTCCTCGCGATCGTCGGCGGACTCGTCGCCGCACTCTTCATCCACCACGTGGCGATCGGCAAGAGCCTGTTCCGAACGGTCTTCCTGCTGCCCTACGCCCTCTCGTTCATCGTCACCGGCGTCGTATGGCGCTGGATCTTCGCCCCGTCCACCGGGATCAACGTCTTCCTCAAGGCGATCGGGATCCAGAACCCGCCCGGGTGGACCACCGACCCCAGCATCGTGGGCGCGGTCAACAGCATCGATATCGGCAGCCCGCTGAAGATCCAGCTCGGGATCCCCGTCGCGCTCCTTCCCATCATCTTCGCCGCAGCGTGGCAGCTCGTCGGCTTCGCCATGGCCATGTACCTCGCGGGACTCGCCTCGATCCCCGAGGAACACCTCGAGGCCGCCAGCGTAGACGGCGCCAACGCGTGGCAGCGCCTTCGCCACATCGTGCTTCCCCAGCTGTGGCCCTCGACCATCACCTGCTTCGTGCTCCTCCTGCACGTCGCGCTCAAGATCTTCGACCTCGTCGTCGCCATGTCCGGCTCGGGCCCCGGCTTCGTCACCGACGTGCCCGGTATCTACATCTACAACTACCTCACCAGCCGCTATGACAAGGCCTCCGCCATGGCGCTCATCCTCCTCGGCCTCACGCTGCTGGTCGTCGTCCCCTACCTCATCCGCGGGTACCGCCGCGAGCGAAAGGCCTAGCCATGAGCGTCCAATCCGCCAAGTACGCCTCCAAGTCGGCGATCGGAGTGTCCCGGGTCCGGCGACCGAAGGAAGGCGCAGGGTTCGGCCCGCCCAGAAAGGCTGCGTCGGCCCGCAGGTTCTCCCGGCCAACGACCTGGGGCGGCTGGGCCATCCTTGCAGTCTGCTGCATAGCCGCCGCGTTCATGCTCGTCCCCGTTTACGTCATCATCGCCACTGCGCTGTCGGGGGGCACGAGCGCACCGTCATTCTTCCTCGCCTTCCCCGACAGGCCCAGCCTCGACGCCTTCAAGGGTGCCTGGCAGCAGCTCCACGGATCGCTGATCAACTCCCTCCAGATCACCGTCCCCGCCGCGGCCATCTCGTGCCTCATCGGCTCCCTGAACGGCTACCTTCTCTCGAAGTTCCCGTTCCGCGGATCCAACGCCCTGTTCACGATCCTGTTGGTGGGCATGTTCATCCCGTTCCAGGCCGTCATCATCCCGGTGTTCCAGTTCCTGAACATGCTCCACCTGCAGGGGAGCATCCTCGGGGTGACCATCGTGCACATCATCTACGGCATCCCCATCACGACGCTCATCTTCCGCAACTACTACGAGGGCATCCCGAGCGCGATCGTCGAAGCTGCCGCGATCGACGGTGCGGGGATCTGGAAGACCTTCACACACGTCATGCTCCCGCTCTCGATGCCGGGGTTCGTGGTGGCGGCGATCTTCCAGATCACAAACATCTGGAACGACTTCCTCTTCGGCTTCATCCTCACGTCGCCCGCGGCGTGGCCAGCCACCGTCAGCCTCAACAACATGATCGGCACCACCACCGTCAACTACGCACAGCTCATGGCAGGTGCCGTGCTCGTCGCCGCGCCGACGGTCCTCGTGTACCTCTTCCTCGGCCGGTACTTCGTCAGGGGACTCACGGCGGGATCCGTCAAATGACTGCGCCACCGTTCGCAGGAGCGAGCAGAGTCGTGTGCGTCGGCGAGACCATGGCCGTCCTCGCTCCCACAAGCTCCGTCTCGCTCGAGTTCGCCGAGGAATGCATGCTCGGGATCGGGGGGGCAGAGTCCAACGTGGCTGCACAGCTCGCCGAGCTTGGCCTAACGGCAGTTTGGGCCGGACGCGTCGGATCCGACCCGTTCGGCCAGCGGGTGCTCCGGGTCCTGTCCGAACGAGGCGTGGACGTCTCGCTCGCCGAAGTCGACGCCTCGGCTCCCACGGCCGTCTACTTCAAGGAGCCGGACACCGGCACCGGAGCGCGGACCCTCTACTACCGCGCAGGCTCCGCAGCCTCTCTCATGGGCCCCGAGGCTATCCGTCGGTGGAGTCTCGACTCCGCCCCGTGGGTTCACATCTCAGGCATCACCGCAGCGCTCTCGGCGACGTGCCGCGCACTCTTGGAGGCTGTGCTCGACCAGCGCGCAGCAGCCGGGCTGCCGACGTCATTCGACGTCAACTATCGCCCGGCGCTGTGGGCGCCCGCAGAAGCCGGACCGGTCCTGCTCGAACTGGCGAGCCGGGCCACAGTCGTCCTCGTAGGCCTGGACGAAGCTCAAACCCTATGGGGATGCATGACGGTCGAGGACGTCGCCGAGGTCCTGCCGGAGCCTGGCCACCTCGTCGTGAAGGACGGCGCGGTCGAGGCCATCGAATACGTTCGTCCCTCTGGCGGGCCCAGAGCGGCGTACCGGGTGCCCGCCCGACAGGTGGACGTCGTGGAACCCGTGGGAGCCGGCGACGCGTTCGCCGCTGGCTTTCTCGCTGGCTTTATCTGCGGCACGCACCCAGCAGACAGGCTCAGCCTGGGCCACGCCCTCGCCGCCTGGACCCTCGGCGGCCGAGGCGACTTCAGGCCGGGACACGGTCTCACAGCACCAGGACCGGCCCGCTCCGGGGCCAGCTGACCAAGGAAGCCCATGATCGAAAACACCACTCCGCGCCAGCGGAGACGCGGGGGCACATTGCCTGACCGCGATTCCGTCGTGGCCAGCGGCCGCTGTCGGCCATCACGACGTTGCACCATCGCCTTCGGACCGCCCTCTTGCCAGGCCCGCCCGCGCTGGCGGCCACGTCAGAACTCGATCTCACCGCGGTCAACGAAGGACAAGAAAAATGCCTGTAGAAGAATTTGATTATGTCATCGTCGGGGCTGGCGCCGCAGGGTGCGCTGTAGCCGAACGGCTCGCCGAGGATCCCGGAACGAGGGTCCTGCTCCTGGAAGCAGGAGGACCCGACAAATCGTTCCTGATCCACATTCCTGTCGGATTCACGAAGCTCACCGGCCCCCGCTACAACTGGGGCTTTGAGACAGTCCCGCAGCCCCAGCTGAACAACCGCGAGATGTGGTACCCGCAGGGGCGCACCGTCGGCGGCAGCACATCGATCAACGCGATGATCTACATCCGCGGGAACAAGTACGACTACGAGCGCTGGGCCGGGCTCGGCAACGACCAGTGGGGCTACGAACAGGTGCTGCCGTTCTTCAAGAAGGCAGAGCACAACGAACGGCTCGGAGGCAAGTACCACGGCATCGACGGCGCGATGAACGTCACCGAGCAGGTGCAGCACAACGAGCTCAGCAAGGCGTTCGTGCGCGCCGCGCAGGAACTCGGGCTCCAGATCAACGCCGACTTCAACGGAGTGTCGCAGGATGGCGTCGGCTACTACGACGTGACCCAGCGGAACGCGAGGCGCGAGAGTGCCTCGACCGCATACCTGCGGCGAAATCGCAGACGGGCAAACCTCACGGTCCGCCCCAACAGCCTCGCAACGAAGGTCTTGATCGAGAATGGCCGGGCTACAGGGATCGACTACACCTGCAACGGCCGGCCGCAGACTGTCCGGGCCCGCCGCGAGGTGGTGCTCTCAAGCGGTGCGGTGAACAGCCCCCGCCTGCTCCTGCTCTCGGGAATCGGCCCCGCAGACGAACTGCGGTCGCTGGGGATCCCAGTGGTCCATGACCTGCCGGGTGTGGGCAAGAACTTCCAGGACCACATGGACGTCTATCTGACAGCCGAGACAGCCCCTGTCAGCTACAACCGCTCGGACCGGCCGGTTCCGGCAACGCTTGCGATGATCCAGTACCTGCTGTACAGGACCGGCCCTATCACCGCGTCCGTGTGCGAAGCCGGCATGTTCGTGCGGAGCAGTGAGTCAGTTCCTGCCCCGGACATCCAGATGCACTGTCTGCCCGCGTACGTCATCGACCACGGCCGAATCCGCGTGCCCGGACATGGCATGACGATCAACACGTGCAACCTTCGGCCCAAGAGCGTCGGTTCCGTGACACTACGGTCCTCGGACCCGTCGGTGCCGCCCGCCGTCGACCCGGCATTCCTCACAGACCCCTACGACTGGCAGATCTCTCTGGAAGGCTTCAAATGGGGTCGAGAGATGATGGCGACCAACGCGTACGCACCCTACCTCAAGAAGGAGCACATGCCAGGGGCTCAGGTGCGAACCGACAAGGAGATCCGCGAGTACGTCAAGCAGTGGGCAAAAACGGACTACCACCCTGTGGGCTCATGCAAGATGGGCGCCGACGACATGGCCGTGGTCGACCAGGAGCTCCGGCTACACGGTCTCGACGGTCTGCGGGTGGTGGATGCATCGATCATGCCAACGCTGATCAGCGGCAACACCCAGGCAACGTCGATCATGATCGGCGAAAAAGGCGCCCACCACATCCTTCACGGCGCCTCGGCCTTGGTGAAGTGACAACTGGACAGATCGATGGCTGACGCCGGACCCAGATCCGAGAGCGTCAAGCTGATCAAGGAGACTCATGACTGACGAATGGTTTACCGGCGGGTTCTTTGACGTTCCCGTCATCGCTGTGCTGCGCGGCCTCGACCCCGGGGCCACAGTCGCTTATGCCGAGCGCGCGTGGGCCGCCGGCGTCGAACACGTCGAGGTGCCTATTCAGACCCCGGAGGCCGTCCGAGCCTTGGAAGCCGCAGCGCATGAAGCTGCCTCATGGGGCAAGTACGTCGGTGCCGGGACCGTTACCACTGTCGAACAGCTCGAGGCAGCAGCCCGGGTGGGCGTTTCGTTCACCGTCTCACCCGGGCTGAGCGAGGCCATAGTGCGCGAAAGCGCACGACGGGGCATCCCGCACCTCCCGGGAGTCGCTACGGCTAGTGAGATCATGGCCGCCAGACAGCTGGGACTGACTTGGCTCAAGGCTTTCCCTGCCTCCGAGCTTGGACCGCGGTGGGTCAAAGCCATGCTCGGTCCGTTCCCCGAGGCGAAGTTCGTCGCCACCGGGGGAATGACCCCGCAGAATGCGTCCCAAATGTTCGAGGCAGGTGCCCGCGTCGTCGGGCTCAGTACCGCTTTCGCGTCAGCACAGGGAATGGCGGAGGCCGCGGAGCTAATCGTCCGGGCGAACCAGCCGCACTGATTCTGGCAGGGAATGAGCCTCCGGCCCCTTGGACGTGCCTGCGAACACGGCTGGAGACGACTGTCCTCTCAGGAGGGTCGAGGTATGAAGAGGCGTCGTCAGCAAAGGCTCTGGCGGCGCCTCGCTGTCTTCTATTTGAACTGGCGTCGTGACCCACGGCCTTTGGCCCGGACGGTGGCGACCTGTTGGGGAGTCCCTACTAGTGGACGGCCTGCGTATCAAGTCCGGTCGGATTCCTTGGCTAGGTCAGCGCGCTAGGTAGCGAGTGGCGAGCTGTCCGTTCTGGCACACTCGGTTCATGGAGACTGCCGCTGGTTACAGCTCGACGCAGCTGCAGACACGGTTGGCGTGCTGCGACGCGAGATCGAGACGGGCGTCCTCGACGATAGCGCCCGCTCAGACGCGTTGGAAGCACGTGCCAACGAGACTACAGGCGGGTCACACCCGCTGACGAGACGCTTGTCGACGCGCTCCGCGCGCGGTGGCGAGACGACGCCGAGGCATTCGCTCCGGTCTGGTTCGATGACCCTGTCACTGCTTGAGCCATTTTCGGATCTTGCGAATCTCCCGCGCGGCCTGGTCGCCAAGTCGACTGCCCGCGTCGGTGTGCTTGACCTCCTCGATGTACGGGAGCGCATCGGCCGCGCCGACGACGCGGCGCAGTGCGGACATGGCGTGAAGGCCAACGTCGCCATCGTGGATCAGTTCGAGGAGGGCGGGGCGCACATCCGACGACTTCTTGAATCGCCCGAGCGCCGCCACCGGCATCTGTCGTGCGGTCCCATAAGCGCGATTGAGGCACAGGTCGACCAGGCTTGGCAGCCTGTCCATCGTCGCGGCGCTGCCAAGAGCGTCTCCCAGGTGCCAGGCAGTCGTGGCGTCCTTCTGTGCCCAGTGACGAAATGCCGCAAGCAGTGGATCGAATGCTTGAGGCCGAGCCCATGGCCGTCGCAGGTGACCGGCGACGGCGCTCACCAGGCGAGGCTCCGTCAGACGGGGAAGCGCTGTCAGGAGCACCGGCATCGCTGCCCGTTCGTCGAAGGCTGAGTCGCCGAAGAACTCGACGTTGCTGACGAAGCGTCCGAGTTCGTCGGCCCCGGAGACACCGGCGCGTTCGAGATCTCGACGGAGGGCTTCCCATTCGGAGTCAGGCATACCTGCAGCCTGCCACGAGCTGCACGCAGGGCGTGCTCACGGCGCCTGGACAGCGCGGCCCGCATACCGGGCCTAGGGCTCGGCCGCTTTGCCGGCGCGGAGGAACGCCATCTGGGCGCCGTGCCCGAGCGCTTCCTCGACGGGCGAGGGTGGGCACTCGGGAACAAGCGCGCCGATAGCTCGGCTGCGGGCGCCGAGCAGGTTGACTCCCAGATCGCGCAGGCGATCCATGACGGCGTTCGGGTGCAGGCGGCCGGCGAGCGGGCTCGGGACCAGCCATGCACTGTCGGGCCCGCCGCCTATGCGCAGGTTCGGCCGGGCTACGAGGTAGTCCCTAACGAGCGAAGCGAACGGTTCGGGGAGGTCGGTTGGGTGCGTGCCGAGGACGATGCTCAAGCTGTCTTGCGTCGGATTCGACGTCGTGTGCGAACCCCGAAAACCGTCTGTGGCCTTGGTTGTCGCTACGTTTCTGCAGCTCAGGCCTAGGTTTCGCCTTGTAAGCGGAACAGTAGGCCGGCCGGTGCCGGATGATCCCGCAGGCGGGGACCGCCGAGGACCTTTCGACACCGTGGGGTCAGCGGTCTGCCTCGCGGACTCGCGCCAGTGCGCCTACGCCGAGGTCCTGATCGGCCTCCGCAAAGAATACGCGGTGATCGCCAAGGCAGCCGGCTCAATCGGCTGGGACGTCGACTCTCCGCAGTAGACGCATCGCCCGAGTTTAACGAGGCCATCTGATCCATGGGCCGTCCCGTGTTTGCCCAGTGAGGCGTGCCTGTACTTAGGCGCTCTGATGGTAAACGGCACAGGAACACACGCCAAGGGCTTTGGAGGGCCTCGGCCCACGAGCTTGGAGCTGTCGGGGGCCTGCGAAGGTTTCATTTCCTGTTTGATCAGCGCAGCGGCTGGCAGCTGGGGCAGAACCAGATGTCCCGCTCCCGGGTTTCGCCGATGTGGGTTCCAGTGCCGGGGGTCGGCTCGGCCAGAGTGCTGTGCTCGATCCTCGTGCGGCAGCGGAGGCACGGCTGGCCCGCACGCCCATAGACCCACGTGCTGTTGCGCGGCCCGAATCCGCCCACCGTGTTCCTCGGGCGGGACTTGTTGGCCTCGAGGAGCCGCTTGGCCGTCGCGATGATGCCGGGCAGGTCCGGCACCCGTCCGACCGGCGTCGCCGGGTGGACTCGCCCGAGGAAGCACACCTCGCAGCGGTAGATGTTGCCGATCCCCGCGAGGTTCCGCTGGTCGAGCAACGCGAGGCCGACGGCGCGCTCCGGCTGGCGGCGCACGTTCGCCTCGGCACGGGCCGCGTCCCAATCGGGTCCCAGCAGGTCCGGCCCGAGATGCCCGACGGCGCTGCCCTCCTGCGCTGTCGGGATCACCTCCAGCACACCGAGCGAGAACCCGACGGCGCTCGTGCCGTCTTCGGCCGTGAGCGCGACCCGGGCCGTGTGGCCGGGCTTGCGCCACCGTTGCCCGGCCGCGTAGACCTGCCAGCTACCCTCCATCGAAAGGTGGGAGTGGATGCTGAGGCGCCCGGCGTCGTCGTGCTCTTGCTGCGCGCCGGATCCCGGCGGGGCGAGCCGGTGCAGGAGATGCTTGCCGCGGGAGAGGACCTCGATCACGGTCCAGCCCGCGAGGTCCAGCGTCGCGAAGGAGGGGACACGGAAGTCGCTCGCGGCGAGGCGCTTTCCCGCGAGGGCGGCGTGCATGGCCGTGGCGGCCTGGTAGACGTTGTCACCCTCGGGCATGGACCGCCCCGCACATCGCCTCTGCCCTCACGCCCGTATCCTCACGCCGCGCGGTGTTGAATACGCACCCGTGGAGGTGAGCGCCCGGGCGAGGGGAGTGTCGAGGAGGTCGTGGCCATTGACCTTCTCCATTGCGAGCTTGTCCACCGCCCCGCCGCGCACCACGTCGACGAGAGCACGCGCGGCTGGGGCCAGGACGTCCTCGTCGTCCGTGAAGGCGAGCAGCGTCTTCCCGCCGCGTTCCACGTACAGGGTGAGCGCGCCGTCGACCGTCACGACGAGCGCTCCCGCCTTCCGTCCGGGTCGGTGCCCCGTCGCGGCGCCCGGGACCTCGGGCCACGCGAGCGCGGCGCCGTACGGGTTGGCCGGGTCGGTGGCCGCGAGGGCAAGCGCGCCGTGCGCGGGAGCCTGGCCCGGATCGGTTGAGAGCACATCGTCGCGGGAGAACGTGCGCAGGCGGTCCACGGTGGCGGGGACCGCGAACTGGGCCGCGCCAAGCCTGTCGACGAAGTAGCCGCGCCGGCACACCCCAGACTCCTCGAGCCGTGAGAGGACCTTGTACAGCAGCCCGAATCCGCCAGCGACATTCTCGGCGGTAACCGAGCCGCGGGTGAGCACGCCATAGCGGTCCATGAGCAGCTGGGCGAGAGCGTGCATCCTGACAGTCGTGTCGAGGTCAGTGTGGGGGACCGCGGACCAGCGTCCCACGGCCATCGGGGGCGTCGGGGCCGCGGGCGGTTCGAACCCGCGGCCGCCCAGCCCTCCGAGCCGGCCGGTGCGCGGCGGCCGCCCGTAGCCGTAGGACCGGACCCTCGGGGTCCGCGACGGCTGCCGGTGCGCGGTGTGGCCCGCGTCGAGCATGGCGCGGACGGGGGCGAACGTGTCGCCGGTGAGGCGGCCGGCCCACACGAGGTCCCAGATGGCCTGGATCGCTGCCTCGTCCGAGAGGACCGAGCCCATCTGTCCCGTGCCTGCGGCCCCTGCCTCCGCCACCTGCCGGAAGAAGTACCCTCCGCCCCCGGCGAGGAAGTCGAGGATGCGCTGCTGGGCGTCGTCGGGGGTGAAGTCCGCATCCGGGGCGAGCGTGAGGGCCCCAGAATCGGCCACGTGCAGGCTGATCCAGCCGTCATTCCCCGGGAGCGAGCCAGCACCCGTCCAGAGGATCTCGCCGCTGGCCATGAGTTCGTCCAGGAGCGAGGGCGTGTAGTCCTGAATGCGCGATCGCAGGACGAGCGGCTCCCACGCGCTCGCGGGGATCGGCACGCCGGCGAGCTGGTCGACGACGGTCAGCACGCCGTCGTGCCCCTTGAGGGCGCCGCGCGGGCGCCCCTGTCCGTGGCCGTCCCGCCCGCCGTCCTGAGTCTGGCCGAGGTGCTGCCACGATGCGAGGAACCGGGCGAACGCGCTCTGGTCCACGGGCTCGATGTCGGCCCGCAGGGCCGCGAGCGAGCGGCGCCGGATCTTCCGCAGGACCTCGGCGTCGCACCATTCCTCGGCGGGCGACGGCGCGGCGTCGCCGCCGCGGGGCCGGAAGCTCCCCTCGACGACGCGGCCGTCGGCGGCGAGCCGCCTGAGCGTCGTGTGCACGACGGCGACGCCGAGCCCCAGCCGCGCGGCAGCCTCGCCCGCCGCGAACGGTCCATGGGTGCGCGCGTAGCGCCCGACGAGGTCCCCGAGCGGATCGCCCACGGGCTCGATGAACGCGAGGGGAACGCCGATGGGCAGGGGAACGCCGAGGGCGTCCCGTAGCCGGGAGGCATCCTCGATCGCGGCATACCGTTCGGCGCCCGCAATGTTCACGACAAGGGCCCGCCGGGCAGCGACAAGCTCGTGAAGGTAAGCAGAGACCTCGGTGAGGTGCCCCGAAGCGCCGGAGACGGGGAGGGGGCCGCGGGCGTGGGGGGCGTCCGCGAAGGGGGCGGCGGCCCCCTCCCCGTCGGAGGCGCGAAGCCGCTCCGCGACCTCGTCGACGGACAGCGGCCCGAGCAGCCGCAGCAGGTCCGCGGCGCCCTCGAGCCCCTTGAGCCTGCGGTCCTCGGCGAGCCGCTGCAGTTCGCGCTCGGTCTGCTCGATGACCTTGGGGTCGAGGAGTTCGCTGAGCTCAGCGCGGCCGAGGAGCTCGTTGAGGAGCGTCGAGTCGAGGGAGAGGGCGGCGGCGCGGCGCTCGGCGAGGGGCGAATCGCCCTCGTAGAGGAACTGGGCGACGTACCCGAATAGGAGCGAACGGGCGAACGGGGAGGGCTGCTGGGTGGTCGTCTCGACGAGCCTTAGCTCGCGCCGCTCCATGGCGGCCGCGACCTCGCGGAGCGCGGGGAGGTCGTAGACGTCCTGGAGGCATTCGCGCACTGCCTCGAGGATGATCGGGAACTGGGGGTACTTCTTGGCGACGTCGAGGAGCTGGGAGGAGCGCTGCCGCTGCTGCCACAGCGGCTGCCGTTTGCCGGGGTTCGGGCGGGGCAGGAGGAGCGCGCGGGCGGCGCACTCGCGGAATCGCGCGGCGAACAGGGCGGACCCGCCCACCTCCTCGGTCACGATCCCCTCGAGCTCGTCGGGCTCGAACACGAACAGCTCGGCGCCTGGCGGCTCGTCCTCCATCATGGGAACGCGCAGCACCATCCCGTCGTCCGCGGCCATCGCCGAGCCGTCGAGCCCGTACCGCTCGCTCAGCCGCCGCCCGACGGCGAGGGCCCACGGCGCGTGCACCGGCATCCCGAAGGGGGAGTGCAGCACCACCCGCCAGTCCCCGAGCTCGTCCTGGAACCGTTCGACCACGAGGGTCCGGTCGCTCGGGACGATCGAGGTGGCCTGCTTCTGCTCGTCGAGGTACTGCAGCAGGTTCCCGGTCGCGAAAGCGTCCAGCCCCGCGGCCTTTATGCGCGCCGTCGCCCGTTCCCTGTCCGCGCCCGAGACCTCCCGCTGGAATGCGCCGAGCGCTCGCCCGAGCTCGATGGGCCGGCCGAGGCCGTCCCCCTTCCAGAACGGCAGCTTGCCGGGCTGGCCGAACGCGGGGGAGACGAGGACTCGGTCGTGCGTGATGTCTTCGATCTTCCAGCTCGTCGCGCCGAGGGCGAAGACGTCCCCGACCCGGGACTCGTAGACCATCTCCTCGTCGAGCTCGCCCACGCGGCGCCCACCCTTGGCGGCCTGCGACGCTGCGGACCCGGCGCCGGGCGCCTCCTGCTCGGTACCCACGATGTAGACGCCGAAGAGCCCGCGGTCCGGGATCGTCCCGCCGCTCGTGACGGCCAGCCGCTGCGCCCCCGGTCGGCCTTCGATGGAGCCCTCGGTGCGGTCCCACACGATGCGGGGGCGCAGCTCGGCGAACTCGTCGGAGGGGTACTTGCCGGAGAGGAGGTCGAGGGTCGCGTCGAAGGCGGAGCGCGGCAGGGTCGCGAACGGTGCGGACCGGCGCACGGTATCGAACCACTCCTCGACGTCGATGGGCCCGAGCGCGGTGGCCGCCACGGTCTGCTGTGCGAGGATGTCCAGCGGGTTGGCGGGGATGCGCAGGGCCTCGATCTGGCCCGCGAGCATACGCTCGACCGTGATGGCCGTGTGCACGAGGTCCGCCCGGTGCTTGGGGAACAGGACGCCCTGGCTGACCTCCCCGACCTGGTGCCCCGCGCGTCCGACCCGCTGGAGCCCCGAGGCGACCGAGGGCGGCGACTCGACCTGGATCACGAGGTCCACGAGCCCCATGTCGATGCCGAGCTCGAGGCTGCTCGTCGCGACGACGCAGCGCAGGCGCCCAGTCTTGAGGTCGTCCTCGATCTGAGCGCGCTGCTCCTTCGACACGGAGCCGTGGTGGGCGCGTGCGAGGACCGGGTCCGCGCCAGCGGTCTGGCCAGCCTGCGCCATCATCTCGGCGGGCGTGCGGGTCTGGTTTCGGCTCCGCTCAACCACGGTGGACACGGCGCGGCCCGCGCTCGTGATCCCACGTTCTTCGTCTGGGAGCGGTTCATCCCACACGCTCGGCTGCATCCGCTCGGCGTAGATCTCGTTGAGACGCCCCGTGAGCCGTTCGGCGAGGCGGCGCGAGTTCGAGAACACGATCGTTGAGCGGTTCGCGAGGATGAGGTCAACGATCTTCTCCTCGACGTGCGGCCAGATCGACGCCTGCGGCTGCAGGCCCGACGCCGGCCCCATGTCATGCGCAGCGGCCGCGCCGGCCAGGTCGCTCATGTCTTCGACCGGCACCGTGACGGTGAGCTCCCACGTCTTCGCGGCCGGAGGCGCGACGATCTCGCACGGTGCCTGCCCCGCCAGGAACTGCGCGACCAGCTCGCGCGGCTCCACGGTGGCCGAGAGCCCGATCCGCTGGGCGGGCCTGGCGAGGATCGCGTCGAGCCGCTCGAGCGAGACGGCCAGATGGGCGCCCCGCTTCGTACCGGCAACTGCGTGCACCTCGTCGACGATCACCGTCTCGACCTCGGCCAGGGTCTCACGAGCCTGCGAGGTGAGCATGAGGTACAGCGACTCGGGCGTGGTGATGAGGATGTCCGGCGGGTTCGTCAGGAGCGCGCGCCGGTCCGACGCGGAGGTATCTCCGCTCCTCACCCCGACGCTCACCGCCGGGGCGGGCAGGCCGAGCCGGCGCGCGGTCTGCGAGATGCCGATGAGGGGTGCCCGCAGGTTCCGCTCGACGTCCACGCCGAGGGCTTTGAGGGGGGAGATGTACAGGACTCTGGTGTGGTTCTTGGGCGCACGACGGCGCCGCCCGCCCCGCGCGGCCGTCTCGCCCGCGTCCGGGGCCGCCGGCAGTGCGGTGGCGTCCAGCCCCGGAAGCGCGTCTCCGCGCTCGGCTCCCACCGCATGAGGTGCGCCGGAAGCGCCCGGCGACCCCGCGACGTCGTGCGCCAGGAGCCGGTCGAGGGACCACAGGAACGCCGCGAGCGTCTTGCCGGACCCGGTCGGGGCAACGACGAGCGCATGGCGGCCCGAGGAGATCGCCTCCCACGCGCCCGTCTGAGCGGGCGTGGGCTCCCGGAAGGAGCCGAGGAACCACTCGCGCGTCGCAGCACCGAAACGGTCCATGACCGCTGTGCTGCCCCCGCGGGGCTCTCCGCCCGGTTCCCGAATCACGGCACCATCATCCTCCAACCCACCGACAGTCCTCGGGGGACGGATCTTCAGGCGACATGCGGCGCTGCAGGGACGCCCGCTGTCAGAACGGCTGGAACGCCCTGAGTGTCAGGAGGTGGATGTCTGCATTGCTGCACGCCGTTGCGGGGGCGGGGATGAACAGCGAGCCGTAGTCCTCCGGCGGGTACACGCGGTAGCCGGCGGCCGTGACGACGGTGCAGCCCTGGAAGTTGCCCGCCTGATGCAGGCCGAAGTCCGCGGCCCCGCTCTGTTCCGGCTGGAGCACGATCGGCACCACGGCCACCGATGTGTCCCTGTCCGCCGGCGCACCGATCGGATCGCCGGTGGGCCCGTTGGTGAGGGAGACCCCGGCGAAGCCCTCGAGCAGGCACGCCGTCTGCGACGTGTTCTTCAGGGCGATCTTCTGGTAGACGGTTCCCGCGGCTCCGCCACCGCCGGGTTGGAGGCTTCCCTCGAGCTGGGTCGAAAGGCACCGCGCAGGGCCGCCCGCGACGGGGGTGCCCGTGTCGCTCGGTGACCCGGAGCCGCCGCCTGACGGCGTCCCGCTAGGCGAAGCGCTCGGGGACTGGGTTGCTGAGGGCGACGGCGATCCGGCGGTCTGCGACGAGGACGGTGCCGTCCCTCCCGAGCCGCAGCCGGCAAGCGCCGCAGCGAGCACGAGGGGTGACGCGAGGACGAAGGCGCGTTGGAAGCGGTTCATAGTCCCACGATTCACTCCAGTCACACTGGCGTCAAGGCACAATACGACCACGGTCCGAGGACACATCGGCCAACGGGGTCGGACCGCGTGGGGTGCACGCGGACCGACCCCGGGCTGCAACGGCTGCGAGTGGCCGACTACGCCCTGCGGCCCCGCGTCCGGAAGAGTGCCACGCCGCCGAGGAGCAGCCCGGCCAGGCCGGCGCCGAGGCCTACCCAGCCTGCGGCGCTGCCGCTCTCGGCGGTCGTCGAGGACGCCGGTTCGGCGGTGGCAAGGGCCTCGGTGGCGGTGTGGCCCGCGTGGGTGCCGCCCGCACTGGCCGCCGTGGCCGCCGCCGTCACAGTGATCGAGGGCGCGGGTGCCTTGAGCGAGTCATGGTCCTGGCCGGCAGCCGGGATCTCCTTCCAGTCGGTCTGGCCCTGCTCGCAGGTCTGCAGCGTCGGGAAGTACAGTGACCGGCCCGCGGCGTCGGCCGGGAGCTTGAGGCTTAGTACGAACGTGTCTCGCTGGTGGGGGTCCAGCGGTGTTTTGGCCGTGTAGACGATCTGCCCGGTCCGCTGGGTGATGGTGGCGCCGTCGGCCGTCTTCTGCGGCGTGTCGAGCTTCTGCGTGACCTTCTCGACCGTCCAGTTCGGGTTGACCGTGGGCGTGGCGTCGGCGATCTCGGCGGGGAGCGAGATGGTGAGCTTTGTGGTGGGGCTGTCGCCGCAGCCATGCGGGATGGCCAGGGTGAGGAGGGTGGAGGAGCCCGCCGCGGTGGACGTGGGGTCGATCCCCACGTGCGCGGATGCCGCACCGGCTGCGGCTAGGAGGAGTCCGCCGGCGACGACGGCGGGGGCAACGGCGCGGGTGGCGCGGCGGGTTCGGGTGGTCTGGGTGGTGGTGTTCACAGCATGCCTTTCGCGGCGCGCAGCAGCGCGCCGGCGTGTCAGAAGGGTCCAGTGGCGGCGCCGCCGGAAGCCGGGGCGCTGGTCAGGCGAAGGCGGGTGCTGCGCGGGGCGGCCCGCGTTGGGGCGGCGGCGCCAGCTCGCGCCACGTCCGCGCGTGGCGCACGGGGGCTGCGGCGAACGGCCGGGGCGGGGCGGAAGCCACGACGGCGACCGGCTCCGGCAGGCGCGTGAGGGTCCTGAGCCACTCGGCCATGGCGGCCAGGGCCTGCTCGACGTTCCGGATCACGAGGGCACAGGCCAGCGTCGCGGCGATGTGCAGTCCGAGCATGAGCGTGGACGTGTGATCGTTGGCGGCGGAGAGGGACGGCTCGGCTCCGAGCGATTCGAGCGCCGACAGTGCGTCGGCGCTGTGCTGGTGCCGTCCCCTCGCGAGCGTCGAGGCGGCCGACGGCGCGGCGGCACCTGCCGGGGCGAGCGCGGTGAACGCTTCATGCAGGACCACTTGGCCTGCGCCGAGGGCCGCGATGAGCCCGGGGAGCCGCAGCGGCAGTCGGGCGACCGCTGCCGACACCAGGACTGTGAGGGCGACGAGCGCGCCGAGGATGAGCGGGTGCGGGAGGTCGCCGCCCGCCCACGCGTGCGCCCCGGCGGCGAGGGCCGTGATCGAGCCGCCGAGCGCCGTCGTGCGCAGGGAACGCCGGAGGGAGCCGGGGGCGGGCACGGTGTCGCGTCGACGCATCATGTGCCTCCCTGCTCTTGGCCGGTCCCCGTGGTGTGGAGGCCAATTCTACCGACCGTAGAGCTCGCTGCAGACGTCTACCTGAAAGAGGCTCCCGTGGATTGTTCGTGTCCGGGCCCCGGCGGTCAGCGTTCTCAGGCCGCCGGCTGGGCCTGGCCTCCGGGTGCGCTCGCTGTTGGCGGCCCAGACGCCGCTGCACGTTTGGCGGCCCAGGAGGCTGCCGCGGTCGTGCCTCCGATCGTGACCAGCGCTCCCAACAGGAGGGCGGCGTCCTCCCCAGCTGCGAGCACGCCGAGGCTGTGGCCGATCGTCGCGGCGGCCACGGGCACGCCGAGCTGCGCCGCGGAGGCGATCGCGAATGGCAGCGGAAGGCCCGCGAGCCGGTTGGCAGCGTGTGCCACGACTGCGCCGACGCCAAGGAGCAGGCCGAGCAGGATCATCTGCGGGTGGCCGCCGAGCTGGCGGAGGTCGATCGACGCGCCCAGCCAGACGAAGAAGACCGGGCCGAGGAAGCCGTCGTTGAGCGCGAACAGCTGCCGAGCGAGGCGGCGCGGCTCCCCGACCGCGGAGACCGCGAGGCCGAACGCGAACCCCGCGAGCATGATCGACACGTGGGTGAAAACGGCCAGACCGGCCAGCGCGAACAGGATTGACAGCTGGATGCGCAGCTCGAGCGCAAACTTCCTCGCCTCCGACATGTCGTGGAGGCGTTGGCGTGATCCGTCGTTCTCGAAGCGCCGCAGCCCCCACCAGAGGACGACGGCGCACACGGCCACAGCGAGAGCTCCGAGGGCCTTCGGACCGGCGTTGGCGGGATCGATGGCCAGCGGGAGTGCAACGATCGCGGCGACGTCCGCGAGGGCCACCTGTGCGGTCAGTTCGAGGACGCTCGGGCCGCTGAGCTTGAGCGAGTCGATGATGGGCAGGACCAGGGCGGCCGACGACGACGCCATGAGAACCACGTACAGGGGCGCATTCGCCGACCCCAAGAGGATGGCGACGCCGATTCCGAGCGCCGCGGCCAGGACCGCCGTGATGACGACGCGGAGCGCGCCCTTGCCGACCGCGTCGCGGATCGTGCGGTCGCGCATCGGCACGTGCGTGCCGGCAACGAACATCATGAGCGCGAAGCCGATATCCGCCAGGAACGTGAATGTCTCGTTGCCCGCGTTGACCCAACCCAGAAGTGACTTGCCGACGATGACACCGGCGAGGAGCTCGCCCAGGACGAGCGGGAGGTGCCATGACCGCTTTGCGGCGAGTGCGGGGCCCAGGAGCGCGACGACACAGATGAGGGAGAGCTCAACGAACGACACGTGGGCCGTGCCTCACGCGCTCCGGGCGGGGAAGTCCGCGATCTTCACGGGGATGTCCGTGTTCTCGTCCACGTGGTAGCTCGCACACACCCGGTGGTAGCCGTCGGCAACCTGCAGCACCTTCCCAGAGGAGAGGTCTCCGCGGACGAGCAGGATGGGGGAGAGCTTGTCGCCCTTGTGGACCTTGACGAGGTCGGACCGGACGTGGGCGTTCGTTTCCTCGAGCAGCGCGAGACCGGAGGCACGGAGGATGTCCTTGGCCTTCTGGTGCGTGACCGGTGCCTTGCGGAGCGCCTCGACCAGGGCCTTGACATTTTTCGGCCCCGCAAGCAGCTCAAGGTAGGCCGCGGCGGCGGGGTAGTCATGCTCTTCCGGCGCGTCGAGCCATTTCACGGCCAGCGGCTTCCCGTTCTCCGATTTCCCACCCATTGACGCTCTCCTCTTCGACCTCGTGTGGCCTGCATCATACGCTGGAGAGCTGGCGGTCGGGGAGATGACGAAGGCCCCTGTTTCCCCGGGATACCGGGGCCACAGGGGCCTTCGTGCTGGGCGGTGGTGGAGGGATTTGAACCCCCGTTGGGTTGCCCCAAACATCATTTCGAGTGATGCACCTTCGGCCGCTCGGACACACCACCAGCAGGCATCAACTCTACCGGGCGGTGGCTTCAGCGCCAAACTGAGGATCCTGAGGCGCCCGTGTCGGGTGGGTCAGAGGTACGCGGCGGCCGTCCACAGATGGACCAGGGCATACGCGCGGAACGGGCGCCAGACCTCGCTGCGGGCCGCCGCCTGCGCGGCCGATATCCCCCCGAGTGCGCGTCGGAGCACCAGATCGCCCGGCGCGAACGCGTCAGGGTTGCCGGTGCGAACCTCGAGGTAGTCGACCGTCCACGGTCCGATTCCGGGCAGCGCGAGCAACTCGTCCCTGGTGAGTGGAGGCGTTGCGGCATCGTTCTCCGTGGTGTTCTCGGCCCCGCGGCGATCGGCGAAGGCCAGCGCCACCGCATGCACCGTCCGCGCCCTCGCCGCCGTGAGCCCGACGGCGGCCCGTAGCTCCCCGGGATCTGTGCCGGCGAGGTGCGCGGGGCGCGGGAAGAGCAGGAGGCCGCCTGGTCCGGGCGTGCCGTAGGAGGCCACGAGCCTGCCAGCGAAGGTCCGACCGGCCGCGAGCGATACCTGCTGCCCCAGGACCGTTGTGACGGCTGTCTGGAACGCGTTCGTTGTGCCGATGACCCGCAGGCCCGGGCGGGCCAGGACGAGGGGCCGGAGATCGGGGTCGCCGACCAGCGCGGCCCGCACGTCGTCCAGATCCGCGTCGAGGTCGAGCCACGTTCGGACGGCAGCCAGGGCTTCTCCTTCGGCTTCCCGGGGACCCTCCAGGGTTACGTCCACGCCCGACGCACTTAGTCTGACCGACACGGCCAAAGGGCCATGGGTCGTGCGGACGAGCCGCTCGTGGATGCCCGCGCCTGCTTGCGTGCGCTCGGCGCCCGGAATCGAGTGTGCGGCCAGGCTCGCGAGCATCGCGGCGGGCTCAAGGCCCCCGTTGGCTTCGACGTGTATGGGTTTTGACTCCGCGTCCCAGCGCTCGATGACCGGGGGTCTTGCTTCGCTGGGCCCGGCCACCGTCAGCAGGCTTCTGTCCAGATGCCCGAGCTGCCGCGCCGGTGGCTGCCCACGAGGTGGGTGTCGATGATGCCGATGGCCTCCATGAGGGCGAACATGGTGGTCGGTCCGACGAACGCGAACCCTTTCTTCCTGAGGGCCTTCGAGAGTGTCACCGACTCGGGGGATGAGGAGGGGATGTCGGCATATGAGCGCGGAGCGGGTGTCTCGGCGGGCTGGAACGACCAGACGAACTCCACGAGGCCGCCCTCCTCGCGCAGAGCGAGGGTGGCCTTGGCGTTGGTGATGGCCGCATTGATCTTGGCGCGGTTCCGCACGATGCCCGCGTCGAGCATGAGCCGCTCGACGTCGTCCTGCGTGAAGAGGGCCACAGCCTCCGGATCGAAGTCTGCGAACGCTGCGCGGAATGCCGGCCGCTTCCGAAGGATCGTGGCCCAGGACAGGCCCGCCTGGAAGCCCTCGAGGGAGATGCGTTCGTAGAGACCCTGCTCGTCCGTCACGGGCATGCCCCACTCGGTGTCGTAGTACTCGCGCATGAGGGTGTCCACGCTGGCCCAGGACGGCCTCGCGAGGCCGTCCTCGCCCGTGACGAGTGCTGCCTCACTCATGGGTGCTCTCCTTCTGCTCCAGTCCAGTGACTCTCAGGGTGATGTTGATGCGCCCCGCCCCCATGCCGCATCCGGCGGGTGCACTGCAGGGGTAGGTCTTCATGACTCCGTGGTAGGCGAGGCGGGACGGCCCACCGAAAACGAACAGATCGCCGGAGGCGAGAGTCAGGTCCTCATAGGGCCTGGTGCGCGTCTCGGTGTTGCCGAAGCGGAACAGGCACGAGTTGCCGATAGACAGGGAGACGACGGGCTCGAGCGAGATTTCATCCTTGTCCTGGTGCATGCCCATCTTGGCAGCATCGTCGTAGTAGTTCACGAGTGCGGTATCCGGCGCATAGCCCGCGGCCTCCGGGCCGTTCCCATAGGCCTCGGCCACCGCGAGGCGCCCGACTCGCACGAGCCACTCCGGTAAGGCCGAGACGCGGACGCCGTTCACGTCGGTTGCCTCGCGCGTATAGCGGTACGGCTGCCAGTGCCAGCCGAGGCAGACCGTCTTGACGGACATTTCATGGCCGCGCACGCTCGCCGCCCGGAGGGGGACCGGCCCGGCCGACCACTCGCGGAAGCGGTCAGCGATCCATGCCTGCTGAGTAAGGCTCAGCCAGCCGGGCACATGGACGGCGCCGGGTGTGAGCTCCCGGCGGGGCCGCTCGAGGAGCTCGTCGCCGAACAGAGCCGTTGTCACGCTGCCGCCGCCTCGAGCGCCAGCAGAGTTGCCTTTGCCTCAAGGCCGCCGATGTACCCGCCCAGGCTGCCATCGGAGCGTAGGACCCGGTGGCAGGGCACCACGACGGGCAGGGGATTGGTGGCGCACGCCGTACCCACCGCACGCACCGCTTTGGGGTTGCCCACTGCGCGCGCCACCTCGGTGTAGCTTTCGGTGCGCCCGAACGGGATATCGCCGAGGTGGGCAAGGACCGTGCGGCGGAACCCGGCTGAAAGCCGCAGGTCGAGGGGGAGGTCGAAGCGCATGCGCTTGCCGGAGAAGTACTCCTCGATCTCGCGCGCCGCGGATCCGAGGCGCGCGGGTGCTTCAAGGATGCGGGGACTGAGCTTGTCCGAGAGTGATTGCAGCACCGCGTCGAGACCTTCGCGCTCGTACGCGATGCGGACGATTCCGCGGTCTGTGGCGGCGACGAGGAGCCGGCCCACCGGGGAATCGACGATGCGGTACGCCACGTCCACGAGGCCCTCGCGGCTTGCCTCAGCAGCAAGGGAACCACGCAGACGCTCAAGCGTGCCCGGCTCGATGACCGTGAGGTACGGAGGGAAGGCAAGGTCGACCGGGCCCGGCCCGTCCACTGACGCCGTCTGGTCAGGCGGCACGGTCTCAGCGGTGCCCGTCGGCGCGTGGTTGTTCGTGTCAGTGCTGTTCATGACTGTCTCCTTCGGGCAGATCTTCCGAGGTGAGGATGCGGAGCTTCTTGATGCCGTCCGCCGCGGAACGGCGGGCCGCGGCAGGCGTGCCGCCAACGATTGCGGCGATCTCGGTGAAGGGAAGATCGGCCAGGTAGCGGTAGGCGATGACCCGCCGCTGCTTGTCGGGCAGCCGGGCGACGTGGTTCCAGACACCGTCACCGGGCGGGTCCGGAATCCCCAGAGGCGATTCGCGGTCCGGGACTGACTCGATCGGAACGGCGCGCCGAGCCGCGGCCCGGACGGAGTCTAAGGAGCGCCGGTGGGCGATGGTCACGAGCCACGCCTCGATGTTCGCGTCTGCCGGTAGCTCGGTGTAGGCCCGCAGTGCGGAGATGAAGGTCTCCTGCCAGACGTCGTCGGCGTCAAGCGGGCCGACGACTGCGCGGCAGACGCGCAGCACCGCGGCGCCGTGGAGCTCGACGAGCTTTTCGAAGGGCTGTTTCGTGTCCATCACCATGTAGACGCTGCAGGGGCCGGAAGTGTGAGGTCGGGTGTATTGCGACTATCTTTCCACTGACGCACTGGTGGACGGCGCCGAAGGTGCCCAACCTTGGGCCCTACTGGAGCGTCGGTGCCCGCTGCTAGGGTCTCGGCCATGGGGGAAACGCACAGCGGCGGCCCGCCAGCCATCGCCATCTCATCACTCACCAAGCGCTACGGCGACAAGTTCGCCCTCGACGGCATCTCACTCAGGATCACGCCAGGCGAGGTCGCCGCCGTTCTCGGTCCGAACGGCGCCGGAAAGACCACCCTGATCGAGCTCCTGCTGGGCATGAGGACCCCGACGGCCGGCACGATCGAAGTGTTCGGTGCGTCGCCGTCCTCGAGAGCGGTCAAGTCCCGGGTGGGCGCCATGCTCCAGGACACCGGAGCGCCGGATGGGCTCACCGTCAGGGAGATCGTCACTCTGGTCTCGAGCTACTATCCGGTGGGGATTCCTGTGGCCGAGGCCCTCGAGCGCGCCGGCCTCACGGAACACCTGCGGAAGAAGACCAACGAGCTTTCTGGCGGTCTGCGGCAGCGGCTCTCGTTCGCCATGGCAGTCGTCGGGGACCCCGACCTGATGTACCTCGACGAACCGACGGCCTCGCTCGACGTCGCCGCGCGGCGCGAATTCTGGACCCAGGTGCAGGGCTTCGCCGGCCTTGGCAAGACGATCCTCTTCTCGACGCACAACCTCTCCGAGGCCGATGAGTTTGCCCAGCGCCTCATTCTCCTGGACAGCGGCCGCGTCATCCAGGACAGCACGCCCGAGGCCGCCAAGCGCCTCGTGGCCGGCCGCCGGGTGGCCCTCACGACCGACGCACCGCTCGACGTCCTGTCGACGACCGCGGGAGTCATCCACGCCGAGTTCGACGGCGGCGACCCGCCGCCCACTTCAGCGTTGCCGGGGAAGGCGCGCGCCGCCGTCGTGCGCTGCAACAGCCCGGAGGCACTCCTGCGCAGGCTCTTCACGGAGGGCTGGAGCGTTGCGGACCTGACGGTCACCGAGGCGACGCTCGAGGATGCCTTCCTGCACCTGACCGACCGAACGACCAAGCCGCAGCCAAGCGATGGGGGAACGCCGTGACCGCCCTTCCGGAACGTCGCTTGAGCCCGACCGCCCGCCGGGGAGGCGGCCTCGCGGCCGCGCTGTGGGCGCAGAGCTGGACCGAGGTCGTCAAGGTGCTCCGCACGCCCGAGTACCTGGTCGGCGTCGTGGTGCTGCCGGCCATCCTCTTCGCGATGTTCGGCCTCGCCCAGTCGAGCCAGAGACTGCCGTCGGGGACGGGGGTCGGCGTAATCCTCTTCGGATCGTTCTCCTGCTACGGGGTCGTGAGCCAGGCACTCTTCTCGATGGGCGGCGACATTGCGCAGGAACGCGCCAAGGGCTGGCTGCGACGGCTCTTCGCGACGCCCATGCCGATGATCGCCTACTTCGTGGGCAAGCTCGTGCTCAATATCGTCTTCTCCGTAGGCATCGTGCTGCTCATCAGCGCCGTCGCCCTGTTCGGCGGGATCAGGTTCGAGCTCGGGCCGTGGGCCGCGGCATCGGCGATCGCGGTGACGGGGTCGGTCGCGTTCGCCACGACGGGGACGGCCATCGCCTACTGGGTGCGCACACGCGCCGCCACGACGATCGTCAACCTCGTGTTCCTCCCGCTTTCCTTCCTGTCGGGGTACTTCATGCCCCTGTCCGTGCTTCCCAAGGTCTTCAGCGACGTCGCCCCGTGGGTCCCGACGCACCATCTGGGCCTCCTGGTCTGGACCTCGCTCGCGCCGAAGGACGAACTCCACTTCCTGGGGGTCTCCGCGGACTTCAGCCCCCTGCGCAGTTGGAGCATCGTCGTCGGATGGTTCGTGCTCATGACCGTCGTCACGGGGCTCGGCTACCGGCGCGCGGCCCGCCGCGAGCAGCCGTGAAGCCGCGGGACGTCAGCGGTGCGCCGCGAAGAACTCCCGTAGGATCGTCCCGCACTCTTCTTCGAGGACGCCCGGGTACACCTCGACCCAGTGGTTGAGCCGGCGCTCGCGCAGGATGTCGAACACGCTACCGGCGGCCCCGGCCTTCTCGTCCCACGCCCCGAACACGACCCGCGGAATGCGTGCGAGCACGATTGCCCCCGCGCACATCGCGCACGGCTCGAGGGTGACCACCAGAGTGCAGTCGGCCAGCCGCCAGCCGTCGCCCGCGTCGTCGTGCGAGAGGGCGGCAGCGGCGGCGCGGATCGCCTGGACCTCGGCGTGCGCCGTCGGGTCGCCGGTCGCCTCGCGTTCGTTGCGCCCTGCGGCGAGCACGCGGCCATCCGGCCCGATCACGACGGCACCGATGGGCACGTCCCCCGTGGTCTCTGCCGCCTGTGCCTCATGGAGCGCACGCCGCATCCACGACTCGTGGAGAGTCTCCGGCGCAGGCGAGTTGGGTCGGGCGGCGGGCATGGCACCAATGATAGGTTCGGGCCGAGGCAGCCGAGGAACAGCGAGGGAGGCATGATGCGGGAGCGGAGCGCGCTGCACCGCTTCGTCGATGCCCTGGCCCGGAGAGTCGGCCCCAACGCGTCTATGTGGATGCTCCTCGGGGTGGGCGCGGCCCTCGTCGTCGGGTTCTCGTGGGCTGGCGGCGAGGTGTACGAGTCGGTAGTCGAGCATGATGCGCTTGGGGCGCTGGACAAGCCTGTCCTCGACTTCGCCATCACCCTCCGCACGCCCTGGGCCGATGCCGCGGCCACCGCCTTCACGGAGGTCGGCGGCACTGTGATCGCGCCGATCGTCGCCGCCGTGGCGATGATCATCCTCGCCGTGTGGATGCGTCACTGGCTCCCCCTCGTCCTCATTCCGGCTGCAGGGATCGGGGCGCTGCTCGTGACCGTCTTCGGCAAGCAGGTCACCGACCGCGCCCGCCCGCCGCTCGACCTCGCAGTCCCGCCCTACGAGCATTCGCCGTCGTTCCCGAGCGGCCACACCCTCAACGCGACGGTTCTCGCCGGGATCGTCGTCTACCTCATCTGCCTCCAAGTGCACCACGCGTGGGTCCGCGCGGTCGCGATCGGCCTCGGCGGACTGTACGCGCTCGCGATCGGGCTCTCGCGGGTGTTCCTGGGCCACCACTGGCTCACCGACGTTGTCGCCGCATGGTTCCTTGGGTGTGCGTGGCTGACGATCGTGGTCATGGCGCACCAGTTCTTCCATCTCGTTCGGCAGTCGCGCGATGCTGCGGCCCGTGCGGCGGGCGCGCACGACGGCGGTGCCGGACTGCCGCCGTCGGCCTCCTCCCAGCAGGGGTGAGGTGTACGCGGGGGACTGGTAGTTTCTCTGGCATGCGAACTCTCGTCGTCGAGCACCCCCTCGTGGCCCACAAGCTGACCGTCCTGCGGGACAAGAACACGCCCAGCCCCGTCTTCCGCCAGCTGACCGAAGAGCTCGTGACCCTTCTGGCCTACGAGGCGACCCGGGAAGTGCGCACCGAGCCGGTCACGATCGAAACGCCCATCACCACGACGGTCGGCACCGCATTCACGAAGCCGACTCCGCTCGTGGTGCCGATCCTCCGAGCGGGCCTCGGCATGCTCGAGGGCATGGTCAAGCTCGTTCCGACGGCAGAGGTCGGCTTCCTCGGCATGGCGCGGGATGAGGAGACCCTCGATATCGTCACGTATGCCGAGCGCCTCCCCGAGGACCTCACCGGCCGTCAGGTGTTTGTGCTCGACCCCATGCTGGCCACCGGTGGCACCCTCATCGAGGCCATGAAGTTCCTGTTCCGCCGGGGAACAAGTGAGATCACGTGCATCTGCCTGCTCGCAGCGCCCGAGGGCCTCAAGCGGCTCGAGGACAGCCTCGGCGATGCGAATGTCAGGATCGTGCTCGCCTCGGTTGACGAGCGCCTCAATGAGAGGTCCTACATCGTGCCGGGCCTCGGGGACGCCGGCGACCGCCTCTACGGCCTCGCCAAGTAGCCGAGGTTCTGCCCTGGCTCCTGGGGTGCGGTGACCCAGGCGTCAGGGCAGACCAGGAAGTGGCGGGGCGCTCGGGAGGATCCCCGAAGGCTTCGCCAGCGGGACGAGGTTCGGCGACGAGGGCGCCGGGCTCGGCGCGATTGAGGTCCCGTCCACCGGCAGCGTGGGAAGCGGCAGCGCGCTGGCGGATGACCGGCCGTTCGGCACGGTGGAATCCCTGGCCACGGTTGGGGGGTTCGACGCTGGCGCGGTGGTGCTGTCCGGCGAGGGCGCAGCGGGGGCCAGATGGGTCTCGACGGCTGGCGGTGTGCCCGGAGCCGTCGTGGCAGCCGTGCTCGGATGCCCAGCGACGGAACTGATGATGGACGAGATGGCTCCGTCGGCATCCACGCGGTTCTGGGCGACGGCGGCAGCCCCCGCCGTCGCGGCTGCCGCAGCGAAGGCAACGGCCACTGCCGTCACGACCGGGCGGCGACGCCACGAGCGGGCGGAGGCTGTGCGTGCGTTCCGGGCGGCCGCGAGGTCCACGACGGGCGCGGGCTTGGACTCTGCCTCGGCCAGCAGCGCGGCGAGCCGGCGGTTCGGAGGGACCGGACCTGCCTCCGCGAGTGAGCGCAGTTCGGCGAGGACCGGCCGCAGCGAGTGCGCGTCCCCGGCGTCCATGCCGGCGAGGATCTCGTCGACGACGCTCGTCTCGTCCGGATCATGTGCAGAAGTCATGGCCTGCTCAGTTCTGTTGTGGGCACGTGGTTGCGGAGTGCTGTAAGGGCCCGGCGCTGGAGCTGCTTGACCGCTCCGGCGGTCCGATCCATGATCGCCGCAGTCTGCTCGATCGAGAGGTCCGCGACTACACGCAGGAGGAGCACCTCGCGGTAGTCGTCGGGGAGGATGTCGAGGAGTTCGAGCGCACCGCTGGTCTCGACCACCGAGTCCTCGGGGGTCGTTGGGGCCCGGCGAGGGTCGGTCTCCGCTTCGTGCGGTACCAGATGCGGGGTCCGTGCGCGGCGCCGGTGGTGGTCTACTGCGCGGCCGTGGGCGATCGTGAAGGCGAGCGCCTTGGCGCCGTCGAGCCCGCCGGAGACCCCCGGCGAGCCCGCACCCTTGGGCGGCTTCATCCTGGTGTAGAGCGCGAGGAAGACATCGTGCGTGACGGCGTCTGGGTCGTCGACGCCCCGCGCGTGGAGATAGCCCCTGACGGGACCCGAAAACGCGCGGTAGGCGGCCGTGAAGAGCGCGGTCGGGCCACCGTGGCCTTCCACAGTGTCGACGGGCCCGGGGCCTTCTGCTGTCTGCAACCAGCGCATCCTGTTCTTTGACTTTCGGCGCGTCCGCAGTCGGGGAGCGACCCCGCCGCGCGCCTGGGCGGTGTCAGCGGGGTCCCGCTTCCGGCGGGACCCCGCTGGCACGGTGAGCCAGCCTACTACGGGGTGTTACTGGTGAGTTCCCGGCTGGGCTGCTGCCGGGAGCGCCGGCACGGTGGCCGGGAGGGACGGGGTGGACGCCGGTACCGATGGCTCCGACGGCAGCGTGCCCTGGCCCGGGAGGGAGGACGCGGACGGCAGTCCCGGCGTGTTGGGGAGGGCCGCGTTCATGTCCCCGGACCCTGCTCCCTGGGCGGAGGCGGACTGGCCGGCACCGCTGCAGTAGGCGGACAGGTTGGCCTCGCCCTTCGCGGCAAGGACCAGGCTCTTGTAGCCCGCCGAGGCCGCGTCGAGGCTTCCCTGCGCGTTCGCGTGGCAGAGCCCGACGACGTCGAGGTCTGCGGCCCCCGACGCCGTGGCAGACTGCGCGGCGTGTGCCGACGCGTCGCTGGCGGCCTCGGAGGCCGTGGAGGTGGCCGAGCCAGCGGTCTGGGCTCCGCGGGCCTGGCTGTCGGTAGCGGCCTTTGCCGCCGCGGCCGCGGCGGCGGCCTGCGCGTCCTGGACAGGCTCCGGGGCGGGGGCGCCGATCATCTGGTGCGCGACCTGCTGGGCATCGGTGGGCAGCGCGCCGGTGTAGGCAGCGGTGCCGACGCCGCCAACCGTCAGGGCGCCGAGGGCGGCTGCGCCCGCCGCGATCTTGCTCGAGGCGAGCACGGTGAAGACAGACATGGAAAGCTCCTGGGGGTTCGAGGCCAGTGGACAGGCCGCGCTGCGGCGGCCTACATGCTCTGAACCGACCCGCAGCACGGAAAGGTCACTCGCTGCGGAAAAGAATCTTCAGCGGGGCTGCGGACCAATACTGTCCGCAGCGCGTCCGCGAAAGGTTCCGCCCGCCGTCGTGCGCCTCTAGCGTTGGCCGCATGGACTGGAAACTCGAATTGGCCTTCATCCCCGTCAGCGACGTCGACCGCTCGATCGACTTCTACGTCAACAAGGTGGGCTTCCACCTCGACTATGACCAGCGTGTGAACGAGAACCTGCGTTTCGTGCAGATCACGCCGCCCGGGTCCGCGTGCTCGATCGCGTTCGGCGAGGGCCTCGCGCCCGTCCCGCCGGGCACCTCGGCGCTCCAGATCGTCGTAGGCAACATCAACCAGGCCCATGACGAGCTCGCCTCGCGGGGGGTGGCCGTGAGCGATGTCCAGATCCTGGACTGGGGGCACTTTGTGAGGTTCGAGGATCCCGACGGCAACCGGTGGGCCATCCAGTATCTGCCGAACCGTCCCAACGGCTGACCCGGGGCGGGGGAGCAGGCGCCCGGGGAGTGCTACTGGTTCCCGGCCAGCACCGAGGAGAGGTCGTAGTTGACCGGCTCCTCGAGCTGGCCATAGGTGCACGACTCAGGCGTGCGGTCCTCCCGCCACCGCACCCACTGTGCGGTGTGGCGGAAACGGTCGCCCTCCATGTGGTCGTACCTCACCTCGATGACCCGTTCCGGGCGCAGCGGGGTGAAGGAGAGATCCTTGTTCGCGTTCCAGCGGGAGTGGGCCGCCGCCGTCGGAGTGCGGGGGATCGATTGGTCGCGGTTGTCGGGGGTCACGTCGGCGGGCTGCGCCCAGGCCCACGGATGGCCGTCAAACGTCGTGACGAGCGGCTGCAGCTCCGTGAAGAGCTCGCGGCGGCGGGCCATCGGGAAGGCCCCGATGACTCCCACCGAAGACAGCTGGCCGCCCGCGTCGTACAGGCCCAGGAGCAGGGACCCGATGGCGTCGGGCTCGTCCTTGTATAGCCGGTAGCCGGCGAGGACGCAGTCCGCCGTTCGCTCATGCTTGAGTTTGGACATGACCCGCTTGTCCTCGGCGTAGAGCTCTCCGAGGGGCTTGGCGATGATGCCGTCCAGGCCAGCCCCCTCGAACGCACTGAACCACTCGAGGGCCAGAGCGGGGTCCTTGGTCGCCTGGGTGAGGTAGACCGGCGGCTCGGCGTCCTTCAGCGCCTCCTCGAGCGCCGTGCGCCGTTCTCGGAAGGGACGCGCGACGTAGTCGACCTGCCCCAGCGCGAGCAGGTCGAACGCGACGAAGCTGGCGGGCGTCGCAGCGCTGAGCTTGGCGACGCGCGAGGCCGCCGGGTGGATGCGCTGCTGAAGGGCGTCGAAGTTGAGCCGATCCCCGGACGCGGGGTCGATCAGGATGATCTCGCCGTCGATGACGGAGTGGTCGGGCAGGTTCCGCACGAAGGCTTCGACGAGTTCCGGAAAGTAGCGGGTCATGGGCAGGGCGTTCCGCGATCCGATCTCTACCCGGTCGCCGGAGCGCCACACGATGGAGCGGAAGCCATCCCACTTGGGCTCGTACAGGAAGTCGCCTTCGGGGAGCTTCTTCACCGGCTTCGCCAGCATCGGCCCGTACGGAGGCGCGATGGCGGTGCCCCACTCGGCGTCCCGTTCCGCCTTCGGCGCCGTGTATTCGGAGTCCGCACGGTCAGCCTTGCGCCGGCTCGGCGGGACCCGCGGCGGTTCGCCGGGCATCTTGGGGTAGTCGGGCGGGAAATTGAGCTCACCGAGTCCGCGTTCGAGGTCCTGTTCCCACAGGGCCAGCGCGCCAGCGACATCGCCGGGAGCGGCGTCGATGTCCGCCCACGGGCAGTCCCGCGAGGACAGGAGCGCCGGAACCGTGCGGACCGTGAAGTCGCGAGGGTCCGCCTCGGCCAGCTCGTCCCACGTCAGCGGGGTGGAGACCGGCGCGTGCGGCAGGGGCCTGGGCGAGTAGGCGGCGGCGATCGTGCGGTCGCGGTTGGCCTGATTGAAGTCGACGAAGACGCGTTCGCCGCGCTCCTCCTTCCACCAGGACGTCGTCACCAGTTCCGGCATGCGCCGCTCCAACTCGCGTGCGATGCCGATGACGGCGTGCCGCACATCCTGGAACTCGTGCGTGGGCCGGATGCGCGCGTAGACGTGGACCCCCCGATTGCCTGAAATCTTCGCATAGGCGGTGAGGCCGGCCTCTGCCATGACCTCGCGCAGGGCCTGGGCCGCGATGACGGCGTCGCCGAACGCCCGGCCGGGCTGGGGGTCCAGATCGATGCGGAGCTCGTCCGGGTTGTCCAGATTGGCCGTGCGCACCGGCCACGGGTGGAACGTGACCGTTCCCATCTGTGCCGCCCACGCGAGCGCAGCGGGTTCATCGAAGACGAGCTGGTCGTGACGCCGATGCGACGGGTAGGTGCACGTCACAGTCCTCAGGTATGGCGGCGCGCCACGCGGCGGACGCTTCGAGAAGAACTCCTCGCCCTCGATCCCCTCTGGAAAGCGCTGCAGCGTCATGGGCCTATCGCCGTTGAGGTGCAGGAACGGGGATGCCACCGCGATCAGGTACTGGGCCAGGTCGCGTTTGGTGATGGGTCCGCCGCCCTCGACGCCGGGCCACAGCACCTTGTTGGGACTGCTCAGCTTGACCTCTCGAGCGCCGTCGGGCCCGTCCACGTGCAGGATCTCAGAATCCGCCATGCGCCCAACGGTAGCCGCCGCAGCAGCTCTTGCGGCACCCCACGCTCACCCGAGCCCGCGGATGTCCACGAGGCGGCGGTCCGCGGGAGGTTCCACGCGGCGTCGTGCGCCCCTAGCGTGGTGGCAGGGACCCGAGATGGTCTGGGCTGTCGATTGCGCAAGGTCGTACGCGTCGGGTAGGTGAGGGCCAGCCCGGCCCCATCCTTACAAGGAGGAACACGATGTCCGAATACCTGATCCTCATCTACACCGACGAGGCTCGCTTCCCCGAGCCGGTGGGTGACGAGGTCGATCCCAGCTTCCTGAAGTTCATGTCCGACAACCAGCACGTGCTGCTCGGCGGCGCCGGCCTGCAGCGTACTGGGACGGCCACGACCGTCCGCCGCGACGGTGACGGCAGCTTCGCCGTCACGGACGGGGCGTTCGCTGAGACGAAGGAAGCCCTCGGCGGGTACTTTCTCATCGACGTCCCGGATCTTGACGCCGCGATTTCGGTCGCGCGGCAGATCCCGCAGCCGTGGGGCGGCGGGGTGGAGGTGCGTCCACTGCGGGTCCGGTCCTGACGGTGCCGACACGGGCGGAGGTCGCCGCCGCGGTGGCGGAGGCGCACAGGGCGGAGTGGGGCTTCGTCCTCGCTTCGACCCTCCGCTTCGCCGCGAGCATCGACGAGGCGGAGGACGCCGTCCAGGACGCCTACGTGCGCGCCCTCGCCGCATGGGAGTCCACGGGGATCCCCGCCCGGCCCGGGGCCTGGCTGACGACGACGGCCCGTCGCCGCCTGCTCGACGCGCGTCGCCGCGACGCGACCGCAGCCCGCCATCTCCCCGAGCTTGTCGGGCAGGACGACCCCGGCCCGGAACCCGTGGACCCGTCCGATGGTCCGTGGGGCTCGGACAGCCCCGCCGACGACAGGCTCCGCCTCATCTTCACGTGCTGCCACCCGGCGCTGGCGCCCGAGGCACGCGCGGCGCTCACGCTCCGGCTCCTGTGCGGCCTCACGACGGCGGAGATTGCGCGCTGCTTCCTCGTCTCCGAGCCGACGATGGCGGCACGGATCACCCGCGCCAAGAAGAAGATCGCACAGGCCCGCATCCCCTACCGCGTCCCGAGCATCGACGAGCTCCCCGAGCGGCTGGAGACGGTCCTCGACGTGGTGCACATGATCTTCACGGTCGGCCACACGGCCCCCGCCGGAGAAGACCTCGTGCGGGCCGATCTGATGGAGCGAGCCCACGAGACGGCCCGCCTGCTCCACCGCCTCCTCCCTGAGGAGCCCGGCCCCGCCGGACTCCTCGCGCTCATCGTCCTCACGGACGCGCGCCGCGCCGCCCGCCTCGGGGCGGACGGCGCGTTCATCCCCCTCGAGGACCAGGACCGCGCCCTATGGGACCGCCGGGCCATGCGCGAGGGGACGGCGCTCGCGAAGGAGGCGCTGCGCCGTCGCCCCCTGAGCCGGTTTGCGCTCATGGCGGCCATCGCGGCGGTGCATGACGAGGGGTCGAGTTGGGAGGCCACGGACTGGCGCGAGATCGTTGGACTGTATGACGTTCTCCTCGGGCTCTGGCCGTCCCCCGTCGTGGCGCTCAACCGGGCCGTCGCGGTCGGATTCGCGGACGGCCCCGCGGCGGGTCTCGCTGCCATGGCCCGGCTCGAGTTCGAGCCGCAGCTCGCCCGCTATGGCTACTTGGCAGCCGCCCGAGCCGACTTCCTGCGGCGCATCGGGAGGCTCGACGAGGCGCGGATCGCCTACGAGGAGGCGCTCGTTCTCACGGACAACGAGGTCGAGCGGGCCTACCTCGAACGCAGGCTCGGCGGCGGCTGAGCAAGCGCTCGCCCTTGGGGCGGGCCCCCGGGGCGTACCGTCCGCCCGCGGATCACCCCAGCTGGTATACCGTGGCGCCGCCGATGGTCTGTGCCGTGTAGTTCGCCTGGACCCACGCCGCGATCTGCGCAGCCGCATTCGAGCCGGAGCTGCCTCCCATGATGCTCGCGGGGATGAACCAGTGGATCTTCTTCTGCGCCACGAGCTGCTGGAACTCGGCGAGGGTGGGCGAGGGGTCGGTGCCGTTGAACCCGCCGAGCGCCATGACGGGCAGGCCGGACGCCAGCTGGTAACCGGCTGCGTTGTTGGATCCGACGACCGCCGCGGCCCACGTGTACGCGGACGCGTCATTCTGCAGGGCGGCCGTGAGCCCGGACGACGGCGTGCTCGCGCCGAGGAGCCCGCCGGCGCCTCCGCGACCGCCGCCCAAGCCGCCTTGGCCCGTGCCACCGGGGCCCGTCCCACCCGTCTGGCCGAAGCCCTGCGGGGCTGCGGCGCCGCCCTGGCCGAACTGTCGCTGGGCCTGGCCGAGCCCTGGGTTGAGCCGGCCGCGGCCCCCGAACCCGAATCCTGAGGACGGCCCGGCACTCACGATCGCGCCTGTGTGGGGGGTCGAGACGGTCTGCACGGTGAACGCGAAGGGCCCGGCGAGGGACGCGACGAGGGCGAGTGCCGCCGTCGTGCGCGGAGCCCACGCCACCCAGCGCGGGGCGAGGCGGGCGCCGAATGCGGGGGCCAGCACGCCGAGGGCCGCGAGGATCCCCGCCACGACGAGGACGGGCGGCAGCCACGCGAGGAAGCCCGTCGCGCGGCCCACCAGGAGGGCGCCCATGAGGCCCGAGGCCAGAACCCCCGCGGCGAGCGCGGCGGCCTCGAACCGCGCGCGCCGGCGCTGCCACAGGATCCCGCCGCCGATGCCGACGAGCGCTGCGATGCCGGGGGCGAGGGCCACCGAGTAGTACTCGTGGATGATGCCCGCGGCGAGGCTGAATGTGAGGCCCGTGACGAGGACCCAGCTGCCCCACAGGATCACGGAGGCACGCACTGGATCGGTGCGCGGCGCGCGTCGGCCGGCCCACAGGACGGCTGCGCCCACGAGGAGCGCGCTGGGCAGGAACCATGCGATCTGGCCGCCGAACGAGTCGGAGAACAGCCGCATGAGCCCGGTCTGGCCCCAGCCATTGCCGCCGCCCACCGAGCCGACCTCGCTGCCGTCGAGCCGGCCGAAGCCGTTGTATCCGAACGTGAGCTCGAGGATCGAGTTGGTCTGGGAGCCGCCGATGAACGGCCGCGCGCTCGCCGGAGTGAGCTCGACCGCAGCGATCCACCAGCCCGCGGCCACGATCATTGCCCCAAGCGCGGCCAGCAGGTGGAGGAGCCGGCGCCCGAGCCCGTGCGGGGCCGCCCACACGTACGCGAGGGCGAACCCCGGAACCACGAGCAGCACCTGGAGCTGCTTCGTGAGGAACCCGAGCCCTAGCAGGACACCCGCGAGGACGACCCACCTCGCCTTCGCGTCCTGCACGGAGCGCACGGTGGCGTAGGCCGCCGCGGTCATGAGCAGCACGAGCAGCGCGTCCGGGTTGTTGAACCGGAACATGAGCGCCGCGACCGGCGTCAGGGCGAGCACGACGGCGGCCAGCAGGCCCGCGCGGTGGGCTGCGGTCTCGCTTCCGGTCGCTGGGCGGACGGCGCGCCGCACGGCGAGGTACAGGATCCACGCCGTGGCCACGCCCATGAGGACCTCGGGGACGAGGATTGACCATGAGCTGAGCCCGAAGACCCGCACTGACACGTCCGTGATCCACAGCGAGGCGGGGGGCTTGTCCACCGTGATCGAGTTCGCCGCATCCGAAGATCCGAAGAAGAACGCCTCCCAGTTCTGGCTTCCGGCCTGGGCGGCCGCCGAGTAGAAGGCGTTGGCCCAGCCGTTCGCCGAGAGGTTCCACAGGTAGAGCGCGGCCATCGCCACAAGCACGACGACGAGTTCCAGCCGCCGCCGGACGGCTCCGGCCGCCGCAGCCGGCCGCACCGCTGAACCCGCGAGACGTGACCTCCAGGAGGTGACTCCCAGACGGGGCGGGCGGGGCGTCCGACCCCCGGTCGGGGTCGAGACGGGGGACTCGTAGTCGAGCGAGCTGGACATCAGCCCACCAGCTTGTAGACGGTGGTGGAGCCAACGGTCTGCGCCTGGAAGTTCGCCTCGACCCACTGGGTGATCGCCGAGGTGTCGCTGCCCCCGCGGCCGCCGAATCCGCCGCCCATGCCCCCGCCCGCGATGAAGTAGGTGACATCGCCCTTGGCCACGAGGGCCTTGAACTCGTCGAGGCTCGGGTACGGGTCGCTGCCGGTGAAGCCGCCCATGGCGATCACGTTCGTGTTCGAGGCGAGCTCGAGGCTCGCCGCCGAGTTGGAGCCGTTGGTCGCCGCGGACCACTTGGTGGTGGTCTGCTGCAGGAGTGCGACGAGTTCGCTCGATGCCGTGCCGCCCTCGGGGCCGCCCTGCTGTCCCGCGCCGGCCTGCGCGGCCGATCCAGTGCCGGTGCCCGTATCCGAGGTCCCGGAACCGGTGCGGTCGCGGAACTGCGTGAAGCCCGCGCCGCGGGCGCCGAAGCCGCCGCTGCCCGTGGGTCCGGAGGTGGGGATCGCGCCGCTGTGCCCGATGGAGGCCGTGGCGAGCGTGAACGAGGCCGTGCCCAGTCCGCCGGCCAGGAGCGCGGCGACGGCGAGGGCCACCGCGCCCGTCTTGAACCGGCCGGACTGGAGGCGGTCCACCCGGATCACGAATCCGGCCGCCGCCAGAACCCCGAGCACCACGATCACGACGCGCAGCCACGGGAGCCAGGACGCGTTGGACCCGAGGAGCACTGCGGTCCAGAGGCTCGTGCCGAGCACCACGACGGCGAGCACGATCCGCGAGGGCCAGTACGCGCGCCCTCGCCACAGCTCGGCCGCGCCGATGCCCACCACACCGGCAATGCCGGGGGCGAGGGCAATCGCGTAGTAGGGGTGCACGGTGCCGGTCATGAAGCTGAACACGCCTGCGGTCACGAGCGTCCATCCGCCCCACACGATGAGGGACGCGCGGACGCGGTCGGTGCGGACCGCGCGGCGGGTGAACCAGAGGCCGGCCACGAGGAGGATGAGTGCTGCAGGCAGGAGCCACGAGATCTCGGTGCCGAAGCTCGAGCCGAACATGCGCAGGATCCCGGCGCTCCCGCCGAAGCCCGCGTTGCCGCCACCCGGTCCGCCGCCTCCGGGCGCGCCGCCCGCGAAGCCGCCGGCGCCAGGGGCTCCCAGACCGCCCGAGGCGGCGGCACCGGCGTCGGCCGCGGACCCGGTTCCCCGAGTAGCGCCGCCGAAGCCCGCCTGCCCTCCCGCTTGGCCTCCCGCTCCGCGGGTGCCGAAGATGCGCGCCAGGCCGTTGTAGCCGAAGGTGAGCTCGAGGAAGCTGTTGGTCTGCGAGCCCGCCATGTAGGGGCGAATGCTCGTCGGGGTGAGTGTGAACGCGAGGATGTAAGCGCCTGCGACGGCGATGATTCCGCCGAGCGCGCCGAACAGGTGCGCGAGGCGTCGGCGCAGCGTGGTCGGCGCGGCCCACAGGTACGCGAGCCCGAGGGCGGGGACGATGACGACGCCCTGGAGCATCTTGGTCAGGAACGCGAGGCCGATGACTGCACCCGCAGCAGCGAGCCACTTCCAGCTGGCCTTCTCGATCGCGCGAACGGTCAGGTAGGCGGCGAGCACGAGGCAGAACGTGAGCATCGCGTCCGGGTTGTTGAACCGGAACATGAGCGCCGCAACCGGTGTGGCCGCGAGCACGCCGCCCGCGATGAGCCCCGCCGCGGGGCCGCTCACGCGCTTGACCGCCGCGTACATGAG
This sequence comes from Sinomonas sp. P10A9, assembly GCF_041022165.1. GTDB lineage: Bacteria > Actinomycetota > Actinomycetes > Actinomycetales > Micrococcaceae > Sinomonas > Sinomonas puerhi. Next base: position 717,442 of record NZ_CP163302.1, read on the forward strand.
GGCCACCGACGCGACGCCCATGAGCGCCTCGGGCAGGAGCATCGTGAACGAGTTGAAGCCGAAGATGCGTCCCAACAGGCCGGGGATCCAGAACGCGGCCGGGGGCTTGTCCACGGTGATGGCGTTGCCGGCATCGATCGAGCCGAAGAACCACGCAGTCCAGTCCTTGCTGCCGGCCTGGATCGCGGCGGCGTAGAACTCGTTGGCCCAGCCGGAGTTGGTGAGGTTCCACAGGTAGACGAACGCCGAGGCGACGATGAGGCCGAACGCCGACGGGCGCACCCACCGGGGCTGGTCCCTCCCGAAAGCGACGCGGCGCCAATCGGGCCGCCCTCCGGCGCCCGCGGTGAGCGGACGACGGCGGGAGGCGCCCGACGTCGTGCGCTCGCCGGGGGTGGCTGGAGACTCGGTGGTGGTGTCCGGGGACCCCGGGGTTCCGGGGGAGGACGTGGTGCCGGGTGCTACGGAGGTGGTCATGGGGTTGGCCTTTCGGTCAGCAGGTTTCGTCTGGGGGTCACCTTCTGGAGGTCACCTTCTGGAGGTCACACCCTGAGGGTGTGGGCGGCGTCGGAAGACCCAATGGCGGAAGAGGAGGAACTTGACGGCGGTCGCGGCGAGGTTGGCGACGATGAGCACGCCGAGCTCGATCCACGTGGCGGGGTGGGTGAGCGAGTGGACCCACGCGAGGGCGCCCGCCGTGAGCGCCCAGCCGATTGCGAAGACGATGAGCCCCTCGAAGTGGTGACGGCCAAGCCGTGCTGAACCGAGCACGCCGAACGTGAAGCGCCGGTTCGCTGCCGTGTTGGCCACCGCCGTGATGAGGAGGGCGACGAAGTTGGATGCCTGGGCGTCCATGAACTCGCGGCCGAGCACGTACAGCGCCGCGTAGGCGAAAGTCGAAACGAGCCCTATCACCGCGAACCGCGAGAGCTGCCCGAAGAGGCTCTGCCGAGGGCCGGCCTCGGCCAGGCGCTCGCCGGCCGGCAGCGGACCGCGGGCCAGAGCCGCACGGAGCTCGGCGAGGGGGATCCGGCCGCGGGCCATGTCCGTGGTGAGGCGGTACATGCCGCGGAGGTCGTCGAGGGCGGTGCGGACGATGTCGACCTTCGAGTTGGGATCGTCCGTCCAGTCCACGGGAACCTCGTGGCAGCGCAGCCCGCAGCGCTCGGCGATCACCAGCAGCTCGGTGTCGAAGAACCACGCCGTATCGAGGGTGTGGGGGAGCAGCTGCTGGGCCACATCGGCCCGGATGGCCTTGAACCCGCACTGCGCGTCGGAGAAGCCGGCGCCCATGAGGGAGTGCAGGAGGAAGTTGTAGGAGCGCGAGACGAATTCGCGCTTGGGCCCGCGCACCACGCGGGACGTCCGTGCGAGGCGCGTGCCGATCGCGAGGTCCGAGTGGCCGGACAGCAGCGGGGCCACAAGCGGGCCGAGCGCGTTCAGGTCGGTCGAGAGGTCCACGTCCATGTACGCGAGGACCGGTGCGTCCGAGGCGAGCCACACGGTGCGCAGCGCGTTGCCGCGGCCCTTGCGCTCGAGATGCACCGCGCGGACCTCAGGGAGCTCGCGGGCCAGCCGCTCGGCCACGCGCAGCGTGCCGTCCGTCGAGGCGTTGTCCGCGATCGTGATGCGGAAGCCGTGCTCGAAGGCTCGTCCGAGGTGGGCGTGGAGCCGGCGCACGCACTCCTCGAGGTCCGTCTCCTCGTTGTACACGGGGATCGTCACGTCCAGGACCGGGATGCCGGCGGCGTCGAGCGCGGCGACGTCGATCGCCGTGCCGGGCCGAAGGCGGGGAAGCTGGGGCGTGTCGGCGTGGAATCCGGGATGCAGGACGACGCCGCCCGCCGCTGGCGGGATCGGCCCGCCGGAGCCCGTGGCCGGGTTTGTTCCCGTGGCCGGGGCGCTGGCGGCGGCTTCCGTGAGGGTGGGGTCCGTGAGCGTCATGAATCCACTGTCCCGTTCGGGGTTGTGACGGTCTTAGAGCGATCCTGTGCGCCGACTGTGAGGGGCAAGAGCGCGCGGGGGCGGGGAGGATTCGGTCTGGGCCGAATCGTTCAGACATGTCGGAGGGCGGGCCTAGAGTGTCCTCGTGACATACACCACTGCTGCTCGGGTGATCCCCGCATGAGCCGCCGAGCCTGGATCCTCTTTGTGGCCATGAGCCTCATCTGGGGCGTCCCCTACCTGCTCATCAGCCAGGCAGTCGCCGAGGTGAGCCCCGCGGTCGTCGTGTTTGCCCGCACGGCGATCGGCGCCGTCGTGCTCCTGCCCTTCGCCCTGCGCGGAATGCGCACCGTGTGGCAGCACCGGTGGCCCGTTCTCGTCTTCGCCCTGCTTGAGATGGTCGGTGCGTGGTTCCTGCTCAGCGATGCCGAGCGCTTCATCACGAGCTCCCTCGCCGGACTCCTCATCGCCTTCGCTCCCGTGCTCGCGCTCGTCGTGGCCCGTCTCATCGGGCTCGAGAAGAGAATCGGGACGCTGCGGATCGTGGGGCTTGTGGTGGCCATCGGAGGCGTGGCGGCCCTCGGCGGGGGCGGCATGGAGGCCTCCGGCCCGTGGCCTGTCATCGAGATGATGCTGGTGGCGGTCTGCTACGCGGTGGCGCCGCAGGTGGCCGCGACCAGGCTTCGGGGCGTCCCCACCCTGCCCCTGACCGCCGCATGCCTGAGTGTCACCGCGCTCATCTCGGCGCCGTTCGCGGCCCTGTCCTGGCCCGCCGAGACCCCGTCCGGGCTGGCCATCGGATCGCTCGTGCTCTTGGGCCTCGTGTGCACAGCCACAGCGTTCCTGCTGTTCTTCCGGCTCATCGCCGACGCCGGGCCCGCGCGGGCCACCGCGATCGCGTACGTGAACCCGGTGGTGGCCCTCGCGCTCGGCGTGAGCCTGCACGGCGACCCGCTCACGCCGCTCATCGTCGTCGGCGCTGTCCTCGTCCTCGCGGGTGTATTCATGGCGACGCGCAGCAGCCTGCACGAGACGGAGCCCGGCCCCCGCGCTTCTGCCCACGCCGAGTCGGCCCAGTCCCCGACCTGAGTCCTGGCCACGCGCGGTCATCGCCAGCCGTGCGTGCTACGACCGCCTCAGCGCGGCACAACAGGCCCTGCGCGGCACAACAGGCCCTGCGCGGCACAACAGGCCGGCGGAAGCGCCTGTCATGCCTGCAGGGGCCTGTTATCGCGGCCGGACCCGGTCGGCGGCGCCGCCGCCAGCGCAGGGCAGGCCCTACCCGGCGGGTGCGGGCGCCGGCGCCGGTGTACTCAACGCCCCCGGCAGGTACACCGCGAACTCGGTCCGGCCCGGCTTGGAGGTCAGGTCGATCGACCCGCCGTGGGCCTTGACGATCGCGTCGACAATCGAGAGGCCGAGCCCCGTGGACCCCTCGCCCCCAGACGTCCGGGCCTTGTCTGCCCGTGCGAAGCGCGAGAATACCGTGCTCTGGAGGTCAGCCGGGATCCCGGGCCCGTTGTCGGTCACCGTCAGGACGGCGTCGCCGCGGGCGGACCGCCCCGCGGACGCGGTCACGGTGGTGCCCGCCGGGGTGTGCTTGCGTGCGTTGCTGAGCAGGTTCACGAGCACCTGGTGGAGCTTCGCGCCGTCGGCCGTGATCTCCACGGGATCCTCCGGAAGGTTGAGCCGCCAGACGTGGTCCGGCGAAATCACCTTCTGGTCCGTGACCGTCTCGACGAGCAGCTGCGTGAGGTCCACGGGGCCGCGCTTGAGGGGCTGCCCTTCGTCGAGCCGCGCGAGCGTGAGGAGGTCCTCGACGAGCCGGGACATGCGCAGGGACTGCGTCTCCACCCGGCCCAGCGACTCGGCGCCCTGGTCCGTGAGAGGCTCCGTGAGCTTGAGCATGTCCGTGTACCCTCGGATGGCCGTGAGCGGAGTGCGGAGCTCGTGCGAGGCATCGGCGACGAACTGCCGCACCTTCATCTCAGAGGCCTGCCGCGCCTCGAGGGCCCCGGCGACGTTGTCGAGCATGCGGTTGAGGGCATTGCCCACCTGCCCCACCTCGGTCCCGGGGTTCGCGGCGGCCTGCGGCACACGCATCGCGAGGGCCACCTCGCCGGCGTCGAGGGGCAACTGGGCGACCTGTCCGGCAACGCGTGAGAGCTCGTCCAAAGGTTTCATGGTGCGCCGGATCACCACGGTGCCGATCAGCCCGACAAGCACGAGCCCGCCGAGGGAGACCAGCACGGTCGTGAGCACGAGCGAGTTGAGCGTCGACTCCGTGGACGCGAGCGGCAGGCCGGTCACGACCACGTCGCCGTAGGCCGTCTTGACCGCGACCAGGCGGTACGAACCCGCGCTCAGACGGCGTTCGACGGCGGTCGGCAGGTCTGCGCCCGGCCCGCCGGTCGGCTGGGAGGCCACGGGAAGCGACGCGAGCGTTGCTGCGTCGGACGGCGTGAGGGCAACCCGCGTGCCGTCGGAGGTCCGCAGCCCGCTCGTGACGAGGACGCCGCTGCTGATGCGCGCGTTGAGTGTCCCGGCACCCTGGCCGGGCGCGTCGAGGGGGTCCGGACTCGCTCCCGAGGAGCGGCCGGGCGTGCCGTACTCGGCGGCCCGGTGGCTCGCTTGGGCGAGCTGCCCGTCGAGCTGCTGCGTGAGGACCCGGTCCATGGTGGCGTAGAGGAGGGCCCCGACCACCGTGCAGATCCCTACGAGCAGCAGCGTCGTCACGAGGACGAGCTTGGTGCGCAGGTGCCAGGTGTCGGGATGGAGCCAGCTGCGCCCCGAACGCGGCTCTGCGCCCGAGAGCTTTCCCATGTTCACGCCTCGTTCCTGGGTGTTCACGCCTCGGCTGGCTTGATGACGTAGCCGGCACCGCGGACGGTGTGGATCATGGGCGCACGGTCCACATCGATCTTCTTGCGCAGGTAGGAGATGTAGAGCTCCACGATGTTGGCCTGTCCGCCGAAGTCGTACTGCCACACCCGGTCGAGGATCTGGGACTTGCTCACCACGCGCTTGGGGTTCTCCATGAGATAGCGCAGGAGCTCGAACTGGGTGGCCGTGAGCTGGATGTCCTCCCCGCCGCGGGTCACCTCGCGGGTGTCCGTGTTCAGGACGAGGTCGCCGACGACGAGTTCGGCGTCGTCCTGCGCGGCCACACCGGAGCGCTGCACGAGCCGGTGCAGGCGGAGCATGACTTCCTCCATGCTGAACGGCTTGGTGACGTAGTCGTCGCCGCCCGCCGCGAGGCCCGTGATGCGGTCCTCGACGGCGTCCTTCGCCGTGAGGAACAGTGCGGGTACCTCGGGCAGGAACTGCCGGATGCGCGTGAGGGCCTCGACCCCGTCGAACCCGGGCATCATGACGTCCAGCACGAGGACGTCCGGCCTGAACTCCCTCGCGGCCTTGACTGCGGAAGGACCGTCGGACGCCACCTGGACGCTCCATCCCGTCATGCGCAGGCCCATGCTCATGAGCTCGGAGAGGCTCGGCTCGTCGTCGACCACGAGGGCACGGATGGGCGTGCCATCCGGGTGGGTGAGGGCGGGCAGATTGTTGGTGGAGAAGGGGCTTGCCATGGTTCCAGCCTCCCTGTGAGATGTAGCCCGAGCCTGAGCGGCGGCTGTGAATGGACTGTGGAGGCAAGCCTAGCGCCGCGACGTCGCGTATCCCGGGGACCCATGGCTTCTGCCGCCGCAGGACGCCCTGCAAACCACAGCCGGCCCATCCGAGCGGCACAGGGGGAGCACAGGGTGGTTCTGGATTCTGGGGTAGTCACCTGACCAGACGACGAAGGATGCCTCATGTCGAACGATCCAGCGAACGCGCCAACCCCGGGGAACCAGGTTCCGCCCGAGGGCACCGTGCCGCAGTCTGCGGTCGGGTGGGGCTCCCCGAAGCAGGGCCCCGTCGCCGATGGCGCCGCGACGCACGACGCCGAGCCGGCAGCAGGCGGGCAGCCCGCCGCTGGCTGGGGTGCGCCGCAGCAGGACCAGAACGTCTACAACCAACCGAATCAGCCCGCGCAGGGCTGGGGCGCGCCGCAGCAGGGCCAGCCTGCGTACGGTCAGCCGGGTCAGCCCGCGCAGGGCTGGGGCGGTCCCGAGCAGCTCTATCCCCAGCAGGGCACGGGGTGGGGCGCGCAGCCCCCGTCGGGCCCCCGATCGGTGGGCAGCCGCTGGCGCGGATTGACCACCACTCAGAAGGGTCTGGCGGCCGCGGCCGCAGCGGTGGTGATCGCGGGCGGTGCCGGCGCCGCGGTGTGGGCGGCGACCTCATCCTCGGCGGACGCCAACGGGCTCGCCGCCGGAGGCCAGGGATTCGGCGGCCAAGGCGCGGCCCAGGGTGGGCCGGGCGGCCAGAACGGCGCGCAGAACGGCCAGGGCCTCGGCAGCCAGGACGGCAGCGCGCGCGGCGGCTTCGGCGCGGCGGGGCTCGGCATGGGCCTGCTCGGCCAGGTGCTGCATGGCGAGTTCGTCGTCGTGCAGAACAACAACAACGTGACCATGGTCGAGCAGACGGGCACCGTCACGGCCGTCTCGGGGCAGTCGGTGACCGTCAAGAGCACCGACGGGTTCCAGCAGTCCTACGCGATCTCGTCCAGCACCCAGATCGGGGCCCGTGCCGTGCGAGGCCAGGCTGGCTCGGGCAGCGGCAGCCAGTCCTCGACCACGACCTCGCTGGCCCAGGGCCAGACCGTCATGGTCATCGCGCTCAAGGACGGCCTCGCCGCCCAGACGATCGCGATCACCGGGACCAACTGACACCCCCGCCCGCGGGACCCTCGCTGAGGCGATGAGCATAGGCTGGCGCCATGCTCATCGCCTCAGCTGTCCTCGCCGCGATGGCCGGCGCGCTGCACGTGTACATCTTCGTGCTCGAGTCGGTCCGCTGGACCCACCCATCGACCATGCGCACGTTCGGCGTCCGCAGCCGCGACGAGGCTGAGACCACGCGGCTCCTCGCGTTCAATCAGGGCTTCTACAACCTGTTCCTCGCGGTCGGCGCACTCGTGGGGGCGGGCTTGGTCCTCTGGGTCCCGGCCTTCCATCAGGCGGCCCGCGCACTCCTCGTCATGACCTGTGGTTCCATGTTCGCCGCAGCGATCGTCCTGATCCTCAGCGACCGCACCAAGGCCCGGGCCGCGACGGTCCAAGGCGTGCTGCCGCTCCTCTCACTCGTCTCTCTCGCCCTCGCCGGCCGCGGATAGCCAAGTCGGCCTCGGTCGCGATGAGCCTTCGTCGAGCCTCAACCCAGCAGCGCGGGAGGGGTCGATGTGGGCGGTGACGCACGACGGCGCCGCCCGCCTCGAGCGTGAGGCGAGCGGCGCCGTCGTGCGTCATCGCGGGGACACCATGATGCGTGGCCACGTCCGCAGGGCACGGGCCCTGCGGACGTGGCCACGCAACGGGGGGAAGGTGGCGGCTCAGTACCAGTTGTGGGCGAGGTGCCAGCCGAGGGCGTTGGCGGGGGAGCCGTAGCGCTCCTTGATGTAGTTCAGGCCCCACTCGATCTGGGTCTTGTAGTTGGTCTGCCAGTCGGCACCGGCACTGGCCATCTTGCTGCCCGGGAGGGACTGGACAATGCCGTAGGCGCCGCTCGAGGCGTTCGTGGCGGTCGTGGACCAGCCGGATTCCTTGTTCCAGAGTGTGATGAGAGCGCTCATCTGATCCTGGCCCCAGCCGTAGGCGGCGAGGCGGCTCGCGGCGTACGCCTGTGCGCCGGCCGGGTCAGTGACGGCCTGCGGCGGTGCGGCCTGCGCGGCGGCGTCGGCAGCGGCCTTGTCCGCGGCAGCCTTGTCAGCCGCGGCCTTCGCTCCTGCGGCCTGATCGGCAGCAGCCTTGTCGGCCGCCGCCTTGTCGGCTACCGACTTGTCCTCGGCCGCGGTCCGTGCCTCGGCGGCGGCCTGGGCGAGGACGCTCTGCTCGCTCGGACCCTCAGCGGTGGCAGAGGCTGACGCCGTCGGCGTGGTCGTCGAGGTGCGGGCCAGATCAGTCGCGTTGGCGGTCGCAGCGGCGCCGCCTCCTGCTACAGCCAGGAGGCCGAGGGAGAGGGCAACCACCGCGCTGCGGTGGCCGAAGCGGTCGGATCCGGGCTTGATGCCGGACTTGGAGGCTGCGCGGGCCAGGGCGGACGTGGCGGGGGCAATAGCGCGGCGTCGGCCATGAGGGCGTGCGGCAGCGCGGGCGGGGGACTTGCTCAAAACGGTAGGGCCTCTCGTTGGCGCCTGCGAAGTTAGCTGTCGGGTTCGAATGAGAGTCATCCGGCCCGGCCAATGGCCTGGGCTTCACCCCAAGGCCGCACCACACGCTCGTGACGAGCGGGCGCAGCCCGGTTGTGGGTCCTCCGTCTCTGCCTTGACATGTCCTCCCAGGCAGTCGGCAGAGCTCGGCGAACAGGGCCTGGGGGGTGCACACCGTGGGGCGGGCACCAGATCACCCTACGGGAAGATCTCATGATTGTCACATTTAGATAACGACAGATTGGAGCGATGCCCCCGCACGACTAGCGCAGTGAAAGGATCGAAGTCCAACCGACTTGACAGCTCGACGAGGCGTGTCGAGTCATGTCCGCATTGTGAGATGTCCGCCACTGGTGCGTCATTGAGAACCATAGGGGGAAGTTGTCGAACAATGTTCGGTGCAGGTCGTCGCGACTGGTCAAGATGTGAAAATATGCGTTCATATCGGGCATTCATCGAATGGTGAGATGCCCCACACGAGTCCGGGCCTATCTCGCATCGTGAGACGATCCACACTTTGTTACTTGCCTGTAGGCATTGTTACGGGCCACACTTCTCAGTGTGAACAAAGACTCAGCAGCACCTGCAGCCGCAGAACACCTCGTCGGCACACCCGCCGGCCGCGCCATGTGCTCCTGTCGAATGTCGAGCTGACGGCACCGCCCCAGCAACCAGCGTCAGTCTTTTCGCCGCCCAGCGTCGGGCACCATCCCCCTCGCGGGCGCACTGCTTCCGCATTCGAAGCCATCACGGCTAGTTCATCTCGAGGTTGATCCCATGTCTGTTGCATCCGGCTACGTCCACATCTCAGTCCGCAACGCCCAGAAGGCCCAGAACCCCGGCTACCGCCAGCCGCTCGGCTCCCGGTTCGCCCCCGCACCCGAGACCTACCAGCACAACGCCGCAGCACCGCTGCGCGCGGCACAGCCCCTCCGGCCCGTCGAGGAGCCAGCGCCCATGACGGCGCCCACGCCCGTGGTGCAGCCCGGTGCGGAGCCCATCCGCGCCGTTGCTGCGGACAACGTGGCGCACGGCTTCGTGGTCTACGTGGGCCTCTCCGAGCAGGAGGCGGCGGGCGCCGGCACCTCGATCGCGCGCATCGCCCAGGAGCTGCGTGCCTACGCGCAGACCCTCGTCGAGGGCCTCGAGAGCTATGCCGCCGTGGCTGTGGCTCCGGCTGGCGCCACCGGTTCCTCGCTCGACGTCGTGCGCTCGACGTTCGGCGACCCGACCATCGCGTCCCGGCAGCAGCGCATCGAACCCCGATCGGCCGCGGCGCCTGACGCCCGGCCGTCAGGCGTGCTCATCGACCTGGCCCGCCGCGAGGTCCACCTCGACGGCGATTCTCTGAACCTCACCTTCAAGGAGTTCGAGCTCCTCAACTACCTCGTCGAGAACGGCACCCGCACCGTGAGCCGCGACGAGCTGCTCGAGAGCCTCTGGAAGAACGCCGAGGAGGTCCCCAACGAGCGCACGATCGACGTGCACATCCGTCGCCTGCGCTCCAAGCTCGGCCGCCTCGCCAACACGGTCCGCACGGTCCGTGGCCAGGGCTACCGGTTCTACGAGCACCCCGAGGTCATCGTCTGGGCTGCGCCCGAGTACTCGATCTAGCCTCGGGCGCAGCGGCGCCGGTCTCCGCGGATCCGGGGAGGCACCGCTGCCCGTAGGCTAGGGGGGTGAGCAAGCATCACGTGAAGCACCTCATCGTCCTGCGCCATGCCAAGGCCGCCTGGCCCGAGGGGGTCGCGGATGCTGACAGGCCCCTCGCCGAGCGAGGGCATGCCGACGCCCAAGAGGCTGGCAGATGGCTGCTCAAGCACGACTTCGTCCCTGACTTCATCCTCTGCTCCACGGCGCTGCGCACCCGGCAGACCACCACATGGGTCTGCGAGGAGCTCGGCGACAAGGCACCGACCCCGAAGCTCGAGTCCGGACTGTACGCAGCCAGCGCGTCGCAGATGCTAGCCGTGGTGAACCACGTTCCCGAGACGGTCCGCTCGCTCCTGATCGTCTCCCACATGCCCGGCGTCCAGGACCTCGCTCTGCGGCTCGCCTCGCGCGATTCCGATCAGGAGGCCTATATGGATGCAGCGAGCCACTTCCCGACCGCAGGCTTCGCGGTCTTCGAGACCGAGGCCCACTGGGCAGAGCTCGACGGACAGGACGCCCGGCTCGTCAGGTTCGCCTCGCCCCGCGCAAAGAAGAGGCGCTGATCCGGGGTCGGTTCGTTGCCCCTGCCTTGCGCACCGGCGTCGTGGAATGCGGTGTGCTCCGTCCCGGCGTGCGGAACGCGGACGACGGCGCCCGCTGAGGGCGGCGAGCGGCCGCGCCCGCGGTTAATCCGAGCCTCGGGGAATGCCTTGAGGCGCGGCGCCGCTCGGGCCACACAGCGCTCCCGAACAGCACCGCGAGGGTGGCGGCAGTTGCCGCCACCGCGCCGAAGAAGTAGGGGTCAGCGTCCGCGCCCGAGACGGTCGTCACCGTTTCCGGGTCCTGATCCCACGCGAGGCCGAGGAGCCGGAGGAAGGCGAGGGCCGAGCCGATCGCGAGCGAAGAGCCGGCGGCGGCCACGACAGCCACGGCATACCGTGACAGGCTCAGCACGGCGTACAGCGCGCAGGCCACGAAGGCGCCGAGCGCCACGAGCGCGAGCGAGACGGCCGTGGCGTCGAGGGTCACTCCCGCGATCGCGGTGGCGGCCACAGACGCGCCCGCGGCCCAGAGAGTTGCGCGGGCGCCCGTGCGCAGGGGCTTGAAGCGGGAGGCCATGAATCCAGTGTGACAGGAGTTTCTCCTGTTTCTGGTGTTACTGCTGTTACCTGTGTGAGTTTCGTGTCGCCTGGCTGTTGGGCCCCGGATGCCGGCCTCGACTGGACTGCTGGGCTCAGCCGCCGAAGGCCCCAATGGCGAGGGCTGTGATCGCCTCGGCAGCCGGAGCCAGCGGTTTCGGAGGCGTCGTCGAGACGCGGTCCATGCCGACCATGAAAGCTGCGCCGAACAGGGCCGTCGCGACGACGTCGAGGTCCTGGCCGGGCGCGGGTTCGCGGCGCGCCGCGACTCGGTCGAGGGCCCCGCGGATCACCACGAGAACCTCGGCGCGCCTCGCAGCGAGCAGCGTGTGCCACGTCCCGTCCCCCCGCCACTGCTCGCCCATCCATAGCCGGACGAACCCGGGGTACGCCTCGATGAACCTCAGCGCGCGGGTGACCATTCCCCGGACCTCGTGGAAGGTGTCGTCCGCTGGGCTCGGCGCAGCGACAGCGCCGCGCTCAGGTGAGGTGCGCGCGTGGGGCGAGGGACCGGCGTCGTGCGCGGCATGCTGCGCTGGCTCTGCACGGCCGGCTGGGGCCAAGGCGGCCATGAGCATCCCCATGCCGTGTTGGAGCAGCTGGGCCACCAGCTCGTTCTTGCTGCCGAAGTTGTAATAGACGGTGCCTTTGGCGACGCCGGCCGCGGCCGCGATCTCGTCGACCGTGACCGCCTCGGCACCGCGCTGGCCGATGAGCTCCATCGCGGCATCGAAGAGCCGCTGCCGGGTTGCCTCTGTTCGCGTGCTCATCCTGGCCACCCCACTCACACTGCGATCTCGGGCTGGAGGGTCTTGAGGCGCCACGTCATGTTCTTCCGTGTTCCGGCGAAGTTGAGGACGCCGCCGAGGACTGTGTAGCCGACTAGGCCGAGGACGATCGGCAGGATCCCGGACAGGTCGCCGCCATAGATGAGGTGGCGCATGCCCTGGACCACGTAGCCCATCGGCAGCACCTGATGGGCGATCCGGAACGGCTCCGGCGTCATCTGCCAGGGGAACGTTCCGCCCGAGGAGACGAGCTGGAGGATGAGCAGGATCAGCACCACGAACTTCCCGGACGTGCCAAGGAGCGCGACGATCCCGTGGATGATCGCGCTGAACGCGATTCCGCCCAGCAGCAGGAAGAGCCACATGAGCACGGGATGCGCGGGGTCGAGGCCGAGAGCGAAGTCCACGACGGTGGTCAGGAGCGTCGCCTGGACCGACGCCACCACCGCGAACGGCAGCCAGCCACCGAGCGCGATCTTCCACGGTGGAGCGTTCGAGGGGAGCGCGCGGACCGTGAAGGGGCGCATGGCCTGCATGAGCATGAAGATGCCCACCCACATCGCGAGGGAGAGGAAGAACGGCGCGAGGCCCGCTCCGTAGGACGCCGCCTTGGTCTGCGAGGCGTGGTCGACGGCGACCGGGTCGCCCATGACATTCGAGACATCCGTGACCTGCTTCTGCGACGGATTCGGAACCTTCCCGGCGCCCGCGTTCAGGCCGTCGGCGAGCTGGTGGGCGCCGTCGTCGGCCTGCGCCAGACCGTCCCGCAGCTTGGCCGCGCCGGTGTCGAGGCGGGCGGCGCCGTCCGCGAGCCGGCCCGCGCCGTCGGCAAGCTGGGCGGCTCCGTCGGAGAGTTGGGACGCACCCGACGCGAGGGACTTCGACCCGTCCACGGACTGCTGCTCGCCCGCCGCCAGCTGGTTCGCTCCCGTTGAGAGCTGCGCCGCGCCGTCGTGCGCCTGCGAGATCGCGGACGTGAGGGCCGGCATGCCGTCTGCGAGCTGGGCGGCGCCGTCCGAAACCTGCTGGGAACCTGTCGCGAGCTGCTGGACCTGCCCTGCGGCCGTGTGGAGCTGGGATCGGGCGTCGGCGATCTGCGCCGAGGTCTGGAGTGCGGCGACCTGGGTCAGGAGCTGGTCGGCCTGGGACTGCGTGAGCACGCCTGCGGCCACGAGCCTCTGTGTGCTCGTGGTCACCGTGCCCTGCAGCGCGGCGTCGGCGGAGTCGGCTGCGGTGACGGCCTGCTGGACCTTTGCGTTCAGCTGGGCGTTGCCTGCCGCGACCTGCGCCGCGCCGGCCGCGAGCCTCTGCGTGTCGTCGGGCAGGGATGCCGTCTTCTGCTGGAGCGTTCCGAGGCCCGAGGAGAGCTGCGACGCGCCGGTGCTGAGCTTTTGCGCACCGGTGAGCAGCTGCTCTTGGCCCGCGACGAGCTGGTTCGCGCCCGCGCTCAGCCGGGATGCGCCGCTGCTGAGCTGGTCTGCACCGGTCGTGAGCTGCTCGGCGCCCGTATGGAGCTGGCCAGCGCCGTCCGCGAGCTGGGAGGAACCGTCCGTTAGCTGGTCGAGCCCGCCGGCCAGCCTCGCGGCGCCGTCGGCCGCGGTGGCTAGCTGGGTGTGGATCACGCCGTAGCCGGTGAGGAGGCGGGCGGCCGTCTCGGTGCCTACCTGCTTTGCGACGGCGTCGTGCACGGCCGTCGTGACCTTGTCGACGATCGTGCTCAGGAGGTAGTTGTTGGCATCGTTCGTGGTGACCTTGAGCATGGCCTGGCGAGCGGAGTCGAAGCTCGCCGGGGAGACGAGGTTCGAGGAGAAGTCGGCCGGGAGGGTGAGCGAGAAGCCGTAGGTGCCGTTGCGGACGCCCTCCTCGGCCTCGGCCGCGGTGCCCACGCGGTGCCAGTCGAACAGGTGGCCGTCCACGAGGTTCTGGGCTACCTGGCTTCCTGCTTCGAGGCGCGTGCCGTCGGTCGAGTCGGCGCCTTGGTCCTCGACCACGAGGGCGGCCGGGATCTGGTTCATGTTCTTGTACGGGTCCCAGTTGGCGTACAGGTAGACGGCCCCGTACAGGAGAGGCACGGTCACGAGGGCGAGGATCGTGAGCTTGGGCAGCAGCCCGTAGGTCATCCGCTTGAGCTCGGAGCGGGCCAGCCGGAGAACCGTCACGCGCGGACCCCCTCGCCCAGCGCGAGGTCACCGGGTGTGGCGGCGAGGTCACCGGGTGTGGCGGCGAGGTCACCGGGTGTGGCGGCGAGGTCACCGGGTGTGGCGGCGAGGTCCCCCTGTTCGGCCAGCCGCCGGATCGAATTGCCCACGACGGCGGCAGGTCCCGCCCAGTGCTCAGGGAACGTCGCGACGACGGCGACGACGGCGAGCGGCCGGCCCGCGCGCGCTGCCGTCCCGGCGAGGAACGGGAGCCAGTCGGCCGGATCGTCCGAGTGGCGGTCGGGGGAGTCCAGGACGAGCAATTCGGTCTCGGGGTTGGCAAGGGCCAGTGCTGTGAGGAGCTCGGTGCGTCGGGCTGCGGGCAGGTCCTGGGCCCAGCTGTCGGCGATGTCCGCGAAGGCGTTGACCGTGAGCCAGGCGTCTGGCGTGGCGGGGCCGCGGTGGCGCCGGGGGAGCAGGGCGAGGTCCTCGGCTACGAGATCCTTGACGCGCAGGTGGAGCTCGGCCTCGTTGATCGCTGGCGCATCCACGACGGCGCCCACGCGGCGCAGTCCCTTGAGATCCCGAACGGGTTTTCCCGAGTGGCTGCCCCAGGCTGCCGTTCCGTCGGTCGGCGCGAGCCGGCCGGCCGCGGCGAGGGCGAGGGCCGTGCGGTGTTCCTGGCCGTCCGCGCGAACGAGGAGGAGCTCGCCGCGACGGGCCTCGAACGAGGTGCGCGGGACGAGATCGCTGTGTCGTCCGGCAACCGTCAAATCACGAACTGAAAGCATGCTCTCAATTGTAGGGAAACTGACCGGTCAGTACAAATCCATGAGCGAGCCCAGCGCGGGCCCGAAGACCTCAGGCTCAGGGCAGCTCGCGGGTAGCCGGCCGATCGGCGCCGCGCTTGCCCTCGCGCGGCACCTCGCGCACGGAAGGTCCCTCCGCCCCGAAGCTGCCGAGCAGTGCGAGCGAGTCCTCGGATGGGGAGCCGGGCTTGGCCGTGAACACGCGCAGCGTCTGGTCGGGATCGTGCAGCGGGGCGAGGTCCTCGAAGGCCAGCTCGAGATCGCCCACCACCGGATGGCGCATACGCAGGGTTCCGGCGTGCGTTGTGATCACGCGGTGACCCGCCCACCAGCGGCGGAAGTCCTCGCTGTGAACAGCGAGATCGCCCACGAGTTGGTTGGCCTGAGGGTCGCTCGGGTGCCGGCCGATGTCGACCCGCAGGGCTCCCGCAGCCTCGGCCGCCACGGCGTGCCAATCGGTGAACAGCTCGCGTGCGGCCGGATCCAGGATGATCCAGCGTGTGAGGTTCCGCTCTTCCACGGGCAGTGCAGGGAAGTCGGCGAGGAGGAGGTAGGCGAGGCGATTGCCCGCGAGCACGTCGGTGCGGCGGCCGAGGACGAGGGCGGGCACGTTGCCCACGGCTTCGAGGAGCTGGCGCAATGCAGCGCGCACGCTCTCCGTGTGGATCGGCGTCCTCTGCGACTTGGCGCAGTGCTCGAGGAGATCGATCATGTGGGCGCGCTCGCCCTCATCCAGACGCAGTGCCCGCGCCACGGCGTCGAGCACCGACCGCGAGGGGTGGATGTTCCGCCCCTGCTCGAGACGTGAGTAGTAGTCCGTGCTCACCCCGGCCAAGAGGGCGATCTCCTCCCTCCGCAGCCCGGGGACGCGGCGCCCGGTCGAGGCCACCGGGATCCCCGCCTCGTCGGGGGACAGGCGCGACCGCATCGCCTTGAGGAACCTTCCGAACTCAGCACTCTGACCCATAGCATCCATTCTGACCGGGGGCGCGGTGCTCCTCCATGGCCGAAGGTAGGCCTGCGACTCCTAGGAAGCACAGGGTGCGGCTCCTGCCATGACTTCCGTGCCCGGAGCCGCATAGCGTTGAAGGCGAGTCGTCCACCACCCGGTGGACCGTGAAGAAGAAGGACCATGGAACACTCAGCGCTGATCGCCTTTGCGCTCATCATCCCCACCCTGAACGACGAGAGCCGCAGTGCGCTCCCGAACGCCCCGATCGTCGACGACGGCCGGGGTCACACCCCGAGGCTCGCCGCGGCCCGCGCGTGGCTCGCCACGGCGCTGCACCGAGCGGCCTGGGCGGTCGAGCCGAACCCTTGGACGACGGCGGCCGCGCGCCTCGCGCCGTCGTCCTCGTAACGCTTCACCCCTGATTCTGGAGAACACGACACGGAGGAAGACCCATGCACACCCCTGAGATCATCGTTCCCACCGTCACGCTCAACAACGGCGTCGAGATCCCGCAGCTCGGCTTCGGCGTCTTCCAGGTTCCGCCGGAGGAGACCCAGCGTGCGGTCGAGGCCGCGCTCGAAGCCGGGTACCGGCACATCGACACCGCCGCCGCGTACCGCAACGAGGCCGGAGTCGGTGCCGGGATCGCCGCCTCGGGCATCCCGCGGGAGGATCTCTTCATCACCACGAAGCTCCGCAATGGCGACCAGAGCAGGCCCCGCGAGGCCTTCGAGGACAGCCTCGCGGCGCTTGGCCTGGACTACGTGGACCTCTACCTGATCCACTGGCCCGTGCCGTCCCAGGCGCTGTACGCCTCGGCGTGGCGGGCCCTCGAGGAGGTCTACGACCGGCGGCAGGCACGTGCTATCGGCGTCTCCAATTTCCTCACCGAGCACCTCGAGACGCTCGCGGCATCGGCGCGGGTGACGCCGGCGGTGAACCAGATTGAGCTCCATCCGACCTTCCAGCAGCGCAGTCTGGCCGCTGCGACCCGGTCGCGCGGGATCGCCGTCGAGGCGTACAGCCCCCTCGGACAAGGTGCGGACCTTGGCGCCGAGGCGGTGCTGGAGGCCGCCGCCGCGCACGGAGCGTCCCCGGCGCAGGCCGTGCTCGCTTGGCACCTCGCCCAGGGAACCATCGTCATCCCGAAGACGGCCACGCCCGGGCGCATGCGGGAGAACCTTGCGGCCGCCGCGTTGACCCTGAGCGAAGCCGAGGCCGCTGCGATCGGCGAGCTCGAGACTGGGGAACGCATCGGCGGCGACCCTGCCACGGCGGTCCACACCCAGCTCTGATCTGGGATGGCCTACGGCCTCTGACGCGTCAGAGGCCGTAGGCCTCGAGGAACCGGAGCCAGATCTCGCTTACGGTGGGGAAGGACGGCGTCGCGTGCCACAGGCGCTCGAGGGGCACCTCTCCGACGATCGCGATCGTGGCCGCATGCAGCAGCTCCGCGACGTCCGGCCCGGCGAAGCACGCCCCGATGAGCGTCCGCGCGTCCTCGTCCACGAGGAACTGCGCCCAGCCCTCGTAGTCCTCGGCGTGCTGCCACGCGCCGGCAACGGAGATCGGCAGCTCCACGGCGCGCACTCTGATGCCCGCCTCCCACGCGTCCTCCTCGGTGAGGCCCACGGACGCGATCTCGGGGTCGGTGAAGACCACGTGCGGCACAGCGAGGACGTCGGCGGTACGGGCCCAACGGCTCCACGGTTCCACATCGGCGTCGAGCTCGTCGCGCGAGCGGGCAACGATCGCGTCCCCCGTGATGCGGGCCTGGTACTTGCCCTGATGCGTGAGCTTCGCGCCGCCCGAGCAGTCGCCCACGGCATAGAGCCACGAGAGGCCTTGGACGCGCCCGCTCTCGTCGACGCGCAGCAGGTGCGGCTCGATCCCGAAGGCCGGCAGGCCGAGGCCGTCGAGTGCCGGGCGGCGTCCGGCCGCCACGAGCAGCCGCTCCGCCTTGAGCGTCCGGTCACCGGGGAGCGTGAGCCGCACGGCGCCGTCGTCCGTCCGCTCCGCGAATTCGGGGGAGACGCCCTCGAGGATCTCGACGCCGTCCGCGCGCAGGCCCTCGGCCACGAGGTTGCGGGCGTCCTCGGGGAAGGCGCTGAGGAACGAGCCGCGGGCGAGCATCGTGACCTTCGAGCCGAGCCGCGCGAACGCCTGGGCCAGCTCCGCGCCCGCAACGCCCGCGCCGATGACCGCGAGGCTCTCCGGGACCTCCTGCGTGCTCGTCGCGTCCGGTGTGGTCCAGACACGGACGTTGTGGAGGCCCGGGACTTTGGGGATGACCGGCAGCGAGCCGGTCGCGAGCACGACGGCGTGGCGCGCCGTGAGCGTGAAGTGGTTGCCGTCGTCGTCTGTCACCCAGAGGCGTCTCGCGCCCGTGAGTCGGGCCGTGCCGCGGATAACCTTGATCCCCACGCCCTCGGCCCATTGGGCCTGACCCGAGTCGTCCCAATGGCTTGAGGCCTCGTCGCGGTGGGCCAGGACGGCGGGAACGTCGAGCTGGCCCGTGACTGCCTCGCGCGAGCCCGGGACGCGGCGCGCGGCGTGGAGCGCGGTGCCTGGGCGCAGGAGGGCTTTGGACGGCTCGCATGCCCAGTATGAGCATGCTCCGCCCAGCAGGCTCTTTTCCACGATCGCCGCCGTGAGGCCACCCTTGACTGCACGGTCCGCGGCGTTCTCGCCGGCCGCGCCGCCGCCGACCACAATGACGTCATACTCGCTGTCCACCCCAGCATGCTACGGGAGCCGTTGACGCCGTGCCCGACCCGGGGTCAGCTTCCAGCGATCCGGGGTCAGCTTCTAACGTGCCCAAACGCGTTCTAGAGAAGTGACTCCGCATCGTAGGGAGGTGACTCCGCATCGTAGGGAGGTGACTCCGCATCGCGGGGAGGTAACTCCGCATCGCTGAGAGGTGGCGTCGGGGTGCGGGGGCGGGGTCGCGTCAGGCGAGGGCGTCGCGGAACCAGCCAGTGATCGTCGCGGGATGCGTGATCGCCGTGCCGACCACGACGGCAAACGCCCCCGCATCGACGGCGGCCCGCGCCTGGGCGGGCGTGTGGATGCGGCCCTCGGCGATGAGCGGGCGGCCGAGGTCCGCCGCGGCCACAGCGGCGAGGAGCTCGAGGTCCGGACCATCGGTCTTGGGCCGTTCCCCGGTGTACCCGGCAAGCGTCGTCCCGATGAGGTCTGCCCCGGCTTCGGCGGCGGCACGGGCGTCCCCCAGAGACCCGCAGTCCGCCATGACGAGCGCGTGCGACGCCCCGTGGATCCCGGCCACCGTCGCGGCGAGGGAGAGCCCATCGGGCCGCGGGCGCCGCGTGCCGTCGATGGCCACAACGTGGGCCCCGGCAGCGGCGATGGCGAGCGCGTGCCGCAGCGTCGGTGTGATGAAGGTGCCCTCGTGCCCGTCCTTCCACAGGCCGATCACGGGCACGTTGACGGCCGAGCGCGTGAACTGGACGTCGGCGACGCCCTGGACCCGGACGGCCGCGGCCCCGCCGCGCACCACCGAAGCGGCCATCTGCCCCGTGATGTGCGGCTCCCGCAGCGGCTCGCCGGGGTACGCCTGGCAGGAGACGATGAGCTGGCCGCGGAGGGCCTCGAGGGCTTGGGGCGTGAGGATCACAGCAGGCCTTTCGCGGGGGTGAGGATTTCGGGTGTGAGGACGAGCCGCGCCGCACCGATGAGCGCCGCAGCCCCGCCGAGCGAGGCCCGCAGGAGCGGCATCGACGCCAGCGGCGGCATGAGCTCGGCCCGGAAGGCTGCCTCCATGGCATCCCACCAGAGGGGTCCGGCATCGGCGAGCCCGCCGGAGATCACCATGGCCTCGGGATCCAGAGCGTTCGCGAGCCCGCCGGCGGCCTGCCCGGCGGCCTGCGCGGCCACGCTGACGGCCGCGCGCGCCGTGGAATCGCCCGCCGACCCGCCCGCACCCTGCGCGAGTGCGAAGACCCCCCGGGCGTCCGCCACGGCGGGATCGCCGCCGCGACGGAGGTATTCGGCATGCAGTGCGGGGCCGGAGGCGATCGCCTCGACGTGACCGGCGGCGCCGCACACGCACGGCAGCGGCGACCCATCGGCGTCGCGCGCGAACGGCGAGGCGAGGTGCCCCACATGGCCGCCCACCCACCGGTGCCCCAGGAGCGGCCGGCCGTTGACCACGAAGCTGCCGCCCACCCCGGTGCCGAAGGCGATGAGGAGGGAGGACGATGTCGGGGCGGCAGCACCGCGCCACGCCTCGCCGAGGGCGTGGGCGTGGACATCGTTGACGACGGCGGTGCGCAGTCCAGTCCGGCGCGCCAGACCGCTGGCGACGTCGGTGCCGGCCCAACCGCGGATCGCCTCCGTGGCGGATACGACCGTGCCGCGGGCGGCGTCGATGACCCCGGCCGAGCCGACTCCGATCCCGGTCACCCCGAGCCCCGCAGACGCGGCCCGACGGCGAAGGCGCAGGACGAACTCGGCGGTGGCGTTGAGGATCGCCTCGCCGCCCTCGCGCGAGAGCGTCGGGATGGTTTCCGAGAACACGACGTCGCCGTGCTCGGAGACGAGTCCCGCGGCGGTCTTCGTCCCGCCGAGGTCGACGCCGATCGCGTGCCTCACGCTGGGGGCCTCCTTGAGTCCTGGGCTGCCGGGGTGCTGGGCCAGACGTCACCGGAGAATGCCGGTCTCGACGAGGATCCCGCGGATGGTCTCCGCCTCGGCTTCGTTGAGCGAGAGCATGGGAGTGCTCATGGTGTTGGACTCGATGACGCCCATGAGCGCCAGTGCGGTCTTGAACGCGCCGAGGCCGGCGGCACCGCCCGAGACCCGGCCGTTGGGCGCGAAGACGATGCCGAACAGGCGCGCGAGGCGGTCCTGCTCGGCCGCGGCGCCAGCCCAGTCCCCGGCCTTGGCGAGGTCATAGAGCCTTCGGTAGCCGGCGGGGTCCACGTTGCCGAGGCCCGGCACCACGCCGTGTGCCCCGCCCAGGAGCGCGCCGTCGACCACGACCTCGTGGCCCGTGAACACCGAGAAGCCGGGAAGGTCCTTCGTGGCCAGGAGCAGTTGGCGGAAGGCGACGTCGTCCCCCGAGGAGTCCTTGACCCCCACGATCACGCCGTCCATAGCGAGGCGCACGAGCACGTCGGTGGGGAGCTTGAAGTGGGTGCGGACGGGGACGTCGTACGCAAAGATCGGCGTCGTGACGGCCTCATGGATCGCACGGAAATGGGCCTCGGTCTCGGCCGCGTTCCCGATCGCGTAGTACATCGAGGTGACGACGAGCGCGTCCGCGCCGAGGTCCACCATCCTCCTCGACTCTTCGATGACACGGTGCGTTGTCTGCTCGTTCGCGCCGACCACGAGCGGGACGGCGCCCGCGTTGGCCTCGGCGATCGTGATGACGGCGAGCTCGCGCTCGGCGTTCGTCAGGTAGGGGACCTCGCCGGACGAGCCGAGCGCGAAGAGCCCGGTCACGCCGCCATCGATGAGGTGCTTGGTGACGCTGCGCAGCGACTCGACGTCGATGCTGCCGTCGGCGTGACGGGGGGTGACGACCGGCGGGATGACGCCGTGGAATGCGGTGGGCACAGGTTCTCCTGGGGAGGGTGGGTGGAACACGGAACGGGAAGCGGGTGGGTCTCAGACGTGCAGGAGGCTCGGCGCGGCGCCGAGCAGCTTGCGCGTGTAGTCATGGGTGGGGTGGTCGAAGACGTCCTCGGCTGTGCCCTGCTCGACGATCCTGCCCTGGTAGATGACGCAGATGCGGTCGGAGATGTAGCGCACGGTCTGGATGTCGTGGCTGATGAACACCATGCCGAGGTTGAGCTGGCGCTTGAGGTCCGAGAGCAGGTTGAGCACCTGCGCGCGCACCGAGACGTCGAGTGCACTCGTGGGCTCGTCGGCGATGATGAGCTCGGGCTCGAGGGCCAGCGCGCGGGCGATCGCCACGCGCTGACGCTGGCCGCCCGAGACGTTCGACGGCGTGACCTCGGCCGCGGATTGCGGGAGCCCCACGAGGGAGAGGAGCTCCTTGACCCGGGCGCGGCGCGAAGTGTCGTTGCCCATCCCGTGGACCACGAGCGGGTCCAGGAGGATGTCCTCGATGGTCATGCGCGGGTTGAGCGCCGTCGCGGGGTCCTGGAAGACGACCGAGACCGTCCGCCCGAACTCGCGGCGGAGGCGCCCGTCGAGCCGCTTGACGGGCCTGCCCTGGAACGCGAGCGTCCCGGACGTCGGGGCCTGCAGGCCGACGAGCACCGAGGCGAGGGTGGACTTGCCCGAGCCGGACTCGCCGACGATCCCGACGGTCTCGCCGCGGCGCACCGAGAAGTCGATCCCGTCGACCGCCTTGACGATCGTGGGCCGGAAGAGTTTCCCGCCGCGGGCCCGGAAGTGGACGGTGAGGCCCTTGAGTTCGAGCACGGGTGCGCCGGACGCGAGTGCACCGTCGATGGGAGTGCGGGTCATTGGGCACCTTCCTTGATGAGCTCGCCGGTGCGGGCCGTCTTCTCGTGGCTCGCCCAGAAGTGCCCGGGATCGCCGGGAACTTCGACGAACTCGAGCAGCTGCCTCGGGTCCGCGTCCGGGCGCAGGGACCGTTCGGCGAAGCGGTCGCCCGGCGCGAAGTCCCGCGGTGATGGGACGGTCCCGCGGATCTGGTGCAGGCGGGGCGCGTCGGCCTCGACGGACAGGACGGAGCCGAGGAGGCCGCGCGTGTACTCGTGCTGCGGGCTGCGCAGGAGCGCCGCGGTCGGCGCGGTCTCGACGACCTGGCCGGCGTACATGACCGTGACGCGGTGCGCGAGGGAGGCCACGAGCGCGAGGTCGTGGCTCACGAACACCATCGCGAAGCCGAGTTGCTCGCGCAGCTCGTTCAGAAGGTCGATGACCTGCTTCTGCACGGTGACGTCGAGCGCCGTCGTGGGCTCGTCGGCAACCACGATCCTGGGGGAGCGTGAGAGTGCCATGGCGATGACCACGCGCTGCCGCTGGCCTCCTGAGAGCTCGTGCGGGTAGGACCTGAGCGTGCGGTTCGGGTCGAGACCGACGAGCTCGAGGAGCTCGCGCGGCGTCTTGCGTCCGTTGCGACGGGTGAGCTGCTCGAGCTGGTCCTTGATGAGCATGGACGGGTTGAGTGCGCTGAGCGAGTCCTGGTAGATCATCGCGATCTCCTGTCCCCGCAGGCCTGCGTAGCGCTGCTCGCGCTCCTTGGGCGAGTTCGTGAGCAGCTCGCGCCCCTCGTACGCGATCGAGCCGGACAGGACGGCCGACGGCGCCTGAAGGCCCATGATTGCGAGCGAGGTGATCGACTTGCCGCAGCCCGACTCGCCGACGAGCGCCATCGTCTCGCCCTCGCGGACCGAGAAGGAGACGTTGTCCACGATCGCGGTGCTGCCGTAGCGGTGCGGGAAACGGATCGACAGGTTGGTGACCTCGAGGATCGTCTTCGCGCTGACGCCGACCTGCGGGAGGCGGTCGGTGCGGCGCGCCTCGACGGCCGAGAGCCTCTCGAGCTCGAGGTCGAGCAGCGCGTGCGGGTTCTCGTCGAGACGCACGACGGCGGCCAACGCCTCGTCGCCCAGCGTTCCGGCGCCGAGGGCCCGGGCGGCCTCGACCGAGGCGAGGTCAGCGGCAGCCGCGGCCGCAGCGGCGGCCGCCGAGCCGTCGTCGTCCTTCACCTTCGGTGCCCTGCGGAGGAGCGGGTTCACCATCGCATCCGTGAGCCCCTCGGCGAGGATGTTGAGCGAGAGGACGGTGAGCAGGATCGTGATGCCGCCGAACGTCGTGGGCCACCACCCTCCGGAGTTGACGAGCTCGCGGCCGTCGCTCATGACGTTGCCCCACGAGGCGGCCGGCTGCTGCACGCCCGCGCCGAGGAACGAGAGGGATGCCTCGAGGATGATCGCGTCGGCGACCATGACCGTGGCGAACACGAGCACCGGGGCGGCGGTGTTGCGGACGATGTGCCTGACGAGGATGTAGAAGCGTCCGGCACCGATGACCCGTTCCGCCCGGACGTAGTCCTCGCCGTACTGCGCGAGGACGTTGGCGCGGACCACACGGGCGAGCTGCGGCGAGTAGACGATCGCGATCGCGAGGATGATGACGGGGACTGTCGAGCCGAAGATGTTGGCCGAGGCGGTCGAGAGCGCGAACAGGAGCGCCGCGGCCAGGGCGATGCCCGGGAACGCCATGAGGACGTCGAGGATGCGCATGACCGTCTCGTCGACCCACTTGCGGCCCGTCGCGGCGGCAGCGCCGAGTGCGGCGCCGATGATGACGGCCAGGGCAACCGCCCCCAGGCCGATCATGATCGAGATGCGCGCCCCGTAGAGCATGCGTGTGAAGACGTCGCGGCCGCCGACGTCGGTGCCGAAGAAGTGGTCCGGCCCCGGCGGGGTCTTGGGGATGAACGACTCGTTCTCCCCGTAGGGGGCGATGAAGGGGCCGATGATCGCGACGAGGACAATGAAGATGAGGAAGCCGAGCGCGATCTTGGAGCCGGCGGGCATCGCCCTGAAGCGGGCGCCCTGATCGGCAAGACGGTTCGCGAGGCCGGCGCGGGGCGCGAGGGGGCCGGTTGGGCGGGATGGATGCGACATGTCAGACCGTCCGGATCCGGGGATTGATGAGCAGGTAGAGGACGTCCACCACGATGTTGACGAGGACGAAGGTCGCGGCGATCGTGATGACACCGCCGGCAACGAGGTTGACGTCCTTGCCGTTGAGGCCGTTGATGATGAGTCCGCCCATGCCCTTGAGGTCGAAGATGCGCTCGATCACGATCGCGCCGCCCAAGAGGTAGCCGACGCGGAGGCCGAGTACCGTGACCGGGGTGACGAGGGCATTGCGGAGCACGTTCTTCGCCACGACCGTGCGGTACGGGACGCCGTTGCCGATGGCCGTGCGGACGTAGTCCTTGTCGAGCTCCTCGACCATCGACGTGCGCACCACGCGGATGAGGGACGCTGCGACGGGCAGGCCGAGGGCAACGGCGGGCAGTGCCATCGAGTAGGCCCAGCCGACGAAGCCGTACTGCTCGGCCCACGCCATGCCGCCCACCGGGAAGAGCGAGCCCTTCGGGAGGGCGAACCACTGGATGAGGAGGATGCCGAGCCAGAACGACGGCGTCGCGATGGCCGCGATCGA
The DNA here is from genome assembly GCF_041022165.1 of Sinomonas sp. P10A9. Classification (GTDB taxonomy): domain Bacteria; phylum Actinomycetota; class Actinomycetes; order Actinomycetales; family Micrococcaceae; genus Sinomonas; species Sinomonas puerhi. The sequence continues at coordinate 742,256 of NZ_CP163302.1, forward strand.
GAACACGCGGATGAGCTGGTCTGGCCACTTGTCGCGGTAGAGCGCGCCGAGGATGCCGAGGACAAGCGAGATCACGACGGCGATGAGCACACCCAGGAGCGTGAGCTGGAGCGTCACGGGGAAGGCGGCCGCGATGCGGATGCCCACGGGCTCCTCCGGCGGGTTGGTCACGCCGAAGTTGAGGGTGACGAGTCTGGCTACGTAGTGGAAGAACTGGATGATGAGCGGATCGTTGAGCCCGCGGGCCTCGCGCCATGCGTTCTTCGCGTCCTCCGAGGCATCGGGCCCCAGGACGAACGTCGCGGGGTCGCCCGGGGCCACCTGGAGGACGAGGAACACGAGGATCGTGACGCCCAACAGCATGAAGGGGAGGACGGCGATCCTCCGGCCCAGCAGTCTCAGCAGCGTTGACACGGTGAAGAACTCCAAACTGCTCGTAAGGGGCGGATGACGGCGTCGGGGTCGCCGTCATCCGCCCCGAGGTGCGCTACTTGCGACCGACGCCGATGAAGGACAGACCGGTCGTGGGCAGCGGTTGGAAGCCGTCGAGCTGAGTGGGGTCCCAGGCCGTCGGCAGCTTGCGGTGGAACAGCGGGTACAGCGGCACTTGCTCGGCCACGAGGTCGATGATCTGGCCCTGGAGGTCTTTGGCTTGGGCTGCGTCGGCGGAGGCGGCCTGGGCGAGGAGGTCCTGCACCTGCTTGTACTCGGGGGTGCCGGTCCAGCGGTAGCGCGCCGTCGGCCACACGCCGGCGCGGTAGAACCAGCTCAGGAGGAGGTCGGCGTCGTTCCCGAACACGCTCGGGTCGCCCGATGCGCAGACGACGTCGAAGTCGCCGCCGCCGTCAGCGCGCTGGGCGCTGTAGACCGTCGCCGAGGGGACGATGTCGAGGGTGGTCTTGACGCCGATCGCGTCCCAGTTCTCCTTGATGAGCGGCATGCACTTGTCGATCCAGGAGTTCTGGGTCGAGGTGAGGCGCAAGCTCAGGTTGGACGCGCCGGCGTCGGAGAGCAGTTGCTTGGCCTTGTCCGGGTTGTACGAGTACTGAGTCGCGGCCTGGTGGTAGGCCGGGTGGTTCTTGGGCAGGTAGGACGTCGCCGGTGTCGCGTTGCCGAGCAGGGCCTTGTTGATGACGCTCTGGGTGTCCGTGGCGTAGAAGAGCGCCTGACGGACGCGCTTGTCGCTGAACGGCGCCTTGGCGGTGTTGAACATGAGGAACAGGAGCCCGAAGGACTGCACCGCCTCGACGGTGACTTTGCTCTTGAGCGAGTCGATGTCGAGATATGGCACGTCCTCGATGGCCTGGGCGCGGGATGGGATCGAGTTGACCCGAGCAGAGCCGTCGGCGATGAGGAGCCACGTCATGTTGTTCGACCGGGCCGGGTACTGGCCCTTGTAGCCGTCGAACTTCGCGAAGACGATCTTGTCTTCCTTGGTCGCGGAGACGAACTTGTACGGGCCCGAGCCGATCGGCTTCGCGTCGAAGGCCTTGGCCTTCTCTGCGGTGTCCGTGAGGGCCTTGGGGACGACCTTGACCACAGCGATGCGCTCCTTGAAGCCAGCGAACGGGGCCTTCAGCTCGAATGCGACCGTCTTGTCGTCCTTCTTGGACGCGGCCTTGATGAACGGGATGAAGCCCGCGAAGAGGGACTTGCTCGCCGGATCGAGGGTGCGGTTGAAGGACCACACGACGTCGTCCGCGGTCACGGGCGTGCCGTCGTGGAACGTCGCGCCCTGCTTGACCTCGACCTCCCAGTGGGTGTCGTCGACCTTCTTCGGGTCCGACGCCGCGAGGGCCAGGTAGGCCTGTCGGGTCGCCGGGTGGAGGTCCACGAGGCCCTCGAAGAGGTGGTTGTTGGCCGCCTGAGGCGTCGCACCGCTCGCGGCGATCGGGTCGAAGCCGGTCGAGAGGGCGAATGAGATGCCGGCGACGAGCTCCTTGGTCGGGTCGACCGCTCCGCCGCTCGTGACCGCGGAGGCCGGCGTGCCGCCGGGGGAGCATGCGGCCAGGGACGCCGTGAACGCCGCGGCGGCGCCGATCGCTCCGCTGAGCTTGAGGAAGTTCCTGCGGCTGGCGTCATTGACCAGCGGGGAGATGGGGTTGCTCATGTACCTCACCGTTCGTGTTGATGGCTCTGTGGATCCGGGTGCGTGTCCTCGTGGACCGAGTCCGGAGTGCCCTCAGGAAAGCACTTATCGGATGTGGGATGTCCGAGGTTCTTGGCAACTGTAAGGCTCATCACAATCGCGCGTCAAGGGCGAAGGGCTGGCCCGGTGGACCTCTGGGCCCGGAAGTGGGACATCCGATATCATGGCCCGAAGTGATGCCGAGCACAGGTTCGAAGCGTCCCTCTGCGTGCCTTCGGTACGCAGCACTCTCATGCTAACTGGAGGATTCCATGGCCACGACGACGTCGGCTCCTGCGGCGCGCTTCAGCGCGCAGGCGCGGCTCCGAGCGCTTCAGGCGGAGATCATGGACCTTATCCTCGACCGAGGACTTGAGGCGGGCGACCCGTTGCCCACGGAGAGCGAGCTGACGGCGACCCTCGGGGTCGGCAGGAACACCCTGCGTGAATGCCTCAAGGTCCTGCAGGCGCTCGGGGTGGTGGAGATCCGGCACGGGTTCGGCATGTTCGTTGCGCCGAGCAATTTCGATGCGCTCGCCGATGGGCTCTCCTTCCGCGGCCGGCTGTCCCTCCGCCACAAGGGGCATGAGGCGATGGAGCTCGTCGATGTCCGCCAGGCGCTCGAGTCGGGGCTTGTCGGAGCGTCGATTGACGTCATCACTCAGGAGCAGCTCGCGCGAATCGAGGCCGTCGTCGTCACGATGGAGGAGTCGGCCGAGCGCGGGGACGAGTTCTCTGAGGCGGATGCACTGTTCCATCGCCTGCTCTTCGAACCGCTCGACAACGAGCTGCTCCTGAACCTCATGGGCGTCTTCTGGAAGGTCTACCGCAAGATCCACGCGGAGGTGGGACCCTCCAACGCGGATCTCGTCGAGACGGCGGCCGCGCACCGTCGCATCCTCGAGGCCGCGAGCGCGGGGGACAAGGCTGCGGCGTCCGAGCTGCTCAACCGGCATTTCGACGGCATCCGCCGGATGCTCCAGGCCCACGCCGACGGGTAGTGCCCGGCGGGCGGTAGTCGGTCCGTCCGCGCAGGAGGACCCCGGGCTGGCTCTTGCGCCCGGCCGGGGAAGACGAAGAAGCCCCCCAGCCTTAGGCTGGGGGGCTTCTCTCTTCACATCTGTGCGCCCAGAGGTGTGTGATGTCAGGACATCGTTGACGCATGTGGCGGGACATCGTTGACAGGTGACAGTGGACTGCTGTGGCGGGACATCGTTGACGCCTTCCGGCATGTCGCGGGACATCGTTGACACCTCGCCCATTGGGCTTCTGCCATGTCGAAGAACAAGGTCATCGTCCTCGCAGTCCTGGAGGGTGGGATGTCCAAGGCCGAAGCAGCCCGCCGGTACGGCATCAGCCGCCAATGGGTCCACCAACTCATCGCCCGCCACGCAGCCGAAGGAGAGGCCGGCCTCGAGGCCCGCTCCCGGCGGCCCCGCACCAGCCCGCAGCAGACGCCGGCCAACGTTCAGGAGAGGATCCTGGTCCTACGCGCCGACCTGCAGGCCAAGGGCCTGGACTCCGGGGCCGAGACCATCGCTGCCCATCTCGGACGCGAGGGCCTCCCGGTGCCCGCGAGCACCACCATCCACCGCATCCTCCGGGCCGCCGGCGCGGTCGCCCCCGAACCCCACAAGCGTCCCAAGTCCTCCCTGCGACGCTTCGCCGCGGCCCAGCCCAACGAGACCTGGCAGTCCGACTTCACCCACTGGCACCTGGCCGACGGCACCGACACCGAGATCATCGACTTCCTCGACGACCACTCCCGCTGCCTGCTCCACCTCACCGCCCACCCCAGGACGACCGGCGCCATCGTCGTGGACGCCTTCCTGGACACCGCACAGGAACACGGCCTGCCCGCCAGCACCCTGACCGACAACGGCATGGTCTACACCACCCGCCTGGCCGGCGGGAAAGGCGGCCGCAACGCCTTCGAGACCCTCATCGCAGGGCTCGGGATCACGCAGAAGAACGGATCCCCCGGCCACCCCCAGACCCAGGGCAAGATCGAGCGCTTCCACCAGACCCTGAAGAAATGGCTCCACAGCCAGCCTCCGGCCCAGACCATCGAGGACCTGAACGACCAGCTCACCAGATTCCGCCACGTCTACAACCACGAACGCCCCCACCGCGCGCTCGGCAGGCACACACCCGCCGAGGCCTACGCCCAGACCCCCAAGGCCGGCCCCGCGGCCGCCGCCCAGGGGGCACACTTCCGGGTCAGGGTTGACCGCGTCGACGCCGACGGCAAGGTCACCCTCCGCCACGCGGGACGCCTCCGTCACCTCGGCATCGGCCGCGCCCACAGGCACAAACGCCTCATCCTGCTCGTCCACGACGCCGAGGCCACCGCCATCGAGCACGGCACCGGCGAGATCCTCGCCGAGTTCACCATCAATCCCACCCGCGGCTACCAGCCCAAAAAACAGAACACCCCCGGTCCGAAGACCGGGGGTGTCAACGATGTCCCGCCACATCCGTAAAGGATGTCCCGCTACATCACATCTGTGCGCCCAGAGGGATTCGAACCCCCGGCCTTCTGTTCCGTAGACAGACGCTCTATCCAGCTGAGCTATGGGCGCATTCTGACCATTCGGATTGTTCCCGCCCCGTTCGGCCTCGAATAACTTTACGCGAACAGTTTCCCAACTCCAAATCCCGAGCCATGTGGGCCTGCGCACGTACATCCAAGGTCATCGAGAGGAGAGTTATCTGGACCGGTCTAGGTGACGTTCGTCACTTAAGTGGAGGAAACGGACGGCGAAAGCCGCTAGATCACGCTGTTCGCGACATTTTCGCTCTCGCTTCAGCTCAAATTTGGCCCGGTGGTACAGACCACTGTCTCTAGCATAGAGGGACACGCCGACCCACCTAAGGAGACCAACATGGGACAGACCCGTCTGCCGCTGCTCGCGGAAGCCCCCACGACTTACGAGCCGCTGCTCTCCTGGGTCGAAGAAGTTGCCGAGCTGACCAAGCCCGACCGCATCCACTGGGTCGACGGATCCGAGGCGGAGTACCGCACGCTGACGGATGAGCTTGTCGCCGCAGGGACCCTCACGCGCCTCAACCCGGAGCTGTTCCCGAACTCCTTCGCCGCCTTCTCCGACCCGGCCGACGTGGCCCGCGTCGAGGAGCAGACCTTCATCTGCTCGAAGAACGAGCGCGATGCCGGCTTCACCAACAACTGGATGGACCCGGACGCCATGAAGGAGAAGCTCACGGGCCTCTTCGAGGGCTCCATGCGCGGCCGCACCATGTACGTCATCCCGTTCGTCATGGGCCACCTTGACGCCGAGGACCCCAAGTTCGGCGTCGAGATCACCGACTCTGCGTACGTCGTCACCTCGATGCGCATCATGGCGCGCATCGGCACCGACGTCCTGAAGAAGATCGAAGAGACCCGTGCGTTCTTCGTCCCGGCCCTCCACTCGGTCGGCGCCCCCCTTGAAGAGGGTCAGGCGGACGTCCCGTGGCCGTGCAACCCGGAGAAGTGGATCGTGCACTTCCCGGAGGAGCGCTCCATCTGGTCCTACGGCTCGGGCTACGGCGGCAACGCCCTCCTGGGCAAGAAGTGCTACGCCCTGCGCATCGCCTCCGTCATGGCCCGCGACGAGAGCTGGCTCGCCGAGCACATGCTCATCCTCAAGCTGACCAGCCCCGAGGGCAAGGCGTACCACGTTGCCGCGGCCTTCCCGTCCGCGTGCGGCAAGACCAACCTGGCGCTCCTCGATCCGACGATCAAGGGCTGGAAGGTCGAGACCCTCGGCGACGACATCACCTGGATGCGCTTCGGCAAGCAGGGCGAGCTCCGCGCAGTCAACCCCGAGGCGGGCCTGTTCGGCGTCGCCCCCGGCACCGGCTGGGGCACGAACCCGAACGCCATGCGCGCCATCGCCAAGGGCAACAGCATCTTTACCAACGTGGCGCTCACGGACGACGGCGGCGTGTGGTGGGAGGGCATGACCGACGAGGTCCCGGCCCATCTCACCGACTGGCGCGGCGACGACTGGACGCCGGAGGCCGGCCGTCCTGCCGCGCACCCGAACTCGCGCTTCTGCACGCCGATCGACCAGATCGACATGCTCGCCTCCGAGTACTTCGCGCCGGACGGCGTCGAGGTCAACGCGATCCTCTTCGGCGGCCGCCGCAAGACCACCATCCCGCTCGTGACGCAGGCGCGCAGCTGGGCGAACGGCATCTTCATGGGCGCGACGCTCTCCTCGGAGACGACGGCGGCCGCGGCCGGTGCGGTCGGCGTCGTGCGCCGCGACCCGATGGCCATGCTGCCGTTCATCGGCTACGACGCAGGCGACTACCTCAACCACTGGGTCCGCGTCTCCGGCAAGGCCAACCCGGCAAGGCTGCCGAAGATCTTCCTCGTGAACTGGTTCCGCCGCACCCGCGAGGGCGGGTTCGCGTGGCCCGGCTTCGGGGACAACTCCCGCGTGCTCAAGTGGGCGATCGAGCGCATCGAGGGCACGGCCGACGCCGTCGAGACCCCCATCGGCTTCATCCCGACCCCGGCCAGCCTGGACCTCACGGGTCTGGAGATGACCGAGGCCGAGGTCGAGGAGGCCGTCCGCTTCGACGCCGACGAGTGGCACGCCGAGCTTCCGGGCCTCGAGGACTGGTTCGCCCGCTTTGGTGGCTCGCTGCCGAAGAGCATCACGGCCGAACTCGACGGCCTGAAGGCGCGTCTCGCCTGACGCGCGCTACCTGACCCCGGCGGTTTAGACGGCGCCGGTCTTGAGGGAGGGCTGTCCCGCTGCACACGGGGTGGCCCTCCCTTTTTCACTCTGGAAGTCACGTTCTGGGGGTCACGTTCTGCGGGTCACCTGACGTGACCTCGAGAGGGTGACCCCCAGATCGCGGGCGGGGCGGCGGGAGTAGGTTGGGCTCATGCACGACGGCGCCGCCACACCTCCCGCTGCACCCGCCTCTCCCGCCGCTACTCCCGAGCGCGGACTGCCGCTCATCCTCCCGCTTGCCGCGGTCCGGGCGGGCGACGTGCAGGTGGCCGGCGGGAAGGGCGCGAACCTCGGTGAGCTGATCGGCGCAGGCTTCCCGGTTCCGCCGGGCTTCGTCGTCACGACGGCGGCCTACCGCGGCCATGCAGCCGCGGCCGGGCTGGACCCGAACCGGGCAGCGGTGGACCCGGACGGCGCGCGCGCTCTTCTGGGCTCAGCGCCTCTCGAACCTGCCGCCGCGCACGCGATCGCCGCCGCACTCGCTGACCTCGGCCCGGAGGGAACGCCGGTGGCAGTCCGCTCGAGCGCGACCGCCGAGGATCTCCCGGGCGCTGCCTTCGCGGGCCAGCAGGACACCTACCTCGACGTGTCCGGTGCCGGGCCAGTGATCGATGCGGTGCGCCGCTGCTGGGCATCCCTGTGGACCGACCGGGCTGTGGACTACCGCCGGCGGCAGGGAATCCCGCCGGACGAGGTGGCGATCGCCGTCGTCGTGCAGGAGATGGTTCCGGCAGAGGCCGCAGGCGTCCTGTTCACCGCGAACCCGCTGACGGGCCGACGCGCAGAGCTCGTGGTGGACGCCGCCCCGGGGCTGGGAGAGGCCGTCGTGTCGGGAGCGGTCACGCCCGAGCACCTCGTGCTGGGCAGGGACGGGGCCGTCCGGTCGCGGACCCCGCAGCACGACGGCGCGCCCCGGGTCCTCGGCGACACCCCGGCCGCGCAGCTCGCCGCCCTCGCGGTCAGGGCAGAGCACCACTTCAGCATGCTCGCAGGGGAGGAACGCCCCCAGGACATCGAGTGGGCGCTCTCCGACGGACGGATCAGCCTCGTGCAGGCACGGCCCATGACGGCACTGCCGCTCGAGCCCCCAGAGCTCGGTCTGGTCCAGCGCACGGTGGGCCCGTTCTTCCTCGAGATGTTCACCGTCCGCCCCTATCCGCTGGACGTCACGGGGTGGCTCGGGCCAGGGGTCGTGCGCATGCTGGACATCATGGCCGGCAGCGTCGGCGTCCGCTTCCCGCCACTGGCCGAGCTCGTGCGGGAGCGCGACGGCGTCCCCCTACAGCTCGTTCCGCCGAGGCCCCGGCCGAGCCTGCTCACGATCGGCGCCCCGCTGTCCATTGCCCGCCGCGTACGGTCTTTCGCTACCCGCCGGTGGAGCGAGGACCCGCTCTTCGCCGAGTTCGAGGACGCGGTCGCCGCGCTCGACGCCGAGGACATCGCCGCGCTGTCGTGGCCCGAGCTCGTGCGGCGCATAGACCGCTGCAACGATGCGATGGTGCCGTTGGGGAAGGTGCGCGCGAGGTACCTGCCAGCCTCGTTCGTGCCGTTCGTGCCGCTGCGCCTCATGCTTGCGGTGCTCAGGCTCGGTCGACTCGCGTCGCCCCTGGTGGCCGGCGGCCGGACCCGAACGCGGGATGGGAACGACGCGCTCGAGGTGCTCGCCGCCGTCGTGGGTGCGGACCCCCCGCTGGCGCGCGCCGCCTGCCAGCACGACGCCGCGGGGTTTCTTGATGCCGTTACGACAAGGCCCGAGTTCGGCGCCTTTGCTGCTCGGCTCGGCGTGTTCCTCGCGGAGTACGGGCACCGAGAGTCGGTGAGCATCGTCATGGCGACGGCGCCCACGTGGCGTGACGATCCCACTCCGGTGGCCGCACTCCTCAAGTCTCTGGCGGCCACGCCCGCGGCTGCACGACGCAACCCCTCCGCCGCGGCCCTCGCGGAACTCCTCGCACACCCGCTCCTGCGTTCGCCGGGGGCAGCCGCGGCTGCGCGGCGGATCGTCGAGGCCTGCCGCCGCGGGCTCGCGTTCCGGGAGGACACCCACTTCCACATCACGCGGATCATGCCCCCGCTCCGCGCCACCTTCCTTGAGCTGGGCGGCCGCCTCGTCGCCGCTGGTGCCCTCACTTCGCCCGAGGACGTGTTCCATCTCCGGCTCGAGGAGCTGCGGGCCTTGGCCGATCCCGCGGTGATGGACGACGGCGCTGCCGCCCGGGTGCGGGACCTCGCCGACCGCCGTGCGCGTCTCAGGCACGAGTATGCGGGCGTACCGATGCTCGACCCCGCGCTGTTTGTGCGCCGTCGCGGCGGCCGGGACATCGGGGACGCCCTGCTCACGGGGACACCCGCGAGCGGCGGTATCGCGGAGGGACCCGTCAGAGTAGTGCTCGGGCCAGAGGGATTCGCATCGCTTCGAGCGGGAGACGTGCTCGTGTGCCCGAACACGAATCCCTCGTGGACGCCGCTCTTCGCGCGGGCCGCTGCGGTGGTGGTCGACACGGGCGGGCTCGGCTCCCACGCCGCGATCGTCGCGCGCGAGTACGGCGTGCCGGCGGTGATGGCGACGGGCAGCGGGACGACCCTGCTCACGGACGGCCAGCGCGTCCGCGTCGATGGGCGCCGGGGCCGTGTTGACCCCGCCGGCCCGGCCCAACCGCTCCTTCCGGGCTGAGGCGAGGTTCCTTAGTTGGCGGGTCACGGCCGTGGGGTTCGCGGGTCACGTCGATGGGGTCGGGGGCGGAGGCGTGCCACGGTGTTCGTGCCCCATCCCGGAGACAGCGATATCCCGGATACAGCAATGCGGGGTCAGCAACGCGGTGTTGCTGACCCCGCATCCGCAGGGAGGTGACCTCGCGTCGTCGTCAGGCGGCGGGTGCCGCCTCGGCGACGTCGGCGCTCACGGTGAGCACTGCGCCGTCGTGCGTCGCCGGGACCGTGCCCGCGGCGTCCGAAGCCGAATCCGCCTGGCTACCAGACACGCTCACGGAAACCCGCCCGCCCTCGGCGACCGCTCCCGAGACGAGCAGGTCCGCGACGCGGTCTTCGAGCTCGCGCTGGATCACGCGGCGCAGGGGCCGTGCGCCGAACTCGGGCTCGTAGCCGCGCTCGGCGATCCAGCCCACGGCGGCGTCGTCCACGGCGAGGGCGATGCCCTGCGCAGCGAGCCGAGCCTCCGTGCCGCCCAGCTGGAGCCGCACGATCTCGTGCAGCTGCTTGCGGGTGAGCTTGCGGAACAGCACGATCTCGTCGATGCGGTTGAGGAACTCCGGCCGCATGGTCTCACGAAGCCGGCCCATGATCCGGGCCCGCAGCTCGGTGTCGGACGAACCGCCCTCGGCACCGCCGGCCGCGAAGCCGAGCGATGCCCCGCGGGTCGCGAGGAACTCGGACCCGAGATTGGAGGTCATGATCACCACCGTGTTGCGGAAGTCAACGGTGTGCCCTTGGCCGTCGGTGAGCCGCCCGTCATCGAGCACCTGCAGGAGCAGGTTGAACACGTCGGGGTGCGCCTTCTCGACCTCGTCCAGCAGCACCACGGAGTACGGGTGCCGCCGCACGCGCTCGGTGAGCTGCCCGGCCTCCGAGTAGCCGACGTATCCCGGAGGCGCGCCGATCAGGCGTGCCGCGTTGTGCCTTTCGGAGAATTCGCTCATGTCGAAGCGCACCATCGCGGACTCGTCACCGAACAGCGACGCGGCGAGGGCCTTCGCGAGCTCGGTCTTGCCCACGCCGGTCGGACCGAGGAACAGGAAGCTGCCCACCGGTCGCCCGGCGTCGCCGAGTCCCGTCCGGTTGCGGCGCACGGACTTCGCGATCGCGGAGACCGCGTCCTCCTGGCCGATCACACGCTCGTGGAGCTCGTCCTCGAGGCGCGCGAGCCGCTCGCGCTCGCCCTCCGTGAGGCGGGCGGCCGGGATGCCGGTGGCACGCGCCACGACGGCGGCAATATCACTCTCCCGCACGACGGCGTCGGGCCGGGGCGCGCTCTGGAGCTCGCCGCCCGCGGTGGCGTCCTCAGGCCGGGGGCTGCCCGAGACCTCGGCCTCGATCCGGGCTGTGACGGACTCGATCGCATCCCGCAGCTGCGAGGCCTGCTCGTAGTCCTCCGCGGCGATCGCGGCCTCCTTCTTGGAGGTGAGCTCGGCGGCCCGGGCGCGCAGGGCATCGAGGTCCACGCGCGGCCCGCGGGCCAGGCTCAGGCGGGCGCCGGCCTGGTCGATGAGGTCGATGGCCTTGTCCGGCAGGTACCGGTCGGTGATGTAGCGGTGGGATAGCTCGACCGCGGCGCGGATGGCGTCCTCGGCGTAGGTAACGCCATGGTGCTCTTCATAGCGTGACTTGAGGCCGTCAAGGATGAGGACGGCGTCCTCGACGCTCGGCTCGCCGACCGTGACCGGCTGGAACCGCCGCTCGAGGGCCGGGTCCTTCTCGATCTTGCGGTACTCATTGAGCGTGGTCGCGCCGACGAGGTGCAGCTCCCCGCGGGCGAGACGCGGTTTGAGGATGTTGCTGGCGTCCATGCCGCCGCCTTCGCCGCCGCCGCCCGCGCCGACGACCGTGTGGATCTCGTCGACGAACGCGATGATGTTCCCGTCAGAGGCGATCTCGTCCATGGTCTTGGTGAGCCGCTCCTCGAAGTCGCCCCGGTACCGCGTGCCGGCCAGCATCGCGGGCAGGTCGAGCGAGACCACGGTCTTGCCCGCGATCTGTGCCGGGACCGTGCCGGAGGCGATGGCCTGGGCGAGGCCCTCGACGATTGCGGTCTTGCCCACGCCGGCCTCGCCGATGAGCACAGGGTTGTTCTTCGTCCGGCGGGCCAGGATCTCGATCGTCTGCTCGATCTCGGACGCGCGGCCGATCACCGGGTCGAGCTTGCCCTCGAGGGCGAGGGCGGTGAGGTCGGTGCCGAACTTGTCCAGCATCGAGTCCTTCTTGCGGCGGCCCTTCTGCGCAGCAGTGGCACGCAGGGGGCGGTCGGCAGCGCGAGGCGACCGGGCGGCGTCGTGCGCCGACTCGGTGGCGTCATCGGAAGGTGCTGATCCCCCGGACTGCGTGCCGGACTCGCCGTCCTGGAGGGACTGCGGGGTGACGCCGGCCGCCGCGAGGATCTGGCCCGCGGCGGCGTCGGGGTTGAGGACGAGCGCGATGAAGAGATGCTCGGGGTCGATGTAGGTCGAGCCCACCGAGCGGGCCACCTTGTACGCGTCGAGGAACGCGTGCTGGGCGCTCGTGGTGAGGGAAGGCATGCGGTCGTCGTCCGCGTCCCGGTCAACCGCGCCGGGAAGCCGGTCCTCGGCGGCCGTCGCGATCTCTGCGGGGTCGGCGCCGGCGCGCTCGACCATCCCGGAGATCGATTCGGTGTCCATGAGGGCGCGCAGCAGGTGCAGGGCGTCGACCTCGCGGTGGCCATGCTCCTTGGCGAAGCGTCCGGCCGCGTTGAGGACCGTCTGGGTCGCGCGGCTCACGAGGCGGGTCATGTCGATGGGGCGGCTGGGCTGGCGAGTGCCCTGGCCCTGCAGGTAGCGGGCGAGGAACTCGTCGAAGGAACCGTTGCCTGCGGCGGGGCCGAAGAACAGGGGCATTCGTTGTCCTCCAAAGGAGTCGATTCACTCAAAGTTGAGTGGCTTACGCTCAAGTTCAACGCTGTGTCGAACAAGATATTCCCGAGGGGTACCCGCGATCCTGCTCACAGCGCTAGGTTGGGGCCCATGACGACCATCGCGCAGAACATCGTCGAGACCCTCGCTGCCAACGGCGTCCGCCGCGTCTACGGCCTCCCTGGCGACTCGCTCAACGGCTTCACCGACGCGCTCAGGGCCACGCCGAGCATCGAATGGGTCCACGTGCGGCACGAGGAGGCCGGCGCGTTCGCCGCCGCAGCCGAGGCCGCGCTCACCGGCGAGATCGCCGTCTGCGCAGGCTCCGCGGGGCCGGGCAACCTGCACCTCATCAACGGCCTCTACGACGCCAACCGCTCCCGTGTGCCAGTCCTCGCGATCGCCGCGCACATCCCCAGCACCGAGATCGGCTCGAACTACTTCCAGGAGACGCATCCGCAGGAGGTCTTCCGCGAGTGCAGCGTCTACGCCGAGCAGGTCACGGACCCCGCGCAGATGCCGCGCATCCTCGAGGTCGCGATGCGCACCGCGGTCGAGAAGCGCGGCGTCGCGGTTGTGGTGCTCTCGGGAGACGTGGGGCTCACGTCCATGAATTCGGACCGCGTCACCGTGGTGCGCCGGGCGCGCCCGCGCGTTGTGCCCAGCGATGCCGAACTCCGCGAGGCCGCCGACATCCTCAACGCCGCGGCCAAGGTCACGATCCTGGCGGGGGCCGGGGTCGAGGGCGCCCACGACGAGGTCGTGGCGCTCGCGGACGCGCTCGGTGCCCCGATCGTCCACGCCATGCGCGGCAAGGAGTTCATCGAGTACGAGAATCCGTTCGACGTCGGCATGACCGGCCTCCTCGGCTTCTCCTCGGGCTATCGGGCGATGGAGGACTGCGACGCGCTCCTCATGCTCGGCACCGACTTCCCGTACCAGCAGTTCTACCCGTCCAAGGCCAAGGTCATCCAGGTCGACATCCGCGGGGAGCAGCTCGGCCGGCGGGTGCCCCTCGACCTCGGCCTGGTCGGCGACGTGCGTGATACCGCCGTCGCACTCCTGCCACTGCTGCCGCGCAAGAAGCGCCGCACGCACCTTGATTCCTCGCTCAAGCATTACGCCAAGGCGCGGTCCAAGCTCGACGATCTCGCGACGCCGACGAAGAAGGGCCAGCCGCTCCACCCGCAATTCATCACGCGGACCCTCGACCGGCTCGCTGCAGAGGACGCGGTCTTCACCGCGGACGTCGGAACGCCCGTGATCTGGGCTGCCCGCTACCTGACGATGAATGGCCGACGCCGGCTGGTCGGCTCGTTCACCCACGGATCCATGGCGAACGCGCTGCCCCACGCGATGGGCGCCCAGGCCGCGTTCCCGGGCCGGCAAGTGGTGGCGCTCGCGGGCGACGGCGGGCTCTCGATGCTCTTGGGGGAACTCCTGACCATCGTCCAGAACCGGCTGCCGGTGAAGCTCGTGGTCTTCAACAACGCGTCCCTCAACTTCATCGAGCTCGAGATGAAGTCGGTGGGATTCGTGAACTTCGGCACGGGGCTGGACAATCCCAACTTCGCCGCGGTTGCCGAGGCGATGGGGATCAAGGGCGTGCGCGTGAACGACTCCTCGGAGCTCGAGAGCGGCCTCGCGGCGGCGCTCGCGCACGACGGGCCGGCGCTTGTGGACGTCGCCACGATGCGCGAGGAGCTTGCGATGCCGCCGACGATCACCGCCCAGCAGGCCGGCGGCTTCACCCTCTATGCGCTGCGCACGGTGCTCTCGGGCCGTGGCGACGAGGTCCTCGATCTCGCGAAGGCCAACTGGCGCCGCGTCTTCTAGGTTGCCGGGTCACGTCTCTAATAAGGGCAATCGCCGCACTAGAGTTGTGACCCCGCATCGCAGGAATATGACCCCGCGTCGGTGGTGTTGGAGTGTTTGACACTTCAACCTTTAGGAGCCCTCATGAAGATCGCCGTCTACGGAGCCACCGGAATGGTCGGAAGCCAGATCGTCGCCGAGGCCGTGCGCCGAGGCCACGAGGTGACCGCTATCAGCCGCAAGGGGACCCCGGTCGAGGGTGCCGCCGTCGTGCGCGCGGCCGAACTCGGTGACGCCGACGCGTTCCGCGAGATCGCGGACGCGAACGACGCCGTGGTCCTGGCGACGTCTCCGGACCGCACCGGCGGTTCGCGCGAGCCCTATATCGCCGCGCACCGCGCCATCTCCACGGTGCCGACGACGGCACGCCTGTACATGGTGGGCGGCTTCGGCGGCCTCGCGACGCCCGATGGAACGCGCATCAAGGACACCCCGGACTTCCCGGCGCTGTACAAGGGCGAGTCGGATGCCGCCTTCACCGCGTACGAGGCGTTGCGCGACGCTGGCGCCGACCTCACGGTCCAGGCGCCAGCGGCCGTGATCGTGCCGGGCGCGCGCACGGGCAAGTACGTCACCGCCGTCGGCGTTCCCGCGGCCGGCGACACGATCTCGTCGCAGGACTTCGCCGTCGCCGCGCTCGATGAGCTCGAGCAGCCACAGTTCCGCGGGACGTTCTTCACCGCATCGAACTGAGCCGCACGCACGGTGAGGGGCCAGCTCCGCACGGCGCAACCGTGCGGAGCTGGCCCCTCACCGTCTCCGCACCCCGCGCATCTGGCCGCGCATCGGGGGTGTTCCGCGGTGCCGCCGTCCAGTGCCTTCCATCCGGCGGCGCCGCGCGCTGTGGTGCCTGCCGGCTCAGTTCTGCGAAGCGAGCCAGAGGTCGGGGCCGAAGACCTCGTAGTGGATCTTCGTGGCGGGGACGCCCTTGGCGATCGCCTGCGACCGGACCTTCTGCATGAAGGGCAGCGGGCCGCAGAGGTAGACGCTCGCGTTCTCGGGGAGGTCAACGTCGGCGAGATTCATGAAGCCCTCGTGCGTCTCGGCGGCGCCAGCTCCCGCGCCCACCGCGGCGAGCTCGGGCTGGGGCTGCTCGAGCCAGACCTTCAGGCTCGCGCCGTCGATCTTCTCGACGTCGCCGAGCATCTGGTCGGAGAGTGCCCAGGTGTCGAGGCTCCGGTCGGCGTGCAGCGCGAGGACCTCGCGGCCCGAACCGCTGTTGGCCAGGGTGCGCAGGATCGATGCGGCCGGCGTGCAGCCGATGCCGGCGGTCGCGAGCACGAGGGGACCGTCGCCGTCGTCGAGCGTCACGTCGCCGTACGGGTTGGAGAGCTCGACGACGTCGCCCACCTGGATCTTCTCGTGCATGATCGGCGAGACCTCGCCGCCGTCGTTGAACTTGGTGGTGATAACGCGGCGCTCCGTCGACTCGGCGTCCGCGGAGAGCGTGTACTGGCGGGCCTGGAGGAGGCCGTCGGCAACGGGGATACGGACCGAGACGAACTGGCCCGGCTCGCCCGGGGTGACGGGGGTCTCGTCGGCGGGCTCGAACACGAACGTCATGGTCGTGGGGCTCGCGGGGGTCTTCGCGACGACCTTCCACGGCATCCACATCTTGTTGTTGGCCTGCTTGGCGTAGAGGCCCTTCTCGATCTTGATGAGGGCGTCTGCCATGAGCCAATAGACCTCGGTCCAGGCTTCGGCGATCTCCGGCGTGATGACCTCGGCGAGGTCCTCGGCGATGGCCTCGAAGAGGTACTTGTAGACGATCGGGTACTGGTCCTCGGTGATGCCGAGGGACGTGTGCTTGTGGGCGATGCGGCTCAGGACGGCTTCGGGGAGGGTGCCGGGGTTGTTCACGAGGTGGCTCGCGAACGCGGCGATGGCGCCGGCGAGGGCCTGACGCTGCTGGCCGTTCGCCTGGTTGGCGCGGGAGAAGACCCCGTTGAGGAGCTCGGGATGGGCCGCGAACATCTTCTGGTAGAAGATGGGGGTGATCTCGCCGATCCGGCTGCCGACCAGGGGCAGGGTGGCTTCGATGACGGGGCGCGCGGTATCCGAGAGCATTGCGACTCCTCAAGCATGGGGGTGGTCCCCGGCGGGGGAACTTGGTTATTCGGCATCTTCGATGCTGAATTAACCCCCAGTGTTCTACGTTGCGTAGAAGATCGCAATTCGGTGGGGCGTGGCACTCGTCACAATGCGTCACCCGCCCCAAGCGATGATCCGTACGACGGCGCGTGGTTGCGTCAGGCGGCGGGCGGGCGAAGCCCGATCTGCACGAGCACGGGGCCCATCTGGCGCTCGTGGGGGAGTGAAGCGACCACCACGCCGTCGAGCTCGCGGTAGAACGCCTCGCGGGCCCGGCGCAGCGCGCCGCGCAGGCCGCACTGGATGCTCAGCGGGCAGTCCCCGTTGGGGGTCTCGCAGTCCGCGAGGTCCTCCCGGGTGTCAAGGGCGCGCAGGACGCCGCCGACCGTCGCCTTCCGCCCGGCGTCGCTGAGCTGGACACCCCCCGCGCGTCCGCGCGTCGCCTCGACGTATCCGAGCTCGCGCAGTTTGAGCACCGCCTTGCTCACGTGGTTGTACGGCGTGCCAATGCCCTCGGCAATCGTGCGGGTGGCGAGCGGCTCGCCGGTGTCGTTGGCGGCGAGCAGCATGAGTGCGCGCAGGCTCACATCCTCGAAGGCCGTCATGCGCATCCGACAATTCTACGCCCGAGGGACTTTCCTCCCGCGGTGGGCCGCTGTCGGCGCCAGCGACCACTGCCCCTCACGCGGTGAAGACAGTCGCCTCGTGCCCATCGGCTTCGAGCGGGCTGAAGACGTACCCATCCGCCGTCAGCTCGTAGGGCACGACGGCGGCCATCACCCCGCCGCCGGAATGCTCGGCAGCGCCGTGGATCCCGTCCGACCCATGCTCGGGGAGGTGCACGTCTGAGGCGAACGCCACGGCCTGGTACCCGTCGCGGCCCTGACGCAGGAGTTCGAGAACGTCGCCCATCATGGCCTCGGCGTCGAGATCGCCCTCGGGGTTGTCCCTCTCGGAGTCTGCCTCAGGCGGGGCCACCATCACGAGCCGCAGCTCGCCGTCGCGATCCAGTGTCACTCCGAAGGGCAGGAATCCGCCGTTCTGCTCGAGGTGCTCCTGCGCGAGCCCCAAGGCGGTGCCGAGCACCTCGCGGAGCTGGGCCTGCTGGACGTCCTCGGGCGTCATGCCCGAACGAGGGCGAGCACGGTGTCGCGCAGCGCGTCGAGCGTAGGGCGGTCCTTAGCCTCGCCGTTGAACCGCAGGAACGGCTCGGTGTTGGACGGGCGGAGGTTGAACCACCATGTGCCGTCCGTCGCGGAGAACGTGGTTCCGTCGAGGTCGTCGATCGCGACGTCGTCGCCCTCGTACTCCTCGCGCACGCGGGCCACCGCCGCAGCCTTGTCCTCGATCTCGGAGTTGATCTCGCCTGAGGAGACGTAGGGTTCGTACTCGGCCGCGAGCTCGGACAGCTGGCGGTCCTGTTCGCCGAGCGCCGCGAGGACGTGCATGGCCGCGAGCATGCCCGTATCGGCGTTCCAGAAGTCACGGAAGTAGTAATGCGCCGAGTGCTCGCCGCCGAACACCGCGCCCTCCTCGGCCATCACGGCCTTGATGAAGGAGTGTCCCACGCGCGTGCGGATGGGCCGGCCACCGTCGTGCTGGACGAGCTCAGGGACAGCCCGCGACGTGATGAGGTTGTGGATGATGGCGGGCTGGTCCTCGCCGGCAGCCTTGGCGCGGGCGATTTCCCGGCGCGCCACGAGCCCCGTGATGGCCGACGGCGAGACCGGCTCGCCCTTCTCGTCGATCACGAAGCAGCGGTCGGCGTCGCCGTCGAACGCGAGGCCGATGTCGGCGCCGTGCTCCACGACGGCCTTCTGCAGGTCGCGGAGGTTCTCGGGCTCGAGCGGATTGGCCGGGTGGTTCGGGAACGTGCCGTCGAGCTCGAAGTAGAGCGGGACGATGTCCAAGGGCAGGCCCGGCAGCAGCTGGTCGCCGAGGACCGCGGGCGTCGTCATCCCCGCCATGCCGTTGCCCGCGTCGACCACGACCTTGAGCGGGCGGATGGAAGCCAAGTCGACGAGCTGGCGCAGATAGGCGGCATAGTCGGCGAGGACGTCCCGCTGGGCGACGGTTCCGGGGGTCTCCACCGCGGGAACTGAGCCGTCCGCGAGGTACGCCTCCGCCGCGGCCTGGATCTCCTTGAGGCCCGTCTCCGAGGAGACGGGCTGGGCGCCGGCCTTGGCCATCTTGATGCCGTTGTACTGTGCAGGGTTGTGGCTCGCGGTGAACGTCGCCCCCGCGGCGTCGAGGGCACCGCACGCGTAGTAGAGCTCGTCCGTGGAGATCAGACCCAGAGTGCTGACGTTGCCGCCGCGCGCAGCGGCCCCCTTCGCGAAGGCGTCGATGAACTCGGGGGAGGACGGGCGCATGTCGCCGCCCACGAGGACGGTCTTTCCCGCCAGCCCGAGGACGTCCACGAAGGCCGCGCCGACGGCCTCGACAATCGTCGCGTCGATGGTTTCGCCGACGATCCCGCGCACGTCGTACGCCTTGAAGGACGGGGAGAGGTCGGGAGCGGAGTTCACGTTGCTGGTCACGGGCTAGATTCTACCGGCGGCTCCGACAAGGCTGATCCGGCGGTTGAGCTCGGCCGCTTCGGGGGCGTAGAGGCACCTCAAGCACGACGGCGCGTCCCCGCCCGAGTGGGGAACGCGCCGTCGTGCTTCTGGGCACGGCAAGTGCCGGCCAACTGCGGGTGCGCAACGCTTTGACCAGCGGTTAGCCGACCATCGCGGGGGCAGAGAGGCGTCAGTACGCCTTGACGCGCTGCTCCACGATGAGGTGGACGAGGGCGAACGTGTGGTCCTCGTCGATCGCGCGCAGTGCGGACTCGAGCGCCGCGGGGACGTCAGCGTCGCGCTCCACGCGCACGCCGAAGCCGCCGAACGCCTGCGCCATGAGCGCGAAGTCGGGGTTCTTAAGCTGGGTGCCGGAGATGCGGTGCGGGTAGTGCCGCTCCTGGTGGGAGCGGATCGTGCCGTACTCCTGGTTGTCCATGACGATCACGAGCGGGGTCGCGCCGTACTGCGCGGCGGTCGCGAGCTCCTGGCCGTTCATGAGGAACTCGCCGTCGCCGGCGATCGTCACCACGCGGCGTCCCGGGTAGGCGAGCGAGGCGGCGATCGCGGAGGGCACGGAGTAGCCCATCGAGCCATTGCGGGCCGAGATCATCGCGGCGTAGCGCTGGGTCGGGAAGTAGCGGTGCGCCCAGTTCGTGTGCTCGCCGGCGCCGAGGGTCACCATGGCATCCTCGGGCAGGCCCGCCACGAGGTTGGCCATGAGCGTGTCCATGCGTGCCTGGCCGTCCGTGGGGGTGGCCGGGGGGAGCGTGGAGAACTTCTCCTGCTCGCCGCGCATGCGCTCGGTCCATGCCTTCCACCCTTCGCGGACCGGCAGGCTCATGAGCGTCAGGTCGCGGACAAACGAGTCCGGCTTGGCGACGATCTGGTGGGAGACCGGCCCGGAGCGGCCGCGCAGGGACGGATCGATCGTGACGAGGAAGTTCTTCTTGGACCAGTCCTGCCGGGCCAGGAAGCCGTCCGTGATGACGTCGCCGGGCACGGTGCCGACGAAGACGAGGAGGTCGGTCTCCTCGAGGAGGTTGTAGGTGGGCTTGGGCCGGCCGTAGCCGATGGGGCCCACGTAGGAGGGCGAGTCGAACGGGATCGTGCCCTCGCAGCGCCATTCGGCCGCGGCAGGGATGTGGTGGTCCTCGAGCCAGTTGGTGAGCGCGGTGGCGCCTTCCTGGGTCCAGTCGTTGCCGCCGACCACGAACAGCGGCTTCTCCGCCTCGCTCAGCGCCGCCTTGAGCGTCTTCCAGTCCGAGACGGTCATGCCGCCCTCTGCGACCGGGATCTGCGGGTGGACCGTCGCGTCGATCTCCTGCTGGATGACGTCTTCGGGCAGGCCCACGACGACGGGTCCGGGACGGCCGCTCATGGCCGCGAACATCGCCTCGGCAACGATCTCGGAGGCCCGCTCGGGGTGGTCCAGGACCATGACGCGCTTGGCCCCGGTGTCGAACCAGGACTTGATGTCG
This sequence comes from Sinomonas sp. P10A9, assembly GCF_041022165.1. Lineage (GTDB taxonomy): Bacteria > Actinomycetota > Actinomycetes > Actinomycetales > Micrococcaceae > Sinomonas > Sinomonas puerhi. The sequence continues at coordinate 762,743 of NZ_CP163302.1, forward strand.
AACTCCTGGAACGCCTCGCGGTCGCGGTGCGCGAACGGGATGAGGCCCACGAAGAGGACCATCGGCGTCGAGTCCTGCCACGCGGTGTGCAGCCCCACGTGCGCGTTCGCGGCACCCGGCCCGCGCGTGACCATGGCCACGCCCGGAAGCTGGTTCATCTTCCCGTCGGCCTCGGCCATGTACGCGGCACCGCCTTCGTGGCGGCACACCACCGTCTCGATCGAGGACTTGTGGAGTCCGTCGAGGACGTCGAGGAACGACTCGCCCGGTACGACGTAGGTCCGCTTGACGCCGTGGGCGGCGAGCGAGTCGACAATCACATGGCCCGCGCTCTTGCGGACGGGGGACTGCTCGGCCTGGACCGGCTGGAGGGCATCAGAAAGGGGCGGCACCGTTGCCGTCATGTCACGTTTCCTTCGCTTGGCACTGAGATATCACTACGGTAACGGGCGGCGGGCCCACTGGTCAGCGAAGAGTGTCGGATGTCACCGCCATACTTGAGGCATGGCAGGGAACGTGAGGCAAGACGTCCACTCAGCGGACCATGTGACGGTTGATGACGAGACGTACGACGGCGCGCAGGGCCTCGCGGACGCGGGTGCGGCAGGTCTTCGGGCTGAGGCCCTGGGCATGCTGCGCAGCCTCGTCGGGAGGGACGATGCAGCCTTCCACCCGGGCCAGTTCGAGGCTATCGAGGCGCTCGTGGCCCACGGTCGTCGGACCCTCGTGGTCCAGCGCACCGGCTGGGGCAAGTCCGCAGTGTACTTCGTCGCGTCCCTGCTCTTGAGGTCACGGGGAGCCGGGCCGACCCTCATCGTCTCGCCCCTCCTGGCGCTCATGAGGGACCAGGTCGCTGCGGCCGCCCGCGCCGGCGTGCGCGCGGTTGCGATCAACTCGGCCAACCGGCTCGAGTGGGACGAGGTGCACGCCGCGCTCGAGGCGGACGCCGCCGATGTGGTGCTCATCTCTCCCGAGCGCCTCACCCACCCCGGCTTCCGGGAGCAGCACCTGCCCGAGCTCCTCGCCCGCACGGGCCTCCTCGTGGTCGATGAGGCGCACTGCATTTCCGACTGGGGCCATGACTTCCGGCCCGACTACCGCCGCATCGCCGCGCTCATCGGCGAGCTCCCGGCGTCCGTACCCGTGCTCGCCACCACCGCGACCGCCAATTCCCGCGTCGTCCTGGACATCGAGGAGCAGCTCGGTGCCGGGGTCCTCACCCTGCGCGGCTCTTTGGGACGCGAGTCGCTGCGCCTCGGGGTCCTGCGCCTGCGGGACGCAGGCCATCGTCTCGCGTGGCTCCTCGGGCACCTCGAGGACCTGCCGGGGAGCGGGATCATCTACACGCTCACGGTCTCCGCGGCGGAGGACACTGCGAGGATCCTCTCGGAGGCAGGCCACGCCGTGCTCGCCTACACCGGCAAGACGGACACCGAGGACCGCGAGCGGGCTGAGCAGCTCCTGAAGGACAACCAGGTCAAGGCCCTCGTGGCAACGAGCGCCCTCGGGATGGGCTTCGACAAGCCGGACCTCGGCTTCGTGGTCCACCTCGGCGCGCCCTCGAGTCCGGTGGCGTACTACCAGCAAGTGGGCCGCGCGGGCCGCGGAACCGCGAATGCGGACGTCCTGCTCCTTCCGGGACCCGAGGACCGGGACATCTGGCGGTATTTTGCGACGGCGTCGATGCCGGACGCGGCGAAGGCCCAGTCCGTGATCGCCGCGCTCGGAGAAGCGGCCCGGCCGCTCTCGACAGTGGCCCTCGAGCCTCTGGTCGAGCTGCGGCGCACCCAGCTGGACCTGCTGCTCAAGGTCCTCGCGGTTGACGGCGCGGTGGAGCGACTGGGCAGCGGGTGGCAGGCCACGGGCCGTCCCTGGGAGTATGACGCCGAACGGTACGCCCGCATCGCAGAAGCCCGGGTCGCCGAGCAGGATTCGATGGTCGTCTACGAGGAGACGGCCGGGTGCCGCATGGAGTACCTCACGAGCGTGCTCGACGACGAGACGGCCGCGCCGTGCGGCCGTTGCGACAATTGCGCCGGCCGATGGTTCCCCGGCAGCGTGGATCCCTCCCTCCTCGAGAGTGCAGGCACCCAGCTCCGCCATGCGGGCGTCCCGATCGAGCCTCGCGCGCAGTGGCCGTCCGGCATGGAGAAGCTCGGGGTTGCGGCCAAGGGAAGGATTCCCGCGGATGAGCAGGTGGCCGAGGGCCGGGTGCTCGGACGGCTCACGGATCTGGGCTACGGCGGGCCGCTGCGCGAGCTCTTCTCCGCCGCTGCCGAGGACACTGAGGTGCCGCCCGCGCTGGCCCGGGCCTGTGTGTCACTGCTCTCGGCCTGGGCCCGCGGCGATTCCGCGGCGGGCCCGTGGAGCGGCGCGGGGCGACCAGCCGCCGTCGTGAGCGTCCCGTCGCTGACCCGGCCACGACTCGTCGACTCCTTGGCGCGGGGCATCGCCCAGGTGGGCCAGCTGCCCTATGTCGGAGCCCTCGAGCGGACGGAGGCGGCTCGCGCGGGCCAGGCTGGGGGCAACAGCGCCTTCCGGCTCGCCGGAGTGTGGGAGGCGTTTGACGTAGGGCCGGCACTGCGGGAGCAACTCGCTCGCGTTGCGGGCCAGCCTGTGCTCCTCGTCGACGACCTCGTGGACACTCGGTGGACGATCACGGTGGCCGGCCGATTGCTCCGCCGTCACGGCGCCGGTGTGGTCCTGCCGCTCGCTCTCGGTCAGTCCGGCTAGCTGTTGCGCAGCCAGGACTATGACACGCATCACGTCACAGAATGATCACGAATTGATCTCATTTCGGTAGGGTGGGGAAGAGCTACTGTACGTGTCTTGGAGGAAGGGCCCACGTGAGCCGTCCGGCCCTGCCGATCGCCCGACGTTGGGCGGTCGTCGTCCTCCTTCTCGGTGCCTTCACGCTTATGCTGGCCGTCTCGCCTGTCCAGAACGGCACTCCGGCGGAGGCATCGATCCCCGAGGCCAAGCCGGCCGCCCCGAGCACTTCCGGGCCCGGTGCCCCGACTGCTGCGGCACCTCCGTCCGCGGCGGTGAACCTTGCACGTACCGCGTGCGACACTGCGCGGGTGACGGCCCAGACCGATCAGGGCGTCACGCTTGCCTACCGCATCACCGACGAGGCCGGCAACGTCGCCTCTACGGGAACTTTCACGGGCTCACTCGACCGCACGGTCTGGCTCTCGACGGGGCACGACTACACTGCGACCCTGACCGCGCAGGCAGGGGGTCCGCAGCTCGCCTCCTCGGCCCCGGTGGATCTGCATCCCACATGCCCTGTCACGGTGACTGCCGACGCCCCAGGGTTCTCCGATCCCTGCGGCACTGAGCGCGACGCCGTCGTCGTCCCGAGGATCATTGGCGTGGAGTACCGCGTGGGCGGCACCGTGCTCGTTCCCGGAGCCAATGCGGCGACTGGCGTGGTGACGGTGGAGGCTGTGGCTCGGCCAGGGTACCTTCTGGTCGGCTCCTCCACGTGGACCCATGGCTTCACTGCAGATCCCTGCCTCGCGGCACCCGAGCCTCCAGCTCCGGCACAACCGCTCCCCGCGGCCGTCGGCCCCAGCGCTGCGCCGTCCCCCGGTGTGCCGCCGCCCGAATCGGCCGCACAGGTGCCGTCGTCGGCCGGGCCGTCGCGGGCCGCGGCTCCCGAGCGGGACGACCCGGCGGTCCGCAGCCCATCAGACCCCGCGGCACAGGCTTCTGTGGGCGGACCGGGCCCGCTCGCGTGGGGGATCATGATCGCCGTCGCCGTGGCCGGGGGCATCGTGTTCTGGCTCAAGACGCGCCACTGAGGCCGCGTCCTCGCAGCCGCGGGGACGAAGAACGCCCCCGATCCGAGGACCAGGGGCGTTCTTCCTTCTCAATCACAACGCGGAGACGGGGGGATTTGAACCCCCGGTCCAAGTTTCCCCGGACCCTTCATTAGCAGTGAAGTCCATTCGGCCGCTCTGGCACGTCTCCAAGCTGTCGCCAGCCTGACAAGCGTACCCAGAAGGGTAGGGAGACGCAAAAACGGCTCCCCGATCTCTCGTCCGGAGGGGGCTACCGCAGCGTTCCCGTCACTGCGCGCCAGAGGAAGCTCTGGCTGCGGGCCTGGAGCGCCGCGGCCTGCCGGTTGTCTGACGCACCGGCGTGGCCGCCTTCCAGGGCTTCGTGGAACCACACGTTCGGGATGCCCATGGCCTCCATGCGCGCGGCCATCTTGCGTGCCTGCACGGGGCCGACCCGATCGTCTGACGTCGCCGTCCAGATGAACGTGTCCGGGTAGTCCACGCCGTCGCGCAGGCGGTGGTACGGCGAGAACGTTCTGATGAATTCCCACTCTTCCGGCTTGTCGGGGTCGCCGTACTCGGCGATCCATGAGTACCCGGCGGAGAGCTTCGTGTAGCGGCGCATGTCCAGCAGCGGCACCCCGCAGGAGATCGCCCCGAACAGCTCGGGATAGTGCACGAGCATGTTGCCGACGAGGAGCCCGCCGTTGGACCCGCCCGAGCAGCCGAGGTGTTCCGGCGAGGTGACGTCGCGCCGGATCAGGTCACGGGCCACGGCGGCGAAATCCTCGTAGGCGCGGTGGCGGTTGGCCTTGAGCGCCGCCTGGTGCCACGCGGGCCCGTACTCGCCGCCGCCACGGATATTCGCGACGACGTACACGCCGCCCTTCTCGAGCCATGACCGACCCACGGTTCCCGAGTACGCGGGAGTGCGCGCGATCTCGAACCCGCCGTAGCCGGAGAGCTGGGTCGGCGCGGTGCCGTCGAGCTCAAGGCCGCGCGGCGAGATCTGGAAGTAGGGCACCTGGGTGCCGTCCGTCGAGGTCGCGAAGTGCTGTTCGACCTCGAATCTCGACTCATCGAAGAACGACGGCGCCCGCTTCACGTCCGTGTGGTCCCCGCCGAGGGTGCCGCGCAGCAGCGTGGTCGGGGTGAGGAACCCGGTCGCGACAAGCCAGTAGTCGTCCCCGGCCTCGGGGTCCTCGTCGTCGACCGCATAGCTCTCGACGAGGTGCAGCGGCGGGCACGCATCGAGCACGCGAGACGACCACGCGCCGTCGTGCGTGTCGGTTTCCTTCGACCCCCGCTGGGGCGCGGTGAGCACGCGGATCTCGGAAGACACGTCGCGCAGGAGGTTGAGCATGAGGTGGCTCTTCGTCCACGACCACGACTGCAGGGACGTGTGTGCATCCGGTGCGAACAGCACGGTCAGCTCGCGGGAGCCGCCCATGAAGGCCTCGAAGTCGGCCACGAGCAGCGACCCCGCGGCGTAGGTTTCGCCGTTGCCGAGCGTCCAGTCCCGCTGGGGGCGGAACAGGATCCACTCGCGGTGCAGATCCACGTCCACATCGGTGGGAACGGGGATCTGCGCCCATTTCTCGTCCCGCCAGACGGCGTGCTGCACATCGAAGAAGCTCATGCGGTCACTCGCGATGATCCGCTCGAATCCGGGGGTGTCATCGAAGCCGGCGCTGGCCATCATGTGCTCGGCGGGGACCTCGAACATCACTTCGGCGTCGGCGAGGTCGACGCCGCGCGGCAGCTTCCGCACGATCCGCGGGTAGGACGACGTCGTCACGGCGTCCTCCCCGAGCGTCGAGGAGACCAGGAGCGTGTCCGCGTCGAGCCAGTCCACGCCTCCCTTCGCCGCGGGGAGCGAGAAGCCGCCTTCGGCCGTGGAGATGAAGGTGCGGTCCTCGACGTCGTACTCGCGCACCGCTGCCGCGTCGCCGCCGTCGGGGGAGAGGCGCACCATGCAGCGACGCCAGGAGACGCCGTCGGCCGGGCGCAGGAAGCCTGCCCCGCCCCACACCCACTCGGTGCCCTCGGCGGCGGCGAGCGCATCGACGTCGAGCACTGTCTCCCACTCAGGGGCGTCCGTCACGTAGGACTCCCACCGGGTGCGCCGCCACAGGCCCTTGGGGTGCGTGGCGTCACGCCAGAAGTTGTAGTACCAGTCGCCGCGCTTGGAGACCATGGGGATGCGGTCCGTTGAGTCCATGACCTCGAGGATGCGGGCCTCGAGCTCCGGATAGTCGCCGGTCTCGAGGAGGTCCTCGGTGCGGGCATTCTGCTCTCGGACCCACGCGAGCTGGTCCTCGCCATGGATGTCCTCGAGCCACAGGTTCTCGTCGACGGGGTCGCCTGGAGCGTGGGCGAGGGTGGTCGTGTCTGCGGCGGGGTCTGGCGACTGGGCACTCATGGCGCTATCCTTGCATGCCCCCGACTAAGCTCAACCCTATGGTTCGGGGAGGTGTGCTGCGGGTGGCTGTGGTGGGCGGCGGCCCGCGCGGTACCTCCACGGTGGAGCGACTCCTTGCGGTCCACGCCCAGCAGCAGCCGGTCGCGCACGACGCCGCGGGCGCACCTCGCGTCGCTGGCGGCCAGCGGCTCGAGGTCACCGTGTACGACCCGTACAGCCCGGGCCCGGGGAAGGTGTGGCGCACGGAGCAGCCGCGGCTCTTCCTCATGAACACGCAGTCGTTCTACCCGACGCTCATCCCCAGTGAGCCGGGCCTCGCGCCGCCGCTTGCGGGCGGAAGCTTCGACGAGTGGCGCGCCGCGCAGCGCGAGGCCATCGATGCCGGGGCCTGCACCCTGAGCTCCGACGAGCAGGCCGAGCTCAAGGGCCTCGAAGCCCGAGACTTCCCGCCGCGCCCGCTCTACGGGCGGTACCTCACGGATACCTGGGCCGCGCTCCTCGCCGCGGCCCCGACCGGCGTCACCGTGCGCCACGTCGCGGCCGAGGTGGCCCGCGTGGGCCGCACCCCGCACGGGTTCGCCGTGACGTGCGTGAACGGGCGCGCCCAGGAGGCGGACGCCGTCGTACTGGCCCTCGGGCACGTCCCGGCGGGCCTCGGTCGCGAGCAGCAGGCGCTCGCGGCGGCGGCAGGGCGGCTGGGCCTGCACTATTTCCCACCCGCTGCGCCCGCAGACGTCGACTGGGACCAGCTGCCTGCCGGCGAGACGGTCCTCGTCCGCGGGATGGGCCTGAACTTCTTCGACGTGATGGCCGCCCTGACCGAGGGCCGCGGCGGGCGCTTCGCGGAGGGTCCGGATGGGCGCCTCGAGTACACGCCGTCGGGTCGGGAGCCGCGCATCGTCGCGGCCTCCCGCCGTGGCGTGCCCTACCGTGGCAAGGCCGAGCTCGACGCCTACTACGCGCCGTCCGTGCGGCTGCGCTGGTTCACGCGGGCAGCCGCACTGGCCCCGCGCGCGGCCGGCATCCAGCCTTCGTTCGATCAGGACCTCTGGCCTCTCCTTCACCGCGACACGCTGTGGGCGTACTATTCGACGCTCGCGCGGGTCGAGCCCGGTGCCGTCGCCGATGGGTTCCTCGACGAGCTGTCCGCGGCGCTCGCCGTGGAGGGCCCCGGGTGGGAGCAACGGGCCTCGCGCGCGGCGCACGACGGCGTGGTCTCGGCACGGCGGCTCGACCTCCGAGCGCTCGGCTCCCCGCTCGCGGGCTGGCACGCGCACGACCGGGCCGACCTCGACGCCCGCGTCCTCGCGCACCTGGACGAGGACGCCGCCGGATCCGCGCGCGGCGAGGACGATCCGGTCAAGATGGCGATCGCGGCTTTGCACCGAGGCCGTGCCGTCCTCAAGGAGGCCGTCGCGGACGGCGGCATCACCGAAGCCTCGTGGGTCTCGGGGATGCGCGGATGGTTCGAGGGCCTCGTCGAGGGGCTCGCGAGCGGGCCGCCCGCACTCCGGATCCGACAGTTGGCCGCCTTGGTGCGGGCCGGCGTCGTGAGCACCGTGGGGCCGGAGCCGAGGTTCTCGGTCGATCGATCCGGGCCCGCGTTCACCGCGTCCTCGCCGTGGGTCGGCGGCCCGGACGTGCGGGCGCGTTGGCTCGTCGAGGCGCTCGCGCCAGCGAACGTCATTGCGCGGGCCGACTCGTCGCTTGTGGCGGGTCTGCTTGCGGACGGGCTCGTCCGGCCACGGTTCCTGGCCGGAGCCGACGGCGTTCCCCAGCCCGCAAGCGGGCTCGATGTCACGGTGCCGCCGTACCGTGCCCTGGACGTCAACGGACTGCCCGTCGAGGGGCTCTACGTCCTCGGCTTGCAGCTCTCAGCGGTGCAGTGGGGCACAGCGATCGCCGCAGAGGCGCACCCGTTCGCGGCTCCCGGCGAGGCGAACGACGGCGCCCCCTACCCGAGCGGGCAGCGCACCCTCCGGGACGCCGACGCGATCGCGCGGGACATCCTTGGACGTGCAGGGCTGATGCAGGACGCGGGCTGGCCAGGGGGCTGACCAGACGCGGACCGGCGGCCCCTGCGGGCTCGCGCCACACGCTGGTCGAGCCAGCCGGGCGCCGCGCTAGATGAGGCAGGCCTCGTGGGTCTCGCCCGCAGGCACGGCGGGGGAGGCCGCGACGCTGTAGTGCGTGTGGCTGTGGCGGGTCACGAGGATCCCGTGCCCGTTGGCCTGGGCAACAGGACGGACCGTCTCCTCTGCGGCGCTGAGGAGGGAGTCGCGCACGCCAGCGTGCGGGACGGAAACAGTGATGTGGTTGGTCATGGCGAACTCTCTTGTCTGGAAGAGGTCTTCCAGACGTCGCTGCGCTTCTTCCCCCTCGGAAGCGCGGTGGTTGAGTGATACGGGCAAGGCGGCGCGGTAGCGCCTGGCCTTGAGCAGTTGTTAGCACATGATTGTGAGGCCAAAGTCGGCTGGCGCGCAAGGCCCATGGTTGCGCGCCAGTAGCGAGCGGCGGGCGGCATCCACGGGGAGCCGCCCGCCGTCGTCGTGCGGAATGAGGAGCGCCGGCCTCTACGCGTCCGCGCTGCCGTGCTGGATGACCCGGAACGGCGCGCCCATTGGATCGACGAGGACGGCCATGCGCCCGTACGGCGTGTCGACCGCCGGGATGAGCACCGTCGCCCCGAGCGCTGTGGCCGTGGCGACGGTCTCGTCGGTGCTCGCCACGTCCCAGTACACCGTCCAGTGGGCGGGCGCGCCGTCAGGGAGATCCCCGGTGGCGTCGAAGATGCCAGCGCGCTGGTTCTCGCCTTCGCCGAGGGTCGCGTAGCGGAACTCCGGGGTGTCGCTCGTCGTGAAGGTCTTCCAGCCGAGGGCTTCCTGGTAGAACTTCAGGGTCGGCGCGAAGTCGCGTGTGTGGATCTCGAACCACGCGGGCGCGCCAGGCTCGGCGAGGTTCTCGAACCCCGCGTGGCCCGTGCTCTGCCACACGCCGAACGCTGCGCCTCCCGCGTCTGCGTACATGGCCATGTGGCCCTGCTCGGGGACTTCCATGGGCTCCACGAATGTCTGGCCGCCCGCGGATTGGATCTTCTCGGCCGTCTCCCGGATATCGTCCGACTTGAGGTAGACCGTCCAGGCATCTGGGATGGTGGGCTGGTCAGGAGTGGCCTGATCGTCCATCTTCGCCATGAGGCCGGCTACCTGGGCGCCGTCCTTGAACGCGGTGACGTATCCGCCGTAGGTCTCCTGGTCCGCGGTCTCGTAGGTCCAGCCGAAGAGGGCGGTGTAGAAGTCCTTGGCCTTCTCGACGTCGCTGGTCATGAGGTCGGTCCAGCAGGGGGCGCCGGCGATGAGTTCGGGCTTGGGCATTGCTGCTCCTTGAGTTGGGCTTCATGGTGGTGCTTCCAACGCTCAAGACGCTATGCGGAGGCTACGACACTTTTCAAGGATGCAGCCGTGATGGCGAATTCCCGGGCCCTGAAGACAGAGCACCCCCGGCCCTCAACGGGTCCGGGGGTGCCGCGTCGCCGCAGAGGCATCGCGCGGAAGGTAAGGGATTTGAACCCTTGGTACGGGGTAACCGCACACTGGTTTTCAAGACCAGCTCCATAGGCCGCTCGGACAACCTTCCTTGTGCTAGTAGTGTTCCATAGGCCAGTGACCTCATGAAATCCAACTAGGACAGACGCCCCGCAGGGGAGAGGAGCACCGACATGAAGGCGGTCTTCATTACCGAGCCCGGAGGGCCGGAAGTTCTTCAGGTCCGTGACGTCGAGGCGCCCGTTCCCGGGCCCGGCGAGGTGCTCATCGATGTTGTCGCGGCGGGCATCAACCGCGCCGACGTGCAGCAGCGGCGCGGCTTCTACCCCCCTCCGCCCGGAGCGTCTGAGATTCCGGGCCTCGAGGTGTCGGGGCGCATCGCAGGCTTTGGGCCTGACGTGGCGCGGCCGTTCGCGGTCGGTGACAAGGTGGTGGCGCTTCTGGCCGGCGGCGGTTATGCCGAGCAGGTCGTCGTCCCCGCGGAGCAGGTGGTGCGCATCCCGGACGGCGTGGACCTCGTGACCGCCGCGGCGTTACCCGAGACCGCGGCGACCGTGTACTCGAACCTGTTCATGACGGCCCAGCTCCAGCCCGGCGAGATGCTGCTCCTCCACGGGGCCACGGGTGGGATCGGCACTATGGCGGTCCAGATGGCCAAGGCCTTCGGTGCGCGCGTCGCGGCGACAGCGGGCACGGATGAGAAGGTCTCCACGGCCCGGGCGTTCCTCGGCGTCGACGTTGCGATCAACTACAAGGAGCAGGACTTCGTCCAAGCGGTCCGCGACGCAACCGGCGGCCGGGGCGCGGACGTCATTCTCGATGTGGTGGGCGCGAAGTACCTCGAGCGCAACATCGAGGCCCTCGCCACGTACGGCCGGCTTGTGGTGATCGGGCTCCAGGGCGGCGCGAAGGCCGAGCTCAACCTCGGTCTCCTCATGAACAAGCGGGCTGCTGTCATCGCGACGTCACTGCGTCCCCGCCCGATCGAGGAGAAGGGCGCCATCATGTCCGCGGTCAAGGAGCACGTGTGGCCGCTCGTGGCGGACGGCCGAATCAGGCCGCTCGTCGACAAGGCCTTCCCCCTTGCCGAGGTCGGTGCGGCCCACGCGTACTTCGACTCGGGCGAGCACGTGGGCAAGATCCTCCTGACCATCTAGGGCCCGCCGTTCGCGTTCGACGCCGCGTGGTCGCCTCGGTGATGTCATGCTGCAGACGCTCGCGACAGTCCAAGACCACTCGATTGGGGATGTCGCGGCATTCCCAGTCCCGCCGTAGCCGACAAGTGCGTCCGAAGCGCGCTTGTCCGCTACAGCGGCACTCCCAGACTCGGCTCAGCCGGCTGACTTCCGCGGACCTGCCCCCGCGGTCGACCCGGCGGACCCGCGTCGGCAGTGACCCTCGGGGACCTGCTCGCGCGGTGGCCCCGGCGGACCTGCCCCCGCGGTGGCCCCGGCGGACCTGCCCCCGCGGTGGCCCCGGCGGACCCGCGTCGGCGGTGGCCCCGGCGGGCCTGCCCCCGCAGTGGCCCCGGCGGACCTGCCCCCGCAGTGGCCCCGGGCGGGCTCGTGAGAGTATGGCCCCATGACTGCACCCGGGAGCGATCACAAGGCTGCGACGCCGGAGAACACCGCCGAGGACAGCGCGGACAAGGCCGCGGAGAACAGCGCCGAGGAACCCGTCGAGGGGATGCCCCTCAATGGCGGCGCGAACCGCGGCCCGACACCGGGAGGCGGCCACGCGCCGTCGTCCGCCGAGCGCTCGCGGCGCGCGAACCTGCAGGAGCTCGTCGACCAGCCGGCCAAGGTGATGCGCATCGGCACGATGATCCGCCAGCTCCTCGAGGAGGTGAAGGGCGCGCCCCTCGACGAGGCCGCGCGCACCCGGCTTGCCGAGATCCACGAGCGCTCCATCGCGGAGCTCGAGGACGGACTCGCCCCGGAGCTCGTGGACGAGCTCCACCGCATCTCGCTGCCGTTCTCCGACGACGTGGTGCCCTCCGAATCGGAACTCCGTGTGGCCCAGGCGCAGCTCGTCGGCTGGCTCGAGGGCCTGTTCCACGGCATCCAGACTGCCATCGCCGCGCAGCAGGCGGCGCACCAGCTTGCGGCCGCGCAGGTGCAGCTGCGCCAGCTTCCGCCGGGCACCATGATCGCCCCCGGCGTGGTCATCGGCCCGAACGGGGAACCGCAGCGCGCGGCCGAGCAGGGCCAGGGTCCTGCGCCGGAGGGCGAGCGGCGCGATCCCGACCATGGCCCGGGACAGTACCTCTGATCGCCACCACCTCGATGGGATTCCTCAAGACTGCGCTCGCGAACCGCCGCGATGACGCCGAACTCGGCAAGGGCGTGTGGCGCCGTGCGCACGACCGCTTCCGCCGGGGCCTCGACCGGTACCACCAGGTCCTCGAGGGAATTGACGACGACGTGCTCTACAGCGAGATGCTCGTGATCGGCGATGGCCTCGCGGAACTGCTCCCACGCGTCCGGGCAGTGTGCGTGGAGGCGCAGCGCCGTGCGCCGAGCGATGCCCTGGACATTCCCGGCCGCTACGCCGGCGTCCATCGGGCTCTGTCCCGCGGGGGCAACGCGCTCGCCACGACAGCCGAGGCCGCCGCAATGCTGCGCCTCGCCGTTGGGCCGGTGCCCATGGGTGCCCTGTCCGTCCAACGCCGTGCCGCCACGGTCCTCGAGCACGTGCGCGAGGCCGAGCAGTTCCTCCGCGCCTGAGGCGGGCGCGGCCGCCTATTCCCGAGTTCGCGCTGCGCGAAGAACCGCATCAAATGCTCCGAAAGCCCTTCCCACGCTCCGCCGTGGTGGAAGGATGGTGGGCATGACTCCCGCACAGACCCTGACATCCCCCGCGCTCACCTTCCATGACGGCCGCACCATCCCGCAGCTCGGCTACGGCGTGTGGCAGGTCGAGGACGATGTCGCCGAGAAGGTTGTGGGCGAGGCGTTCCGCGTGGGCTACCGCCACATCGACACCGCCGCGATCTACGGCAACGAGTCCGGCGTCGGCCGAGCCATCGCCGCCTCGGGCCTCGCCCGCGAAGATCTCTTCATCACCACCAAGCTCTGGAACGCCGACCAGGGCAGCGGCAACGTCCTTCCCGCGTTCGAGACGTCCCTCGACAAGCTCGGCATCGACTACGTAGACCTGTACCTCATCCACTGGCTCCAGCCGAAGCGCGGCCTCTACGTCGAGACCTGGAAGGAGCTCATCAAGCTCCAGGAGTCCGGCCGCGCCCGTTCCATCGGCGTCTCGAACTTCACGGTCGAGGCGCTTGAGGAGATCGAGCGCGAGACCGGCGTCGTCCCCATGATCAACCAGGTCGAGACCCACCCGTACTTCCCGCAGGCGGAGCTGCGCGCCTACGAGAAGTCCAAGGGCATCCTGCACGAGTCCTGGTCCCCGCTGGGCCAGGGCAAGGACCTTCTCGCGGACCCCGTTCTCGCGGACATCGCCGAGAACCACGGCGTGAGCATTCCCAACGTGGTGCTCGGCTGGCACCTCGCCGTGGGCAACGTCGTGATCCCGAAGTCCGTCACGCCGGAGCGCATGGCGCAGAACTGGACCGCGCTCGCCCTGACGCTCAGCCCCGAGGAGATTGCCGCGATCGACGGACTCGACAAGGGACCGGCCGGCCGCATCGGTGCCAATCCCGCGGTGAGCGACTTCGCCTGACGCACCCCTGCCATTACGTGGGCAGGTCGACACGGTAGACCTGCCCACGCGGCAGGTTCCCGGGTGGCAGCCGACCGCGCACCCTGGACTCGTCAGCTGACCGCGCGCTCGACGCTGTTCGCGGACGCGCACGCACGACGTCGGTGACTCGCCCCCGGTGGGCGAGTCACCGACGTCGTGCCTCGCTTTTAGACGAGCACGACGGCACCGCAGGCCGCCACCCCGAGCACCATCCAGACGACATAGTCGCCGGCCCTGCCCGAGTGGGTGCGCCTGAGGACGCGGAGGGCCGGAACCGCGATGGCGAGGACCCGGCGAGCGCCGGCGGGGACCCGATGCCGGTACACGGCCACGGCTGCGAGGCCGAGTGCGAGGGTCGCGGTGACGAACCCCCACACGATGGAGGGGGCGTCCCAGCCCCCGGCGGTCCCCGCCGGACTCACAGGAAGGACCGCCCCGCCGAGCACGGCACCCACGTATCCCGAGCGGTCCATGAACTGGACCGCCGCGGCCTCCGCGTTGGCACTCAAACCCGGGGCAGCCCCCAGCACCAGGCCGGCGCCGAGCAGCGCTGCCACGGGTCCGGACATCGAGAGCGGAACGCGGTCGCGGCCGATACTGACCTCAATCTTCTCCTCGTCCCCGCTCATGCCCGCTTCCTCGAGCCCGGCGGGCGGCGGCCCGAGGCCGAGGAAGATTCGCGCACCGACTCGCAGGACGGCGCCTGCGGTCACCGCCGAGACGGCAATCATGAGCACCGTGGCCCAGACTGTGCCTGCGTCCGTGAGTGCATGCTCGGTCAGGCCCTTGCCGAGGCCCACGCCGAACGGCGGCGTCCCGGCGAGTGCGAGGGCCGCCACGAGGTACGCCGCTCCGAGCCAAGGTGCGTCACGCCCCCGGCCTTGGAGCGTGAACTCGTCGACGCTTCCGTAGCGATCGAGAATGATCCCGCTGAGCAGGAACAGCGCCCCCTTGACCATCGCGTGGCCTAGCGCGTAGACCGCGAGGCCTGCTAGCGCGGAGCCGGAGGCCGAGCCCAGGGCGATCATGAACACGCCCATGTGCGCGATCGTCGAATACGCGAGCAGCCGCTTGATGTGGCGTTGGAGGAAGCACATCACGGTCCCCATGGCCGCGGTCAGCACGCCGAGGGCGCCGAACAGGACCTGCCCGGCGGAGGCGACGCCAGTGTCGCTGAACACCGCCCAGTAGAGGCGGGCAGTCCCATACAGTCCCAGCTCGACCATGACTCCTGAGAAGAGGACACAGACGGGGGAGGGAGCGACCGCGTGGGCGTCGTCGAGCCAGAAGTGGAACGGGGACACGGCCCCCTTGACCAGGAAGCCGGTGCACACGAGCACGAACGTGACGGCGACGAGCGGGGAGCGGTCGCCGGAGAGCTCGACAGACAGCGCGGCGAGGTTGAGGCTTCCCGTGTGGGCGTACATGAGTGCCACGCCCGTGAGGGAGATGTAGGCCGCGAGCGAGTTGACGATGCCGAAGTTGATCGCGCCGTGCAGGGCTGTCGGGTCCTCGCTCTTGAGGCCCGTGAGTGCGTAGGCCGCGACGCCCATGAGCTCGAAGAACACGAACATCGTGAACACGTCGCCCGCGAAGACGAAGCCCGTCATGCCCGCGAGGAACAGGATCATGAGCCCGTGGAAATGCGTGCTATCCGACGCGAAGTAGCGCCACGAGAACGTCAGGGCGGCGAGCATGAGCACGGCGGCGAGCAGCGCGATTCCCACGCTCAGGCCGTCGCCGACGAGGGCAATGCCGACGGTGCGGCCGCCGCTCGGCTCCCAGCCCGCCATCCAGTAGACGAGCCGGTCCTTCAGGGCGGACGGGAGCATGACGACCTCGCCGCCCCCGGCCGCAAGTGCCGCACCCATCGCGGCGAGGTCGGCGAAGCGGCGCGGCAGGAACCGGCCGACCGACATGAGCAGCGCCGCCACGAGGACGAGCCCCACCACCAGCACGGCAAGGAGGGAGGCCGTCGGCGCATTGCTTGGCATGCTCTCAGCCCTCCAGGGGGCCGAGATGATCGGGGTCGACGACCCTGCGCCGCTTCGCCATCTGGACGACCAGCGCGAGGAGCATTGACGTGACCGCCGCGGACACGACGATGTCGGTCAGGGCGAGGGCCTGGACGACGGGATCGACCACAGGGGTGTCCCTGCCGGTCTGCGCACCGAAGATCGGGGCGACGGCGCCGGACTGGTAGCCGACGGCGATGAGCAGGATGTACGTGGCTGACTGTGCCACGGACAGGCAGACCACGGCGTGGACGAGGTTTCGGCTTGTCGCCAGGCCCGCGATGCCGAGGAGCATCACGGCACCGGCCACGAAGTACGCGTAGTAGGTCATGCGGCGTCCTCGGCCTCGTTGTCCTGCGGGGGGTTCGGCGCGGCGCGGATGGCGAGCGTCTGGTCGAGGAAGCTCGCGAGGAGCACGACGACGCTGCTCGCGACCGCGATCCCCACCGCCAGGTTGAACAGCGGCACAGTCCCTGCGGAGACGAGGTCGCCGAGGGTTCCGGCGGGCACGACGTTGGCGAAGAGGCCCCCACCCAGCGCGGCGGCGGCGAGCCCGATCGCGCCGAAGAGCACGACGCCGGCCGCCTCCCCGTGCTCGAACCAGTCGACCGGACGTAGCTGGCGGAGGAGCCGGTAGCGGCCGCCCACATAGAGCAGGTGAATGCCCGTGGCGAGGATGATGCCGCCCTGGAATCCGCCGCCCGGAGTGATCGCCCCGTGCGTCACGACGTCCACGCCGAGCACGAGGGTGAGCGGAAACAGGAGGTACACCAGGAGGCTCGTCGACTCGAGGATGATTCCGCCGCTGCTCACCGTGCGGCGTCGCTCCCGGTGCACTGGCCGCAGCAGTGCCGCGACCCCTACAACGGCGCAGAACAGGATGGTCTCCTCGCCGAAGGTGTCGAAGCCGCGCTGGTCGAAGTTGATGCTCGCGACCGCGTTCGCTGTGGCATGGTCGAAGGTGCCCGCCACGGCAAGGTCCCGGTACGGGTGCGCGCTCGCGCCGAACGCGGGCAGGCCGAGGATCCCGACGGCCAGTATGGCCTCGAACGCAGTGAGCCCGACCCCGAGCAGGACCAGCCGGACGCGGGGGCTCAATGCTCGCGCTCCGCATCCCGCGACCCGGCGTTGGCATGGATGCTCTCGACCTTCCTGATCGCGAGCACCACGATGAGGGGCACGACGGCGGATCCGACCGCCACTTGGCTGAGCGCGACGTCGGGCGCCTGGAGCACAAGGAACAGGACGGTGAGCAGGACGCCGTACGCGGAGAGGGCGACCGCCTGCCGCGCTGGCCTGCGGACGAACACGACGATGGCCGCCCCCGCGAGGACAAGGGTCAGGCTCACGGCGATCAGCACGTCGGTGAGGATTCCCTCGCTCATTCCGGCGACCCTCCGACGTCGACCCCGGACTCGGCGGCGACGGCGCGTCCCACGGCCGCCGTGAGCGCAGGCCCGCTGGCCGCGACGACGAGGGCGATCGCCACGACGGTCGCGCTGCCCAGCGAGACACCGAAGGCAAGCACTGCGGCGAGCGAGAAGAGGGGAACCGCGAGCGTCGTCACGGGGGCGAGGAAGTGCAGCCTTGCCAGCGTGGACCGCGCGAAGAGGGCTCCGAACGACGCGTACGCCACGATCAACACCGCCGCGCCCGCGCTCACGGATTCGAGGACCATCGTCATGGAGTGGCCTCCTGATCCGGACTTTCGGGGCGGAGGAGGCGAGTGTAGACGAGGGTGCCCGTCGTGGCGAGCACCGCGAGGACGAGCGCCACGATGAGGTACGAGGATTGGCCCGCGATGGCGGAGAGGCCTACGAGCACCATGGCTCCGCTGGCGTTCAGGAGCGCTAGGCCCACGAGCCGCTGGACTGCGGTCCCGCGGCTCGTCAGGACGAGGCCGGGGACCACCCCCACGATGAGGAGTGCGGCGCTGACCGAGGTCCAGAGCACCTCCACGCGCCTACCCCTCGTCCCTTGGTCGGAGCACGCTCTCATCGAGTCCCGGCCATCCGCTGACGAGCGTATGAACTGTGACGGTCCCGACCTCGGGGTCTGAGCCCACCACGACCGAGCCTGGGGTAGCAGAGAGCGAGACGATTCCGCCTGCGCGCCAGCCGGTCTCCCGGGGCCCTCGCCCCTGGGGCATGGACGCTGTGCGCAGGTCCTCGGGCTGGGACCCGCCGAGCCAGCCGGCGAGACGCACCATGTCCGCCATCGCGGCGACGGGAACCGTCGCGGCCCATCTCAGCCACACGCGGCGGGGGCGTGCGCGGAACGGCATGGCGCGGCGCGCGGCACGGGCCAGAATCCCTCCCAGGAGGGCCGCCAGAGCGGCAATGAGGACTTCGACAACCGAGATCGTGGACGCCGTCGCAAGCCAGAACAGCGTCCCCGCAATCGTCCACAGCGTGAGTTCGACGAGGGCCCCCGCGGCGCCCCGCGCCCCGGGAACCCCGAAGAACCTGCGCGTGCCCGGGCCCATGATGGTGGTCACGCTATGCCCATCCTGTGTCCGGAGCAAGGGAAGCGCGCGCCCAGCATCATGGCGCGTCGCTCAATGTACTCTGCGCGCCCGTAGGGCTAGCGTCGGACCATGGATACCGACGACCAGTCACAGAACCGTCTTCCCCACGAGGAGGGCTACGGGAGTCCTACTGCCGAGGAGGAGATGCCGCCGGCCGATCAGCGGGGGCAGGTCCGAGACCGCGAGCAGGACAATGCCGACCACGAGGATGCCGATCAGCCCGACGCCGACGGGCAGCCCGACGGCGCCGAACGGTCCGCCGGGGACGCGCCAGCCCAGCACGACGGGAAGGCCCCGGCTGACGCTCCGTCCACGGACGCCGAGATCGACGAGGCCAACTCCGATGACTCCTCCTCGCGGGAGTCGTTCTCGTCCGAGTCCGACGAGGAGGGTTCCGGCCTGGCGGACGAGTGACGGGCCCGCACTGGCCCTCTCATATCCGCGGGCCCGCCCAGTCAGCCCGCGCCGCAGGTGAGGCGTCACGCGGTTCCCCGCGCCTCGTTGCTGCGGCCTGTCTGCCGACGGCCGAGCTTGGTCTCATCCTCGAGTTCGAGGCCCTTGGCCTCGGGGAGCAGCGCCTTGACGAACCAGAAGGAGAGCGCCGCGAAGAACGCGAAGCCGCCGTAGACGACGCCGAGGCCCAGCGACTGGCTGAGCACCGGGAACAGGAGGGTCTACCGCAGCCGCTGCTGTGGCTCCGTAGATCCGACGATGCACTGATTTGGCTCCCATGCTCCCGCCCGTCGGACGTGAGCGGCCGATAGGCCCGTGGTGCGCGTGAGCATTCATTGTCCTGGGCTTTCTGTGATCCTTACGCTGTCGGCGCGCTGGCGCCGCGGCGGCCTAATTCTGTACTGGCTGCCCGGTCCAGCCGTTCTTGAAACACTCTGAGCCTGCTGCGTCGATTCGGCCGGCCCCTCCTTCCCCCAGCCCTCCACACACTGCGGGCACGGCGTAGGCTGGCAGGATGAGTCAGGGGCCCGGCGTCGGCCGCTCTTGGGCCTCGAGCCCCGCGATCCGCAAGACGATGCTCGGCAACCGGTCGCGGGACACCGCGCCTGAGCTCCGGGTGCGGCGCGCGGTCCACGCGATGGGCCTCCGGTACCGGGTCGCCTACCGGCCCGAGCCCACCCTGCGTCGAACGGCTGATCTCGTGTTCACGCGGGCCCACGTCGCCGTGTTCATTGACGGCTGTTACTGGCACGGTTGCCCGGACCATTACATCGAGCCCGCGAGCAACGTGGACTACTGGCGGCCCAAGATTGCCCGGAACCGCGAACGCGATGCGGAGACGACGGCCGCGCTCACTCACGCCGGCTGGCGGGTCCTGCGCTTCTGGAGCCATGAGGACCCATACGAGGTAGCGGAACGGATCGCCGCCGAGGTGCGGCTGGCCACCCAGCGAGTCAGTCCGCCGCCAGCGCCATCACACACACCCGCTGAGGTTTGGAATACCGCACGGCGGGAAGTGGACTGACATAGTCCGCAGTGCAGTGGCTGCGTCGCCTTCCGACATAACGGAGCCTGCAAATGGGTATTGGTGCATCAGTCTTCCTCCTCGCCATCTTGGCGATTCTCTCCTCCGCGCGTATGCGGAACGTCGTTCCCATCGGTGAGTTGTGAGGGTCGGTGTTGCCACATGGATGCCTGGCTCTACCCCCTTCGCGATCCTCATCACCCACCCCGGAAACGGAGGCCGGTCGCTGTTCTCCTTGAACGCGACGGCACGCTCTTGGAGATCCTCGAACGCGGCAAGCTCGCGGCACGCGGCACGCTCACGGAGGGAGGCCAAGAAGCCGGTGCACTAGTGCGGCCTGCGCGCTCCGCCCCCGCTGCGCGGGAGGCGCTCGACCGGCTCCGCGCGGCGGGGATCCGGATCGGTATCTTCTCGGCCTCGTCCGGGCCGTCGGGGCCTGCGGACGCCGTCCGGACCCGCAGCCTCAATCGGTATGCCGACCGGCTGCTCGGACCGTTCGGTGTCTGGGTCGGATGCACTCACGGACCGGGGGACCGTTGTCCTTGCCGCATGCCCGAGCCGGGGCTCGTGCTGGAAGCCTGCCGGAGGCTCGGCACCACGCCCGGCGGCGCCGTCGTCGTCGGCCACGATGGGGCGTCCATGGAAGCCGCCCGCCGAGCCGGCGCGCGTGGCATTCTCGTCCCCGCATCAGGGACCAGCCGTGCGGAGATCATCGAGGCGCCAGCCGTCGCCGGGGACCTCTGGTCCGTCGTGGTCCTCGTGCTGGGCCGGACGGCGACCCACGCACCGGTGCTGCGGGCCCCGACCACCTCTAGCCCCGGGCTGCGCCAGACCTCCTCCGGTCCGGGGACCTCCTCAGGCCCGGGGCTGCGCGCCCCGAGCCTGCCCGACGCGA
Source organism: Sinomonas sp. P10A9 (assembly GCF_041022165.1). Taxonomy (GTDB): domain Bacteria; phylum Actinomycetota; class Actinomycetes; order Actinomycetales; family Micrococcaceae; genus Sinomonas; species Sinomonas puerhi. The sequence goes on from NZ_CP163302.1 coordinate 783,114, forward strand.
CCAATCCCGACACAGCTGCCGGATCCGCGGCCCGCGCCGAGATCTGATACGCCACGATCTGATCCGAAGCGAGCGATCTGATCCGAAGCGAGCGCGCGCGCCGAAGAGGCCCGTTAGGCCACCCTGAAGGATTCCGCATCGGTGGTTCGGAGCGTGAGCCCATTCCCCGGAGCATCCGGGCACGGCGTGATCGTTCCGCCGCGCGGGTCGAGCGTCCCGTCGAACAGCATGGACTCGAGCCTCACATGGTCGTGGAACCATTCGAGGTGCCGAAGGGACGGCGCGGCCGCCGCCGGAGCGGCTGAGATCGCGGGGGCGCAGTGGCCCGAGAATCCGACCCGGTGGGCGGCGGCCACGGCGGCGACGCGCAGCCAGACCGTGATGCCCCCGCAGCGAGTCACGTCGGCCTGGAGGCAATCGACGGCACCAGAGGCGCACATCCTCTCGGCGTCGGCGAGCCTCGTGAGATATTCACCGGCAGCGACGTCGGCCGCGACACGTTCGCGGACAAACCGCAGCCCGGCGGGGTCCTCGCTCGAGACCGGCTCTTCGAACCAGGCAAACCGCGTCTCGCGGGCGGCCTCGGCGACCCGCACGGCCTGCTTGGGCGTGTAGGCCCCGTTCGCGTCCACGAAGAGCTCGGGTCCGGCGCCGATGGCTTCTCGCGCGAGGACCATGCGTTCGACGTCGCGCGCCTCCCGTGAGCCGCGGTCCTGCCCGATCTTGATCTTCACGCGCGGAATGTCCTGGGCCACCCACCCTGCGAGCTGCTCGGTCATCTGCCGGTCCGTGTAGCTCGTGAAACCACCGCTGCCGTAGACGGGAACCTCGGCGCGCGCTGCGCCCAGGAAGGTGTGCAGCGGCAGCCCGGCGAGGCGTGCGGCGAGGTCCCAGAGCGCGCAGTCGACGGCCGACGCCGCGTACGCGCCCGCGCCGGGCTGGCCGGCGTTGCGCAGGGCCCGGGACATGGCCTCGGCGCTCGCAGGCACGGCGAAGACGTCCCTCCCGCGGACCGCAGGCTCGAGCAGCTCGGAGACGAGCCCTACGAGCGCCGCGGGCCCGTAGGTGTATCCGACCCCCGTCGCTCCAGCCGCCGAGGCGTTGACGATAACGATCGTCGTCGAGTCCCACGCGAACGTCCCGTCGGCCTCCGGTGCATCGGTCGGGACGGTGTACGCCGCGGCGGTGACGGCCGAAACGGAGGCTCCCGAACCGACGTCGTGCACGAGGGCGGTCACCGGCGCGTCATTTCCGGTGCCCGGGCAGCAGCTCCTGCGCCTTGATCTTGAGGCCCTCCTTGATGAAGTCCCACGCGTGCTCGTCGCCGCGCGCTGCACTTTTGGCCGTGTTGAGCGCTTGCTCGAGCGTCGCGTGGGGCGGGATCGGCGGGACGTCGGGGTCCGTGCGCACGTCCAGGACCGTGGGCCGCGTGGCGGTGAGGGCCTGGTCCCAGGCCGAGCCGAGTGCATCCGGGCTGTCTACGGCTATCGCCCCGAGGCCCAGACTCGCCGCGAAGCCCGCGTAGTCGACGTCGGGAAGTTCCTGCGTCATGGGGATCGTCGGCGAGCCGCTGAACGCGCGCAGCTCCCATGTGACCTGGTTGAGGTCATTGTTGTGGAGGACCACCACGACGAGCCGCGGGTCCGCCCACTGCTCCCAGTACCGGGAGACCGTGATGAGCTCGGCGAGCCCGTTCATCTGCATCGCGCCGTCACCCTCGAACGCGATGACCGGCCGGTCCGGGTAGGCGAACTTGGCCCCGATGGCGTACGGGACGGCTGGCCCCATCGTCGCGAGATTGCCGGAGAGACTCCCGCGGACGCCAGCGGAGAAGCGGAGCTGGCGTGCGTACCAGTTGGCGGCGCTGCCGGAGTCGGAGGTGACGATCGCGCTCGCGGGCAGCCGGTCGGAGCATTCCGAGAAGACCCGCAGGGGGTTGACGGGGTCCGCCTCGACCATCGCCTCGCTCGCCATGCTGTCCCACCACTTCGTGACCTTGCCCTCGATGTCCTCGCGCCAGCCGCGGTCTTCCTTCCGGACCAGAAGCGGGATGAGAGCACGAAGCGCCTCGCCGGCGTCGGCCACAAGGTTCACCTCGTACGGGTAGCGCAGGCCGATCATGGTGGGGTCAATGTCGATCTGGACGGCGCGGGCCTGCCCGGCCTGGGGCATGAAGTTCGCGTAGGGGAAGCTCGAGCCGATGGTCAGCAGTGTGTCGCAGTCCCGCATCATCTCGTAGCTCGGCCGCGTGCCGAGAAGCCCGATCGAACCGGTCACGAACGGCAGGGTGTCCGGCAGCGAGTCCTTGCCGAGGAGCGCCTTTGCAACGCCGGCGCCGAGGAGCTCGGCCACCTGCTTGACCTCCTCCGCTGCGCCCCGCGCACCCTGGCCGATGAGCATCGCGACCTTCTGGCCCTTGTTGAGGATCTCGGCGGCCCTGCGGACTCCGTCCATGTCCGGGCGCACATCCGGCCACGAGATGCCGAGGCTTGAGGGGACCATCTTCATCTCGTGGCCCGGTGCCGAGTACTCGAGCTCCTGGACGTCCGCGGGGATGATAACGGCGGTCGGCGCGCGTCGCGCGCTCGCAACCCTGATGGCGCGGTCGAGGACATTCGGCAGCTGCTCGGGGACGGTGACCATCTGGACATAGTCCGAGGCGACGTCCTTGAACAGCGAAGTGAGGTCGACTTCCTGCTGGAACGAGCCGCCGATCGAGGTCCGTGCCGCCTGGCCGACGATCGCCACGACGGGCACATGGTCGAGCTTCGCGTCGTAGAGGCCGTTGAGCAGGTGGATCGCCCCCGGACCGGAGGTTGCGAGGCATACGCCCACGCGGCCTGTGAACTTGGCGTACCCGACAGCCTCGAAGGCGCTCATCTCCTCGTGCCGGGACTGGACGAACAGCGGCCCGGTCCCGGAGCCGAGCGCCGTGACGATGCCATTGATGCCGTCCCCGGGGTAGCCGAAGACCGTGGTGACGTCCCAGGCCTTGAGTCGTTCGAGGAGGAATTCTGCGACGTTCTGCGAAGCCATGTCAGCTCTCCTTTGCTGGTCGGCGTAGGCCCCCGCGGGCTCCGGCAGCGAGCCGGGCAGCCGTTCTTGCGGCGAGGGCCATGATGGTCAGCGCCGGGTTGGCGCTGCCCTGGGTGGGGAGGATGCTGCCGTCGGTGATGAGGAGGTTCGGTACTGCGAACGTCCGGGAGTCGGCGTCGACCACACCGTGCTGCGGATCTGCGGCCATCCGCGCACCACCCACGAGGTGGGCGTAGCGCTCGATCGTCATGACCTCGCTCGCCCCTGCGGCAGTCATGATCTGTTCCATGGTCTGCCGGGCCGCCGCCATGAGCCGGTGGTCATTGCCGCAGCGGCTGTAGGTCACGTGGGCCACCGGCATCCCTCGGTGGTCCGTCTCGGAATCGAGCGTGACTCGGTTCTCAGGCAGGGGCAGGAACTCGCACAGCGCGCCGAGGCACGCCCAGTGCACGTAGTCGGTCATCCGGCGGCGCAGCTCGGCGCCCCAGTGTCCCTGCGCCGCAACGTGCTCGGCCCACGCGATGGGCAGGGGCGAGACCGTCTGGATCGAGTAGCCGCGCCTGTAGGGCTTGGACGGATCGGTCTCGTAGAACTCCTCGGTGCTCGCCTCGGGCGGCGGCGCCTTGTACATGCGCACCTCTTGGGAGAAGCGCCCGCCGGTCTGCGGCGCGCCCTGCACCATGAGGTAGCGGCCCACGAGGTCGTGGTCGTTGCACAGCCCGTCCGGGAACCGCTGCGAGGCCGAGTTGAGCAGGAGCCGCGGCGTCTCGATCGAGTAGGCGGCGACCGCGACATTGCGTGCGCGCTGGAAGCGTTCGACGCCGTCGCGCACGTAATGCACCCCCGTCGCCAGAGCGGTGCGGGGGTCGACGGCGACTCGGGTCACCATGGAGTCAGCGCGGACCTCGGCTCCGTGCGCCAAGGCGTCCGGAACGTGGGTGATGAGCGGCGAGGCCTTCGCATCGACCTTGCACCCCTGGAGGCAGAAGCCACGGTAGATGCAGTGCCGGCGATGCCCGAACCGGCCGTTCGAGATCGCGACCGGGCCCACGCGCGCCTCGATCCCGCAGGCACGGGCCCCGCGGAGGAACACCTCGCCGTTGCCGCCCACGGGGTGCGGGCTGTGGGGGTAGCGGTGGGGGTCGCCCCAAGGCCAGTCCTGGCCCGCTACGGGCAGTTCTTCCTCAATGTCCTCGTAATGCGGCCGGAGGTCCTCGTAGGCGAGAGGCCAGTCGGCGCCAACTCCGTCGAGGGTCTCGGTGCGGAAGTCGCTGGGGTGGAAGCGCGGCGTGTAGCCCGCGAAGTGGACCATCGAGCCGCCTACGCCGCGTCCCGAGTTGTTCGAGCCGAGCGGGATCGGATCGTCGCCGTCGATCACGCGGGGCTCGGTCCAGTAGAGCTTGTGGGATCCTGCCTCGTCGCTCACCCAGTCCCGGTCCGGCTCCCAGAACGGTCCGGCTTCGAGCACGACGACGCTCCATCCTGCCCGGGCGAGGCGCTGGGCGAGAGTTGACCCGCCAGCGCCGCAGCCGACGATCACGAGGTCCACCTCGTCGTCGTCCGAATGGTGCTTCATGCTCTGCGCGACGTCCGGAGCCGCCAGGGGCAGGAGCCATGCGGATTCGTTGCGGCCTCGCACCGCACGCAGCGAGCTCACGCTGTTCCGCCCGCAGCCTCGCCGGGACGTGCGTCCCGTACTTCGAAGCGCTCGCGGCGGTCGAGGCCCAGATTCCCGTATCCGCGCGGGTAGGCCGGGCCGGGGAAGCCTATCTCGTCCCACGCGTGCGGCGACGAGTAGAAGGCCGTGCATCCGTAGCGCAGCCACAGGTTCCAGAGCTGGCCTGCGGGGAGCCCGTGCCACGAGTCCTGCTCGTCCTTCACTGCAGCGAGGATCGCGTCCTGCTGGACGGACGTGGCATCGGCGAACCCGATGCCATAGCGCTCGCGGGCGTCCTCGTCGAGGTGGCGGACCGAGCGGCGCCACACCTCGCCGTCCTCCGGGAGATCTGCATAGTGCCACCCGTCGGTCTCGCCCAAGGCGAGCCGGGCGTCAACGAAGTTCACAAGGGGCACGCGCGGTTCGCCCTCGTGCCCAAGGAGCCTGTCGAGGAGTGCTGCGGCGATGCACTCCTCCGGCGCTGTGAAGAAGGCGACCTCGGGCGGCCGGTCGACGCGGGAGAGGACGAGGGCAGTCGTCGCCTCGTCCCAGTGGTCCTGCTGCTCGAGCGAGCTCTGCCCCGGGAACCTGCGTGCGCCGTCGGGCGCGGGAGCCGGCAGACTCATGGCTCGCGCCTCAGCAGGGACGCGAGCAGCCCCATCCCGCCCACGAGCGTCACCAGCAGTGGGGCGAGCAGGGGCGGCCCAACCTCCGCGTTGTAGCGGAACTCCTTGAACCCGCCGGGGCGCTGGGCGATCCCTCGGAGGTGGAGGTAGGTGCCCTGGAGTCCGTTGGCGATAATGACCGCGCTCGCGAGGGGGAGGGCAGTGTGGGCCATCCGGGCGCTCGCCACGCCGGCGACCCCCGCCGCCGCGCCGATCGGGCCCAGCACGACGGGCGCCCACATCCACGGGTTCCCGAAGCTTGCACGGTCGTGTTCGAGGTAGATCTCCGCGGCCGTGACAAGGGCTCCAGCGGCGGTGAGGCCGGAGAGGGTGCGTTCGAACCGGCCCGTCTCGACGTTGCGGACGAGCCTCTGGATGCCGTGTACGGTGGGTGTCTTGTGCAGGGTCATGCCGGCGAGACCTTCGAACGGCGTGTCACCGCGCCTGTCCCGAATGTGAGGATGCGCATGGGCGTCTTCCTTCCGTCGCAGACCGGGGTGGCCTCCCGGTCTTCTCCTTCGGGGGCCCTACCCGTCGCAGCGCGGTCTGAAACGCCTTCCGCAGACTCAGGTGTCCATCCGCCGCCGGAGCCGGTCGAGCAGTCTGGACAGCAGCCGAGACACTTGCATCTGGCTTACGCCGAGCGTCCGGGCGATCTCGTCCTGAGTCATTCCGCGGAAGAAGCGCAAGTAGATCAGCGTCTTCTCGTACTCTGTCGTGTCCGCGAGTGCGCCCGAAAGCACGTCCATCTCCTCGACGTGCCCATACGCAGGGTCCTCGGATCCGATGACCGCCTTTGTCTGACGGCTCTCGCTCGGGTCCCCAGACGGCTCGCCGTCGTCGATCGGCACACCGACCATTGCCGCGCTCGCGAGCTGGGCCTCGGCCACTTGGGCGGTGGAGATCCCCCCTGCCTCGCTCAGTTCCGCAGCCGATGGATCCCGCCCGTATTCCTGGGTGAGCCGTCCGCGCAGCGCGTTGACCTTCAGCCGCAGGTCCTGGAGCGACCGCGGTGGCCGCACTGTCCATGACTGGTCACGAACGTAGCGTTTGAGCTCGCCGGTGATCGTCGGGACCGCGTACTGGACGAATCCCGGGCCGCCGTCCTCCCGGTACCTCTGGGCGGCTTTGACGAGCCCCAGGCGTGCGACCTGGCGCAGGTCTTCCTGATCGTGGCCCGTGCGCCGGAAGCGCCGGGCGAGGGCATCGGCGAGGCCCAGGTATTCCACGACGAGCGCCTGCCGTGGCGGGCTCTGCGCTGACGTCTCAGCCGCGATCATGGGCCGAGTCCTCCGGCCCGGCGTCGACCAACGCGAACAGCGGGTGGGCCGCGGCGCCAGTGACCCGGAGATCGCCTCCGAGGAGCAGGGCCTGCCGGCGAACCGCCGCAAGGATCTCTGCCCCCGCAGCCTCGACGGCCTCGACGCCAGAGAGGTCGACCAACAGCATTGATCCCGGGCCGAGGGCCGCAAGGAGCCGGTGGAGGACCTCGTTGCCCGTCCCCGCATCGAGCCGTCCCTGAAGCCGAACGGTGGTTTGCCGGGCCTCCGCACCGGGTGCCGGTGCGGAATCTTCTCTCCGAATCATGGTCCCTCCTTCTCACACCGGCGGGATCGCCAGCCCTCGGTACGCTACGGGGATTCGGGGTCCGTTTATTCACCCCTGGGGGTGTATTTATAGGAGCCGCTGGTGGGACCATGAAGGTATGCGGGTTGCGTTGGTCAACGACTACGAGGTGGTGGTGCGAGGCGTGGCCTCGATGCTGCGGACCTACAGGGCGGAGGTCGAGGTCGTGGAACTCGATCTGCGGGAGGACGTGGGGCTGCCGGTCGACATCACGCTCTATGACACGTTCGCGAGCCCCCAGGGCGACCGCCCGAACGTGCACCGCCTGTCACTGAATCCTCGCGCGGGCAAGGTCGTCGTCTACTCGTGGAACATGAATCCGGGCCTGGTAGCAGCAGCGCTCGCCAACGGAGCAAGCGCGTATCTCTCCAAGGCGCTCTCGGCCCGGCAGTTGGTGGACGCGCTGAAGGCGGTATACAGCGGCGAGCACGCCCAGTTGATCAAGCCGAAGAAGGCGGTCACGGTGGTGGGCGGAGACTGGCCCGGCAGGGAAGAGGGCCTCACCCAGAGGGAAGCCGAAGTCCTCGCTCTGATCACCCAGGGGCTCAGCAACGCCGAGATCGTCGAACAGACGCTCCTGTCGATCAACTCCGTCAAGACGTACATCCGCAGCTGCTACCGCCGGATCGGCGTGACCAACCGGGCCAACGCGATCCTCTGGGGGATCGAGCATGGCTTCCGGCCGGACAGGGGACAGATTCGGCACCCGAGGGCATAGTTCCCCACTCCGGCGGGCCTACGCTCCGGCCAGCGGTTCGTCGCTCGAAGGCGTGCCGAGCTCAAGCGCCATCGCGGCGTTGATAAGACCGAAGTGGCTGAAGGCCTGAGGTGTGTTTCCCAGCTGCCGATTCTCGTTCGGGTCGTACTCTTCGCTGAGCAGGCCCACGTCGCTGCGGAGGCTGATGAGGCGCTCGAAGATCTTCCGGCCCTCTTCGGCACGGCCAATTCCGACGAGCGCGGTCACGAGCCAGAACGAGCATGCGAGGAATACGCCCTCATCGCCCGCCAGTCCGTCCGCACCGGAGGACGTCCGGTATCGCAGGAGAAACCCGTCGACGCTCAGCTCCTGCTGGACGGCCTCGACGGTGCCGACGACGCGCGGGTCGTCGTACGGCAGGAAACCGACCCGGGGGATGAGCAGGAGTGCTGCATCGACCTCCGTTGAGCCATATGACTGGACGAAGTGCGTCCCCATGGGATCGAGACCATTGGCGAGGACATCCTCGCGGATCTCGTCCCGCACGCCCCTCCACCTTTCGAGCGGCCCCTTGAGGCCCGAGTCGGTGATCCCCTTGACCATGCGGTCGGCAGCGACCCATGCCATAACCTTCGAGTGCGTGAAGTGCCGCCGCGGGCCCCTCATCTCCCACAGGCTGTTGTCCGGCTGCCTCCACGCTGTGGCGAGGTGATCCATGAGAGCCGTCTGAAGGTCCCAGGCATCATCGCTGCCCAGAGAGTTGCGTGTCAGGGCGAGCACGTCGAGGACCTCGCCCCAGACATCGAGCTGGAGCTGACCCGCGGCGGCGTTGCCGGTGCGCACCGGCGCGGAGTTCTCGTAGCCCGGAAGCCAGTCGAGGGTCGCCTCGGGGAGACGCCGCTTGCCCGTGATCGAGTACATGATCTGCAGGTCCGCGGGATCGCCGGCGACGGCGCGCAGGAGCCATTCGCGCCATGCGACGGCCTCGTCGGTGTAGCCGGTGGCGAGGATCGGTTGGAGCGTGAGTGTCGCGTCCCGCAGCCAGCAGTAGCGGTAATCCCAGTTCCTCTCGTGTCCGATCGACTCGGGGAGCGAGGTCGTGGCGGCCGCGACGATCGCGCCGGTCGGCTCGAACGTGAGGGCCTTGAGCGTGATGAGCGAGCGGACCACCGCGTCCCGGTACATCCCGGAGACCGCGCAGCGCCGGGACCATTCCTCCCAGAACGAGACCGTGCGGTTGAGTGAGGCCTCGGGATCGGGTCGGGGCGTGTACGGCTCGTGGCTGGGCCGCCACGTGAGGACGAACGGGACGCGTTCGCCCTCGCGCACTGTGAACGAGCTTCGCGTCCGGAAGTCGTGGCCCTTCAGCGGCGCCGCCGTGCTCAGGTAGGCCGCATCGGGGCCGGCGATCGCGTGCAGGACTCCACCGCGGCGCCGTACCCAGGGCACTACATGGCCGTAGTCGAACCGCAGCGCGAGGTCCATCTCCATGGCGACTTCGCCTCGCAGGCCCTCGACGATCCGGATGATGTCGACGACGTCATCGCGAGGCGGCATGAAGTCGATGAGGCGCACCGCGCCGTCGTCCGTCTCCCACGTCGTCTCCAGCACGAGGGTGTCGGGGAGGTACCGGCGGGATGTGCATTCCCCTGCATCTTCAGGCGCGAGGCGCCACCGCCCGTGGTCCGGGGTCCCGAGGAGCGCGGCGAAGCAGGACGGCGAGTCGAACTGGGGGAGGCAGAGCCAGTCGATCGAGCCGTCGCGGCCCACCAGGGCAGCGGTTTGGAGGTCACCGAGCAGTGCGTAGTCCTCGATCCGCGACATGAGTCGCACCATACCAAGCACTTCCCGGAGGAGGCAGCGGCCGAGCGTGGTGGGTTGGGTATCGAGGATTCGGGTAATGCCAGAGAAAAACCCACCCCACAGGAGGTGCTCGATGAATTCCACTCAGCTCATATGGCTCATCGTCATTGTCGCGATCATCGTCGTCATCGCAGTTATCGCGGCCGTGGTGGTCGGGCGGCGTCGTTCTGAGGCACACCGTGAGAACCTGCGTCAGCGGGCCGACGAGATGCGCTCTGAAGCCGCGCGCCGCGAGATCGAGGTGCGCGACCGGGAAGCGAAGAGCCTGGAGGCTCGGGCTCGGGCGGAGAGGGCTGACGTCGAGGCCGCCCGTCTCCGGCAGGAGGCCCGGGATCGCAGTGAAGGCGCGGCGGACGCCCGCGCGCGGATCGAGGAGCAACGCCGGAAGGCGGATGAGCTCGACCCCGACCGGAGCAGTGATAGCGATCGCCGGACCGCCGACGACGGCCACACTGCTGCCGACCGTCAGCCTGACCGCCGCGCCGAACACGACCGCGCCGCCGAAAACGACCCTACCTATGACCGCCGTACCGCGGTCGATGGCCGCGCTACTGGCGAGCGTCTGGGTGACCGCCGGGCCGAACACGACCGCGCCGCCGAAGGCGACCCTGCCCATGACCGCCGTACCGCGGACGATGGCAGCGCTACTGGCGAGCGTCTGGGTGACCGCCGCGCCGAACATCACGGCACCCATGCCGCCGACGACGGCACCCATACGGCCGACGACGGCACCCATGAGCGCGACCTTGACCCGAGCGAGACTGGGTCGCGCCGCGACCACCGGTGAGCTTGAACCACGAACGGTGCCTGAGATGACGCGTCGCCGGCGTCCGGCACGCGGCATGGTAGTCCGACGCCGCGCGGGAGCCGGGTTCACCTATTGGGACGGGGACGGCCGGCGGGTCAGCGACCCGGAGACGCTCGCTCGGATCGCGGACTTGGCCGTGCCTCCCGCGTGGCGGAAGGTTCGGATCGCCCGGTCGGGGAGAGCCCGAGTCCAGGCCACCGGAATCGACGCGGCCGGCAGGAAACAGTATGTGTACCACCGGCTCTGGCGCGAGCGGGCGGACGTCCGGAAATTTGATCGTGCCGTGGAGCTCGCCCGCCGGCTGCCGGCGATCCGTCGCGCTGTCACGGAGGATCTCCGAGGTCGCCGCGGAGCCCGCGAGCAGGCCCTCGCGGCCGCGCTGCGGCTCGTGGACCGGGCCGGCTTCCGCGTGGGAAGCAGCCGCTACGCGCGCGAGAACGGCTCGTTCGGCGTGACCAGCCTGCAGCGCCGCCATGTGACGCTTGACGGCGATCTGGTCGCCTTTGACTTCCCCGGAAAGTCTGGTATCCACTGGTACCTCGAGGTCGAGGACGCCGACTTGGCCGCCTATCTCGCCGCGTGCCCTACGGGCACGGCACGGGGCCGGACCATCGGGTTCGACACCGAAACGGGCTTCCAGCCCATCAGCGCTGCCGCCCTGAACGGGTACCTGAGGAGCAAAGCCGGTATCGGGGCGAGCGCCAAGGACCTGAGGACGTGGCGGGGTACGGCAGTCGCGGCTGAGGCCTTGGTCCGGGCAGGCACCCGCGACGCGGACGCAGATTCAGCGTGGCGTGCCGCGGTTGCCGAGGCGGCCGAGTGGCTCCACAACACCCCTGCTGTGGCACGTGGGTCCTACCTCGATCCGCGCCTCCTCCTCGCATACCACGAGGGCCGGATGCCCACGGGCCACGAGCAGGTTTCCGACGCCGTCCTGGCCGAGCTGCTCGAGTCGACCCCGAGAAAGGGGCCAGGCAGGTGAGGGCAAGCACCCGCGGTGCCGAGACACCGAAAACTGCCGCGAGGGAGGTCCAGCCTCTACGTTGGCACCGGCCAGTGCCGCCCTCCACGTCGGCAGGGGTCGAGGCCGCCCCGCGGACGAATCACAACACTTTCGGTTACTTCGATACGCCGAGCGCCAGTGAAGCTGTCGTTTGGGGCATTGAAGCAAGAGCGCGCTCGTGCCTACGGTGGATGAGGAATCGAGCAGCTGGCCATTGGAACATCCGCTATGTACAGCTGACATCGGAGTTGATAGTCATTATGGTCCAGTCGGCGCGATTAGGAAGGCGCCGTGTGCTCGTCACGGGAGAGGACACCGAACTCGCCACGAGGATCGGTGCCGTGCTTGAGCACGCAGGCGCTGTTGTCCAAAGGATCCACAGCACCCCCACCCACGAGCCATCTGGCATGTCCGAGGCCGATGCTGCAGTGCGTGAGCTCGGCGGCCTCGATGTGCTCGTGAATATTGGGCCCGCGTCCCTCCCCGGGGACAACCCAGACCCGGACCGTCGGTCGCCCGAGGTCGAGAGAGCCCTCGAATGGTCCATGGAACGTCTCCTCACCACCACCGAGGCAGCCTTGGCCGCTATGACGGCGGGGGCGAGCATCATCAATGTGGTCTCGCTCTCCGTCCGCACGCTGACGTCCGCGCACCTTGCGCTCGCGGCCGCTGTCGTCGACACGACTCAGGACTTGGCCGCGTTCCTCGCCGAGCGGGGTATCAGGGCGAACGTGGTGTTGGGCGGTCCTTCCCTCGAACCCGCTGTCGAGGCCGCGCTTCACACACACGACGACGGCGACTCTGCCGCCGGTGCCGCGCAGTTCGATGCACTCGTCTACCTCGCGTCCGAGAGCTCGCGATACGTCTCGGGATCGGTGATATCGGTGACACGCACGGCTGACTCTCCCGGGCCGTGCCCCGCGGAAGGGGTCGCCTAGCAGACCGATACGGCCACTGCTCCCACCCCCAGCGAGGAGGACTCGCATGACGTACGTTCAGCAACAGCAGGACATCCTGCCCACCACGCCTTTCGACCTGACCTTGGTCGGCACTCCAAGCGGGACGCCGACAACATCGCCGATGGTTTCCCAGCGCCGCACCGTGGCGCCCCTCGCGGCCGTGATGACACGGACCGCCGGCAAGCTCGCCATCGAGTACCTTGGAGTCGCCGACGCGCTCGCGCGGCGGTTTCGATGCGCTGGACACGATCCGGACGACCTGCGGCAGGTAGCGCGACTTGGCCTTGTCAAGGCCGCCCACCGGTACCGTGAATCGCTTGGCCACGGATTCGTGCCGTACGCGGTCCCGACGATCACGGGAGAGCTCAAGCGGTACCTGCGCGATCAGTCGTGGGTGGTCCGGCCCCCGCGGGGCCTCCAGGAGCTCAGACTCAAGGTCAACGCCCTGCGGCCGAAGCTCGCGCAGGAGCTCGGCCACGATCCCTCTACAGCGGAGCTCAGTACCGCCGCGGGGATCTCCGCGAGCGACGTGGCCGAGGCCCAGATTGCGGATGCCGCGATGGTGGGTCGGCCTGTCGAGCACGGGGACATCTCCGATAACCCCGAGGAACGCCGCATCACCGTGATTCTGGGCAGCAAGGATCCCGGGTACGAGCGGGTCGAGCAGTTGGATGACCTTGCAGAGGCGCTCTCCGACGCCTCAAACGCGGACAAGCGGCTGCTCAGCTTGCGCTTCGTCGACGAGATGACCCAAACCGAGATTGCCCACGAACTCGGCGTGAGCCAGATGCAGGTTTCACGCCTGCTCGGGCGGCTCCTTGGCCGGTTGCGCCGCCGGATGGCCGCTTAGAAGAAGTGTGAACGGCACTGCAGGGGGAAACAGGATGTGCGGACCCACATCCTGTCCAGGGCCCCAGACGAAAGGAGTGCCGTCATGCCGGAACAGAAGACCCCTCCGAGCATCAAGGATCCGGAGATGTATGAGGAGCTGCGCGCCGACGGTGCTTCCAAGGAGAAGGCTGCCCGGATCTCGAACGCGGCTGCCAAGGAGGGCCGAGGCAGGGTGGGGCGCCGCGGCGGGAAGGCCGAGGACTACGAGGACCGCACGGTGGATGAGCTCCGTGACCGCGCGAAGGAGCTCGGCCTGAAGGGCTACTCGTCGATGCGCAAGAGCGAGCTCATCGATGCCATCCGAAACCACTGATCGGTCGGCCGAACGGTACGCGCTCCGCCACCGGCGCGAGACGTATGCCGAGAAGCTGGACCGCAACTGGGCAGAGATCCTCCAGGAGCTCCGCATCCTTCAGACGGGGTTGCAGCTGGTCGCCGGCTTCCTGCTCACGCTGCCCTTCCAGAGCCGCTTCACCGTTTTGGACGACTACTCGCGGACGGTCTATCTGAGCATGGTGGCCACGTCAGCCGTGGCGCTGCTGGTGGTGCTCACTCCCCTGAGCGTGCATCGCTGGCTGTTCCGCAAGCAGGTGAAGGACCGTCTGGTTGCCAGCGGCGCGTGGGCGGCCAAGGTCGCCCTCGGGCTTGCGGCGGTGCTCATCGTAGGGACCTCTGCGCTCATCTTCGACGTTGTCCTGGGGCGCTGGCAGTCGTGGGTGGCCGGGGGATGCCTAGGGGTCCTGTGCATCGTCATGTTCCTTGCCGTTCCCGCTGCGATAACGCGAATCCCCGAGCCTGCCGAACTTCCTGAGACGGAGGCCGTGACCGAGGACCCCGGAGCCACAGGGCACGGACGCACGGCACCGTGACCCTGTGCTGCATGATGCCGCATTCAGGTCAAAAAACGACTCGCCGGCTATTGTGCTTGATTTGCACGGCACTCTACGGTAAGGGCGTGTCCCGCAGAGATGGTCGGAGGCGGGGTGCGCGTCGATCGACAGGAGAGGGCAATGGCAGAGAATGCAGCCAAGGCTGGGCGTCGCGGTGGAGCTGTGGTGCGGTACGAGGACCGCACGGTCATGCAGCTGCGTGCCCGGGCGAAGCAGGTCGGAATGCACGGGTATTCATCGATGCGGAAGGCCGACCTGATCGCGGCACTCCGCAAGCACTGACGCTCACTCGCTGAGCCTCAGGCACTGAGGGCCGGGCACCGACGATTGGTCGCTGGTGGCCCGGCCTTCGTGCGTCCGCGCGGCACTGGCCTAAGTCCCTAGCTGGCCCCCGCCGGCTGCCGTACGCTCGGCCCCATGGCTGAAGCATCTGAATCCTCTCCCCGCGACGGCGGCATCGTGGTCGGCGTCGATGGGTCTCCTCTCTCCATCGCTGCCCTGCATTGGGCAGCGCGCCTCGAATCGACCGTGGGTGGCCCGATCCGGGCCATTGCAGCGTGGCACCCGCCGACGAACGGGGTCGCGTTCGCGCCCTACACGGGAGTCGAGTGGAATCCGGAGGATGACGCGCGGGAGATCCTGGAGACTGCACTCACCGAAGCATTCGGCGACGAGCGCCCCGAGGCCCTCACCGCAAAGGTCGTCGAGGGCTTTCCGGCCAAGGTCCTCATCGATGCGAGCCGCGGTGCCTCGATGGTGCTGGTGGGGTCCAGAGGTCTCGGCGGGTTCATGGGACTGCTGCTCGGGTCGGTGAGTCGCGCCGTCGCGGAGCACGCACAGTGCCCAGTGATGGTGGTCCACGCTCCCGGCGACGCGGAGAAGGCCGGTCCGCAGGAGTGAGCTATGCGCCCGAGGGTCCTTGTGCCCTTTACAGGGTGCATTCTCGGGCGTGTACTGGAATCGGCCAGCGATTCTCGCGCCGGCGCGCAAGCACCGACCAGCACTGACCGAGTCCCCCGGGGGGACCGGGGGTTGAAAGTTGGGAGGAGAGCAAACCATGAAGAAGTGGACGCGCTGGGAGGACTACGTAGCGATCGTAGCCGGCCTGTACGCGGCACTTGCAACGTTGTGGACGACGCAGACCACGTCGTCGACATCGCTCATGCTCGTGTTCGGTGTTCTGCTGGTCGTCTCGGGGGTCACCAATCTGGCCATGCCGAGCACGCCGTGGCTCGAATACGCGCAGTGCGCGTTCGGGGTCCTGCTTTTCGCGTCCCCGTGGATGGGCATGTACACCGCCCACATGGGAGCGTCCTGGACCTCGTGGATCGCTGGCATCATCGCCGCTGGAGCGACAGCCGCAGCCTTCAAACCGGCTATCGACGCTCAGCATCATCGCGTGATGCCTTCGCACTGAGCGAGTCATCTCTTCACATCACACCGGCCGCGGTCCCCTTGGGGCCGCGGCCCTTCCGTGGCCGCATGTTGGTCGCGGGTCTGAGACAGAGTATGGCATTGGATTGCCGCGACGGCGCGGCCAGAGCACCGTCTGCTTGTTGTCGGTGCGGCCAGAAGGTCCGCAGGAACATCGATCGGAGGCGCTACGCTGATCAGGCTTGCCCCTACTAGCTGGAGAAGAGGGCCATGGCTGATACGACGCCCACCGCGCCCAGACGGCAACTCGCCGAGATCTGGTCGGACGGTCTGGGAAGAGCGGGCATCCGCTCCATCCAGACACTCGCCGTCGGGGCACTGGTCTGGGCGGTTGTCTGGATCCTGCTCAGAGTCCCACTCGTCGTCATCCCGGTGTTGATCGCGGCGATCCTTGCCTGTGCCATTGCCCCGCTCGTGGGCTGGCTCCATGCCCACGGATGGCCGCGCGCCTTGGCTGTACTGACCTCGTTCGTGGCGATCCTCGCCGTGTTCGGCGGGGTCATCACGGCGATCGTGTTCCTCGTCCGGGCTCAGGCCCACGAGCTGGCGGACCGATTCACGGCCGGCTTCGAACAGCTCCACGCCTTCCTCAACAATGGGCCTGTCCGGATCAGCGACGAGCAGATTACCCAGGCTCGCGACTCAATCCAGCACTTCTTCACCTCGGGCGGCATCGGGGCCGAGGCTCTCACGGGGGCCCGGACCGCGGGCGAGATCGCCACGTCACTCATCCTCATGGCCGTCATTCTGTTCTTCTTCCTCAAGGACGGCAGGCAGATCCTCGAGTTCCTGCTCGGATTCATGCCTCCCGCGCAGCGCGACACGGCCCGTCTGTCCGCGGAGCGCAGCACGGTTGTCCTTGGCGGCTATGTACGCGGCACCGTCCTGATTGCCGCCGCCGACGCGGTCATCGTCTGCACGGGGCTGCTGATCCTGCGTGTTCCACTGGCCCTCCCGCTGGCTGTCTTCGTGTTCATCGGCGGGTTCATCCCGATCCTCGGGGCAACCCTCGCAGGTCTGCTCGCGGTCGGCGTCGCCCTCATCTCGAACGGCCCCGTGACGGCTCTCATCGTCTTGATCGTCGTCCTTGCCGCGAACCAGATCGAGCACCACCTGCTCCAGCCTTTCCTCATGGGCAAGGTCCTCTCGATTCACGGACTCGCGATCATCCTCGCTCTCGCCTCCGGGACGGTCCTCGCCGGCATCATCGGGGCCCTGCTGGCCGTGCCGGTCACCGCGACAGCGTGGACCGTCATCAAGACGTGGATGGGACGGGACGGGCAGCCTGGGGAAGCCGCGTCTGCCGGGGGAGAAGGACCTGCCTAGAGGGCAATACGGGATGCAGAAACCCCTCTCAGTCCCGCTTGGGCGGGTCTGAGAGGGGTTTGTGGAGCCTCCTAGCAGGATCGAACTGCTGACCTTCTCATTACGAGTGAGACGCTCTACCGTCTGAGCTAAGGAGGCATTCCAGTGCTCCGCGAGGCGGAACCACCGGGAAACTACTCTAGTCGAGTCCTCCGCTCGCGGTCAAAACGGTTCAGCCTTCCCGAACCCGCTTTCCCGAAAGGTGGGTGGCGGCCACCACCCCCAGCGTGGCGGCCGCCGAACACTCAGATACCCGGCCTGCACCGTTATGACGCAAGTTCGTCGAAGTTTGTGGCCCGCCGGTCTCGCAGGCAGTGTGCGCCGCCCGCGCAACAAGCGTGTTCACCCTGTGTACGCGGTGAGTTCAGGCGCACGACGAGCCGGGCTGGGATGCTCGGGAAACCCCGGTCCGGTCCGGGGCCTGCGAGAGGAACGAGGTCCGATCAGTGACGCTCCACCTGCGGTCCGCGCACGAGCGCGAGACGCGTCTAGCCGTGCTGGACATGAACGGCACGACGATGACCGACGGCGGCGCGGCTGAACGCGCCGTCGAGCGCGCCCTGCAGGAGCGCGGCGTGCAGGGGGCCCGGCTCGACGACGCGCTGGTCCGGTCCCGTCGAAGCGCGGGGCTGGACCGCTCCGAACTGTTCGCGACGATCTTCGCGGGCGACGTCGGCGCCGCCCACGCGGCGTCCCGCACCTTCTCTGCGGCATACGACGCGATGATCGCCGACGGTGCCATCCGGCCGATCCCGGGTGCCGAGGACACCGTCCATGTGCTGCGCGACCACGGGCTCAAGGTCTGCCTCGTCACGGGCTTCGGCCGCCACACCCAGAACAGCATCCTCGAGGCCCTCGGGTGGATGGGGCTTGCCGATCTCTCCCTGTGTTCAGAGGACGCAGGCCGCGGGCGCCCGTACCCTGACATGATCCTCACTGCCGTCCTGGCCCTCGACGTCGAGGACGTCCGCGATGTTGCGGTCGTCGGGGACACAGTGGCGGACATCACGTCGGGACGCCGGGCCGGTGTTGGCGCAGCCTTCGGCGTGCTCACGGGCGCCAACACCGAAGATGAGCTCCGTGCTGCGGAGGCGGACGCCGTCGTGCCCTCGATCGTCGACGTGCCGGGGCTCCTCTGGCCCGTCCGCACGACGGTCCTGAGCTAGTCCCGCCTCAGGGGCGCGCGCCGGCTCAGCAGTGCACGCCGTCGGCGGGTGCCTTGTGGTCCACGAGGTATGCGTCGACGTTGTTGTCGACGCACGTCGAGCCGCGCCCGTAGGCCGTGTGGCCCTCGCCCTTCCACGTCAGAAGGGCAGCGTTCCCGAGCTCGTTGCGCAGGTTGCCGGCCCATTCGTACGGCGTGGCCGGGTCTCCCGTCGTGCCGACCACGAGGATCGGGCTATGGCCCGAGTAGTGCGCCGGCGCTGGCGTGCGCACGGGCTGGTAGGGCCAGTCACGGCAGTTCACGCCTCCGTAGGCAAAGAACTCGCCGAGCGTGGGGGAGGCCTGCTTGAGCTCCTCGGCCTCGGCCCGCATCCCGGCCGTCGTCGAGTCGGTGGGATAGTCGAGGCAGTTGTACGCCGTGAAGGCGAACGAGCTGTTCGAACTGTAGGTGCCGTCTTGCTCACGGTCTGCGGCGATGTCTGCGAGGCGCAGCATGCCGCTGCCGTCCCCCCGAAGGGCGCCCTTGAGCGCCTGCGTGAGGGCAGGGTAGTTGCTGTCGTTGTACAGGGGCAGGATGAACCCGTTGACGAAGTCGATGCTGTTGACGATCCGGCCGCTGCTCGTGGACATCGGATGGGCGTTTACCGAGGTGAGCAGGGTCTGGATCTGCGCGACGGCGCTGTCTTCCGGACCGGACAGCGGGCAGTCTGACTGGGACACGCACGATCGGACATAGGCGTGGATGGCTGCCTCGAAGGCGCGGGCCTGGCCCAGCGTGATCTCGTGGTTGCCCAACGCCGGGTCCAGCGCGCCGTCGAGCACCATACGGCCCACCCGGTCCGGGAACAGGCCCGCATACGTGGCACCGAGGAACGTGCCGTAGGAGTAGCCGAGGTAGTCGAGTTGCACCTGGCGGGCAGCGGCGGCGCGGATGACGTCCACGTCCTTCGCGGCGCTGATCGTGTCGGTGTGGGCGAGCATCGGTCCGGTGTTCGCGACGCACGCGTCGATGAGCTGCTTCTGCTGTGCGAACTCTTCCTGCAGGCCGGCATCGGTCTCGGGGTCCGCCGTGACCTGCCGGAGCGCGTCCCGCTGGGTGTCGTTGAGGCAGGTGACCGGGGCGGAGCGCTTGACGCCGCGTGGGTCGAACCCGACAACGCTGTATGCGTCGAGCAGCTTGGCCGAGAACATGGTCTGCACGGAGTCCTTGACCAGGTCATACCCCGAGCCGCCCGGCCCGCCCGGGTTGACCAGGAGGCTTGCCTTCGCGTTGCGGCCCGTGAGGCGGATGAGGGCCAGCTTTGCCGTGTCTGCCGAAGGCTTCGCGTAGTCGACCGGGACCTCAACGGTCGCGCACTCGAACTTGCCGCCTTCGCACGGCGACCACTGCACCGGCTGCGTGTAGAACCGCTCGAGTCCCGCGGGAGCTCCCTGGGTGGCCGCCGCATCACCGCTCGGCTGGGACGCGCCCCCGGTGGACGGCGTGCATCCCGTGAGCACAAGTAGTGCGGAGACCAGTGCTGCCAGCACAGGGCCGAGCATCGAGCCCGACCGGGGCCGCGGGGAAGCAGGGGTCGTCACAGGTCTCCTCGGAGCAGGGCCACGGCCATCGCCTCGACCGCGAGAAGCGGAGCGACGTTCGTGGTGGTGATGCGCTGGCGGGTGGTGTTGATGGCATCCATCCGGGCCAGCGTGGCCTCAGGGGTGGACGTCTCGGCAAACTGGCGGATCTCGGCGCCGAGATCGGCGTTGACCGGCTCGACGCCGCCGTCGAGCTGGACCATGAGCACGTCCCGGTAGAACGAGAGGAGGTCCGTGAGCGTCCGGTCCAGGGAATCGGTCACCGAGCGCTTGGCTCGGCGCTTCTGATCGTCCTCGAGCTGGCGCAGCTGGGACCGCAGGGAGGGCGGGAGCCTGTCACCCTCGGCGACTCCCAGAGTCTCGAGGAGCCTGGCGCGTTCTGCGGCGTCACGCTCGTCGTTGGACGCGGTCGCCTCATCCGTGGCAATCGTGACGAGCTTCTCTGCGAGGGCCACGGCCTGGGAGACGGTCCCGAGCGCGAGCGGCGCGCGGACCGTCTCGGAACGGCGCTCCCTGGCCGCGGTATCGTGTGCGAGTCTGCGGGCTATCCCGATGTGGCTCTGGGCGGCGCGTGCCGCCTCGAGCGCGAGGGCGGGGTCGGCGCCGTCGCGCTCCACGAGCAGGTCAGCGACGTCCTGCACCGGGGGGAGCCGCAGTCCGACGGGCCGGCAGCGCGAACGGATCGTCACGAGCACGTCGGCGGGCGAGGGTGCGCACAGCATCCACACCGTGCGCGGTGTGGGCTCCTCGATCGCCTTGAGCAGCACGTTCGTGGTGCGTTCCGCCATGCGGTCGGCGTCCTCGACCACGATGATGCGGTAGCGGCCCGTCTGTGGCCGGTCGCCGGCCTTGGCGACCATCTCGCGGGCCTCGTCGATCGTGATCGTGACCTTCTCGGTGCGCACGAACTCGACATCCGGGTGGGTCTCCGTGAGTACGGCATGGCAGCTCGGGCACACGCCGCAGCCGCGCGCCGTGACGTCGTCGACCTCGCAGTTGAGGGCTGCCGCGAACGCCTTGGCGGCCGTCGACCGGCCGGAACCGGGCGGCCCCGTGAACAGCCATGCGTGCGTGAGGCCTTCTCCTGCGGCCGCCCGGCGCAGCTGTTCGACCACGGGCGCCTGGCCGCGCAGATCGTCCCAGACGGTCACGCGCGGGTCCCGTCTCCCGCGCGCAGCACCGAGCGGACGCCCTCGGCCACGGCCGAGGCGAGCTCGTCGGCGGGCCGTGCGGCGTCGAGCACGAGGGACGACGCCGGGTGCGCCGCGGCGAGCTCGAGGAAGGCCTCGCGGACGCTGTGGTGGAAATCGTCCGGCTCCGACTCGAGGCGATCCTCGGCAGCGTCTCCGGCGGTGCGGCGGGCGCGTCCCTGCGCCGCGTCGAGGTCCAGCACCACTGTCAGGTCCGGCCAGAGTCCCTCGGTCGCCCAGTCGTTGAGCCCGCGGACCTCTTCGGCGCCGAGCCCCCGCGCGACGCCCTGGTAGACGATGGAGGAGCCGATGTAGCGGTCCGTGATCACGACGGCGCCCCTCGCCAGTGCGGGCCGGATGGCCTGCGCGACATGGGCGGCCCGTGCGGCGGCGAAGATGAGGGCCTCGGTGCGGGAATCGATCTCGCCATGCCCGTGCTCGAGCACGAGGGCACGGAGCTTCTCTCCGATGTCCGTCCCGCCGGGTTCCCTCGTGAGCAGGACCTCGCGGCCCTCGGCCCGGAGCGTCTCGGCCAGCAGCCGCGCCTGCGTGGACTTGCCCGCTCCGTCCCCGCCTTCGAAGGCGACGAAGAGCCCCGGGGCGGTCGGCGCAGCGGGGCGGGCGGGCGGAAGGATAGGGAGGTCACCGGGGGAAGTCACTGCCTCAAGCCTACCGGTGGTTGAGTGCCCGGCCGGCCGGGGGCGGCCTGGCGTGGACAACGTCCGCAGCCCTCGTCAACGCAGCATCAGGACATGCCGCAAGCGGGCCGGTATGACGGCGACTGCGGATGCGGCGTTGCGGATGGCTAGATTGGGAACCATGACCTCTGACCCCGTCTACCCCCACCTCGACGACGCCGCCCTCGCCGCCCTTTCTCCCGAGACCCTGACCGTCGCGGCGGGCAGGCCCGAGCGCGGTCCGGATGCCCCGGTGAACCCCGCGATCGTGCTCTCGTCCACGTTCATGGGCCTCGGCGGGGTCGGCGAGGGGTCGCGGGGGTATGCGCGCTTCTCGAATCCCACGTGGGATCCCTTCGAGGATGCTCTGGGCAAGCTCGAGGCCTCGCCCCTCCCGGCGCTCCTGTTCAGCTCTGGAATGGCTGCGGTCGCTGCGGCGATGAGCCTCGTTCCGGTGGGCGGCGTGCTCGTGGCCCCGCGGCACTCGTACTCGGGCACCCTCGGGCTCGCGCAGCTCAAGGCGGAGCGGGGAGAGCTCACCCTCCTCGAAGTGGACATCGATGACACCGAGGCGGCTTCTGCCGCTCTTGACGGCGCCGACGTGCTCTGGGTCGAGAGCCCGACCAACCCCATGATGGAGGTCGCGGACCTCCCCGCACTTGTCGCCGCAGCGCGTGCGGCCGGGGTCCTGACGATCGTCGACAACACGTTCTCGACCCCGCTGGGACAGAAGCCCCTCGCGGTGGGTGCGGACGTCGTCGTGCATTCCGCGACCAAGTACCTCGCCGGGCACTCAGACGTGCTCCTCGGCGTGGCCGTCGCGGCGAGCGAGCAGCTGCGCGGGCGCCTGCACCAGCAGCGCACGCTCCACGGTGCCATCGCGGGCCCCTTCGAGGCATGGCTCGGGCTGCGCGGGCTCCGCACCCTCGCGCTGCGGGTCGAGCGCTCGCAGGCCACCGCGGGGGAGCTCGCCCGCAGGCTCGAGGAGCACCCCGCCGTCGCGCGTGTGCGCTACCCGGGGCTGCCCTCGGATCCCGGCCACGAGCGGGCGGCGGCCCAGCTGACCGGCTTCGGATCGATCGTGAGCATCGAGCTCGACGACGCCGCGGCCGCTGACGCCTTCGTGGCCCGCCTCGCGCTCTGGCTTCCCGCCACCAGCCTGGGTGGCGTCGAATCGACGATCGAGCGGCGGCGCCGGCACGCCGCCGAGCCGCTCACCGTCCCCGAGGGCCTCGTGCGCCTCAGCGTGGGAATCGAAAACGTCGAGGACCTGTGGGAAGACCTCCATCAGGCCCTCGGCGCAGGGCTGTAGGCTGATCTCGTGGACGGCAAATTCCTCATCGCATGGATCCAGTACGGCACGTTCTATGTGACCGGGCTGATCTGCGCCGGGGTCGCGGTGTGGGGGTTCATCGACTGCCTCATCCGCAAGGGACCCGCGTTCGAGGCGAACCTCAAGCGGACCAAGGGCTTCTGGCTCGGGCTCACGGGCGGAGCTGCCTTCGTGACCCTGCTCGGTCTGGCCCTGCCCCAGGGCAGCGGCTTCATCTTCGGCTTCGGTGGGTACGGACTGTTCAACATCGCGGCCGTCACGGCTGCGGGCGTCTACCTCGCCGACGTCCGCCCCGCGGTCGCCCGCCGCTGACGTCCCTCGCCGCCGAGGCCGGGTCTCCTCACGCGGAGATCGGGCCGAGCGTGCCTGAAGCCGCCCGCTGCGCCCGGATAGGCTGATCTCCGTGGTGGAGAAGGCGAGGCCGGTCCGGACTGCTTCTGGGCACAGAGGGCGCGGCGTCGTCGGCAACGTGACCAGGGGGACCACGAACCCCAATCGCATGCGCAGGGTGGATCGCTGGATCACGGGAACCCAGGCCAGACGCCTCCTCTCCCACCCGCCCCGACCGCACGCCGTCGACCTCGGCTACGGCGCCTCGCCGATCACCGCCGTCGAACTGTTCACCCGCCTGCGCCACGTCCGCCCTGACCTGAGGCTCACGGGGATCGAGATCGAGCCACGCCGGGTTGCGGCCGCAAAGCCCCTCGAGCGCGATGGCCTCGACTTCCGCGTCGGCGGATTCGAGCTGCCCGTCGAGGGCCGCCCGGTCCTCGTACGCGCGTTCAACGTGCTGCGGCAGTACGAGGAGTCCGACGTCTCCGGCATCTGGGACCTCGTCCGTTCCCGCCTCGCGCCCGACGGAATCTTCATCGAGGGCACGTGCGACGAGATCGGTCGGCGCGCGGCGTGGGTGACGCTCGACGCCGCGGGGCCGCGCGCGCTGTCCCTCGCCGTGCGCTTCGGCTCGTTCGACCGCCCGTCCGATGTGGCGGAGCGCCTCCCGAAGGCGCTCATCCACCGGAATGTCCCGGGGGAGCGCGTCCACGCTTTCCTCTCGACGCTCGACGCCGCATGGCTGGCCGCCGCTCCGCTCGCGCCGTTCGGGGTGCGGCAGCGCTGGCTCGCGATGTGCCGATCGGTCAAGGCCGACGGCTGGCCCGTGCTTCACGGTCCCAGTCGATGGCGGCTTGGGGAGTTCACGGTTGCGTGGGAGGCCGTGGCGCCGGACGGCCCCCGCTGAACGGGCCCCCCGTCTACACGGGGTGATGTCGGGCCCACACGGGGTGATTTCGGGGGTTCGTCACGGAGGCCCGGCGGCCGCCCCTTGCCGGATACGATGGCCCCATGACCTACACGCTCATCCTGCTGCGCCACGGGCACAGCGAATGGAACGCCAAGAACCTGTTCACCGGTTGGGTGGACGTGGACCTCAACGACCAAGGCCGTGAGGAGGCCCGCCGCGGCGGCCAGATGCTTGCTGACAAGGGCCTTCTGCCGGATGTCCTCTACACGTCCCGCCTCAAGCGAGCGATCAACACCGCGAACATCGCACTCGACGTCGCGGACCGCGGCTGGATCGACGTGAAGCGGTCCTGGCGGCTCAACGAGCGCCACTACGGCGCCCTCCAGGGCAAGGACAAGGCCCAGACGCTCGCCGAGTTCGGCGAGGAGCAGTTCATGGTCTGGCGCCGCTCCTACGACACCCCGCCGCCTCCCCTCGCGGACGATTCGGAGTTCTCGCAGGCGGGCGACCCGCGCTACGCGGACCTCGGCGACGCGATGCCGCGCACTGAGTGCCTCAAGGACGTCCTCGAACGACTCCTGCCGTACTGGGAGTCGGAGATCAAGGAGGACCTCAAGAGCGGCAAGACGGTCCTCGTGACGGCGCACGGCAACTCGCTGCGCGCCCTCGTGAAGCACCTCGACGGCATCAGCGATGACGAGATCGCGGGCCTGAACATCCCCACCGGCATCCCGCTCGTCTACGAGCTCGACGAGGATTTCAAGCCCACCAACCCCGGGGGCACCTACCTCGACCCCGAGGCCGCAGCCGCCTCGATCGAGGCGGTCAAGAACCAGGGCCGCAAGTAAGGCCTGCACTACGTTCGACGGCGGCCGCCCACCTTCTCGAAGGTGGGCGGCCGCCGTCCTACTCAGCGCGTTGGGTGAGCGTCAGCTCGAGGTGTTGTCGCCGTCCCACTCACCGGTGACGAGGTAGGAGACCTTGCGGCTCACGGAGACGCCGTGGTCGGCGAAGCGCTCGAAGTAGCGGCTCACGAGGGCCGCATCCACAGCGGCGGCAGGCGAGCTGGTCCAGGACGGGTTCGCGATCGCGCGGAACACGCCGGCGTGCAGTTCGTCGATCTCGGCGTTCGCGGCCTGGATCCGGGTGGTGCGCTCGAGATCGTGGTCGTCGAGGAGGCCCACGAGCTCGTCGGCGATGGTCTTGTCGAGCTCGGCCATACGGGCAAACGTCTTCTCGAGCGACCCCGGCGCTGCCTTCTCCGGGTACCGGAGGCGGGTGAGCTGTGCGATGTGGCGGGCGAGGTCGCCCATGCGCTCGAGCGAGGCGCTCATGCGCAGCGAGCCGACGATCGTGCGGAGGTCAGATGCCACAGGGCCCTGGAGGGCGAGGATCTCGATCGCCTTCTCATCGATGGCGGTCTGGAGGAAGTCGATGCGCGCATCGGCCGCGATGACCTCCTGCGCGAGCTCGACGTCCGCGGAGGAGAACGCCTCGACGGCCCGGTTGAGGGCCTCGGATACCAGCCTTGCGATCTCGACGAGATCGTCGTGGACCTTCTTGAGCTCCTCCTGGAATACCTTTCGCACGGCGGCGTCCTTTCACAGGGGTGGCGAGTCATTGCCCGATGGGCACTCCGACTCGTCACACTGTCAGCGGTGGGTGAATTGTTGCCCGTCCTGAAGTGAACGTTAGTTGAACCGGGCGGGTGCGGCCAGCAGAGCGGAACGGGGTGGGCCGCGCCCGGCCTAAGCTAGCTGATGTGGATCCACTCGTCGTCGGCATCGTGGCGGGCCTTATCGGCCTGTCCTTCGGCGCATTCGGCGTCCTTGCCTTCCGGGCGAGCCAGCGCCAGCGCCAGCTCCTCGAGGGGCCCGAGACGGAGGGCAGCTTCCCGGACGGTGCAGCAGACGTGCTCTCGGTGCTGGGCAAGGCCTTTGTGGTGGTCGACGCCGTTGACGGCGTGGTCCGTGCGAGCCCGGCCGCCTACGCCTATGGCCTCGTCCGGGGCCACACAGTGGTGCACCGCGAGCTCCTGCAGATGACAGCGAAGGTCCGCGGGAACGGCGTCATCCTCGAGAAGCAGTTCGAGCTGCCGCGCGGCCCGCTCGGCCAGGGGACCCTCGTCGTCAATGTCCGAGCCGCCGTCCTCGGCGACGAGTACATCCTGCTCCTCGCCGACGACAGGACGGAGCTCACCCGCACTGAGCAGATCCGCAACGACTTCGTCGCGAACGTCTCGCACGAGCTCAAGACTCCGGTGGGCGCCATCTCTCTTCTTGCCGAGGCCCTCGAGGCCAGCCCGGACGACGAGGAAGCCGTCCGGCGGTTCGCCGCGCGCATGCACAAGGAAGCCAGCCGCCTCGCCGCGCTCGTCCAGGACATCATCGAGCTCTCCCGCCTCCAAGGTGCAGACGTCGTGCACCGCGGACGGGCCGTGGACATCAACGATGTCGTTGCGGACGCCGTCGACCGCTCCCGTCTCGTGGCTGAGGCGAAGAACATCGAGGTGCGTGTGGGCGGCCGCATCGACGTTCCCGTCTTCGGCGATCCGGACCTCCTCACGAACGCGTTCCGTAACCTGATCGACAACGCGATCCGGTACTCGCCCGAGAACACCAAGGTCGGGATCGGCCTCAGGCACAAGGACGGCCTGGTCTCTGTCTCCGTCACGGACCAGGGCGAGGGGATGACCCCGGAGGACCAGGAACGCGTCTTCGAGCGTTTCTACCGCGTCGACGCCGCGCGGTCGCGTCAGACCGGCGGGACGGGACTGGGACTGAGTATCGTCAAGCACGTGGTGGAGAACCACGGCGGCGAGGTGACCCTGTGGTCGCAGCCGGGCAAGGGATCTACCTTCACCGTGAGGCTGCCCGACATGGAACAAGACCCCGAAGATCATCGAGCGGCCCCTAGGTCGCCGGAGCAAGGAGCGATGGCTTGAGCAGGATCCTGATCGTGGAGGACGAGGAGTCGTTCAGCGACCCCCTCTCGTTCCTCCTTGCCAAGGAGGGCTACGAGGTCGAGGTCGTGGACAACGGCAGCGACGCGCTCGTCGAATTCGACCGCAACGGCGCAGACCTGGTCCTCCTGGACCTGCAGCTTCCGGGCACGCCAGGAACCGAGGTGTGCCGGCAGCTGCGGGCACGCTCGAGCGTTCCCGTCATCATGCTCACTGCGAAGGACTCCGAGATCGACAAGGTCGTGGGGCTCGAGCTTGGCGCCGACGACTACGTCACGAAGCCGTACTCGTCGCGTGAGCTGGTGGCCCGCGTGCGCGCCGTCCTGCGCCGCCACGGCGAGCCTGAGGAGCTCATCTCCTCGACAGTCCAGGCAGGTCCGGTGCGCATGGACGTGGAGCGCCACGTGGTCAGCGTGGATGGGGAGCAGGTGGCGCTGCCCCTCAAGGAGTTCGAGCTCCTCGAGATGCTGCTGCGCAACTCGGGTCGTGTGCTCACGCGCGGACAGCTGATCGACCGTGTGTGGGGTTCGGACTACGTCGGTGACACGAAGACCCTTGATGTGCACGTCAAGCGCCTCCGCGGCAAGATCGAGCCCGACCCCTCGAGCCC
Source organism: Sinomonas sp. P10A9 (assembly GCF_041022165.1). Lineage (GTDB taxonomy): Bacteria > Actinomycetota > Actinomycetes > Actinomycetales > Micrococcaceae > Sinomonas > Sinomonas puerhi. Next base: position 810,768 of record NZ_CP163302.1, read on the forward strand.
CCGCTACCTCGTGACGGTCCGTGGACTCGGCTACAAGTTCGAGCCCTGATGGGCCCGTTCTCCCTGCATCTGCCTGAAGCACAACCTTAAGCGCGACGTCGGCCGCTCACCCTGCGCGGGGTGAGCGGCCGACGTCGTATGTCGCCTGCTGGCTGGAACCGGGCATCCGAGCCCGGCTCAGAGGCTAGCGGCTCGCAGTCGCGGAAGCCGAGGCCGAGGCCGAGCTGGAGGCAGAGGCCGACGCCGAGGCGGAACCCGACGGCGTGGCGCTCGGGGTCGGGAGGTACTGGCGGTACTCGGCGAGCGTGCCGTCGACGACCGGGATCTGGACGTCCTGGCTCGTGCTGCCAGCGGTGAAGGAAACGGTCGCGAGCGCGCCCGGGAGTGCCCCCGTCTTGCTCAGGCTCACGGGGCTGCTGGACTTCTCCAGCTGGACCTCGCCGTGCTTGGGGACGTTGAGGCGCGTCGTCGTCGACCCGTCCTTGAGCGTCAGCGTCTCGTCTTTATCGGAGGAGTTGAAGACGGTGCCCACGAGGCGGCCCGGCGCATCGGCCGAGGCGGAGCTTGAGGAGCCGGCCGTGCCGCTCGAGACGATAAGCATATTGCGCAGCTGCAGGGTGCCGACGTCCGCACGGATGCCGTCTGAGGCGGAATACGTGTGGGTGGTCTGCTGGGCGTTGATGTAGCCGCAGCCCGTGGCGGTCAGCAGGCCGACGCCAAGCGCGGCGACGACGGCGACGCGCTGGGCCGGCTTCGTTGCAGTGAAACGCACAGCTGGCTCCTGATCAGGGTGTGAGGAAGTCTGGTCGGGGTTAGCCTATCGCCAATTTCGACGTTCTGTAGATTCGGCGCGTTTCGCGTCAGATGGCGTTTGCACTGCATCCTTAACAGGCGCGCGCCTGCGGACGTGAAGCATCTTTTTCGCTCCCGGTCAACCCCTCGGCGGGGGCTGTATCGCCACACTTCCGCGTCATTCCGGGCTTCGTGCGGGGTCATGGGGCCGGTCCGAGACGTGAGACGTGCTAGACTAGTCTGCGGGAAAGGGGAATGTCCACATGGTTTTTGAGGTTGGCGAGACGGTTGTTTACCCCCACCACGGTGCGGCGAAGATCGAAGAGATCAAGATGCGCACCATCAAGGGCGAAGAGAAGATGTATCTCAAGCTCAAAGTGGCCCAGGGTGATCTGACGATTGAAGTACCGGCCGAAAACGTGGACCTTGTCGGGGTCCGCGATGTTGTGGGCAAGGAAGGCCTCGAGCACGTGTTCGACGTCCTCCGTGCCGAATTCACCGAGGAGCCCACCAACTGGTCCCGCCGCTACAAGGCGAACCTTGAGAAGCTCGCCTCCGGCGATGTGATCAAGGTGGCCGAGGTCGTGCGTGACCTGTGGCGCCGCGATCAGGACCGCGGACTGTCCGCGGGTGAGAAGCGCATGCTGGCCAAGGCCCGCCAGATCCTCATCTCCGAGCTCGCGCTCGCAGAGAAGACTGACGAGGAGCAGGCGGCCACTGTGCTGGACGAGGTCCTCGCGTCCTAGTCCGCTGAACTTCCACGAAGGCCCCGGCGTCCGCCGCCGGGGCCTTCGTGCTGTCTGGGCCCCGCTGTCCAGGCAGGGCACGCGCCTCGTCTAGGCTGGAGCGCATGAATGACGCCGCCCATCCTGCCGTACCGACCGCCGTCGTGATCGTCGCTGCGGGGTCGGGGACGCGGCTCGGGTATGGGCTGCCCAAGGCCCTCGTCCCGCTCGCGGGGGCCCCACTACTCCTCCACGCCCTGCGCGGAACCGCGGGAGCGGGCCTCGCCGAGCAAATCTGCGTCGCCGTACCGCCCGGGGACACCGAGCTGACCGCGCTGTGCCGCACCTTCGCCGAGGAACTCGGCGCGACCGCCCCGGACATCGCCGTGGTCGAGGGCGGGGCGACCCGCGCCGATTCGGTGCGCGCCGCCCTTGCCGCGCTCGCGCCGGGTATCGTGCACGTCCTCGTGCACGACGCCGCGCGCCCGCTCACGCCGCCCGAGGTGTTCCGCCGCGTCTGTGACGCCCTGGACCGTGGTGCCTCGGCGGTCATCCCAGCCACGCCCGTGGTCGACACGATCAAGTCCACCGCCCCCACGGAGGGCGACGCCGCGGCCATCGCCGCCGAGGTGGTGACAGGCACGGCCGTGCGCGAGCAGCTGCGCGCGGTGCAGACGCCGCAGGGGTTCGACGCCGAGACGCTCCGGCGCGCCCACGAGGTCGCCGCCGGCTGGGACCCCGAGCAGGCCGCCGCGATCACGGACGATGCGATGCTCGTCGAATCGCTCGGAACCCCGGTCTATGTGGTGCCCGGGGATCTCCAGGCCTTCAAGGTCACGACGCCTCTGGACCTCCACTTCGCTGAGACGTTCATCGCCGCACAGGGCGGCTGAGCGTACCCGATCGTTGGGAGCAGCGGAGTCGAAAACAGCGGAGTTGCAACCAGCTAGTCGCAACCGAAAGGCAGCCCCATGATCGTTCCGCGTACAGGGATCGGCGTCGACGTCCACGCGTTCGCGCCCGACGACGCCCCACGGCCCCTGTGGCTCGGCGGACTCCTATGGGAGGGGGAGCAGGGCCTGGCCGGCCATTCGGATGCCGACGCCGTGGCTCACGCCGCCGCGAACGCGCTCTTCTCGGCGGCGGGCCTCGGGGACCTCGGCACTCACTTCGGAACGGACCGCCCCGAGTATGCAGGCGCCTCCGGGGTGACGCTCCTCGCGGAGGCCGCGCGGATCGTGCGTGGGGCCGGCTTCGAGATCGGCAACGTCGCCGTACAGCTCGTGTGCCAGCGGCCCAAGTTCTCGCCCCGTCGGGCTGAGTCAGAGCGCGTGCTGTCTGAGGCCGCCGCCGCGCCCGTGGGGGTCACGGCCGCGACGACCGACCACCTCGGCTTCACGGGCCGCCGCGAGGGTGTGGCCGCGATCGCAACGGCGCTCGTCTACGTCAGGCCGGAGTAGGCTCACTGTCCGCCCGGCTCGATGAGCCCGGACTCGTACGCGAGAACCACGGCCTGCACCCGGTCCCTCAGCCTGAGCTTGGTCAGGATGCGGCCAAGATGAGTCTTGACGGTCGTCTCGGAGAGGAACAGCTCGGCCGCGACCTCGGTGTTCGAGAGTCCGCGGCCCACCGCGGCGAGCACGTCCCGCTCCCGGGGGGTGAGCGCTGATAGCCGCTCTCCGGGCCGGCCGGGTGCCGGACGCTGAACGAAGTGTTCGACGAGCCTGCGCGTGATGGACGGCGCGAGAAGCGTCTCGCCGGCGGCGACGGCGCGCACGCCGTGACCTAGCTCAGACGCGGGAACGTCCTTGAGCAGGAACCCGCTTGCGCCAGCGCGGATCGCGTCATAGACGTACTCATCGAGATCGAAGGTCGTGAGCATGAGGACCTTCGCGGCGCCTACGGCGCAGATCCGGCGGGTCGCCTCGATCCCGTCCATGACGGGCATGCGCACGTCCATGAGCACGACGGCGGGCGTGAGCCGCGCGCACTCGCGCACCGCCTCGGCGCCGTCCGCCGCGGTGCCCACCACGTCAAGATCCGGCTGGGCGTTCAGGATCATCGCGAAGCCCTCGCGGACGAGCCGCTGGTCGTCAACGACGAGGAGCGTCGTCCGTTCCGCGCTCACGGCGAGCCCAGCGGAAGCGTCGCCCGCACATGGAAGCCGCGCGGCGGCGTCGGACCCGCCTCAAGACTCCCGCCACACAGTTCGACGCGCTCGCGCATGCCCCGCAGGCCGAGGCCGCCGCTGTGGGAGGTCACCGGCACCGCACCGACCGGGGAGCTGGGGACTGCAGTGGGGACGGCAGTGCCGTCATCATCGATGTCGATCCGCAGGGATCTCGGGCCGTACCGATAGGCGATACGTGCAGGCGCGGCGCCGGCGTGCTTGACCACGTTCGTGAGCGACTCCTGGACCACCCGGTATGCGGCGAGGTCCACCGCGGGCGCAAGCGTGTGCGGCTCGCCGGAGGTCGCGATGTCCACAGTGAGTCCGCTCGCTCGGAGCCTGTCGAGCAGCTCGGGGACGTCCGCGAGGCCGGGCTGCGGGGCTAACGCCGCCGATTCTGAGCCCGAACGGAGGCCTGCGAGCATGGCCCGCAGCTCGTTCAGCGCCTCGCGGCCGGTCGTCTGCACAGCCCCAAGGGCGCGCCGTGCCCGGGCTGGGTCGGTGTCCAGGATGCTCTCCGCGGCACCGGCCTGGACCACCATGACGCTCACGGCATGCGCAACGACGTCGTGCAGCTCCCGCGAGATGCGGGTCCGTTCGAGCTCCACCTGGGCCCGTGCCTCGGCGTCGCGCGAGGCCTCGAGCTCGCGGGCGGTCGCCTCGAGCGCTGCGAGAGCTCGCTTGCGGGAGGTGAGCAGGCGCGAGATGCCGAAGACTGCGAACATGACCGCCGCGTTCCAGATCAGGGAGCCGACCGGGTCTGCGAACCCCACCGACACGGTCAGGAGCAGGATCACCGTGCCCCACAGCCCCACCGCGAGCGGGACTCGTGCGCCGAGGGCCCAGATGATCGACATCGCGCCCGCGAGGGTCGCTGTCGAGTTGTCGAGGCGATAGCCAAGGGCAGGCCCGGCTGCGAACACGCCACCGATGAGCAGCGTGGCGGCATACGGGTGCCTTCCGCGCATCAGGACGGCCACGGCAATGAGGCCGATGACGATGATGCGCTGGGCGACCGTCCAGGCGGTGACCCCGCCCAGCCACTCCACGAACGCGAAGGCCACGGTCAGGGCGGCCATCGACACGTCACCCCAGCATGAGGGGAGGGGCCGCCCGAACGGCGACCGGATCCACCGGGCCGCAACCATGGCTCGACGATACGCCCGCCACCAGCGAGGCCGCCACGCACCGTGGGAGGACCCGCATCCTCCCCGGGGAGGACCTCGGGCGCGACGGGATCATTCCCCGCCGAGCCGTTCCTGCCCCCGCGCACGATTCGGGTCGGGCCCGCGGATCCGTACGGTGCAGGGGTCAGTTCATCACCGACCCTCAGGAGTCACTATGACCGCCATCCTCCCGCCGTCCACCGTCTCGGCAGCGCGCGCACCCCAGCTGCGCACGTACGCCGGTGCGGCGTCTCTCGGCCTCTTCTTCATCACCTCGTTCGCCACGCAGTTCCTCTTCTCCGACGGCGGCCAGGACACCGCCGACACCCTGCGTGCCATCGCGGCCAGCCCGGGCACAGCGATCGCGTGGGGCTGGATCATGCTGGCCCTCGCCGCACTGTGGCTCGGTGGGGTCTTGTTCCTCGCCGGCGCAACGCGGGGTCGCGGTTCCGGATGGGGTGCCGCCGGGACCTTCGCGGGAATCCTCGGAACCGTCGGCATCACGCTCATCGGGATGCACGCACTCACCGCGGCGGCCCTCGCGCAGACCCCTCTCGACAGTGCCGCCGCGACATTGCAGGCCCTCGACGGGGCGGCCGGCTGGTTCATCTTCCCCCTCATGACATGCCAGATGCTCGCGGTCGCGCTGTTCGCGCTGTCGCTATGGCGGCAGGGAATCGTGCACCGCTGGGTTGCGGCCGCGGGCTGCGCCGCGGTGGTCGTCTCCGCTCTTCCCTGGACCTTCTCGGGACCGGCAGCCCTCGGGCTGGGCCTTGCATCGCTGGGGGTCGGGACGGGGGCCGTCATCAGGCTCCGCCGTGCCGCCGGCTGGGTCGAGGCGCCGGCCCAGGCCTACCGCGTGTGGGCCGGCGCGGCGTGCGCCGTCGGGCTGCTCGTCCTGAGCATCCTCAAGGATGCACTCTTCGCCGGAGCCGATGATCCCGATGCCGCGCTCGCGGCCGTGGGTTCGCATCCCGTCCCACTCGTCGTCGAAGGGGTCATGGCACTCGGGGTCGCCGCGCTCTTCGCGGGGACTACGGCGTTTTTCGTTGGCTCCGTGCGCGGGCGGGGGAGCGGCCTCGCGGCGGCGGGTGGCGTGCTGGGCGTCGTGGGCTCGGTGTCCATCGCCTCGATGGGGGCCCTTGACTTCCTGACCGCCGCGCTGGGTGTGAGCGGTGCCGGGACGGGCGTCTTCGGACCGCTCGCCGGGATCCTGTTCCCCGCCTTCATGCCGCTCTTCCTGGCCGAGAACCTCATGCTCGTCGCCTTTGCCGCGGCGCTGTGGCGGTCCGGGGTGACCGCGTGGGTGCCTTTTGCGCTCTCGCTCGTCTTCGCTGTGGTCGCCCAAGTACACCCGGTTGGACCCGTCGCGCTCGCCCAGATGGCCCTCGGGCTCGTCGTGGCCGGATGGCTCGCCTACCGGATCCTGCGCTCCCGCAGGCTGTGGCCCCGCCGCGTCGACTAGAATGGATGGCTGGTCCCTGCCGGGGCCAGCCATCCTTGTCTCCAACCCCGGGAGTCCCGCATGAAGAAGACGCTCATCGCCGCCACGATCGCGGCCACGATGCTGCTCACGGCCTGCGGCGGCGACGGTCGGCTCAGCGTCCAGGAGAGCTGCAAGCTGCTCAACAGCGACCAGTTCAAGCCCACCGGCAACCAGATCGAGCAGACCAAGCAGATTGCCGACCACTACGCGGACATGGCCACCAAGGTGGACCCCTCGATCGGCACGGTCATCCAGGGCATGGCGGACCTCCAGAAGAAGGTCGCCGAGTCCACGACGGGCATGGCCACCGCCCAGCAGCGCCAGCAGTTCACTGACGCGATGAACAACATCGGCAAGGTCTGCGGCAACTAGCCGACCACGCGCCGTCGCCCGCCGACTCCCATCACGTCCGCCCGATCGTCCCGGCACCCACCCGATACCCTTATCCCGTGACCCTGCGCTTCTACGATTCCGCCACCGCCGAAGTCCGTGACTTCGTTCCGCTCGAGCCCGGCAGGGCCTCGGTGTACTACTGCGGTGCCACGGTGCAGGGCTCCCCGCACGTGGGGCACGTGCGTTCGGCGATCGTGTTCGACCAGCTCACGCGCTGGCTGCAGTACCGCGGCCTCGAGACAACCGTGGTCCGCAACGTCACGGACATCGACGACAAGATCCTCGCCAAGAGCGAGGCGAGCTTCGCATCCGATTTCGTCCCCGAGGGCACCTACATCCCGCGCGAAGAGTGGTTCGCACTCGCGTACCGGTACGAGCAGGAGTTCGAGACCGCCTACGAGGTGCTCGGCGTCCAGCGCCCCACCTACGAGCCCCGCGCCACGGGCCACATCACGGAGATGCACGAGCTCATCGCCCGGCTGATCGAGCGAGGCCACGCCTACCCGGCCGAGGACGGCTCGGGGGACGTGTACTTCGATGTCCGCTCGTGGCCGTCCTATGGGTCCCTCACGCACCAGAGCATCGACGACATGCAGGCCGCTACCGATGCTGATCCGCGCGGAAAGCGGGATCCTCGCGACTTTGCCCTGTGGAAGGGCTACAAGGACGGCGAGCCCAAGACGGCGGCGTGGCCCTCGCCGTGGGGCCGCGGCAGGCCCGGCTGGCACCTCGAGTGCTCCGCCATGGCCACGAAGTACCTCGGCGCGCGATTCGACATCCACGGCGGCGGCCTCGACCTGCGCTTCCCGCACCACGAGAACGAGGTGGCCCAGTCCACCGCTGCCGGTGACGGTTTTGCGAACATCTGGATGCACAACGGCATGGTCACCTACGAGGGCGAGAAGATGTCGAAGTCCATCGGCAACGTCATCGCGCCCTCCGAGATGCTCGAGCTCGCGCCGGCACGCGTGGTGCGCTACTACCTCGGCCAGGCCCACTACCGTTCGGTGCTCGACTACAGGCCTACGTCCCTGCAGGAGGCCGCGGCCGCCGTCGAGCGCATCGACACTTTCATCGCGAAGGCGCTTGCCAAGGTCGGAGCCTCCGTCGGGGAGTTCGCGCACGACGGCGCCGCGTCGCCCGCCGCTGCTGCCGCCCCGGCCGCTGTGCCTCCGGCCTTCGCCGAGGCCATGGATGACGACCTCAACATCCCCCAGGCCCTCGCGGCCCTGCACGAGACGGTGCGCCGGGGGAACACGGCACTCGCTGCAGGCAATGGCGTTGACGATCCCGACGCCGTCTCGAATGCGCTCTCCGAGGTGCTCGCCATGACCGCCGTCCTCGGCCTCGACGCCGCGGGCGGCCGGACGGCATGGGCCGACAACTCCGAAGACACGATGCATCGCGCGCTGGCCACCCTCGTCGACGCGCAGCTCGGAGCCCGTGCCGCGGCACGCGCCGCGAAGGACTGGGCCGCCGCGGACGCGATCCGGGATACCCTCGCGGCGGCCGGCGTCGTCGTCGAAGACTCTGCGGACGGGGCCACGTGGAGCCTCGCCGCCCCGACTCATTCAAGCGCGCAGAGCGCGCTCACCAACCGAACGGGAGCATAAATGGCCAAGGGACGCCCCGGGGCAGCTCGGAACAAGAAGGGCCCAACTACTGGCACTGGCGGGCATGGCCGCAAGGCCCTGGAAGGCAAGGGCCCCACGCCCAAGGCCGAGGACCGGGTGTACCACAAGGCGCACCGCACGAAGGAGCTTGCCGAGCGCTCGGCCGTCAAGCGGACCGGGCAGCCGGGACGGCTTGCCACCGGGCGCGCCGGAACGGGCCGCGCGAAGGGCGCCGAGGAGATGGTCACCGGACGCAACTCGGTGGTCGAGGCGCTCCGCGCCGGTGTGCCGGCGAAGGCCCTCTACGTCGCTGTGCGGATCGAGATGGACGACCGCGTGCGGGAGGCCATGAAGCTCGCCGCCGAGGCCGGCATCGCGCTCATGGAGGCGCAGAAGCCCGAGCTGGACCGCATGACCGACGATGCGATCCACCAGGGTGTCGCCCTCCAGGTCCCGCCCTACGACTACCCGGAAGCCTTCAAGCTCGCCGAGGACACCTTCGAGAAGTGGCGGCGCGGGCATATCGCGAACGCGCCCCTGTTCGTGGCGCTCGACGGCATCACGGACCCGCGCAACCTCGGTGCGATCATCCGATCCGTTTCCGCCTTCTCAGGCCACGGCGTGATTGTGCCGGAGCGGCGTTCTGTGGGCATGACCGCCTCAGCATGGAAGACGTCCGCCGGCGCGGCGGTGCGCGTGCCGGTCGCGAAGGCCGCGAACCTCAACACGGTGCTGCGGCAGATGAAGGAGCTCGGGATCTTCGTCCTCGGGCTCGACGGCGACGGCGACGTCTCGCTCCCCGGCCTCGCGCTCGCGACCGACCCCGTGTGCCTCGTGGTCGGTTCCGAGGGCAAGGGCCTGTCACGGCTCACGCGCGAGCTGTGCGACCAGATCGTCTCGATCCCGATCGACTCGGACATGGAGTCCCTCAACGCCGGCATGGCCGTGGCGATCTCGCTGTACGAGGTCTCCACGCGGCGAGCGGCCGCGGCTGCCAAGACCTCCTGACGCCGAGGTCACCCCGTGCGGCGCCGAGGTCACCCCGTGTGCGGCGCTGCCACCCTCAGCGCACGACGGCGGGCTCCCACCCGCCGTCGTGCGCTCCCGAGCTCATGCGGCTAGAGGCTCACGCTGTTCGCCAGGACCGGCAGGGCCGCGCGGGCCTGCTCCACGCGGGCAAGGTCGAGGTCCACGTACAGGGTGTCGGGGCCGGAGCCGAGCCGCTCGATCAGGTGCCCGAACGGGTCCACTACGGCGGAGCGGCCGATCCCGGTCGGTGCGCCGTGCTGTGCCTGTACGCCCGCAGCCTCGGGGTCGGACTGTCCGACGGCCACGAGGAAGCACGTCGAGTCCACAGCGCGCGCCCGCACCAGCAGGTCCCACTGTTCGGCCTTGCCGGGCCCGGCGCCCCACGAGGCGCACACGAGCTGGACCTGGGCGCCGTCGTCGGCCGTAGCGGTGAAGAGGTTCGGGAAGCGGACGTCGTAGCAGGTCGCGAGGCCGAACGTGACGCCGTCGACCGTGAACGTGACGGGCTCCTTGCCGGCGGTCACGGTGTCCGACTCGAGGAATCCGAAGGCGTCATAAAGGTGGATCTTGTCGTAATGTGCCTCGACCCCGCGTCCGTGGACGAGGAGGGTGTTGCGGATCGTCCCCGGTTCCCCGGGGGTGAACATGCCGACCACCACCACCACGCCAGCCTCGTCCGCGGCTGCGCGCACTGCCGTGGCCCAGGGCCCGTCGAGGGGTTCGGCGATGTCGGTCAGCGAGTTGCCGAAGGCGCGCATGGTCGCTTCGGGGAACACCACGATGTCGGCATGCCGTCGACCGGCTTCGGCCAGGGTCTGGCGGACAAGGCCGAGGTTGTCGTCGAGGGAGCGTGAGGAGGTCATCTGGGCGAGTGCGATCCGCATGGCACCAGTATGTCGGAATGCCCTTTCGAATCTAGGGGTTCCTGTCGGGGCGGCGTCGAACGGGACCCCGGCACCGGATACTAGGATGGCCACGATGAGGGTGGCCGCAGCACACATGACCCTGTCACAACGAGAAGGGACTCCGGCCCCCGGCAACGGGTCGAGGATGCTATGAGCATGAGCAACATGACGATGCCCCTGGCGTTCGTGGTGACGCCATCGCAGCCGTTTCCGCTCGGCCTCACTCCGGCACGCTCAGCGGAGCAGCAGGCGAGCCACACCGTCAACGTGGCGGTGTACGCGCCGGGTCTTGACGCCGTGGACGTCCATTTCATCGGCACTGATGGCGTGTGGCGCAAGGAACCGCTTCCCGAGTTCACGGACGGCGTGCACCACGGCCTTGTGGTCGGGATACCGGAGGGTACGCCGTACGCCTTTGCGGCGCGGACCGATGCCGCAGGAGTGGCGCCGGAGCCCGGGACCGGTACTCTCCTCCTGGACCCGTACGGCCGGGCCGTGGACCGCGTGGGGGGCCGATGGCTCAATTCCCGCGTGCATGGCGGCTTCGACTGGGGAACGGTGAGCCGCCCCAACGTCCCGATGCGGGACACGATCATCTACGAGGCCCACGTCAAGGGCCAGTCGATGCTCCACCCCGACGTCCCCGAGGAGCTCCGCGGCACGTATGCGGGGCTCGCGCACCCGGCCATGATCGAGCACTTCAGGACACTGGGCGTCACGAGCATCCAGCTCCTCCCGGTCCATTTCCACCTCGACGAGTCCCACCTCCAGGACCTCGGCCTCACCAACTACTGGGGCTACAACACGGCCGCATTCTTCGCACCGCATCCCGCGTACGCGACTGCAGCCTCGCGCGCCGCGGGGCCGCAGGCCGTCCAGGACGAGTTCAAGGGCATGGTCAAGCTCCTCCACGTGGCGGGGTTCGAGGTGCTCCTCGACGTCGTGTACAACCACTCGGCGGAGGAGGGCATGGGGGGCCCAGTGGTCAGCTTCCGCGGACTGGGCGACCGCGAGTACTACCGCTGTGACCCCGAGGGCAGGTACATCGACACGACCGGCTGCGGCAACACCCTCGACTTCTCGAACCCGCGCGTGGTCCAGCTCGCCCTCGACTCGCTGCGGCTGTGGGCCGAGGAGTACCGCGTCGACGGGTTCCGCTTCGACCTCGCGGTGTCGCTGTGCCGTGACGGGCAGCACTCCTTCACGCCCGCTCACCCGTTCCTCGTCGCGGCCGCCGCGGACCCGGTGATCTCCCGCACCAAACTCATCTCTGAGCCCTGGGACCTCGGATTCGGCGGATGGCAGACCGGGCGATTCCCTGTGGGCTGGGCGGACTGGAACGACCACTACCGCGACACCGTCCGCGACTTCTGGCTTGCCGACCGCGCCGAGCTCGACGCGGGGGGCCGCGGAGGGCCGACGGCGCGCCTCGCCGACGCGCTCTCGGGCTCGCACGGGCTGTTCGCGGCGTCGGGGCGCACGGCCCTGGCATCGGTCAACTTCGTGGCCGCGCACGACGGCTTCACCCTCGCCGATCTCACGGCCTACCACCGCAAGCACAACGAGGCCAACGGCGAGCAGAACCGCGACGGCACCAGCCACAACCGCTCGTACAACCATGGGTTCGAGGGCCGTACCGAGGTCGAGTCGATCATTGCGGCGCGGACGCAGTCCGCCAAGAACATCATGGCCACGCTCATGATCTCGCTCGGGGTCCCGATGATCACGGCCGGGGACGAGTTCGGCCGCACCCAGCAGGGCAACAACAACGCCTACTGCCAGGACAACGCCACGGCATGGCTCAACTGGACCCTCGACTCGGCCGGCAAGGAGATGCTGGACCACACGGCGTGGCTCATCCGCATCCGCAAGGACTTCCTCCTGCGCCAGCCGATGAGCTACCCGGCCCGCGAGGAGAGCAACTACTTCCACTGGTTCGGTGCCGATGGCACCCCCATGGACCCGGATCGGTGGCAGGACCCCCGCGAGCGACTCCTCCAGTTCCTCCTCGGGTCCAAGGACGGCTACCTCGACGGCCTCGTGGTCATCAATGGCGGCCCCCAGAGGCTGGACCTCGCGTTCCCCTCGGTGCCCACTGAGCGGGGCGTCGAGCACGAGATGGCGTTCGAGCTGCGCTACTCGACGGCGCGCCAGGCGGAGCACCGCATCGGCACCGTCTTCGCCTCCGGGCAGGACGACGTCGCCGAGCCCTACTCGGTGACCATCTACCGCGCCCGGAACGTCATGTGAGCCCTGTGCTGCGGAGGGCAGTCATCCCGTTCGTGGTCCTCGCGGTTGCCGTGATCGGGTTCCTGGCCACGCGCGGCGGGGGGCCGAGCGCCGACGCCGGCCCCGCGCCGTCGTCCGCCTCCAGCGCGCGCACGACGGCGGCTTCCGGCCTGGGCGCGCACGTCGCCAACCCGAGCGGGCTGGGCGAGGTGAGGGCGTCCCAGCTGCCGAAGGAGGCGCAGGACACCCTTGCGCTCATCGTCAAGGGCGGCCCGTACCCGTACGACAGGGACGGGGTCGTCTACAGCAACTTCGAGAAGGTCCTGCCGCTGAAGTCCTCCGGCTACTACCACGAGTACACCGTGGTGACCCCCGGCTCGTCTGACCGCGGAGCACGCCGGATCGTTGCGGGGCAGCAGAGCGAGAAGTACTACACCGACGACCACTACGCGTCGTTCCGCTTCATCGTGGAGGGGCAGTGAACGGACCGGAGAGCGGCCAGCGCAGCGTCGTCGTGCCCGCGGCAGCGTCGAAGCACGAGGTGCTCGTAGCGTTCGGAAAGGCCCTGCACCTTCCCGAGTACTACGGCACGAATCTCGACGCCCTCAATGACTGCCTCCAGGACCTCGCCTCGGAGCTGGCCAACGGCGAGGGCGAGCCGCTCACCCTCGAGTGGCACGTGCACCCGGCCTTCCGCCGCGATGCCGCCTACGCCGTGGTGAAGGGCATCCTCGTCGGCGCCGTCGAGGCTGCCGAGGGCACGCTCACCCTCCGCATCCTCCCGCCCGACCACGTCTGAGAGCCACCTCCTGGAGGTCACGTCCGGTGGGGTGACCTCCAGGAGGTGACTCCCAGATGACTTTCAAGAAACGACTCCCAGAGCGGGGGCGTCAGGCGTTGACGACGAGCCCCAGCTCAGCCTTGGAGGCGAGGCCCTTGTGCCGCGGGATCGCGCGGACGGTGTACCCGAACGCGCCCGAGTGCTCCATCGTGACGGTTCCCGAGAACTTGTACCGCCCGTTGCCGAGGTTCTCGTGGGGCTCGAGTTCGGCCAGCGCCACAGCGGTGAGCTGGTCCGAGTCGTCGACCTTGCCGTAGGCGAGCTCCACGAGCACGTCTCCGGGGTTGAGGACGCCGAGGTTCAGGTACGCGCTGACGTCGAGCTTGTCGCCGATCTGCGGCACCTCGGAGAGCCCGCCGGAGTCGATGTGCTCCACGTGCACCTGCGACCAGTTGCTGCGCACGTGCTTGGTCCAGGCAGCGAGCTCGCGGGTGAGCAGGTAGTCGTCCGCAGTGACCTTACGGCCGGCCTGGGCGGCTGGCGTGTACAGCTGGCTCACGTAGTCGCCGACCATGCGGTCCGCCGAAACGGCCGGCCCCAGATGCGAGAGGGTGTGCTTGATCATCGAGATCCAGTGGGTGGGCACCCCCTCGGGGTTTGCCTTGGACGGGCCCGCTGCGCCAGCTGACTCCGCGCCCGGCCCGGTGCCGGGGGCACCGTAGAACCGCGGCGCGATCTGGGTCTCGAGGAGCTCGTACAGGGCCGCCGCTTCGATGTCGTCGCGCTCCGCGGGGCTCGCGGTTCCGCTCGCGGTGGGGATGGCCCAGCCGTTGGAGCCGTCGTACATCTCGTCCCACCAGCCGTCCAGGACGGACAGGTTGAGGGACCCGTTGATCGCGGCCTTCATGCCGGAGGTTCCGCAGGCCTCGAGCGGGCGCAGGGGGTTGTTGAGCCACACGTCGCACCCGGGGAAGAGCGTGCGGGCCATCGCGATGTCGTAGTTCGGCAGGAACGCGATGCGGTGGCGCACCTCGGGATCGTCGGTGAACCTGACGAGGTCCTGGATCATCTTCTTGCCGGCATCGTCCGCGGGGTGGGACTTTCCGGCGATCACGATCTGGATCGGGTTCTCGGGATGCAGCAGGAGCCGCTTGAGCCGTGCCGGGTCACGCAGCATGAGCGTGAGGCGCTTGTAGGTGGGCACGCGCCGCGCGAACCCGATGGTGAGCACGTCGGGGCTCAGGATCGAGTCGGTCCAGGTGAGCTCGGCCTCGCCCGCACCGCGCTTGCGCCACGCCGCGTTGACGCGGCGCCGCACATCCTCGATGAGCCGGCCGCGCAGCACACGGCGCGTCTCCCAGATCTTCTCGTCCGTGACGTTGAAGACCACGTCCCAGCGGCCGCCCACGAGGGCGTCGGGGGCAAGGTGCTCTGCCATCGACGTGACCGTGGGGTCCACCCACGTGGGCACGTGCACGCCGTTCGTGACGGACGTGATCGGCACCTCAGAGTGGTCGAATCCGGGCCACAGTCCAGAGAACATCGCGCGGGACACCTCGCCGTGGAGCTTCGCTACGCCGTTCGCGCGCTGGGCGAGCCGCAGGCCCATGACCGCCATGTTGAACACCGAGGGATCGCCGCCCTCATAGCTCTCGCGGCCTAGCTCGAGGACCTTGGCCGTCGGGACGTCGGGAGCGAGTCCGGCGTCGAAGAAGTACTTGATCTGCGCCGCGTCGAACCGGTCGATGCCCGCGGCCACGGGAGTGTGCGTCGTGAACACCGTGGATGCGCGGCCGGCCACGAGGGCCTCGTCGAACGTGAGGGGCTCCGGCCCGGACATGAGCTCTTGGATCCGCTCGATGCCGAGGAAACCGGCGTGGCCCTCGTTCGTGTGGAACACCTCGGGGGCCGGGCCGCCGGTGAGCCGCTGGAAGATGCGCAGGGCCTTGACGCCGCCCATGCCCAGCAGGAGCTCCTGCTGGAGGCGATGATCGCCGCCGCCGCCGTACAGACGGTCGGTGACCGAGCGTGCACCGTCGTCGTTCGCGGGGATGTTGGAGTCCAGCAGCAGGAGCGGCACGCGCCCCACGTCGGCACGCCAGATGTTGGCGTAGAGCTTGCGTCCGTTCGGCAGCGGGAGGGTCACGAGGCATGGAGTGCCGTTCTCCTCCCTGAGGAGGATCAGCGGCAGGGCATCCGGGTCGAGGACCGGGTAGGTCTCCTGCTGCCAGGCGTCCCGCGAGAGCGACTGCTTGAAGTAGCCCGCCTGGTACAGGAGCCCGACGCCGACGAGCGGCACTCCGAGATCGGAGGCACTCTTGAGGTGGTCGCCGGCAAGGATGCCCAGGCCGCCGGAGTACTGGGGGAGGACCTCGGTGATGCCGTACTCGGGGGAGAAGTAGGCGATGCGCCGGGGCACCTCGTCGCCGAGTCCCTGGTACCAGCGGGGCTCCTCGAGGTAGCGGCGCAGGTCCTCCTCGGCCGCCCGGACCCGGTCGACGACGTCGGAGTCGAGCGCGAGCTGCTGCAGCTGCTCGCGCGTGACGAGCCCCAGGAACCCCGCCGGGTCGTGGCGGCTCTCCTCCCAGAGTGCGGGATTGAGGCTCTCGAACAGCTCGCGGGTGGGCTGGTGCCAAGACCAGCGCAGGTTCGTGGCGAGCGTGTCGAGCGCGGCAATCGGCTCGGGGAGCACGGTACGGACGGTGAATCTACGGATGGCCTTCACGTGCGCCACACTAGCCGAGCAGCGCGCGCCGATGAAGAGGGTCACGTTACAGGGCGGTGAACTGCGCCCAACACGCCGGTTGACGGGCGCGGAGGCCGCGTCATGCCCTTCGCAATCGGATGCGCGGCGGGCTATCGTGGCGCAGGGACGGGTCCTCGACAAGAGGAAACCGGCCAACGTTCGCACTGCGAAAGGACGACCTGTGCCCGCACTCGAGCCGAGCATCCCCGCCAAGCTGCGTTTCGGACGCTTTCCCATCACGGACGTCTCGCCCGTGATCGAGGGCGGTGCATTCCCCGCCAAGGCAGTAGCCGGCGAGGGTATCGTCGTCGGCGCCACAGCGTTCCGGGAGGGCCACGACCAGCTGGGCGTGAGCGCCGTCCTCTACTCCGCGAAGGGCAAGGAGAAGCAGCGCGTGCGGCTCTCTCCGTTCGGCCAGGGGCTGGACCGCTGGCAGGGCATCCTGACCCCCACCAAGGCGGGGGAGTGGACGTTCACGATTGAGGCCTGGCACGACCGCTACGGCACGTGGCACCACAACGCCGAGATCAAGGTCGCGGCAGGCATCGACGTCGAGCTCATGCTCGCGGAGGGCGCCGCGCTGCTCGCGGAGGCCGCGGACGACGACGAGCGCACCGAGGCTGACCGCGGAACCTTCCGCGCGGCGTCATACGCCCTCGCGGACGGCTCCCGCAGTTCCGTTGAACGACTTGGAGCGGGGGAGAGCGCCGAGGTGCTCGCCGCCGTCGGACGCCTTCCGATCCGCGAGCTCGTCTCGGCCAGCGAGCACTATCCGATCCTCGTCGAGCGCGAGCGCGCCGGTCGCGGCGCGTGGTACGAGTTCTTCCCCCGCTCCGAGGGTGCGGTCCGCAACCCGGAGACCGGCGAATGGACCTCCGGAACCCTCCGCACCGCTGCGGATCGCCTCCCGGGCGTTGCGGCGATGGGCTTCGACGTCATCTACCTGCCCCCGATCCACCCGATCGGCCGCGCGTTCCGCAAGGGCCCCAACAACACGCTGACCGCGGGTCCGGGCGACCCGGGTTCGCCGTGGGCGATCGGCGCCGCGGAGGGCGGGCACGACTCGATCCATCCCGATCTCGGGACATTCGAGGACTTTGACGCCTTCGTGGCCCGGGCCGAGCAGCTCGGCCTCGAGGTCGCACTCGACCTTGCACTCCAGGCCTCCCCGGACCACCCGTGGGTCACCTCCAACCCCGAATGGTTCACGACCCGGGTCGACGGCACGATCGCGTACGCCGAGAACCCGCCCAAGAAGTACCAGGACATCTATCCGCTCAATTTCGACAACGATCCCGAGGGCCTGTCGAAGGAGATCCTGCGGATCGTGCACTTGTGGATCGACCACGGTGTGAAGATCTTCCGCGTCGACAACCCGCACACGAAGCCCGTGTGGTTCTGGGAGTGGCTCATCGGCAAGGTCGCCAAGAAGGATCCGGACGTCGTGTTCCTCGCCGAGGCGTTCACCCGCCCGGCCATGATGAAGGCCCTCGGCCGCGCTGGGTTCCAGCAGTCGTACAGCTACTTCACGTGGCGTAACACCCGGGCCGAGCTCGAGGAGTTCTTCACGATGATCTCCAAGGAGTGGGCCCCGTTCTACCGGCCCAACCTGTTTGTGAACACCCCGGACATCCTCACCGAGTTCCTCCAGTTCGGCGGGAAGCCGGGGTTCAAGGTGCGGGCCGCGCTCGCGGCGACCGCAAGCCCGCTGTGGGGCGTCTACGCCGGCTTCGAGCTGTTCGAGCACGTGGCGCGGCCGGGTGCAGAGGAGTACATCGACAACGAGAAGTACGAGTACAAGCAGCGCGACTGGGCGGGAGAGGAGGCGGCCGGGCTGTCGCTCGCCCCCTACATCACCCGCTTGAACGAGATCCGCCGCGCCCACCCGGCGCTCGCGGACCTCCAGAACCTCACGCTGCACTCGAGCACTGACGACTCCACGGTCGTTTTCTCGAAGCACAAGGAGCTCCCCGACGGCACTAAGGACACCGTCATCGTCGTCGCGAACGTCGATCCGCATTCGACGCGCGAGAGCACGGTGACCCTCGATCTCGCCGCGCTGCACCTTGACGGGGCGGCGCACGACGGCGGGGCCTCCTTCCGCGTCGACGATCTGGTGTCGGGCCAGTCGTGGCAATGGGGTGAGCACAACTACGTGCGGCTCGACGCGCAGGTGGAGCCTGCGCACATTCTCCACTTGCGTCGCTAGCCGGTAGGTGGGCGCCACGCTAACGTGGCGTAGACGTGAACCAGCGCGACCGCCGCGAAGGAGACCCCCGAACCAATGAACATCGGCCAGCAGCCACAGCCGAACTTCAACGTCAATGCCCCTGGCCTCAAGCATGATCCCTCCTGGTATCGGAAGGCGGTCTTCTACGAGGTGCTCGTCCGGGCGTTCAACGATGCGAATGGGGACGGCTCGGGGGACCTCCAGGGGCTCATCGACAGGCTTGACTACCTGCAGTGGCTGGGCGTCGACTGCCTCTGGCTCCCGCCGTTCTTCGAGTCGCCCCTGCGCGATGGCGGCTACGACGTCTCGGACTACGAGTCGGTGCTGCCCGAGTTCGGATCGATCAGCGACTTCCAGCGGCTCGTGGCCGAGGCGCACGCCCGCGGTGTGCGGATCATCATCGACCTCCCGCTCAACCACACCTCCGACCAGCACCGCTGGTTCCAGGAGTCCCGCCGCGACCCCGACGGCCCCTACGGCGACTTCTACATGTGGAGCGACACGGACGAGAAGTACCAGGATGCCCGCATCATCTTCATCGACACCGAGGATTCCAACTGGACCTTCGATCCGATCCGGCGGCAGTTCTTCTGGCACCGCTTCTTCAGCCACCAGCCTGATCTGAACTACGAGAACCCCAAGGTCCAGCAGGCAATCTTCGACGTGGTGCAGTTCTGGCTCGACCAGGGCGTGGACGGCATCCGCGCGGACGCGATCCCGTACCTCTACGCGGAGGACGGCACCAACTGCGAGAACCTCCCCGCGACGCACGTCTTCCTGGCGAAGCTGCGCGAGTTCATGGACCAGAAGTACCCGGGCCGCATCGTGATTGCCGAGGCCAACCAGCCCCCGCACGAGGTGGTCGAGTACTTCGGCACCGCGGAGGCGCCGGAGTGCCACATGGCGTTCCACTTTCCGATCATGCCGCGCCTCTACTACGCGCTGCGGGATCAGAAGGCCCAGCCGATCATCGACACGATGGTCGATACCCCGGCCATCCCCGGCGGAGCCCAGTGGGGCACGTTCCTGCGCAACCATGACGAGCTGACCCTCGAGATGGTCACGGTCGAGGAGCGCGAGGCCATGCTCGGCTGGTACGCATCGGATCCCCGCATGCGCGCGAACGTCGGCATCCGCCGCCGGCTCGCGCCGCTCCTGGACAACTCCCGCTCGGAGATCGAGCTCATCAACGCACTGCTCCTGTCCCTGCCAGGCAGCCCCTTCCTCTACTACGGGGACGAGATCGGCATGGGGGACAACATCTGGCTCGAGGACCGGGACGCCGTGCGCACGCCGATGCAGTGGAATCCGGATCGGAACGCGGGCTTCTCGACGGCCGATCCCGGCAAGCTGTACCTGCCCACGATCCAGTCCCTCGTGTTCAACTACGCGATGGCCAACGTCGAGGCGGAGATGGCGCATTCCGGGAGCCTCCTGCGTTGGATGCGGAACATCCTCGGCGTACGGCGCGCGCACCCGGTGTTCGGGCTCGGCGGGTACCGGAACGTTCCCGCGGACAGCGAACGGGTGCTCGCCTACCTTCGCGAGATGCCCGACGACGCCCTCCGCAGTGAGTCTGGCGAGGCCATCCTGTGTGTGTTCAACCTCGCCGGACACCCGATCGCGACGGCATTGGACATGCCGGAGTTCGCAGGCCGGGGCATGCGCGACGTCTTCGGCGGCGAACCGTTCTCCCAGGTCGGCCAAGACGGGCGGTTCCACGTGACACTCGGGGCCCACGGGTACTTCTGGCTGCGGATCCGCAACGCCGCATCGGTGCCGACCAGCCCGGTGACCACTGCCATGCCGCTGATCGTCCCCGAACAGGTCACAGGGGAGCTGGTCGAATGACGGACCACGCCGCCCTTCACCCCACGCTCCACGCACTGCTCGAGGAATGGCTCCCCGCGCAGCGCTGGTTCCCTGCCAAGGGCCGTGAGGTCGAGTTCGCCCCGGCGGGTAGGCTCGTCCTCCCCACCCCGCAGGGCGCACCTCGCCTCGAGCTGCTCTCCGTGCGGGTACGGGCGGGTCGGCTCGGGGCCGTCCTCAATGTTCCCCTGGCCCTGCGCCCTGACCCAGTCGCCGGCGGGGACGCGGCCCTCGTGGGCCGTGCCCGCGACCTTGACGGCGTCCCCGTCTGGGCGTATGACGCCGTGCACGAGCCCGCGTTCGCCGCGGCCCTGGTCGGCCTCATGGCCTCCGGTACCCGCATTGGCGGAGACGGGACGGCAGCCATCGGTACCGCGAGTGGCGAGGGTTCCCTCCCCTCGGGCGATCTCACCGCAGCGCTCCTGCGGGGCGAACAGTCGAACTCCTCCATCATCGTCCGTTCGGCGTCTGGCAACGCGATGGTCAAGGTCTTCCGGCAGCTTGCAGAGGGCCTCAATCCTGAAGTCGAGCTCGGGGCGGCCTTGGCCCATGCGCACGCCGCCGACGCCGCGACCGCGCTGGGCTGGATCGATGTCGAGTGGCGCGCGACGTCGGGTGAGAGCGTTCGCGGCCAACTCGCCGTCGCCCATGAATTCCTCGAGGGCGGCACGGACATGTGGCGGGTCGCGCTCGACGCGGCGGCCCAGGGCCGAGACCTGTCCGAGGAGGCCCGGGGTCTGGGCGCGGCGACGGCGCGTATCCACGCTGCGCTCGCGGCCACTCTCGGGACGCAGACGCTCGACGGCGACGCCGTGGACGCCTTCGTGGGGCGCCTTTCCGACCGACTGCGGGCGGCCTGGGAAGAGGTGCGCACGAGCGTAGGGGTTCCGGATGCCGCTCTTGAATCCCTCTTGACCACGCTTGCGGAGCACCGTGCGGGGCTCGTGGTGCAGCGGATCCACGGTGACTTCCACTTGGGTCAGGTCCTGCACTTCCCCGACAGCGAGCGGCAGTTCGCGATTCTCGACTTCGAGGGCGAGCCGCTGCGCCCAGTCGCGGAGCGGAGCCAGCCGGACGTCGTCCTCCGCGACGTGATCGGCATGCTGCGGTCCTTCGACTACGCGGCTGGCGCGGCCCTTCGGACGGACCCGGCGGCCCGAGTGCCCGAAGGATGGGCCGAGGCCGTCGGCGAGGCGTACTGGGACGGATACGAATCCGTCGCCGGCGGAGAGAAGCCGTTCGGCACCGCGCTGTTCGCTGCGCTGTGGCTCGACAAGGCGTTGTACGAGGTTTCCTATGAGGAGCGGAACCGGCCAGCGTGGGCCGAAATCCCCCTCCGCGCGGCGCGCACCGCGCTCGAGGCCTGGCTCCCCGGGAGAGGCCAGATTCCAGCACGGAAGAGCTTCGACGGCGTCCTGAGGGCGCCCGAAGGGCTGGCAATCGGTTCGGCGGAGACGCCGTCCGGAGAGGAGACGGACGTGGCAGACGGAGAGTACGCGGCGAGCGCGGAACAGCGCGGAGCCGGACAGGGTGCCGCGGAGCATGATGGCGCGGTCCGTCCGGGCATGCCTTCAACGGCGGCGGAGCAGGCTGCAGGCGTTATGCAGGCGCCCTCGCACACGGTCGCGGGTGCGGGCGAGCATGCCCCGATCGCTGTGGACCCCGATGTCCTGGCCCGGGTCGGGGCGGGCGCGTCCCACGCCCCGCATGCGGTCCTCGGCGCGCATCTCGACGGCGAGGGGACGGTGACAATCCGTGCACTCAAGCACCTCGCGACAAGCGTCACCGCGGTGACCCCCGCCGGGCGCGTCCCGCTCACCCACGAGGCCCACGGGGTGTGGGTGGGCACGGCGCCCGAGGCTGGTCCGGGCCACGTTCCGGACTACCGCCTTGAGGTCGAGTACGGCGAAGGCCACGTCGTGACGGTCGATGATCCGTACCGCTACATGCCCAGCATCGGCGAGCTCGACCTGCACCTGATCGGGGAAGGCCGCCACGAGGAGCTGTGGCGCGCCCTGGGCGCCCATGTCGAACGCCACCATTCGGTCCTCGGCGCCGTGGAGGGTACGTCCTTCAAGGTCTGGGCGCCGAACGCCCAGGCGGTGCAGGTCAAGGGGGACTTCAATGGATGGGATGGCCGCGAGCATGCCATGCGCAGCCTCGGCTCCTCCGGGGTCTGGGAAGTCTTCATCCCCGGCGTAGTAGCAGGCATGTCCTACAAGTTCGGCATCCTCACTCGGTACGGCCACTGGGTGGAGCGCGCAGACCCCATGGCCTTCGGCACCGAGGTCCCGCCCCACACGGCGTCGCGCGTCGTTGAGTCCCGGTATGCGTTCAAGGACGAGGAGTGGATGAAGGCCCGTGCCGCGGGCGATCCACACAACTCGCCGATGAGCGTGTACGAGGTTCACGTCGGCTCGTGGCGCCTCGGCCTCGGCTACAGGGAGCTCGCTGACCAGCTTGTCGAGTACGTGACCGAGATGGGCTTCACGCACGTCGAGTTCATGCCCGTTGCCGAGCACCCGTTCGGCGGGTCATGGGGCTACCAGGTCACCTCCTATTACGCGCCGAGCTCGCGCTTCGGCCACCCGGACGATTTCCGCTACCTGGTCGACAGGCTCCACCAGGCGGGGATCGGCGTCATCGTGGACTGGGTGCCGGCGCACTTCCCCAAGGACGAATGGGCGCTGGCACGCTTCGACGGTGAGCCGCTGTACGAGCACGCGGATCCGCAGCAGGGTGAGCACCCCGACTGGGGAACGCTCATCTTCAACTTCGGCCGCACCGAGGTCCGCAACTTCCTCGTGGCCAATGCTCAGTACTGGCTCGAGGAGTTCCACATTGATGGGCTCCGGGTCGACGCCGTTGCGTCGATGCTGTACCTCGACTATTCACGCGAAGAGGGGCAGTGGCGGCCCAACCAGTATGGCGGCCGCGAGAACCTTGAGGCGATCTCGTTCCTCCAGGAGACCAACGCGACGGCCTACAAGCGCAATCCCGGCATCGTCATGATCGCCGAGGAGTCCACGGCCTTCCCCGGCGTCACGAAGCCGACCTCGCTCAACGGATTGGGGTTCGGGCTCAAGTGGAACATGGGCTGGATGAACGATTCCCTCCAGTACATGGAAGAGAACCCGGTCAACCGCAAGTGGCACCACAACAAGATGACGTTCTCGATTGTCTACGCGTTCAGCGAGAACTTCCTCCTGCCGATCAGCCACGACGAGGTTGTGCACGGCAAGGGCTCGATGCTGCGCAAGATGCCCGGCGACCGGTGGCAGCAGCTGGCCAACCTCAGGGCCTTCTACGCGTTCCAGTGGGCCCACCCGGGCAAGCAGCTGATGTTCATGGGCTGCGAGTTCGGGCAGGAGGGCGAGTGGAACCAGGAGCACGGCCTCGAGTGGTGGATGGCGGATCTGGCGCCCCACAAGGGCCTGCAGAAGCTCATCGCCCAGCTCAACGCCGTCTACCGGGCCACGCCTGCGCTGTACGAGAAGGACAACGACCCGTCCGGGTACGAGTGGATCCGGGGCGACGACGCCGACCACAACGTGCTCTCCTTCATCCGCTGGTCGGACGACGGCACTCCTCTCGTGTGCATCGCGAACTTCGCCGGCAATCCGCAGATCGACTACACCATCGGGCTGCCACAAGCGGGTCGCTGGCGTGAAGTCGTCAATACGGACGACGCCGAGTATGGCGGTTCGGGCGTGACCAACGGAGGCCTCGTGGCTGCGGAGGGGAGGGAATGGGATGGCAAGCCGGCCACCGCAGTGCTGACCCTTCCGCCGCTCGGGGTCGTCTACCTCGTCCCCGAGGCTCCCCAGACCCTGTGACCTGAGTCTGGTCGCCGAGGCGCGGTAGTGCGCCGAGCCTGAGAGGCCCGGATCCTGCGGGATCCGGGCCTCTCGCTGTCCCCAGTTGACTCCGTTCATCCGGTCACGCGGGTCCAGGTGAGCCCGGGGGTAGGTTGGCATTGGGTCCGGTTGGCGCAGGGGTCACGACGGTGGTATAGTTTTATCCCGCGCCACAGACGGGGAATCACCCCGGCGTGGCAGCAAGCTTCCGCCAGATCCACCGACGAAGATACGGCCCGATGGCCGGTTTGACTCGGAGGATTGGAGCGGGTAGGTTTGAGAAGTTGCTTCGGGACGGGCTGGTTGGCTTTGGCTGGCTGGTTTACCGTGGGGGCCTGTTGTTTGAGAACTCAATAGTGTGCCAAGTTTTGTTGATGCCGTTTTTTTGGTGTCTTTTGCCCGGTGCTGTGCCGCCCCTGTGGTGTGGTGCCGGGTGTTGATGCCGGATCATTTTCTGTCGGCCTGGCTGCCTTATTTTCCTGGGGTGCCGGGTCGGCGTGTTTTTTGACGGAGAGTTTGATCCTGGCTCAGGATGAACGCTGGCGGCGTGCTTAACACATGCAAGTCGAACGATGATGCCCAGCTTGCTGGGCTGATTAGTGGCGAACGGGTGAGTAACACGTGAGCAACCTGCCCTTGACTCTGGGATAAGCCTGGGAAACTGGGTCTAATACCGGATATGACCCCTTTGCCGCATGGTGGGGGGTGGAAAGCCTTGTGCGGTCTTGGATGGGCTCGCGGCCTATCAGCTTGTTGGTGGGGTGATGGCCTACCAAGGCGACGACGGGTAGCCGGCCTGAGAGGGTGACCGGCCACACTGGGACTGAGACACGGCCCAGACTCCTACGGGAGGCAGCAGTGGGGAATATTGCACAATGGGCGGAAGCCTGATGCAGCGACGCCGCGTGGGGGATGACGGCCTTCGGGTTGTAAACCCCTTTCAGCAGGGAAGAAGCGCAAGTGACGGTACCTGCAGAAGAAGCGCCGGCTAACTACGTGCCAGCAGCCGCGGTAATACGTAGGGCGCGAGCGTTATCCGGAATTATTGGGCGTAAAGAGCTCGTAGGCGGCTTGTCGCGTCTGCTGTGAAAGCCCGGGGCTCAACCCCGGGTCTGCAGTGGGTACGGGCAGGCTGGAGTGCAGTAGGGGAGACTGGAATTCCTGGTGTAGCGGTGAAATGCGCAGATATCAGGAGGAACACCGATGGCGAAGGCAGGTCTCTGGGCTGTTACTGACGCTGAGGAGCGAAAGCATGGGGAGCGAACAGGATTAGATACCCTGGTAGTCCATGCCGTAAACGTTGGGCACTAGGTGTGGGGGCCATTCCACGGTTTCCGCGCCGCAGCTAACGCATTAAGTGCCCCGCCTGGGGAGTACGGCCGCAAGGCTAAAACTCAAAGGAATTGACGGGGGCCCGCACAAGCGGCGGAGCATGCGGATTAATTCGATGCAACGCGAAGAACCTTACCAAGGCTTGACATGTGCCGGACGGTCCCAGAGATGGGGCTTCCCTTCGGGGCCGGTTCACAGGTGGTGCATGGTTGTCGTCAGCTCGTGTCGTGAGATGTTGGGTTAAGTCCCGCAACGAGCGCAACCCTCGTTCCATGTTGCCAGCACTTCGGGTGGGGACTCATGGGAGACTGCCGGGGTCAACTCGGAGGAAGGTGGGGACGACGTCAAATCATCATGCCCCTTATGTCTTGGGCTTCACGCATGCTACAATGGCCGGTACAAAGGGTTGCGATACTGTGAGGTGGAGCCAATCCCAGAAAGCCGGTCTCAGTTCGGATTGGGGTCTGCAACTCGACCCCATGAAGTCGGAGTCGCTAGTAATCGCAGATCAGCAACGCTGCGGTGAATACGTTCCCGGGCCTTGTACACACCGCCCGTCAAGTCACGAAAGTCGGTAACACCCGAAGCCGGTGGCCCAACCCCTTGTGGGGGGGAGCCGTCGAAGGTGGGACTGGCGATTGGGACTAAGTCGTAACAAGGTAGCCGTACCGGAAGGTGCGGCTGGATCACCTCCTTTCTAAGGAGCCCCTCGCACTGTTCGGTGCCGGCCTGCATGGGCTGGTGCCGGTGGTGCCAGGCGAGAGCCCGTTTCGTGCCCGTTCGTGGTGCGGCGGGTGCTCATGGGTGGAACATCGGCAGGATTCGTGGCCCGTGCCCTGTGCGCGGTGCCCCGGGCAAGTACGCTCCGGCCCCCTCTTGGGGGGTGCTGGTGCTGGAACGCCGGGGGTGCTGTTGCGCAGGGGTGGGGTCCTTGGCACACTGTTGGGTCCTGGGACAGCAGTCCCCGCGCCCTCCTTCCCGGCCCCTGCCGTCCTCCTCCTGTCCCCCCTTGTTGTGGGGTGGCTGGTGGGGGCGGGGGTGCCGGGTGTGGGGGGTGTGTGGTGCCCGCCTTCCCCTGGCAGCCGCCTGTTCGGCGGTGTGTGGGGGTTGTGGGGGTTGTTGTTTGAGAACTGTATAGTGGACGCGAGCATCTAGCAATTTCGTCTTTCGAGACGGATTTATTTTTTTGCTGTAGGACAGCGTGCGCGCCGTTTGTGGCGTGTGTGTGTCCTTGGTTTCTTTGCGTGTTGAAGTTTCCAAGGGCGCACGGTGGATGCCTTGGCATCGGGAGCCGATGAAGGACGTGGGAATCCGCGATAGGCCTGGGGGAGTCGATAACCGGACTTTGATCCCAGGGTCTCCGAATGGGGGAACCCCGCCGCACTTGATGCGGTGACCCGCCGTTGAACGCATAGACGGTGTGGAGGGAACGCGGGGAAGTGAAACATCTCAGTACCCGCAGGAAGAGAAAACAACAGTGATTCCGTCAGTAGTGGCGAGCGAACGCGGATGGGGCCAAACCGTGCGTGTGTGATACCCGGCAGGGGTTGCGCGCATGGGGTTGTGGGGCCTTGCTTCGACTGTCTGCCGGCGGTCGGGGGTGTGGTGCAGTGGTGTAGGCGAACGGTCTTGAACGGCCGGCCGGAGAGGGTGTGAGTCCCGTAGCCGCAATGCCAGCTGCCGCCCTTGCGAGTGTCCCCAAGTAGCACGGGGCCCGAGGAATCCCGTGTGAATCTGTCAGGACCACCTGATAAGCCTGAATACTACCCGATGACCGATAGCGGACTAGTACCGTGAGGGAAAGGTGAAAAGTACCCCGGGAGGGGAGTGAAACAGTACCTGAAACCGTGCGCCTACAAACCGTCAGAGCGGGCCTGCTCCCGTGATGGCGTGCCTTTTGAAGAATGAGCCTGCGAGTCAGTGCCACGTCGCGAGGTTAACCCGTGTGGGGGAGCCGTAGCGAAAGCGAGTCTGAACAGGGCGTTCAGTGGCGTGGTCTGGACCCGAAGCGGAGTGATCTACCCATGGCCAGGTTGAAGCGACGGTAAGACGTCGTGGAGGACCGAACCCACTTCAGTTGAAAATGGAGGGGATGAGCTGTGGGTAGGGGTGAAAGGCCAATCAAACTCCGTGATAGCTGGTTCTCCCCGAAATGCATTTAGGTGCAGCGTTGCGTGTTTCTTGCCGGAGGTAGAGCTACTGGATGGCCGATGGGCCCCACAAGGTTACTGACGTCAGCCAAACTCCGAATGCCGGCAAGTGAGAGCGCAGCAGTGAGACTGCGGGGGATAAGCTTCGTAGTCGAGAGGGAAACAGCCCAGACCACCGGTTAAGGCCCCCAAGCGTGTGCTAAGTGGGAAAGGATGTGGAGTTGCGAAGACAACCAGGAGGTTGGCTTAGAAGCAGCCACCCTTGAAAGAGTGCGTAATAGCTCACTGGTCAAGTGATTCCGCGCCGACAATGTAGCGGGGCTCAAGCACACCGCCGAAGCCGTGGCAGTCCCACGATACCCAAGCCGTCATGGTTCAGGGGTGGGGCTGGGTAGGGGAGCGTCGTGCGGGCAGTGAAGCCCCGGAGTGATCCAGGGGTGGAGGCCGCACGAGTGAGAATGCAGGCATGAGTAGCGAAAGACGGGTGGGAAACCCGTCCGCCGGATGATCAAGGGTTCCAGGGTCAAGCTCATCTGCCCTGGGTAAGTCGGGACCTAAGGCGAGGCCGACAGGCGTAGTCGATGGACAACGGGTCGATATTCCCGTACCGGCGAAGGACCGCCCATGCCGGACAGCCGATGCTGACCGCCCGAGCCCCACGCCGTGCCTCCTTCGGGAGGCGCACTGTGGGGGGAGCGCGGGGACCAGAGCTGCGAGGCAAGCGTATTAACAGGTGTGACGCAGGAAGGCAGCCCGGCCAGGCGATGGTAGACCTGGTCCAAGGATGTAGGGCGCGCGGCCGGCAAATCCGCCGCGCACGAAGCCTGAGATCCGACGGGACCCCCTCACGGGGGGATCGGGTGATCCTATGCTGCCTAGAAAAGCATCGACGCGAGGTCCCAGCCGCCCGTACCCCAAACCGACACAGGTGATCAGGTAGAGAATACCAAGGCGATCGAGAGAATCACGGTCAAGGAACTCGGCAAAATGCCCCCGTAACTTCGGGAGAAGGGGGACCCGGGCCCACATCCGCACGCGCTGCGGGGAAGGGGCCTAGGTCGCAGAGACCAGGGGGAAGCGACTGTTTACTAAAAACACAGGTCCGTGCGAAGTCGCAAGACGATGTATACGGACTGACTCCTGCCCGGTGCTGGAAGGTTAAGAGGACCCGTCAGCCGCGAGGCGAAGCGGAGAATTCAAGCCCCAGTAAACGGCGGTGGTAACTATAACCATCCTAAGGTAGCGAAATTCCTTGTCGGGTAAGTTCCGACCTGCACGAATGGAGTAACGACTTCCCCGCTGTCTCGACCGTGAACTCGGCGAAATTGCACTACGAGTAAAGATGCTCGTTACGCGCAGCAGGACGGAAAGACCCCGAGACCTTCACTATAGTTTGGTATTGGTGTTCGGAGCGGCTTGTGTAGGATAGGTGGGAGACTGTGAAGGGGGCACGCCAGTGCCCGTGGAGTCATCGTTGAAATACCACTCTGGTCGCTTTGGACACCTGAACCTCGGCCCGTGATCCGGGCCAGGGACAGTGCCTGACGGGTAGTTTAACTGGGGCGGTTGCCTCCCAAAGAGTAACGGAGGCGCCCAAAGGTCCCCTCAGCCTGGTCGGCAACCAGGTGGCGAGTGCAAGTGCACAAGGGGGCTTGACTGTGAGACAGACATGTCGAGCAGGGACGAAAGTCGGGACTAGTGATCCGGCGGCACCTCGTGGAAGGGCCGTCGCTCAACGGATAAAAGGTACCTCGGGGATAACAGGCTGATCTTGCCCAAGAGTCCATATCGACGGCATGGTTTGGCACCTCGATGTCGGCTCGTCGCATCCTGGGGCTGGAGTAGGTCCCAAGGGTTGGGCTGTTCGCCCATTAAAGCGGTACGCGAGCTGGGTTTAGAACGTCGTGAGACAGTTCGGTCCCTATCCGCTGCGCGCGCAGGAGATCTGAGAAGGGCTGTCCTCAGTACGAGAGGACCGGGACGGACGAACCTCTGGTGTGCCAGTTGTACCGCCAGGTGCACGGCTGGTTGGCTACGTTCGGATGGGATAACCGCTGAAAGCATCTAAGCGGGAAGCCCGCTTCAAGATGAGATCTCCATCCACCGCAAGGTGGGAGAGGCCCCCAGCAGACCACTGGGTTGATAGGCCGGACGTGGAAGACAGGACTGAAGACTGTCGAAGCCGACCGGTACTAATAGGCCGACAACCTCAACACCACCACACCCACCACCCCCAAAAGGGCGGCCCGGGTGCGGGAACGAAACCATGCTACGCGTCCACCATACGGTCCCCAGACAACAAACCCCAGGGAACCAGCCACAGCAGAACACCACAACCGAACAACGACTCACGGAACACCGTGACCACACACTTCCCCACCCCCACACCCGGGGGCGCGCGGAGCAAGGGTTACGGCGGCCACAGCGTGGGGGAAACGCCCGGACCCATCCCGAACCCGGAAGCTAAGACCCACAGCGCCGATGGTACTGCACCCGCCAGGGTGTGGGAGAGTAGGACACCGCCGGACAACCATTCAAGGCAGAACGGGCCCCACCACGTGGGGCCCGTTCCCCTTTAAGCGCTGATCCTCTTCGGCAAGAGCGGACTTCGGCCGAGGATGGGTTGCACCTACGATCGAGTGCATGGACCCACTCTTCTCGCACGCCTCGCAGACCGACGGGGACAAACCAGCCCAAGGTGACGCGCCGCCGTCGCGCGTCTACCGTCTCGCGCTGCCCGTGCCACGGGACATCGTGTACAACGCGTTCGTCGGAGACCTCCACTTGTGGTGGCCAGCCGCGTACACCGGCTTCGGCGCGGGAACCCATGCGTTCCTCGAAGAAGGCATCGTGGGAGAGGAAGGGCCGGACGGGACGCTCCAGGTCTGGGGCGAGGTGGCCCGCGAGGATCCCGGCGAACTCCTCGAGCTCGTCTGGAAGCTCGCCTGGCGGCCCGATGCCCCGACGCGGCTCGAGATCGTCTTCGAGGACTGCGACGGCGGGACGGTGGTCACTCTGACCCATGACGGGTGGGCCGCTGGCTCCGAGGGGCGGAAGCAGTTCGAGAAGTACGCCGACTGGCCCGAGATTCTCGGTCGATTCGCCGCGTTCTTCGGTGAGCCGGCCGAATCGGTCGAGACGGTCTAGCGGAGCGACCGCGGGACGGCAGTGCTCATGCGGATCACGAATTCGGGTTCGACAATGCGGGTTTCGGGCTCGGCTCCATCGGACTCGAGCTCCTTGATCAGCATGTGCGCTGCATCGGCGCCTTGGCGGGCCGGGGCCTGGTCGAAGGTCGTGAGGCCGAACATCTCACCGAGCTCGTGGCCGTCAATGCCGATCACCGACACGTCGTAGGGCACCTGGAGACCCAGCTGCTGTGCGGCTGTGATCGCCCCGATGGCCATCTCATCCGATGCGGCGAAGATCGCGGTGGGGCGTCCGGCAGGGGACGCGAGGAGGCGTTTGGCCGTGGCATGGGCGCCGGCAATCGTGAAGTCCGTGGGCGCAAGCCACTCAGGCCGTACACGGACGCCGGCCTCGCGCATGGCGGCCTCGAAGCCGAGACGACGGTTCGCCGGGAGCGCGAAGTCGCGCTCGAATTCGGGGGTGCCGCTCAGATGGCCGATGTCGCGGTGGCCCAGGCCGAGCAGGTGCTCGGTAGCGTGCTTGGCCACCGCGAAGTCATCGATATGGAGTGTGGCGACGCCTTCGATGGCGCCGCCGAGTCCGACGATCGGCCGGCCCACGCGCAGCAACTGGGCGACCTCGGCGGGTGAGAGCTCGAGCGAGACGGCCACGACGCCGTCGAGCCTCTGGCGGCGCAGGAAGTCCGTCAGTACGCTCTGCCGTCTGCCGGGCTGTTCGCCTGTGTTGTAGAGGGTGAGGTCATAGCCGGCCTCGAGCAGGGCCTTCGAAACGCCCTCGAGGACAGAGGAGAAGAACCAGCGGCTCACGGTGGGCACCATGACGCCGATGTTGCGGGTCCGCCCCGAGGCGAGGCTCGAGGCGTTGTACGAGGGCACGAAACCGAGTTCCGCGGCCGCGTCGAGGACCCTCTGGCGGCTCTTCTCCGAGACGTTGCCCCGTCCGCTGAGTGCGCGGGACACGGTGGCCATCGAGACGCCCGCCGACTGTGCGACGTCGCGGATGCTCACGCTCGTCCCGGGGTCGTCCTTCATGCGGCCCTTCTCCTCTACGACGTCGGCGTTATTCGCCCAGTATGAGCCAGGCGGCCTCTCCGGGGCCGAGATCCGCAGACCCGGTTTCACCAGACCGGACTGCGACCTCGAGGAGCGGCAGGGGCACTGCGGACTCGCCGGCGTTCAGCATGACCAGAATAGTGCCGTTCGCGAAGGCCAGGACGCCATCCCCGCATAGATCAGGGACCCAGGCCAGGCTTCCCGCGCCGAGCACGCGTTCCCGCCGGTGCGAAAGCGCACGCCGGTAGAGGTTCAGATGGGATTCGGAGGCAAGCGCCTGGGCATCCCGGGCGAGCTCTGCCCAGAGCTCCGGTTGAGGGAGCCAGCTTGCGCCCGACTCGCTGAATCCGTGGGCCGGTGCCCCGGACCGCCAGGGGATCGGCACGCGGCACCCGTCGCGGCCCACGCGCTCACCGCCAGTGCGATGGAACGTCGGGTCCTGTCGCTCGTGCGGGGCGATGAACGTGTTGTCCACGAGGCCGAGCTCCTCGCCCTGGTAGAGGTAGGCGCTGCCCGGCAGCCCCAGCATGAACAGCGTGGCTGCGCGCGCCCTGGTGCGGCCCAGAGCCACGTCCGGCTGCGGGTCCTCGGGGCCGAGTCCCTCACCGACGTTCAGGCCCACGCCGGGCAGGCCGAGCCGGGAGGCATGCCGGACCACGTCATGGTTCGAGAGCACCCAAGTAGTCGGGGCCCCCACGGCGTCGAACGCCTCGAAGGACGCGTTGACGACGGCGCGCAGCGCCTCCGCCTCGAAGGGAGCCCCCAGGAAGGGGAAGTTGAAGGCCTGATGGAGCTGGTCAGGGGCGACCCACTGGGCCATGCGGTCGAGCGGATCGACGTTCGCCTCGGCACACAGGACGCGGTCCGGGCCGTATTCGGCGAGGATGGCACGCCATCTCCGGTAGACGTCCCTGAGTGCAGGCTGGCCGAACATCGGCGCGAGATGCCCCGGGAACCCCGGCGAGGACCCGCCGTCGGCCTTGCCTCCCCAGTCCGGGAGCCCCGCCGCCTTGACGAGCGCGTGGGCGACGTCGACGCGGAAGCCGGCCGCGCCGCGGTCGAGCCAGAAGCGCAGGACGCGCTCGAACTCGTCGCCCACGGCAGGGTTGTCCCAGTTGAAGTCCGGCTGGCTCGAGTCGAAGAGGTGCAGGTACCACTGCCCCGCCGTGCCGTCAGGCTCGGTGATGCGCGTCCAAGCCGGTCCGCCGAAGTGGGATTCCCAGTTGTTGGGCGGAAGCTCGCCGTGCTCGCCGCGGCCGTCCCGGAAGATGAAGTGGTCCCGTGCGGGGCTTCCGTGTCCGGAGGCGAGGGCCGCACGGAACATGGTGTGCTCGCTCGAGCAGTGGTTGGGCACGAGGTCCACGATGATGTGCAGCCCTAGCTCGCGGGCGCGGGCGGCCAGGGCGTCGAAGTCCGCGAGGGTGCCGAAGAGCGGGTCGACGTCGCGATAGTCGGCGACGTCGTAGCCGCCGTCGCGCTGGGGGGAGACATAGAACGGGGAGAGCCATACGGCGTCCGCACCGAGGTCCGCGATGTGGTGGAGCTCAGCTGTGATGCCCGCGAGGTCGCCGACGCCGTCACCGGAGGCGTCGCGGAAGGACCGCGGGTAGATCTGGTAGATGACGGCGGAGCGCCACCAGTCGTCGCTGGACGATGCCTCGTGGACCGGCACGAGGGGGCCCACGATCGGATTCTCGGCCAGGCCGGAGAGCGGAGCGAGGGCGGCAGT
This sequence comes from Sinomonas sp. P10A9, assembly GCF_041022165.1. GTDB lineage: Bacteria > Actinomycetota > Actinomycetes > Actinomycetales > Micrococcaceae > Sinomonas > Sinomonas puerhi. The sequence goes on from NZ_CP163302.1 coordinate 844,172, forward strand.
CGAAAGAGCCATGCGGGACATCCTGACACAGCGCGGACGATATTGGAAACGTTTACAGACCCCGGTTCCCATCGAGTAGACGGATTGCTTGGCGTTTGCAGATCTACTGTGTAGTATCTGCAAGCGTTTCCAATTGTGAGGTGCTTCACTTGACTGCCCCGTGCGGACGGCCCTCACGTCGATCCAGAAGGGACACCAACGATGGTGCGAATTACCCCTCAGTCCGCCCTCAGCCGCCGGAACTTCGTCACCGGCGCTGCCGGGGCCGCTGCACTCCTCGGCCTCGCCGCCTGCGGAGCCAACACCGCAAGCTCCACGGCAACGACCCAAGCCGCGAAGAACCTCGCCGCGAGCGGGGCAAGCACGATCACGATGTGGCTCGACGCCGAGCGCGCGCCCGCCCTGAAGGAGGTGGCCGACAAGTTCAAGGCGGACACCGGGATCGAGGTCAAGCTGATCGTCAAGGACTTCGCCGCGGTCCGTGACGACTTCATCACCCAGGTCCCCACGGGCAAGGGCCCGGACCTGATCGTGGGCCCGCACGACTGGCTGGGCAAGTTCGTCCAGAATGGCGTCATCGCGCCCGTCGAGCTCGGCGACAAGAAGTCGGGCTTCCAGGACGCCGCCGTGCGCGCCATGACGTACAACGGCTCGATCTACGGTGTGCCGTATGCGGTCGAGAACATCGGGCTCATCCGCAACACCGCGCTCGTCGACTCGGCCTCCGCCACGTTCGACGAGGTCCTCGCCAAGGGTGGCAGCGCCGTGGCCGCGGGCAAGGCCAAGTACGCGTTCCTCGTGGGCCTCGACCCCAAGCAGGGCGACCCGTACCACCTGTACCCGCTGCAGACCTCGATGGGAGTGCAGGTCTTCGGCCTCGATTCCAAGGGCGAGTACGACGCGAAGCAGCTCACCCTCGGGGGCGCGAGCGGCGCCGCGTTCGCCGCCAAGCTCAAGGAATGGGGCGACGCCGGCTCCAAGGTGCTCAACTCCAACATCACGGGCGACATCGCCAAGGAGAAGTTCCTCGCGGGCGAGAGCCCCTACTACCTCACGGGCCCGTGGAACGTGCCGGACATGCAGAAGAAGGGCCTCAAGATCGCGGTCGATCCGCTGCCCAAGACCGGTGACAAGGACGCCCAGCCGTTCCTCGGCGTCAACGGCTTCTTCATCTCCGCCAAGAGCGCCAACGCCCTCGCGACCAACGAGTTCGTGGTCAACTACCTCACGACCGAGTCCGTCCAGGATTCCATGTTCAAGGCCGGAGGCCGCCCGCCGGCGCTCAAGGCCTCGTTCGACAAGGCGTCCAGCGACCCGATCGTCAAGGCGTTCGGCGAGATCGGGGCCAAGGGCGTTCCGATGCCCGCCATCCCGGCGATGTCCTCTGTCTGGGCCGACTGGGGCTCCACCGAGCTGGCGCTCATCAAGGGCCAGGGCGACCCGGCGACGGAGTGGGCCAAGATGGCCGATTCCATCAAGGGCAAGATCGGCGCCTAGCGGCCGTCCCGACCACCGGCGGCGGCGCGCGCCGAGCCTGACGCGCGCGCCGCCGTCGTACGTCCCCCACGCCAACCACGCCGAGAACCGAAGGAAACCCCATGGCCCGAGCCGAGCAGCTCTCCGCCCCGACGCACGACGGCGCTGTCCCCGCCTCCCAGCCCCCCGCCCCCATGCCTCGGGTGCCGCAGCGTGGCCGGCGCAGCCCGGACTCATGGAAGGGCACCCTCGCCAAAATCGTGCTGCTGGGCCTCGTCGACGCCCTCGCCGTATACATCTGCATGGCCCTGTTCTTCTCCCACTCGTGGGCCGTGCTGGCCATAGCGGCCGCGGTGACGCTGCTCATCAACTGGATCTACCTTCGCCGGGGCGGCCTCCCGGCGAAGTACCTCGCCCCCGGTGTGCTGTTCCTCGCGGTGTTCCAGGTGGTCGTTGTCGTGTTCTCCGGCTACATCGCCTTCACGAACTACGGCGACGGGCACAACAGCACCAAGGAGGACGCGATCTCGTCGATCCTGACCTCATCACAGAAGCGCGTCCCCGACTCGCCTGCGTACCGGACGTCGGTGCTCACGAAGGACGGCTCGTACTACCTCCTCGTGACGGACCCGAAGGGCGCCGCGGAGATCGGAACGACGGGCAAGAAGCTCGAGCCCGCCCCTGGCGCTGTCAAGGATTCCACGGGCAAGGCTAAGAGCCTCGACGGGTACCAGACCCTCGCACTGTCCGACCTCGTGGCCCACCAGCAGGACGTCCTGGGCCTCGTGGTGCCCGTCTCCGACAGCCCCGGCGACGGTACGCTGCGCACCCAGGACGGCTCGAGCGCCTACATCTTCCGCTCGTCGATCGCCTACGACGCCGCCGCGGACACCATGACGGAGACGGACACCGGCACGGTGTACCGGGACTCGGGGCAGGGCGACTTCGTCTCGGCCTCGGGGGACAAGCTCGCCACGGGCTGGAAGATCGACGTCGGCTTCAAGAACTTCGTCACGGCCTTCACGGACGAGGGCCTGCGCGGCCCGCTCCTGGCCGTGACGCTGTGGACGTTCACGTTCGCGATCGCCTCGGTGCTGCTGACGTTCGCGCTCGGGCTCTTCCTCGCGGTCACCTTCAACCGCCCCGACCTCAAGGGCAAGAAGGTGTACCGGATCCTCATGATCCTGCCGTACGCTTTCCCCGCGTTCCTCTCGGGCCTCGTGTGGGCCGGGCTGCTCAACCCGGAGTTCGGGTTCATCAACAACGCGCTGCTCGGCGGGGCACACATCGGCTGGCTCACCGATCCGGTCCTCGCGAAGATCTCGGTGCTCGTGGTCAACCTCTGGCTTGGTTTCCCCTACATGTTCCTCGTGTGCACGGGCGCGCTCCAGTCGCTGCCCGAGGACGTCGACGAGGCGGCCCGCATGGACGGCGCGAGCCCGTGGCGGATCTTCCGCTCGATCAAGCTCCCGCTCCTGCTCGTCTCGACCGCGCCCCTGCTCATCTCCTCGTTCGCCTTCAACTTCAACAACTTCAACGTCATCTACATGCTCACGAACGGCGGTCCGCGCTTCGCGGACACCACGCGGGACATCGGCGCGACGGACATCCTCATCACGCTCGTGTACAAGAGCGCCTTCGGCGTGGGCACCGGCCGCGACTACGGTCTTGCGAGCGCCCTCGCGATCATCATCTTCATCATCGTCGCGACCGTCTCGGCGATCAGCTTCAAGCAGACCAAGGCACTCGAGGACGTGAACTGACATGAGCGCAGCACCCACCACTGCCACCTCGCCGCGCACGACGCCGCAGCTCGCCTCCCGCCGCCGGCTCCCCTTCGGGCGGTGGCTGAGGGAGAAGGGGTGGCGGCACGCCGTCGGCGTCGTCGTGAGCATCTTCGCGGTGTTCCCGCTCCTGTATGTCCTCTCGGCCGCGTTCAACCCCTCGGGCACCCTGGCCGGGTCCGCCTCGCTCTTCTCGGACCTCTCCCTGGACAACTTCGCCAAGCTCTTCGGCAACGAGCAGCGCCCCTTCGGCAGGTGGTTCGTGAACACGCTCTTCATCGGGCTCGTGACCTCGGCCGCGAGTGTGCTGCTCGGCGCGATGGCCGCGTACGCGTTCTCCCGTATGCGCTTCACCGGCCGGCGCGTGGGACTGCTGAGCCTGCTGCTGCTGCAGATGTTCCCCCAGCTGCTCGCCGTCGTCGCGATCTTCCTCCTGCTCAACGGCATCGGCGAGGTCATCCCCGCCCTCGGCCTCGGCAGCCAGCTCGGCCTCATCATGGTGTACCTCGGCGGGGCGCTCGGCGTGAACACGTACCTCATGTACGGGTTCTTCAACACCGTCCCCGTCTCCCTCGATGAGGCCGCCAAGATCGACGGCGCGAGCCACGCGCAGATCTTCTTCGGCATCATCCTGCGGCTCGTCACCCCGATCCTGGCCGTAGTGGGGCTCCTGACGTTCATCGGCATCTCGAGCGAGTTCGTCATCGCCTCCGTGGTCCTCACCGATCCGAATACGCAGACGCTCGCCGTGGGCCTGTACTCGTTCGTCGCCAACCAGCGCACCGAGGACTGGGGCGTGTTCGCGAGCGGTGCCGTGCTCGCGGCGCTGCCGGTCATGGCCCTGTTCCTCTTCCTCCAGCGGTACATCGTCTCCGGTCTCGTGGCCGGCTCGGTCAAGGGGTGATCCCCGCCGCAGCGGTCCCGGGGTTTGAGGCGCATCACGACGGCTCACCGCTGTACCTGCCGGACGGGCACGTGGGCCTGGGTGCGAGTGCCCGGGTGAGACTGCGCACCCGGGCGGACGGCGGAGTGGTGCGCGTGTGGGTGCGCACGGTCGAGGACGCCGAGCCGCGCCATGCGGCCGCCAGGCCCCTCGGAAGCATCGGAGGCTGGGACTGGTGGGAGGCGCGCGTGCGCGTCCACAACCCCGTGGCCCGCTACCGGTTCCTGCTCGAGCGGGAGCCGCCCGGCTCCGATTCCGAAGGGCGACCGGCGTGGCTCAACGCCGCCGGGATGTGGACCCATGACGTCCCGGACACGGCCGACTTCCGGCTCAGTGCCGAGGCGCCCGGACCCGAGTGGGCCGCTGGCGCGGTCATGTACCAGGTGTTCCCCGACCGGTTCGCTCGATCGAGGGCGGCATCCCGCTCCGACGGGGGCTCCGAGGCGCCGCACGTGCCCGAGTGGGCCGTCGCGGCGGCGTGGGGAGACGCCGTGGTCCACGAGGGGCCCGATACGGCGCGGCAGCTCTTCGGCGGCGACCTCAACGGGATCCGCGAGCGGCTCGACCATCTCGAGGCCCTTGGCGTCGAGGTCCTCTACCTCACGCCGATCTTCCCCGCACGCTCCAACCACCGCTACGACGCCTCGACCTTCCGGCACGTCGACCCCCTGCTCGGCGGCGACACAGCGCTCGCTGCCCTCGTCGAGGCGTGCCACGCCCGCGGCATCCGCGTCATCGGCGACCTCACCGCCAACCACACCGGCGACGCGCACGAGTGGTTCCGCCGGGCGGCCGGCGACCGCGCGGCGTCGTCCGGGGACGTTCCCGAGCGCTCCTATTACTACTTCAGACCCGACGGGAGCTACGAGTCGTGGTGGGGGGTGCCGAGCCTGCCCAAGCTCGACTGGGCCTCGGGTGGGCTCCGCCGCGACTTCGTGGACGGGCCCGGCTCCGTGGTGGCGCACTGGCTCACGGAGCCCTATGGGCTCGACGGGTGGAGGCTCGATGTCGGGAACATGACCGGCCGGCTCGGAGTCATCGACCACCACGCCGAGGTGTTCCGGCTCCTGCGCGCCACTGCGCTCGCGGCCCGGCCCGACGCGCTCCTCGTCGCGGAGTCGACGAACGACGCCGCAGCCGACTTCCAGGGCGACACGTTCCACGGCTCCATGAGCTATGCGTCCCTTACGAGGCCGCTCTGGGGCTGGCTCACCGACGGGACCGCCGTGAACTACTTCGGCGCGCCGCTTGCACGCCCGCCCCGCCTGCCGGCCGAGGACTTCCTCGCGCAGTACCGGGCCTTCAGCGCCGCGTACCCGTGGGACGTGCGGTTGCGCTCGCTCAGCGCGATCGACACGCACGACACCGCGCGGGCAGCGACCGTCATGGTCCCGGGCGGCCAGGAGGTCGCCGCCGTGCTCGCGTTCACCCTGCCTGGCATGCCCCTCGTGTTCGCCGGCGACGAGTTCGGCCTGACCGGGGTGGACGGCGAGGACTCGCGCACCCCGATGCCGTGGGACGACCCCGACCGGATCGCCGCGGACCTGCGCCCCCTCTACGAGCACCTCGGGCAGCTGCGCCGCGAACCGGCGCTGCGCATCGGGTCGCTGCGGTGGCTGTGGGCCGAGGGCGATGTGCTCGTCTTCGTGCGCGAGCTGCCCGGATGCACCGTCCTCGTCGCGGCGGCCCGGGCTGACGCCGCCGTCGAACTTCTGCCCGGACTTCTGCCTGAAGGCTGGGCCGGCGCGGAGCCGGTGCTCGCCGTCGGGCGTCTCCGGCTCGAGGCCGCCTCGGTCGGGAACGCGCACGACGTCGCCGCCCTCCTGAGCGCCGCTGGCCCTTCTGCCGCTGTGTGGCGTCTCCCGGGACCGACGCCGCCCGGGGAGTAGACGTGGGCGCCGCCGGCACGGAGGATGCTGACATGAATGACTTCCAGGGATTTCCCGCGGGCGGCCCCGAGTTCTACGCAGAGCTCGAGGAGAACAACACCAAGGAATGGTGGACTGAGCATAAGGACGTCTACGAGCAGTCCGTTCGCGAGCCCATGGCGGCCCTCCTGGACGAGCTCTCAGCCGAGTTCGGCGAGGCGAAGGCGTTCCGCCCCTACCGCGACGTGCGCTTCAGCAAGGACAAGTCCCCCTACAAGACCCATCAGGGCGGCTTCGCCCAGACCGTCCCGGGGATCGGCTACTACCTGCACCTCGACGCGGAGGGGCTCACGGTCGGCGGCGGGTACCACTCGCACACGCCAGCCCAGATCGCGAGGTTCCGGGCCGCGGTCGACGCCCCGGCATCGGGCGGCGAGCTCGAGAGGATCATCGAGGCCCTGCGGGAGGGAGGCTATGAGATCAACGGCGAGCGGCTCAAGACCGTCCCCCGCGAATACGCGAAGGACCACCCTCGCGGGGAGCTCCTCAAGCACAAGTCCCTCACGGCGGGGAAGGCGTTCGGCACCCCCGCATGGCTCAGCTCGCCCGAAGCGCTCGAGCGCGTACGAGCCAGCTGGACCGAGCTCAGGCCCGTCGTGGAGTGGCTTTCCGAGCACGTGGGCGACTGAGCGCGGCATCATTCATCGGCGCCTCAGTCGTCGGCGAGATCCTCGTCGTCGATCGCGACGAGGGCTTCGTCATCATCCTCTTCTCGGTGGCGGGCCTCTTCGGTCTCGATCACCTTGAGGAGCGCGGTGTCCGGGTTGAGCATGATCGCGGCCTCGTCGCGGCGGTGCCGCAGGACGGTGTCGATGTAGGACTGAACCGTCTCGGCGAGCGGGATGTATCTGTTGAGCTGCTCCGACATGTACCAGCGGTGCTCGATGACCTGGTGGACCACCTCGGCTGGTTCCAGCTTGCCGGCGAGCTCGCGCGGGATGGCCTTGACGATCGGCTCGAACACATGGCTCACCCACGCGTGGGCACTCATCTCCTCGTCCTGGCCTGGGTAGTTGTCGGCGCGGAAGCTGTCCATGTCATTCAGGAGGCGGCGGGCCTGGTTCTCCTGTGCATCGATGCCGGTGAGGCGGATCAGGCGGCGCTGGTGGTGGCCGGCGTCGACCACCTTGGGCTGGAGGTGGATCGTGGAGCCGTCCGGCGTCGTCTTGATCGCGTACTCCTCGACGTCGAAGCCGAGCTCGTTCAGGCGCCGGATGCGGGCGGCCACGCGCCAGCGCTCGCCGAGCTCGAACGACTCGTTCGCGGTCAGCTCAGTCCACAGGTTGCGGTAGGAGTCCATGATCCGCTCGCTCGTGGCCACGGGGTCGACCTCTTCGTCGATGAGGCCCCCGTCGAGAAGGTCCATGAGCTCGCCTGCGATGTTCACGCGTGCGATCTCGAGATCGTACTCACGCTGCCCCGTGGACAGGTCGGGGTACAGCTCGCCCGTCTCGGCATCCACGAGGTACGCCGCGAAGGAGCCGGCGTCGCGCCGGAACAGCGTGTTCGAAAGCGAGACGTCGCCCCAGTAGAAGCCCACGAGGTGCAGCCTCACCATGAGGAGCGCCTGCGCATCGATGAGGCGCGTGAGGGTGTCCCTCCGGAGCTTCTGGGAGAACAGCGCGCGGTAGGGGAGGGAGAACTTGAGATGCCGCGTGACGAGGGCCGTGTCAAGCGGCTTCCCGTCCAGGGTATGGCGGTCTCGGATGACGGCGACGGGTTCCACGCAGGGCACATCAAGCCGCTGGAGCTTCCGCAGCATGTGGTACTCGTGCCGGGCAACGTGCTCGCTCGTCTCCTTGACCGCGATGACCGAACTGCCTAGCTTGGCGAAGCGGACAATGTGCCGGGAGATACCGCGGGGGAGGGCCGCAAGGTACTCCTCGGGCCAATCCTCGAGCGCTACATGCCACGGGAGGTCGAGGAGCTCCGGATCGGCTGCGGCGGCGGTGATGTTGAGGGAGCCGAGGGCCGAGGCTGGCTCCTCGAGCGGCGCGCGCCGTGGCAGCTTGCCCACCTCGTCGTAGTCGGTGGGCTCGTCCTGCCAGGTGGCGCTCTGGTCGGTCATGGGTTCCATTCTTCCGCTGTTCGCGGATGCGGGCATCTGCCGCTGCAGAAATGCGACGTGCCCGCCGGGAGGACCCGGCGGGCACGTCGTAGTGATGGGTTACTTGGGTCAGGCGCCGAGGCGAAGACCGGACTTCGTGTCGAAGAGGTGCACGTGGCCCTGCTGCGGGCGGACCCAGACCTTGTCGCCCTTGAGCGGGGGACGCCGGCCGTCGACGCGGGCCACGATGTCGTGGTTCTGGCCGTCGAGGGTCGTGTGGCCGTAGACGTACGCGTCGGCACCGAGCTCCTCGACGACGTCGACCTCGACCTCGAGCCCTTCGCCCTGGGGCGCGGTCTCAAGGTCCTCGGGGCGGACGCCGAGCGTGACGGTGGAGCCGCTCGCGGCCGCGAGGACGTCGCGCGGGACCGGGTAGACGGTGCCGCCGAACTTCACTCCGTTGTCCGCCTCCGGGAGTTCGAGGAGGTTCATGGCTGGCGAGCCGATGAAGCCGGCCACGAACACGTTCTGCGGCCGATCGTAGAGGTTGCGCGGGGTGTCGACCTGCTGGAGAAGGCCGTCCTTGAGGACCGCGACACGGTCGCCCATGGTCATGGCTTCGACCTGGTCGTGCGTGACGTAGACGGTCGTGACGCCGAGGCGGCGGGTCAGCGATGCGATCTGGGTGCGCGTCTGGACGCGGAGCTTGGCATCGAGGTTCGAGAGCGGCTCGTCCATGAGGAAGACCTGCGGGTTCCGGACGATCGCACGGCCCATCGCGACGCGCTGGCGCTGGCCACCGGAGAGGGCCTTCGGCTTGCGCTCGAGGTACTGCTCGAGGTCTAGGAGCTTGGCCGCCTCGCGGACGCGCTGGGCGCGCTCTTCCTTCGAGACGCCAGCGATCTTGAGCGCGAAGCCCATGTTGTCCGCGACGCTCATGTGCGGGTACAGCGCGTAGTTCTGGAAGACCATCGCGATGTCGCGGTCCTTCGGCGGGACGTCCGTGACGTCGCGGTCACCGATGAGGATGCGGCCCGAGTTCACGTCCTCAAGGCCGGCGAGCATGCGGAGGGAGGTTGACTTGCCGCAGCCAGAGGGGCCAACCAGGACGAGGAACTCGCCGTCTGCAATGTCAATGTTGAGCTTGTCGACGGCGGGCTTGTCGGTGCCCGGGTAGAGGCGCGTCGCGTTGTCGAAAGTAACTGTAGCCACAGTCATCGATCCCTTCACCGGCAGGTACGTGCCGGACGATCCGTAGTGAATGGTTCTTGTTGTTCAGTTGTGTTGTGCTGGACCGAGGTCCTGCGGCTTCGGCGGCCACTCAGGCCGCCGATGCTGACGTCGCCATTGTGGCAGATGCTCACCGTGGGCCGCAGTGCCCGCGTTCACAACAGTGAGTATGGCATGCGTCACACGTGTTGGAAAATGTGACGTGCATTACGTCCGCTATGTGGACAGCTGTCAGGGGGTCCGCTGGGCCGGCAGTTCGGAGCGCAGGCTCGCGAGGAGGGCGACGATGTCGGCAACGTCCTCGGGCGCCGCGACCCGGAAGGACGCCGCGGTGTCACCTTCGCCGACCTTGAGCCCGACGTCGCCTGCCTCGAGGGCGAGGAAGCCGTCCTCATCAGTGACGTCGTCGCCCGCGAAGAAGACGGCATCTGCCTCGGTGACCTGACGGAGGAACGCGAGCCCCTCGCCCTTGGTCGCGTGCACGACCGACCCCTCGAGGACCTCCTTGCCGTCCTTGAGGAAGATGTCGTGCCGCGAGGCGAGCTGCTTCCGTGCGGCGTCGACCGCGGCCGCTGCGTCCTCGCGGTCGGCCTGCCGCGTGTGCAGCACCCGTCCTGCCGGCTTCTCCTCGACCCACGTGCCGGGTGCCTGCGCGGAGACCTCGGCGAAGACCCTGTGGAGTGCCGCGAGAGCATCGCGCTGGTCCGGATCGAGGGTCACGGGGTGCTCTTCGCCGCCGAGCCGGACCTCCGCGCCGTGGCTCCCGACGAGCAGCGTCCGCACGTCCGGGCTGGACACTGCGACGAGGCTCGTGAGCGCCCTTCCGGACACGTACGCCGTCCAAGTCTGGGGGAGTGCGGCGAGGCGCACGACGGCGTCCGCGGTCCCCGGGAGAGGGCGGGCGTCTTCCGCGCGATCGACGATCGGGGCGACCACGCCGTCGAAGTCGAGGGCAACGAGCAGCCGCTCCGCGGACGCGAGGCGTGCGAGCGACCCTCGCAGAGACTCATCGATATTCATGGTCTGACCTCCTCGAGCCTCGCGAGGAAGGCGGACGACCATTCCTCGACGTTGTGGACGACGACTTGGCGCCTCATCGCCTTCATGCGGCGTGCCGCGATGCCGCGCGGAAGGCTGATCGCCGTGGTGATGGCGTCCTTGAGCCCCGCGATGTCGTGCGGATTGATCAGGAGCGCCTGCTTGAGCTGGTCCGCCGCACCGGCGAACTCAGAGAGGATCAGGGCGCCCGTTCCGTCCCGGCGGGCTGCCACGTACTCCTTGGCGACGAGGTTCATGCCATCCCGCAGCGCGGTGACGAGCATGACATCCGCGGCGAGGTAGAGGGCCACCATCTCCTCGACGGGGTAGGAGTGGTGGAGATAGCGGACCGCGGTGTGCTGCATCGTGTCGAAGGTGCCGTTGATGCGGCCCACCGTGCCCTCGATCTCCTCCCGCAGGATCCGGTACTGCTCGACGCGCTCCCGACTGGGGCTCGCGACCTGGATGAGCGTCACCTCGCCGACCTTGACCCGGCCGTCGGACAGGAGCTCCTCGAAGGCCTTGAGCCGGTGGCGGATGCCCTTCGTGTAGTCGAGCCGGTCCACGCCCAGCATGATCGTTGTCGGATCGCCGAGATCGCGCCGGATCTGGCGGGCGCGCTCCATGATGTCCGGGCGCTCCGCGAGTTCGGAGATGCGCTGGGTGTCGATGGAGATGGGGAACGCCTCGGCCCGCACCTCCCGCGTGCGAGGTGGGTCCCCGCCGTCGTGCGTCGCGTCGGTGACCGTCAGGTGCGTGCCCTTGCCCCCGGCCCCCGCGAGGCGGCGAGCGGCGTGGATGAAGTTCGAGGCGTCGCTGGGGCGCTGGAAGCCGAGGAGATCGGCGCCGAGGAGGCCCTCGAGGACTTGGCGGCGCCACGGGAGCTGGGCGAAGATCTCCTGCGGGGGGAAGGGGATGTGGTTGAAGAAGCCGATCTTCAGGTCGGGGCGCTTCCGCCGCAGCATCGCCGGGACGAGCTGGAGCTGGTAGTCCTGGACCCATACCGTGGCGCCCTCGTTCGCGTGGGTCGACGTGGCGTCAGCGAACCGCTGGTTGACCCGCCGATAGGAGTCCCACCAAGCGCGGTGGAACTCCGGCGGGGCGATGACGTCGTGGTAGAGCGGCCACAGGGTCGCGTTCGAGAAGCCTTCGTAGTAGTTCTCGAGCTCCTGGGCGGAGAGGGGGACGGGGAGGACCGAGATGCCCTCATGCTCGAAAGGCGTGAGCTCCTCGTCTGGGGCGCCATGCCAGCCGACCCACGCGCCGTCGGAATGCTCCATGACGGGGGCGAGCGCAGTGACGAGGCCTCCGGGCGAGCGCCTCCAGCCTGAGTCCTCACCCTCGCCGACGCGGTCTACAGGGAGTCGATTGGAGACCACCAGAAAGTCGTAGCGATGGTCTGCGGCCTCCTCTTCAGTCGCAGTTGCGGTCCTCTGGCTCACGATCGGTCTCCTCGAGTCTGGATGCTTCCACCCTACCGGGGAGGCTTGAGCGAGACGTCACAGTCGGGCCACGGAACTCGGCCGTGCCGCGGATCGTTGCGGCTTGAGGAAGCCCCCGGCGGGGCAGAGTATGCCGAGGGCATGGCACGTTCATGGAAGCCGACGCACTACACTTGGCCCGTCGCCGTCCACGTGTGCCACAGGCGCACCGCGAACCGATCACGAGGAACGATGAGCCCCGCCAACCAGCCACGACAGACCAAGGCAGAGCGCACCGCTGCTGCCCGCGAGAAGGCCCGCCTGATCCGCGAGGAGCAGCAGAAGAAGGCCCGCCGCAACAAGCTGCTCCTCCGCTGGGGCGTCGTGGTGGCGCTCGTTGCCGTGATCGCCGTCGTGGCCCTCGTGGTCACGACGTCGATGCGCCAGAACGCGCCGATCGGGGACACCGGGCCGCGTGCAGCGAACATGAACCAGTACGGCGGCATCACGCTCGGCAAGGATACGGCCGTGACTCCCGTGCCCGCGTCGACCGTCAACGTCGCGGACGTGCCCACGGCGTCGTCCAAGCCGACGCAGGGCCAGGCCGCCAATGCCCCCGGCATCGCGGCCTCCGCGAAGGGCGAGCCGGTCAAGGTGGTCATCTACGTCGACTTCATCTGCCCGATCTGCAAGCAGTTCGAGGACACGTACGCGACCACGCTCAACCAGGACCGCAACGACGGCAAGATCACCATCGAATACCGGCCCCTCGGCTTCCTGGACCAGCAGTCCACCACCAACTACTCCTCGCGCGCTGCGAATGCCGCGGCCGCGGTGGCCAACTCCTACCCGGACAAATACGCGGCCTTCTTCGCCGCCCTTTACGCCCAGCAGCCCGCGGAGGGCAGTGCAGGTCTCTCCGACCAGAAGCTGAAGGACATCGCGAGCGGGCTCGGGGCAGACATCTCCAAGGCCGTCGACGACAAGACGTACCGCCCGCAGGTCAAGTTCGACACCCAGCTTGCCCTCGCTTCCGGCGTGTCCGGCACCCCGACCGTGATCGTGGATGGCAAGCAGTGGGGCGTCGGCGATGCCACCAACACCCCGTTCGACCAGTTCCTCGCCGCGGCGATCACGGCCAAGGGCTGAACCCACGGTGGTTGAGCGGAGCCTCTGACGAACGACGGCGGCCGGTCCCCTTGAGGGGGCGGGCCGCCGTCGTGTTCTGGTGCGTTGCGCGGGAGCTGTGGCATCCCTCGTCCCCCTGAAGTCGCCTTCCCACAGCAAGTCGCGATTACCTGCACTTCTCGTCGGCAACACGTCCTCCCGTCGGGTCGCTGCCCAACCGCTTCCGATTCCCGGCCACGCGCCGGTTCACGTTACGCTTGTCCGGTACGTCGAGCCGGCTCCTTCCGGCCGCACCACGCCCCCTTAGCTCAGTTGGCCAGAGCATCTGTCTTGTAAACAGAGGGTCGCCGGTTCGAATCCGGCAGGGGGCTCCACGAAGTCGCGGGAACTCAAGGGTTTCCGTGGCTTCTTAGGCTGTGAGATTTGATCCGGTCATCGAAAACCCATCGCTTTGGCCTCCCCACGCCGTCCCTCCGCTCCTGCACTCCGGCAGGCGGGGGACTGCTCCGGCTGCCTCCGGTCCCTGTGGGGGAATGCGGCGCACCTGCGGGGCATGGACACCGAACACACCGGCGAGAACCCCTGGGGTCTGGAGACCCTGCTGGACGTCGGCGAGCTTGCCGCGTACCTGCGGGTCCCCGTCTCCACGGTCTACGACTGGCGCACCCGGGGCCTGGGCCCGTGCGCCTACCGCTTCGGCAAGCACCTGAAGTTCGCAGTCTCCGATGTGCGGGTCTGGATCGAGCAGCAGCGCGAGCCCGGGCCGCCCTCCCCGGCGGACGGGAGGTGAGACGATGAGCCGCCAGCGCCTGGCCGTCGGCACCTTCGGGGAGATCGGCTACCTGCCCGCCGCCGGCGGGCGCAGCGTCGCCCGAGCCCGCTACCGCGGCTGGGACGGCAGGACCCGGCTGGTGCAGGCCACCGGGGAGACCCGGAAGGCCGCGGAGCGGGCACTGAAGGCCAAGCTCGCCGACCGCAGCCTGTTCCAGCCCTCCTCCTCAAGGCTCACCGTGGACAGCCCGTTCCCCGACCTGGTCGCGTACTGGCTCGAAGACCTCGACCTCGAGGACCGGCTCTCGAAACGGACCCGGCAGCTCTACGAGCAGAACATGCAGAGGCTGGTCGTGCCCGCCTTCTCGAACCTGACGCTGCGGGAGGTCGGGGTCGCCCGGTGCGATAACTTCCTCAAGCAGCTCGCGAAGCAGAGCTACAGCCGGGCCAAGCAGGCCCGTGTGGTCCTCCGCCTGGCCTTGGGCCTTGCCGTGCGGCACGAGGTGCTGCCCCGGAACCCGATAGACCACGTCTCCCGCCTGCACCGCCCCGCGTCCACGCCGAACGCGCTGACCCCGGCGGAGGTCAACGCGATCCGCGCCGGGATCGCGTTCTGGGAGGCCGGACGGTCTCCCTCCGGGCCCAGGCCGGACGGCCAGCTGGGCGCGATCGTGGAGGTCATGCTCGGCACCTCTGCCCGGATCGGGGAGGTCCTGGCGATCCGCCGCAGGGACGTCGACATCACCGCGGCCCCGCCCTCGATCCGGATCGCCGGCACGATCGTCAGCCACCGGGGAGAGCCGACCGTGCGGCAGGACCACCCCAAGACGGCCAAGTCGCGCCGCACCGTCGCGATCCCCTCGTTCACCGCCGAGGCCGTGCGGCGCCGGCTGGCGAAGCTGGAGGACCCGTCCCTGGACGCCCTGCTGTTCTGCAGCAGGGAGGGAACGCCGCTGACGACCAACAACGTCCGCCGCCAGCTCCGCCATGTGATGGACCTCGCCGGGATCACCGGGGTCACCCCGCACATGTTCCGCCGGACCGTCGCGACCGCGATCAGCGCCGTGGCCGGGGTCGACCTCGCCGCCGAGCTGCTCGGCCACACTGACCCGAAGATCACCATCCAGCACTACATCCGCCGCAATGAGATGGTGAACCCGGCCACTGCCGAGATGCTCGAGCGTGCGTTCGCGAGGGACGCGTGATCTTCCCCGGCTGCCTGCTCGCGTGCGACGCTGGGCGGGGCGGAGTGCAATGGGACGAGCGCGGTGCCCAATGGGAGGGCAAGGTTCAGTATGGTGCGGGATGAGGGGGACTCGCGGGACGCGAGAAGCCGTTCAAGGCGGTGCCGGGCCTCCAGTGATGGTGGAGCAGGCGGTGGTCTGCTCGCTCACCGGGGTGGCCAGGTCGAGCAAGTTCCTGGGGCTGGAGGTTGAGGACGAGGATGACATCGACGATGGTGGCTCCGACCATTTTCCACGAGCCCGCGCGAGCGAATGGGTCGCGGGCATCGTCGTGCTGCGAAGGGGGTCGCATGGTGCCGCCACCAGGGCGGCACCGTGCGACATGGGCTTATGCCCGCCGTCGAACCGCGACGCCGCCCGCCGTCATCGCGACCGCTGCAGGCGCCGGTGCGAATGGGGGTGACGTGTTTCTGCATGGCGCGGAGGCGGGCGAGCGCCTCCGCGGCGAGATGTTCCCGATCGGCGGCCCGGTCTGCGTCCCGGACGCGGGCAGGCGGGCGCGGCCTGTTCGGGGATTCCCGTCCGCCCTTGCGGTGGGGCCACGGTGGCCCCACCGCACGACCTGGGGTTACATACCCGGTGCCGCGGAAAATGTGAGCCCTCCTGACGACGCGTGGCGGCCTCGGCGATCAGGGCGTCGTCGGACAGGAAGCCGCCGAGCGGTTCGCCGATGATCAGCTCGAGCAGAAGGCCCTGTAGCCCGGCAGTGTGCGTCGGGTCGGGGTTGCCGAGCACGGCGCGCAGCATGACCGGCCACGTGGTGGGGATGTCACGTAGCCCGTGGCTCCGGCGGCGCGCGGCCTTGAAGCTCGAGGCCCTCAAGGAGGCATCACTGAGCCTGGCTCGGTTGTGCTTGACCCCTGTACCCGCTGTGGGTGGGCGCCATCCCAGCCGGGTGAGCTCGCCACGGTTCTTCTGCTTGAGGGTCGTCGAGTCCATCAGCGCGGCACCTCCTAGCAGGGAGGTGCACGCGCGATCCCCGCAATCGAGGTCGGTGCGGTGGCGAGACCAGACATGCTCAGCTGGCCTGACCCTGGACGGGCACCACCCTGTGGACGTGCGCAGGTGGCGGCCGAACGCCGGCACGGCCGAAATCCGAAGCGGCTACTCACGTCGGTGGACAGCGGCGACGGCCTGGGGCGGGAGGTGTCGGGTGTGCGCCGGGCGAGCCCGGCAGGGAGATCGATCTCGAGTCCGCGGTCACCCACACCATGAGCGACCTCGAGGCCCTGCCCACCGAGGCGGAGCGGATGAAGGCCCGCGGCTTCGTCGAACGCTCCGGCATGGTCGTGGCCGGGGCCCTGCCCTCGGGGGAGATGGAGAAGCTGGGCCGGCCCGTCACGCTTTCCCGGGCCGAGCGGGTGCGCCTGACCTCCTGGGCAGACCCCGGGTCCTGGACCGACGTCGGCGGGAACCGCCGACGCGTCCGACCGGCCTAGGGAAGTTCCTCTTCAAGGTCGGCGGCCGCCCCGGCATCCCCGTGGCCCTGAAGCTCACCAGCGTCGAGGAATCCCTGCACAACACGAACAAGCGCTGGAACCTCGAAGGGGAGGGAACCTGATGGGGGCACCGGGCAGGGGCCACCGGGCCGCCCAGCTGGACCTGGAGACGACCCTCCTCTGGGCCGCCATCATCGCCGTGGTCCTCGTCGTCGGCGCCCTCGCCCTCGCCGCCCACCTCGGCTCCCTGATCGCCGGCGACGGGCAGGGGCTGCCGGCCAACCCGTTCGAACTGGCCATCGGGCTCCTCACCCACAGGGTGGGCTGGCCGCCGGCCGCGACCTGGATTCTGGCCCTCCTGGCCGCCGCCGTCCTCGCCCTTACCGTCCTGGTGGCCCGTGGGGTGCTGCGCGGCCGGGCCCGGGGTTCCCGGGTCGACGCCGCCGCCCGGTACATGGCCACGGGCCGGGACCTGCGCGCCCTGACCCTGGCCGGGGCGACCGCCACCGCAGAACGCCTCGGCGTGGCCGGTGCCCCCGGCGTCCCGGTCGGGAAGACGGTCCTGGGAGGGCGGATGGTCTTCGGCTCCTGGGAGGACATGCACATCGACATCTGGGGCCCCCGCACCGGCAAGACGACCTCGAGGGCGATCCCGGCGATCCTGGCCGCGCCCGGCGCGGTCCTGGTCACCTCGAACAAGCGCGACATCGTCGACCACACCCGGGACGTGCGGGCGGGGGCGGGGCCGGTGTGGGTGTTCGACCCGCAGGCGGTGGCGCTCGAGGAGCCCGCCTGGTGGTGGAACCCCCTCTCCTACGTCACCGACGAGGTGAAGGCTGCCCGCCTGGCCGACCACTTCGCCGCCGGCTCCCGCGGCCCCGACGCGAAGACGGACGCCTACTTCGACCCCGCCGGCCAGGACCTCCTCGCCGGGCTCCTGCTCGCCGCCGCCCTCGACGGGCGCCCGATCATCCAGGTCCACACCTGGCTCACCCGCCCCGCGGACGACGCCCCGGTGGACATCCTCAGGGCCCACGGCTATGCCCAGACCGCCAACGCTGTCGCCGGGGTGGTCAACGCCCCCGAGAAGCAGCGCGGCGGCGTCTACGGCACAGCCCTGCAGATGGCCTCCTGCCTGACCAACCGGCAGGTCGCCCACTGGGTCACCCCGAACGGCGAAGCGGACGCCCGGCCGATGTTCGACCCCGCCGTCTTCGTCCGGGGCAAGGGGATCCTGTACAGCCTGTCGAAGGAGGGCAAGGGCACCGCCGGGCCGCTCGTGACCGCCTTGACCGTCGCCGTCGTGGAGGCCGCCGAGGAGCTCGCCGTCCACTCGCCCGGCGGACGCCTCGCCACCCCCATGGTGGGGGTGCTGGACGAGGCCGCGAACGTGTGCCGGTGGCGGGAGCTGCCGAACCTGTACAGCCACTATGGCTCCCGCGGCATCGTCCTGATGACCATCCTGCAGTCCTGGTCCCAGGGGGTGGAGGTCTGGGGCAGGGACGGGATGCGCAAGCTCTGGTCCGCGGCGAACATCAAGGTCTACGGCGGCGGCGTGGCCGAGGCCGAATTCCTCAACGAGCTCGCCCAGCTCATCGGCGACTACCGCTACACCAACACCACCCGGTCCCACTCCAAGCAGGGCACCAGCACCAGCCGGGACGACGACCGCAGGGAACGCACCCTCGACATCTCCGACCTCGCCGCCCTCCCCAGAGGACGCGCCGTCATGTTCGCCTCCGGCGCCCCCGCCGCCCTGCTCAGGACCGTCCCGTGGAAGGACGGCCCCCACGCCGCCGCCGTCGCGGCCTCGGCCGCCGCCCATGACCCCGCCAACCGGCCGGGTCCCGGCGAACGAAGCCCATCGGTGCCTGCGGGGGTGTCCGGGTGAGCGACGCCCTGCTGGGGGAGTGGGACGACGAGTTCACCGGCCCCGCCGGGGACGCCGGGGAGCCGGACGCGGAGGCCGAGGATGCGCCCGCACTGTTCTACCCGGACGTCGCCCGCTTCGTCGGCGAGCACCTGGCGTTCGTGTACCGGAGGCAGATCAACCCCGGGGGCGGGACCACCTGGTGCCCCCAATGGTGGCGCCACGCCGAGGCCATCAGCCGCCTCGAAGCCCTCTGGCGCGCCTGGGAACACCTCCGCCACGACGGCACCACCGGTATGAGCGTCTGGTACCGAGACCACGCCGACCACCACATGGCAGTCCTCCTCAACACCGACGGCCCCTTCAAAGGCTGCAGCCCCGACGACGGCCACCACCCCAGGCTCCACCCGCTGCCGTGCGAGGAACCACCACCAGGGCTCTTCTAACCAAGCTGTTGCTCCTGCGCTTCTCCGGTGCCTGATGGAGCCCCCAGGGGAAGCCAGCTCAGGAACCCCAGCGCCCCCAGAAGTCCACGAAGGCATCGCCGCGGAGACTTCTTTCTATGCCCGCCCGCCGCGGCCACCGCCAAATCGGAAGCCCTCCCCACCCCGGTGCCCGTCGGGCATAGACGGACATTCACGCCGATGAATACGGCAGCCTGCACAATGCGCACTCCGAGAAGCCACGTGCCCCCACGGAGAAGGCCCCGGCCATGGATCCGCCGCCTCGGGTCACCGACTCCGAGGGGCATGGACAAGGACAGGAACCTCGACCTCCTGCAGCCGAGCACTGGCATGAGCACACGGCACTCCTGTGGTGGTGCTCTTCCCTTCATCGAACGCATCTGTTACAAATGGTTAGACCAATTACCCGAATGTAACGAGGCATCGGAAGGGACTCCATGAGATCTGTAGTTCTAATCAAGCAGGTGCCGGACACTTACAGCCCGGTCCGCCTGGACGCGACGACAGGATGTCTGGACCGAGGCTTGGGAGAGCAGGTCTTCGACGAGATCAGCGAGCGGGCCCTCGAGGTCGCACTTCAGCAGAGGGAAGCCCATGGTGGGGAAGTCGTGGTCCTCACGATGGGGCCCGGGCAGGCCGAGGACGCCATCCGGAAGGCGCTCGCCATGGGAGCGGACAGGGGCGTTCACGTCGTCGACGACGCGTTCTCGGGCGCGGACGCTCTCCGGACATCTGAGGTGCTCTCTGCCGCTTTGCGGCGGATCGGGTTCGACCTCGCCGTCGCTGGCGACCGAACCTCCGACGGGCGGGGTGGGGTTGTTCCCGCCATGATCGCCGAGCGGCTTGGCATCGGCCAGGCCACCTACCTGTCCGCTGTGGATGTTGCAGATGGCGCCGTCACCGGTCAGCGCGTGACTGAATCGGGCACGGAGTCGGTCCGCGCGCATCTTCCGGCGATCGTCTCCGTCACCGAGAAGGCGGCGGAGCCTCGCTATCCGAACTTCCGCGGAATCATGAAGGCCAAGAAGAAGCCCGTGGACATCTTGACCGCGGCTGACCTCGGCGTGGATGCCGATCCCCATGCCGGCGTGCGGGCTACGGACATCTCAGAACGCCCGGCTCGCACCGCAGGTATCCGCATCGTCGATGACGGTACTGCCGGACGCCAGCTCGCCCAGTACCTTTCCGCTTCCGGCCTGCTCTAGGAGGAGTCGCCATGGCTGAAGTCCTTGTCCATATTGAGGGAGCAACGGGAAGCGCCCCGTCTGCTCGGGCTCTCATTGCGTTCGCCGCGCGCCTGGGAGACCCCGTGGCCGTCGTGACAGTCCCGGGAGCCCTGCCTGCAGGCGTTGCCGAGACGCTGGCGGCAGCGGGTGCGGCCCGGGTCGTCGTGTCTGAAACGCCCGATGCGGGTTCGCTCCTCGTGACGCCGGCCGTGGACGCCCTTGAGGCTGCGCTGGCGGCGTCGGGCAGTGTTGCGGCCATCGTTGCCGCGGACAGTGCCGAAGGGCGTGAGGTCGCAGCACGGCTGGCGGTGAGAAGCGGTCTCCCGTATTTCGGCGATGTCGTCGGGGCAGAGGTCGAGGGACCGGCTGTCGCAGTCACCAAGTCGGTCCTTGGCGGCAGCTACATGGTCCGGTTCATCGCAGACTTGGCCCCGATTCTGGCCGTCCGGCCGGGCGTGGATTCACCGTCCGGGCGGCATTGTCCTGTGGTCGTAGAGAACATCGAGGTTGGCGCTTCCGTTGTGGAGCGAACCGAGATACTTGCCTCCGAGCCGCCTGAGGGTGATGAGACCCGTCCTGAACTGGCGGCGGCCGATGTCGTCGTCTCCGGCGGGCGTGGCATCGGGTCCAGGGATCAGTTCGTTCTGGTGGAGCAGCTAGCAGATGCTTTCGGCGCGGCCGTGGGAGCGTCTCGTGCAGCAGTCGACGCCGGGTTCTGCGATCCTCAGCTTCAGGTGGGCCAAACGGGTGCTACGGTGGCGCCCAAGCTCTACCTCGCACTTGGAATTTCGGGAGCCACGCAGCATCAGGCGGGGATGCTGGGGGCGCAGACGATCGTCGCGATCAATCGGGACGAGGATGCTCCTATCTTCGACATCGCGGACTTCGGAGTGGTGGGAGACATTTTCGATGTAGTCCCCCGGCTCCTGGAGGAGCTGAGCAGGGCTCGATCCTGACCCGCCAAAATAATTATGGTCCAACGGTTAGACCAACAGATCCGTTGACCGATAGCATGGTCCCGGGGACGCCTCATCACGGTGTTCCCGGGGCTTTGTACTCTGGGAGGAATCATGGCCATGACAGAGCAGGCGGGGGACCCGTTCAGCGCGGCGCGCAAGGGCGAGGAACCCCTTTTCACGCGGGTCCGGGCACGGCGGGGCTTCGAGTATGTGTCCGAGCAGATCAGGGATGCCCTCGCCTCTGGACGGCTCAAGCCTGGAGGGCGGCTGCCTGCTGAGCGCGAGATGGCCCAGATCTTCGGAGTGAGCCGCCAGGGCGTGCGCGAGGCGCTGCGCGGTCTGGAGATGAGCGGCCTTGTTGAGTCTCGCCCGGGAGTCAACGGGGGAGTGTTCATCCGTCCGGGGGACCCGAGCGTGGTCACGCGGGCCGTCAACGACCTAGCCTCCCTGGGGGTGCTCTCGTCAGAGAGCCTTCTCGAGGCTCGGATTCTGCTGACCTCTGACGTCGTCCGGCTGGTATGCGAGCGGGCGACCGAGGAGGACTTCGCGAAGCTCGAGGCAGATGTTGCCGAGGTCGAGCAGTACCAGGATGCGATCGGCGAGGCCGGCAGTTCCCGCACGGTCCGTATCACGCACTTCTACAGCTTGCTGGCCGAGGCCACTCACAACGAAGTGCTCCTCATGCTCATGAACTCGCTCACCGATGTAGTTCAGATTCGGCTCAACAAGGCTGGTCCGCGGCCTCTGACGGACGTTGGCAAGATGCGGCGCAAGCTCATCCGCCTCCTCCGCAAGGGGGACGCGGAGACGGCCGTGAAGGAGATGACAGCGCATCTCAAGCGCGTGGAGGCCCGCCTCAACGAGCGCGAGGATGAGCTCGCCGGCTGATCCTGGTTCGTGCTTGGAAGGGAGGTGCTCCACCCATGAGGGTGGAGCACCTCCTTGTTCGCTGGTCCAGCGTGTCCGACCTGCTTGGACGTGACTGACCTGCTCGTATGGGCTTCCTTCCCACCCAGCAGGCCGGCCGCGGCTCTCCTCAGCGGGCGACCAGTCCGCCGTCCACCGGCAGGGCGACGCCTGTGACAAACGAAGAGTCTTCCGAGAGCAGCCAGAGAGCTGCGTGGGCGATCTCCACGGGCTGGGCAGGGCGGCCCAGAGGAATGGCAGAAACGAAGCGGGCTTCAGTCTCCTCCTTGCTGAAGCGTGTGTCGGACTTCATGAAGTCGTTGTACAGCATGGGCGTGGCCACCATCGAGGGGCATATCGCGTTGACGCGGATGCCCTCCGCCGCGTAGCGGACAGCGAGTCCCTTGGTCAGACCCACGAGGGCGGCCTTGACCGAAGAGTAGACAGGGCTCTGCTGCGAGCCGACAAGTGCCACTGCAGAGGAAGTGAAGACGATCGAGCCGCCGCCCTCCTGCTTCATCTGGGAGACCGCCCGGCCCGAGAGGATGGTGTGCTGTGTGACATTGAGGTCGACCACGGTGCGGTAGTGCTCGAGATCGAAGTCTTCGATGTCGCTCGGTCCGGGCATTCCCGCGTGGCTCCAGAACCCGTTGAGCCCACCGAGCCAGGAGACGGCCCGGTCGAAGACTTCGTTCGTTGCGGCCGCGTCGGACAGGTCCGCGACGAAGCCTTCGACTTTGCCGCCGGTGGCACTGACTTGGGCGACGAGATTCCCCAGGCTGGCCTCGTCCCGGTCGATCGCGGCGACGGTCGCCCCTTCACTCGTGAAAAGCTCGACTCCCGCTCGGCCCATCCCTGACGCTGCCGCGGTAACGATGATCTTCCTGTTGGCCAGACGCATTGCTTCGACTCCCTCGTCGGTCTACATTGGTAGCTGTATTCAATTGGTTTGACCATTGAAGATTACCAGTCAAGGTCCTCCGACAACAGGGGCCTGGACCTCGAAGAGGAGGCCAATGTGGCAAGCGTTGCAACCATTGACGGCGCGCAGGCGCTGGCTGACGTCCGTACGGAGCTTTTCATCGGCGGCGAATGGCGCCCGGCCACTGGCGGAGCGGAGTTCGACGTGGTCGACCCGTCCACCGGGCAGCCGCTGTGCAGGGTCGCCGATGCGACCGTGGGTGACGCTCTCGCAGCCCTCGACGCTGCCGTCGCCACCCAGCCGGCCTTCGCTGCGACGACGCCCCGGGAGCGCTCCCGCATGCTCTACCGGGCCTGGGAGCTGCTCGGAGAGCGCAGGGATGCGCTGGCGGTCCTCATGACCCTCGAGGCCGGCAAGCCGGTCGCCGAGTCGAGGGCCGAGATCGAACTCGCCCGCGAGTTCGTCCTGCACTTCGCCGAGGAAGCTGTCCGCATCTCGGGGAACTACCAGGAGAGCCCGAACGGGGGCAGCCGCATGATCGTCGTGCACCAGCCGGTGGGTCCGACCCTCCTCGTCACGCCCTGGAACTTCCCCATGTCCATGGGGTGCCGAAAGGTAGCCCCCGCGATCGCCGCTGGCTGCACGGTCGTGGTCAAGCCAGCCAAGGAGACGCCGCTGACCATGCTCGCCCTCGCCGAGATCTTCCGGGAGGCGGGCGTCCCCTCCGGGGCTGTCAACGTTGTCACGACCAGTTCGTCCTCCTCGGTCGTGGGCCCTCTCATCGCCTCGGGCAAGGCGCGCAAGCTGTCCTTCACCGGCTCTACCGAGGTAGGCAGGACGCTCCTCGCCCAGGCCTCGGAGCACGTCATGAAGACTTCGATGGAGCTCGGTGGCAACGCCCCCTTCATTGTGTTCGACGACGCCGACCTCGACAACGCGCTCGAGGCGCTCATGCTCACGAAGATGCGCAACGCCGGGGAGACCTGCACGGCGGCCAACCGGATCTTCGTGCACCGTTCCGTCATCGATGAGTTCTCCTCGCGCCTTGCACAGCAGATGTCCGGCTTCACGATGGGCCGCGGCGTCGACGAGGGCGTCGACCTCGGCCCGCTCATCAATGCCCGTCAGCAGGCGAGCGTGGGTGAGCTCGTGAACGACGCCGTGGAGCGCGGCGCCGAGCTCATGGTCGGCGGCAAGGCACCTGACCTGCCGGGCTTCTTCTTCGAGCCCACCGTTCTGAAGAACGTGCCGGCCGATGCACGCATCCGGCACGAGGAGATCTTCGGGCCGGTTGCCCCGCTCGTGGCGTTCGACACGGAGGAAGAGGTCATCGCTCTGGCCAACGACACCGAGTACGGCCTTGTCTCCTACCTCTTCACGGAGAACCTCCGCCGGGCCATCCGGGTTGCCGAGGCGATGGAGTCCGGAATGGTGGGGCTCAACCAGGGCAGCGTCTCGAACGCTGCGGCGCCCTTCGGCGGCATCAAGCAGTCCGGGCTTGGCCGGGAGGGCGGGCCCGAGGGCATCGCCGAGTTCCTGGAGACGAAGTTCATCGCCGTGCAGCTCTAGCCCCCGTCCCGTTCCTCAGCCAGTCCGTGGCGGAGGCCGCCCACACTATCGTGGGCGGCCTCCGCCGGCTCCAAGGGGGTCGCGGCGCCCGCCAGAGGGGGAAGCATGGGGCCGCCCACCCCGGACTGGGGTGGGCGGCCTCCGTGTTGGGGCAAGGTGCTAGACGGTGGCGGGAACCACCTGTCCGGCAACACGGCGCACGAGGGCGTCCGTGTCGGCGGGGAGGTCGTCGCCCCGCCATGACACCTGGCCGTCGGGCCGGACGAGGGCGAGCCTCGCCCCGTACAGCTCACGCGCCTCCGCGTTGTCGACGTCGAGGACGCGGACGGGGATGCCTGCAGAGCGCGCGGACGCCTCGAACTCCGAGATTCCGACGCGGCCGTCGAAGCGGAGCAGCACGTACTCCCGCCCGAACTCGTCCAGGATCGAGCGGTCTTCGGCGAGCCAGAGATGGGGGGCTCGCGATCCGGGGCGGGCGTTCTGCTCGTAGGTCTGGACCGTCAGGGGGGGCATCGGAGAGCCGTCCGGGACGATCACCGGGGATCCCTCGTACACGTAGCCCAGATGGATGCCGATGCTGTGCCACTCGCGCTTCATGGCCTCGGTGTAGGCATCGCCGTAATCGCGCCGGGCGGCCTCTGTCTCGGGGCTGTCATCGTTGAAGACCTCGGGCTGCGGCTTGGCCACACGGGGTCCGAGCATGCGCTTGAGGTTGTCGCCCGCCTCCGTGACGTTGCGGATGGCGACGGGGCGCTGCTCGTACTCGTAGCTGTCCAGGAGCGCCTCTCCGCCCCAGCCCTCAAGGGCCGCCGCAAGCTTCCAGGACAGGTTCACGGCATCCAGGATGCCCGTGTTCATCCCGAAGCCGCCTGTGGGGGAAGTGAGGTGCGCGGCGTCGCCAGCGAGGAAGACCCGCCCCGACCGGTACGAGTCGGCAACAAGCTGGCGCCGCACCCAGGGCAGCATCGAGAGGATCTCGAAGTCGAACTGGCGGCCGACGGCACGGACGATTGCGGCGCGCATCTCGTCCTCGGTGACCTCCCTCTGGTTCTCGTCGCCGATGAGCGAGAAGCGCCACTGGTCCCGGCCGTTGATCGCGACGAGCGTCGCCCACGTGCCCTCGGGGCCTATGAAGATGTAGCGGTAGGCTGGGGCCGTCGCATGGAGGTCCTCGAGGCCGTCGCAGCGGAAGATCGCGTTCGACGTGTACGTGAGGGCGCCTTCGCCGCTCATCTCGATGCCGAGCCGTTCGCGCACGGTGCTCTGGCCGCCGTCCGCCCCCACGAGGAAGTCCGCCTCGATCACTGAAATGGTGCCGTCCTGGCGGTTGCGCACGGTCGCGGTGACGTGGCTGCCGTGGTCGGCGAACTCCACGAGTTCGGTGTGGTACCTGATGTCGGCCTTGCCCGTGGAAGCCGCGAAGCGGGTCAGGACGGGGTCGAAGAAGTTCTGCGGGCAACGCTCGCGGTGCTGCGGGCTCTGCGGCGGGTTCTTCTCGTCCTTCGGGGCGGGAAACGCCTCGCGCCCGAACTCATAGCCGTTGAGGGTGGTCACCCATGCGCAGTCCTGGACGTACTCGCGGTTGTAGCCCGCCGCCTCGACATCGCCCGCGATGCCCCAGCGCCGGCAGAACTCCATGGTGCGGATGCCGACCATGTCCATCTTGGGCTGGAAGACCGTGCCGCCGCGGGCCTCCACGAGGAGCGACTGCACGCCCCGGTAGCCCAGATCGCCCGCGAGGGCGAGCCCCACGGGGCCACCCCCGACGATGAGCACGGGAACTCTCTCTGCCATGTCTCCACCTTTCCTTGCCGGTGATGTTTGCCGATGCCTAATGTTATGGTCGAACCATTAGACCTTGTCAATGGACGAGTGCGAAAGGTTGACCGCCACCGCGGGCGCGCTCTAAGCTGGCCTTAATGGTTAGACCATTTGCATTCCGCACTCGAAGAGGAGAGCACGATGAGTGAGAGCACCACGCTTCCCGGCGACGTCGAGGTCCGCCGTCAGCTGCGGGAGCGGCTGGGAAAGGACGGCCTCAAGATCGCCCAGCCCGATGAACCTCCTCTGTTCACGCGCCGGCCGGAGTCCCCCATGGTGCCGATGCACTGGAAGTGGGCGGACCTCCAGGCCTATCTCGAAGAGCTGGGCCGGGTGCTCTCCCTCGAGCCCGGCGGCGACCGCCGCACACTCCGCCTGGCCAACCCGGGGCTCGACTACGGAACGACCCCGACGTTCTGGGCCTCGATCCAGTACATCAACCCGGGCGAGGTGGCTACGGCGCACCGCCACACCCCGGATGCATTCCGCTTCATCATGCACGGCAACGGCTGCTCCACAACGGTGGAGGGCGAGAACTACTGGATGAACGAGGGCGACCTCGTCCTGACGCCGAACTGGATGTTCCACGACCACGTGCACCACGGGGACGAGCCGATGATCTGGCTCGACGTGCTCAACGTGTCTGTCATGAAGAAGCTCCACAACATCCACTTCGATCCTCTGCCCACTGACACCCAGGAGATCAGCGCGTACCCGGAGAAGTCATATCGCTCCTTCGGCTCCGGGACCATGAGGCCGGTCGGCAAGGTCGATCGCCCCTTCGGCAATCCGCTCCTGGCCTACCCGAAGGCCCAGACCGATGCCGCCATGGAGCTGGCCAAGGGCCTTGAGCCGGATCCCGTCGACGACGTCATCCTGGAGTACCAGGATCCGACCACGGGCGGGTCCGCGCTCCCGTCGATGTCCATGAAGTCCCAGATCCTCCGCCCAGGATTCCAGGGCAAAGCACACCGCCACACCGGGACGAAGGTCTACTACGTCACGGAAGGCTCCGGGACGACGATCGTCAACGGCCGGCGCTTCGACTGGGGCAAGGGCGACTTCATGTCCATCCCCCCCTGGGCCACCCACCGGCATGTCAACGACAGCACCCGGGACGCCCGCCTCTTCCGGGTGGACGACAGTCCGCTGTTCAGGTACCTGAACACCTACCACGAGGAGATCCTCGAGGACGCGAGCGAAGCCGAGGTCCTGCGATGAGGCTCGCCGTCTTCGACGACCACCGCATCGGTGTCGTCGAGGACGACGCAGTCCGCGACGTGACCCACGTCGTGCCTGCCGTGTTCGACACGTGGCCCGAACAACGCATGAATTGGCTCATCAGGAACTGGCAGTCCGTCGGCCCTGGGCTCGCGGCCGCGGCCGGCGCTGTGCGTCCGATCACGCAGGTTGCGCTGCGCGCTGCCAACCCCGCACCGCCGCAGGTGTTCGCCATCCCGGCGAACTACCATGCGCACCTCGGTGAGATCGGCACCCGGTCCATCTCGAAGGGAGGCCGCACCGCCCGCGAGGTCGGATTCTTCCTCAAGGCCGCCGGGTCGGTCTCGGGCCCCGCCGACGGCATCGAGCTGCCGGCCGGGTCGGTGCGGCGTTTCGACCACGAATGCGAGCTCGCCGTGATCATCGGCCTGGCCGGGCGGAACATCCCCCGCGGAAACGCCCTGTCCCACGTGTTCGGCTACTCGGCGCTTGTGGACCTCACCATGCGGATCGAGCCCGGGGAGCATGAGGAGGACCGCTCCCTTCGCAAGTCCTTCACGACCTTCACCCCCCTGGGGCCCTGGCTCGTCACAGCGGACGAGATCGGCGATGTCGAGACCCTCGAGTCCCGGCTCTCCGTCAACGGCGAGGTCCGCCAGAAGGCCCGGATATCGGACATGATCGTCGGGATCGAGGAGGCCATCGAACTGATCTCATCGGTAGTCGAGATCAAGCCCGGCGACGTCATCGCCTCCGGCACCCCGAAGGGCGTAGGGCCGGTCACGCCGGGCGACGAGGTCGAGATCGAGATCGACAGGATCGGCGTGATGCGTCTCGCGGTCCGGGAAGCAGCGCCCGCGCCGCGCCCGTTCTGAGCGCAGCCAACGAGGGAGGGGCCATGGGCCGCAGGATCAGGGCCGCGTTTGTCCGCGGCGGCACGAGCAAGGGGCTCATCTTCCGCCAGGAAGACCTGCCCGAGGACCGTTCCGCGTGGGACGCCCTGTTCCTGCGGGCCATGGGAAGCCCGGATGGGTATGGGCGCCAGCTCGACGGCATGGGCGGAGGCCTATCCTCCCTGTCGAAGGTCTGCGTCGTCGGGCAGCCAACACGCCCTGACGCCGACATCGACTACCTTTTCGCACAGGTCCAAGTGGACAGTGCGAGCGTCGACTACGGCGGCAACTGCGGGAACATGTCTTCGGCCATCGGACCCTTCGCTGTCGACGAGGGACTCCTGGACACCCCAGTCGACGGTCCCACGCGAGTGCGCATCCACAACGTCAACACCGGCAAAGTCATTGCCGCGACGTTCCATGTGCGCGGCGGACGGAGCGTGGAGGAGGGCGACTACCGGATCAAGGGCGTCTCCGGCACGGGCGCGCCCCTGCGGCTCGACTTCCTCGATCCAGGCGGTGCAGCCACCGGGAAACTTCTGCCCTCAGGCAGCGTCCTCGACACCCTCGACACGGGAGGTTCCGGCCCAGTCGAGGTCTCCTTCGTGGACGCGTCGAACCCCTGCGTGTTCGTCCGCGCGCGGGACTTCGGTTTGCGCGGAACGGAGCTGCCGGACCAACTCGAGTCGGACCCGGACCTCCTGGCCCGCCTCGAGGAGGTCCGGCGCATGGCGTCGGTCGCGATGGGGATCGCTGCGACCGTCCAAGACGCCGCGGCCAACCGACTCGTCCCCTTCATCGCCCTCGTCGCCCCGCCACAGGAGTACGCCACCCTTTCGGGCGAACGTGTCGGGCCCGGCGACGCGGACGTCATCGTGCGCTTCCTCTCGAGCGGGCGGCCCCATCGGGCCATCCCCGTGACAGGAGGCCTGTGCACATCGATTGCGGCGCGGCTGCCCGGCACGCTCGTGCACACTGCGACGGCCGCAGGCGGCGATGACGCCCCAATCCGGCTCGGGACGCCATCCGGCGTCCTGGACGCCAACGCGGTGGTCACCAACGACGGCGCTCGCTACCGTGCGCTGCATGCCTCCACATACCGGACGACCCGCCGCCTCTTCGACGGGTACGTGCACGTGTAACGATGTCGAGGTCCTCTTCCACCGTGGCCGCTGGTCGGTCCCCCGGCGACCTGACCTATCGCTGCGGAACGCCGACTCCGAGCTCGGACCGGGACTGACCTTCCTCGGCCCTAAGTCCGCGGGTATGTCTCCAATAAAGGTGACGGGCGCCGAGGGCCTCCGGGTGGAGATACGGGCAAATCTGATCGTGTGGCAGGACGATCGACGGCATCACCATGGAGGTCCTTTTCCAGGACCGGGAGCGGAGGACGCCCTGCCGGCTGCCTGCCGTGGGGGAAGGCCCGCAGATGCCGCCGATGCCAGCCGCATTCTGCACACAGCGTCTCGGGACCAGCGAGGTGGCTGCCCGAACTCGTCTGGGATGGGACGGCTACGGTGGACGAGGGCATCGCTGGGAGAGCCGATGGCGAGCGCCGGGCCGCGGGGAGATCTCTTGTCCTGGACGACTTCGACCACCGCCCTGCCATTGCATTCGCCGCTGTGTTTCGCTGACTTCGGCCCGACCGGTGGCCTCCTCGCCATCCTGCAGTTCATCGGGGGCTTGGTGGCCTCGAGCGTCGAGACGCCGTCCTTCGAGCAGCTCGGAGAGGACTAGGCCTGTGGGGCACCGCGGCGACTACCGGGGACGCCTCGTTCGCCATGTGCGACCGATGACGCCCAGTGCCCAGTCCCCGCTGCTCAACTGAAGCTGGCGGACGGCTCCGACGCGGGCATACGCACATGCCACCGGTGCAGGAGAATGGCCCTCCTCTGTCCGCCGGGGCCAGTGGCTGTGCGGGGCGCTGCCAAA
Source organism: Sinomonas sp. P10A9 (assembly GCF_041022165.1). Lineage (GTDB taxonomy): Bacteria > Actinomycetota > Actinomycetes > Actinomycetales > Micrococcaceae > Sinomonas > Sinomonas puerhi. Next base: position 874,404 of record NZ_CP163302.1, read on the forward strand.
GGGCCCGTGACCCGCTCAGCCGGCGGCCGGGACGGTGTCCGGACGCGGGTCGATGGTCGGGTCCGCGAAATGGGGGCGGCGGCGCTCGTTGTACGCCGCGATGCCCTCCTGGAAGTCCTGCTGCTTCATGAAGTGGCCGATGATGGCCTTCGACCCGTCGATCGCCTCGCGCGGGTGAAGGTGCAGGAGCTCCGCGTACATCTGGCGCTTCGCCGAGGTGACGGAGGCCGGCGAGACCTGAGTGGCGATCATGCGTGCCACCTTGTAGACCTCCTCCATGAGCGCATCCTTCGGGTGGAGCCCGTTGAGGAACCCCATGCGCTCGAGCTCCTCGGAGTAGACGACGCGTCCCGTGAAGAGGATGTCCGCGGCGTGGGTCGTACCGATGATGCGCGGGAGGATCCACGAGAGCCCGTACTCGGCCGGCAGCCCGAGGCGCGGTGTGGACGTCGTGAATTTGATGCCCTCGGCCGCGTAGCGGAGGTCGCAGAAGGCCGTGATGGCCGCCGCAATGCCGGCGCATGCTCCGTTGATCGCCGCGATGACCGGCACGCGCAGGCCCCAGTGCCAGATGATGTCGGTCTCGAACTCCTCGTTGACGCCGGTCCCGGGCTGGGCGGCGTGGCTCTGGTCCACGGTGTCCGCATATTCGCGGTCGCTGGTCGTGTAGAAGTTGAGTGCCTTCGTGTCAGCGCCGACGCAGAACTGGTCGCCGGTTCCCGTGAGCACCACGACGCGGACCTTTGGGTCGCGGTCGAGGGTGTCCATGATCCAGCGGTACTCGGTGTTCATGAGGTTGGTCCAGGAGTTCCCCCGGCCGGGACGGTGGAACCAGACCGTGGCGACGCCGTCGTCGTCTATCTGGTACTTGGTGACTTTCAGTTCCATGAGTGCTCCTCGGTGTCGCGCCCCTACGGGGCAGTGGTAGCGGAGATGAAGGCGAGGGCCTGCGGCCACGAGAGGCCGAACGCCGTGGCGTTGACTTCTTCCTTGTGGCGGCGCCTGTCGCTGAAGCCGTGCTTGGCCTGGGGGTACAGGTGGATGATGGTGGGGGCGTGCTCGCGGCCTTGGAGCGACTCCTGGAGGCGCAGGAAGTTCTCGCGCGGGACGATCGAGTCCTTGCCCGGGTAGGCCACGAAGGCCGGCGCCTCAACCTCAGCTGCCAGCTGGACCGAGTCGTACGTGTGCGTCGGTGCAGGCTCGCCCGGAACCGTCGGGTGAAATGCGACGACGTTGGCCAGGTCCCGGTCCAGGCCGCCGAGGATGAACGCGAACCGTCCGCCGAGGCACCAGCCCACGACGCCGACCCTCGCCAGGCCGAGGTCCTCGCGCAGGTGGCGCAGGAGCGTCTGCTGCTCCGCGACGGCTGCGGTGTCCTTGAGCTCGTCGAGCAAGGCATGGAGGACGTCGAAGTCGGTGTCGTCCGAGCTCCTGCCGTGCCACGGGTCCCACGAGAGAGCCACCGCGCCGGTCCGGGCGGCGATCATGTCAGCGAACTCACGGACCTGGGAGCCGATCCCCGTGATCATCGGCAACAGGAGGATGCCCGCATTGGAAGCTGTCCCGCCGTCCGGGACCGGGCGGGCCATGTAGGCGCGCAGCCCTTCGACCTCGACGAACTCGCCTTGGACCTCGTGTGCCACGGGTGATTCCCCTGTCTTCTCGGCGGCGGCTGTCCCGGGCAGGGGCAGGCGCCGGTGCCTGCGTGATACGTCCCACGATAGGCCAGGTCGTCGGAAAACAGAAGGTCAAACCATTTGCCTACTGGTCCTGCCGAAGGAAGAGGCGTTGACAGGGCCACGAGCACATAGTCAAATGGTTAGACCGATAGACGAGGTTTGCAGAGAGGGCTGGGATGAGCACGGGAGCAGAGGCCGGAAGGCCAGCGCAGGAGATCCTTCCCCTGAGCGGAGTCAAGGTCGTCGACCTCTCCCAGATCGGAGCCGGCCCGTATGGGACGTCCATGCTGGGGGACCTGGGTGCGGACGTCATCAAAGTCGAGCCGCTCAACGGCGACAGCTTCCGCTACGTGGACAATGCCTACGCCCCTGGGGAGAGCGCCTACTTCTTCGGGGTCAACCGGAGCAAGCGCTCCATGGCCCTGAACCTCAAGGACCCGGCCGGCTACGAGGTGCTCATGCGTCTGGTCCGCGAGGCCGACGTGTTCGTCGTCGCCTTCCGTCCGGACGCCATTGAGCGGATGGGCGTCGACTACGAGACCCTGCGCGCGGTCAACCCCCGCCTCGTCTACGCCGCCATCACGGCCTTCGGCGAAGATGGCCCCCGCGCCCATCAGCCGGGCATGGACATCCTCGCCCAGGCGCTGAGCGGCATGATGGGGGTGACCGGTGAGGTCGGCGGCGGACCCGTCAAGGTCGGTGTCCCGATTGCCGACTTCGTCGGCTCGTTCTTCCTCGGCTTCGGCGTCTGTGCCGCACTGCGCCTGCGGGACCAGACCGGCGTGGGCGACAAGATCATGATCAACCTGCTGGACGGCCAGATCGCAGCGTTCGCCAACTACATCACGGCCTACGACAAGACGCGCGTCAAGTTCCGCCCCCTCGGCGGCGGGCATCCGCAGCTCGTCCCCTACCAGCCCTTCCTCGGCTCGGACGACCGCTACTTCATACTGGCCTGCCTCAACGACCACTTCTGGGAGAAGCTCGTCCCCTACCTGAACCAGTTCGATGACTTCAGCGACCCCCGCTACGCCACGAACACGGACCGCATCGCCCACCGCGACGAGCTCTGCGGACGGCTCCAGGACCTCTTCAGCACGCAGCCGGCGTCGTACTGGCTCGAGGGCCTCGAGGCCACGGGCGTCCCCTGCAGCCCCATCCACCGCATGGAAGAAGCGCTGGAGGACCCCCAGGTGATGCACAACCAGTCGGTCGTCGAGCTCGAGCACCCGCGCTTCGGCGCGTACAAAGTGCCGAACAACCCCATCCGATTCCTGCATGCCGCCACAGGCCCCCGGGGCTACGCCCCGGGCCTCGGCGAGCACACTGACGAGATCCTCGCCGAGTACGGCCTCAGCGCCGAGCAGATCCAGAGTCTGCGCGACCGCGGCATCGTGAACTCGACCTTCGCCCGCGAACCCGCGTGATGCCCTCTGGGCCGCCGGGCGCTGGCGCAGACACGCCCGCGGCCGCGTCAGCAGAACAGACCACAGCAAGGAGAAACAACGTGACGACGACACAGCAGGAGGCCCCCGCCCGCTGGGGCCGCGAGGTGGTAGGGGCCACCGTGCGCGGGTTCCCGGTGCGCATCTACAAGGACCGTCCCAGAAGCGTCGGAGAGCTCCTTCTCGACGCCCGCCGATGGGGCGACCGGGAGGCACTCGTCCAGGGCGACCGACGCCTGACGTACCGCGAGCACGAGCAGGCTGTCGCCGCCGTCGCTAACCGGATCGCCGCGTACGGCATCACAGCCGGCGACCGGGTCTTCATCCACGGCTTCAACAGCATCGAGTGGACCGTGACGTTCTGGGCCGTCCAGAGCCTCGGCGCGGTAGCCGTGCTTGGAAACCCCTGGTGGGGCGAACACGAGCTGGGCGTCATCCTGGGCCGCATACAGCCGAAGCTCGCCGTGAGCGACAAGGACATGCGCGAGGTCTCACGGGTGCCGTTCGCCGAGATCCGCAGGATCGTTGATGGGAAGGAGCCCGCAGCACTGCGCCTCGCCGAGGTCGACGAGGATGACCCTGCCCTCGTCATGTTCAGCTCGGGCACGACCGGCATCCCGAAGGGGATCCTCGTCTCCCACCGCTCGGTCATCGGCAACCTGCAGAACCTCCTGGGAATGACGGGACGCCTCCCGAGCGAACTGCCCGACGACTTTGCCGGAACGGCGAGCCTCCAGACAGTCCCGCTGTTCCACCTCGCCGGCGTCCAGGTCAGCTGTGCCACGATCCTCCAGGGCGGCAAGCTCGTCATGCTCGACTCCAAATTCGATCCCGCCGAGGTCCTCCGCCTCATCGAGGCCGAGCGGATCAGGTCCTGGGGCGCGATCCCCACGATGGTCTCCCGCGTGCTCGACCATCCGGACCTCGCCACCCGCGACGTCTCCACGCTCGGGTCCATCCCGCTCGGGGGCGCCGCAGTTCCCGAGGAGCTCCGCGCCCGCATCGCTTCGACATTCCCCAAGGTGAGCAAGCGTGTCGGCAGCCTCTACGGCCTCACGGAGACCGGGGGGCTGCTCGCTGCCGCCGCAGGCAAGGAGATCGACGGCCATCCAGGCAGGGTGGGCCGCCCGCTGCCGGTCATCGACCTCAAGATCGTCGGTGCCGACTCCGAGGGCATCGGCGAGATCTACGGCCGCAGCCCCAACGTGCCCCTCGAGATCGTCGGTGAGGGCCCCGTCGCGGATGCCGAGGGATGGGTCGCGACCGGCGACCTCGGCCGGATCGACGACGAGGGATACCTCTACATCACCGGCCGCGCCAAGGAGATCATCATCCGCGGCGGCGAGAACATCGCTGCAGCCAACATCGAGAACACGCTCCAGCGCCACGAGGGCCTCGCCGACGCGGGCGTCATCGCCCTCCCGGACGCAGACCTGGGCGAGATCGTAGGCGCCATCGTCGTCCTCGCGCCCGGCACAGCCTTCGACAAGGACAGCGTCGTGGCCCTGTGCAAGGAGTTCCTCGGGCGCTTCGAAGTCCCCGAGCGCTGGTGGGTGCGCACCGAGAAGCTCCCCATGACCGCCATCGGCAAGATGGACAAGAAACTCCTCAAGGCGCAGTGGATCGAGCGCGGGGCCGTCGACATCGACGACTCGGCCGGGGCCTGAGGCCGGCGGGAGGGCTGGACATGGGAGGCACGCTCGAGGGCACAAGGGTCGTAGAGTTCGCGGGCCTCGGCCCGGCACCGTTCGCGTGCATGCTGCTCGCGGACATGGGCGCCGAGGTCATCCGGATCGAGCGCCCCGTCCCTGAGGGAGCGGAAGCCCGGCACCGCGCGGATGACGCGTTCGGCCGTGGGCGCACCTCGGTCACGGCCGACCTGAAGGACGACGCCGGCCGGCGGCTCGCGCGCCAGCTCACCATGGACGCGGACGTGGTCGTCGAAGGCTTCCGTCCCGGCGTCATGGAGCGGCTGGGGCTCGGACCGGACGAGCTCCTGGCCGAGAACCCACGGCTCGTCTACGGGCGAATAACGGGATGGGGGCAGGAGGGCCGCCTCGCGGGGTCTCCGGGCCACGACATCAACTACATCGCCCTGGCGGGCGCGCTCGAGTCCATCGGACGCGAGGGCCAGCCCCCCACAGTCCCGCTCGCGCTCGTCGGCGACTTCGGCGGCGGGGGCATGCTGCTGGCCGTCGGCATCCTCGCGGCGCTCCTGGAACGGGGTCGCTCAGGCCAGGGACAGGTGGTCGACGCAGCGTGCGTCGACGGCGCCTCGATGCTCATGACGGTCGTCCACCATCTCCGCGCCCACGGGCGTTGGAACGATGCACGCGGCACCAACCTCTTCGACACAGGGGCGCCATACTACGACGTCTACGAGACCGCCGATGGGCTCTTCATCTCCCTCGGGGCCATGGAACGGAAGTTCTACGCTGCCATGGTGGACGTGCTCGGCCTCCCAGTCGAGGCGATGCACCCCCAGAACGACAGAGCGGCGTGGCCGGCGCGCCGCGCACTCATCGCCGAGAGGGTCCGCACCCGCACCCGGGCGGCGTGGGAGGAGGCCTTCGACGGCATAGAGGCCTGCTTCGCTCCAGTCCTGTCCCCAGCCGAGGCCCCCAATTCACCGGTCCACCGAGAGCGGGGGACCTTCATCGACGTCGACGGCTACCCGGAGCCGGCCCCCGCGCCGCGCTTCAGCCGCACCCCGTCGACCGCGAGGCCCCGAAGCCGCCCCGGCGAGCACAACGACCAGATCAGCGGGCGACTGCCACTGGCGCGGGATGCAGCCGGGGCCTGACCCTGCCCGGCTGCCGAAACCTGCCGCACGAGAATCATCAGGAAGGACCGACAATGGCCGAGACTGCCTACATGGACCACACGCAAGCGGGCGAAGGCGCCGGAGCCGAGAGCCTCGAGGAGTTCACCGCGCGCGCCGCACAGTTCCTGGAGGCCCACTGCACCAGGCGCCCGGCGCGGACCGCGTTCGAATGGGGTGTGGGGGAGGACACCGGGGTCAAGCTCTGGGAGGAGCCGGACTCCGAGGAGGAACGGGCTAGGCTCGCCGAGGCGCGCACCTGGAGGCGTACGCGCTTCGAGGCGGGCTTCGGCTGGCTGGACGGCCCCGCCGAGCGCGGGGGCGCGGCCCTGCCGGCCGCCTACGCCCGTGCCTACCGGCGCCTCGAGGCCCAGTACGAAACGCCGAGCGAAACGTACTTCAAGCTCGACCACGTCCTCGGTCCCGTCCTGCTCGCCCGGGGTACCGAGAGCGTACGCGAAACGATCCCGCGGTCCCTCCAGAGGGGCGACCTCATGGCGTGCGAGCTCTTCAGTGAGCCCGATGCGGGCTCGGACATGTTCTCCGCCCGGACCCGCGCGACCCGCACCGACGGCGGCTGGGTCCTCAACGGCCAGAAGGTCTGGACCTCGGACGCCCACCTCGCCGACATCGGCGTCGTCTTCACGCGTACGTCCAACGAGCCCGGCAAGAAGGCCTTCACGGCCTTCATGCTCGACATGCACCAGCCCGGCGTGAAGGTCGTCCCGCTGCGCCAGATGACCGGCGGCGCCGCATTCAACGAGGTCTACCTCGACGACGCGTTCGTCCCCGACGAGCACCTCCTCGGCGAAGTCGGCCAGGGCTGGGACGTCGTGGGGGAGATCCTCGCCCGCGAACGCGCCGGGATCGGGGCGGGCCTGAGCCGCTCAGGCTCGGGGCTCGCGAACGGGACCCGGCTCATCGCGCTGGTTCGCGCCATGGGCCAGGACCGGGACCCGCTTGTGCGCCAGGCACTCATCAGGACCATGACCGGGTTCTGGGCCACCCGCCAGCTCACCTCGCAGGGCTCCGACAGGGGCGGCGCGACCGCGTACCGGGCGGACCCCACGCCCCTGGTGAGCAAGCTCGCGCTCAGCTTCAACCTTCGCCGTGCCTCCCAGCTCGTAAGCCAGGTCCTGGGGCCCAAGCTCACAGCAGACGGCGGCGAATGGGGAACCTTCAGCTGGAACAGCCTCATCCTGGGCGAACCAGGCGTACACATCTTCGCCGGCACCGACGAAATCGTCCGCAACTCCCTCGCCGAGAAGGTGCTCGGCCAGCCCCGAGAGGAGGGGCTCCGATGAGTATCCTGCAGACGCACCCGCGCGGGCTTTCTGTCCGGGAGACGACGTCTGGGATTCCGGGCGCGCAGCGCGTCGTATTCGTCCACGGGGCCATGGACACCGGGTCAAGCTTCTCCCGCCTCCTGGCGCATCTGGGCGACGTCGATGCGGTTGTCTACGATCGCCGGGGCTACGGCGAGTCGAAGCTCGGCGGACGCGCCCCGTTCCTCATAGAGGAGCACGTCCAGGACCTCCTGACGCTCCTGGAGGGCCATCGGTCCATGGTCCTTGCCCACAGCCTCGGGGGGGTCATCGCGCTGGCCGCAGCCCAGCGCTCCCCGCACCTGTTCGCGGGGCTGCTCACCTACGAGGCGCCCATGCCATGGGCCCCATGGTGGCCAGCGCTCTCCCTGCCGCGGGACCCAGGCAATACCGAACAGGTGCGTGAGGCGGCGACCCTGTTCCTGCGCCGCCACCTCAGCGATGAGCGATGGGCTGCGCTCGACGACGAGCACCGCGAGGCGCTCCTGGTCCATGGTCCGGCATGGGCCGCCGAGCTCTCCGATGCCCGCAGCGGCCCACCGGCGTTTGCACCGGAAGACATCTGTGTTCCGCTTCTCGCCGTGCACGGGACACTCACGGACGAGCGCCACAGGGAAGCCACGGCCCTGCTCGCACAGCGAGCACCCGAGGCGCGGCTGGCAACCATTGAGGGCGCCGGCCACCTCGGTCATCGGCGCCATTCGGAGGCCCTGGCGGCGCTCCTGAGGGAGCACCTCGCGGCAACTGCCGAGGCGAAGGCGTGAGCGGGAACGGGGCCACCCTCGGCGGGCTGCGGGGAAAGAAGATTGTCGTCACGGGCGGCGCCCAGGGCATGGGGGAATCAACCGTCAGGGCCTTCGCGCACGAGGGCGCGGCCGTCGTGTCGATGGACCTCAGAGAAGACCTCGGCGCGGCGGCAGCAGAGCGGATCTCTCGCGAGGCCGGGGCCGACGTGTCGTTCGTGGGCGTCGACGTGTCCAACCGGGGGCAGGTCTTCGCGTCGATGGAACGAGCAGTTGACCTCCTTGGCGGGCTCGATGTCCTGGTGAACGTGGCAGGCGTCCAGCGGGCGCGGCCTGCCGAGGAGCTCACGGAGGCGGACTTCGACTTCCTGCTCGACATCAACCTCAGGGGCACGTTCTACACGAACCAGGCCGCCTTCGCCGCGATGAAGCCCGCCGGCAGCGGCCACATCATCAACTTCGGCTCGGACGCGGGAATGACGGCGATCAGGGGTCTTGCGGGCTATTCGGCCACGAAGGGCGCGGTCCATGCTTGGACGCGCACGGCCGCCCTCGAGTTCGCGGGCCACGGAGTCCGCGTGAACGTGGTCGTCCCCGCCATGCGGACCCCCATGACCGACGCCGGCCGCACCGAGGGCCGTGCAGGCGTCTACTCGAGGGTCCCCCTCGGCGGAGACCTCGGAGATCCAGACCGCGACCTCGCCCCGGTCATGGTGTTCCTGGCGGGCGACGGATCGCGTTTCATCACCGGGCAGACGATTTCGGTCAATGGCGGCATTGGCATGGTGCGGTAGCCCAAGGAAGGACCACAGTGCTCTATTCACACTCCACCCCGGAGCAGAAGCGCGTCAGGCTGCGCGAGGCACTCGCCTCGGGCAGGATCCAGCAGTTCCCCGGCGCGTTCAGCCCGCTCTCCGCGAAGCTCATCGACGAGAAGGGGTTCTCTGGGGTGTACATCTCCGGGGCGGTCCTTGCGAACGATCTGGGCCTTCCGGACATCGGGCTCACGACCCTGACCGAGGTCGCGACCCGTGCCGGGCAGATCGCCCGGATGACGGACCTCCCCTCGATCGTCGACGCCGACACGGGCCTCGGGGAGTCCATGAACGTCGCCCGGACGGTGCAGGAGCTCGAGAACGCGGGCCTGGCCGGCTGCCACATCGAGGACCAGGTCAACCCCAAGCGGTGCGGCCACCTCGACGGCAAGGCCGTCGTCGACCTCGACACGGCCCTGCAGCGGATCCGGGCCGCGGCCGAGGCCCGGCGGGACCCGAACTTCCTCATCACGGCCCGCACGGACATCCGGGCTGCCGAGGGGATCGAGGCCGCCGTGGAGCGCGCGCAAGCCCTCGTGGACGCCGGGGCGGACTCGATCTTCCCCGAGGCCATGGCGTCCCTGGACGAGTTCAGGGCCATCCGGGACGCCGTCGACGTGCCGATCTTGGCCAACATGACCGAGTTCGGCAAGAGCCGCCTCTTCACGGTCGCCGAGCTCGCCGCCGTCGGCGTCAACCTGATCATTTACCCGGTGACCCTCCTCAGGAGCGCCATGGGCGCCGCCGAGCGCACGCTGGACGCGCTCAGGGCCGAAGGCACCCAGGAGTCACAGGTGTCCGAGATGCTCACTCGGGCGCGGCTGTACGAGCTGGTCGACTACCAGGCGTACAACTCGTTCGACGCGGATGTCTTCAACTTCGCCATCCCAGAGGTCTTCCGGGATACCGGTGTAGGGCACTAACATCAGAATTAAGGTCAGACCATTAGACATTTTGGGGTCCCCGCTGGGGGCCCAAGGAAGGAAGCGGCATGGCACCGGTCTTCACTGAGGAACAGACAGAGCTGCGCCAGACGGTTCGGCGGTTCTGCGAGGACAAGTTCTCCGAGGCGCAGGTGCGATTCCTTGCCGACTCCGACGAGGGTTTCGACCGCGCTGTCTGGCGGCAGATGGCGGAGCAGCTGGGCCTGCAGTCGTTGGCGATCCCCGAGGAATTCGGGGGGGCCGGATTCACTCAGGCTGAGGTGGGGATCGTCATGGAGGAACTCGGCCGTGCGCTGGCGCCCACGCCGTTCTTGCCGACGGTAGTCCTCGCCGCAAACCTGCTGCTCGGGACAGGGGATTCGGCCCTCAAGGCTGAGCTCCTCGAGGGCATCGCTGCAGGCGAGGTGTGCGCTGCGGTGGCCTACCTCGAAGCGTCGACCGCCTGGGATGAGGAGGGAATCCACGCGACGGCGGTGCCCTCCGGCGCTGCCTGGAGTGTCACCGGGGTCAAGGTGAATGTCATCGAAGCCCAGGCGGCCGACGTCATCCTCGTCGCGGCGCGGACAGAGGCCGGCATCTCGGTGTTCTCGGTGGATCCCGGGGCTGAGGGCGTTCTGGTCGACGTGGTCGAGACGCTGGACCTGACCCGCCGTCAGGCGATCGTGACCCTCGACGCCGCCCCGGCGGAGCTCGTCGGGGCCGACGGCGCCGGCTGGGATGCCCTCACGCACATGCTGCGCATGGCCTCCGTCGCCCTCGCGTCCGAGAATGCGGGCGGTTCTCTCAAGCTCCTCGAGATCTCGGCGGACTACGCCCGCACCCGCGAGCAGTTCGGCCGTGTGATCGGCAGCTACCAGGCCGTCAAGCAGAAGCTCGCCGATCTCCTGCTCGACGTCGAGCTGTCCCGCGCGGCCGCCCATCGCGTGGCGCGGTCGGCAGCAGACGAGGATCCCGTGCTCCCGCAGGAGGCCGCGATGGCGCACGCGCTGACGTCCGAGACGTTCGTCAAGGCCGGGTACGATGCCATCCAGATCCACGGGGGAATCGGATTCACATGGGAGCACCCTGCGCACCTGTACTTCAGGCGGGCGAAGAGCAACGAGCTCCTGTTCGGCGCTCCGGATCATCACCGCGAGCTCGCTGCCCAGCATCTGGGCCTCTGAGTGGCGCGCTCCGGGGGTGCGCTGGCCGTCCTCCGGACTGTGGCGCTCACGGCCGTCACTGTGTCCCCGACGTTCCTCATGGGGTCGATGGCCGTCCAGATTCGGCAGGATATCGACCTGGGGCCGGCCGGGATCGGCATCGGCGCCGCCGTGATGTTCGGCGTGGGCGGACTCCTGGCACCGTTGTCTGGAGCGCTGGTTGAGCGTGCCGGCCCTCGCGCCGGCATGGCCGGCGCCGCCCTGCTGACATCAGTCGCACTCCTGGGCATGGCGTCCGCCACCGACTTCGGGAACCTGGCCGCGGCGCTAGCAGTCGCCGGCGCCGCCAACGCCCTCGGACAGCCGGCCACGAACATCGGCCTCTCCCGGGCCATTGTCCCGCATCGGCTCGGCACTGCGCTCGGAGCCAAGCAGGCATCCATCCCCACCGCCTCACTCCTGGGAGGGCTTGCCGTGCCCATGGGAGCACTTGCCGTCGGATGGCGATGGATGTTCGTCTCGGCCGCTGCCATCGCACTCTTCGTTGGCCTCTGGAACTGGACGCGCGCGCTTGCTGCTGCGCCGGCGCCTTCCGTGCCCACTGGGGGTTCCGTCCCGCGCGCCGGGACATCGCGGCCGGCCATGGTGCTGTTCTCCTGTGGGGGCGGTCTTGCCGCGGCGGCCGCAACGTCGCTGGGCATCTTCCTTGTCGACTCGGCAGTGAGCTCGGGAATCTCCCCTGGGATGGCCGGTGGGGTCTTCGCCGCCGTGGCGGCCATCGGGCTCCTCGCGCGCGTCGCGGCGGGGGCTCTCATCGATGCCCGCCCCCTCTGGAGCCCGTACCTGCTGGTGGCCGCAATGCTCGTGGTCGGATCCGTCGGATTCGGCTTCCTTGCGGTTGGCTCCCCGTGGGGCATCGCGGCCGGCGCCCTGTTCGCGTACGGCGCGGGGTGGGCCTGGCCGGGCCTCATGCACTATGGCGTGGTCCGCGGTGGTCACGCCGGCGTCGGCCGGGCCACTGGGTATCTGCAGATCGGGCTCTCGCTGGGCGCCGCGTGCGGGCCACTCGCCTTCGGGCTCATCTCGGAGGAGTGGTCCTACGGGGCGTCGTGGGCTCTGGCTGGCGTGGCTCTAGCGGGGTCCGCAGCCGTGATCGCCGTGGGGAATGCGTTGGACTCCCGCAGTCATCCGACGCAGCCTTGACAGTGCCATTCGTGGTCGGTACTTTCCATGGTCATACCCTTTGGGCGAAGCGAGCTCTGCCCTTCCATGACAGAGGCTTCTTGGGCGGAAGGCCCCCACGCCCCTTGGCCAGCAATCTTCCGGCGGCTCCCAGCCTAGGGATTCTCCGCGTCGACCAGTTCCTTCATCAGCACGACCCCCTGCCCAAAGGAGAAACTGTGTCCACTGCGATGACGCAACCACGCACAGTCAGCAAGTCCGCGCACGCCCAGCTCGTCAGGGCGGCCGCCATCGGCAACTTCATCGAGTTCTTCGACTTCACGCTCTACGGCTTCTTCGCCGTCGTCATCTCCAAGCAGTTCTTCCCGGCGATCGACCATACGGCCGCCCTGCTCTCCACCTTCGCGATCTACGGCGGCGCCTTCGTCATGCGGCCCGTCGGCGCGATCGTGTTCGGGCACGTCGGAGACCGCATCGGTCGAAAGACCGCCATGATGGTCTCAGTCGTCCTCATGACGGTGGCGACTGCTGCCATCGGCCTGCTTCCGACCTACGCCGTGATCGGAGTCTTCGCGCCTCTGCTCTTGGGCATCTGCCGGCTCGTCCAGGCGGTGTCCGCCGGAGGCGAGCAGACCGGCTCCTACATCCTCGTCATGGAGCAGTCGCCTGTCCATGAACGCGGTCGCCACGGCATCAAGCTGCTGACCTACATCATGTTCGGTGTCGGAGGCGGTGCCCTCGTGGCCTTGGGTGTCACTTCCCTGACAACTCCCGCCCAGCTGCACGACTGGGGCTGGCGCCTGCCGTTCCTCTTCGTGGCGCCCTTGGGCCTTGTCGGGCTCTACATGCGGCTCAGGCTCCAGGACTCCGAGGCCTTTCGGGCTGCAAGCCAGGAGCTGGCACGCCTCGAGCGCAAGCCCATCCCGCTCTTCCAGGCCTTCCGGACGGCCAAGAAGCAGATGGCGGTCTTGTTCTGCTGGGCCTCGCTCATCGCCCTTGCCGGCTACATCCTCATCGGGTTCATGACCACCTACATGATCGAGTTCCAGCACTTTTCCATCTCCGAGTCCCTGGTCGTCTTCGGCGTCGGACTCATGGCCGCGATTCCGGTCGTCAACCAGATAGGGAAGTGGTCTGACCGCGTGCCGCGGAAGACCTTTGCGCTGGTCATGACACTGGCCCTGCTGCTGTGGATCTTTCCCGCCTTCATCCTGACCCAGTACGGCGTCTTCACGGCCATCATCGCGATCGCCGTGTTTGCAGTCATCCTCTACCCGATGAACCTTGTCGCCGGGTTCGCCATCATCGAGCTCTTCCCGGTAGACATCCGGGCGAGCGCGAGCGGGCTGCCGTTCCAGATCGGCTTCGCGGTGTTCGGGGGGTCCGCTCCGTTCATTGCAACGTGGCTCGCCTCGAGCTACTCGGCCATCGCGCCGGCCTACTACGTCGCGGGATTCGCCATCCTGATCCTCCTCGTCGCCCTTCGAGGCCTGCCCACGGCGCGGGCTATGGAGACCATCTCAGTCTCCGTGCCCGAGCCGCCGGAGCGTGCCGTCGTCTCGGCAGCGGAAGCACCCGAGCGTCCGTGACGGATGCTTAGTCACGAGCTGCTGACGGCATGGTGCGAGTTCGAGGAGCAGCACGAGCAGGACTTCCTGGACTGGCACACGAGCGAGCACATGCCGGAGCGGATAGGAATCCCGGGCTTCCTCAGGGCCAGGCGGTACGCGGAGCTCGGTGATGGCCTCCACCGGCATTTCATCCTGTATGAGCTCGCCGGCCCCGAGGTGCTGGATTCCGCCGCCTACCGGGCCAAGGTCAACGACCCGAGCCCATGGACCCAGCGGATCCAGCCCTCCTTCCGCCGGAACATCCGTGCAGCCTGCCGCCTGTCCCTCTCTCGGGCAGGCGGCAAAGGCCCCGACATCGCAGTGCTCTGGTTCGCATCCGCCGACAGGGTTCGGGTGGAGCATTCGGTCGCCGACCTGCGAAGCCACCCGGACGAGCTGTCTCTGGGCTTGCACCTAGGGTGGCTCCGCAGCGCGGACGGAGAGCTGGAGAATCGTGAGGCGGTCCTTCGCGCTGACAGCGCTCGGATGCAGTTCGACGGCATGGTGCTTCTCGAAGGCGCCGACGCGCCTCGCATCGGCCGTGCTGCCGGGCGCCTCTCACACCATCTGCTCGGGCTTCCGAGGACGACGTCGGTGGAATACGGGATCTTCCGACTCTCCGCCGTCCTGAGTCCTCCAAACGGAGATCAACGAAAGGGAGACTGACATGGGTGAACCAACCACCCGGTACACACAGGAACTGGCGCACTTCGTCGCGAAAACCGGCTACGAGGACCTCCCAGATGCTGTCGTCACAGAGAGCCGCCGGCTCCTGCTCGACACCGTGGGGTGTGCCCTCGGAGCCATCAACACGGAGAGCGGCCAGATCGCGCTCCGGTACGTCGATTCGCTGGGAGGAGGATCGGCCGCGACGGTCCTGGGACTCGACCGCATGAGATCCCCAACGGATGCCGCGTACGCGAATGCGCGCCTCGCCAACGTTCTGGATGCGGACGACACCTTTCCCACCTCGACCCACTTCGGCAACGCCACGGTGTTCTCCGCCATGGCCGTCGCCGAGCACTTCGGCGGGAGCGACCGAGACGTGCTCGCGGGGATCGCCATCGGGTTCGACCTGGGAGCCCGCATCGGAAGCTGGATGGGGGCTCCCTTCCAGGTCCGTAACGGCGAGGTCGTCGGATGGAACGAGCTGGGGGGCCCTCCCGCGACCGTCACGTGGGCGGCAGCGGGCGCGGCGTCGAGCGTGGCCGGCCTGGATCCACTGCAGACCAACCACGCCTTCGGCCTGGCAGGCGCGAATTCTCCTCAACCGACCATCCGCAAATGGGCGGAATCGCCTGTCCAGCCGATGTACAAGTACGCCGATTCCGGCTGGTGCGCCAACATCGGCGTCTCAGCAGCCCTGCTCGCAAGGCTCAACAGCACGGGCTTCCTCGACATCCTGGACGGCCAAAACGCGTTCTGGCGATTCTACGGATCACCGACGCACGACGACGCGCTCCTGGTCCAAGGGCTCGGTGAGGAGTGGGAGATCCTCAACACAACGTACAAGGCGTGGCCGTGCTGCCGGTGGATCCACCATCCGCTGACAGCGTTCTCCGGCATTCTGGAGGAGCATGCGATCGCGGCGGAGGAGATCGAACGGGTCGTCGTGCGCGCGAACCCACTGGCGCTGACTGAGATCTTCCGGGACCAGCAGCCTAGCGACCCGCTCACCGCCGAGTTCAGCCATGCGCACGCCATGGCGGCCATGGCCCACAGGATTCCTCCGGGGCCCCTCTGGTACGAGGAGGCGGCCATGAATGCCAGGCATATGGCTGACTTCCGTGCGAAGGTCACCGTGACGCCGGAACCCCGCTCCTCCAACATCGCGGCATGGATGGGCGGTGGGCAATGGCGGGGGATTCCCGGAGGCGTAGACGTCTACGCGCGGGGCACGCGGTTCGAGGCGACCGCCGACTATGCCCTCGGGGATCCGTGGGAGGAGTCCACGCGTCTGTCGAGCGACAGACTGATCGAGAAGTTCGTCGGCATGTGCCGCGCTGGTGGGGATGGGAGCCTGGGCCCTTCGGAGCTCGAGGACCGGGCATCGGCGTGTGCCGAGGCGATCCTTGCGGGTGACTCCGCAGACCGGCTGTCGTGGACGGACGAAGTGTCCGGCCTGGCGGGCTTGCTCCGACGCTCCTGAGACGGCCGCATGGTGCGTATCGATTCCGATCAGAAGGGAACAGCAGGAGGGGGAGGGCCGCCCGGGGCCCTCCCCCTCCTGCCTCGTCTGGGTGGGCCTGCTCCGTCGGTCAGGCATTCGTGATGATCAGGGCACCGCGCTCGGGGCGGCCGAAGGTTCCGACAGGGTCGGTTCCGTTCGCTGCCCCCATCGTTGGAGGCATACCAGCGCCACCAGTGCCATGACGGCCCCGAGGACGGTCAGCCACGATGGGGTCCCCGACGCGGTAGGCCACACGAGGTCCAGGATCATCGATCCGGCGAGCTGTCCCGCGACGACGCCGATGGCGAAGAGCAGCACGCCGACGCGGCGCACGAGGACGGCGCCGATGAGGACAACAGCCGGGCCGATGATGCCGAGCGCGGGGTACCACCACTGGATGTGGGCATAGGAGGCGAAGGAGGCGCCGCCGTCAGACACGGAAGAGGCGCCCAGGACCGCCAGGTACGCGAGCGACCCGAGGGCGTACGTCGCGACGCCGGCGGGCTCTGGCCGTCCGACGGCCGCGGTGATGGACCCATTGAATGCCATCTGGACTCCCACGGTTGCTCCGGCAACGAAGACGAAGGCGCATGCGAGCCAGATCCCTGCCCCGCTGGCGCCGAGGCGTGGGGCGCTCGAGACCACGACGCCTGCGACCGCGAGGAGGAGGGCTGCCGCTCCCAGCCGGTTCAGGCGGCGTCGTGTGCCGAGGGACCAGCCGAAGTGGTCGATCATCGTTCCGGCGCTCATCTGGCCGACGATGAAGGACATCGCGAAGAGTGCGACCCCGATGACTGGCACTGTGGCGATCTGCGCCTGGATGACGATGATGCCGAGGGGTCCGCTGGCGAGGAGGTGCCAGGGAAGCTCCCGGCGCCGCAGCATCCCCCACATGGTGGCCACGCTGCGCCGGGCCGCCGGGGCGAGGGCGGTGAACACGAGGGTCGTCGTCAGCCCGATGAAGAAGACGAGTGCTCCCGCCCCGAGCTGGTTGCCGAGGTCGCTGGCGAGGAAGGCATTGATGCGGGCCTGGAGCGAGAGCATGATGCCCGTCGCCAGTGTCAAGAGGATGGGGGAAAGGCGTGCCACGCGGAAGTCCTTCCGGTCGGGCGCTCAGCGGACGACGACGGCCCGTCCGGTGATCCGGCCGGCGGCCAGGTCATCGTACGCGTCCAGGGCCCGCTCGAACGGGTACGTCGTGATGTCGATCCCCACGCGGCCGGCACGCGCCAGCGCCACCACCTCGATCAGGTCGCGCCGGGTTCCGGAGTACGGGCGGTTGATCGTCGTCCCGCGGGGAATCGACGTGGTCGTGCGGATCGTCTCGAACTCCATGACGCCATTGCCCTGCCCGGGCACACGGATGGCGCCGTACGGGGCCACGGTGGAGGCTGCAAGTCGCAGCGTCTCGCTGGTCCCCACGAAGTCGAGCACGACATCGGGGCCGTGTCCGCCGGCAGAGTCGAGTACCTGCGCGGCCGCGTCCTCTGACGAGCCGTCGACGACGGCGTCCACGGCGTCCGCGACGGCCGCGAGTGCCTCGGGACGCACGTCGATGGCGATGATCCTCGCCGGGGTCATCGCGCGCAGGATCGACACTGCGAACTGGCCGAGCCCGCCGATGCCGATTACCGCGGCGCCCGAGCCCGGTCCGAGGAGCGGGAGGCAGCCGCGGATGCTGTGGTAGGGCACGATACCCGCGTCGGGGAGGACCGCCGCCAGGTGCGGCTCGATCCCGTCTGCGGCGACCACCGCCGTCGCCGGGACGACGACGAAGTCGGCCATACCGCCGTCGTAACGGGTTCCGGGCCCCTGCGGCGGAACGAGTCGCCCCGGCGTCGAAAGGCACGCATTCTCGCGCCCTGCCGTGCACTCGCGGCATGTCCCGCAGGACCACACCGTGTGCACGACGACGGCCTGCCCTGCGTGCACCGAGGTGACGCCTTCACCCGAGGCGCTGATGGTGCCGGCGATTTCGTGTCCCATCGTCAGGCCGAGCTGGAGCACCGCCTCCGGATCTTCGCGGAACGAGACATCGGTGTGGCATACCCCGCAGGCCGTGACCTCGACGAGGACCTGCCCTGCTCCGGGCCGCGGAACCGGACGGTCCGCCCACTCGACCTGTCTCGGTCCCTGGTATGTGAGCGCCCTCATGTCGTGGCCAGCGCGGCCGCGGCCTTCTCGACGAACGACGTGTCCACGATGTCCTCGATCTTCAGGTCTGCCTTCTCGATGAGCCCGGCCCTGCGATAGGTCTCGAGGTCGTCGGCGAGGCCCTTGACGTTCAGCGCGCCCTTCGAGTCCACGGGCGCGGCGTACGTCTTGGCGATGAGTGCCGAGTCGAGCTCGGTGTACTTGGAGATGATGTCGGTGATCTCCTGCGCGTCCTTGCCCCGCACCTGCCCGTCGACGAGAGACGCGCTGAAATCGGCGACCCCCCGCAGGTAGGCCTTCATGAACGACACCGCTACCTCGGGCTTCTTCTGCGTGAAGGCCGTGCCATACATGATCACTCCGAGCTGGAGGCCAGGGTAGAAGTCCGCGCCGACGGCGAAGCGGACAGCTGCCCCGGACTCGATGGCCTTCGTCGCGTACGGCTCGGCCGTCGTCGCAGCGTCGATTGAGCCGTTCTGCAGGGCGATGGCCTGGTCTGGGCCACCCAGGAAGTTTGCCTGGATGTCGGAGCGCTGCAGGCCGCCCTGGGCCAGGGCCCTGTCGAACCAGAGCGTCGTGGATGTCCCGTCCGCGTAGAGGCCCAGGCGCTTTCCCTTGAGATCGGACAGCTTCGTGAATTCCCCGCTGTCAACAAGTGCCTTCCTGACCAGGAGGTTCGAGTATTTCGTGCCATCGTCGAGCTTCCCCGTGTCCGCAACGAGGCGGACTCCGAGACCTCGGCCGACGGCATTGAAGACGCCCGCGCCCGGGGCGCCGGTGCCCGCGTCGAGCTGACCCGATGCCAGGGGCGCGACCATGTCGCCTCCCGACTTGAATGCCCGGAGTTCGGCGTCAATCCCCTCGGCTTGGAAGTATCCGCGGGCAAGGGCAATGTAGAGCGGCGCGTTGGAGATGCCCGCCGCGTGACCGAGGCTGACCTTCGTGACGCTGCCGGTTCCGCTCGCGCTGGATCCGCCGCAGGCGGTGAGGCCGAACAGCGCGGCTGCGGCAGCGACGGTCCCCGCGCCACGGAGCAGGCTCCGGCGCGAGGGCTGTGAGGAGAGCAGCGGGGAGATGCTGGTGGGGGGCATGTTCGTCCCTTCGATCGTGGGTGCGGTGGCGTGTGGAGTCAGCGCTTGGCGCGGTTCCACGGTGTAAGGAATCGCTCGACCTCGGTGAGGAGGAAAGTGAGGGCGACGCCGAGGACGGAGATGAGGATGAGTGCGACATACATGGTCTCGACTCTGAAGGTCGACCACGAGTTCCAGATCATGAAGCCGAGGCCGTTGGTGCCGCCGAGCATCTCGGCCACGACGATGAGCATGAGGGCCATGCCGACACCGAGCTTCATGCCGGCGATGATGAGGGGCGCGGCGCCGGGGAGCGCAACCGTGCGGAAGACATCGAACCGGCTTGCCCGGAAGTTCTTCGCGACATCGTGGTGGATCATCGGGATTCCGAGGACCCCGGCTGCCGTGTTGACGACGACCGGGAAGAAGACCCCGATCGCCACGACAGCGATCTTCGAGGCCTCGCCGAGGCCGAAGATGATCAGCAGGAGCGGGAAGATGGCGGTCTTCGGGATCGGGTACAGCGCCGCGATGATCGGCTCGGCAATGGTCCGCGCCCAGCGGCTGAGACCCATGACAATGCCTATGAGGACTCCGGGAACCGCCCCGATGACGAACCCGATGCCGAGCCGTTGGAGGCTCACGAGCGCCGTGTCGAGGAGCTGGCCGTTGCCGCTCAGGCGCGCGAACTCGCTGTAGATCGTTGTCGGGCCAGGGAAGAACTGCGGGTTCAACAAGCCGGTGCGCACCAGGAGCTCCCACAGCGCGAGCAGTGCGAGGGGGGCCAGGACGGACATAACGCGCTCCGAGCCGATCCGCCGCATGAGGCTGCGGCGGGGCCTGGGCCCCGCCGGGGGGGCCGGGGGTGTCTTGGTGCGGGGCTGGATGTCCACGCGCGAGCTCATGCCGCCGTCCCCATGACCTCGTCCTTGAGGGATCCCCAGATGTCGTAGATCATCTCCCCGTACTCGGGCTGCCGGCGCAGCTCAAGCACGCTGCGGGGCCGCTCGAACGGGATGTCCACGAGCGTCTTAACGCGGCCAGGGCGTGCCGTCATGATCATGACCTGGTCGCCGAGCGTGACGGCCTCGTCGACGCTGTGCGTGATGAAGACGACGGTCTTTCGGCTCTCCTCCCACGTGCGCAGGAGTTCCTCCTGGAGGATCGTCTTGTTCTGCTCGTCCAGGGCCGAGAAGGGCTCGTCCATGTAGAACACGTCCGGGTCGTTTGCGAATGCCCTGGCGATGGAGACGCGCTGGCGCATGCCACCCGAGAGCTGGTGCGGATAGGCCTTGGCGAACTTCGTCAGGCCCGTCTTGTCGAGGTAGTGTCCGACCTGGTCCCGGATGACCGACCTCGGGGCACGCCGCATGGCAAGCCCGTAGGCGGCGTTGTCCCACACGGTCATCCAAGGGAACAGCGAATCGCCTTGGAAGACCATCGAGTTCGTCACCGGCCCGTCCGAATCCGACTTCCGGACATCGATCTGTCCCGAAGTGGGCGACTCGAGCCCGGCCAGCATGCGGATTATGGTCGTCTTCCCGCACCCGCTCGGGCCGACGATGGTGAAGAACGATCCCTCCGGTACGTGGAGGCTGACATTGTCGACGGCCGTGACGGTGCCGCTGTCAGTGGAAAACGTCTTGACGAGGTCTCTGACGGTGATCCCCGCTTCGATCGCGGGCTCCGTCGTCATCGTCGGTGCCGGTCGTGGCATGGCATGCCCCTCTCTCGGCCGTGGAGGCCGGAAGGACGGGAAGGCCGCGTGCCCACTGCTGCGCTTCGGGCGCAGGGGGCGTGGCTGTGCAGCCTACCGCCCATCATGATCAAGGTCACAGCAGTAGTCAATAGGTTCGTTGGTATGACCAGAAAGGGCGGGGAGCGCGCTCTGGCCAAGCACTGCCTCAATTGGTAATTTGGTTCGACCAATTACCTAGGAGGGACCAATGACTGAGAGCGAGACCCTCAGCCTCGAGGCGCCTGCACTTCCCGAGTCGCCCCAGGACAGTGCGCTGGCGGAGTTCGCGGCCGCAGCGTGCCGGAGGCTTGCTGGCGGGATCCTCGGCACTACGGGAAGCGGCCTCCGCGCCGTCATCGAGGCCGAGGTCCGGGCGCTTCAGGCGGCACTTGGAGATTCCGCCGAACTCCACGGGGTTGCCGCGAAGCATCCGCCGCGCTTTGACCGCAGGGGCCGCGTACAGGTCCTCACGAACCCCGTCATGAGCCACCGCAACCCGCTTGCCCCGCCCCTTGTCCACCACCACGACGGTGACGAGAGCGAATTCCGCGTGACGCTGCCCCTCCAGTACCAAGGACCCCGCAACAGCCTGCACGGAGGATATGTGGCGGTGCTGCTGGACGATGTGCTGTGGCACGCTGTCCGCCAGATGGCCGCCGGAGTCAGCTTCACGCGCGAGCTGACGATCACCTACGAGCGTCCCGTGCCGCTGTTCGAGGAGCTCCGCATCATCGGCCGGGTCACGACGATCGAAGGGCGGAAGACCTTCGCCGAGGGCGAGATCATCGCCGGGGAGGCGGTGTGCGCCCGCGCCAGAGGCCTGTGGATCTCGCCGAAGTCCTCGGCGTAGCGCCATGGCAGGGGATCGGTCGAGGGACAGCTTTCACTGAGCGAAAGTGGCGGGTGTGGCAGAGGTCACAACTGGGAGCATGGCAGGTATCAGCGGACCGCGACCAGCTCCCGGCCCGACCGCCCAGAAGCTCCACAGAGGAGGCGGAGGCCATGGTGGATGTCAGCGAAGTCGTCCATGTGTGGAGCCGCGCTGGCCACGGGAGAAACCATGGCCGGCTGGGCCTCTACGCCCAAGCGCTCACCGCCGATCGGCCGGTCGGTCGCTATCGGGCCCTCACCGACGATCAGGAGGACCGGGCGATCCTCGCCCTCTACCGGGTGGACCGTCCGCAGGCCACCATCGCCGACCTCCACCAGATCCGGCCCCTGGCGCTGTCCGGATACAGCCAGCTGCTCCACGACCTCGCCCGCGAGGGATTCGGCCCGATCCACGAGAGCGCGGCCCTGAGGATGGGGGGGCTGTTGTGAAGCGGCGCATCCCCCGATCCGGCGGCGCGCTCCCCGGCCCCGCCTTCCCGCCGCCCCCTGGGGTGTCGCCGGTTCCCACAGCCGAGCAGGCACGAGAGGCAGACAGGCATGAGCGACTGATCCGCAAGCTCGACCAGGAAATCATCCTCCTCGACCTCCTCTGAGGGACGCGTCCCAAACTGCCGACGTGAGTCCCAGGCACGCTGTCCATGGATGGGTCGAGGGGGAGTTTTCGCTCAGCGAAAGTCCCGAATATGACGGAAGTCACGGCTGGGAGCATGGCTCCAAGCCCACCAGCCCAAGCGTCACAAGGAAGTGAAGTCGAGATGTCCGAAAACGCCGTCGTCATCGTCGGAGCCGGCCACGCCGGCGTGCAGGCAGCTGTCCGCCTGGCCGAACTCGAGTGGTCCGGCCGTATCGTGATGATTGAGGAGCAGGATGGGGCGACCTACGAGCGGCCACCCTTGAGCAAGGAATTCCTCAAGGCCGGCGCTGCCTCAGAGACTCCCATCACCCCGCTGCGCAAGGAACAGTTCTTCGCCGACAAGCGCATCGAGCGAGTGCACGGCACCGTCGTCGGGATCGACCGGGCCGCCCACCGCGTCCAGCTCGCCGACGGCACCTCGGTCGGGTATTCGAAGCTGATCCTGGCGCCGGGGTCGGCTGCCCGCTCGCTGCGGGTACCCGGTGGCGACCTCGCAGGCGTCCACCTCCTCAAGACCCGGGCCGACGCCGAGGCCCTGCGTGCAGCGCTACGACCCGGCGCGCGCGTGGTCATCGTCGGGGCCGGGTACATCGGATTGGAGGTGGCCGCTGCCGCCGCCGCGCTCGGCTGCGAGACGACCGTCCTGGAGTTCATGGACCGCGTTATGAGCAGGGTCACCTCCGAGCCGGTCTCGCGGTTCTTCGAGCAGCTCCACGAGTCACACGGGACACGGTTCGTTTTCGGCACTGCGGTCACTGAGCTCACCGGGAACGGCCGGGTCGAGGACGTCGTGACCGCCGACGGGTCGTCCTACCCCGCGGACCTCGTCGTGGCCGGAATAGGGGTGGTCCCCAGGCAGGAGGCCGCCGAGGCCGCAGGCATCGCGGTCCGCGACGGCATCCTCGTGGACATCGAGTCCCGGACCTCGGACCCGGACATCTACGCGGCCGGCGACGCGACGCGCCTCATCCACGCAGAGGAGGGCATCGACCGCCGCCTCGAGAGCATCCAGAGCGCACAGGCCCAGGCAGGGAACGCAGCGAACAGCATCATGGGGCTGCCCAGGGGAAAGAACGAGGTCCCCTGGTTCTGGACCATCCAGCATGGCGTGCGCCTGCAGACGGCGGGGCTGCGCCTTCCCGAGGACGAGATCGTGCTGCGGGGCAACCCCGCAGACGCGCAGTTCACCGTCCTCTACCTCCGCGACGGCCGCCTCGCGGCACTGGACACGATCGGCTCCCTGAGCGACTTCACCGCGGGCAAGAAGCTCGTTGCCCAAGGCGCCCCGATCGACGTCGACCTGGCCGCCGACCGATCCGTCAAGCTCAGCGCCGCGGTCCTCGAACCCGTGGCCCAGGACAGCTGACAACCGACACCAGAGAATCTTGAGCACCTGAAAGGACAATGCCATGACCACCGTGACCAGGACCACCATCAACGTCGTCGACCGCGAAGGGACGGCCCGCAGCGTCGACTGGGAGCCGGGGCAGTCGCTCATGGAGACCCTCCGTGACAACGACTTCCCGATCCTCGCCTCCTGCGGCGGAACGGCCTCCTGCGCGACCTGCCACGTCTTCCTCGACAAGGCATTCACCGACACGCTCGGTCCGCGCAGCACCGACGAGCTCGAACTCCTCGAGGAATCCGAGCACTACAACCCCGACTGCTCCCGCCTCTCCTGCCAGGTGGAGGACCGCGAGCCGCTCCACGGCGCGACGGTGACGATCGCCCCCGAGGACGACTGACCCGTGGCGGGCGGCGCAGCGAAGGCTGCGCCGCCCGCCACGCGGACGGCCCGCGAAAAATTTTGGCCGAAAAGTGGTTCGGATGCCGAACCATCCACGGAGAACGCAATGAGGGAGGGGGACGGATGGGACCAGCGGCAGAGACCGAGGACACACGGGCCAGTGAGCTCGCGGCCTTGATCCGCGTCCCGGTCACGATCCTGGCCGACGCGCTCCGCCGGGCAGGGAGCTCACAGGCGCTGCCATCCGCCCAGGCCCAGACGCTGAGCCAGCTCTCTGCAGGGGAGCCGATGAGCGTTTCTGACCTTGCGGGGGCCCAGGAGCTCGCCGTATCGAGCATGACAGAGGTCGTTCAGCGGCTCGAGCGGAAGGGCCTCGTGGAGAGGGCCGAGGACCATGACGGCGACCGCCGCCGCGTCTTCGTCGCGATCACACCCGAGGGCCTCTACCGCCTCCGCGAGAGCATCGCCGCCCGCGACAGCCTGGTCGTCAAGCGGCTGGAGGGCCTCGAGGACCATGAGCTCGAGCTCCTCGCGAGGGCGGCTCCGCTCCTGTGGCGCCTCGCCCGGCTCGACCCTGAGATCTGGCCCAGAATCCCGGGCCGGCCGCCGAGGCCGCGATCGCGGGAGCTCCCGTAGCGGCCTGGCCGCGATCCCTTCCGCAACGCCATCACCGGCTGCCACTCGGCAACCACACCATCGCACGATTACAAGGAGGAAAACATGGGCATTCTGGACGGCAAGGTCGCCCTCATCACCGGCGCGAGCCGCGGGATCGGCGCCGCCATCGCCGAGGAGTTCGGCCGCGAGGGCGCGGACGTTGTCATCACCGCACGCTCGAGCAACGACCAGCCGGGGAAGCTTCCCGGAACACTCGAGGAGACCGCCGCGGCCGTCGTAGCCGCCGGCGGCCGGGCACACACCGTCGTGGCGGATCTGACCAGCGAGGCTGACCGTGAGCGCATCGTCCGCGAGGCCATGGAACGCTTCGGCAAGGTCGACATCCTCGTCAACAACGCTGCGGTCACGTTCTTCCAGGCCGGCGCCGAGCTCAAGCCGAGCCGGGCCCAGCTCATGTACGACATCCAGGTCATGGCGCCCCTGCATCTGACCCAGCTCGTGCTTCCCGGGATGCGCGAGCGCGGAACCGGGTCGATTCTGAACATCACCTCCTGGGAGTCGAAGCACCCCGAGATGCCCCCGTCCCGCTTCAACGCCAAAGGCACGACGACCGTGTACGGCATGATCAAGGCCGCCCTCGACCGCCTCACCACGGGCTTCGCCGCCGAGGTGTTCAACGACGGGATCAACGTCAACGCCCTGCGCCCCGCACGCCTTGTCGCAACTCCAGGCCCCGTCTTCCACGGCGTGCTCAAGGCGGACGACCCCAGCGCCGAGAAGCCCGAGGTCATGGCCCGCGCCGCGGTCGTGCTCTGCTCGGCGACCCCAGAGAAGGTCAGCGGAAGAGTCCTCGAATCCGAAGACGTCCTGACGCAGTGGGCGCCTACGGCACAGGGCGGGACCAGGAACCATGACTAGGGCACGCACAGACCCTGGGGCAGGCCCAGGAGTGGCAGCCCTGCCGCCCCTCGCGGACATCCGGTGGCTCGAGGGCATCAACGTCGTCGAAGTCACGACGGCGGTCTCCGCACCACTCGTCGGCAGGGTGCTCGCCGAGCTCGGCGCCGAAGTCGTGAAGGTCGAGTCCCGCGCCAAACCGGACGTCAACCGTGCCCGCCTGCCGCGACCCGCCGATCCGGAAGGCTTCCCAGCGCACGAGGCCTTCCAGCTCCTGCACGAGGCCAGCGCGAGCAAGCGAAGCGTGACCCTGAACCTCAAGACCGAAGCGGGCCTCGAACTCTTCCTCGACCTCCTCCACGACGCCGACGTCTTCATCGAGAACTTCGTCCCCGGCTGGCTCGACCGCCTCGGCCTCTCGATCCAAGCCCTGCGCGAACGCTTCCCGCGACTCGTGATCCTGTCAGCGAGCGGCTATGGACAAACCGGGCCGCTGCGCACCCAGCGCTCCTACGCGCCGGTCATGAGCGCCCTGGCCGGCGTTGAAGGCCTGATCGGATACGACGACGGCGAGGTGCTCGGGTGCTCTGCCCTCGCCCTCGCCGACCTCAACTGCAGCTTCTACGGGGTCTTCCTTGTGGCCGCGGCGCTCCGCGGGCGCGAGGAGACCGGCCAGGGCTGCCACGTCGACCTGTCCCAGATCGAGGCCGCCTCAACCCTGGCCGGCGAGGCCTTCGCCGAGCACGGGCTCGGGGGCACCCGCCCCCGCCCACGCGGCAACGCGGACCCGGATGGGACCCCGTGGACGCTCATGCCTGCGAAGGCCGGACCCAGGACCGGCTGGGTCGCCGCCGCGGGCCAAGGGGACGACCTGGGGACCGACGCGCCCGGCGCTGACCGCTGGCCACGGGACGAGCTGCTCGCCCGCCTTGCCGCCCGCGGCGTCGAGGCGGCGCCCGTACTGACGCCCGATGACGTCGCCGAGGACCCAGGCTTCGCCGCTCGCGGCTTCACCCAGAGGATCGGCCACCCGCATCCTCTCGTAGGCGAGCTCCACGTCACGAGCATCCCGTGGTACCTCGACGGCGAACTGCCCCGGGTCCGCGGGACCGCCCCCCTCCTGGGCGGGGACAACGCCGCGGTCCTGACCCGCTACCTCAGCCAAGACCAGCTCTCGACACTCGAACAACAGGGGGCACTGCGGTGACCACCACAGCAGGACCTGAGAACTCCACGGCGTTCCTCCACGGAAGGGTCACAATCGAACTCGGCCGGTCACGAGCCGCTGCCTTCGCGGGCAAGCTCATCGCGGACGGCGGAGGCGAGGTCGTCGTCGTCGACGGCGCCGCGCGGCGCGCAGCGCTCACCGAGGAGGCCCAGGCCTTCTTCGACCCGTACAAGGACGTGGTCCGCCCCAGCGCTGGCCGGGACTCCGACTGGCTCGACGCCGTCCTGCTCGAGGAGCTGGTCCCACAGGCCGACCTGATCATCACGGACCTTCCCGCGTCCGAGCTGGAGCGACGCGGCTGGGACTGGGAGTCGGTGCAGCGCCGCAATCCCGGCATCAGCCACGTGCGGCTATCGGCCGCAGCAGGAATGGACGACGGCGGCGAGCTGACCATGCAGGCGCTGAGCGGCCTGATGGAGATGGTGGGCGACCCCAAGCGTGAACCCCTCGCACTGCCCTACGGCATCGGCTCCCTGCAGCTGGGGCTCCACGGTGCCGCTGCCGGGGCCGCCGCGCTCGTCGCTGCGCACCGGTCGGGCCGCGGAAGGCAGGTCGAGATCGCCGGCTCGGAGGTCCTCGCGTCCTACGTCCGGATCTACGGGGCCGTGGCCTCCTACTACGGAATCCCCCTGCGCCGCGACGGGCGTCGTGCCCCTGGCTCGGGTGGCCGGTATCCGTTCGGGCTCTTCCCCTGCAAGGACGGCTACGTCGCCATGATCTGCCGGAGCCAGCGCGAGTGGGAGAGCCTGCTGGCCATGATGGGCCAGCCCGAGTGGTCCACGCGCGAGAGGTACAGGGATCTCTACGCAATCGCCATGGAGTACCCCGACGAGGTGGACGCACTCATCGCCCCGTGGCTCCTCGCGCACACGCGGGACGAGCTCCTCGACCTCGCCCAGGAGCATGCCGTCCCCGTTGCACCGGTGCGCTCGGTCGACGAGGTCCTCTCCGACCCGCAGCTGAGCGACCACCGCGGCTTCTTCGATGTGGTCCGCACCCCGGATGGCCGAGAACTGCGCATCCCGGGACGCCCCTGGGCCAGCCCCGCCCGGACGGCGCCCCTCCGCGCGGCGGCCGATGCCGCCGTCGTCCTCTCCCGCCGCGTTCCCGCGACGGTTGTCCCGAGACCAGCACAGGAGGAACTGTGACCACGTCCCAAGACCCCATCCTCGTCGAGAAATCCGGCAGTGTCGGCCGGCTGGTCCTCAATCGGCCCGAGAAGAGCAACGCCCTCACCTTCGACGACGCGCAGCTTCTCGTCGCCGGGCTCCACGAACTCGAGGCAGACGACGACATCAAGGTCATCATCCTGAAGGGCCGGGGCAAGTCGTTCTGCGCCGGGCACGACTTCGACGACGTCGTGCGGGTGTTCGGCCTAGACCGGAAGGGGCCAGACGGCAAGCCCTATCGGATGAGCCAGCGGGCCCGCCTCTCCTTCGACAAGAGGCTCGCGGAGGAGTACATGGCGTTCCAGTACGCCGAGAAGCCCGTCATCGCCCAGGTGCACGGCGCAGCGGTCGGCTTC
This sequence comes from Sinomonas sp. P10A9, assembly GCF_041022165.1. Taxonomy (GTDB): domain Bacteria; phylum Actinomycetota; class Actinomycetes; order Actinomycetales; family Micrococcaceae; genus Sinomonas; species Sinomonas puerhi. The sequence goes on from NZ_CP163302.1 coordinate 902,782, forward strand.
GGGATGTACCTGACGGAGCTCGTGGACCTCGTGGTCTGCGCCGACAGTGCGAGGTTCAGCCATGCTGAGCAACGCCTCGGCTTCGCCGGAAACACCTGGCACCTGAACATGCAGATCCTTACCTACGGGCCGAAGAAGGTCCGTGAGCTGCTGCTCTTCGGATCCCAGTTCGACGGCAAGGACGCCGAGCGGATGGGCCTGGCCAACGTCTCTGTCCCCGAGGACGAGCTCGAGGACACGGCCGAGCAATGGGCGCAGAAGGTCGCCCGGAACCCGCGCGATGCGATTGTCCTCGGCAAGGCGATCCACAACATGGCCCTCGACTCGCTCGGCGGGTCGCAGCAGTTCATGCGCGGGGTCATCGGACACACGCTCGGGACCGGCCTGTCCTTCGAGAAGGACGAGTTCAACTTCTTCCGGGAACGCCGGGACAAGGGAACCAAGACGGCGTTCCAGAACAGGGACGCGAGCTACGAGAGGGAAGTGGTCTCATGACTGATCTTTTGGGATATGCAGGGAAGGTATGCGTCGTAACCGGCGCGGCGTCCGGCATGGGACGGGCGACCGCGGAACTCTTGGCGGGGCAGGGTGCGGCCGTCTATGAGCTCGACATCAAGGCGCCCGAGCAGTCTCTCGGGACGTACGTCCGGGTGAACCTCGCCGACCGGGTCTCGATCGACGAGGCGCTCACTGCATTGCCGGAGCAGGTCGATGCCGTGTTCAGCTGCGCCGGGATCGCCGGGGAGATCTATGCCGGGCGCACCTTCACGGAGATGGACGTGCTGACGATCAACTTCATCGGCGGACGGTACCTCGTCGAAGGCCTCATTCCGAGGCTCAGCACGGGCGGGGCGATCGCGGTGATCGCGTCCACAGGCGGGATGCGCTGGCAGCAGCGGGCAAGCACCCTCCTCGATTTCGTCAAGACGGAGGGCTTCGAGGAAGCGCAGCAGTGGTTCAAGGAGAACCGCGACGCGCTCTTCGAGGGCCATCCGGGCGTCAACCTTCCCTACATGGTCTCCAAGGAGGCGCTCATTGTCTGGATGAAGCACCGGGCCTTCGCGCTCTCGGAGAAGGGCCTGCGCCTGAACTCCATCTCGCCCGCCTCGACGGCGACCCCGATGAGCGACGACTTCAGCCTCAACGCGGCGGGCCTGAAGGGTTCCCACATCTCGCTCGTCGGGCGGCCGGCTACCCCCGAGGACCAGGCCAGGGCCCTCGTGTTCCTCAACTCCGATCTGGCCTCCTATGTGAGCGGGCAGGACCTCCAGGTCGACTTCGGCTTCACCGTCAAGGGCCTTCACGGGCTCGACTGAGAGGACCTTTCCATGACTGTCACAGCATCAGTCCGCCCAGAGGTCCTTCCGGCCGCGCCGAAGGACCTCTTCATCGATGGCGTCTGGACGAAGGCCGCTGAGGGGCGCACGTTCCGGGTCCTGGACCCGGGCACGGGCGAGGTGCTCTGCACCGTGGCCGACGCCTCGCCCGCCGACGGGCGCCGCGCCCTGGAAGCCGCCGTGGCTGCCCAGTCGGCCTTCGCCGCGCTCACCCCGCGCGAGCGGCAGCAAATCCTCCACCGCGCACTGGCACTGGTTGCCGAGCGCAGGGAGGACCTTGCCACGATCCTGACGCTCGAGTCCGGCAAGCCTCTGCATGAGTCTCGTGCCGAGCTCACGAGCGTCGCCGAGTGGATCCAGCACTTCGCCGAAGAGGCCGTCCGCGTCCATGGGTCCTTCCAGGAGAACCCCGGCGTCAACGGGCGGATGATCGTCACGAAGCAGCCCATCGGGCCGTCGATCCTGATCACGCCGTGGAATTTCCCGCTGTCCCAGGCTGTGCGGAAGCTCGCCCCCGCCATCGCCGCCGGCTGCACCTCGGTCGTCAAGCCAGCCAAGGAAACGCCGCTCGCGGTCCTCGCCTTCGTGAAGCTGCTGGCGGACGCGGGGGTTCCTCCCGGGGCGGTGAACGCGGTCACCACCAGTGAGTCGAATGCCGTCATGGAGCCGCTCATCCGCTCGGGCCTGGCCCGCAAGCTCTCGTTCACGGGTTCGACCCCTGTAGGGGTGCGCCTGCTCGAGCAGGCGGCGGAGCAGGTGCTGAGCTGCTCGATGGAGCTGGGCGGGAACGCTCCGTTCATCGTGTTCGAGGATGCCGACCTCGACGTCGCGGTGGACAGCCTCATGGTGAACAAAATGTGGAACTGCGGCCAGACCTGCACGTCGGCGAACCGTGTCTTCGTCCACGCCACGCTCATGGACGAGTTCGAGCGCCGCGTCACGGAACGGCTCGCCCCCATGGTGCAGGGGCATGGGATGGACGACGGCGTGACGCTGGGTCCGCTGGTCAACGAACGCCAAGTGCGGCACGTCCAAGCCATGGTCGACGACGCCGTCGGACACGGTGCCCGCCTCGTCATGGGCGGGCACCGGCTCGATCGGCCGGGGACGTTCTACCCGCCAACGGTCCTGCGTGACGTCCCCGCCTCGGCCGAGCTCATGCGCGAGGAGGTCTTCGGCCCGGTCGTGGCCCTCATCCCGTTCGAGGAGGAGACCGACGTGGTGCAGCGGGCGAACGACACGGACTACGGGCTCGTCTCGTACGTCTTCACCGAGAGCCTGCGCCGGGCGGTCCGCGTCGCGGAGGCCCTGGAATCGGGCAATGTGGGCCTCAACCGCGGCACCGTTGCCTACGCGGCGGCGCCATTCGGCGGGACCAAGAGGTCAGGACTCGGCCGCGAGGGCGCCACAGAAGGCATCGAGGAATTCCTCGAAACCAAGTTCGTGGCACTCCAGCTCTGAGCCCGATACCCCCCTCTGGACGGAGGGGAGGGCAAAGAAGTGACGCAGTGAGAGGCGGCGCCCCGGGCCAGGGGCGCCGCCTCTTGGCACAACCGTGGCTGGCTGCGGACGAGAGCAAGAGAGGCGCCGCCGGGAGAATTCCGGCGGCGCCTCATTGCGAGCGTCAGGGGTCTCAGGAGAGCGGCGTGGCGGTGACCATGAGGGAGTCGACGCCATTCGTCAGGCTGTTGCCCTTGAGGAGCTCCATGTCCGTGTCCGGGTCGAAGTCCACGGCACTGGCCACCTTCGCGATCTCCCCGAAGAGGATGCGGCTCTCCAGGCGGGCCAGCGGAGCACCCAGGCACGCGTGGACGCCATGGCCGAAGCCGAAGTGGCCCTCGATCTTGCGATCGATGTCGAACTCGTCCGCATGCGGCCACTGCGACTCGTCGCGGTTCGCCGACGCGAGCAGGAGACGCACAATCGACCCCTTGGGGATGACGACGCCGGCGAACTCGACATCCTCGACAGTCCGGCGGGGCGCCTTGTGCACGGGGCCGCGGAACCGCACGAGCTCCTCGATGAACTTCTCGCCGTCTTCCTTCGGGTTCTCCCGGATGCGCTCGAGGAGCGCCGGGTTAGCCTTGAGCTCGCGGAAGCCGCCTGCGATGAGGCGCTCCGTCGTCTCGAAGCCTGCCACGAAGACGAAGGCGCAGAGCTCGGTGGCTTCCTTCTCGGTGAGGACGCCCTCGTCGAGCCAGGCGCGGGCGATGATGCCTGCGACAGTCTCGCTCTTCTCCTCATGGAGGCGGCGGAGGGTCTTGTTCAGGTAGTCGAAGAGCTCCATCGCATACTTCTCATCGTCCTCGTCGCCGGGGGCCATGCGCGAGACGCGGGCGAAGAGCACGAAGAGCTTGTCCGCGAGGAAGTTCATCTTCTCCATATCGTCCACAGGCACTCCGAGGATGCCGCTGATCGTGGCGATGGTCAGAGGCCGCGAAACCTCTTCCACGACCTCGCCCCCTCCCTTGCCCACGAAGGACTGCGCGAGGTCCACGGCAACGTCACGGACTCGGTCCTCGACGAGTGCGATGGCCTTGGGGATGAAGGCGGCGGCGATGACCTTCCTCAGCTTGGCATGGGCTGCTCCGTCGAGGAGAGTCGGGAAGGCGAACGGCGGGACGTCATTGACCTGGCTGTGCAGGATCTTGGGCGAGCGCATCCCCTTGCGCACGTCTTGGTACCGGGAGACGAAGTACACGTCCTCGTCCGGGTGGTGCACCCGCAGCACTGGGTGGTGTCTGCGCATCCAGGCGAAGTGGGCGTATGGCTCTCCTTGGGTCCCCTTCTCATCGATCACAGTCCACGGCTCGAGGCCATCGGGCCACTGGAGATCGTGGGAGTAGGGGAGATCCTGCCCGCGGATGGGCTCCGGAGCCGTCGCGTCGGAATGCTCCTGACCCTCGGTCATGGTGGACATCGTCGTCCTTTCGGTCGGTGTGTGCTTCAGAACACCACCGTGCCATCCGTGGTGCGCGGAACACTGGGGGGTTTCGCTCAGCGAAAGTACTGGGAGGAAGGGTGCCTTCAGCTGCGCTTGGGCGGTTTAACCCCCAGTGCCATCGAGATCCCGAAGGACGCCGCGTGAAGGGCGGGGATGGCCTCGTGGGTCCGCTCACCCCCGCGCTCGTAGACGACGCTCAGAGCCGCCACGACACGCTGCCCGGCGCCGAAGACCGGAACCGCCATGCCGGTCCATCCGCGCGTTCCGATTCCCGGGGCAGAGCAGAAGCGCTGCTGCCTGATCTCGGCAAGCACGCGGCGCAGGACATGCGGGTCGGTGACGGTGTCCTCGGTGTACTTCGGGAGGGGCTTGGCGAGGAAGTCGTCTTGGAACTCCGGTGATGAGAAAGCCAGCAGCACGAGGCCGGAGGATGCCGCGTGGATGGGATGCCGTTGCGCCACGAGGGCGCGGTCGAGGGAGAGGCCCTCGGGGGAGATCCTTTCGAGGTAGAGCAGTGTTCCGTTGTCGAGGACTGACAGCGTCGTGAGGCGCCCCAGGCTCTCGAAGAGGTCTTCCATGTACGGCAGCGCCGTGTCCCGGAGGGACAGCGTGTCGCTGCCCCGCGTCGAGAGCTCCCAGAGCCTGAGTCCAACACGGATCTCCTTGTCCGGGCCACGCTCGAGCAGTCCGTGGCGCACGAGCTCCGAGACGAGCCGGTAGGCCGTTGGCAGCGGCAGGCCCGTCCGATCCGCCAGGACCGTCAATGGCATGGAGCGGTTCTTGCGGTCGAACGCGGAGAGGATGCGGGCCACTCGGCTGATGACAGACTCACCGGTGGGTGCCTCGGACATAGGTGCCTCCGTAACCGTTGCTCCGGCAGGGCCGAGGCGCCCCGGACCTGAGGGGTCCGGGGCGCCTCGGCATGAAGTTACAGTGATGGGAATTCTAGCGCGTCGCTGGGCCGGCTCGGTCGGGGCCCACCTGCCCGAGGTCAGCGGGGAGCGGACGCCGTGGCGCTTGGTGTGGCGGCCGCATCGGCGACCACATCCATCTCCCGGGCGTTCGGGATTCCGAATCGGGCGACGAAGATGGCTGCGACCGCGAACAGGATCACGTAGTACGACGGCGCTGTGGCCCCGAAGGATGCCGACATCCAGGTCGCGACGAAGGGGACGGTGCCGCCGAAGACTGAGAAGGCCACCGAGTAGGCAAAGCCGCTCGCGCTCGCCCGGACGTCCACCGGGAAGAGCTCGACGATGGCGACGCCAGAGGTGATCATCGTGCCGTACATGAGCGAGGCGAAGATCCCCAGCCCGAAGGCTGCAGGGACGGGGCCCCAGGACATCAGGACGAAGGCTGGGAGGACCCACACCGCGAGGCCGATCGAGAGAATCGAGGCAAAGGACCTGCGGGAGATCCGGTCCATGAGGCGACCGAGAAGCGTTGACGCGATCATCGCGATGACCATGGCGGCGATGAGGATGCCCAAGGCAGAACTGAACGCGAACTTCTCGAACTGGACGAGGTGCGACACCATGTAACCGACCGTCAGGTATCCGGCGACGGCCTGGAGGGCAACCCACCCGAACAGGATGAGCATTTCTTTCGGGACGCTGCGGAAGGCCTGTGCGAGAGGCGAGTGGCGGTGGCCCACCGCCTTGTTGATGACAGCCGACTCCTTCGTGGCTTCCTTGTAGGCTTCGGACTCGTCGATGTGGAGCCGCAGGTACAGGCCGACGACGCCGAGCGGGACCGCGATGAAGAACGGCACACGCCAGCCCCACTCGGTGATGGCTTCGGGTGGAAGTAGCGCTGTTGTGGCGAGGGCTGTAGCAGCGGCGCACGCAGCACCCGCGATGGAGGAGACGATGAGCGGTGCGGTATTCCGGCCTCGGGAGGCCGCGGCGGAGTGTTCGACGACCAGAACGAAGGCCCCTGTCGACTCGCCGCCGACGGAGAAACCCTGGAGTAGGCGGCAGCCCATGAGGAGTGCCGGGGCCAGCAGGCCCACCGTCGCATACGTGGGCAGGAGGCCGAGTGCCGTGGTCGAGATGCTCATGAGAAGCAGCGCGAGGATGAGCTGCCGCTTGCGGCCCCACCGATCGCCGATGTGGCCGAACACAATGCCACCGACAGGGCGGATGAAGAAGGCGACGCCGAACACGGCGAAGGTCGAGAGCAGACCGGCCACAGGGTCTGCCGTGGGGAAGAACAACTTCGCGATCGTGACCGCGAAGTAGGCATACAGGGCGTTGTCGAAGTACTCGATGAAGTTGCCGATCGCGCCGGCCCTGCGCACCCGGCGCATCGTGGCGGCGTCGGACGGCGCCGAATGGGTTGTAGCCAACGGTGAACTCCCTTGTCCAGGTTGAACAGAAGATGGTGCATGGTCAATCCTTCAATTGGTATGACCGTTGTCCAAGTCAACCTCCCGTGAAGGGCGCTGTCAAGAGCTCTGAAACGGTCGGCTAGCGGCCGACCTTGCCCATCAGCGCTGCAATGGGACGCAGGAAGAGCGGCCGGGCCAGAAACCATGCGGCAATCATGACCACGAGGGACGCCGAGAAGAAGGCGAATCCGAGCCACTCGTCGTCGTCGGAGGGGGCGTACATGTGGTTGAGATTCCGCAGGGCGCCGGTGGCGAAGACGAGGAAGACATGCACTGCGGTGAACGCGACGAAATAGATCATCACAGGGAAGTGCAGTCGGCGCGCCAACTCGATGGGGAAGAGGCGGTTGATCCCGTCCGGGCCCTTAGGCCACGCGTTGGACATCCGCACTCCGGTGAGGACAGAGAGCGGCGCGGCGATGAACACTGTCACGAAGTAGGCCAAGACCTGGAGTGCGTTGTAGGACACCCAGCCATTCTCGAGCGGCCACTCGAGTGCCGCGTACTGGAGGAGGGCCGAGGCTGCGTGCGGGACGATCTCCCAAGAGGTCGGGACGATGCGCATCCACTGCCCCGTGACGAAGAGGAGGATGGCAAACACGAGGCCGTTGAGCACCCAGAGGGCATCGAGGCTGAGGTGGAACCAGAGTTCAAGGCTGATCTTCTTGGGCTGGCCCTTGGTCCGGAGGAGGCCCGTGTTCTTGCGGGTCCACGAGGCCGTCGGCCGCGTGGTGGTCCGCACCTGCCAGCCGGTGCGGACGATGAGGAGCATGAGGAAGGCGTTGAAGAAGTGCTGCCAGCCGAGCCACGCTGGGATCCCGACGGGCACGGACGGTGGCAAGGGGGCCTGGCCGGGGTGCTCAGCGACGAACCGGGCCACAGGTGGCAGGCCAATGAGCCAGCGCGCCGCAAGCACAAGGACCGCCAGCGCTGCGACCGCCGTGACCGCGAGTACGGCGAAGCGCACCATGGCGTTCCCGGGAGGGGCAGGGAGTCGGGTTGATGCGCCCATGGGGGATCTCCTGATTATTGCGAGGGGTAGTCCGCCCAGACTACAACGACATCGTTGTTTTTGCTATGATATCGTTGTTTCTCGTAGGACTCCGAAGCAAAGGTGACATTCAACATGAGCTCTCCGGTGCCCTTGCCGTTCGATCCGATCGACGAAGCAAGGCGACAGTGGGTGGCCCACGGTTGGGAGCAGGCAGCCCGGAACATGGTCGCCGTTTCCCTGATCATGCGCGCGCAACAGATCCTCCTCGCACGCGCAGAGGCCGTACTCAAGCCACTCGGCCTGAGCTTCTCCCGCTTCGGACTCCTTCGGCTCCTGCGTTTCTCAAAGACAGGGCGCCTCCCTATGGTCACAGCCAGCGCCCGCCTCCAGGTCCAGCCCACGACGTTGGCGAGCGCCGTCGAACGCCTCGCGAAGGACGGCCTGGTGGAGCGTCAGGCCCACCCGAGGGATGGCCGGTCCGTCCTCGTCGTTCTTACCCCCCATGGAGCCGACGTCGTCGACCGAGCCACCGAACTCCTCAACGAGGGCCTCTTCGGCGATCTCGGACTGCGCACTGAGAGTGTCGACCAGCTCAATGACATCCTCACCGAGTTCCGGCGCGCCGCTGGAGACTTCGCCGAGCCCGAGTTCTGAACAAGCTGCGGTGAGGCACCTAGTGATCATCCGGATCATCAACTATCGCAACATCGGTGCCTCACCGCTCTCGGATAGCCGCGAAGCCTTCAACCGATGAGAAACAGGACGGTAGCCGGATCGGTGAAGGCATTTCGGTAACTGAAAATTGCATTTCTGCGGCACGTCATACCTGTCATCCTGACGGAATCCCGAGTCCGGTCCGTCGGATTACCGACCCTCCGTCTCGGCGCGGCCCGGGTCCACTGCTCGAACGGGAAGGAAACCAGTGCGCGATACGTCGATCACCGTGACCGGCCACGCCCAGAAGGCTGCTTGGCGGAACAGAGTCCTCCCTCCCGTGGAGCAGGTCCGTGAGAACGTCTGGTCCATCCCCGTTCCGTTCCCGAATCACCCCATGCGGTACACGCTCAGCTATCTACTGACCGGAGGCGATGACGCCATCCTCGTCGATCCCGGCTGGGCCAGCGACGAAGGCTGGCGGCACCTGGTTGCCGGGCTGGGCCGCGCCGGGTTCGGCCTTGGCGATCTCACCGGAATCGTGGTCACTCACCGCCATGCCGATCATCTGGGGCTGGCCGCTCGCGTCCGGGAGGCTTCGGGAGCGTGGGTGGCTCTCGGGAAGGACGAGACGCTCAGTCTGCCCGCCGAGACGGAGGTCGGCGACTGGGTGGCCGCGGACCTCGCCGGGCTTGAGCTATGGGGTGTCCCCGGTGATCGGCAGCGTGAGATCGCCTTGGGCGAGCGGTGGCTGACCACCCAGCGGAGGTTGGCTGAGCCGGACCTCCGGCTGGCAGACGGCGCCGCGGTACCCGTCCCGGGACTGCAGCTTCTCGTCGTGGAAACACCCGGACACACCCCTGGGCACATCTGTCTGGTGGATGAGTCCAAGGGCTTGATCTTCAGCGGCGACCACGTCCTGCCGCGCATTTCGCCCAACGTTTCCTTCTATGCCCTCGGGCCAGCGAACCCCCTAGCGGACTACTACCGATCTCTGGAACGGATTGGGTTCGACGAGGAGATGGAAGTGTGCCCGGCGCACGAATACCGGTTCAGCGGCATGCGCGGGCGCGTGAACGAGCTGCTCGCAGACGGCCGGGGCCGCTCGGAAGAGGTGCTCCGGATCGTCGCGGACGCCTCGGCGGGCTCGATCTGGGAGATCGCACGCCGGCTGAGCTGGTCGAGGGGCTGGGGCTCCTTGCAGGGCCCTCCGCTCCGGCTGGCTCTTGCCGAGACCGCCGCCCACGTGGTGTATCTGGAGTCCTGTGGCTACGACATCGGCGCACCGATCCATGAGGCCGCAGGGGAGGTCAGGTAGGAAGTGCCGGCGCGGTGCATTCGCGCCGATTATGTACCTAACTGGCATGCACGGCTATTCGAGGGGCGGGAGTAGCGCTGTCTGACTGGTCCGTGTTGTTCTCCAGACGGCGTGACTCAAGGGCTTGGCTTAGAGGTCCGCTGCGATGGTCGCCAGACCGGGGCGACGGCGATGATTGCTGCGATGGTGAGGCAGAAGGGCGTCGCTCCTGCATAGCCGAGGCCGAGGGCCAGGAGTGGCATGGGCGTTCTCTCGGCGAGTGAGGCTGCTGGGGTTCCGAGGAGGAGCGGCGCCACTGACCAGCCGAACAGTGTCACGACGGACAAAACCAGGAGTGCGGCGGCGCGCGGCAGGGTCTGATGGAAGAAGCGCAGGTAGGCCGCAACGTATCCAGCGGCGAGCACGAAGGTGAGTGCCTGGACTTCCCACGGGTAGCGGGGCGCGATGCCTTCGGGAGTCTCCGATAGACCGAACCGTAGTCCGAGGGAAGCGGCGTGAACCTCGAGTTGGAGATAGCCCACGATCAAGGCCAGGAGGAAGGTGGCGATCAGAGCCGTCACCGTCCTGAGACCACCCCGCGACTGGGCTGGGCGTGTTTCGGCAGCTGCCGAAGATTCAGAAAGTGTCATTGCCATACCCCCGGTTAGTGCGGCTTTCCCGAAGGCTACTGCCGACTGCTCTTGCCGTCACCGGTCAGTGCTGTCCCGTTTCGTCTGACAGCTTTGGCTGAGGCGATGTATTCGGCGTAGGCGGCTGCCGAGTCGGTGGCGTGGCGTTCGATGGTGGCGGGGGAGTAGCCGAGGGTCTCGGCGATGAGGGGCACGGGTGCGAGTTTGGTGAGCTCGTGGAGGGTTCCGAGCCGGGCTGCGCGTGCGCTGAAGACGCTCCGGAGCCGTGAGCGCAGGTGGGTTGTGGTGATGTGGCGTCCGGGGGAGGTGCCGCGGAAGACCCAGTTGCTGTTGGGGTGGGCTGCGGTGAGGTTGTGGCCGGGATCGGATGCGAGGTCGCGCCAGGGGCGATCGAGGGGGTCGGGCAGGGCTATCTCGATGCTGCCGAGCCTGACTGTGACGAGTTCCTCGGTGACGGTGACGTCGTTCCAGGTCAGGGCGGCGACGTTCTCGATCTGCTGGCCGAAGACGATGACGAGGATGGCTGCGGCGCGGTCCCGGGGGATGAGTTCGTCGGTATGGACCACCTGCTGCAGGGCCGTCTCCTGGTCGTCCGCGCTGAGCTTGGGGCTCGTGCCGCGCCGGTGTGGTGCCATCTTCAGGCCCGGGGGAGCGGCGTGGGCCTTGACGGCCCAGGTGAGGAATCGGGTGGCGATCCCGCGGGTGGTCGGACCTTGGGCCTGCCAGGCGTCGAGGTGGGCCTGCTGGAGTTCTGCGGGGCTGGTTGCGTGTTCGGTGAGCCAGTTGAGGAAGTCGATGGCCACGGTGACGGTCTGCTTGCTGCGCTCGAAGGTTCCCTGGCGGACTTCATCCATCTGGTTCATCCGGCGCTGGTGGTGCCAGCGGATGTAGCGGCGGACGAGGTCCCGGTTCGCCGGGTCGGCCACGCGCTCGAGGACTTCCTCGGCCCAGCGGTCGTATCGGGCGCGGAGTTCGTCGCGGCGGCCCAGGACGCCGTGTTCGACGAGCAGGCCGCGGATGTATTCGCGGGTGCGCGAGTTGGGCAGCTGATCGAGGGCCTCGTGGGTGACCGTCGGGGCAATCGCGAGGTGGCGCAGGAATTCGGTGACGTGCTTCTGGCGGATCCAGGTCAGGCCGCTGTTGGCGCGCTTCATCGACTTCAGGGCTATGGCGAGCGGGACGAGCACGGGAGCGATGGTCCCGGTTGCGGGGTCGGTGAGGAGGCCCTCGACGGTGTCGGCCAGGGTGCAGGTCCAGCACCTCCCGCCGCTGTGGAGTTCGTCCTCGGCGCCGCAGGAGACGCAGTCGACGTTGAGCTTCACTCCTGTGCAGGCCCGGCATGCCGGCGCGCCGTCGACGATTCCGGGGAGGATGCCTTCGTGCCCGCAGGCGCAGGTCCCTCGGGTGCGTTTGGCCTGCTGGTAGCAGTAGCCGCAGATCCCGCCGTCGGGCCAGGTGGCCACGGTCTGGTGGTGCTGGCCGCAGCGCGAGCAGGGGACCGGCCAGCGGGTGGGGTCCTCGGCCTTGCGGGGCCTACTCACCCTCGTCTGGGTTGACGAGCCGGATGCGTTTGGCGATGGGGCTGCCGGGCTGGACGCCCAGGTCCTCGCTGCGCTTGGGGGCGTTGGCAGTCGCGGCGGCGCGCATCTCGACGAAGGGCTCGAAGAGGTCGTTCGGGGTGCAGTCGAGGATGTCGCAGAGGGCCGCGAACGTCCGGGCGGGGATGCGCTCGGGGGTGCTGGTGACGAGGCGGTAGACCTGGCTCTCGGAGAGGTTGATCCCGCGCGAGCGAAGCAGGGGCATCAGCTCGGTGGTCTTCCAGAGGTTGCGCTGGGCCATCAGGGCGCGCAGGTTCCAGCGGTAGCCGATCCGGCGCTGTTCAGGCACTGGATTCCTCCTCGGGCTTGGCGGTGCGCCGGGCGATCATCTTCTGCACGGTCTTCTGCTTGAAGTCCGACGATACCGAGGTGTAGAGGCCAGTGGTGGAGGCGTAGGCGTGCCCGACCTGGGTCTGGACGAAGGCCGGGTCGTAGCCGGCCTCGATCAGGTGCGTGACGTAGGAGTGCCGCAGGCAGTGCAGCCCCAGCTCCTGCGGCAGCCCGGCCGCGTCCCGGGCCGCAGCGAAGGCGTCCCCGAGGCTGCCCACGGCCACCCGGCCGGCCCGCTCGCTCGGCCAGAGCGCCGACGACCGGTCCGCGGTGGCGAACCGCTCGCGCATCCCGCCCCGAGTCCACTCCTTGAGCAGGTCGACAACCCAGTCGAACTCGGGCACGGTAAGGACCGTCCGGCGCCTCGGGCCGGAACCGGCCGTGCCCTTGGCCCAGCGGACCTGGAGCGCACCGAAGCGCCCGTAGTCGGGCACGTGCGGGTTCGGGCCGAAGTCCTCCAGCTCGAGCATGGCAAGCTCCCGTCGGCGGAGGCCGTAGGCGTAGCAGACCTTGAACGCAACCGAGTCGCGCAGCAGCGGCAGCCACCGCTTGCTGCCGGCGGCGTACTCGCGGTCGACGAGGTCGTCCTGGTGGTCGAAGAGCCGCTGCAGCTCCTGCACGGTGAACGCCCGTCGCCGCGGGGGCACTGCGTCGTCGGTGGTGTGCCGGGGCGTGTTCCACTCGAAGCAGACCTGCGTCGGGATGTCCCCGAAGGTGCGTTCGCAGAACTCGCCCCAGCCGTAGGCCGGATGCGTCAGGTAGGCGCAGAACATCGCGATGGCGTTGCTGTAGGAGCGCAGCGTGGTCAGGCTGAGCGGCCTGTCGCCCGAGCGCAGCCCGGCCAGGAACTCCTCGACGTCCACCGGGCGCCACTGCCACGGGAACTCGCCGGTGAACTCCTGGAACCTGCCCACCACGCCGCAGCGGCCCTTGATCGTCCCGGCGGTCAGCCCGCGGGCCAGCATCTGCGCCCGCCAGCGCTCCAGCATCTCGCTGAAAACCCGCTCGTCGGCGCGGAACAGCCCGACGGCAGGATCGCTGAGCAGCCGCGGGACCGACCCAGGAACAGCGCCGTCCATCCCACTCCTAAACCATGGAAACCTGCATTAGATGCAGGAAACTTACAGCCGACTGGGCAAGGTTGCCCAACCAGACCAGCTGCCTGCAGTTCCTGGTCGCAGCCAATCGACGCCTGAACTGCGGAAACGCCTGAATCCCCCCGAGACGGGAGTCCTCGCATCAGATGCAACTCCCGTTGGTTAACCGCCGATAATTCACCTTATGTCCCATCAAGTGCTTCATGTCTTGGACTCTCTGCGCCAATCGACGGCCCGGAAGAACAGCCGCCCCTGCGCTTGAACGCTGTGCCTCCCGGCCTGCTGTGCTCGGGGGTGGCGCCCGCAGCGGTGGAAGCACGCCGGAGCGATCAGCCGTCTGGAAGATCTCCCTGGCGGGCCCGGGAGTTCCTGCGCCGGGACGGCACCACTGGCATGGGCGTGTGGTGGCGTGACCACGCCGACCACTCCATGTCCGCGCTGTCGGCCGACGGGCCGTTCAAGGGCTGCAGCCCCGACGACGGCCACCGCTCCAAGCTGGTTCCACTGCCGTATGAGGAGCCACCGGCAGGCCTGTTCTAGGGCAATCGGAGCAGCGCGTTCGGTTGAAGCGAACGGATCGCCACGCGTCTTGCAGATGAGGCCCGCGCAGTCACTGGCCGCGTCAGAGGTGCCGGGCTGTTGTTGCTCACCCGACCGCCCGCTCACCGGCGAACCCTTGGACCGCGCCTATCCCGAGTACCGGCCGGTTTCTGAGCGGGTCGCCCATCGAGTGGGAGGGATCGACCCTGAACTCGGCCCCGCTGAGAGGGCCGGCGCTGTCGCTGAGATCGAGGCGGAGGAGGACGCGCGGGGGACGTGCCGAGTGGTTGCGGGCTTCGACTACACGTTCTCGATCCCGAGGCCGGGGAGCTTGTTGTGGACGGTGACCGACGCGGGGATGCAGGCGCCGACCGCGCACGCGCATCGCGCGGCGGTTGCGGAGGTGGTTGCGTTCGTCGAGCGTGAGGTTGCAGCGACTCGGGTCGGTGCAACCGGAGCTGATGGGGCAGTTGCGCAGGTCGAGGTCGCCAGGGTGAGTCGCGACCGCGTTCGACCACCACAACTCGCGGGAGGAGTGCCTCAGTTCAGGCCCGTGGCCGAACTCCCGCGATGGAGAGACGCGATTCACCCGCGCGGCGCTCGTCTGCGCCTGGGCATCGGACAGCAGCCCGACGCCAGCTTCCCTGATCTCAGTCCGTGTGGGGTCCGCAGCCGCAGACTCATCAAATACCCATCTCAATCGCCCGGCACCGACCGCCACCGACCGGGTACACTCGGACCAAGCGAACCGCCCGGTTCCCGGTCAGCACAAGGGAACCCGCGAGTTCCCGAGACAACCGGGGAGACCCCGGATTCGCCCCGACCCTCCAGAGGGTCGCCGGTTCGAATCCGGCAGGGGGCTCCGAGGAAACAGTGGCTTTCCCTTCTACGCGGACCAGCTCGCTGCGGGCCTTCTACAGTTGAAGGGCGGCCCAGGTGCGGAGCGCACCGCCGCCCAGCCCGTGGTGACCCCGCGGGTCTTAGAGGCTGAGCTCGGGCTCGCCCGCAACACCGTCTGGCGCGCGATGGGCCTGCTGGAGGAGGCAGGCGTCGTCCTCGGGGTGAACAAGCACAAGATGGGCCGCAACTGGCGCTCCGAGGAGGTCCTCGCCGCACTGGACGCCTTCGCGCAGCGCGCGGGCCGCCGCGGCCGCGCCGACTGAGCGCCGCCGAGTGCCGGTGTGCGACGCCGGCTGCGAGCCGGTTTCGAGGTGTTTCAGCCTATGCGGCGTGCGCCAGCAGCCACAAGAACTCCTGCGGCGGTAGGGTGATCCCGTCCCCGAGCAGGATGGTCTGGCCGGTGAAGAGGTCGGTGGACGCCGTCGTGAAGCCGGAGAGCGTGAGCGGCGTGACGTGCTGCGGTTCATCGGAGAAGTTGGCGAGGATCACGACGACGCCGCGCTCGCCGGGGCGCTGGTAGCCGAGCACGTGGCGGTTGCCGGTACCGAAGCCGATGAGCCGGTTTCCGGCAAGCTCGGGGGTACGTTCCCGCACCGCGAGCATCTTCTTCAGGCCGGCGTAGATGGCGCCCTCGGGCGTCCACGGGTCGTTGCGGTGCGCATATCGCTCGGCGGGGTAGTGCGGGCGGTTGACCCAGCGCGAATCGGCACCGTGGCCGGGCTCGTCGGCGTAGCCGTAGTCGTTGAGCTGGCCCACCTCGTCTCCGAGGTAGATCAGTGGGATGCCGCCGGTGCTGATGGCGACCGAGTGCGCGAGGAGGATGCGTCGCACGGCGGGCGAGTCCCCGGCGTCGGTGACATCCTCGAGGCCGGCGAGTGACGCCGTCGTGCCCGAGATGCGGCAGTCGCCGGTGCGGGGGTTGTCCTGGAAGGGGATTCCCCGCGCGAAGCTGCCCGGGTAGCGGTTCACGTAGAACCGGTTGAGGAAGCGGCGGTGGTCGAACCCGTTGATGCCGAACTCCGCGGCGTCCTCGTCGGCGAAGGTCCAGCCGATATCGTCGTGGCTGCGCACGTAGTTGACCCATGCGGTCCCGTCGGGGAGGTTGTGGCGGCGCTCGAGCGCCTGGGCGAGGAGCCGGGCGTCCCGCGTGGCCAGGGCCTCCCACGTGAGGGCCATCTCGAGCGGATTGTAGGAGATCTGGCACTCGGCCGGATCGATGTACTGCACCACCTCGTCCGGGTGCACGATCGCCTCGGACTTGAACAGGAGCGACGGCGCGGCGAGCCGGCACACAGCGTTGAACGCACGCAGGAGCCAGTGCGCCTCGGGAAGGCTCTCGCACACGGTTCCCAGCTGCTTCCAGATGAACGCCACGGCGTCCATGCGCAGGATCTCGACGCCCTGGTTGGCGAGGAAGAGCATCTCCCCGGCCATGGCGCGGAACACCGCGGGGTTGGAGTAGTTCAGGTCCCACTGGAAGGTGTGGAACGTGGCCCACACCCAGCGCCCGTCCGGCATCGGCACGAACGAGCCCGGGTGATCGTCGGGGAAGATCTCGCGGACCGTGCGCTCATACGCGTCCGGCATGGTCCTGTCGGGGAAGATCCAGAAATAGTCCTCGAACTCCTGCTCGCCCGCGGCCGCACGGCGGGCCCACTCGTGCTCGTTGGAGGTGTGGTTGAAGATGAAGTCCACCACGAGGCTGATGCCGTGTTCGCGAAGGTCGGCCGCGAGTTCCCGCAGCTGGGACATCGTGCCGAGCCTCGGGTTGACCTCACGGTAGCTCGAGACGGCATAGCCGCCGTCCGAGTTGGGCTCCGGGGCGAGGAAGAGCGGCATGAGGTGCAGGTACGTGAGGCCCAGTTCGGTGAAGTAGGGGATGCGTGCCCGGAGCCCCTCGAGGTCCTCCGCATAGCGGTCCACGTAGCAGACCCCGCCGAGCATGCGCCCGGACTGGAACCAGTCCGGGTTGGCGTCGCGGCGCGCGTCGAGCTCCTTGAGCTCGCTTGGGCGGCGCTGCCACGATGCCGCGCACTCGACGACGAGCTGCGCAAGGTGGTCCCTCCAGTCGCCGCGCTCGCCGTAGAGGCGTTCGAAGAGGTTTGCGAGCTCGCCGAAATGCGCATCGAAACGCTGCCGGAAGGCCTCCCACTCGGGTCCGGTGCGGTCGACGCCGGGCGCGGCCTCGAGCGCCGCGAGAACGTGGTCTCGGGGCGGCTGGTTCACCGTCAGAGCGTCGTCCGGCACGGGTCCTCCTCGGTTCACACGGGCCGCCCCTACGGCGGACCGTGTGGCCCAGATTACTGTCTCCCGGGCCGTAAGGGGATGGGTTGATCACCCCGTCACGGCCTGCATACGCTGCAGGGTTCAGCGGGCCGCCGAGCCTTCGGAGGCAACGCGCTCGACGGCGTCGATCGCCGCCGCCACGCCGTCCGACCACGGGGTCCCGTGCCCCGGCAGCACCCATCGCGCGTTGGTGCCCCGCAGCCGCTCGAGCGAGGCGATGGCCTCCACCGGATCGTCGGTGAAGGGCGCCGGCTGGGGACCCCTCCGGCCAGTGAGGACATGGCGGGTCGTGAGCGCGTCCCCCACGAACACGGCGTCGACTGACGGCACATGGATCGCGATGCTGCCGGGGGAGTGGCCCGGCATGGGGATGATGCGCGGCTGTCCCGGCAGGTCGAGCACGTCCCCGCCGGCCACGTGGCGCACCTCGGCCAGGTATTCGGGACGTTTCAGGCCGCCCTTCGCGATCGCATACGCGATGAACTGCACAGTGGCTCCGAGCTTCATGGGCCCCCACGCGGGCTTGGTTGACTCGAGCCCCCGCGCCCGGGCGCTGTCTCCGGCACCGACGAACACCGGCACGCCGTGGTCCCGGCGGAGCCGTTCGGCGAAGCCGATGTGGTCGCTGTCGCCGTGCGTGAGGACGACGCCGCGGATGTCCCCGAGCGTCCGCCCCAGCGCGGTGAGCTCAGCCTCGAGGTCCTTCCACTGGCCGGGCACGCCCGCGTCGATGAGCGTGATTCCAGCGGGGTCCACGACGAGGTATGCCGCGACGATGTCATTGCCGATGCGGTGCAGTCCCGGTGCAAGTTCCATGATGGCTATCATACGTAGCTATCATGGCTAAGTGCAATAGCTATGATGGAGAGTGAACGTCCCTGCGAGAGGGGGATCCGTGCCCACACCTGAGCGCACCAACCTGACCCGGATCGTCGAGGCGGCGAAGGCCATCCTCGAGGAGTCAGGGCTTGCGGGCCTCACGATGTCCGCGGTCGCCGCCCGGGTGGGCGTGCGGGCGCCGTCCCTCTACAAGCGGGTGGGCGGCCGTGATGAGCTCCTCGGTCTCGTGGCCGACGCGACCGTCCTCGACCTCGCCGGGCGCATCGACGCCGCGATGCACGGCGCGGTGGGGCCGGGCCAGGGAGCCGCCCCGACAGGGGGGGCCGGGCGAGAAGAGCCCAGCGCCGCGGCGAACGGGGCCGTGTTGCCCGGCGGAGCGGCGCACGACGGCGCGGCGAATGGGGCCGTGTTGCCCGGCGGAGCGGCGCACGACGGCGCGGCGAACGGGGCCGTGTTGCCCGGCGGAGCGGCGCACGACGGCGCGACGGAACCGCGCGCTGCCCTCTCCCGGATGGTGCGGGCCTACCGCGATTTCGCCAAGGAGCGGCCTGCCGCGTATCAGCTCGTCTTCACGCAGGCGCCGCGCGAGGCGCGGCCGCGGCCAGAGTCCCTCGCGAAGGCGGTCGCGCCCGCGCTCGCGGCCGCTGAGCGGCTCGTCGGACCTGAACACGCCCTCGACGCCGCCCGCCTCCTCACCGCGTGGACCCACGGCTTCGTGACGATGGAGCTCAGCGGCTCGTTCCGCCTCGCCGGAGGTGTCGACGCTGCCTTCGAGTACGGGCTCTCCGCGCTCGCCGAAACACTAGGCCGGGACTGAAAGGCCCCCGGGTGTCGGCGTGCCCGTCAGCCGGCGTGCCCGTCAGTAGCCGGAGGGGAAGGTATACGAGGCGGGGAGGTCCGCCGGGGCGGACCCGTGGACGAGGGCAATCTCCGCATGACCGGCCAGCACCATGCCTCGAGGGTCACCGGACTGCTTGGCCCCGTTGATGTACACCGACCACTCGCTGATGGTCGAGCCGGGCATCGAACCGTTCGAGCCGAGGACACCCCATTCGGTGAGCACCTGGCCGACCGTGTAGGCGAGACCGGCGACGGGGGCCTCGACGTGGACGATGCCAGTGGTGTCATGCGTGTGCAGCGCCGAGATCCCATTGGGCTGTCCATCGGCGCCGAAGCTGAAGCCGATGTCGGCAGGCACCGGGACGTGCGAACCATCGGAGTACACGTCGAGGTGCGCGTGGTAGTGCTCCGCACTCCCCTCGCTCGTGAGGACCTCGAGCCCTGCGGCCTTGATGTTGGCGGCCCCGTTGGCGGGGACGAGGGCCCATCCCGTGGCGGCGCTCGCTGCCCCTGAGGCGGAGGAGGCGGACTGCGCCGACTGGCCGGGCGTGGCCGGGGCCGCGGCAGGGGCCGAACAGGCGGCGGAGGCGCACGCGAGGGCAACGAGGATGAGCCCCAAGGCCCTTGGCTTCTTCACTCTGGCAGCTTTCGACGTCTGGCGGGAACCACGCGTTCGATACTAGCCCGATCGCTGCGGAGGTCCGCTCGATATCCTGTGGCCATGCCTACCGAGCTCATCCGCATTCCCGCCCCCGCCGGCACCGCCGAGGCCGTCGTTGCCCGCCCGTCCGCCGGAAACGGCCCGTTCCCCGGCGTCATCCTGTACATGGACGCCTTCGGGATCCGCCCGCGCATCGAGGAGATGGCCCAGCGCGTCGCCGATTGGGGCTACGTGGTCCTGGCCCCGAACGTGTTCTACCGTGACGGGACGGTCGAGGAACTGGCGCCGCACGTGGACATGACGACGCCGGAGGGTCGCGCAGAGGCAGGCAAGGCCGCCTTCCCACGCGTCGGCACCCTGACGGCAGACAAGGCGCTCGCGGACATCGACGTGTGGGTCGCGGCGCTCGAGGGTCTCGACGGCGTCGCGCCAGGTCCCATCGGCACCACCGGCTACTGTATGGGCGCGCGTCTGGCCGTCCGCACCGCGAACGCGCACCCCGAGGTCGCGGCCTGCGGCGGCTTCCACGGCGGCGGCCTCGCCACCGATGCCGAGGACAGCCCCCACCTGGGGCTGCCCAACGCCCGAGCGCGCTTCGTGTTCGGCCATGCCGATCAGGACAGGAGCATGGATCCAGAAGCCGTGGCACGCCTCGGCGAGGCGCTCGCGGACGCCAGCCTCACGGCGTCGAACGTCATCTACCCCGGCGCGGCGCATGGCTACTCCATGGCGGACACCGCGTCCTACCACGAGGAGGCCGCCGAGCGGCACTTCCGCGAGCTCCGCGGTCTCCTCGACGCAACGCTCAAGGCATGATGTGGCCGAGCTGACCGAGCTCGACCGCAGGCTCCTCTCGGCCCTGCGCGAGGACGGCCGAGAATCCGTGGCCAACCTCGCGCGGCGGCTGGGGGTCACGCGCGCCACCGTGAGCAGCCGGATCGAGAAGCTGGTCGCATCGGGGACCATCGTCGGGTTCACCGCGCGGGTCCGCGACGAGGTGGACCCGCTCGCGATCCACGCGGTTACCCTCATCGAGGTCGAGGGAAGGAGTGCGGACACGGTGATCGGCGCGCTCCGGGGCCTTCCCGAGATCACCGCACTCCACACCACGAACGGACGGTGGGACCTCGTGGCCGAGCTCCGCACCGACAGCCTGCGCGACTTCGACGCGCTCCTGGGCCGGATCCGCGGCATCGAGGGGATCGTCAACAGCGAATCCAGCCTGCTCTTGAGCTCCGTGCTCCGCTGAGTGGGCACAATGAACAGATAGCTCCGCCAGAATGCTCACTGACTGCCCATAAGTGAACCATTCCGGCCATTGCAGATGCAGATCGCCGATCCGTACCGTGGGTGGGTACCCCCAGATCCACTGAAGGAGCCCACGCGATGGCGCGTTTCGTCGATGTCCGAACCATGGTCGCCTGGACCGCAGACCGTGGCCCGGAGGAGATCATGGCCGGCATGATCGACTACCTCGAGGAGGACTTCCGCCGCTGGGAGTCCTTCGACAAGACCCCGCGCGTTGCGAGCCACACCCCGTTCGGCGTCATCGAGCTCATGCCCACGAGCACCGACGAGGAGTACGGCTTCAAGTACGTCAACGGGCACCCGTCCAACCCGGCCCGCGGCTACCAGACCGTCACCGCCTTCGGCGTCCTCGCGGATGTCCACAACGGTTACCCGACCTTCCTCTCCGAGATGACGGTCCTCACGGCGCTGCGGACCGCGGCGACCTCGGCCATGTTCGCGAAGCACCTCGCCCGCCCGGACTCCAAGGTCCTCGCCCTCATCGGCGCCGGAACCCAGTCCGAGTTCCAGGCCCTCGCGTTCGGCAGGGCGCTCGGTATCTCGTCCTTCCGCGTCTGGGACACGGACGCGGCGGCGATGGAGAAGTTCGCGCGCAACATGGCCCCTCACGGCGTCGAGATCGTCGTCACGGGCTCCGCCGCCGAGTGCGTCGAGGGTGCGGACATCATCACGACCTGCACGGCGGACAAGACCAACGCGACCATCCTCACGGCTGATCTTGTCCGCCCGGGCGTCCACATCAACGCGATCGGGGGCGACTGCCCCGGCAAGACCGAGCTCGACGCGAAGATCCTCGAGTTGGGCGAGGTGTTCGTCGAATACACGCCGCAGACCCGCATCGAGGGCGAGATCCAGCAGGTGGCCCCCGACTTCCCGGTCACTGAATTCTGGGAGGTCCTCCTCGGACGCCAAGCCGGCCGCACTTCGCCCGAGCAGGTCACGATCTTCGACTCTGTCGGCTTCGCGGTCGAGGACTTCTCGGCGCTGCGCTACGTGCGCGATGCTGTCGCCGGCACCGAGTTCGGCGAGGAGATCGACCTCGTCGCGGCCCCTGAGGACCCCAAGGACCTCTACAGTCTCGTCGCCGCCGTGGCGCCGGCCCACCTGTAGCGGCACTCGCCGCGGGTGCCGCGGCAGCAGTCCCCGCGGAAGGAGGCGCACGACGGCGGGCGCGCACCCGGCGTCGTGCGTCACCCGTGCTTTTGGAGCGGCTTGCGGACCCTACTTCTTCCCGGGCGTGATCAGGCTGGGGGGCGGAGCGTCGAACGGGCCGCGATCGTAGAGCCCGATGGCCTTCTGCATGTAGTAGGCCCACTGCGGGCCGGCGATGTACGCGCCGTCGACCACGGGCCAGAAGCGCCCGTTGACGATCACATTCCGGCCGAGGTGATCCTCGGGGTTCCCCAGCGCCTCGCCGAAGTAGGATGCGGTCGCGAGGCCCCGCGTGTAGCCAATGACCCAGGTCTCGCTGTTGAACTCGTTCGTGCCGGTCTTGGCGGCGTCGGGCACGCCGAGGTAGATGGTCTTGCCGGCGTTGTCCTTGATGTTGTAGCCCGAGCCCTTGGTCAGCACATCCTGCAGGACGTTCGTCACGGCCTTTGCCACGTCAGGCTTGATGGACCCGGGCTGGCATGCCTGGGCCTGGCCGCCGATCCGCTTGCCGTGCGAGTCGGTGACGTCCGTGATCGACCACGGCGCGCAGTACGTGCCGTTCGCCGCGAACGTGGCGTAGGCGGAGGCCATCGTCAGGGGGGCGATGTTCGGGCCGCCGAGCAGGTTGCCGAGCACGGACATGTCGAGCTTCGCGCCAGCGCCCTCGCCGTTGTGCATCCCGAGCGCGTCGGCGGCGCGCTGGATGTCGCAGAAGTCATTCAGGCCCGCCGCCGAGGCGAAGGTGGCCGTGTTGATGGACTGGTAGACGCCCTCGCGGACCGTCATGGGGCGGTACCACTGGGGCTCGTCATTCTGGAGGTCCCCCGAGGTCCCGAGGCTGGCCACGGTAGAGGAGTCATAGGCGCCGATGACCCGTGTGCACGTGTCCCGCCACGGGTGGTTGAGGGGGTAGCGCCGCTGCGCGGCGTTGACGATCTGGTCCGTGGGCTTTCCCTCGCCGAGCCACGCGGCGAGCGTCACGGGCTTCATCGCCGAGCCCGGCTGGAATCCGCCCGCGCCGCCGAGGTCGTTGCCGTTGGCATCCGTACGGTCCACGCCGAAGTTGTAGCTCGTGACGAAGTCCTTGCCCTGGCCAGGGAGTATGCGCGTGTTCTGCGCCATCGAGAGGACCCTGCCCGTGCCCGGCTGCACGGTGACCAGAGCGGTGCCCCATTTGTCCGGGTTGGGGCCCGCAGTCGAGTCGACCTGCGCCTGGGCGGGGCCTTGGAGGCGGGGATCGAGGGTCGTGGTGATCGTGAGGCCGCTGCGGGTGACCTTCTGGTAGCGCTCGTCCGGGCTCGCCCCGTACGCGGGGTCGTTGAGGATCTGGTGCAGCACGAAGTCGCAGAAGTACTGGGCCTGGACGGCGTAGGCGCACCCCTGCCTCGGCGGATTGACCTTGAGCTCAAGCGGAGTCGCGACGGCGTCGTCGTGCTCCTTCTGGCTGATGTAGCCGTGCTTGAGCATCGCATCGAGCACGAGGTTGCGCCGCTCGACCGAGGGGCCCGGGCGGGCTGTCGGGTCGTAGACGCTCGGGCCGTTGACCACTCCCGCGAGGAGTGCCGCCTGGGGGAGCGTGAGGTCCTTCGCGTTGACCGAGAAGAAGTACTGGCTCGCGGCCTGGATGCCGTACGCATGCGTGTTGAAGAAGACGATGTTGAGGTAGCCGGCGAGGATGTCGTCCTTCGAGTTCTTCTTCTCGAGGGCGATAGAGAGCTTCATCTCGCGCAGCTTGTCGCCGATGCTCTTCTGGCCGTTCAGCACCACGGTGGGATCCTGGCCCTGGGCCAGCAGGTTCTCCTTGAGAACGTTGGCCACGTACTGCTGCGTGAGCGTGGAGGCACCCTGCCTGTCGCCCTTGACGTTGGCGATGACGGCGCGCAGGACCCCTGCGGTGTCGATGCCTCCGTGATCGTAGAACCGGTAGTCCTCGACCGCGATGATCGCGTTCTTGATGTTGGGGGACATTGCATCGAGGCTTACCGGCGTTCGGTTCTCGTTGTAGAGGGTCGCGATTTCCGAGCCGTCGGCCGCCACCATCTTGGTCACGAGGTCCGGTGGGGAGACGCTGAGCTCGCTCGGCAGGTTGTCGAAGAACTGGACGGTGCCGTTCGTGGCGCCCCAAGTCGCGGCCGCGACCGGCATGAAGATCCCCGCCACGAGTGCTCCGCACAGGCCACTGACCGCGAGGAAGGCGATGAGTCGCCCGAAGGCGGCGGATGCGTCCTTGGCTCTCCCCATGGTTCGATCCTAGGGGGCCAGTGTGAGGTGGACGATAACTTTACGGCCTCTCTTCGCCCTGCCGCTTCAGGTAGGTCTCGAGATCGTAGGGGTTGCCGCGGTCTGGCCTCCGCGGCTCGGCCCGGGGCTCCGGGGGCGGGAGGGAGGACGCCCGCGCGGGGCCATCACGCATGTCCGGCCCCGGGTACCACGGGCGCCCGAGCAGCCGGCGCCGTCGACCTCGCGCCACCCTGGAACCGGTCCATACCAGAACGATCAGGACGAGCGGGACCCCGGCGACGCGCGCGACGTCGAGCACCGCCAGACAAAGGATCGCGACGATGAGCCACCTGGCCGCGAGGGACGCCACGGCCGCCGCCTTCCGCGGGCGAGGCCATGCGACGACGGAATACGGTGCTCGCTCCTGATGACTTGGGGCCTCCGGGCGCGGAACCGGCACGGGGCGTGCCGGAGCCGTGGAGCGGCGGTACGGTCGGACGTGCCGCAGGCCCCGGACTCTGTAGCGCTGGTGTCCCACGGGGACCTCCTCAAGGCTTCTTCCATTGTAGGAGCGCCTACCCTTGAGGCAGACGGTCCGTGGACAGACGCGGAAGGCCAACAGACAGAGGAAGGTGCGTCCATGCCCACGCTCAAGGAGCGGCTCCAGGCCGACGTCGTGACCCACATGAAGTCCGGCAACAAGACCGCACTGATCACAGTGCGCAACGTGCTCGGCGAGATCGAGACGCGGGAGAAGTCGGGGAAGGAGCCGGTGACGCTCGACGACGCGCAGCTCACCTCGCTGCTGCAGAAAGAGGCGTCCAAGCGCCGCGAGACCGCGGAGATCTACGCCGCGGCGGGGGAGGACGATCGCGCGGCCGCGGAGGTGGCCGAGGCCGAGGTCATCGAGGCCTACCTGCCGGCCCCGCTCACGCGCGAGGACGTCGAGAAGATCGTCGATGACGCCATCGCGGCCTTGGCCGCGGACGGCACCGAGCTCACCATGCGGCAGATGGGCCAGGTCATGAAGCCCGTCACCGCCGAGGTGGCTGGCCGATTCGACGGCAAGGCGGTCAGTGAGATCGTCCGGGCGAAGCTCGCCTAGGCGCGGCTCAGCTTCTTCTCGCGCAGCCCGGCGACGCCTATCATCGCGTCAGGGACCTCACCCCAACGGTCCCGCCCGCTGCGAGAAGGGCACACCGTGACTGCTTCAGAAGCTGTTCGCCGCACCGCATATGCTGTCTCCGCGCTCCTCCTCGCAGCCGTCCTGGCCGCGCCGAGCGCAACGGCGGCGCGGCCGGAACCCGATCCGGCCGGCAACGCGCACGTGAGCCTTGCACGCGGTGTTCCGCCGCGGCAGGCCCGCGCCACCCAGTCGCCCGATATGACCTACCACGGCGGCACCATCCTGGACGTTGTGCCGGATGTTCGCGCCATCTTCTGGGGGACGACGTGGCCGACCGACGCGGGCGATAAGATCTCGGGCCTCGACCGTTTCTACGGCGGCATGAGCGCGAGCGAGTACGCGCGCACCTCGGACGAGTACACGCAGTCCGGGCCAGTCGCGGTGACGTCCACCATGACGTACAACGGGCACGTGCAGGACAGCTCGCCCGCCTCGTCCTCGCAGTCCGCGGTCCTCGCCGAGGTCGGGAGGGCCATCACCAACCCGGATACGTCCGGTCGCGGCTACTACGCCGTCTACACCGACATTCCCCGGGGCCGCGCTCGGTACTGCGCGTGGCACTCCGACGGGACCGTCAACGGTTTCCATGTCCAGTACGCCTTCTTCTTCAAGCTCGACGGCGACCCGGGCTGCGACCCGAACTCCACGGTCAGCAGCGAGAGCCAAGGCCTCCAGGCGCTTGCGAACGTGAGCGGGCACGAGCTGAGCGAGGCTCGGACGGACCCCAACCTCAACGCCTGGTATGACGGGTCAGGGAGCGAGAACGCGGACAAGTGCGCCTGGTCCTTCGGCTCGGACTACGTGACGTTCGCGAACAAGACCCAATGGAAGATCCAGGGGAACTGGAGCAACTGGGCCTACGACCACCTGAAGGGCTACGCCAATCTGTCTGGTCAGAACGGCTGCCTCGACGGCGGAGGCTTCCCACTGCCGGCCTCGTTCGGCTGACGCGCACCGCGTCCGGTGAGCGCACGACGGCGGGTGGGCACCCGCCGTCGCCCGCTTGTCCCGGCTGCGGCTCATGGACGCTGTGGCTATTCGAAGCGGCTCGGGTCGCCGGCACCGTAGCGGGCGATCTCGGCGGCACCGGAGGTGAAGTCAACCACGGTAGTGGGCTCCGACCCGCACTCACCCGCGTCGATCACGGCGTCCAGGACGTTGTCGAGCCGTTCCTTGATCTCCCAGCCATCCGTGAGCGGATCCTCATCCCCCGGCAGGAGCAGGGTCGAGGAGAGGAGGGGCTCGCCGAGCTCCCTCAGCAGTGCCCGGACCACGGAGTGGTCGGGGATACGCACGCCCACCGACTTCTTCTTGGGGTGCAGCATGCGCTTGGGAACCTCCCGCGTAGCCGGGAGGATGAATGTATAGGGGCCCGGCGTGACGGCCTTGATGGCCCTGAACACGTCGTTGGGCATCTCGACGAGCTGCCCGAGCTGGGCGAATTCGGCGCACACGAGCGTGAAGTGGTGCTTGTCGTCGAGATGCCTGATCTGGCGGATCCGGTCCAGTGCCTCACGGTTGCCCATCATCGCCCCGAGGGCGTAGCACGAGTCCGTCGGATACGCGATGAGACCGCCCTCCCGCAGGATCTGCACGACCTGGGCTATCGACCGGGGCTGCGGATCGACCGGGTGGACATCGAAGAATCTGGCCATGGCGGCCAGCCTACGCCAGCGAATCCGCAACTCTCCGGGACCGCGGACGAGAAATGTCGGACCCCGTCTCTAGCCTCGTTGTATGAGCACAGCAGCAGTCGCCAACCCCGCCTCGGGCGACGTCAGGACCCGCCCGGGCGCCGGGCATACAGGGCGCCCTCATCTCTCCCTCCTCGAGGAAGCCTGCATCGACTGCGGCCATGCCCTAGCCCCGTTGGAGGATGCGGTGTGCGCGAGCTGTGCCGATCTCGCTGCCCACTCGTGGTGCCGGGACTGCGGCGCAGTGCTGGCCGATGGCGACCTCGAGGCCGGCGCATGCGCCGATTGCACGGCCTGAGCTCCGCCCGTGGAAGACTCCGAACCACCGTCCCGACGCTTTCCTAGCCCTTGGGATCAGGCCCCTGCACGATGATGGGGCCCCACCACGCGGCCTGTGGCGCAGCAGCCTGGGTCGCGTTGACTACGCGTGTCCACTACGACCTGACGTTCGTGACGGCGCTGTTCCCTCCCGAGGCGGGCCTTGGGAATGTGGCGTTCGACGTCGGGTGGCCGATCTTCGAGGGGACCCCCACGAGCGTCATCGTGGGCGCCCTCGTCACGGCCGGCGCCGCCCTCCTGCCCGACGCAGACCACCGCAGCGCGACGATCGCCCAGTCGCTCCCGCCCGTCTCGAACGTGGTGTGCGCGAGCGTCGGGGCGATCGCCGGTGGTCATCGCAATGGCACGCACTCCCTCGTGGGCATCGCCGCGT
Organism: Sinomonas sp. P10A9; assembly: GCF_041022165.1. Taxonomy (GTDB): domain Bacteria; phylum Actinomycetota; class Actinomycetes; order Actinomycetales; family Micrococcaceae; genus Sinomonas; species Sinomonas puerhi. The sequence continues at coordinate 930,411 of NZ_CP163302.1, forward strand.
TCGTTGCGATGGCGTGGTTCGCCGGCCGCTGGACGGTCGAGACACCGCTGTGGGGCACGCTGTACGTCGGGACCGGACTCGTCTCGCTCCTGCTGGTCTCGTTCGCGGCGAAGGTCCTCGGCATCCTTCCGGACGGCGTGAAGAAGCTTCCCTGGGTCCTTTCCCTGCCGCTGGCCGCCTTCGTCGCCCTCAATGCGCCCGACCAGCCGGACTGGTTCCCGCTCGCCGTCGGCATCGGCGCGGCCGTTCACATTGCGGGGGACCTGCTGACCACGGGTGGCTGCAACCTGATCTGGCCGCTGCGCTTCCGACGGCCCACGTTCATGCACAAGACCCCGATCATCCGGACGGTGTGGCGGCGGGGTGGCCACCTCTCCCTCCCGATCCTCGGCGACGCGGGCTCGTGGCGGGAGTGGCTCATGCTGGTCCCCGTCAGCCTGTACGCGATCATCGGCGTTGGCACCGCCGTCGCGGAGCTCGGCCGCGGAGGCCTCGTGTGGGCCAGCGCCCTGTGGGGGATCGTGTCCCGATGACGGCAGCCATCGCGAGCGATGGTCGAGCAATGTCGGTGGAGTAGGGCACAGTAGAACGGTGAGCACTGTGACGCCCCTGCCCCACCCCGCCGATCCCGGGCCTTCCCTCGCCGAACTTCCCGGCGAAGAGGAGACCGCGGCCGCGATCTCGCGCACCATAGCGGCCGAGCTCGGTGTGTCGCCGTGGCAGGTGGACGCCGCCGTCGGGCTCCTGAACGGAGGCGCCACGGTCCCGTTCATCGCCCGCTACCGCAAGGAAGTCACCGGAACGCTCGACGACGCCCAGCTGCGCGACCTCGAGGAACGCCTGCGGTACCTGCGCGAGCTCGAGGATCGACGCCGTGCGGTCCTCGCCTCGATCGCCGAGCAGGGCGCCCTCACAGTCGAGCTGCAGGCCTCGATCGCCGCCGCCGCCACAAAGTCGCAGCTCGAGGACCTGTACCTTCCGTACAAGTCCAAGCGCCGCACCCGCGCCCAGATCGCGCGGGAGGCCGGCCTCGAGCCGCTCGCGGACGCGCTCCTCGCGGACCCTGCCCAGGATCTCGACGCGCTCGCCGCCGCCTACCTCAACGAGGGGCTCGGCGTCGCGAGCGCGCAGGACGCGCTCGCCGGCGCCCGCGCCATCCTCACCGAACGCGCCGGGCAGGACGCGGAGCTCGTCGCCGACCTCCGCGAGCGGCTCTTCCGCGGAGGTCGGGTCCATTCCGAGGCGAAGGCACCGGGGAAGAACCGAGCCCACGACTCCGGGCGTCCGGGGGCGACGGCGCGCCCGGGTTCAGCGCCGTCACCCGCTCCCGGGGCCACGGGTGAGGGCAAGTACGCCGACTTCGAGGACTACGTCCAGCGCGTCGACACGCTCCCGGGCCACCGAGTGCTCGCGCTCCTGCGCGGAGAGCGGGAGGGCGCGATCTCCCTTGAGATCGCCGAGGCCGATCCCCGCGACGACACCGCGCTGGCAGAGGCCCGTGCCGGCTATGAGGCGGCCGTTGCCCATGCGCTCGGCGTCCGCGGCGGCTCCAGCACTCCGGCCGGGAAGTGGCTCGCGCAGACCGTCAAGGTCGCGTGGCAGGGCCGGCTCCTGGCCAAGCTCGAATCGGATCTCCGGTCCCGGCTGTTCGATGCGGCCGAGGAGGAGTCCGTCAAGGTCTTCGCAGCCAACCTCCGCGACGTCCTCCTCGCAGCCCCAGCGGGCAACCGCGCGGTGCTCGGGCTCGACCCAGGCCTGCGGACGGGTGTGAAGGTTGCCGTCGTCGACGGGACCGGCAAGGTGGTGGACACGGCGACGATCTATCCCCACGCCCCGGCCAAGAAGTGGACCGAGGCGCTCGCGGTGCTCGAGAAGCTGTGCCGCGAGCACGGCGTCGAACTCGTGGCCGTGGGCAACGGAACCGCGAGCCGTGAGACAGACCGCCTCGCGGGCGAGCTGCTGACCCGGCTCGGGATGCCCCGCAGCGCCAAGGTCATCGTGTCCGAGGCCGGCGCTTCCGTGTACTCCGCCTCCGCGCTGGCCTCGGCAGAACTGCCCGAGCTCGATGTGTCCCTGCGCGGGGCCGTGTCCATCGGCCGGCGGCTACAGGACCCCCTCGCAGAGCTTGTCAAGATCGACCCCAAGTCGATCGGCGTCGGCCAGTACCAGCACGACGTCACGCAGGCGAAGCTCGAGCGGACCCTCGACGCGGTGGTCGAGGACTGCGTCAACGCAGTCGGCGTGGACGTCAACACCGCCTCGCCCGCGCTCCTCGCGAGGGTTGCCGGGCTCGGCCCGACGCTGAGCCGAAACATCGTGGAATACCGGGATGCGAACGGCGTGTTCCCCTCCCGCGCCGCGCTCAAGAAGGTCCCGCGGCTGGGCGAGAAGGCATTCGAGCAGTGCGCCGGATTCCTGCGGATCACGGGCGGCAGACAGCCGCTCGACGCATCGGCCGTGCACCCCGAGGCGTATGGACTGGCTGCCCGCATCCTCGAGGCGGCCGGCGGGTCCAAGGAGCGCGTCGCAACGCTGGACCCGGCGCAGTTCGCGGACGAGCGGTTCGGCATACCCACCGTGAGGGATGTCATGGCCGAGCTCGTCCGGCCAGGCCGGGATCCCCGGCCCGAATTCGTCACGGCTTCCCTCAAGGAGGGCGTCGAGAGCATCAATGACGTCAAGCCGGGCATGATCCTCGAGGGCACGGTCTCCAACGTTGCCGCCTTCGGGGCGTTCGTTGACCTCGGCGTGCACCAGGACGGACTTGTGCATGTCTCCGCGATGAGCTCGAGGTTCATCTCGGACCCGCGGGAGGTGGTGCAGTCGGGGCAGATCGTGAAGGTCAAGGTCTTGGAGGTTGACGTCGCCCGCAAACGCATCTCCCTGACCCTCCGGCTCGACGACGAGGTCGGTGCCGAGCGTGGCGTGGGCAAGCCCGCGCGCGGAGGCGAGGAGCGGCGTCGTGCGTCCGAGGGAGCGGGACCAACCAAGCCGGACGATCAGCGCAAGCCAGGGGACCAGCGCGGGGCACGGCGCTCGAACGGCGGCGCGTCCCGGACTGGTGACGGCGGCGCACCACGGCAGGGTAGCGGAGGCAAGCCCGGCGGTCAGGGCCAGCCGGCGGCGGACACCGCGCTCGCGGACGCGCTCCGCCGGGCGGGGCTTGCCCGCTGACGGGCCGGCAAGGTCAGGAGGGGAGAGCGTTCGCTTGCCGTTTCCGGAGGGCTTGTATGGTGGGGCGGTGACCGACCCTGTGCTCCTTACCGGCTCCCGCGTGATCCTGCGGGACTGGACGCCCCGCGACATCGAGGCGTTGCGTCACTGGATCGTCCCGCCCCCGACCGGCATGCACGACTGGCAGCTCTACGACGGCCCCTACTACTCCCGCTGGACGGCCGAGGGCGCGGACGGATGGTGCGCCTCGCTCGCGAAGCGCGCGCACGACGGCGACTGGCCGGCCGTGCGCGAGCACCTCGCCATTGCGGACGCGGCCTCGGGCGAGTTCATCGGTCAGGTCTCCTGGTACTGGCACGAGCGGCCGAGTGCGGGGTCAGAGGACGGCACCGCTCTCCTGCCGTGGCGGCGCCTCGGGCTCGCCATCTACGACCCCGCCCACTGGTCCGGCGGCTATGGCACCGAGGCCCTGACCTTGTGGACCGGCTACCTGTTCGGGGCCACGGACAGTGACCGGCTCGACTTCGCCACCTGGAGCGGCAATGAGGGCATGTGCCGCATCGGGGTGAAGCTGGGGTTCACCGAGGAGGCCCGGTTCAGGAAGGCCCGCAAGGTGCGGGGCGAGCTCTTCGACGACGTGGTCTTCGGCGTGCTGCGCGAGGAGTGGGAGGCCCGCGGAGTAGAAAGGATGGGCAACAGTGTTGGCTGACGAGCTTGGTTTGGTGACCGAGGAACTGCCAGTCGTCGAGGCTACGAGCGCTACACCGGCCGCGGGTGGTTCAGTGGGAGCGGAGGCGCCGCGACGGCCGCGGGCAGCTGGCCCCCGGGTCAAGCCCACGGTGTGGGTGGTCTCGGCCTCAGCCGTTGCCCTCGTCTGTACGGGGATCGCCCTTGCACCCGTGGCTGTGATTGTCGCCGCGGCGATCGTGCTCGGGACAGCGCTGTTCTGGAAGTCGCACGCCCAACGGTCGGTTGGCGCCACGTTCGTCCCGACCGCCGCGATCTGGAGTGCCCTGATCGCAATCCTGCTCGCCGTCGGCGCCGTCTCGTTCCAGGCCTTCGCCGGGACGTGGAACTCGGCGCTCGCGGGCACTGCCGTGGGCAGCCGGTTGCCGTCGGGCTCGCCCGCAACGCAGGGATCCTTCCCTTCGCCGTCGTCCACCGGAACCGCGACCGGACTGACCACCGCGACCGCGCTCAACCCTCCCACGAGCGTTGCGACCCCCAGCCCGTCGGTCCCAGCAGTTCCCGTCGGGGTGGCGCCCCCGGCGCCCACGCCCGCGGCCGTCGCGCCCGTCCCGGCAGCCACGCCCCAGCCCACTCCGAGCTACCGGAACTGCAAAGCCGTGCACGCAGCGGGCATCGCATCGCTCTTGCCCGGCGACCCCGGCTACAGCACCAGGCTGGACGTGAACAACAACGGTGTGGCCTGCGCCGGCGACTGACATCCGCCGCACGGCACGTCTGCGCAGCACTGCACGTCCGGGGCCCGGTGCTGGACGCCCGCTGACCACGTGGCCAGGATCACAGATGAACACTCGGATCTGCGATCATTTCGAGGATTTGGCGCGTCAGAATTGACGTGGGTCCCAACTGGGTGGGGCCCAGAGTGAGTGGAGCCATGTTCGAGTTCAACCTTCAGACCGCCGTTTTCTTCGGCACCGTCGCCCTCGGGGCGCTGCTATTCGTGACCGGCGTCGTGGCCTTCGTCGGCACGGCAGTGATGCTGGGTGCGTTCCGCGCCCTCAAGCGTTCCACGGAGGCGTTGCGGGGGCGGCTTCACCACGACCAGTCCCGGATAGCAGGCTGAGCTGCCCGCATAGGTCCGTCATCGAGAGGAGGGGCCCCGATCCGCACGGATCGGGGCCCCTCCATCGTTCGATAGCAGGTTAGCGGCCGTCGCCGTCCGGGTCGGAGGCGGTCGGCGGGGTGCCGGAGCCGATCACGTTGTGCTGCGGCGCGGGCATGGTTGAGTCAGCACCCTTGACTGATTTCCAGATTGCCTCGTTGAAGGTTCGCTCGTTGATCTGGTCCTCCTTCGTCAGGTCCTGGGCGGACGACTGCGCGGCGAGCGGGGCCGTGGCCGTGTTGAGCGTGCCCATGAGGTAGCTCGGCTTGATCGCGGTGTACGCCTCCATCCGGGGCTGTCCGGTGAATGAGGCGTTCATCGGCGTCGCGTAGGCGTCGAACTGGGTCAGCGGCTTGAAGCCGGCGATGAGACCGATGGTGCGGATCATCGACGCGGTCGAGTAGAACGTCGAGTCGACCTTGCCCGTCTGGGTGTACGGGCTGATGGCCAGTGCGAGGGTGCGGTGGGCGTCGACGTGGTCGGCGCCGTTCTGGGCGTCGTCCTCGGTCACGAAGATCGCGGTGTCCTTCCACATCTCGGAGTGCGAGACCGTGTCCACAAGCCGCCCGAGCGCGTAGTCGTTGTCCGCGACGTAGGCCTGCGGCGTCGGGGCGCCGACCCTTGTGCCCTGGGTGTGGTCGTTCGGCAGGCGCACGAACTGGACCGCGGGAACGGTGCCGGCCTTGGCGCGGGCGCCGAAATCGTTGATCCATTCGTCGATGCGCGGCGTCGTGCAGGTCGGCTTGGCGATCGCGACTGTCCCGGACGAATCGGGGCAGTTCATGTCGTAGCCACGGTAGGCATGGTCCGTCTGGGCGTTGAGCACGGGGTCGGCCGCGACGGCACCGCCCGCGGTGTTGCTGACGAAGAACCCGTAGTTGCGGAAGCTCACGCCGGCCTTGTCGAGGCGCTGCCACACGTAGGCTTCGCTGGGATTCTGCGACGCGATCTCTGGGGTGTTGTTCTCAGACGGGTACACGCGGGATCGGCCGGAGTAGTTCTGCGGCCACATCTGCTCGGCGTACGGGTTCGAGTTGGCCTGCGTGACCCAGTTCCAGCCGTTCGCGCTGACCTCGGCGTCGGCGTAGAAGTTGTCGATCGTGGTGAACTGCCTCGCAAGCGCACGGGTGTTCGGGGCGGAATCGTCGCCAAACAGGTTCAGGCTGGCCTCGCCGTTGCCCTTCCCGAGGTTGCCGAGCACCTGATCGTACGTGCGGTTCTCCTTGACTACGTAGATCACGTGCTTGATCGGGGTCTCACCGCCGGGCTGGGCGGGCACCACGGCGCCGACGCCGGCCTTGGAGGGCCGGTTGTTGTTCTTGACCTGCTCGGTGGCCTTCTGAAGCTGGCCGCCGTCGGGGACCTCATAGCTCGAGAGCGTGCCCTTGATCATCGATCCCGAGTACTGGTTCTCGGCGGGGAAGCCCGGGACGGTGGGATCCGGGTGGCCCGGGCCGTCGTTGGGACCGGCCCCAAGGCCCTTCGCGTTGGTCACGAGGAGCGTGCCATCGCGAAACGCGAGCGAGGATGGGTACCACGCGCTCGGGATCACGCCCGTGACGCGGTGGTCGCCGAGGCTGACCACCGCGACGTCGTTATTGCCCGAGTTCGCCACGAACAGGCGACCGTCCTTCTCATCGAGGGCAAGGCCAGTGGGGTTCGTGCCGACCGGAGCGTCGTTGGACGGTGCGAGGCTGATGCTCCTCGCCGTCCCGCTCGCTGTGTCGATCGCGCTCACGGTGTCGTCGTCGGCGTTCGCGACGAAGAGGGTCGCGCCGTCCGCGGTGAGCGCAGCCTTGTTCGGGTGCAGGCCCGCAGCGAGCGTGCGCACGACGGCGGGCTGAGCGCCGGAGACGTCCACCACGCTGACGCTCGACTCGCCCTGATTGGTCACGTAGGCGGTCTTCCCGTCCGAGGACAGCACGACGCCGACCGGCCGGTTCCCGGCCGCAGCCGTGTGGACCGCGCCGCTCGACATGTCGACAACAGAGACCGCGTTGCCGAGCTGGTCTGCCACCACGATCCGCTTCCCGTCTGGGGTTACTGCAAGCCCGGCAGGGTAGAGGGTGAGTGGTTTGCCGTCGGGCGTTGTGGTCGGGAGGGCGAGGGCCGCGCCCTCGGTCAGCTTTCCGCCCGCATACGTGTAGGTGCGGATCTTGGAGTTCGCCGCGGCGCTCGCGTACGCCTTCGTGCCATCCGGGCTCCAGGCGAGGCCCACGTAGACCGATTCGGGGGACTTGTACGGAAGCGTCTGCTCAACCTCATGATCGCCGACGTCCACGAGTTGGATCGACTGCGTCCCCTGGCCGTTGTTCGTCACGAGGAGGTGCTTGCCGTCGGGGGAGAGTGCCGAGTTGAGGGGGAGGTCCCCGAGCACGGTCTGGGTGCCCCACGGGGTCACGCGCTGTCCAGTCGGAGTGATGGCGGTGCCGTCTGTCGAGGGGCCCGCGACGAGCGGGCCTACAGCTACAGCAATGCCCCCGCCGGCAAGAGCGAGGGCGGTGGTGGCGACGATGGTTCTTCGCGTGGTCTTTGAGGGTCTCGTCATGGGCGTGAGGGTACTCCGGAGCCTGTTAACCGAGAGCCATCTTCAGGTGACGATCAGGTGCACAGATGCTTGGAGTCAGCTGGGAGTTGACAGGATCATCCAGATACAGATACTTAAGCATGTGATTAAGTATTCGGACGGTGAGGTGGACGGGCTCGACGCCGCGTTCCATGCGCTGTCCGATCCGCGCCGCAGGGCGATCGTGACCCGCCTCTGCGAAGGGCCCGCCTCCGTGAGTGCCCTCGCCGCCCCGCTCGGGGTGAGCCTCCCCGCCGTCGTCCAGCATCTCGCCGTCCTCGAGGGAGCTGGCCTCATCACGACGGCGAAGTCCGGCCGGGTGCGCACGTGCACCCTCGCGCCGGACGCCCTCCGTGCGGCCGAGTCCTGGCTGCACGCGCGGCGCCTGCGGCAGGAGCGCGCCGTCGACCGCCTCGAGGCCTTCCTCGAGGCGACCTCCCACCCGAAGGAGTCATCATGAGCCAGCAGCTCCAGTCCACCTTCACCGTCACGCGCACGCTCGCAGCACCGCCTGAGCGCGTCTTCGCAGCCTTCTCCGATCTGGAGGAGAAGATGCAGTGGTTCGTCGGCCCGTCCGACTGGATCCAGAAGGACCCATCCATGGACTTCCGCCCTGGTGGGTCCGAGGTCAACATCGGAGGGCCCGACGAAGAGCACCTGAGCGAGTTCCACTGCCACTACTACGACATCGTCGAGAACGAGCGGATTGTCTACACCTACGAGATGTCCTTCGCGGGCGCGAAGCTCTCCGTCTCGCTCGCGACCATCGAGCTCGCCCCCGCGGGCGACGGCACGCTGCTGACGCTCACTGAGCACGGCGTCTACCTCGACGGCCACGAGGACCCGACCCTGCGCGAGGAGGGCACGCGGGGCCTCGTCGATCAGCTCGCGGCCTACCTCGACCGCGTCCGCGCCTGACACACGGACGCCGCCCGGTTGCCGAACGTTCGGTTTGCCCCGGCGGCGTCCGTCAAGCGAAGAGGCCTTCACCGAGGAAGCCGTCCTGCTTTGGCACCCCCGGCACCACGAAGAAGTACCCGCCGCCGAATGGCTCGATGTAGTCGGTCATCGGCTCGTCGGCGAGTCGGGTCTGGGTCGCCTCGAACTGCTCCTGGATGTTCTGTTGGAAGCACGTGAAGATGAGCCCGGCCTGCAGGTTGCCATTCATATCCACGCCCAGGTCGTAGTTGTAGCCCCGGCGGAGCATGCGCGAACCCGCGGTCTCCTTGGTCCGCGGGTTCGCGAGGCGGATGTGGGCGTCAAGGGGGATGGTCTTGCCGTCCGGGTCAGAGGCGTAGTCGGGCGTGTCCGTCTCGGCCGACTGGCCAAGGGGTGCGCCGTTCCCGCGGTGGCGCCCGATCATGCCGTCCTGCTCGCCGAGGCCCACCCGGTCCCAGAACTCGACGAGCATGCGGATCATCCTCACGACCATGAACGTGCCGCCCTCGGCCCACGCCGGCTGGCCCGGGCCACTGCCGAGCCACACGAGCTCTTCGCTTTCGGCGGGGTTGACGATCCCGTCCTTGTACCCGAACAGGTTTCTGGGCGCGCCGTCGGGCCGGGGCCGGTTGTGGAAACCGTTGATCTTCCACTGAAGCTGGAGCTGTCCCCGAGTGGCCTTCATGATGTCGCGCAGCGCGTAATGGACCATGTCAGACGACTCGGCGCACAGCTGGAGGATGAGGTCGCCGCCGGTCCACTCGGCCTCGATCTGGTCTTTCGGGAAGACCTTCATGTCGGTGAGGCCGTTCGGCTTCTTCGCGGCGAGACCGTATGCAGGATTGTCGAAGAGGCTGCTTGCGAGGCCGAGCGTCATGGTGAAGCCGGCGGCGGGCACGTCCTCGCCCATGACCCCGGAGTTCACGGGCGGAGCGCCGTCGACGCCGCTCTGCTCCACCGCAGGAAGCGCCGCCGAAGACTTGTGGCCGGCTCCGAGGACGGTCCCCTTGACGGTCAGCCTCTTCAGTAGCGCCTCGAGCTCGGCTGCGTCCCGGCACAGGACCCTGAAGGCGGCAAAGCACGCGGCCTGTTGCTGTGGCGCGGGACGGTAGACGCCAGCCTGGTTCGTGCCGAGGAATTCGACGACGTCGGTGCCCTCCGCGGGGGCCGCAGGGACCTGTCCGGCGGCCGCGTTGGCGGCGGCTCCGATAAGGCCGCCGGCGGCCACGCCTGAGGCGCCGATGAGGAAGGTGCGTCGCTCGATCTGCATGGGGATGAGGCTTTCGGATCGGCGGCTCGGAGCCGCGGGTTCGGAAGAGGGGGCTGCGTCGGGAAGGCCGGGGGCTTCGGGTCTGCCGTCAGTCGGTGGAGAAGAGCGCCGGAACGAGGGCGAGCGACTCGAGGGCCCTGCCCATCGCGGCGTTGACTTGCTGCCTCTGGGGAAGGGGAACGCTGGGAAAGGGGGTCCACACGCCATCGGCACGGGTCGCGTCGATGGCGGACGAGAGGGCGGCGAGTTCGCCGTCAAGCTTTGCGGGGAAGCCCCGCTTGAGGTTCTCGAGGAGTCCTCGGATCAGGTCGAGTACCTCCTTGGTGGCGTCGACGTCGGCGCGCGTCAGGGCGAGGGCGAGGCCCGAGCCCTGGTCGCCGCGGCCCGAAAGGTGGTCACGCTGGGCGTCCTCGAGGATTTCGTGGGCGCGCAGGGGCATGTCCGCTGGATCGACGGCGGTCTCGGGCAGCTTGGCCTCGAGGGCGGCGAGGTCAGAGAGAAGCTCGTCGACCACGGGCACGAGCTCGGCTGCGCCCTGGCCGTGCCACAGGCCGTATTCGATCCGACGCAGGCCTTTGAAGCCAGGATCCGCGGCACCCTGCTGGAGTCCCCGCGATCCCGGCGCGATCGCCCCACCGAGCTCACCGAAGCTGCCGTAGGCGGCGCCGACGCGCTGCCACGCTTGCTGGGCGGCGAGCCACTCCGTGCGCGCCGTGTCGGCCGCCCCGTTGCCGATCGCGGCACGCATTGAGGTGGCATGATCGCGCAACTCTGAGAGGCGGTCGGCGGCGTAGCTGTGGTAGGCGGCAACGGCGTCCGCCATCGTCTCGGGCGCGGCGGGTGCGGGCATCATGGTCCTCGGAAGTGGGTCGGGCAGCCAGGCTGAAGGCGAAGCAAGGTGAGCCTAAGCTAACCACAATTAGGACGCAAGAACGTTGCGTAATGGACGGCGAGACGGGCTGTTTGCTCTGTGACGTCGCGCACGGCACAATAGGAACGTCCCGTTCTGCCCGTGAAGCCGGTGCTCGCACCCTTCGCACTGGCGGGCGGACACAAGACAACTGAATACAGCCTTTGATCTGCGGCGGGAGAGTCCTGCGAGCATGAGCAAGCGGGCGCCGTAGGAGCAACACCTCCCCAGGAATCTCTCAGGCACCTGTACCGCCGCGGAAAGGCAACTCTGGAAAGCGACGTCCCCCATGGACGTTCACCGACGGTGCAAGCCGGATTCGTCCGGCGGAATCTCTCAGGTCCGATACAGAGCGGGGAGGAACTGGAGTCAAAAGCCGGCCCTCCGTGGCTGGCCTGATTGATGGAGTTCCCCGTGATGGACCTTTCCCCCGCAGCGTTCGTCGACCGGCACATCGGTGCTCGGCGCGATGCTGACATCAAGCACATGCTCAACGCCGTCGGCTTCGACAGCGTGGACGCCCTCGCGGCGACGGCGGTGCCCGACGACATCAAGCAGGACGCACCGCTCGAGCTCGGCAAGGCACTCAGCGAGCCTGAGGCACTTGCGGCCCTGCGTGCCCTCGCGACGAAGAACAAGCCCCGCGTGCAGATGATCGGCCAGGGCTACTACGACACCGTCACGCCGCCGGTGATCCGCAGGAACGTCGTCGAGGATCCCGCCTGGTACACGGCGTACACCCCGTACCAGCCCGAGATCTCCCAGGGCCGCCTCGAGGCCCTCCTGAACTTCCAGACGGCGGTCGAGGACCTCACGGGCCTCGCGATCGCCAACGCGTCCCTGCTGGACGAGGCCACCGCGGTCGTGGAGGCCGTGCTGCTCATGCGCCGGGCGAACAAGGACAAGGCCGTCACCAAGGCACCGGGCGGCGGCAAGACCGTGCTCGACGCGGACCTCTTCCCGCAGTCGATCGCTGTCGTCAAGGGCCGCGCGGCGGCGCTCGGCTTCGAGGTCGAGATCGCAGACCTGAGCCAGGGCCTGCCCGAGGGGCCGATCAACGGCGTCGTGATCCAGCAGCCCGGCGCCTCGGGCCTCGTCGCCGACGCGACGGCGCTCATCGCGGAGGCCAAGCAGCGCGGCGCGATGGTCACGATCGCGGCCGACCTCCTCGCGCTCACCCTCATCAAGTCCCCGGGCGAGCAGGGCGCGGACATCGCCGTCGGATCGGCCCAGCGCTTCGGCGTCCCGCTCTTCTACGGCGGCCCCCACGCGGCCTTCATGTCCGTCCACAAGGGCCTCGAGCGCCAGCTCCCGGGCCGCCTCGTGGGCGTTTCGAAGGACGACGCCGGCCTCCCGGCCTACCGCCTGGCCCTCCAGACCCGCGAGCAGCACATCCGCCGCGAGAAGGCCACGTCCAACATCTGCACCGCGCAGGCCCTCCTCGCGATCGTCGCCTCGATGTACGCCGTGTACCACGGCCCCGAGGGGCTCAAGGCGATCGCCCAGGGCGCGCATGCCCGCGCGCGCTCGCTCGCAGCGGCCCTCTCGGGCGCAGGGGTCGAGATCGCCCACACGAGCTTCTTCGACACCGTCACGGCTCGCGTCCCCGGGCGCGCCGCGGCGCTCGTCGGGAAGGCCGAGAAGCAGGGCATCAACCTGCGCCTCGTCGACGCCGACACCGTCGGCATCTCGTGCGACGAGACCACGACGGCGGACCACGTCGCCACGGTTGCCGGCGTCTTCGGCGCTGGCGCTGCGGGTGACGGCACCGACGGCACGGATGCCGCCACCGGCTTTGCGATCGAGGCCGCGGCGGTGCGCACGAGCACGTACCTGACCCACCCCGTCTTCCACACGTACCGCTCCGAGACCCAGATGCTGCGCTACCTCCGCAAGCTCTCGGACCGCGACCTCGCCCTCGACCGGACGATGATCCCGCTCGGCTCGTGCACCATGAAGCTCAACGCGACGGTCGAGATGGAGGCCATGACCTGGCCCGAGTTCGCAGGCATCCACCCGTTCGCGCCGGACACCCAGACCGAGGGCTGGCGTGAGCTCATCGCGGGCCTCGAGGCTGACCTCGCCGCGATCACGGGCTATGACCAGGTCTCGCTCCAGCCGAACGCAGGCTCCCAGGGCGAGCTCGCGGGCCTCCTCGCAATCCGCGGCTACCACCAGTCCCGTGGGGAGGGCCAGCGCACCGTGTGCCTGATCCCCGCCTCTGCCCACGGCACCAACGCGGCGTCGGCCGTGCTCGCCGGCATGAAGGTGGTCGTCGTCGCCACCGCGGCCGATGGCACGATCGACCACGGCGACCTCGAGGCCAAGATCGAGGCGAACCGCGAGGACCTCGCCGCGATCATGATCACCTACCCGTCCACGCACGGCGTCTACGACGCCGACGTGCGCGAGGTCTGCGACGCCGTCCACGCGGCCGGCGGCCAGGTCTACATCGACGGCGCGAACATGAACGCCCTCGTTGGCCTCGCCCAGCCGGGCAAGTTCGGCGGCGACGTCTCCCACCTGAACCTGCACAAGACGTTCTGCATCCCGCACGGCGGCGGCGGCCCCGGCGTCGGCCCGGTCGCGGCCCGCGCGCACCTCGCACCGTTCATGCCGGGCGATGCCGCGGTCTGGCAGGGCGCCGCAGATGAGCACGACGTGCCTGTCTCGGCATCGCGCTTCGGCTCCGCCGGCGTCCTGCCGATCTCGTGGGCGTACGTCAAGCTCATGGGCGGCGACGGCCTGACCGAGGCGACGAAGTCCGCACTCCTTGCGGCGAACTACATCGCCAAGCGCCTCGATTCCTCCTTCCCGGTCCTCTACACGGGCGAGGGCGGTCTCGTGGCCCACGAGTGCATCCTCGACCTGCGTGAGCTCACTGCCAAGACGGGCGTGACCGCGGAGGACGTCGCGAAGCGCCTCATCGACTACGGCTTCCACGCCCCGACGCTCGCCTTCCCGGTGCCCGGCACCCTCATGGTCGAGCCCACCGAGTCCGAGGACCTCGTCGAGATCGACCGTTTCATCGACGCGATGATCTCGATCCGCGCGGAGATCGACCAGGTGGCCCACGGCGACTTCGACGTCAAGGACTCGCCGCTGCGCCTCGCCCCGCACACGGCCGCCGCGGTCGTCTCGAGCGAGTGGGACCGCGCGTACACCCGTGAGGTGGCCGCGTTCCCGGGCAAGGCCGCGCATGCGACCAAGACACAGGACAAGTACTTCGCCCCGGTCGGCCGCATTGACGGCGCCGGCGGCGACAGGAACCTGATCTGCGCGTGTCCTCCGCTCGAGGCATTCGAGGAGAGCACGGCAGCGTTCCAAGACTGACCGCCCGCGCTGGTTGAGCGGAGTCGAAACCCCCGACTTCGACGGGGGTTTCGACTCCGCCTCTCCGCCTCGACCTCGCTCGACGACCATCGCTGGACCCCTTAGGAGACGTCCCATGACTGAAACGACCACAGGTCAGAACACCGACGAGAAGCGCACCGCACTCTACGACGAGCACGCGGCCCTCGGCGCTTCCTTCACCGACTTCGGTGGGTGGCAGATGCCGCTCAAGTACGGCTCGGAGCTCGCAGAGCACCGCGCCGTCCGCGAGTCGGCCGGCCTCTTCGACCTCTCTCACATGGGCGAGGTCTGGGCCACCGGCCCGAACGCGGCCGCCTTCCTCGACTACGCGCTCGTGGGCAAGCTGTCCGCGATCGCCGTCGGCAAGGCCAAGTACTCGCTCATCTGCGCCGAGGACGGAGGGATCATCGACGACCTCATCGTCTACCGCGTCGCCGAGCAGGACTTCCTCGTCGTGCCGAACGCGGGCAACGCGGCGACCGTCGCGGCGGAACTCGAGGCGCGCCGTCGTGCCTTCGGTGCTGGCGCCGAACCCGAGGGCATTGCGCTGCGCGATGCCTCCGCCGAGACGTCGCTCATCGCGGTCCAAGGCCCCAACGCCGAGGCGATCCTCCTCTCCGTGGCCGGCTCGGAGGACCACGAGGACATCCGCACGCTCAAGTACTACGCGGCCATCGAGGCGGATATCGCGGGCGTGCCGGTCCTGCTGGCCCGCACGGGCTACACCGGCGAGGACGGCTTCGAGCTGTTCGTCGGCAACGAGCTCGCTGCCCAGCTCTGGAAGGCGCTCGAGACCGCTGGCGAGGGCCACGGCCTGGTTCCGTGCGGCCTCGCCTCTCGCGACTCGCTGCGCCTCGAGGCGGGCATGCCGCTCTACGGCAACGAGCTCTCGCGCGAGCGCTCGCCGTTCGCGGCGGGCCTCGGGGGCGTCGTCGCGCTCAAGAGCAAGGAGGGCGACTTCGTGGGCCGCGCCGCGCTGGCGGCGAAGAAGGACGACGGCGAGGGCACCACGAGCGGGCAGCGTCTCGTGGGCCTTCGCGGCCTCGGGCGACGCGCCGCGCGCTCGCACTACGCGGTCATGAAGGACGGCAAGCAGGTCGGCGAGATCACCTCCGGCCAGCCGAGCCCGACCCTCGGCTACCCGGTGGCGCTCGCGTACGTCGACATCGCACACTCTGCCGTGGGCACGAAGCTCGACGCCGATCTGCGCGGCAAGGCCGAGCCGTTCGAGGTCATCGAGCTGCCGTTCTACAAGCGCCAGAAGTAGCTTTCTCACTGATTTCCCAGCCATTGTGCTGTTCTCCCCGTTCGACGAAGAAGAGGATCCACATTCCATGAGCAAGGTCCAGACCGGTCTCCGGTACTCCGAAGAGCACGAGTGGCTCGACACCACCGCTGCGCCCGCCAAGATCGGCGTCTCCCAGGTCGCCGCCGACGCGCTCGGCGACGTCGTCTACCTCGACCTGCCCGAGGCCGGCAGCACCGTCACCGCCGGCGAGACCTGCGGCGAGATCGAGTCGACCAAGAGCGTCTCCGACCTCTACTCGCCCGTCTCCGGCACGGTGGCCGAGGTCAACCAGGACGCTATCGACAACCCGGCCCTCGTCAACGAGGACCCCTACGGCGCCGGCTGGCTCTTCACGGTCGAGGTCTCCGAGGAAGGCCCGCTCATGACCGCCGAGGAGTACGCCTCCAAGAACGGTGGCGAGCTGTGAGCGCCGCGACCGCCCAGTTCCAGCAGGTCCACTCGGCTTCGCTCGACGCCAACCTGGCCGATCTCGACCCCGAGATCGCTGCATCGATCGACGCCGAGGCCGCCCGCCAGCGCGGTGGCCTCGAGATGATCGCGTCGGAGAACCACACGGCCGTCGCCGTCATGCAGGCGCAGGGCTCGGTCCTGACGAACAAGTACGCGGAGGGCTACCCGGGCAAGCGCTACTACGGCGGCTGCGAGCATGTGGACGTCGTCGAACAGCTCGCGATTGACCGCGTCAAGGCGCTCTTCGGTGCCGAGTTCGCGAACGTCCAGCCGCACTCCGGTGCGCAGGCCAATGCTTCCGTCATGCACGCGCTGATCAAGCCGGGTGACACGGTCATGGGCCTCAACCTCGCCCACGGCGGCCACCTCACGCACGGCATGAAGATCAACTTCTCCGGCAAGCTCTACAACATCGTTCCCTATCAAGTCCGCGAGGATGACCACCGGATCGACATGGCCGAGGTCGAGCGCCTCGCCCAGGAGCACAGGCCGCAGCTCATCGTGGCCGGCTGGTCTGCGTACGCGCGCCAGCTCGACTTCGCCGAGTTCCGCCGCATCGCCGACGCCGTGGGCGCGTACCTCATGGTGGACATGGCCCACTTCGCCGGCCTCGTGGCCGCGGGCCTGCACCCCTCGCCCGTGCCCCACGCCCACGTCACGACGTCTACCACGCACAAGACACTGGCGGGCCCGCGCGGCGGCATCATCCTGACCAACGACGCGGCCATCGCGAAGAAGATCAACTCGGCCGTGTTCCCGGGCCAGCAGGGCGGCCCGCTCGAGCACGTCATCGCGGGCAAGGCCGTCGCGTTCAAGATCGCCGGCTCGCCGGAGTTCAAGGAGCGCATGGAGCGCGTGCTCGCGGGCGCGAAGATCCTCGCCGAGCGACTCACGGCCGAGGACGTCAAGGCCGCCGGCATCGGCGTCGTCTCCGGGGGGACCGACGTGCACCTGGTCCTCGTGGACCTGCGCGACGCGGCGCTCGACGGCCAGCAGGCCGAGGACCGTCTCGCGGCGATCGACATCACCGTGAACCGCAACGCAGTTCCGTTCGACCCGCGTCCGCCGATGGTCACGTCCGGCCTGCGCATCGGCACCCCGGCGCTCGCGACGCGCGGCTTCGGCGAGGCCGCCTTCCGCGAGGTGGCGGACATCATCGCCGAGGCGCTCATCGCCGGGCCCGACGAGGACCTCGCTCCCCTCAAGGCAAGGGTCGACGCACTCGCGGCGGCCCACCCGCTCTACCCGGGAGTGGCTGACCTCAGCTGATCTCGTTGTGGGGTCTCTGGCGCCCGGTTGCGGGGTCTCTGGCACGCCAGAGACCCGCAAGGTCCCGCCAGAGACCCCGCAAGGTCCCGCCAGAGACCCCGCAACGGCGGGTCAGTACAGCTTCAGGAAAGGAACCAAGGCCATGGCCGTCGGCGTCTTTGAACTGTTTTCCGTGGGCATCGGCCCTTCCAGCTCCCACACGGTGGGGCCCATGCGCGCGGGCGCGGTGTTCGCCCGCGAACTGCGCGATCAGGGTCTCCTCGAAAGCGTCACGTCGTTGCGCGTCGACCTGTACGGGTCCCTCGCGGCAACCGGCCACGGCCACGGCACCTTCACGGCCGTGCTCCTGGGCCTCGAGGGCTTCGAGCCCGAGGCGATCCTCCCCGAGCAGGTCGAGGAACGCCTGGCCACGATCGCCGAGACCGGCACGCTGACCCTCGCCGGGTCGGTCGAGCTTCCCTACTCGGTCGAGGAGATGGTGCTCCACCCGCTCACTGTGCTGCCAAGGCACACGAACGGCATGAAGTTCCAAGTGTTCGGTGATGCGGGCGCCGACGGGTCCCTGGATCCTGACGGCGTGACCGTTCTGCGCGAGGCCACCTTCTACTCCGTGGGCGGCGGCTTCATCGTCCGCGACGGCGAGGAGGATTCGGCCCGCAAGGAGCTCGAGGAGTCCAAGAAGGAGCTCCCTTTCCCGTTCCGCACGGCGGCAGAGCTCCTCGGCCGCTGCTCCTCCAAGGGCCTGTCCATCAGCGACATCATGCTCGTCAATGAGAAGGCCTCGCGCCCCGAGGCCGAGATCCGCGAGGGGCTGCTGCACATCTGGTCCGTCATGGAGGACTGCGTCGAGTCCAGCCTCAAGCGCGAGGGAATCCTGCCCGGCGGACTCAAGGTGCGCCGTCGTGCGCCCGACTGGCACGAGCGGCTCCTCAAGGAGGACAAGGACCGCGACCCAATGTACTGGCAGGAGTGGGTCAACCTCATCGCGCTCGCCGTGAACGAGGAGAACGCGTCCGGAGGGCGTGTCGTGACCGCCCCGACCAACGGCGCTGCGGGCATCATCCCGGCAGTTTTGTACTACGCGCTCAACTACGCCCCCGGGATGGAGAACGCGACCCAGGAGGACAAGGACGACGTCGTCGTGAAATTCCTCCTCGCCGCCGGTGCCGTCGGCGTGCTGTACAAGGAGCAGGCCTCCATTTCCGGTGCCGAGGTGGGCTGCCAGGGGGAGGTCGGGTCGGCGTCGTCCATGGCTGCGGCGGGCCTCGCAGAGGTCATGGGCGGCTCGCCCGCCCAGGTCGAGAACGCCGCCGAGATCGCGATGGAGCACAACCTCGGCCTCACGTGCGATCCCATCGGCGGGCTCGTGCAGGTCCCGTGCATCGAGCGCAACGCGATCGCCGCCGCGAAGGCGATCAACGCCGCGAAGATGGCCCTGTGGGGCGACGGCACACACCGCGTCTCGCTTGACGAGGTGATCGTAACCATGCGAGAGACCGGCAGAGACATGAGCCACAAGTACAAGGAGACCGCGATGGGGGGCCTCGCCGTCAACGTCGTGGAGTGCTGAGAGCGGCGGTCGCGGCGTCACGGCGGCGCCGCGCCGTCAGGTCCACTGACTAGACTGGGCGACGGCCAACGTTGCCATGCCGGCAGCACCTCCAGGGAAGGAAACCAGCCTTCGTGACCAGTTCCAGCGTCCAGACCGTGACCCGCTTCCAAGCGCGTTTCGCCACCACAGACGAGATCGGGCACTGGGACAAGCACGTCACCGCGAACCCAAACGGCGGCAACCTGCTGCAGTCGGAGGCCTTCGCGGCGGTCAAGCGGAACTTCGGCTGGGAGGTCCGGTACCTCGTCCTTGAGCCAAGCGGGGCCGCATCAGGGGAAACCGCACAGGCGAGCTACAACCTGGTCCTCGAGAAGTCCTTCCCGTTCCTGGGCCGCTTCTGGTACCTCATCAAGGGCCCGGACGTCGCCGACGTCACCGAGGTGCCCGCGGCCCTCGAGGCGATCAAGGGCCTCGTGGTTCGGGAGCGGCTGGGCGTGTTCGCCGTCAAGGTGGAGCCGGACATCATCGATTCCGAGGAGGCCCGCGGCGTCCTCGGCGCTGCCGGCCTCGTGAAGGTTCCGAACCTCCAGCCCAACGATTCGACCGCAATCCTGGACATCGCGCCCGAGCCCAGGCTCGTGCTCAAGAGCCTCCACTCCCGCGGCCGCAATGCCGTGCGCCGCGCCGAGCGCGAGGGCGTGGAGGTGGTCGAGGCGGAGCCGACGCTCGCCAACTACCGCACGATGCACGCCCTCATGACGGGCACGCTCAACGCCAAGTCCAACACGGGCGCCCAGGTGCGCGGATTCGAGTACTACCGGCAGTTCTGGACCGAGTTCACGTCCCGCGGGCAGGGCCGGCTCTACTTCGTCTACGAGAACGGCCGGCCGTCCGTGGGCGCGTTCGTGATCAACTACGGGCGCAAGGGCACGTACAAGGACGGGGGTTCGCTCCAGAAGCGCGCCCAGTACGGCGACTCGCACCTCATCCAGTGGACCGCGATCAACCACATGAAGGATCTCGGCTGCACCGAGTACGACTTCTGCGGCACCCCGCCGGCGGACCGGCTGAAAGACACCTCGCACCCGTTCCATGGACTGGGCCTGTTCAAGACCTCGTTCACCAAGACGGTCACGGACTTCGTGGGCTGCTGGGACTACGTGATCGACCCGCTGCGCTACAGGGCGTGGACCACGGCTGGCGAGCGCGTTGCCCGCCAGCTCTACACCCGCCGCACCGGCCAGCAGTTCTACTGATCCAGAGCCCGGCGATGGCCGAGTCGGAGCACACATCGGAACCGGCGCCAGGAGGCGTGCCGGACGCGGACGGGTCCGACCCGCACGGGGACATCCCCGCCGGCGCGATCCCGCAGATCACCCCCGTCGCCTTCACGGACGCGCCAGCGGTTCCCCCTGGCCCGGCACCGGGCAGGGCGGCCGGGGGCACCCCCGGTGCAGGCACGCGCACGACGGCGGGCGGCCCGGCGCCGTCGTCCGCCTCGCCTTCCGTCGGGGTGCCGTCGGCAGACTCCGGCACGGCGCGCGCGGCGCGTACGGCCCCGCCCACGACACCCACGGCCACGCCCGCAGCCCAGACCGCGGCACCCGAGCCCGCCCGCGGCTCCGCGGTGCCGACGACCCAACCCATCACAGCGTCCCAGATCCGCGCCAACGCGGCCGCCAAGCGCGTCCTGGCAAGGCTCATCCGCGGCGAAAACCCACCCACGGCACCCATGAGCATCGTGGACCGGCTCGCCGGAAGCCCGTACGCGAATCCCACCATCCCTGCCGCGCCGGACGAGTCGGTGCGGCGCACACTCGACTTCGCGCTCGAGCTCGCGGAGACGATGTTCCGCTATGGTGCTGGCGCGCTCGAGGTCGAGACGTCGATGATCGCGGTGACCACGGCCCTCGGGCTGCGCCACGTCGATGTGGACATCACCAACCAGTCGGTCACGATCAACTACGCACCCAAGGAGGGCACGCCGAGCTCGCTCCTGCGCGTCGTGCGGTCGTGGACGTCGAACTACGCCGGCCTCGTGCTCGTGCACCAGCTGGTCACCGAGATCGCCGCGGGCGGCGTCGGCCTCAACGAGGCGTCCCGGCGGCTCCAGGGCATCTCGCGGCGGGCCAAGCCGTTCCCCAAATGGGCCGTGACGGCCGCGTTCGGCGTGTTCGCAGCCGTCTTCGTGGGCGTGCTCGGGGGAGGGCAGCTGGCCTCCCTCATCGCCTTCGGCTCGAACCTGCTCGTTTCCCTCGTGGCGCGCGTGTTCGGCACGTGGCGTGTCCCGGACTTCTTCACCACGCTGGCCAGCTCGTTCCTCGTGACGATGATCGCGCTGCTCCTGTTCGCCGCGCAGCTCACCATCGCGCCCGCGATCGTCGTGGTGGGCGGGATCCTCCTGCTCCTGCCGACCGCAAGGCTCGTCTCCGCCACCCAGGATGCGATCAACGGCTTCCCGGTCACGGCCGCAGGCCGATACCTCTCGGCGTTCCTGACGTTCGCGGCACTCGTGGCCGGCATCTCCGTCGCCACCGCGGCGGGCGAGATGCTCGGGATCGAGCGCATCGACGTGACCGAGACCTTCCCGCCCGCCTACCCCTATGTGGTCGAGGTGCTCCTCATCGGCGCGGCGGTGGCCGCGATCGCCGTCACCGAGCAGACGTCGCGGCGGCTCGTCCTCCCGACGGCGGCGGTCGGCGTGGCGGGGTATCTGGCACTGACCGGGGCAGGGCTCATCGGTGTGGGCGACCGGCTCGCACCGGCGGTGAGCGCGGTGGTCATGGGGTTCCTCGCCCGGATTGTCGCGCTGCGGATGGGCGCGCCGCAGCTCGTCGTCGCGGTGCCTGCGGCGCTCATCCTGCTGCCCGGTCTGACGATCTTCCGGTCCATGTACATCGTGACGGTCGACGCCGCGCAGATTGCCGGGGGCGCCGGGGGCATGCTCACGGCGATGGCCACGATCCTCGGCGCCGCGGCCGGGATCGTTCTCGGCGACAACCTCGCGCGCCCGTTCACGCGCAGCGCGACGTTCCTCGAACGACGCCGCCGGGCCCGGCGGCGCTGACCGCTCGCCCCGGGAAGGGGCTAGATCTGGCCGACCGGGAGCTTCTTCTCGGCCTGGAACTGGTCCTCGGCGCGGCCGTGCGCCCAGTAGCCGGAAAGTGAGAGCTTCTCGCGGGGCACGCCGCGGGCCTTGAACACGGCCCTGAGCTCCTTCATCGCGCCGCGCTCGCCGTGGGCGAAGACGTTGGGCGTTCCCGGGAGCCACTCCGCCTCGGACACGGCCTCGGCAAGGATGACCGTCTCGCCAGCAGGGTCGCCGTCGCGGGACAGCCACTGCACGTCGATGCCGACCGGCACGGTGAGGTCGAGGACATCGGTGCCCGAGCCGACCTCAAGGAACGCGATGCCGCGGGCTTGCGCCGGGAGGGCATCGATCGCCGCAGCGATGGCGGGGAGCGCGGACTCGTCGCCCGCGAACAGGTACCACTCGGCGTCGGAGGCGGGGGAGTAGGCGCCACCCGGCCCGCTGCACACGAGCCTGTCGCCCGGCTTCGCCGCGGCAGCCCAGGGCCCGGCGAGCCCCTCGTCGCCGTGCACCACGAAGTCGAGGGTGAGCTCCCGGGCCTCGGCGTCGAACGAGCGGACGGTGTAGGTGCGGGTCACGGGCCACTGCTCGCGCGGCAGCTGCTCCTTGAGGGCCACGAGGTCGACGGGCCCGTCGGGCCAAGCTCCGCCGGGAAGCTCGGTGGGGAAGGAGATCTTGACGTACTTGTCGGTGAATCCGTTGTCCTCGAACGCGTCGAATCCGGCGCCCCCCACGACCACCCGCACCATGTGCGCTCCGAGCTGTTCGGTGCGGACCACCACTAGATCGAGCGTCGGGCGGGGCTTCTTGGCCGGTCGCGGGGACGGGGTGGGAGCATCCGGGGCGCTCCCGGCGGGCGACGTCATGCGCCCCAGACTATCGGGTCGGGGCGCGGTTTCGGCTTCGCTCACCCACTGGGTCAGACCCAGCGGACCGGGTCCGCGCCCTGGGCGGCGAGCAGCGCGTTGGCCCGGCTGAAGGGCCGCGATCCGAAGAAGCCCCGGGAAGCGCTCAGGGGAGACGGATGGGCGGAGGCGATGACTGGCGTCGTGCCCAGGAGCGGCGCGACCGACTGGGCGTCCTTGCCCCAGAGGATCGCCACGAGCGGCGCGCCGCGGCCCACGACGGCCCGCACGGCCGCGTCGGTGACCTCCTCCCAGCCGAGCCGGCGATGCGACCCTGCAGACCCGGCCCGCACAGACAGGACTCTGTTCAGGAGCAGCACTCCCTCGTCCGCCCACGGAGAGAGGTCGCCGTTGGCGGGGGCCGGGGCGCCGAGGTCAGAGACGAGCTCGCGGTAGATGTTCGCGAGGCTGCGGGGCAGGGGCCGCACCGAGGCGTCGCACGCGAACGAGAGCCCGATCGCGTGCCCGGGCGTCGGGTAGGGGTCCTGGCCGAGCAGGAGGACCTTGACCCCGCTCAGCGGGCGACTGAACGCCCGCAGAAGGCGGGATGGAGCGGGAAGGATTGCGACGCCGTCGTGCGCCTGGGCCGCGAGCGATCGCAGCGCGGCCCGCAGTGCCGACTCGCAGGGTGCGAGCGCCGGCGCCCACTCGGGGTGCACGAGGCTGGCGAGCGGCTCGCCGGCCATGGCGTCAAGCTCGCGGGCGCTGTCGTTGGGGGACACGGCGCACGACGCCGAGCGGTCGCCGCCCGCGGCCGCCTCGCCGCCGGGGGTGATCGGCAGGTCGAAGAGCGGTTCAGCGTCCATCACGCAAGCCAGTGTGCCAGAAGCTCAGGCGGGAACAAGCAGCGCCTGCCGATACGGGGGAGATAGCGGCGGACATGCCCGGGAGAAATGACATCGCTGTAGTTCGGGCTTACGCTGGAGGGCATGTCGGCAGCTGCACACCACGCCCACGCGCTCGATGAGGCTCGGCTCGATGACGCTCGGCTCGACGACGCTCGGCTCGACGATGCGCCGGAGACGTCGCGCTCCGCAGACGGCCTGAGCGATGCCCTGAGCACGGATGCCCTGAAGGCTGAGGGCCTGAAGGCCGAGGGCCTGTCCGAGCGCGAAGTCCAGATGCTCGCGCTCGAGCGCGGGTGGTGGAAGTACGCGGGGGCCAAGGAACAGGCGATCCGCGAGCTGTTCGATCTCTCCGCGACGCACTACTACCAGCTGCTCAACGCCCTGATCGATACCGAGGCGGCGCTGGCCCACGATCCGATGCTCGTGAAACGGTTGCGTAGACTGAGGACGTCGCGGCAGCGTGCGCGCACTGCCCGCCGACTCGGCGGAGGCGCATGACGCTGCGCGCCGTCCCCCCAGCCGGCCACCGACAAGGACCTTGACGCAGGCATGAACACGTACTCCCGCGACGAATTCGATGCAATCCCCGAATCCCCCCGCAGACAGGGCGTGCACCGGACGCGCGGCGAGACGAGCGTCGAGGGCGGCGGCCAGTCCGGGCGCGGCCTCCGCTGGATCCTCGCCGCCGGGCTCATCGCGCTGGTGATCGGCGCCCTGGCCTTCTTCGTGCTGCCCCGGCTCGGCCTCTCGGGCACGACTGCCGCGGCCTCGAGCTCCCAGAAGCCGACTTCCGGCGCCCCGAGCGCTGCGCCCTCCTCGTCGGCCCCCAGCCAAGCGGCGTCATCCGCCGCCCCGCCGCCGTCCGCGAAGACGACTGCGCCGCCAGCGGCGGACAAGACCCTCGAGGTCGGGGTCTACAACGCGACTGCGACTGGGGGGCTCGGCACGCGTGCGGCCACGGCGGCCCGTTCGGCCGGGTGGGCCGTCTCGACCGTCGGCAACTGGGGCGGTGCGCCTGTGAGCGCTTCGGTCGTGTACTACAAGACCGCCGCCCAGGCTGACTCTGCGAAGGCCCTCGCGGCGGACCTCGGCATCGCCACCGTCCAGGAGGCGCCGGCGCTCGGCCTCCCCCTCGCCGTCGTGGTCGGGCCGGGATTCGGCGGCTGATGCAGGTGCGGGGGTCGCGACGGCTGCTGGGCGCGGTGGTGCTTGCGTCCGGGTTGGCCCTGACCTCCTGCACGGCCACCCCGGACGCGCGCAGCGCCACTCCCGCGGCGTCGGGCGACGGCGTGCTGCGCCTCGGCCTGCTGCTCGACTCGACGGGGGACTCGCAGTACCTCAACGATGCCCAGCGCGCCGCCGTTGTCCTCGCGGTCCAGCAGGCCAACGCCGCCGGTGGGTTCGCGGGCAAGCCCGTTGAGCTCCTGCCCGCGGAAATAGGAACCGACACGGCCACCGGTGCCCGAAACCTTGCCAAGGCCGGGGCGGACGCCGTGATCGGCACGACCGACTCGAGCCGTGCACCGAAGGCCATCGACGTCCTCTCGACGGCGAAGATCCCGCTCATCTCGCCCGCCAACGCCTCCGCGGCGCTGAGCACCTACCGCAGCGGCGGGTTCTACTTCCGCACGGCCGCCCCGGAGGGCGCGGAGGGTGCGGCGCTCATCGAGCTCGCCCGGCACTCGGGTGCGAAGAGCGTGGCGATCCTGCGTCAGGCCGGTGGCAAGGCAGAGGCGGATGCTGCCTCCGCGTCCGCCCGGGCTGCGGGTCTCACGGAGTCGGGAAGCGCCGAGTTCACCGGGACCGCAATCGGTTCTGCTGCCGCCGGGGCGAAGGGTGCCGACGCCGTCGTCGTCATCGCGCAGGGCGACGGCCAGCCGATCCTCGCAGCCGCGGCGGACGCGGGCATCGCCGGCAGCAAGCTCCTGCTCTCAAGCGGGCTCATCGGCCACTACGGTTCAACCCTCGCGAACCGGGCGCTCGAGGGTACCCGCGCGGTCGTGCCCGGCGTCTTCCCGACCCCCGAGTTCCAGTCCGCGCTCCTCGAGCATTCACCCGGCCTCAAGGACCTGACCTTCGCCGCCGAGGCGTACGACGCCGCGTCCCTCGCGGTCCTCGCGGCAGGCGAGGCGAAGGACGACGGCGGTGCCTCCATCGCGGCCAAGCTCACGGGCGTTTCGGGCGGGACCGTTCCCGGGCGAAATCCGATGGAGGCCCGCGAGAAGTGCACAGGCCTTCCCGACTGCCTAGCGCGGCAGGCCCGCGGCGCGACCGTTGACTACGATGGGATGTCCGGCCCGATCGCGTTCGATTCCCACGGGGACATCACGACAGCGCGTTTCCTCGAGTTCGATTTCGGTGCTGACAACCAGCCGCACCGCGTCGGCGAGGTCACGGTCGCTCGATAGCGGCAGTCACTGGCCGCGAGAGCTTGCACTCGGGGTGGGCGAGTGCTAGAAATTGAGTTAGCACTCCTGCGTTCAGACTGCTAACAGCCGAGGCTGCGACCAGTTTGGCCAGGAGACAGGAACACCTCGCTGGGGTGAGGCGTCAGCGGTCCGTGACATCACGGATGGGGGCGCCGGCCGTCGCGGGCGCTGCAGCAGGTGGCCTACCGACAGACACGTCCCGAAAGGACCGAAGCCGTCATGGCCAAGATCATTGCATTCGACGAGGAGGCCCGTCGCGGCCTCGAGCGCGGCCTGAACCAGCTGGCCGACGCCGTCAAGGTCACCCTCGGCCCGCGTGGCCGCAACGTCGTCCTCGAGAAGAAGTGGGGCGCCCCCACGATCACGAACGACGGTGTCTCGATCGCCAAGGAGATCGAGCTCGACGACCCGTACGAGAAGATCGGCGCGGAGCTCGTCAAGGAGGTCGCCAAGAAGACTGACGACGTCGCTGGCGACGGCACCACGACCGCCACCGTCCTCGCCCAGGCCCTCGTGAAGGAAGGCCTCCGCAACGTCGCCGCCGGCGCCGACCCGCTCTCGCTCAAGCGCGGCATCGAGAAGGCCGTCGAGGCAGTCACCGCCGAGCTCCTCGCCTCCGCCAAGGAGATCGAGACCAAGGAAGAGATCGCCGCGACCGCGTCGATCTCCGCCGGTGACACCCAGATCGGTGAGCTCATCTCCGAAGCCCTCGACAAGGTGGGCAAGGAAGGCGTCATCACCGTCGAGGAGTCCAACACCTTCGGCCTCGAGCTCGAGCTCACCGAGGGCATGCGCTTCGACAAGGGCTACCTCTCCGCGTACTTCGTCACGGACGCCGAGCGCCAGGAGACGGTCCTCGAGGACCCGTACATCCTCATCGTCAACTCGAAGATCTCCTCGGTGAAGGACCTCGTCGCGGTTCTCGAGCGCGTGATGCAGGCCAACAAGCCGCTCCTCATCATCGCTGAGGACGTCGAGGGCGAGGCTCTGGCCACGCTCATCGTCAACAAGCTCAAGGGCACCTTCAAGTCCGTCGCCGTCAAGGCCCCGGGCTTCGGCGACCGCCGCAAGGCCATGCTCACCGACATCGCGATCCTCACCGGTGGCCAGGTCATCGCCGAGGAGGTCGGCCTCAAGCTTGAGAACGCCACCCTCGAGCTCCTCGGCCAGGCCCGCAAGATCGTCGTGACCAAGGACGAGACCACGATCGTCGAGGGTGCCGGCGACGCCGACCAGATCGCCGGTCGCGTGGCTCAGATCCGCGCCGAGATCGAGAACTCGGACTCGGACTACGACCGCGAGAAGCTCCAGGAGCGCCTCGCGAAGCTCGCCGGCGGCGTGGCCGTCATCAAGGCGGGCGCGGCCACCGAGGTCGAGCTCAAGGAGCGCAAGCACCGCATCGAGGACGCCGTCCGCAACGCGAAGGCTGCCGTCGAGGAGGGCATCGTTGCCGGTGGCGGCGTGGCCCTCATCCAGGCCGGCGCCAAGGCGTTCGCCAACCTCGCCCTCGAGGGCGACGAGGCGACGGGCGCGAACATCGTCAAGATCGCCATCGAGGCCCCGCTCAAGCAGATCGCCTTCAACGCTGGCCTCGAGCCGGGCGTCGTGGCCGAGAAGGTCCGCGGCCTGCCCGCTGGCCACGGCCTGAACGCTGCTACCGGCGTCTACGAGGACCTCCTCGCGGCCGGTGTCAACGATCCGGTCAAGGTGACCCGCTCGGCGCTCCAGAACGCCGCGTCGATCGCCGGCCTCTTCCTCACCACCGAGGCCGTCGTTGCCGACAAGCCGGAGAAGGCCGCCCCGGCCATGCCCGGTGGCGACGACATGGGCGGCATGGGCGGCTTCTAACCCCCATCACCCACTCGTTTCGGGTACAGGTCTCGCGGCGCATCCGGCATATCGGGTACGCCGAGGGATCTGGGAATCACGACGGCGGGGTCACCACTTCGGTGGGGCCCCGCCGTCGGCGTTAACGAACGCCGCCGTTCAGGCACCCGGTTCAGGCACGATGCTGAGAGAGCCAGTGAGGCCTGGGTGGCTGCATCCCCAGAGTGCGCACCGTGCTGAGATGACCACGCAATCGGATTCGGCTCAGCCGTGCAGGATCCGCTGGAACAGCCGGTGGTCCTGCCACTGTCCGGCGATGCGGAGGTACTGGGGCGCGATCCCATAGGGCACGAACCCGTTGCGCAGCAGGACGCGCTGGGACGCGGTGTTGTGCAGGAGGGTACCGGCCTCGATGCGGTGCAGCCCGAGCTCGCCCCTCGCGATCTCGACGGCGGCCGCGACTGCACGGGTCATGATGCCTGCGCCGGTGTGGCTCCGCGCTATCCAGTATCCGAGGTTCGCGTTCTGGAACGGACCCCGGACGATTGACGAGAGCGTCACCCGGCCGATCGCCCGCCCGTCCTCGATGAGGATGAGGGGCATCGCGGCACCGCGGGCCTCCTCCTCGAGGAGCCGCGCGACGGCTTGACGCTGGCCTTCCTCGGTGAAGAAGGACTCGGGACGAACAGGCTCCCACGGCGCCAGATGGCTTCCGTTCTCTGCGAGGGCGCGGGCGAGCCCGGCAGCGTCGCCAGCCTCGAGGACCCGCAGCCGAACGGATGAGGTCAGCTGTCGTTCAGGGCTCACCGCTGGGCGTCCTCAGGCCTCGGGGGTGCCTTGGTGGAAGCGAAGCCGCCAGCGGCTGTCCACGCGCTGCCACAGCGACGAGCGCAGGGCCGCTCCGGTGGAGCCGACGGTTCGGTAGAGGATCTGAAGCAGGTCGTCGGCGAGATGCGTTGCCTCGATGAGCTCGAAGCGGGCCTGCAGTTCTGGGCCCTGGACAAGCTCTTCGATGAGTTCCTCTCGGTCCCAGAGGCGTCCCGAGGCGCCGATCTCTCGATAGTCCGGGTGCAGGAGGTAGGCGAGCTGGCCGTAGTCGCTGCGTACTTGGGGGTCCAGCAGCTCCTGCTCGAGCTCGACGACGGCCTCCGCATCCCGCGAGCGCCGAGCGTGGGAGGCCTGGGCGTCTGCGGATTCGGGGGAGAGGTCGTCGAAGAGCCCTGCCTGCTCGACGGGAGGTGCGGTCTTGCGCGGCACCGCGGTCTCCGGAGGTGCGGTCTCTCGGGGTAGGGCCCCGCGGCGTGCCGTGGTCTCGCGAGTCTTGGGCACCGCGACGGCCCCGGCGCCGACTCCCTGGAAACCCGGACCCTCCGCGGCGGCCCTGCCGGATTGGAACGCGATGGCCACGGCCCGGGCCTTGTCGTCGGCGGCCTCGTTGAGGGGGTGGCCGGCGTGACCCTTGACCCACTCGAATGCGTAGGTCCGCCCGGCAAGTTCCTGGTCGATCTGCAGGAGGAGGTCGACATTGAGCACCGGCTTGCCGTCGGCCTTCTTCCAGCCGCGACGCTTCCAGCCCGGCATCCACTTCGTGACGCAGTTGATCACGTACTGGCTGTCGCAGAGGATGAGCAGCGGTTCGTCAGCCATATGGGCTGTGGAACGGAACAGGTCGAGGACGGCCATGAGTTCGCCCTGGTTGTTGGTGCCATGGGGCCAGCCGCCAGCGTGCCAGTGCTCGTCATCGACGTACCAGGCCCAGCCTGCGGGTCCGGGGTTGCCGAGGGCGGATCCGTCTGCGGCGGCGGTAATGGTCATGGGTCCATCCTGCCAGAGCACACCGACGGTCTTCGGCCCGTGTACTGCCCCGCAGCCCTGCCCAGCGTCAGGGCGGTGCTGCGGGGCAGGGCTACCCGGATGGCCAGCCTGACTCCAGCGGTCAGCCCGCGAAGCGCTGGGCGTTGCTCGTCTCGATTTCGCCGTACGCGCTGCCGGCGTTCCGCAGTGCCGAGCCGATCTGGCCCAGCGAGGCCTCGACCTGTGCCTGAGTGCGCGCCCAGTCCGCGACGAGCGCCTGGAAGCTGTTCGAGGCGTGGCCCTCCCAGCTCGCGCGAAGCGTCTCGAGGTTGTTGCGCATGGCCTGGACTTCTGCGCGCACGCGCTCGGACGTTGCGAGCACTGCCTGTGCGCTCGAGTCGATTGCCTCGGTGTCGACCTTCATGATTGCCATGGTCCTCGTACCTTCCCTCGGGGTATCACGGCCGTTCTGTGCCGTCCCCTCGACCTTAGGAAAGCCGCGGTGCCCCCGCAGCAGGAGAGTTCCGTATGTGGATAACTGGCGAAGGCGAGTCCAGAGTCATGCGGGCAGGCTGCCCGAGCCTCCGCGCGCCGTCGTGGGTTCGGAGCCGCCGTCCGCCGAACCGTCGGAAGGCTCAGAGCCGGAGTCCCGGTCCATCCCGGCGGGAGACTCGGACGGGCGCTCCGGCACAGCGGCATACGGCATCTCGATCACGAACGTGGAGCCGCCGCCGTCGGTCTGCTGGTACCGGACGGTGCCGTGGTGCGAGCCGATGATGGCCGCGACGATGGCGAGCCCGAGGCCGGTGCCCCCCGTCTCGCGGTTGCGGGAGGTGTCCGCGCGGTAGAACCGCTCGAAGATCTTCGCGGCGTCCTTCTCGTCGATCCCGGGCCCGTGGTCGCGCAGTTCGAGGACGGCGACGGAGCGCCCGTCCGTGCTGCGCGTCCCGACCGCCACCTCGAGCGGCGAGCCCTTCGGCGTGTACTGCAGCGCGTTGCCCACGAGGTTCCCCACCACCTGGCGGATCCGGGCCTCGTCGCCGAGCGTGGGCGCGGGCGCGGGGCTGCCGCCGCCGAGGCCTAAGAGGCGCACGGTGCGGTCGGGGGCGGTTGCCCTGACATCGACCACGGCGTCGTGGCCCACGGGCAGCAGATCGATCGGCTTCAGAGTGAGTGGGCGCTGCTCGTCGAGTCTGGCCAGTGTAAGCAGGTCCTCGACCATCGTGCCCATGCGCTTCGCCTCGCTCTCGATCCGGCCCATCGCCGTCGAGACGTCATCGTCCGTCGCGAGCGCCCCGTGCCGGTACAGCTCAGAGAAGCCGCGGATGGTCACGAGCGGCGTCCGCAGCTCGTGCGAGGCATCCGAGATGAACCGCCGCATCCGTGATTCCGAGGCCATACGGGCCTGGAACGCCACTTCGATATGGGCGAGCATCGCGTTCAACGAGGAGGAGAGCCGCCCGAGCTCGGTGCCCGGCGCCTCCGCGTCGACACGTTGGGAGAGGTCGCCTGCTGCGATGGCCGCAGCGGTCTTCTCGACCCGTCGCAGGGGCCGGAACGCACGGGTCACCGTCCACGTGGCGATGAGGAAGACGGAAGCGAGCATGACGATCCCGACCCCCGCGGTGAGCGTGAGGGTGTGCTGGATCGCGTCCTCGACATCGGTGAGGGGCAACGCGATCACGATGGCGGCGGGTGTATTGCTGGCCACGATCCGCACGGGAATCGCGGTGTACCGCCAGTCGATGGAGCTGACCGTTCCGCGGACCTGGCGCACCTCGTCCTGCTGCTGCATCGTCCGCGCCTCGTCGGCCGAGATCGCGGGGATGTCGGGACGCCCCTGCGAGGTGTCCTGCTCGTAGTAGACGCTCGACTGTCCGCCCTCGGGGTAGATGACGAGGACGTAGTCCTGCGGGACGAGCGGGTTCGCGGTCGTCAGGAGGTCGATGTCCTGATTCTTCTTCGCGTAGTCAGAGGCATTGGTGAGGCGGAGGTCCAGCTGGCCCACGAGGTAGGTGCGCAGCTGGGTGACGGTGGCCGCCGCCGTGAGGAAGATGGCGCCCGTGAGCAGCACCATCATGATCGCGACGAGCTGGGTCCGCAGCGACGCGCTCTTCCACCGGGCCAGCACCTCTAGCGCTTCTCCGCCGTCCGCAGCACGTAGCCCACCCCGCGCTTGGTCTGGATGAGCCCCGGGCCGTTCGCGTCAACCTTGCGGCGCAGGTACGAGATGTACGACTCGACGATCGAGGCGTCGCCGTTGAAGTCGTACTCCCACACGTGGTCGAGGATCTGCGACTTGGACAGCACTCGGTTCGGGTTGAGCATGAGGTAGCGCAGGAGCTTGAACTCGGTGGGGGAGAGGTCGATCGAGACCCCGCCGCGGCGCACCTCGTGCGCGTCATCGTCGAGTTCGAGGTCGTCGACCCGGATCACGGCGTCGTCATCGAGCACGGGCTGGGTGCGGCGCAGGACGGCGCGGATGCGTGCCACGACCTCGTCGAGGCTGAAGGGCTTGGTGACGTAGTCATCCCCGCCCACAGTGAGGCCCTGGACCTTGTCCTCGGTCTCGTCCTTGGCCGTGAGGAAGAGGACCGGGACGTGCCGCCCCGCCGCGCGGAGC
Organism: Sinomonas sp. P10A9; assembly: GCF_041022165.1. Taxonomy (GTDB): domain Bacteria; phylum Actinomycetota; class Actinomycetes; order Actinomycetales; family Micrococcaceae; genus Sinomonas; species Sinomonas puerhi. The sequence continues at coordinate 962,570 of NZ_CP163302.1, forward strand.
TTGCGCGTCACCGTGAAGCCGTCCATGTCCGGCAGCATGACGTCGAGGACTACGAGGTCCGGCGACTGCGCCTCCGCCGAAGCCAGCGCCTCGCGCCCGTTCCCGGCCGCCACGACCTCGAACCCCGCGAAGCGCAGCGACGTTGAGAGGAGCTCTCGGATGTTGGGCTCGTCGTCGACGACGAGGAGTCTGGCTTCGGGTTCAGTCTTCTTCACGCTCACCATGGTGCGCCCGGTTTCTGGCAATTGTCTGGACGTTCGCTGTGTGGTGGTCGCCGGTCTCCTCGGCGGCGTCTTGTGGTCTGCTCGGAGCGGACGACGGCGCGCGGTTCCGAGCGGCGATCTCCTCGAGGGCGGCGCGCATCGCCGCATAGCGCGCGGGTCCGATGGAGGCGCTCCACTCCCGCTCGATCTCCGCCACGGTCGCGAGGACCTGCTCCGCGAGTCGCCGGCCCGCCGCGGTGCGTCGGATCACCTTGGCCCGGGAGTCGTCCGGGTCCGCCGCGAGGGCAACGAAGCCCCGTTTCTCGAGGATCGCCGCGAACTGGCCCGCTCCGGCCTTGCTCATGGCGGCGCGCCCGGCCATCTCGCCGAGCCGCACGCCGTCGTCCGGGACGCGCGTGAGGAAGCGGAGCTGCGACGCCCGAAGCCCGCCCCAGTCGGAGGCCTCCTGAAGTTCGGCACGGAACACATCGAAGACTGCACCGATGAGGTTCGCGATGTTCTCCGTCATCGCACTAGCCTAGTCAAAAATAAAAATGGTTTACTAATCGTATGCAAGCGCCTGAGGCCACCATCGAGGACCAGCTCGCGCGCCTGGGCCGCGCCCGCACGGGTACCGACGATGGGGGCGCGCGGTTCCCACCCGACGTCGTGCGCCGCGGCCACGTCCTCTCGATTGCGATTTTCAGCGGGCTCAGCGCGCTGGCCCCGCAGGAGCTCGCGGCCGGCGACTCTCCCGAGCAGAGGGCGTGTCTGACCCATCGCGCCGGGATGGCCAGCGCCCTCACGGACGCCGTCGACGCGCTCGGCTAGCGACCCCGTCCGCATCACTCGGGCCGGTTCGCCGAGGATGCGTCGTGGCTGAACGGCGTCCCGACTCCCTCGTACGCGAGGTGGAACACCATGCCGTCCCGCGCGTGGCTGAGGTTGTGGCAGTGGTCCATCCAGATCCCGGGGTTGTCGGCCGTCAGGAGCACCGTCCAGACCTGGCCCGGGCGCACCTCGAGGCTGTCCATCCGCAGGTCCGCGGCGACCGCCCGGCCGTCGATGCTGACCACGCGCACGTGGTGTCCGTGCGGGTGCATCGGGTGGATGTCGTCGCTGCGGTTGACGATCGTCACGAGTACGTTCTCGCCGTCGTGGACGACGAGCGGCGGGATGTTGGGATAGACGGCGCCGTTGATCGTGAATGCGAACTTCGGGATGCCGTCGACGAACCGCAGGAGGTGGTCCGCGGTGTAGGTGGCCGTCGCGTCGGCGTGCGGGACGGGCGACGCCGCCGGCGCGCCGTACGCCGCAAGGTCGAGTTCGGTTCCCCCTCCGAAGCGCGGCGCGGACGACGGCGCGGGGTCGCCCGGCGGAACGAGGGCGAGGGCGCCGCTGTGGGAACCTTCCGCCGTGATCCACACCGGGTGGTCCGGCATGGTGAGCACCACGTCGTAGCGCCCGCCCGCGGCGAGGGGCAAGACCGTCCCGGCCAGTTCCGCGCCGCCGGCGAGGTCCCCGCCGTCGACCGCAGAGAGCCGGAAGCCGGACCCCGCTACGCCGAACCGCTGCGTGAGCTGGTCCGTGTTGATGAGCCGCACGCGCACCGGGGTCCCCGGTGCCACCGTCTCGGACCAGGCCCCCGCGTGCGAGCCGAACAGGGTGGCGCCTCCGATCGAGTGCACGGGGACGGTCAGGTCCTTCACGCCCGGAGAAGGCCCGCCGGACGGGTCCACGACGAGCGCGCCGTAGAGGCCGAGGGGCACGTCCGCCGAGCCGTTCTGGTGGGTGTGGTACCAGTACGTCCCGGTCTGGGCGGCGGGGAACTCATACGTGAACGACTGGCCCGGCATGACCGCGTCCTGGGTCACGCCCGGCACGCCGTCCATCGCGTTGGGCACGTCGTAGCCGTGCCAGTGGAGCGTCACGCCGTCCGCCACGGAGTCGTTGACGAGGGTCACGCGCACTGTCTCCCCTTGGACCGCCCTCAGCTCGGGCCCGGGGAGCGAGCCGAAGGTGAGCGCGTCGACGGTGCTGCCGTTGTCGAGAGTGACCTTCCCGCTGCGTGCATGGAGGGTGAACTCGCGCACCGGTCCGCTGGTCTGGGATCCCCTGAGGGCGTCCACGCTCCGCTTGGCGTGAGGCGAACTCGCCGAGGGCCCCGTGGAAGACATGCCCGAGTGGCCGCCCATCTCGTGGAACGACGACGGAGCGCCGCCCCGGCTGTCCATCCATGCGACCGCGAGCGAACCGACGAGGATGGCCACCCCTAGGGTCCCGACGGCCGGTACCGCCCGGTGACGCCATCCCTTCGCCAGACCCGCTGCGACCGCGCCCGTTGAGAGCAGGGCCAGAGCCCCGAGCACGGCTACCGGGAGCCAGCCCGCCGGGGTGCCCAAGGTCAGGACGGCGAGGAGGGCCGCCGTGGTCAATGAGCTCGCCGCCGCCAGCGCGCTGAGCTGCCGCCCGTGCCGTTCCGGCCCCGTGAGACGCGGGAGCACCAGTGCGGCGAGGCCGGCCAGGCAGCCGGGGGCGGTGAGGGCTGTGGCTCCGAGGAGGCGGTCGCCCACGAGTGCCGATGGCCCTCCGAAGAGGACTGTCAGCCGACCCGCGCCTGTCAGGACGCCGAGCGTCCCGGCGGCGTCGGGGGCCCACCGCGGGAGCCAGCCCGGCGCCGTCGTGCGCCTGAGGGAAAGGCCCGCGGCGAGCGCGCCCCCCCACGCCGCAGCGCAGGCCGCGGCGAGGAGGAGGTCGACGCCGAGGGCTGCTGACGCGGGCATCGGCTCTCTGTCCGGGTGCTCGGCGTCAGGCGGCAGGGGCCTGAGCGCTGACCTTCTCCGGCCGTGTCACCGAGCCGGTCCTGTCGAGGCGCCGAGCGCGCAGGAGGAGCCAGTAGCAGCTGAAGATGATGAGCAGGCCAGTCACCGCGTGGGTCGCGACTGCCCAGGCGCCCGGGATGCTTGGGTTGTCCGGGCCGGCCCCGGTCAGCATGCCGCCGACGATGAAGACGAGCAGCTGGACCCACGTCAGGAGGAAGATCCCGACCGTGAGCCAGATGGTGTTCTTGCCGGCCTTGGCGAGTGCGGCGACCAGAATCGTCAGGAGGGCGAGCGAGCGCAGGACGACCTGGCCGTTGAAGGCGTGGTAGTCGAACGAGGCGTGATTCGGGATGAGATCGAGGGCGAAGGTGCCGAATGCGGCGAGGTAGAGCTGGACGATCGTGTCGAGGAAGAGGAGGGCGGAGACGGCGAGGAATGCCTTGCGCATGGGAGGACCCCTTGAGGGTGTGGGTGTACGCCGGAAATGGACCGAAATGGTGAGTCCTCTCGCCCCGGTCAGGGCGCCCCGTGAAGACTCTGCAATGTCCCGTCAGCGCTTTCAGGATAGGCGTGACCCGCAGCCCTGTAAAGAAGGTTTAGCTAATTGGTGGATTATCTTCGGGAGAGCAGGGGTGGGGCCCCGTTCGGCGGAACGGGGCCCCGCGTTATGCCGGTCGAGCCGGTGCCATGTGCCCGCTTCTCAGGCGCACGGAAGGGTTACTGGATCCTCACGTTGGCCGTGTGGTCACCGGTTCCCTTCGGGCTGTACGTCGCTCCGCCGAGGGCGCAGAGGCTGGCGTCCGAGATCGCGCCGCCACCGCCGGCTGCAAGTGAGGTCTTGTTCACGGTGTCAACCGTCACCGTGCTGCCGTACAGCGAGTGATCGGCATCCTTGCAGACGAGCACGATGATCGTAAACTGTCGGTTGTCTACGAAGGTCAGAGTTACTGCCGGAACATTCCCGTCGACCCCGGCGCCCGGGGCAACGGTAACGGTTTGGTCAGTAGCCCCGGCATACCCGGACGGGATCGTCGATTCGTGCACCGTGTAGGCTCCCGGGACCACGTTGGTGAACGTGTAGTTTCCGGATGCATCAGTGGGCGAGCTCGTCTGCACCACGGTCGTTCCCGACAGCAGCTGGAACACGGCACCCGCTAGCGCAGCGCCGGTGTCGTCCTGCTTGTGGACGTTGACCTTGCCGCGCTCGGTGTTGGTGAAGGTGCAGGTTACGTTATCGCCGGCACCCAGCGTGAAGGTTGCCGTGCTCGTGGACACGCTGCCTGATCCGGCCGGCTTGTCACACGACACCTTGGTCAGGTCCCAGCCAGCAGTCGCCGATTCGGTCCAGGTGTAGGTGCCAGGAGTGAGGTTGAGCTGGTCGAATGTCTGCCCATTCTTCAGAGACTGGTTTGGGCTGCCCGTCTGGGTGAAGGTGAAGCTCGTTCCAGTGTTGTCCGGATTCGGGTTTGTGACCTTCGTCACATGTAGATTCGCCCGTGCCGTGTTCTCGTAGGTGCAGGTCACGGTCTCACCTGCAGCCAGAGTGATGGCTGCAACCGTGTAGCCGGTCTTCGCCACCGTGGAATTAGTACCGGACGAACTGCACGTGAGGTTGGTCGCGTCGAAGCCCGTCGTCGCTCCCTCGGTGAAGGTGTACGTCCCGCCCCTGAGGTTCTGGAACGTCGTGCTTCCGTCGGTCGGCGCGGCAGTACCAGCCTGAGTTGTGGTGATGGAGAACGGCGACTTCAAGGTCGAGTTCGGCGCCTGGGCGACGCCCGTCGAGTCGGTGTAGTTGAAGGTGCCAGTTCCACCGATAGAGGTCTTCTGGATCTTGATCGTGCCGCACTTCTGGAAGCCGAGGTTGATCGGCTGGATGAAGTCCTTGATCTCCGAGGTGAACGAATCGGATGAGCGGCTCTTGAGGTACGCGCTGTTGAGCGCGAGGCACGAGTTAGCCTGAATGATCCCGGCTCCTTCGAGATTCACAACGGTCTCGCCGAAGGTGAACGGGTCGAGCGCCCCGGGCGCGGGATTGAGCACTGTCCCTACAAATGGGTCAGAGGCTTGGCCTGCCGTGGTGTTGACTGATGCCTCGAAATTCTGGCTCTGCCCGGAAGAGTTTCCGATCGTTGTGCCTGCGCCCCAGCAAGGATAGGTGTTCGAGGCTTCGCACAGGAGCGCTACCTTGGTCGTGGGGTCGATCAGCGTGCCGTCAGTCCACTTGTACCAGATGATCTGCGGGTTGGTACCGCCGCTCGCTAGGTGGAAGTCCATAAGAATATCGCCCACGGTGCGAGCGGGCGTCACGCCGTTACCGACCGCTGGATCGACTTTGGCCTGATTGAGCTCAAAGTCCATGTTGGTGGTACCGGACGGGTTGTTCTGGCGCTCCCACGCGAGATAGGCGTAGTCGTTACCGTCGGACTCAGTCTGGACTTTGGCGAAGAAGCGTGTCAGATCGCTCTTGTTGGGTGGGATCGCGCCACTGGTTACCGATGGTGTGATCGTGTCTTCCTTCGTTCCGTTGCCGAAGGAATCGTCGGTCTTACCTGACTTGACGTCGTCGCGACACCAATGCGTGAACGACGCATCGTTACAGTTGACACCCAAGCTTGTCGTCGTCCAATCGATTTCGCCGGCAGTGGTCGTGCTCAGCGAGCCATTGACGGCATTGAAATGGTTCGGGTCGATGTAGGTCGTCGTGACTGCCTGCGCAGACGTTACGCCGGCAGCCACGAGGATGCTGACGCCTAAAGCCGCAGCCCAACGGCTGCGGTGGATGAGTTTCATTGGAAGTGTGCTTTCGCTGGTGCGAACACGGGTTTCGGCGCGGCCCCCAGCGCCCGCTCCGTGGATCCGCCGTAGCGGAACGAAGACCCCAGCGACGCCAGTGTAGGAGCGGTCACACTCAGATCACAACGAATTCAGATATCATCCGTCATGACAAAAAAAGTCACGGGATGTCGCGGGCGTCGAGGATCCGATACGCGTATCCCTGTTCCGCGAGGAACCGCTGCCGCTTCGCCGCGAAGTCCTGGTCGAGCGTGTCCCGGGCCACGAGCGCGTAGAACCGCGCCGCGCGCCCGTCCGCCTTGGGCCGCAGTAGCCTCCCGAGCCGCTGGGCCTCCTCCTGCCGCGAGCCGAAAGAGCCCGAGACCTGGATCGCCACCGACGCCTCGGGCAGGTCGATCGAGAAATTCGCGACCTTCGAGACCACAAGCCTCCGTTCCTCCCCCGCACGGAAAGCGTCGAACAGCCGCTGCCGCTCCTTGACGCTCGTGGCGCCGGTGATGACCGGGGCCCCAATGCGCTCGCCGATCTCCCCGAGCTGGTCGAGGAACTGCCCGATCACAAGCAGCTGCTCGTCCGCGTGCCGGGCCACGAGCCGCTCCACGACGGCCGTCTTGGTCTCGCTCCCCGCGCACAGGCGGTACTTGTCCGCATCATCCGCCATCGCGTACGCCATGCGCTCGTCGCGAGGGAGATCGACGCGCACCTCGACGCAGTCGGCAGGCGCGATGTAGCCCTGCGCCTCGATGTCCTTCCAGGGCGCGTCGTACCTCTTGGGCCCGATGAGCGAGAACACCTCGCCTTCGCGGCCGTCCTCGCGCACGAGGGTTGCGGTGAGACCGAGACGACGCCGCGCCTGGAGGTCCGCCGTCATGCGGAAGATCGGCGCGGGCAAGAGGTGCACCTCGTCGTAGATGATGAGGCCCCAGTCGTTCTTGTCGAGCAGCTCGAGGTGCGGATACAGCCCGCCGCGCTTGGAGGTGAGGACCTGGTAGGTCGCGATCGTGACCGGCCGGACCTCCTTGACGGCGCCCGAGTACTCGCCGATCTCGTCCTCGGTGAGCGAGGTGCGCTTGAGCAGCTCCGAGCGCCACTGCCTCGCGGACACAGTGTTGGTGACGAGGATGAGCGTCGTCGTGGAGGACTGCGCCATCGCGGCCGCGCCCACGAGGGTCTTCCCCGCGCCGCACGGAAGCACGACAACGCCGCTGCCGCCAGCCCAGAAGTTCTCCGCCGCCACTCGCTGGTACGGGCGCAGGGACCATCCGCCGGTCGCAGGCGGTGGGACGGACGACGCCGGCGACTCCCCGCCGTCGTGTGCGTCACCGGCAGCGGTGGCCGGCACAGTCTCGGTGAGCGCTATCGGGTGCGGGGTCCCGTCGACGTAGCCCGCACGGTCGTCCGCGGGCCAGCCGATCTTGAGCAGGGCCTGCTTGAGCGCGCCGCGTTGGGACGAGAGGACCACGGTGGTCCGCGCGTCGATGCGCGGACCGAGCATGGGCGCGATCTTCTTGGCCCGGTGCACCTCCTCGAGCACCGGGAAATCGTCGGAGCGCAGCACGAGCCCGTGGACCGGATCCTTCTCGAGCCACAGCCTCCCGTAGCGGGACATCGTCTCGTCGATATCGATGAGGAGCGCATGCGGGACGGGGAACCGCGAATAGGTGAGGAGCGTGTTGAGGACGCGCTCGGCGTCGAGCCCGGCGGCGCGGGCGTTCCACAGGCCGAGCGGCGTGAGCCGGTAGGTATGAACGTGCTCGGGGGCGCGTTCGAGCTCGGCGAACGCGGCGATCTCGTGCCGCGCCTCGGTGGCCTGCGGGTGGTCGACCTCGAGCAGGATGGTCTTGTCGCTCTGGACGATGAGGGGTCCGTCGCTCAACTGGGTGACTCCTTCGCATCGGGCCGGGCGGGTACGCTGAACTGGCTCGCGCGGTCCCGATCCGCGGGTCTCCCGGCAGGCCGGGTCAGGCCAGCTCGACGTCGATGATCCGGTGCACGCTCAGGACCCGCTCGGTCTCGCGCTCCGGGTCGAAGACGCGTACGCGGCCCGCTGAGATCGAAACGGGCCGTAGCTCCTCGACGCTCGAGTTGCCGAGCGCGTCGACGATATTCAAGCGTACCGCCCGCTTGAGGCGGATGGCCTTCTGAAGCGTCTCGATGCCCATCGCCGGTGCGGCCTCGTCACCGTTCGGCCCGACCGGGGACTGGGTGCGGAGCACGGCCAGCTGCGCCTCGATGGCGTCGTGGTCCGGGACCGTTGGCCGTGGGGTAGGCACAGGCAGCAGGCCCGTCCCGCCGCGGCGGCGGAGACGGACCACGGGATCGAGGGATGCATCGACGGCGGGGGAGTGGCCGAGCTCCCGGAGCACATTCGCAACCTCCTGGGGCGAGGCATTGCTCACGAGGACGGTCGGGGCGATCTGCGTGAGTCCGAGATGTCGAGTGGCCGGATCGGCGAGGATCCCGGCGAGGCCGGCGTCGTCGTCGCTCGCAATGAAGCTGCCCGCACGGCCCACTCGGATGCGGCCGTGCCGCGCGGCGGTGTCGTCGATGAGGTACCTGAGCGGCTGCGGCACCGGGGTCGAGGAGTGCTCCGCGAGGAAGGCATGGATCGAGGCTGCGTCCTCGCCCGCATCCAGCGCGCGGCGCAGGCTTGCATCAGAGAAACGGTAGATCGTGGCGGGGCCGCGGCCCTCCGGGTCGGCGAGGAGGGCCAGCCTGCGGGCCAGGACGGGATCGAGGTAGCCCGGGGCCACTGCTGTGAGGTCAGCCTGGAGGAGGACCTTCTCGACGCCGGCAGGCAGCAAGTCGGCGAGGCATGCCTGGGCGGCGGCATAGTCCTCGCGCAGCACGGCGGTGCCCACATCCGTCAGCGCGCCGGACCCCGTGAAGCCCAGCATCGCCGCCTCGGCCAGGACCGTCTCGAGCAGGCCGCGCAGACGCCGGCCGAGCCGTGGCTGGAGCCAGTCGATGCGAGCCCGGATGGAATCGGCGTCGACGACCACGCTGCGGCCGTCCGGCCTCGCGGCCCCTTCCGACAGCTGGTTTGCGACCTCGAGGATCCTGCGGCGAACGAGGGGCGCATCGGAGCGCTGGCCCTCGCCGGATAGCGGAGCAAGCTGGTCGCTCCCCTCCGCGGACATCGCGAGGGAGGGGACGCGCGGCGTGTCCAGCCACGCGGTCGCGAGGATGAGCCACTGCTCAGGCCGCGAGATGGCCAGCCAGGACTCGGCTCCCGTGGCGCGCCACGTCGACGTGTCCGGGTCGAGCGTGAGGATGCCGGCCTCGGCCGCGAGCTCGAGTGCGAACACCGTCGGATCGGCGTCGGTCCGCAGGGCCGCTGCGAGCCGGCGGACCTCGCGGGCCCCGACGCCCCCTGCCCGCAGGGTTTCGAGCGGATGCTCGGACACCTGGACGGCGAGGGAGCTCACGGTCCGCAGCACGTCGCCGATCGCCCCGAGGGCGGCGTTGCGGCGGAGGGCGGGGCGCGTCGTCGTGAGCACGGGGGAGGGCGGCATCATCGTCAGGTCCGGCACGATGCGGCCGCCGCGCAGGGTCAGGCCTGCTGGTCTGGCGAGCTCCACGTGCTCATCGTCGAGCGGGACAAGGATGCCGTGGGTCAGGAGCCAGTCGACCGGATTGTCCGTGCGGTGCCCCGGCCTGATGCGGGCCGCAGCGTGCGGGACCGCACCGACTGGCCAATTGGCGAACTTCGCCAGGACCTCTGCCGTGCGGGGCGGCGCTCCGTCGAGCGACTCGGGGAGGGCCGCCCAGCGTTCGAGCGCGTACGCCGCCGCAATGTGATGCTCGACGTGCTGCTGCGTGTCCGGCTGCAGCGCCGTGATGGCGTTGACGATCCGCGCCGCATGCTCGGCGAAGATCGGCGAGGCCAGGGCGAGCTCCGTGTACGACCGGCCGAGGCCCGCGGGGTAGCTGCCGAGGACCTCCCGGACCCGGGCGACCGGCTGGTAGTAGCGGCGGCGGCTCCCGGATGCGGAATGGATCGTGTCCGGCGGATCCGCCCGGTAAACGAGGGCCAGCTGGGACAGGTTCGCGAGGATGGCCTCGAGGGTTCCGAGGGTCGCGTTCCCCACCGCATGCCGCAGCTCGACGGCGCTCCCGCTCTTGCCCTCGTCCTCGTTGGTGGTGAGGACCAGCGCGTCGAGGACCTGGAGCTCAGGCTTGGTGAGGCCCTCGAGCGCGCGCTGGAGGCTCACCCGCGCGCAGGCCCGCGCGGCGAGCGCGGCAAAGTCGGGCACCCCTGGTGTGATGAGGTCGGGGCGAGCCACAAACAGCCGACGGAGCGAGTCGTTGCCCCTCGAGGACAGCTCCTCGGCGAGCGCGCGGATCGACGACACTACCGGCGCCTCCGGTCCATCGCCGAGGCAACGATTGCGAGGCCCATGAGCACGAACGCCACCGGCAGCCCGTAGAGGGCCACGACGCCCACCCACGCCGGCGGGGTGCCACCGGCGGCCGCGAGGCCCAGCGTCACGGCCCACGCAGCGAGTGACACCACCGCGATGACCACGCCGGCCGCCAGGACGCCGCGCCGCCAGCCGGGAGTGGCGCCGCCGCGCGCGCGATCGTCACCGGCCGATGGGTGGAGGAGTCCCCGATGGGGCACAGAAGGCGCCATGGCACCAACCTAACAGCGTGCAGGGCGCGGTGCTGGCACCGGCTGCGACTTTGACGGCCGGAGCCGTCACGCAGCGGGAGCCAGTAACCTAGAGGCAGTACAGCATCCCGCTCGTGACTGCGTGCGGCACCAGCGGATTCCTTCGAGTCCTCATAGATGGGGGTTGTGTCAGTGCCCACTGGCAAGGTCAAGTTCTTCGACAAGGCGAAGGGCTTCGGGTTCATCGCCGGCGACGACGGGCAGGAGGTCTTCCTGCCAGGCTCGGCCGTGCCGGCCGAGGCAGAGATCAAGACAGGGTCCAGGCTCGAATACGGCATCGCCGACGGTCGCCGCGGTCCGCAGGCTCTTTCGGTTCGCGTGCTCGAGAAGCTCCCCTCCGTGGCCAAGGCCAAGCGGATGCCCGCCCGCGAGCTTGCGCCCATCGTCCAGGACCTCGTGAGCGTCCTCGACAACCTCTCCGGGCAGCTCTCCAAGGGCAGCTACCCGGAGAAGGGCCACACCATCGCGGCCGCACTGCGCCGCGTGGCCGACGAGCTCGATGCGTAGCCATGACTGACGCCGCTCCCGCCGCCGCTGCTCCCGAAGCCGAGACCGCTCGCCCCGCCGCCAAGCGGAAGGCAGGCGTGCCGATCTGGCGCGTCGGCAAGCCGGACTCGATCCTCGCGGCGGCCGTGGACACCGCCCGCGACGCCCTCGCGGCCATTGCCCGGCCCGAGGACATCGGGAGCCACATCGCGGCGAAGAGCGAGGGGGAGCGGGTTGTCACCCACCTCTTCGAGTGCCGACTGCGCGGGTACCGCGGCTGGCAGTGGTTCGTCACGGTGGCTCGGGTCGCGCGCTCCAAGGTGGCAACGGTGAACGAGATCGGCCTCGTGCCGTCCGAGGGCTCGCTCCTCGCCCCCGAGTGGCTGCCGTGGTCCGAGCGCATACGCCCGGAAGAGCGCGACGCCGCGGCGCACGGGGATGACGCCGCGCCTGAGGATTCCGAGCAGGATGCTGCCGAGACGCACGACGACGGCGCTGCCGCCACCTCTCACGACGACGGCTCGCAAGGCCCCGACGAGCACGACGACTGAGCGGGAAGCGCCCCACCGCCAGTACGCGGAGCAGAACGTGCGGATCAGAACGCGCGGATCAGAGTGACACGGGCCCCCACCTGGAAAGGTGGGGGCCCGTGTCATGCGTCGGCTGCTTCAGGCAGCTGAGCGGGCCTAGCCCTTGAGCTGGCCCACGACCCAGTCGATGGCCTGAGTGAGCTTAGTGACGTCGTCCGGCTCGATCGCGACGAACGTCGCGATGCGCAGCTGGTTGCGGCCGAGCTTGCGGTAGGGCTCGGTGTCCACGATTCCGTTGGCGCGGAGGATCTTGGCGACCTGTGCGGCATCGATGGACTCGTCGAAGTCGACCGTCGCGATGACGTTCGAGCGCTCTTCCGGCTTCTCGACGAACGGCGTGGCGAACGAAGACGCCTCGGCCCACGAGTAGATGCGGCCGGCGGAATCCGCGGTGCGGGCGGTGGCCCAGTCGAGGCCGCCGTTGGCGTTGAGCCACTCGACCTGGTTGTTCAGGCCCACGAGCGTGGTGAGGCTCGGCGTGTTGTACGTCTGGTTGAGCTTCGAGTTGTCGATCGCGGTCTTGAGGTCGAGGAAGTCCGGGATCCAGCGGCCCGACGCCTTGATCTCTTCGGCGCGATCGAGCGCGGCGGGAGAGAACAGCGCGAGCCACAGCCCGCCGTCGGACGCGAAGTTCTTCTGGGGCGCGAAGTAGTAGACGTCGCTCTCCGTGACGTCCACGGGGAGGCCTCCCGCTGCGCTCGTCGCGTCGATGACCACGAGCGAGCCTTCATCTGCGCCCTCGACGCGCTGCACGGGGGCCGCGACGCCGGTGGACGTCTCGTTCTGGGGCCACGCGTAGACGTCGACGCCGGCCTCCGCCCTCGGGGCGGGCCGGGTACCGGGCTCTGAGACGATGATCGAGGAGGCCTCGAGGAAGGGCGCCTTGTCCGTCGCCTTGGCGAACTTCGAGCCGAACTCGCCGAAGGAGAGGTGCTGGGCCTTGGAACGGACGAGGCCGAACGAGGCGATGTCCCAGAACGCCGTCGACCCTCCGACGCCGAGGATCACCTCGTAGTCCTCGGGGGCCTTGAAGAAGGACTTGAGCCCCTCGCGGACGCTGCCGACCAGATTCTTGACGGGCGCCTGGCGGTGGGACGTGCCGAGGAGCGCTGCACCGGCCGCGGCGATCGCGTCGACCTGCTCCTTGCGGACCTTGGACGGTCCGGCGCCGAAGCGGCCGTCCGCCGGGAGGAGCTCGGCGGGGATCTTAAGCTGGCTGGTTTCGCTCACGGGGGCGCCTCCTTGGGGGATCCGGGTTGGGGGTGGGGGCCCATGTCCATCCACCCCGGATCAAGTGTGCCGCACCGTCAGGGGACCGTGCGAATTCGTGGCGCCGCCCTGTTCGGGCTAAATCTGAGCAGATCAAAATAAGATAGACTCCGAAGCAAGCGGCCAACCCCGCCGCACGACTCGCCGCCAGGAGCTCGCAACCCGCATGTCCGACCTCATCGATACCACCGAGATGTACCTGCGCACCATCCTCGAGCTTGAGGAGGAGGGGATCACGCCCCTGCGTGCGCGCATCGCTGAGCGGCTTCGGCACTCGGGCCCCACCGTCTCCCAGACCGTGGCCCGCATGGAGCGGGACGGTCTCGTGGTGGTGTCCGGGGACAGGCATCTCGAGCTCACGGACATGGGCCGCAAACGGGCCGTCGAGGTCATGCGGAAGCACCGTCTGGCTGAGCGTCTGCTCTCCGACATCATTGGCCTGGATTGGTCCTACGTCCACGACGAGGCGTGCCGGTGGGAGCACGTCATGAGCGAGCGGGTGGAGCGCCGACTGTACGAGCTGCTCGGGAGGCCCACGGAGTCGCCCTACGGCAATCCGATCCCGGGCCTGGAGGAACTCGGCGGCGAGGCCTCGGAGGGCTTCAGCGACGGCGTGGTGACCCTCGTCGAGGCCATGGGTGACTATGCGCCCGGCCAGCGCGTTGTTGTCTGCCGCCTCGCGGAGCCGATCCAGGTGGACCCCGAGCTCCTGGCACAGCTGGACGAGGGCGGCATCCGCCCCGGCGCAAAGGTCTCTCTCGAGCGTGTGGGCGACTACATCTCGGTGCGTGTGCCCAGCGTGGACGGTGCCCTCGAGCTGCCGGCCGAGGTTGCTGCGCACGTCTTCGTCGCCGTCAGCTGAGCCGCCGCCCTCTGTTCTGCGGGTTGTCCTGCGGGCTGAACGCACACGGTCTCACACAAAGCAACAAAAACTCTACCCGATGGATAAACCCGGGCGACGACTCGTCTTGTGAGCTGAGTCTCACTAAAGATCACGGAAATATTACGGACAGGGAAGCGCCGTGAGCCGTGAGGGAGTCCGCTGGACCGTCCGCCCCGGTGGGTGGCGCTGAGCGCACGACGGCGCCGCTCGCCTTGTGTTCTCGCGCCACGGGCGTCTCTCCGGATCCTCTTGTGGAGTCTCTCGTCCACGCTTGAGAACGCCGTTCCCTCTTTGTAACGGTCGATTTTTTGGCCGTGATCCGAATGTGACTTTTCGTCCGAGGTCGGGTAGGGTCGTCACTGTTCCAGCTCCTACCAAGTTGGAACATCCGGGAAGATCGCCGAGCTCTGCCACTTCCTGGAGCCGTTCGCACATATCCGTCTGGCAGAGGCGGGGGAACCACTTCTGGTCCTCTTCGGAGGGCCTTGGGGTTAAGCAGCCTGGTCCGCCAGGAGGCCGGATACTTTCCATCCGAACCCGACAGCTCACCTCGTAGGCATTGGGAGAGGCTATTTCTGTGTCGACTCGTACGTTGACTGCGCGCCACCGCGCGCCTGTGGCTCGCACGCGTCCCTTTGAGGCCGTTGCGAATGCCATGTCCGACAACGCAGGCACGATCGGTCGCCAGGCGGCCGTCATCGCAGCGGCGTCGGGTCTGATCATCAGCGCTGGGCTTCCCGCCCAGGCAGCGGAAGCCCATCGCGATGCTTCCGCACTCTCCGACGTGGCCAGCGCTTCCGCGCCAAGCGTCGTCGCGTCCAATGAAGCCCAGATCTCGTTCGAGCGCCCCGCGGTCGAGTCGGTCGCAGCCCCGGTCGTCCAGACCACGGCTGCTGCTGCCTCCCAGACCGCACTGACCGCACAGTCGTCCGCGCCCCGCGCGGCCGCCACTGTGAACGCTGCCGGTTCGACCCTTGCAGCCATTGCCTACACGGGCATCGGTCATCCCTACGTCTGGGGTGGCACCACCCCCGCCGGCTGGGACTGCTCTGGCTTCACCCAGTGGGTCTACGCACAGGCTGGCATCAGCATCCCCCGCGTGCAGGCCTGGTCCATCATGACCCCGACTTCCACCCCGCAGCCCGGGGACCTGGTGGTCCAGAACGGCGGTGCCCACGTGGGCATCTACGTCGGCAACGGAATGATGATCAGCGCCCTCAACCCCTCGCAGGGCACGCTGCTCCATGCCGTTGCTGCCACCGGTACGTCGGTCTTCTACACGCTGGGCCACTGAGAACTATCCGCTACTCGGGCGGCGCGGTCCTCTCCTGACTGCGTCGTCCTCTGAAGGCCGACCCCCTGCGGCTTGATGGACACGAAAGAGAGAAATTCCCTATGACCACTCGTGCAGGCATTGCCCGCCACCGCGCGGACAACACCTCCTCGCTGGCCGTCATCGCGAAGGCGGTGACCGACAACGCCGGCGGCGTCGGCCGTCAGGCTGCCGTCATCGCTGCGGCCGGTGGCCTCGTCCTCACCGGCGGCATGGCCGCCAACGCGTCGACTGTCTCCACTCAGCGCGAGGCTTCGGCCCCGGCATCGCTCGACGTCGAGAGCGCCGTCCAGGCTCCGATCTCGGCCGAGGCCACCGCGAGCGTGAGCTTCGAGCGTCCCGCGGTCGAGTCCGTCGCGGCTCCCGTCGTCGAGGCTCCGGCCCCCGTTGCCGCTCCGGCGGCGCAGACGGCAACCACCATCGTCAAGGCCGCCTCGACCACCCCGGCAACGACGCAGGTTCCGGCCTCGTCCTCCGGCATGGGCGCGGCGATCGCCGCTGCGGCCTACGCCCAGCTCGGCGTGGCGCAGGACTGCACGATGCTTGTGACCAACTCCCTGGCCGCCGTCGGCATCCACTACCACGGCTGGCCGGCAGGCTACCTGTCCCTCGGCCGCACGGTGAGCGCCGCCGAGGCGCAGCCGGGCGACCTCGCCTACTACGCCAACGGCGGCATGGGTATGGCCCACATCGCGGTCTACGTGGGCAACGGTATGGCCGTCCACGGTGGCTGGAACGGCGGCACCACGGCGCTCTTCAGCGTCAACGTCGGTTCCGGTCCGGTGTTCATCCGCGTCGGCGGCTGATCACCCCCCGGCTTCCGGGGCAGCGAACGGCCTCCGGATCCTGTCAAGGACGCCCCCTCCCGCACGGGAGGGGGCGTCCTTTTCACCCCGCGGGTGAGCGCATGCCGCAGCCTGCTTTCGCCCCGCGGCGGGGGCCCTCCCAGGTAACCGGACGGTTAACGTTCCCGGACACCTCGGCTCGCCGTGGCCGGCAGTTCGTTGAATCACAGCACGGTTCAGTACTCTTGGAGAGTCGATCAGCCCGGCTAAGCACAGGGCAGCCGGCCCTGTGCCCCTGACCGGGTGCGGCCGTGAGGAATGCGCATGCGCACACTCGTTCTCAATGCTGGATATGAACCGCTCGCGGTGGTCACCTTCCGCCGCGCGCTCGTGCTCGTGCTCGCCGGAAAGGCGAGCGTGGTCGCGGAAGACGGCGAACCAGTCGTCGGACCGCGCGATGTGCTCGGGCGGCCGTCGGTGATTCTCCTCCATCGCTACATCAGGCCCCGGCGGACCTATGTCACCGCTGTCAGCAGACGCGGGGTGCTGCGCCGGGACGCGCATGCCTGCGGCTACTGCGGCAAGCCGGCACACACGGTGGACCACGTACTGCCACGCTCCCGCGGCGGTGCAGACTCGTGGGAGAACCTCGTGGCCTGCTGCCTCCGGTGCAACAACGTCAAGGGAGACCACACCCCGTCGGAAATGGGCTGGAAGCTGCGCTTCACGCCTGCCGAACCCGTCGGCGTCGTATGGCAGATCAAGGAACTGGAGAAGCCCGCAGCACAGTGGAGCGCCTTCCTCGTGCCGGAGACGGCGGCCTGATCTTCGGCTTCGACGCCATCGTCCTCGCAGGAGGGCGCGCGTCCAGACTCGGCGGGCACCCCAAGCCGCAGCTCACCTACCGGGGCGCGACGTTGCTCGACCATGCCCTCGACGCGGTCGACGGCGCGCGCCTCACCGTCGTCGTCGGTCCCGGACCGGGAGAGCCGGGCGGTCCCGACGTGCCGGTCGAGGGTCGGGCAACGCCGGTAATCCCCGGGGCGGTGCCGCGCCCCTCGCGCCACGTGCTGTACACGCGCGAGGTACCCCTTTACGCCGGGCCGCTCGCGGCGCTGGGCGCGGGTGTGGCAGCGCTCGGGTCTCCTTCGGGGCAGGATGCGGTGCACGATGTGGGGCAGTCCTCCGGCCACGATGCGGAGGTAGCGCCGGACTGGATCGTCGTCGTTGCGGCAGACCTGCCGCGCGCCCCCGACGCCGTCGCAGCACTCCTCGGGCGCGCACGAGACGCGGCGACGCCGGATCCCGTGAGGCCCGAACGATCCCTCGGCGGCGTGGTCGGCGAGGACGGCGAGGGCCGCATCCAACCGCTTCTGGCGGTGTACCGACGGGAAGCGCTGACGGCCGCCCTGAGTCAGCTTTCGACGGACGGCGGCCTCGCCGACCGTCCGATGAGGCACCTCATTGCTAGGCTGGACTTGCTGCCCCTGAAGCTGCCCCCGGGGGTGTCCGACGACGTCGACACCTGGGATGCGGCGCGGCGCTGGGGCATCGAACGGCCGGGCACCGAACGAGTGCCGGGTGCAGCGCCACGGCAGGAGGAAGCCCCATGAGTGAGCCGTCGAGGGACGAGCCCAACGACGCGCCCGATAAGGACGCGGTGCTGCGGGCGTGGTGCGCAGAACTCTCCGAGGTCCTCGGACTGGGCGGACTCGATATCGATATCGACGCCGTGCTCGGCCTGGCCGGCGTCGCAGCGCATTCGGTAGTGCGCCCGGCGGCGCCCCTGACCACGTTCCTTGCGGCCTACGCGGCGGGCCTCGCGGCCGGAAGCGGCCAGACTGAGCCGGGCGCCGCGATGGAATCGTCGATCGCTGCAGCGCTCACGGCCGCGAAGGCCCGCGGGACGGCCGGTACCGAGGGATGACCTCCGGCCCTCATGCGGCCGGCGACGAGCACGCGCTCCATCTCACGTGGGCACAGGCGCGGGAGGCCGCGGCTGCGGCGGCCCGGGCGCTGCCCCCCGCCGAGGTCCCTCTCGCCCGCGCCGCCGGGCGGTCCCTCGCAGAACCGCTGACAGCCCTGCGCGACATGCCGCACTACACGTCCTCGGCGATGGACGGCTGGGCTGTGTGCGGCACGGGACCCTGGATCCTCGCCGACCCGGGCGAGCCCCTCACCGCGCACCAGGCCGTGCCGATCGTCACGGGGGGCGCGCTCCCGCCCGGTGCGCGGTCGGTCCTGCGCCGCGAGCATGGCGAGGTCCTGCCCGATGAGGATGGACTCCCGCACCTGCGCGTTTCGCCCTCGGCCCCGCCCGGTTCGCCCGGCGGCGGCGCGGACCTCCGGCTTGCGGGCGAGGAGGCCCACGGGGGCGACGTCCTCCTCAAGGCCGGTTCCCTGCTGGGCCCGGCCCAGCTCGCGCTCGCCGCCCTCGCCGGGTACGACGCCGTGAACGTCACCGGGCGACCCCTCGTGAGGATCGTCCGCACGGGCGGTGAAGTGGTCGAGAGCGGACTCCCAGGCCCTGGCCTCGTGCGGGACGTCTTCAGCTATCTCATCCCCCCGCTCGTCGAGGCGTACGGCGGGATCCTTGTGGGCCACCGGAAAATCGGCGACGCCGCCGCCGAGTGGGCTGCGGCGCTCTCGGATGAGGACGCCGCGGCTGATCACGCCACGGCTGAGGGTGCCTCGCGTGCCGGGGCCGCGCACGACGGCGCCGGGTCGCCGGCCGCACCCGCGGGCCCAGCGGACGTCGTGATCACCACGGGCGGCACAGGCCGCGGCGGGTCGGACCACTTCCGCGACATCGTGGCACAGATGGGCGGGCGGCTCATCGTGGATGGCGTGGCAATGCGCCCCGGCCACCCCACCGTGCTGGCGGAGCTGCCGGACGGCCGGTTCTTCGTCGGGCTCCCGGGGAATCCCCTCGCGGCCGTCGTCGGACTCGTGACGGTAGGCGAGCCTCTCCTCGCGGCGCTGTCCGGACGGGAGCCGCTCGCCGCCGTCGAGCTTCCTGCGGGCGAGGTGTTCGAGCCCGAGCTCCGGCGCACGCGGATCCTGCCGTTCCGGCGCATGTACGGCTTGGCGTCGCCCGCGGCCGGCAGCGGGTCCGGCATGCTGCGGGGGCTCGCGCGCGCGGACGGGTTCATGGTTGTGCCGCCGCACGGGCTCGAGCTCGGCGCTCCCGTGGCGTGCATCCCGCTCCCGTGGGGGCGTCCGCTCGGCGAGGGTGCGCCGTCGTCCTCCGCGAAGGCGAAGGCCGCGCCGACCGAAAAGGCCAAGCCGAAGCGGCGGACCGTCGGTTCCCAGGACCCCGTGGACTGGAGCGCCCTCGACGCGTGATACGCCCCGCGGTGCGGGCCGCCGTCGAAAATGGTATCGGAGTCGATATCGGCCTCGATTATGGGCAGTATGGACCCATGAGCAACGAGTCGCGCATTGTGGACATCAACGAGGATTCCCTGCACGTCGGCCATCCCGAGACCTCGGCGGCGGGCCTGACGGCCGTCGCCGTCGCGCTCCAGCGCGGCCTCGAGCAGGCCGGCCCGGTGCGCACAGTGCGCTCCCTGGCCCGGATCAACCAGCGCGGCGGATTCGACTGCCCCGGCTGCGCGTGGCCAGAGTCCAACGGGCACCGCAAGGCAGCAGAGTTCTGCGAGAACGGTGCGAAGGCCGTGGCCGAGGAGGCCACCGTCTCCGCCGTGACGCCCGAGTGGTGGGAGTCCCACCCCATCGAGACCCTGCGCAACAAGACCGACTACTGGCTGTCCAAGCACGGCCGCATCACCGAGCCCGTGGTCCTGCGCCCCGGCGACGACCGCTACCGCCGCATCTCCTGGACGGACGCGTTCGACCTCGTCGCTGAGCACATCAACGCGACCACGCCGGACCGCTGCGTCTTCTACACGTCCGGCCGCACCGCGAACGAGACAGCGTTCATGTACCAGCTGTTCGCCCGCAGCCTCGGGACCAACAACCTCCCGGACTGCTCCAACATGTGCCACGAGTCCTCCGGATCGGCGCTCAACCCGACGATCGGGATCGGGAAGGGGACGGTGACCCTCGAGGACATCCACGAGGCCGAGCTCATCCTCGTCGTCGGCCAGAACCCCGGGACCAACCACCCCCGCATGCTCTCGGCGCTCAAGGAGTGCCGCGACCGCGGCGGGAAGGTCGTGGCCGTCAACCCGCTTCCCGAGGCCGGCCTCCTGCACTTCAAGGACCCGCAGACCGTCTCGGGGTACGTGGGCGAGGGCGCGACCATCGCGGACGAGTTCCTGCAGATCAAGGTGGGCGGGGACCTCGCGCTGTTCCAGGCGCTCGGTCACCTCCTCCTCGAGGAGGAGCGGCGCGTGCCGGGCAGCATCGTGGACCGTGCGTTCGTCGACGCCCGGACCGATGGCTTCGCGGCCTACGAGGCCGCCCGCGCCGAGATCGACTGGGACGAGACTGAGCGCGCCACGGGCCTGTCGAGGCTCGAGATCGCCACGGTCGCGAACCTCCTCGCCAAGTCCAAGGCCACGGTGGTCTGCTGGGCGCTGGGCCTGACCCAGCAGCCGCACTCGGTGGACACGATCCGCGAGATCGTCAACGTCCTCCTGCTCCAAGGCAACTTCGGCAAGCCGGGCGCGGGTGCCTGCCCCGTGCGCGGGCACTCCAATGTCCAGGGCGACAGGACCATGGGCATCTGGGAGAAGCCCAAGGAATGGCTGCTCGCCGCCCTGGACAGTGAGTTCGGCATCGCGACGCCCCGCGAGCACGGCCATGACTCCACCGAGACGCTTGAGGCCTTCGAGAAGGACGAGGTGGATGTGTTCGTCTCCCTCGGCGGCAACTTCGCGCAGGCCAACTCGGACACCGAGGCGCTCGAGGCAGGCATGCAGCGCGCCGGTCTCACGGTGCACATCTCCACCAAGCCGAACCGCTCCCACGTGGTCCACGGGAAGACGTCCCTCATCCTGCCCACGCTCGGGCGCACCGATCGGGACGACAAGCACCCCAAGGGCCGCCAGTTCCTCTCCGTCGAGGACTCGATGTCCATGGTGCACGCGACCCAGGGACGGCTCGAGCCCATCTCGGAGCACCTCCTCTCCGAACCCGTGATCGTGGCGCGCCTCGCGGCGGCCACCCTGGGGGAGGACCACGCGGTGGACTGGCGCGCGATGGCCGAGGACTACGACGTGATCCGCGACCACATCGCCCGGGTCCTGCCCGGCTTCGAGGACTTCAACCGCCGCGTCCGCGACAAGAACGGCTTCCAGCTGCCCAACCCGCCGCGCGATTCCCGGACCTTCGCCACGGATGCCGGTCGGGCGCACTTCACGGTCAGCCCGCTCGAGTACCTCGAGGCCCCCGCTGGGCACCTCATCCTCCAGACCATCCGGAGCCACGACCAGTACAACACGACGTTCTATGGGCAGGACGACCGCTACCGGGGCATCAAGGACGGCCGCCGCGTGATCCTGATCCACCCCGAGGACCTCGCGGCGCTCGGCCTCGCTGACCGAGAGCTCGTAGACGTGGTGAGCGTCTTCAACGGCGAAGAGCGCCGCGCGGACCGTTTCCGCCTCGTCTCGTACCCGACCGCGAAGGGCTGTGCGGCCGCCTACTTCCCCGAAGCGAACGCGCTCGTGCACCGGGAGAACGTTGCCCGCGAGTCCAACACCCCGGGCTTCAAGGCGATCACGGTGCGCTTCGAGCGGCACACGCCCGGAGACAGCACGGCGCATGCGGGACAATTGAGCTGAGGCATGCGCCTCAGGGACAAGACGAGGAGGGCGCCATGGGCCGGCTGAGCCAGCGCCGCAAGGTGCACAAGTACGTCCTGGGCAGCGAGCATCCCGTCCGGCACAAGGAGGACGTCCTCGCCGTGGAGGAACCCCTCGAGATCCGCCTGACCGGGCCCGCAGGCACCCTCAAGTACAGCGTCACGATGCGCACGCCCGGGAACGACTTCGAGCTTGTGGCAGGGTTCCTCGTCTCGGAGGGAGTGGTCTGGGAGTCTGAGCAGCTCGTCTCCGAGCGCTTCTGCGCGGGCGAGGATGCCGACGGGCACCAGACGTTCAACGTGGTCGACGCGCAGCTGAGGCCCGGCGTCGTCCTCCCCGATCTCGGGCGGAACGTCGTCACCTCGAGCGCGTGCGGGATCTGCGGGACGGACTCGATCGACGCCGTCCGCCGCTCGTCCCACTACAGCCCCGCGGACGACGGCGTGCGCCTCCTCCCGGAGCTCGTCGCCGGCCTGCCCGCTCGCCTGCGGTCGGCCCAGGCCCTGTTCGACAGGACGGGCGGCGTGCATGCCGCGGGCCTGTTCTCGATCCACGACGACGGAACCCGCGCCGAACTCGAGTGCCTCCGCGAGGACGTGGGCCGGCACAACGCGGTGGACAAGGTGGTGGGCTGGGCGCTCCGCGAGGGCCGGCTGCCACTCTCCGGGACGGTCCTCCAAGTCTCTGGCCGCGCCTCCTTCGAGCTCGTGCAGAAGGCCGCGATGGCCGGCATCCCCGTCCTCGCCGCCGTGAGTGCACCCTCGACGCTCGCCGTCGAGCTCGCCGAGGAGTCCGGCGTGACGCTCATCGGGTTCAGCCGGGGTGACGGGTTCAATGTGTACGCGGGGCATGAGCGGCTCATCCCCGGCTCGTGACGTGAGCGGGCTCTCGGCGTGGCATGACATCGCGGCCGGGCCCGAATCGTGACAGGTGCGGCGTTCCGCCGCGCCGTACGGGGGAGTAGTTTGATACCCAGCGGTTAGTCAACTGATTGGATATTCGCCCCGTGCACGACGATCGCCTGATCACCGAGGCCCGCATCGACCGGTTCTTCCGGGAGCGCCTGACTCCGGCCGTCTATCGGCGCACGGTGCCCCTCAGAGCCGAGCGATGGGATGCGCCCGGTGAGCCGGTGCCGTTCGGGAACGCCCTCGCACAGGACTTCCGGCCGGTCGCCTCGGGCGAGGAATGGGGCCCCGCGTGGGGCACCATGTGGCTGCATCTCACCGGCCACATCCCGCCGGGGTGGGGCGGACCTGGGACCGATCTCGAGGTCCTTGTGGACCTCGGCTACACCGATCAGCAGCCCGGCTTCCAGTGTGAGGGACTCGTGTGGCTCCGCGACGGCGGCATCGTCAAGGCGCTCAACCCGCGCAACCAGTACATCCCCGCCAGCGCGCTCGCGGCGGGGCCGGAAGCCGCGGTTGGCCGAGAAGATGTCGACTTCTACGTCGAGGCGGCCGCGAACCCAGACCTGGCCCAGGACTGGCGCTTCGAGCCGACCCGGCTCGGGGACAAGACCACGGCGGGCGAGGCGCCCCTGTACCGGCTCGGCGCCCTCGTCATCGCAGAGCGGGACACGACCGTGTGGGAGCTCGTCCAGGATGTCTGGGCGATCCGGGGCCTCATGCACGAGCTGCCCGACAATCGGCCCCGGCGCCACCTCATCCTGCGCGCCCTCGAGCGCATGCTCGACGTCATGGACCCGCACGACGTCGCCAGCACGGCCGCCGCGGGCCGCGCGGCGCTTGCGGGGGTGCTTGCCTCTCCGGCCGAGGCCAGCGCGCACCGGATCGTCGCCACGGGCCATGCGCACATCGACTCGGCGTGGCTGTGGCCCCTCCGCGAGACGCAGCGCAAGTGCGCCCGGACCTTCTCGAACGTCGTCGCCCTCATGGACCGCGACCCGGACCTCACGTTCGCCTGCTCGTCGGCGCAGCAGCTCGCGTGGATCCGCGACGGTTATCCGCAGCTCTTCGAACGGATCAAGGAGAAGGCCGCCGAGGGCCGGTTCGTCCCCGTGGGCGGCATGTGGGTGGAAGCGGACACCAATATGCCCGGCGGGGAGGCGATGGCCAGGCAGTTCGTCGAGGGCAAGCGGTTCTTCCTCGCAGAGTTCGGCGTCGAGTGCGAGGAGGCCTGGCTGCCCGACTCGTTCGGGTACTCGGCCGCGCTTCCCCAGATTGTCCGGGCCGCTGGCAGCCGCTGGTTCCTCACCCAGAAGCTCTCGTGGAACCAGGCGAATCGGTTCCCGCACCACAGCTTCTTCTGGGAGGGGATCGATGGCTCCCGCGTGTTCACGCACTTCCCGCCCGCAGACACGTACAGCTCGGACCTGAGCGCCTCGAATCTCGCCCACGCCGAACGCACGTTCCGGGAACACGGCCGCGCGTCCGTCTCACTCGTACCGTTCGGTTTCGGCGACGGCGGCGGGGGGCCTATGCGGGAGATGATGGCGGCGGCCCGCCGGTACTCCGACCTCGAGGGCTCGCCCCGCGTCCGCGTGGGCACCCCGCGGGAGTTCTTCCTCGAGGCCGAGGCCGAGTACACGAGCGCGCCGGTCTGGACAGGGGAGATGTACCTCGAGAAGCACCGCGGGACGTACACCGCGCAGGCGCGGACCAAGGCGGGGAACCGGCGGAGCGAGCACCTCCTGCGCGAGGCCGAGCTCTGGTGCTCCACCGCCGCGGTCCGGCTCGGTATGCCCTACCCGGCGGACGAGCTCCACCGCCTCTGGCGCCTGACGCTCCTACAGCAGTTCCACGACATCCTGCCGGGCAGCTCGATCGCCTGGGTGCACCGCGACGCCGAGCGGAACTACGCCGCGATCGAGCGGGACCTCGAAGCCCTCATCGGCGGCGCGGCGAAGGCGCTCGTCGGCACGGGCGAGCGCGACATCTTCCTCAATGCGGCGCCCCACGCGCGAGGCGGCGTGCCCGCGCTCGGAGGGGGCGCCGTCGTGCGCGGACCAGAAGATGACGCGCGAGGCGGGGCGCGCCTCGAACCGCGTGCGGCGGGCGGCTGGGTGCTCGACAACGGCGTGGTCCGTGCGGAGATCGACGGTGATGGACTCCTCGTGGCGCTCGTCGACGCGGCGACCGGTCGGAACGCGATCGCGCCGGGCTCGTTCGGCAACCTCCTCGAGCTCCACCGGGATACGCCCAACGAGTGGGACGCCTGGGACCTCGATGAGTTCTACCGGCATAACGTCGTGCAGCTGACCGGGGCGGTGCGGGTGGCGCCCGCCGCGGCCGCCGCGCACGGCGAGGGAAGCGGCGCGCAGGGCGTGGCGGTGCTGGAGGTCGAGCGAGCGTTCGGCGAGTCCAGCGTGCGGCAGCGGCTCGTGCTCGAGGCAGGGGCGGCGGGGCTGCGGATCGAGACGGACGTCGACTGGCACGAGCGGCAGAAGCTCCTCAAGCTCGGCTTCGGCCTCGACCTGCGCGCGGACCGTAGCGCCTCGGAGACGCAGTTCGGCCACGTCTTCCGGCCTGTCCCAGTCACCACCTCGTGGGACGCGGCACGGTTCGAGATCTGCGCCCACCGGTGGATCCACGTCGCCGAGCCGGGCTACGGCGTCGCGATTGCCAACTGCACGGCGTACGGTCACGACGTCACTCGCACGGTGCGCACCGGCGAGCGACCCGCTGGAGCGTCCGGCGACGGGGCAAATGGCGACGGGGCGAGCGGCGACGGGGGCACGACCACGACCGTGCGGCTCTCGCTGCTCAAGGCGCCGCTGTACCCGGACCCGACGGCGGACGAGGGCGCGCACAGCTTTGCAGTGGTCGTGGTGCCGAACGCCGGGATTCCCGACGCCGTGCGTGAGGGCTACAACGCCAATCTCCCGGCACGGACGGTGCGAGGCGGCCGGGGGATCGAGCCGCTCGTGACTGTGGACCATCCGGCGGCCGTCGTTGAGGCCGTCAAGCTGGCCGAAGACGGGAGCGGAGACGTGATCGTTCGCCTGTACGAGTCTCTGGGGGCCAGGACGCGGGCGTCAGTCCGGGCTGGCTTCGACTGTGCGGGCGTCGAGGCGGTGGACCTGCTCGAGAGGCCCCTGAGGGGGAGCGTGCCGACGCCGATCGAGTCCGGCGACGAAGGCGTTGCCAACCTGAGGCTGCGTCCGTTCGAACTCGTCACCCTTCGGCTGCGTCGGGCCTGAAGGGGCCGGGCCTCGAAAGGGGCCCTCCGGGCTTAAAACCGGGCTCTTCCAGCCCTTAAAAGGCTGAGTGGTGGCGGCCAGAGGCCGCCGCCACTCATCCCCCCAATGAAGAACGACCCCTGTCCCCCAGACAGGATGTGTTCACACATTCATGATTGTGGCATGAACTAATGAAAATGTGAACTCAGTTCTTCACCTCAGTGGACTTATTACGTGGAAGGCCCTTTGCCAGGGTACGCCGTCGTGCCGCGACGCCCGCGATCCAGATAATTGCGAGGCCCGCGAGGAGGAGCAGGACGGCGGAGTAGTTCATCGTCTGCATGACGGCAACCCACGAGGCGGGCATGAGTACGAACGTGTTGGTGGACGCGAGCAGGAGGTATCCAGCCGCGAGGAGCCCCGCGGAGCAGCGCAGCACGGCACGTCCGGAACTCCGTGCGTGCCGCACAAGGCTCGGCACGAGGACGAGGCCCGTGAAGGACGGATAGATGCGGCCAAGGCCAGCGTAGAGGTCGAACCACTCGCGGTTGTCGCCAGCGGCGAGCCCTACTGTCGACGGAAGGCGTCCCAGAAGCAGGAAGGACACGACCGTGCCGACTCCGGCCGCCGCGAGGGCTGCCAGGCCCCACGGGCCGAGCAGGATGCGCTGGGCGCCCAGGGCGTTGAAGGCACGCGAGATCCTCACGGCCATGAGGAGGCAGATCCCGTACAGCAGGAACCGCAGGATGAGGTTGGCGAGATTGATACCGCCCAGAGCCGCATCTATGGCGAGGTACGGACCCTCGATGCTCAACAGGACCGCCATGGCGACGAGCGCGAAGAGCCAGAGCATGAGCCGGTTCTCACGACGCAGCGCGGCCGGGATGCGGACCACGGCGAGCGCAAGTGCGAGCCCGAAAGTGATCCAGGCGAGACCGGTCACCCCAGGTGCTCCCAGACGCGCAGCGCCGCACGCTCATCGATGGTCTGACGGCGCAGGCCCCTGCCGAGTTCGCCGAGCCGTTCCGACGCCATGAAGGCGAGCTCGGCCGTGGGCAGCCGCTTGACTGCCAGCTCGCACGAAGCGTGCGGCCACCCTGCCTCCGTGGCGGTGACGAGTCCCGTCACGACGAGCCCGTTGCACAGGCCGACCCCCGCCTCGCGCGCGGTGCTGACGGCAAGCTCGGGGCTGAGTCGATTGGCCCGCAGCTGTGCTGAGAGGTTCTGGGGGGCGATCCCCGCGGCCTCGCTCACACGCTGGCGGAGGTCGCCGTCGTCGATCGCGTCGACCCAGTGCCGGACGTCCGCCTCGCAGGTCGTGCACTCGAGCCCCGTGTGGGTCACCGGCGCAGCCGAAGGAACCGGGGGCAGGACGGGGCTCCCGCCGCCGCGCACGAGGAGTTCCTCGAGAAGGCGCGGTGTTGCGACTTGGCTCAGGAGCTCACCGTCGGTCGGCGCCGCCGTGCCGCGCGCGAGGTCGGTGTACGGAGTGAAATGCGCCAGTCCGAGGACCGGGTTCTCGCCGTAGGCGCGCGCTATCGCCACGACCGTGGTCTCGGTGACCTTGCCTCGGACCATCTGCTGCGCGAGCGTGCTGCGCTTGACCCCGGATTGCCTGCAGACGTCTGCCGCGGATCTCCCGGGCGCCAGTTCCTGCAGCCAATCACGGAACACGAGTGCCGAAACCGGCATGGACCCCCCCTTGCATCTGCATTCCACAAGATACTTCAGTCCTGCGTTCTTTCCTGATTTTACGTTGTCCCGTTGCTGCCCTATGCTGGATGAAGCCCGCCGGCTCGCGCACCCCCCAATCGCGAGTCGGCGGGCCTTTCACGTTTCAGGAGAATTCATGAGCATGCAGACTGCGGCGTGGAGCTCGCTGCATCAGATCTCGCGCACCACGGACGGAAGGAACCCGTTCAGCCGTGCGACGATCCGGCGGGTCCTCACCTTCGCCAAGCCCCACCGCACCCGGCTGATCGCCTTCGTCGCGGCCTCGATCGTCGCGGCCGTCCTCGCCGTTGCCACACCCGTCCTCGCCGGCCAGGTCGTGGACGCGATCGTGGCCAAGGGCGCGGTCTCGACCGTTCTGTGGCTCGCCGTGCTGATCGCGATCGTCGCAGTCGCCGACGCGGGCTTCGGAATGCTCACGCGGTGGCTCTCCTCGACGATCGGCGAGGACGTCATCCTCGACCTGCGGCGGGCGGTGTTCGACCACGTGCAGACGATGCCCATCGCGTTCTTCACCCGCACCCGCACCGGCGCACTCGTGAGCCGCCTCAACAACGACGTGATCGGCGCACAGGCCGCGTTTGCCGGCACGCTCTCCGGAGTGGTGAGCAACGCCGTCGCCCTCGTCCTGACGGTCGCGGTCATGGCCCAGAAGTCGTGGCTCGTGACCGTCCTCGCGCTCGTCCTCCTACCCGTCTTCCTCATCCCCGCGCGCCGGATCGGCTCGCGCGTCGCGAACCTGCGCCGCGAGGCCGCCGCGCACAACTCGGCGATGAGCACTCAGATGACCGAGCGCTTCTCGGCGCCGGGTGCAACGCTCATCAAGCTCTTCGGCCGGCCCGAGGAGGAGTCGCGCGAGTTCGCGCTCCGCGCCCGCCGGGTGCGGGACATCGGAATCCGCTCCTCGATGCTGTCGTTCACGTTCATCACGGCCCTCACGCTCGTCTCGGCGCTCGCGCTCGCGCTCGTCTACGGGGTCGGTGGCTGGCTCGCGATCGACGGGCACCTTGCGGCGGGCGACGTCGTCGTGCTCGCCCTGCTCCTGACCCGTCTCTACGCGCCGATCACCAACCTCTCCAATGCCCGCGTCGAGATCATGAGCGCGCTGGTCAGCTTCGAGCGCGTCTTCGAGGTGCTCGACCTCGTTCCGATCATCCGCGAGAAGGACGAAGCGCGGCCGCTTGCCAGCGGGCCCGTCTCGGTTGAGTTCGACGACGTTCGCTTCGCCTACCCGAGCGCGGACAAGGTCTCGCTCGCGTCCCTCGAGGAGGTCGCGGTGCTCGACACGCGCGGCGGGGAGGAGGTGCTGCATGGCGTCTCGTTCCGCGTCGAGCCGGGTCAGACGGTGGCCCTCGTCGGGTCCTCCGGTGCGGGCAAGTCGACCATCGCCCAGCTGCTCTCGCGTCTGTACGACGTGGACTCCGGCGCCGTGCGGATCGGTGGCACCGACGTTCGGGACACGACGTTCGCCTCGATGCGCGGGACCGTGGGGATGGTGACCCAGGACGGCCACCTCTTCCACGAGACCATCGCCGCGAACCTGCGCCTCGCCCGGCCCGAGGCCTCCGACGAGGCTCTGTGGGACGTGCTGCAGCGTGCCCGGCTCGAGGACATGGTGGCCTCACTGCCCGATGGGCTCGACACCGTGGTGGGGGAGCGCGGATACCGCCTCTCGGGCGGCGAGCGGCAGCGCTTGACCATTGCGCGGCTCCTGCTCGCCGCTCCCCACGTGGTCATCCTCGACGAGGCCACGGCCGCGCTCGACTCGACGAACGAGGCAGCCGTCCAGGCCGCCCTGAGCGAGGCACTCGAGGGGCGCACCGCTGTCGTGATCGCACACCGCCTGTCAACGATCCGTGCGGCCGATCAGATCCTCGTGGTCGAGGGCGGCCAGATCGTGGAGCGCGGCACCCATGCCGAGCTCCTCGCCGCCGACGGCCGCTATGCGGAGCTGTACCTGACCCAGTTCTCGGAGGCCTCCGCCACTGCCGACGACTATGCACAGTAGAGGCCGTCGGCCCCCGGCGCGGGGTCACGTCTCTGCGGTGCGGGGTCAGGTCCCTGCTGTGCGGAGTCACGTCCCTGCGATGCAGGGTCAGCGGATAGTCTCGGACTGTGCCTGACCGGATCATCGTTTCTGCCGTATGCGTCTACGCACCTGACGGGCGCCTCCTGACCGTCCGGAAGCGCGGGACTGACCGATTCATGCACCCGGGTGGCAAGCCTGAGCCTGGCGAGTCCGCGGCCGAGGCCGCGAGCCGGGAGTTGTCCGAAGAGGTCGGGATCGCGATTGCGGCCGAGGACCTTGTGCCGTTTGGCGTCTGGATTGCCAAGGCCGCGAACGAGGCCGGCACCGAGATCGAGGGCACAGTGTTCCTTGCCCCCGGAGAATATGATCCGCGCGAAGTCCGTCCGGCGGCCGAGATCGCTGAACTGCGCTGGATCGACCCGTCGGCGGAACCCGATGCCGACCTCGCGCCGCTCCTCACGGACCACGTTCTCCCCGAGCTCACTCGGCAGCCACCGAGCTCTGCGCGACGAAACGAGTGACCCCGCATCGCAGAGAGGTGACCGGCGGATTCATACGGTGAGTGCAACATCGTCCGTGTGGGAGGGGTCTGCCGGTGGCCAGTGGTCGGGTTGTGGAGTCGTGGGAGGTTGACGGGGTCTTCGCGGCGTTGAGGCTGGGCGCCTCGATTGCGGAGGCTGCGCGTGTCGTGGGGCGTCCTCGCACGACGGTGAACAGGTGGGTGCGACGCTTTGGGCCCATGGAGATCGTCATGGGCGCGGAGGGCGGGGCGGCCGGGGGCCCGTTCGTCGATGGGGGCGCGGGGTCGGGCCGGCTGCGGTTCCAGGACAGGGTGGTGATCATGATCCGCCTGCGCGAGCGGCCCGGGAGGCCGAACTACGCTCGGATCGCCCGCGAGCTGGGTCGGGACAGGAGTACCGTCTGGCGGGAGGTGGCCCGCAACGGCGGGCCGGCGCAGTACCAGGCGGACGTGGCCCACATCCGGGCGTGTCAGGGCCTGGCCAGGCCCAAGGAGTCCAAGCTCGCCCATGCTCCGCTGCGGGAGTTCGTCGAGGACGCGATGGACGAGGGCTGGTCGCCGAAGCTGATCTCGCTGGTCCTGCCGGTGTTCTTCCCCGACGATGGGAGGATGCGCATCAGCCACGAGACCGTCTACCGGCACGTGTTCGCCGCGGTCTACGTCCAGGGCCGCGGGCACCTGCGCCAGGACCTCTACCAGTGCCTGAGCACCGGCAGGAGGCGGATCTGATCCTCTCCGGCGGCGGGTCCAACGCCGCGATCGGGACCCTGGTGGAGCGCTCGAGCCGCTACACGATCCTGCTGCACCTGCCCGAGGGGCACGCCGCCGAGCACGTCGAGAAGGCCATCGTGGCCGCGATGCGCACCCTGCCGGCGGACTTGCGCCGGACCCTGACCTACGACCGGGGCTCGGAGATGGCCCGCTACCGGCAGGTCGAGATGGCCCTGGACCTGCAGGTCTACTTCTGCGACCCGCACTCGCCCTGGCAGCGCGGGACCAACGAGAACACCAACCGGCTCCTGCGCCACTGGTTCAAGAAGGCCTCCGACCTCTCCATCCACACCGCCGAGGACCTCAAACGCGTCCAGGACAGCCTCAACAACCGCCCCCGCCCCACCCTGAACCTCGCCACCCCGCACCAGCGCATGAAGGAACTCCTCACCGCCGCCTGAGACGTTGCACCGTTCCCTTGACTTCGCAACCCCGCATCCGGGGGAGGTGGCCCCGGGTCGTTGGGAGTGCTCGGGGAACATTCAGCTTGGGCCTCGCAGCTGGGAGCCGCGTGGGAAGTCGGTGAACTTGGGTTGAACACTCGAGGGAACTGGCCATAGTCCTCCCTACTCGCGGGTAGCTTGGTTGACCGTGACCTTCTCCCGCCGCAGTTTCCTCTCAGCCGCCTCCCTCGCGGCAGTCGGCGCGGCAGCCCTTCCCGGCACCGCGCCGTCGCCCGTCCGCAGCGTCGCCCAAGCGGCCTTGCCCAGCCCCGAAGCCTCGGGAATCGACCACATCATCGTGGTGATGATGGAGAACCGCTCCTTTGACCACTTCCTCGGCTGGCTGCCCGGCGCCAACGGGAAGCAAGCCGGTCTGAGCTATATCGACCGATACGGGGTCCCCCACGCGACGCACCACCTCACCGACTACCAGGGCTGCAGCCACCCCGACCCCGACCACTCGTACGAGGGTGGACGCATCCAGTTCAACAACGGCAAGTGCGACGGCTGGCTCCGCTCCGGAGACAACGACGACTTCGCCGTCGGCTACTACACGTCGGCCGACCTCGCGTTCTGGGCGCAGGCCGCGCCGGGCTGGACGGTGTGCGACAACTACTACGCGGCCGTCATGGCGGAGACCTACCCGAATCGCTTCTACCAGCACGCCGCGCAGACGGACCGGATCCACAACTCAAGCGTCAACGCAACCATGCCGACCATCTGGGACAGCCTCGCCAAGGCGGGGGTCAGCGGGAAGTACTACTACTCCGACGTCCCCTTCCTCGCTCTGTGGGGCACCAAGTACCTGCCCATCTCGGCTCCGTACGCGACATTCCTGAGCGACTGCGCGGCCGGGACCCTCCCCGCCGTGAGCTTTGTGGACCCGCGCTTCCTGGAGGAGGGCACCGGCACGTCCGGCGACGACCATCCGCACGCCGACGTCCGCTCGGGCGAGCTGTTCCTCAACGAGGTCTACAGTGCGGTCACGAAGTCGCCGCAGTGGTCCCGCACGCTTCTCGTCGTGAACTTCGACGAGTGGGGAGGCTTCTACGACCACGTCGCGCCGACCACAGCCCCCGACGTGAGCCCGACGACGGCCCTGCGCGGCTTCCGCGTCCCGGCGCTCGCGGTCTCCCCCTATGCGCGCCGTGGGGCAATCGCCTCCGGAACCTACGACCACACGTCCGTGCTCAAGGCCATCGAGTGGCGCTGGAATCTCCCGGCACTCACCCCGCGCGACGCCAACGCCGCGAACATCGCCGAGGTCCTCGACTTGCGGAGCGCTCCCAACCTCAGCGCGCCCACCTACCTCGTTCCGCCGTTCGTGGCCGGCACACCGTGCACGCCGCTGCCCGGCGGCGACCCAGAAGACGAGTGGCACCCCCTCAAGGCCCGCGCCATCGCGGAAGGATGGAAGCTCGCATGACCCGCTCTCGACTTGCCACGGGCGTACTTGCCTCTGCCGCACGACGCCGGCCACTCGCCGTCGTCCTCGCTGCCCTCGCTGTGCTTGCGCTCGCCGCAGTCGCACTCGTGCGCGGCGGGGCGGACCAGCCCGCTGCCGCGGACGACGCGAACCCGCGCTACCTCCCGCCCAGTGCACACGTCTTCGTCATCAACCTCGAGAACAAGGGCTACGACGAGACGTGGGGCCCGGCGTCGAAGGCGCCGTACCTCTCGCAGACGCTGCGCGGCCAGGGTGTGCTGCTCAACACCTACTACGGGATCGGGCACAACTCCCTCGACAACTACATCGCTGAGGTCTCGGGCCAGGGGCCGAACGGCCAGACCCAGGCCGACTGCCAGACCTACAGCCCGTTCATCCAGACAGGAACGGCCGCGCAGGGGCAGGCCGTGGGCAGCGGCTGCGTGTACCCCTCCGGCGTGCCGACCCTGGCGGGCCAGCTCACCCAGGCCGGGAAGACGTGGAAGGGCTACATGGAGGACATGGGCACGCCCTGCCGCCATCCGCAGCTCGGGGCCGTCGATGACACCCAGAGGGCCCGCGTGGGCGACCAGTACGCCGCTCGACACAATCCCTTCGTGTACTTCGCGGGGATCACGGGCTCTCCGGACTGCGCCGCGAACGACGTCGACCTGTCCGCACTGAGCGGCGACGTCTCCTCTCCATCGACCACCCCCACG
The DNA here is from genome assembly GCF_041022165.1 of Sinomonas sp. P10A9. Taxonomy (GTDB): domain Bacteria; phylum Actinomycetota; class Actinomycetes; order Actinomycetales; family Micrococcaceae; genus Sinomonas; species Sinomonas puerhi. The sequence continues at coordinate 995,960 of NZ_CP163302.1, forward strand.
GTCTCCTTCATCACGCCGAACCTGTGCCACGACGGCCACGACTCCCCCTGCGTCGACGGCGAGCCAGGTGGCCTCGTGTCCGCGGACGCGTGGCTCAAGCAGTGGGTCCCAGTGATCACGGGCTCGCCGGCGTTCAAGCAGGACGGCGTCCTCGTGATCACGTTCGACGAGTCGGACGGTCCCCAGCAGGACGCTAGCGCGTGCTGCGGTGAAGGGCCGGGACCGAACGCCCCGCTGCCCGGCATCACGGGAATGGGCGGCGGCCGCGTCGGCGCGCTTGTGCTCTCCCCGTTCACCGCGGGCGGCACGTGGTCCACGACCTCGTACAACCACTACAGCCTGCTCGCCAGCATCGAGGACCTCTACGGCCTGCCGTTCCTCGGCTACGCAGGCGCTCCGGGGCTCAACCGGTTCGGGCTGGATGTGTACAACAAGGGCGTCTGACCCCGGGTCGTGGGGCCAGGGTCAGGGCTGGGCCCGGCGCAGGACGCTCTCGAGGAGCAGGTCCTTCGCCGGGCCCTTCACGTCCCACGTGTAGTGCAGCTCGTTGGGTCCGACGGCGTCGTAGTGGACGCGGTAGTCGTCCGGCGAGCACCAGTGGGCGCCGTCCGCGGCTGCGCCGGTCAGGTCGACGGTGTGGAAGGGGCGGCCGTCGGGGAAGTGCACGTCCATGGCGCCCGGCGAGGCGGCGGGCCGCCACACGTATTCGCGCTCGGCGTGGCCCTCGTGCGAGCCCCAGCGCACGGTGCCGTCCTCGCGCTGGAGGAGGGCGCCGTCGTGCGCGGGGTCCGGGAGGGGCGAGAAGGTGGCGGTGCCGCTGAAGCTGCCGCGCGTGCCTGTGGCACGGTCCAGCATGACCCGCTCGACGGTCCAGGAGCCGGCGAGGTACGCGCGCAGATCAGGCACTGAATACGACAAGTGCCCCCGACCGGAATCGAACCGATGACCTGCCCTTTAGGAGAGGGCCGCTCTATCCTACTGAGCTACGGGGGCCGGCCCGGTGGCCGGGCACGGCATCAAGCATACCGGGTGGCGCGGTGTCTCCTGACACGTCTGGGCCAGCTGGAACAACGCGCCCGCGCGCGTCGGTGCGCGGCTGGGCTGGGTGGGACGGCTGGGTAGCTAGGCTGGGCGGGTGGCACACCCCGACGACGCCGAGCGCACCGAGAACGCTGCGGGCCCTGTCATGACCGACCGCATCCGGCACTACCTCGGGGCATGGTCGGCCGTGAGCGTGGTCCAGTTCTTCGTCGCCGAGGCCGCCGTGATCGCGGCCTGGCGTGGTCCCGCGCCGTACACCCGCCGCTTGAACCTCATCAGCGACCTGGGCCAGGTGCACTGTGGACTGCATGGGACCCGTGAGGTCTGCTCGCCACTGCACACACTCATGAACGTCTCGTTCGTGCTCCAAGGGGTCGGAATGGTGATCGCAGCACTGCTCATCACCTCGGCGGTGCTGCGCGTCGCGGCGTACGGGCCCGCAGTCCGCGCGGAGGCGAGGCTTTCCGAGGGCCTCGCACGGGCCGGCACGCGACGCACGACGCCGCTGCCCGGCTTCCGCGCGCGGGCGGCGGTGGCGCTCGGGGTGGCTCCCGGGGGCGGGCGCGTTTCCCGGCATCGAGCCATCGTCGTGCCCCGCGCAGCGACCCTCGCCGTCAGAATCCTGCTCGGCGTGGCAGGGGCAGGCGTGGCCGTGGTGGGGTTTGTTCCGCAGGACTCCCAGGAAGCCGTCCACCTCGCGGGGGCGGGGGCGTACTTCCTCGGGGGCTCGCTTGCGCTCGTGGTCCTCGGCGTCCTGTGGATCAGGCGTACGGCTGCCGCATGGCCCGTGCTGTTGTGCGGGGCCTCGGCATTCGCCGCCACGGTGATCGGCGGTGCGGTGGCCCTTCACGTGCCCGAGCCCGGAACGCTCGAGCGGTTCATGGGCTATCCGATCACCGCAGGCATCGCCGTGGCGGGCGCCGTCATCGCCTACAGGCTCGGCGTCCCCGCACGGCAGGCAAGGGCTCTGCGCCGCGCGAGCCGCTGACCCCAGCGGAAGGCGCGTCAGTCCGCGGAGGCGGGTACCGGCGTCGTGCGCTCCCGTCGGGCGAGGAGCGCGGCGGCCCCGGCGCCGACCAGGATGAGGAATAGAAGCACCCATCCGGCCACGACGAGGGCCGAGGCGAGCACCGCCGAGCCGGCGTCGGCCCCGGGGGACACGGCGGAGTCGACGGCGACGTTGCCCCACAGGCGTACGACGGTGAACACGGCGACGAGCGCGAACGCCCCCCAGCGGAGGGCCTTGGACTTGAGCCAGGTTCCGAAGACGAGCAGGAACGTGAAGCCCGCAAGGAGCGGGAAGATGGTCCCGGCCGTCTTGTGGACGTAGCTGAGCTGCCCGCGCGCGGCGTCGTCGAGGGCGGTCTGCAGCTGGTGCGCGTAGTCGGGCGAGAATCCGCCGATGAGCGAGTCCGGCATGGGGAGTCCGCCCGAGAGCTGGGTCATCTGCTGGAGCGTGAGCAGGTGGTAGTACCAGAACATGAAGAGGCTCGCCCCGAGCCCGGCGATGATGATGAGCCGCGCGTTGCCCTGAGCACGTTCGGGGCTACGGGTTGTTGTGGGGTTCGTCGGGTTGACGGGCTGGCCCGAACGGGTGGTGGGCGCAACGGCCGCGCGGTCGCCATGCTTGCGCGCCCGCTGGGCGGGGGTCTTCGACATGCCCCCATTATCCGTCCTCGCGTATAGGGGTCCGCGTTCCTCCTTGATGGCCTCCTCAGTGGTGACCTCGGTGGCGCCCTCGTCCCGCGGGTAGGCTGGACGCGTGGCTGAGACCAGTAATTCCCTGCGCGCCCTTCCCGACCTCGACCCCGCACTCTCTGACGCCGATCTGGCCGCGGCGCTCGTGCGCGCGGCCGGGAACCTCGCGCTAGCCATGCGCAGCGAGGGACTCGACGCCGAGCGCAAGACGTCCGTCTCCGACATTGTGACCGCCGCGGACAAGGCCGCCGAGGCGTACGTCCTCGCCCAGCTGAGCCGCTGTAGGCCCGATGACGGAGTGTTCGGCGAGGAGGGCACCGACGTGCCATCCGCGTCGGGCAGGACCTGGGTCATCGATCCCGTGGACGGCACGTACAACTTCTTCGCTGGTTCGACCTACTGGTGCTCGGCCCTCGCGCTGCGCGGCCCAGCCGCCAGCTCGGACGCCGATCCCGAGTCGCTCCTCGGCGCGATCTACCAGCCGCAGGAGGACAAGCTCTGGCTCGGCGGCCCGGGCACGCCTTCGATGCTCAATGGCAGCCCGCTCGAAGGCCCAGCCGACGCGCCTCTCGGCATGCTCGGCACCGCGACGTCGATCCAGCCGCGTTGGCTGGAACAGCCGTACTCGGCGATGCCGTGGCATGCGGCCGCGGTCCAGGCCGCGTCGATCCGTATCCTCGGCTCAGGCTCGTGCGATCTCGCCCGCGTGGCCGAGGGCGAGATCGGCGCATGGTTCCAGCACTCGTGCCCTCAGTGGGACTGGCTCCCCGGCAAGGCGATCGTCACCGCGGCCGGCGGAACCACTGCCACCGTCGAGGTCAACGGCCTCACCTGGTTCGCTGCAGGAGGCACGACGGCGGTCGGCGAGATCGTCGACGCCCTCGCCTCTGCGCGCTTGGTCTAGCCGATTCGTCTAAGACGGTTCGCTTGCGGGGCCCGGAAGCGACTCGCCGGGGCTGGGCGGGGTCGGCCGGGACCGGGCGGGGCTGGACGAGACCGGGACTGAACCGGCTGGCCGTGGGTCGGCCGGCGACGGGTCCACGGTGCCTTGACCTTCCGCGGGTGCGGTGTTGTGCTGGAGGGGCCCTGCGGGACTAGTCCCCAGAGGCAACCGTCCGTGAGCACCACGAGCACCGCCAAGGAGGGCAACGATGGCCAGCATCGAAGGTCAGGACCCGGCCCACGTCCGCGCCGAGGAGGAGGATCCCTCGGTCGACTATCCCGTGGAGCCCGACGAGACTGCCCCCGACGAGAAGGCGTGGGACGAGGAAGACGGACTGATCGACGCTGAGGAAGTGCTCATCGAGGCCGACCCCGTGGACGTCGCGGAGCAGCGCCGCAGCGTCGAGGACTAAAGCGACCACTCGAGCGACAGCCGGGACCCGACTCCCGAGCAAACGCGCCCGCGACGAGGCCGTTCATTGCCCCAATGTCCTCGCGGCGGGAAAATGTAGTCAGGACTGGGGGCGGACGTCTTCGGAGGATCCGCCAGACCTCGCGGCCGCCGCTGGCCCGCCGGTAGGGAGGTTCTGCCATGTTCGAGTACTTCTCCGAGGCGCATGAACTGTTCGTGTACCGCCTCGGAATTGCCCGCGGGACGAGCCGCCGCGCGATTGTGACACTTGGGACCCTTGAGCAGGAGTCCCAGCGACGTGAGGTGAGCGCGCTCATGCTCGACCTCAGCGAGGAGGCGCGCCTGCATGCAGCAGTCCTCGAGGACTGCTTCGCCGAGCTCAAGCGCAACGTGGGCGTCCCGCCGGGGCACACTGCGGAGGGGCTCGACAGGGAGGCGCACGCCGTGCTCCGCAAGACCGCCGACGGCATCAAGGACCTCGCCGTCCTACCGCTGGCCCTCGAGGTCCTCTATGAGGCCATCGCGATGTATGAGCCGCTCACTGTCTACGCACGCGAGTGGATCAGCGTGCACCTCGCCGAACAGCTCGAGAAGTGCCTCGTGGAGCAGCTTGCCTCACGCAACCGGATTCTGGAGCTCATGCGTGAGGTCTTCGCGAGCGCTGAGACGGTCGAAGCCAGACCTCAGTGAGACCAGACCCCAGTGAGAAGCGCTAGACCGTGGTGAGAAGGCCGAACCCAGTACGAAGGTAGGTGCATGATGAGCCATCACGAGCAGGATCAGCACGAGCCGGGCCGGCATGAGACGAAGTCGGAATCGTTCATGCGGACCATGGGCCGCCTGCGCGGGCTGTACGGCCCGGCCGACCACCGGACCGCCCAGGAGCCCGAACGGCACGGTCACAACCCCGAGGATGTCAAGGAGGAGCAGGAGCTCGCCGGAATCGACATCGAGACGGACAGTGAAGGCCATCACTACGGCGTCCGCAGGGCCGAATCCGCCGACTGACGGTGTCTGGATGAACGTCCTGCACCACCGCAGACGTGACCGTTGTCAGAACGGCGGCGGCTGTTCGGATTGATCCCGCGCGTCCTGCCCACGATCCTGCGCGTCCTGCCCACGATCCTGCGCGTCCTGCCCACGATCCTTCCGCGCATCCTGCTCCGGATCGTCTCGCGGGTCCTGCCCAAGATCGACGAGGCCACGGAGCGCCGTCGACGGTGTTTCGCGCTCCAGATCAGTGGCGCGCTGCGCACCCGGTGCTTCAGGTTCGGCAGACGTGAAGGATGAGGATCCCGCCGAGGGGTATTGCGCGCGCGGTGGAGAGTCGTCGATGTAGCCAAGGAGCCTGTCGCGATCCGACGGGGTGGTGGTCTGGGCGTAAGAGAGCATGGTTGTCCAGACGATCATTCCCGTCGGCTCGGCGTACTGGCCTTCGGGGGCTCTGGCTGCTGCTGTCTGGCGCGCCTGGACCAGGGCGAGCGACTTGAGGGCGTGGTGCTTTCGGCACAGGTGAGCCAGGTTGTCGGCGTCGGTTCCCCCTCCGTCCTGCCACTCGTGAGTGTGGTCCAGCTCCGAGGATTCGGCGGGCTGGTTGCAGCCTGGGAATGCGCACGTGCCGTCGCGGTAGCGCAGGAACCGGCGCATGGCTTCCGGAGGCCGGTACGCCGTCCGGCCGAGTCGAAGCGGCGTCCCGTCGGTGTCCGTGTACAGCCGATGCCAATTCGGCGCGGCGGCCGCGAGTTGGCGGGCCGCGTCCGCGTCGATGATTCCATAGCCGTCGAGATAGCCGTTGCCGGTGGCGGACCCGAGGAGCACCGCCGCGGGCAAGTGCACAACGATCGCCGCCTTCACGGAGCCAGCGAATTCCTCCGGAATCGCGAAATTCTCCATCTGGGCTGTGCCCCCTGCGCGCGAAGCAGCCACGGCGTTGGCCGTGCCGCCGACGATGTCGTCACCGCCGGCGGACGCGGCGATGACGTCCTGCGCGGCGATGACGTCCGGATGGGTCGGCTCCTTGAGGCCTGTATCCATGCGGGGGTGAGCCGCCGCGCGCGGGTCCTCCTGAGTGCGCGACCCCGCTGCAGTGGCGTCGGGTGCCTGGCGCACCCCGTTGAGGCCGAGGTGCGTCAGGGCATCGGCCCGCAGCTGAGACAGGGTGCGGTGCTCATCGGGTGTGCGGTGTTGGGCACGGGCGAGCGAATCGATGCGACGGTACAGGGCCATCCCGGTCTCGGCAGGCATGAGTGCGGTCAGCGTGACCATTCCGTCTTCCTCGGGACGTTGCCACACCCCGCGTTCCTGCGCCGCAGCTCTGCGGCGGGTCTGGATCGACTCTGGGTGCATCTTCTCACGGAGGTCCCGGGCGGCCCGCCGGAACTCTGCCGGCGTCCGGAGGCGTCCCGTGCGGGTTCGGCATGCCTTGAGCACGGCGATGCCGTACGCCTCCCTGACCTCCTCCGGAAGCGAGGCCGCCTGATCGACGATGGCACGCGCATGCGCTTCTGTGATGTCACCGGACTCGATGGCTTCCATCACCGCAACGTGGGTGGTACTGAGTTCGTGTGCCAGATTCATGAGGCGCGCGGCCGTGGCCTCGGATGTTTCCTGAAGCGTGGCGATCTCGGTTACCGCGAGAGCATGGGCCACCTCTCCGGAGAGGCGCTCAGGCTGCCCGTCCCGGGAATCCAAGGGCGCCTGTGCGATCCCCTCGCGCACCCGCTCGATGGCACCCGCCTGGATCGCCGAGACCCAGGCGATCACGCGTGGCGCCTCTGCAACGAGCGCTGCGGCCTCCTCGAGCGACAGGAGCGACGGTTCCTTGGCCCAGAGCCTTCCTCTGAGCGCGCCGCCAGACCGTGGCGCGAAGATGTTCAGGTCGGCGATGCACGGGTCGAGCGCGGACGAGAGGGCATCGGACGGCTGCGATGGTGCTTCCACGAGATCCACCCCCAAGACAACGTCCGGTACGAAGCAGTCGAGTACCGAGACTCGAACGGTTTCGTTCGAATAATATGGGCGATATTCGAACTGGTATTCCCATCCTAGTTCATGGTCGCGGGTGATGGAAGGTCCCGAGTCGGACAGCGCACGGCCCAGTGCGCGCGATGGGTGCGTCGGCAGAGTGCTGGCGGCCCGGCCTAAAATGAAAGGATCATGGATATGCTTTTCGATCCCTACGCCCACCTGCCCAAGTCCGGCCTGCCCGGCGGGGCGGAGGAACCGGATCGTGACGAGCTTCCACCCCCGCCCGAGGAGGAGTACGCCCCGGAAGACCTTCCCGCGAGTTGGCTCCCGGCATCGGATCCCGCCGACGACGCGCGGCGCGAGGCCGAGGCCCAGGCTGCGCACCTCCTCGAGGGCCTCAACCCGGAGCAGCTCGAAGCGGTGACCCACGGGGGCGCTCCCTTGCTCATCGTGGCGGGAGCCGGCTCCGGCAAGACGCGGGTTCTCTCGCACCGCATCGCCTACCTCATCGCAACCCACCGTGCCCACCACGGCGAAATCCTCGCGATCACGTTCACGAACAAAGCCGCGGCCGAGATGCGCGAGCGAATCGAGGCTCTCGTCGGGGAGCGCGCCAAGCGCATGTGGATCTCGACCTTCCACTCTTCGTGCGTGCGGATCCTGCGCCGCGAGGCCTCCTCCGTCGGGCTGAACTCGAACTTCTCGATCTATGACTCAGCGGACTCGCTGCGCCTCATCACGCTCGTCCACAAGGGCCTCGAACTGGACCCGAAGAAAGTGCCCCCCAAAGCCGTCCAGCACAAGATCTCCTCGCTCAAGAACGAGCTCATCGACGCCGACGACTTCGCTGCGCGCGCGAACCTGAAGGATCCATTCGAGGCCGGTGTATCCGAGGTCTACAAGGGCTACACGCAGCGACTGCGCCAGGCGAACGCCATGGACTTCGACGATCTCATCGCCGAGACCGTGTACATGTTCCGGGCCTTTCCTGCACTCGCCGAGACATACCGCCGCCGCTTCCGGCACGTGCTCGTGGACGAGTACCAGGACACGAACCACGCGCAGTACTCACTGGTCCGCGAGATTGTCGGAGAGGGCCCTGAATCGTCGGAGCTGACGGTTGTCGGCGACTCGGACCAGTCGATCTACGCGTTCCGCGGCGCGGACATCCGCAACATCGTGGAGTTCGAGAAGGACTACCCCAACGCGCGGACCATCAAGCTCGAGCAGAACTACCGCTCTACCCAGACGATCCTTTCCGCCGCCAACGCCGTCATCTCACGCAACCCGAACCGGCCCGAGAAGCGCCTCTGGACGGCGGAGGGCGACGGCGAGAAAATTATCGGCTACGCGGCCGAGAACGAGCACGAGGAAGCCCGATTCATTGCGGGCGAGATCGACCGCCTGACGGACTCGGGGGAGTTCCGCCCGGGCGACGTCGCGGTGTTCTACCGCACCAACGCCCAGTCCCGCAGCCTCGAGGAGATCCTCATGCGCGTGGGCCTGCCGTACAAGGTGGTTGGTGGGACGCGCTTCTACGAACGCAAGGAGATCAAGGACGCCCTCGCGTATCTCCGGGTTCTCGTGAACCCGGACGACGACGTCAATCTCCGCCGCGTCCTCAACGAGCCCAAGCGTGGAATCGGCGAGCGGGCCGAGGGCACGATTGCGGCGCTGGCCGAGCGGGACAGGACCTCATTCATGGCCGCCATGCGCCGCGCCGACGAGGCACCCGGTATTGCCACGCGCTCACTCAACTCCGTCAAGGGGTTCGTCAAGCTGCTCGACGACCTCGCGGGGGTGGCCGAGGGCTCGGGCGCCGCCGAATCTCTCGAAGCAGTACTCGAACAGACCGGGTACCTCGCGGGCCTGAGGAGCTCTACGGACCCCCAGGACGAGTCGCGCGTCGAAAACCTGGCCGAGCTGGTCGCCGTCGTGCGCGAATACGAGAGGGAGAATCCCGAGGGGACCCTCCAGACGTTCCTGGAGCAGGTCTCCCTTGTCGCGGATGCGGACCAGATTCCGGACGCGCCTGAGGGTGCGTCTCAGGCGGAGGTGGACGCGGCCGTGGCCGAGGCGAAGCAGCAGGGCGTCGTGACGCTCATGACGTTGCACACCGCCAAGGGCCTCGAGTTTCCCGTCGTGTTCCTCACCGGCATGGAGCACGGCGTGTTCCCGCACCGACGGTCGGCGACGGACCCGGAGGAACTAGCGGAAGAGCGGCGGCTCGCCTACGTCGGGCTCACGCGGGCCCGCAAGCGCCTCTACCTCACCCGCTCCGAAGTGCGCAGCCTCTGGGGGCAGAGCGAGTACTACCCCGCCAGCCAGTTCATCGGCGAGGTCCCGGCCGAGCTCATCGACTGGAAACGCGAGGGTACCAAGCGGCCACCCGCCGTCGGGACTGCCGGAGACGGCACAAACAGCCGCTACGACCGCGTCGGGTCGCGGTTCGGAGGATCCTCGTGGGGGGCCGGGACGAGCCGGAACACGAGCTTCTCCTCGATCTCTCCTGCGTCGTCCGCCCCCTCCGCGGCCGAGAAGAAGGGCCGCGTTCAGCCGCAGAAGGAGGTCATCTCCGTGGTGGTGGGGGACAAAGTCAACCACACGGCGTTCGGCAACGGGACCGTGATCGGGGTCGAGGGCGCCGGGGACAAGACGGTTGCAAAGGTGAGCTTCGACATCGGCGAGAAGCGGCTCCTCCTGCGGTACGCGCCCCTGACCAAGGTGAGCTGAATTCGCGACCCGGCCGTGCGCCGTCGTGCGCTGAATTCTACATGTTGTAGAGCTGTGCCGTTTGTCACGAAAGGGGCCTCGGCGCGCCTCGGGACGCGCCGAGGGATTAGAGTTCCCTTGGAGCATCAGGCCCGCCGAGGGGAGCTCCCCGCGGCACACTCGTGCGTGCTCCGAGTCAGAACTACTTCGACGTAGAGGACCTGAACCGTGGACCTGTTTGAATATCAGGCGCGCGATCTGTTTGAGGCGCACGGTGTTCCCGTGCTTGCCGGCATCGTTGCGCACACCCCCGAGGAAGCCAAGGCTGCGGCCGAGAAGATTGGCGGGGTCACCGTCGTCAAGGCTCAGGTGAAGGTCGGAGGCCGCGGCAAGGCTGGCGGCGTCAAGGTCGCGAAGACCGCAGATGAGGCCTTCCAGTACGCGAGCGACATCCTCGGCATGGACATCAAGGGCCACACCGTCAAGAAGGTCATGATCGCCGCCGGTGCGGACATTGCCGAGGAGTTCTACTTCTCGGTCCTGCTGGACCGCGCCAACCGCAACTACCTGGCCATGTGCTCGGATGAGGGCGGCATGGAGATCGAGCAGCTGGCCGTCGAGCGCCCGGACGCGCTCGCCAAGGTCGCCGTCGACCCGGCCATGGGCATCGACGCGGCCAAGGCCGCTGAGATCGTCGAGACGGCGGGCTTCGCCCCCGAGCTGCGCGAGAAGGTCGCGGCCGTCATCGTCAAGCTGTGGGACGTCTTCAAGGGCGAGGACGCCACGCTCGTCGAGGTCAACCCGCTCGTGCGCACCGGTGCCGGGGATATCATCGCCCTCGACGGCAAGGTCTCCCTCGACGAGAACGCCGGCTTCCGCCACGCGGAGCACGAGGAGCTCGCGGACAAGGATTCCGAGGACCCGCTCGAGGCCAAGGCCAAGGCGCTGGACCTGAACTACGTCAAGCTCGACGGCGAGGTCGGCATCATCGGCAACGGCGCCGGACTCGTGATGTCCACGCTCGACGTCGTGGCCTACGCGGGCGAGAAGCACGGCAACGTCAAGCCGGCCAACTTCCTGGACATCGGTGGCGGCGCCTCGGCCGAGGTCATGGCGAACGGCCTCTCGATCATCCTCGGCGACGAGCAGGTCAAGAGCGTGTTCGTGAACGTCTTCGGCGGCATCACCGCGTGCGACGCGGTCGCCAACGGCATCGTCGGCGCCCTGCACAAGCTCGGCGACGCGGCTGACAAGCCCCTCATCGTGCGTCTCGACGGCAACAACGTCGACGAGGGTCGCCGCATCCTGCACGAGGCCAACCACCCGCTGGTGACCCTCGCCGAGAACATGGACCAGGGCGCCGACAAGGCCGCCGAGCTCGCGAACTCCGCAAGCAGCGGGAAGTAAGGGACGAGAGAAAATGTCGATCTTCCTCAACAAGGACAACAAGGTCATCGTCCAGGGCATCACCGGCGGTGAGGGCTCCAAGCACACCGCCCGCATGCTCGCGGCCGGCACCAACATCGTCGGTGGCGTCAACGCGCGCAAGGCCGGCACCACGGTGAGCCACCAGGACCAGCACGGCAACACGCTCGAGCTGCCCGTGTTCGGCTCCGTCAAGGAGGCCATGGCCGAGACCGGCGCCGACACCTCGATCGTGTTCGTCCCGCCGGCCTTCACGAAGGACGCCGTGGTCGAGGCCATCGAGGCCGAGATCGGCCTCGTCGTGGTCATCACCGAGGGTGTCCCGGTTCAGGACTCGGCCGAGTTCTGGGCTCTCGCCCAGGCGACCAAGGACGCCGACGGCAACCAGACCACGCGCATCATCGGCCCGAACTGCCCCGGCATCATCACCCCGGGCGAGGCCCTCGTGGGCATCACTCCGGCGAACATCACCGGCAAGGGCGGCGTCGGCCTCGTGTCCAAGTCGGGCACGCTGACCTACCAGATGATGTACGAGCTCCGTGACCTCGGCTTCTCCACCGCCATCGGCATCGGCGGAGACCCGGTCATCGGCACCACCCACATCGACGCGCTCGCGGCGTTCGAGGCGGACCCGGACACGAAGGCGATCGTCATGATCGGCGAGATCGGCGGCGACGCCGAGGAGCGCGCGGCCGAGTTCATCAAGAACAACGTCACTAAGCCGGTTGTCGGCTACGTGGCCGGCTTCACCGCCCCGGAGGGCAAGACCATGGGCCACGCCGGCGCCATCGTCTCCGGCTCCTCCGGCACCGCCCAGGCGAAGAAGGAGGCCCTCGAGGCCGCAGGTGTCAAGGTCGGCAAGACGCCGTCCGAGACCGCCCACCTCCTCCGCTCGGTCTACCCCGTGCACACCCCGGATTCGAACCTCTGATCCACCCGGCGGTTTCGCTCAGGCGAAACCACTGACCCACGACGGCGGTCGGTCACCTTCCCCACGGATGGCGGCCGGCCGCCGTCGTCGTGTGCTCGGGCGAGAAGACCCTCAGGACATGACCGTCAGGTGGTGACCCCCAGACGCGAGCGGGCGGCGATCATGTCCGCGACGAGCTTCGCGTCCCGGCCCACTCCACCCACGAGGTGCGAGCTGAACGTCCGCTGGAACACGAGGCCCACGAAGAACAGACCCCGAACGCCGTCGGCCGCGCCGTCCGTCTCGGCGGGGAAGCCATCCGGGCCGATCGGTGCCGCGGGCACGAACGAGTAGTCGCCCCGGTACCCCGTGCACCACAGGACGTTGGCGACATCGAGGATTGTGCCGTCGTCGAGCTGCGGCTTGCCGTCGACGGCTCCGACGGTCCGGGCCTGAGTGCGCCGGACCCCCGCCGCGTCGAGGTCGGCGCGCTTCGTGCGCACAAGGGGCGCGCTGCCAGCACGTATCTTCGGGCGGGCCATGCGCCCGATCGGGTTCTTGAGTGTCAGGACATACCGCGCGACGAACGCGAAGAGGGGGCCACGGACGCGTTCGTTGAAGGGGATCTCACCCGGATGCCGGCCGGACAGCCAGGTCTCGTGGCCGGACTGTACAGACTCCAGCGCAAGATCTGCGCCCGAGGTGCCGGCTCCGACCACCAGCACCGGTCCCGGTAGGAGCTGACCCGGATTCCGGTACTTGCTCGAGTGGATCTGGCGGATGCCCGGGTCGAGCTGCGATGCGACGTCCGGGACCTTGGGCGTCGAGTCGGAACCGATAGCGATGACGACGTTCTCGGCGGTGTAGTCGCCGGCGTCTGTAGCGACGTGGAATCCGCCGCTGCCCAGCGGACTCACGGAGATGACGCGGACGCCGGTGCGGATCCGGTCAGCGATGGGCGCGGCGTAAGACTCGAGGAAGTCGCCGAGCTCCCGGGCAGTCGGGAACGCGAAACGGGGTCCCGGGAACGGGGCGCCAGGGAGTCCGTTGGCGAGTGCCGGGGTGAAGAGGCGCAGCGAGTCGTAACGTTCGCGCCACTGCTCGCCGATCCGCTCGGACGCCTCGATGACGAGGAACTCGCGGCCGGTCTCGGCGAGCGAATGCGCCGTCGCCAGTCCGGCCTGGCCGCCGCCGACGATGATCGTCTCGATGCGCCGCTGGCCGCCGTCGTCCTGGAGTGGGATGGGTGTCTGGGGCTGGGTGTTGGTCATGCCTCGACGGTACGGCGGGGGTGGGAGCCGGCGCTTCGGGTGGATTGCCCATTAGGGCCCTCGCGGAGTGGGCAGTTCTGTGCAGGTTCCCGGGCGGCGGACGGTCGGCACCCGAGGTGGGGACGGAGGCGACTCCGAGGCGGGGAAGGGTCAGACGAGGCCGTGGTCGTAGGCGTAGGCGGTGGCTGCCGCGCGGGAGGCGATGCCGAGCTTCGCGTAGATGTTCGCCAGATGCCGCGCCACGGTCTTCTCGCTCAGGACGAGCTCTTTCGCGATCGCCCTGTTGGTGAGGCCCGCGGTCACGAGCCGCACGACCTCCACTTCCCGCTCGGTGAGCGGAGTCGCGGACGACGTCGCGTGCTCCGCTCGCGCTGTGCCCTTCGGCAGGGCCTCGAGGTCCGGCGCGGCACCGAGCCGCTCGAAGGTGGCCCGGGCCGCCTCAACCTCGAGGGCGGCGGCCTCGTCGTCCCCGAGCGCCGCGTAGCAGCGGCCGAGCGTCGCACGGGCGCGCGCCTCGAGATACGGCATGCCGAGGTCGTGCCACGCGAGCGACGCGTCGCGGAGGCTCCTCACCGCGACCGCCGCCTCGCCCGCCGCGCAGCAGGCCGTGCCCTCGGCGGTGAGCGCGCGAGCCCGCGGCATGCCGGAGAGAGCGGCCCCGCTCTGCCGGGCCTGGTCTGCGAGCTCGGCCAGCTCCGCGGCGCCCGCATGCGCGGCCTCGGAGTCGCCCGCGGCGGCCATGACTTCGACGTAGGCCGGCAGGAACTCCTCGCGCTCGGCGCGCCGGGTGAGCTCGGAATAGAGCCGCCGGGCCGAGACAGCCGCCGCGTCCGTGCGCCCCTCCGCGAGGCGCAGCAGCATGAGGCCCGGCTCGGGGCGGCGTCCGGCAGCGTTGGCAAGACGGTAGGCGCCCTCGGCCTCAGTGAAGCGACCGGAAAGCCGGTGGAGCTCGCCCAGCTGGTAGCTGGCCAGACCGGCATCCGCGGGGCGGACCCGCTGAGACGCACTGATGGCCTCCTCGAGCGCGCCCTGCCAGTCGCCGTCGAGCATCTTGACCACCGAGCGGTGCACGAGGCACTGGCCGCGGAACGGCACGAGATCCTGGTGGCGCTCGCACCAGTCGGTGGCGGCGGACGTCCAGTCCCGGGCGCGGGCGACGTCGTCCGCTAGCAGGGACGCCGAGATCACCGAGCAGTACGCGACACCGTTCACGATGGGCGTCTGCACCTCGCCGGATGTCACGGTGGCCATCGCCTCGTCGAGCTCGGCGAGCCCTTCCGAGGTACTACCGAGCCGGAGGAGTGCCCAGCCGGCGCCGAGCCGCGAGAAGACCTCGGCGTCGGTGTCCCGCACGCGGCGCGCGATCGCGGTGGCCTCCCGGGAGAGCCCGAGGGCGCGGCGTGTCTCGGCCGGGTCGGGAGAGGCGAGGGAGCGGTGGCCGAGACCGGACAGGAGCAGGGCGCGCTCCGCGCTCAGTCCGTGCTCGTCGACGATCCCCGCGAGGCGCAGGCCCCAGGCCTCGGCCCGGGCGAGGTCACCGCGCGTGTCGTGCGCGAAGGAGAGCCAGAAGGCGGCGCGGGCGGCAGCGGCGCCGTCGTGCGCGTCCAGGAACTCCCGGAAGGCGCGTCCGAGGAGGTCGATGCTGCGCTCCTCGCGGCCGAGCAGGTACGCGCTGAAAGCCGTGAGCATGAGGTCCCGGCCGGGCAGCGGCGCGGACGAGTCCGCGCGCTCGAAGGCCTCGAGTGCGCTTGTCCAGGAGCCCGACTCATAGAGCCGGCGCCCTTCGTCAAGGGGCGGCGCGGGATGGGGGAGTCGGGCTGCGGAGCGGGGGACCGCCACGCTTCGAGGATAGACCAGAGTAGGTTTGTTCTGAACCATCGGGCCCCCGAACCGCCCTTTCCCTGACGAGGAGCACCCATGCGCGCCACCATGATCTACGGAACCCGTGATATCCGCGTCGAGGACCGCCCCGACCCCGACGTGCTGCTTCCCGGAGACGCCGTGGTGCGCGTGACCGCCGCGTGTGTGTGCGGTTCTGACCTCTGGCCCTACCGGGGCGTCCGGGAGATCACCGAGGCCAAGCCGATCGGACACGAGTTCGTGGGCGTCGTCGAGGCAGTGGGTGCGGACGTCACGGCGGTCAAGGTCCGGGACTTCGTCGTGGCGCCGTGGGCTATCTCGTGCGGGGAGTGCCCGCCGTGCCGCAACGGGGTGCAGGTCGCCTGCGAGCACCGTGCGGCCTGGGGTGCGACCGACGAGCATGGACTCCCGGTCGACGGCGGCCAGAGCGAGCGCGTGCGGGTCCCCATGGCCAACGGCACGCTCGTGCCGGTCCCCGGAGTCACCGAGCCTGACGCGGCCCTCACGAAGAGCCTCCTGACCCTCTCCGACGTTATGGGCACGGGCCATCACGCGGCGCTCGCCGCGGGCGTGGGTCCGGGCCGGAGCGTCGTAGTGGTGGGCGACGGCGCCGTGGGCCTCTGCGGGGTCCTCGCGGCGAAGCGTTTGGGGGCCGAGCGGATCATCGCGATGTCCCGGCACGAGGACCGGGCCGCAATTGCACGGCAGTTCGGGGCGACGGACGTTGTCGCGGTGCGCGGCAAGGAGGCCGCCGAGACGGTTCGCGGGCTGCTCGGCGGCGTCCTCGCCGATTCGGTCCTCGAATGCGTCGGGACCCACGAGTCGATGGATCAGGCGCTGCGCTGCACGCGGCCCGGCGGAAGCCTCGGATTCGTCGGGGTGCCCGCGGGAGGTTCCGACCTTCCGATCGGAACCCTGTTCTCGAAGAACATCTCCGTGGGCGGTGGCGCGGCCTCGACGCGCCACTACCTTCCCGAGCTGCTTGCCGATGTCCTCTCGGGCGCCATCAATCCCGGGCTCGTCTTCGACTCGGTCATGCCGCTCGAGGATGCGGCCGAAGCCTACAAGGCCATGGACGAGCGCCGCGCGACCAAGGTCATGCTCGTCCCCGCTGCGGCGGCGCGATGAGTGACGCCGGGTTCGAGGCGGCGCTCGCGGCAGCCCGAGATGGTCTAGCGGAGGGCGGCATCCCGATCGGCGCAGCGATCCTGCGCGGAGGCGAGGTGATCGCCGTGGGGCACAATGAGCGCGTCCAGAGCGGGGATCCGATCGCCCACGGGGAGATGGCCGCGCTCCGCGCGGCGGGGCGTCAACGCACGTACCGTGACACGGTCCTCTACACGACGCTCGCCCCGTGCGCGATGTGCTCGGGAACGATCATCCAGTTCAAGATTCCGCGCGTTGTGGTGGGGGAGGCCCGCACGTTTCCCGGCGAGATCGAGCTGTTGCGCTCGCGGGGCGTGGAGGTCGAGGTGCTTGACGATTCGCGCTGCGTCGAGATGATGCGCGACTTCCAGCGTGAACGGCCTGCGCTGTGGGCGGAGGACATCGGAGAGTGACCCTCGGGTTGCAGGGAGGTGACTCCGCATCGTGGGGAGGTGACTCCGCATCGTGGGGAGGTCAGGAAGCGCCCTTCGCGGGGTTCCCGCCGAGCCGGCGCGTGATGTCCGCAGCCGCCCGCGCGCACGCTTCCCCGAGCGCCGCGAGATGCTCGGGCGAGACCCGGAACCGTGGCGCGGACACGAGCACTGCGGCGACCACTTCGCCGCGGTGGTCGTGCACGGGGGAGGAGACTCCGACCTCCTCGATCGATGTCTCGCCGTAGTTCACGGCATAGCCTCGCGCCGTCGCGTCGGCGAGGCGGTCCGCAAAGGCGGTCAGGCCGGCGTCGTCCGCATCCCGATACGCGACGATGCCGCCCGTGAGGAGCGCGTGGACCCGTTCGGGCGGCAGCGCCGCGAGGAAGACCTGGACCGAGGCGGAGAGCGCGGTCGCGTAGCGGGTGCCGAGCGTCGTGGTGTGCTTGACCTGATGCCTGCTCGGGACCTGCTCGACCGAGACGGCCTCCTGTCCGTTCCACAGCAGGAGGGCGCTCGTCTCCCCGGTCGTCTCGGTGAGGTCCCGCAGCACGGGGTAGGCCGCCCGCCGCACGTCCAGATCGGCCAGGAGCGGGCCCGCGACGCCGATGATCCCGAGGCCGAGCCGGTACCGGCGCGACGTGATGTCCCGCTCGACGAGGTCCTCCGACTCGAGGGTCGAGAGGATGCGGGACGCCGAGCTCTTGTGCAGGCCCAGGCGGGCCGCGATCTCCGTGACACCGAGGAGCGGCTCGTCGACGCTGAAGCAGCGCAGCACCGCGATCGCATTCGAGATGGGGGAGGTGCCGCGCGCCTCGGCGTCGCCGGTGGCTGCGCGCGGGGCCGGGTCGTTCTCAGTCATGGATCTCACCTTAGGCGGTGCGGCGGTGTGGGGTGCGGCGGACGACGGCGGCGCCGCACCCCCGCTGACAGTGTCAGCCGGGATGCGGCGCACCTGTACCGTTGCAGACCACGCGGCGCAGCGGTCAGTGCGTGAGCGGCCTGCGCGAGGTCTCCTTGGCGCACAACACCGCGACGAGGGAGATGGCCGCGGCGGCCACGAGGTACCAAGCGGGGGCGAGGTTCGTGTGCAGGAGCCCGATGAGGAGGGTGGCCATGAACGGCGCCGTCCCGCCGAACACCGCGTTGGCGAGGTTGAAGCTGACCGCGAAGCCCGAGTAGCGGATGCGGGTCGGGAAGAGTTCCGCAAGGAAGCTCGGCAGGGTGCCGTCATTGAGCGTGAGCATCGCGCCCAGCCCGATCTCGACGAGCAGGATGACGGCGAAGTTGCCCGTGTTCAGCAGCGCGAAGGCCGGGACCGTGAGCACGATGAACAGCACGGACGCGGTGAGCAGCACGGCCTTGCGTCCGTACCGGTCCGAGGCGAGGCCCGTCAGGAAGATGAACCCGATGTACGTCAGGAGTGCCACCGTCGTGGCGAAGAAGGACTCGGTCTCGCCGAAACCGAGCTCGGTCGAGAGGTACGTGGGCATGTAGGAGAGGATCACGTAGAAGCCCACCGCGTTCAGGAGCACAGCGCCGACGGCGAGCACGAGCGAGCGCCAGTGGTGGGCGAACATGTCCTTGACGGGGGCGTGGATCACCTCGTCCTCCTTCGCGAGATCACGGAAGACGGGCGTGTCCTCGAGCTTGGTGCGGATGTACCGGCCGATGAGGCCCATGGGGGCCGCGAGGAGGAACGGCAGGCGCCAGCCCCACGAGGCCATCTCGTCCGCGCTGAGGGTGAGGGAGAGGACAGCGGCCAGGAGCGAGCCGAGGAGGAGCCCGGCTGCCGTCGACGCGGGGACGACGGCCGCGTAGAGGCCGCGGCGGTTCGCCGGGGCATACTCGACCAGGAACGCCGAGGCGCCCGCATACTCGCCGGCGGCGGAGAAGCCCTGGATCACGCGGATCACGAGCAGGATGATCGGGGCGCCCATGCCGATGAGGCTGTACGAGGGGATGAGGGCAATGCAGAACGTCGCGCCGCTCATGATGAGGATGGAGAGGGAGAGGGCCGTGCGGCGGCCGAGCCGGTCACCGATGTGGCCCCACACGAAGCCGCCCAGCGGGCGGACGAAGAATGAGATCGCGAACACGGCAAACGTGGCCAGGAGCGCCGTCTGATGGTCCGACTCGGGGAAGAAGGCCGTCGCGATCGTCGAGGCGAGATAGCCATACACCGCGTAGTCGAACCACTCGACGAAGTTGCCGATGAAGCTGCCCCAGATGACCCGGCGGCGTGCCTGCTTGCCGATGCCCTGGCCATCGTTGGGACGGGGGTGACCGCTCAGGGAGGCGTCGCCGTCGACGCCCTCTCCTGTGGCCAGCTGGGGGAGGTGCTCGGTGCTCATGGGATAGAAACCACCTGAACTCAAGGGTTGCAATTAGTGCAACTCGGTTGCACCAGAATACGTGTGGTTCGCGTCACGAACAAGGGCTACCCGGGAGTTGCCCTTCCAGATCGTCCCTGAGCCCCTGCTCAGCCCGCCACGCGCTGTGCGGGGGCACCGCCGAGCCTGCGCGTGATGTCGGCAGCCGAATCGGCGCAGGCCTCGCCGAGGGCAGCGAGTTGCTCAGGGGACACGCGGAACCGCGGGGCCGAGACGAGGACTGCGGCGGTCACGTCGCCGCGGTGGTCGAAGACGGGCGAGGAGACGCCGACCTCCTCGATCGAGGTCTCCCCGTAGTTGACGGCATAGCCCCTCGCGGTCGCCTCGGCGAGGCGGTCCGCGAAGGCGGCCAGGCCGGCGTCGTCCGTCTGGGTGTACGCGATCGTGCCGTCTGTCAGCAGGGTCTTCCGATGGGCGGCCGGCAGCGCCGCGAGGAAGACCTGGACGGAGGCCGAGAGCGCCGTCCGGTAGCGGGTGCCGAGGGAGGTGGTGTGCTTGACCAGATGTGGACTCGGCACCTGCTCCACGGACACCGCATGGTGGCCGTTCCACAGCAGCAGCGCGCTCGTCTCCCCGGTCCGCTCGGCGAGGTCGCGCAGGACGGGCCGCGCGACGCGCCGCTCCTCGAGGTCGGCCAGAAGCGGCCCTGCGATGCCGATGACCCCGAGCCCGAGCCGGTACCGGCGCGTCACCGGGTCCCGTTCGACCACGTCCTCGGCCTCGAGTGTTGCAAGGATCCGCGAGACGGAACTCTTGTGCAGGCCAACGCGGGCCGCGATCTCCGTGACGCCCAGCATCGGCTCATCGACGCTGAAGCAGCGCAGCACCGCGATCGCATTCGAGATCGGGGATGCGCCGCGAAGGTCCTCGGGCATCGTCGCGTTCCTTTCCGTGGTCTGGGGGCAGACGACGGCGGCGCCGCACCCCGCGTGGGCGAGGTGCGGCGCCGCCGTGCTTGCGCTCGCAGTCAGGGTCTGCAGTCCATCCGCGTGCGCGCTTCCGGGGCCGTCCGCGTGACGGAGCGGCCCCGGGGTCTGGACGCCGGGGATCAGGCCTCGACGATGTTGTGCTCCGGGCCGAACCCGAACTTGGTGATGTTCTCGACCGAGTCCTCGCCGATCACGAGGATGTCGTGCTCGCGGTAGCCACCGGCGCCCGGGAGGCCGTCCGCGACCGTGATCATCGGCTCCATCGAGACGACCATGCCCGGCTCGAGCACCGTGTCGATGTCCTCGCGGAGCTCAAGGCCCGCCTCGCGGCCGTAGTAGTGGGAGAGGACGCCGAACGAGTGGCCGTAGCCGAACGTGCGGTTGGCCAGGAGGCCGTAGCCGATGTAGATCTCGTTGAGCTCCGCGGCGATGTCCTTGCAGACCGCGCCCGGCTTGATGAGCTCGAGGCCGCGGCGGTGCACCTCGACGTTGATGTTCCACAGGCGCAGGCTCTCCTCGTCCGGCTGGCCGAGGAAGAGGGTGCGCTCGAGGGCCGTGTAGTAGCCGGAGGTCATCGGGAAGCAGTTCAGGGAGAGGATGTCGCCCTTCTCCAGCTTGCGGGTCGTGGCCCAGTTGTGGGCGCCGTCCGTGTTGATGCCGGACTGGAACCAGACCCAGGTGTCGCGGACTTCGCGGTGCGGGAAGGTCTTGGCGATCTCGTGGACCATGGCCTCGGTGCCGATGAGGGCGACCTCGTACTCGGTGATGCCCTCGCGGATCGCATTGCGGATGGCCTCGCCGCCGAGGTCGCCGATGCGGGCGCCGTGCTTGATGACCTCGATCTCTTCGGCCGACTTGAACATGCGCTGGCGCATGGCGTCCTGGGAGACGTCGAGGAGCTCGGCGCCCGGGAAGGCGGCGGCGATCTTCTCGCGGACCAGGGTCGGGAGGGCGTCGTCCTCGACGCCGAGGCGGGTGGCCTTGACGCCGCGCTGGCGCAGCGCCTCCTGCAGGCCGAAGAAGAAGTTGTCGCGGCGCCAGTCCGTGTAGACGATGTTCTCGCCGTACGAGGTGCGCCACGGCATGCCGGCGTCGATGTTCGCGGTGATGGTGACCGAGTCGTCGGCGGTGACGACCAGGGCGTAGTTGCGGCCGAACGTCGTGTAGAGGAAGTCCGAGTAGTACTTGATGCCGTGGTAGGAGGTCAGGATGACCGCGTCCAGGCCCTTGGCGGACATGATCTGGCGGAGGCCGGAGAGGCGACGCTCAAACTCCGCATCGGAGAACGTGAGCTGGCCCTTGGTGCCGTTGTGGAGCACCTTGAGGCGCTCGAGCTCGGCGACGTCGGTAACGGACGTGGGGTTCAGGTCGACGGACATGGTGGGACTCCTTGTCTGGGGGTTCTGCGTGGGTTGGTGTCCTGGGCCTGGTCCGTGCTGCTCTGCGCGGACTGCTGTGTGGGGCTGTCCGCGGACTGCACTGTCAGGCTGTGACCGGTGAAATCTTGGTTGCGATAAACGCAACCTTGTTGCATCAAACTATCCGTGAATGGAATCACTGTCAAGCAATTGCCCAACTGCGTTGCATTCATTGCAACTGCTCAGTTTCGGGGTGCGCGGATCTCCGCACCGATCTCGTCGGCGAGGGCCTTCGAGGTGCGTTCGAGGAGCAGCTCTCCCGCCGCTTCCGAGGCTGCCGCCGCCGATGAGAGGCAGCCCGAGGCCGGTGTCAGTTCGCGACGCACGGGCAGCACGTCGTAGCGCGGCAGCAGCGCCGGCGGGAGGTCCATGACCTTGTCGAGGCGCACGAGCTCCGGGTGCAGGTGGAGCATGAGCGAGGTCTCGAGAACTCCGCCGTGCTCCACGTCCCAGCCGGGGAAGGCGCCCTGGTAGATCTCGTCGATCGTTTCCTGATCCACGAAGTCCCAGTAGGAGACGAGGACGGCCGAGACGTCCTGGCCCCGCGCGGCGAGCTCACTCGTGGCCTGCTCGGCGCCCTCGTAGAGGAACTGGTAGTTCTCGTAGTGGCCGTTGAGGAAGATGATCCGGCTGGCCCCGTGGCGCGCGAACTCGAGCACGAGCGTGCGGGCGATCGAGATGAGCGTCGTCGCGTCCAGACTCGTGGTGCCGCCGAGGTGATTGCCGCCGCCCGAGCGCTGCTGCGACTTGTACCCATACACGATCGGGGCCGCGACGAGTCCGTTGAGCGAGCGTGCGAGCTGCTCGCTCATCGCCTTCGAGAGCAGGACGTCCGTGTTGAGCGGGAGGTGCGGGCCGTGCTGCTCTACCGAGCCGACGGGGATGATGATCGGGGCCCCGCCGGCGACGGCCTCGCGGTAGGTGAAGGCGTCGATCTCTTCCATGAAGACAGACATGGGGATTCTCCTAGGTGTCGGAACACAGGGGTCAGAACGCAGAGGGCCGGCCCGAAGGGTGGGCCGGCCCTCAGCGTGTGGTTCGTGGCAGGTCAGACGGCTGGAGCTGGGTTCCGCTCCGGGGTCTGGGTGTCGCCCGCGGCTTCAGTTGCTGGTGCGGGGACCTGCTCCGCGTCCGGGCGATGCTGGGTCGCATCGCCGTGCGTGTCGAGGAAGTGCTCGTCGCTCACGTCCGCCCTGATCCCCAGGGGGATGCCCTGATGGATGCGGTTCTTGAACCGGGGGTAGCCGATGGCGAAGTACAGGACGCCAGAGGTCAGGGTTCCGGCGAGCCAGGAGAGGTCGACGCCGCCCATCGCGGTAGCCATCGGGCCCTGGAGGACCGGGTCCGATCCGTACATGAACACCCAGGTCATGAACAGGCCGACGATGAACGAGATGAGCGCTGCAGGGTTGACGGCCTTGAGGTGAGTGTCCTTCGGGCTGAGGAACAGGTAGCCGAAGTTCTTGTGCTTGCGCTCGAAGACGAAGTAGTGGACCACCATGATGCCGCCCCACGTCGCGACCCAGGCGACGATTGCGCCGAGCCAGTTGTCAAGGAGCGTCGCGAAGTCCTCGGCGAAGAGGAAGAAGATGACCGCCACCATCGAGAGGCAGCCGACGAGGATCGAGAGCGCCTTGCGGCCGATCCGGATGTCGAGGGCCTGAGCGGCAACGCCGAACGTGTACAGGTTGATGATGTTGGTGGCGATCGGGCCGTGGATCACGAGCAGGATCACCGGGATGGCCATGACGCCGAAGCTCTTGACGATCAGCTCGCCGGGATCCGCCGTGCCGTTCATCGTTGCGAGGCTCGCGCCCAGGAGACCGAGCCACACGACAGGAAGGAACTGGCCCAGGACCGAGGTGAAGTACAGCTTCCTCTTCGGGATGCTCTGGGAGACAAAGCGGGAGTAGTCGGGGGCGTAGGTGAACCAGCCGATGCCCCAGCCGATGCCGATGGCGGTCATGATCCCGGACATCGCGGCGATGCGCTCAGGGCCTTCCAGAATGGCGCCAGCAGCACCCTGGTAGTTCCAGTCGATGGGGAGCTGGGTCCAGGCGATGATGGACATGCCCACGAGGACGAGAAGGGTGGGCGGCATGGTGATGCGCTCGAACTTGGCGATCGCTCCATAGCCGCGGTAGCAGATCGCGACCTGCACCCCCATGATGATCGCAGCGATGACGATCTTCCAGGCGAGGTTCTGCTGGGTCGGATCGACCCAGCCGATCATGCCGAAGAGTGCCATGACCAGATCCAGGATGACCCATGTGTTCACGGCGGACCAGCCGACCGCCACGAGCGCCTGGATGGCCGCGGGGAGATAGGCGCCGCGGCGGCCGAACGCGCCGCGGGCGAGGAGCATGCCGGTTGCGCCGGTCTTCTGTCCGAGGAGGACGAAGAAGCCGAAGCCGACCATGCCGATGAGGTTGCCGACGACGAGGACCGTCATGGTGTCGGCGAGCCCGAGGCCCATGTTGATGCCCAAGGCGCCGAGGATCCAGTTGATGGGGGCAACATTGGCCCCAGCCCAGATCCAGAACTGCCCGGAAACCTTGGTGGTGCGAGCTGACTCTGGAACGGGCTGCAGGACGTCTTCGACGACGTGCGTGGCGTTCTCAGTCTTGCTCTGAGTACGAAGGCTCATGTGAGACTGCTTTCTTGAAGGGGACCGCTGGGGGGAGCGAGCCGGCTTGGTTTCAAGCGTAGGTGTGGGGTGAGTCACCTCATAGACTCTTTCTGTCGCCTACCCATGAGTCATCGGGCGACTATCTGTCTCCTATGAGGTGCGGTTGCCAATGTCTCTTCCCCTGAGCGAAATCCTTGCTGGCGGTGTGCTCTCCTTGGGTGCGCCCGTCGTGATCGGCGGAGCGTCCGCCGTTGGCCGGGCACGTGTCCGATGGGTCCATTCGAGCGAGGTGCTCGAGATCGCTCCGCTGCTCTCCGGCGGGGAGCTGCTGCTCACCGGAGGCGCGGCGCTGCTGGCGCTCAAGCCCGCAGCACAGGTGGAATATGTGTGGAGCCTCGCGTCCCGACGGGTCGCCGCGCTTGCCGTCGAGACCGCCGGCACCGGGCGCCATCTGCCCGCCGAGCTGGTTGCCGCCGCCGACGAGGCGGGGCTCCCCCTCGTCGAGCTGCGCCAGGTGGTGCCGTTCGTCGAGGTCGCCGAGGCCGTGAACCGGCGGATCGTCTCGGGCCAGGTGAATGCGCTTCAGATTGCCGACCGGCTGTCGCAGGACCTCACCGAGCGGATTGCGAGCTCTGGCGCCCAGCTCAGCCCGCTCGTCGCGCTCATCGCCGAGACCCTCGGGGTGTTCGTCCGTGTGGTTGACACGCGGGGCTCGCTGCTCGCCGTCGCCGGTCCCGAGCCGATGGAGGGTGCCCACGGCCCGGAGACCGAACTCGCGGTAGGAGGGATCGGCGTCGCCCGCCTTGAACTCATCGGCGGCCCGGCAGCGGACGTCGAGCTGCTCGAGACGGTGATCGCCCGGGTGCGGAGCATCGTGGCGCTTGCCCTCGCGCAGCAGCACCGGCCGAGTCTGGCGCGGCTCGCCGAAGACGAGCTGCTGAGGCTCATCGGAGCCGGTGGGGGAGGCGACCGCCTCGTCGAGCTGTGCCAGGCGGCGGGGATCGGGCCCGAGCAGCCTGTCGTCATGGCCGTGGTGCGGCGGCCCGCCGAGGGATCGGCGGACATCGAGCAGCGTGCCCGTCAGGCCCTGCCCTCGGCTCGGCTGATCGTGGACGGCGCGTGGGTGGACATGCTCATCCCGCTCCCCGCACCCAGCCATCATGCGGAGCGCGAGCTCCTCCTGGGGGAGCTGAGGCAGGCTGTGTCCCGCGCTGGACTCACGGGTGCCCTCGGGCCGACGGCGGCAACCATCCGCCAGGCGGCCTTCTCGCTCGCGGAGGCGCGGGTGACGTGGCGGCTGGGCCGCTCGTCTAAATGGACGGACGCGATCCATGACGCCTCTGACTTCCTCGTCGAGCGCACGGCCGAGCGTTCGCTCCCACGCGGCGTCGTGGACGCCATCGTGGAGGAGGCGCTCGGTGAACTCATCAGGCTTGACCAGCGCAACGGCGGCGAACTGGTCCGTACCCTCGACGTGTGGATCGCGTCCGGCTGCAATGCGACCGAGTCTGCCGAGATCCTCTTCCTCGAACGGCAGTCGCTGCACAAGCGGCTGCGCCGCATCTTCGGCGCGATCGGCGGCGATCCGCGCGGACGGGGCAAACTCGGGGGTCTGGCCTTTGCGGCCAAGCTCGTGCGCGGCAACGCACAACTGCGGGAGGATCTCCGTCCGTGAGGCCACCGTCCGCGACGGCGGCCCGCGTTCCCGGGCGTCCTGGTACGTGGCGCGGGAGGCACACGTCTGATATATCTATGGGAGCCACTCCGGGTGGCTGGACCGGACGGAGGCTTCATGTCGGGCGGAAGAACTGCCAATGCGGCGGGCCGCACGCTCGCGGAGCACGCGTACCTCGAGCTGCGTGAGCGCATCATCGACATGCGACTGCGCCCGGGGTCGGCTCTCGATGAGGAAGAGCTCATGAGGGAGCTCGGCGTGGGCCGGACCCCGATGCGTGAGGCCGTCAAGCGGCTCGAATCGGACCGCATGCTCACCGTCTACCCGAGGCGCGGGACGATCGTCTCCGACGTCAACATCAAGGATCTGCGCGCGATCTCCGACGCCCGCCGTGTGCTCGAGGCCTTCGCCGCCAGGCGGGCTGCCGAGCAGGTCACCGATGAGGACCGGGTGCTCCTGCGTGCGTGCCTGGACGATCTCGCCCGGGACGGCGCCACCTCCAACGTGGACGCCATGGACGTCGACGAGCGCATCCACCGCACGGTCTACACGATCATGCGCAACACGTACGTCGAGGCGACCCTCCTGCAGTACTTCAACCTGTCGCAGCGCATGTGGAACTTCGTGCTGGCGGGGCTGGCTCCGATCACGGCCAATGTCCACGAGCACACGGACCTCCTGACGGCGATCATGGACGGCGATCCTGACCGCGCGGCCGCCCTTGCAGAGCAGCATGTGACGCACTTCGAGGACCTCGTCCGGAACGCTCTGATCCGCTGATCCGGCTGATCGGCTGATCCGGGCCAGACCGGGCCGGCCTGACCTCCCGAGGCCGTGACGCAGCCGGACGACGGCGGGCCCCGCCTCACCGGGACAGTGCCGGTGAGTCGGGGCCCGACTCGTGCGTCGTGGTGCCTCAGGCGCGGATCTTGGCCATCTCGGGGTCGACGAGAGGCTCGGTCTGGACGGTCGCCGCGATGCGGGTGCCGAAGTACTCGATCTCGACCGTGTCGCCGGCCTCGACGTGGCCGGGGAGCCACGCGTACGCGACCGGCTTGCGGACGGTATGGCCGAAGGCGGCGCTCGTCACGTAGCCTGCGGCGGTGCCGTCGAGGTAGACGGGCTCCTTGCCCAGGACCATCGAGGCGCCGTCGTCCACGGTGAGGCAGCGAAGGCGGCGGCGCGGCGTCGTGCCGGCCGCGGCCTCGAGGGCGGGCCTGCCGGCGAAGTCGCCCTTGGCCGGGCGGACGGCGAAGTCGAGGCCTGCCTCGGCTGGGGTGTGCTCGGTGGTCATGTCCGTTCCCCACGAGCGGTAGCCCTTCTCGAGGCGGAGGCTGTTGAAGGCGCTCCGGCCTGCGGCGATGAGGCCGAACGTCGATCCTGCGGACCACAGCGCATCCCACAGCCGCTGCCCGTACTCGGCGGAGGTGTAGATCTCCCAGCCGAGCTCGCCGACGTACGAGAGGCGCATGACGCGGACGGGAATGCCCGCGATCGTCGTCGAGACGGCCCGGAAGTACTTGAGGCCGCCGTTGGAGAGGTCGGCTGCGGCGAGCGGCTGGACGAGGTCGCGGGCCCGGGGCCCCCATACCCCGAGGCAGCATGTTCCGCCGGTGGTGTCGCGGACCTGGACCCACTCCTGCGGATTCGCGGCCGTCTGCCCGGCTGCCTCACGCGTGAGGTAGTCGAGGTCCTGGCCGCCGTTCGCGCCCACCTGGAAGAGGTCCTCGGAGATGCGGGCCACGGTGAGGTCGCTGCGGATGCCTCCGGCCTCGGTGAGCATGAGCGTGTAGGTGACCGACCCGACGCTCTTGTCGATCTGTCCGGTTGTGAGCCGCTGCAGGAGCCCGAGGGCTCCGGGGCCGAAGACCTCGAGCCGCTTGAGCGCGGTCATGTCGTACATCGCCACGTTGGTCCGGGTCGCGTGGGCCTCGGCCGCCGCGATCGGGGAGTCGAACTGGGCGGACCAGTCGTCCCGGGCCGGCGGCTGCCAGTCGGACGGGAGGGTGTCCAGCAGGCCGCGGTTGGCCTCGTACCACTGCGGGCGCTCCCAACCTGCGGCCTCGAGGAAGTAGCCGCCGAGCTCCCGCTGGCGGGCATGGAACGGCGAGACCCGCAGGCCCCGGGGAGACTGGCGCGGCTCGAGCGGGTGCTTGATGTCGTAGACCTCGACGAAGCTCTGCTTCGAGGTCTCCAGGACGTACTCGTCCTGCATCTGGATCTCTTCGAACCGCGCCACGTCGAGCTCATGCAGGTCGGTGGCGGACTGGCCGTCGACGAGGAGCTCCGCGACCGCCTTCGCGACCCCGGCTGAGTGGGTTACCCACACGGCCTCGGCGATGAAGAAGCCGCGCACCTCGGGGGACTCGCCCACGAGCGAGCCGCCGTCCGGGGTGAACGAGAAGATCCCGTTGAACGCGTCCGCGATCGCGGCGTCCTCGAGGGCCGGGAGGAGCTGCTTGGTGGCCTTGAAGGCCTGCTCGAAGTCCTCGGGCGTGAAGTCCAGGCGCGAGGGCATCGAGTGCTCGTCCATGTCCTTCCCCTCGACCGCGGGGAGCTCGTCGTAGCCGACCGCGATGGGGCGGTGGTCGTAGGAGCCGATGCCGAGGGACTCGCCGTGCTGGCGGAAGTACAGGCCGGCGTCCTGATGGCGGAGGATCGGCAGGGCCGCGGTATTGCCGCCGCCGATGATGTGGCTGCCGCCCAGGGCGACGCCGTCGGCCAGCTCCGCGAGTTCGCGGACAGGCGTGGTCTTGACGTACTGGTGCGCCATCGGCACGAGCGGCACGCGCATGCCGATGAGCTCGCCGAGCGCCGGTCCCCAGAATCCCGCGGCGGAGACCACGATGTCTGCGGGGATGACGTCGTCGCCCGTCCGCACACCGGTAACACGTCCGCCGGCGCGCTCGATCCCGGTGACGCGCACCCCTCCCACGAACCGTGCGCCGCGCTCCTGGGCGCGCTCGCGCAGGAGCTCGACGGCGAGCACTGCGGAAGCGAGCCCGTCGCCTGGCAGGTGCAGGCCACCCAGGACGAGGTCCTCGTCGATGAGCGGATGCAGGGCCTTGGCCTCTGCCGGGTCGACGAGCCGCGACTCGACGCCCCACGCCGTGGCCCACCCGTGGCGGCGCTTGAGCTCGGCGAGCCGGCGCTCGCTCGTGGCGATCTCGAGGCCGCCGACCGCGTTGAAGGCGCGGCACCCGGGGCGGGAAAGGGTCGAGAGCTTGGCCGAAGTGTAGGCGGCGAACTCCGTCATGGTCTTGGACGAGTTGGTCTGGAAGACGAGGCCCGGGGCGTGGGACGTGGACCCGCCGGTGAGCGGAATCGGTCCCTTGTCGAGGACCGTGACGTCCGTCCAGCCCCTCGACGTGAGCTCGTCGGCGAGGTTGGACCCGACGATTCCGGCTCCGATGATGACAACGCGGGGTGAAGGCATGGCTGGATTCCTTGAGGGTTGTGGAAGGTCGGGGTGACGGGTCAGGGGAAGACGATAGTGCGGTGGCCGCTGAGCAGGACGCGGTTCTCGGCGTGCCACCGCACCGCCCGGGAGAGGGCGAGGGTCTCGGCGTCGCGGCCCACCGTGGCGAGCTCCTGGGGCGCCAGCCGATGGTCTACGCGGATGACCTCCTGCTCGATGATCGGGCCCTCGTCGAGGTCCGCCGTGACGTAGTGCGCCGTCGCCCCGATGTGCTTGACGCCGCGCGCGTGCGCCTGATGGTACGGCTTGGCACCCTTGAAGCCGGGCAGGAAGGAATGGTGGATGTTGATCGCCCGGCCGGCGAGCTTCCGGCACAGGCCGTCTGAGAGGACCTGCATGTACCGGGCCAGGACCACGAGGTCGGCGTCATAGCCCTCGATGACCGTCAGCAGCTCTGCCTCGGCCTCGGCCTTCGTTGCTGCGGTCACGGGGATGTGGATGAACGGAAGGCCCGCTGCCTCCGCCATGGGCCCAAGATCCACGTGGTTGGACACGACGGCTACCAGCTCCGCGGCGAGGTTTCCGGATTTCCAGCGGTAGATGAGGTCATGCAGGCAGTGGTCGAGCTTCGAGACCATGACGAGCACCCTCGGCGGGGCGGACGGGTGGAACGTGAAGTCCATCCCGAAGTGCTCTGCCGTGCCGGCGAACTCGGATGCCAGCGACCCGGCGTCGATCGTCTCCCCAGCACTGAAAGCAGTACGGAGGTAGAGCGTGCGTTCGGCCGCGTCGTCGAACTGCTGGTGCTCGGTGATGTCGAACCCGCGCTCCACGAGGAACTGGGACACGGCGTGGACGATTCCACTGCGCTGCGGACACGAGAGCGTGAGGACGCCCTTGAACGTGCTGGCACTCTGGGCACTGTGCGGGAGCGTGAAGGCCGAGATGACTGTCATGGGAGATCCTTCGGGGTCTTCGATCCGTGGCCTCCGGGAGGCCGGTCCTATCCGGTTGCATTCGCATACAACTGATATATGACGACGGTAGTGGTCTGGATCACGATCGGTCAAGGGTTCCTTCGAGGGTCTTGACGGCTGCTGTGAGATGAGTCACTGTTGTGAATGTCGAAATGAGTTGCGCTAATCGCAATTCTCGAAGAATGTACCCGCCGTCACATCAGGAGCGCAATGAAGACGCTGGCCATCGTTGGCTCATCCCTCGCTGGGCTTGCCGCCGCCCGTGCCGCCCGCGCGCAGGGATTCGACGGCCGACTCGTTCTCGTGGGTGACGAGCCCCACCGCCCCTACGATCGGCCGCCCCTGAGCAAGGACTTCCTGAGCGGGAAGATCGGCGCCGAGGCACTGCGCCTCGAGGACGAGGGCGAGGACCTCGCTGCCGAATGGATGCTCGGCGTGCGGGCCGCTGCCCTCGACGCCGGGGGACGCGCCGTCGTCCTCGACGGCGGACGGCGGCTGGAGGCAGACGGCGTCGTCCTCGCCACCGGATCGACGGCGCGCACGCTGCCGCAGTTCGCCGGCTGCGAGAACGTCCATACCCTGCGGACGCTCGACGACGCGCGGCTGCTCCGCGAGGAGCTCCGCCCGGGTGCGCGGCTGCTCGTGGTCGGCGCGGGACTCATCGGCGCGGAGGTGGCTTCCACGGCGCGAACCGCCGGAGCGGACGTCGTCATCCTCGCGGGAGCAGGCATCCCGCTGGTCCGAAGCGTCGGTGCGCAGATGGGCGGTGTCCTCGCCGGCCTCCACGCGGCGCACGGCGTCGAGCTCGTCCAGGGTGCGGCCATCGCGGGTGTCCGGACCGACGGCACACGACTCGTCGCCGTCGAGCTGACGGACGGGCGGGTGATCGAGCCCGACGCCGTGCTGGTCGCCGTCGGCGGGGAGGCGGCGACGGGCTGGCTTGCGGGCTCCGGCGTGCAGGTGGCCGACGGCGTCGTCTGCGATGACCACGGCCGCACGAGCCTGCCGGGCGTCGTCGCCGTAGGCGACTGCGCGGCGTGGCGCGACCCCCATCTGGGCCGGCCGCATCGGCTCGGCCACTGGAACGCCGCCCTCGCCCAGCCAGCCCGCGCAGTCAGGGCCCTTCTGGGGGCCACGGATCCTGAGCCGGCCAAGGCGCTCCCGTACTTCTGGTCAGACCAGTACGGCATCCGCATCCAGTTCAGCGGACATGCCGAGTTGGCCGACCGGATCGAGATTGAGGCCGGAACCGCGCAGGACCATAGCTTCCTCGCCGCCTACTACCGGGGGGATGCCCCCGTCGGCCTCCTCAGCAGCGGCCAGCCGAGGCTCTTCGCCAAACGGCGCCGCGACGTCGAACGCTCACAGCACCTCCACGCCGCAGAGACGCTCGCTGCGCTCGCTGGCTAGCCCCAAGACTTCCCCACCCTTTCCGACATTCAACCAACCACCCACACAGGAGTAGACATGACGACTGCACCCGAGAAGATCGAGGCACCCAAGGGCGGAGTGAAGATCTCCGAGAGCCTCATCGCCACCCTCCCCGGGTCCGCTTACGTCGACGAGGCCGTCTTCCGGGCCGAGCAGGAGCGGATCTTCGAGCAGATGTGGTTCTGCGCGGTGCGCTCGGCCGACCTCGAAGGGCCCGGCACGTTCAAGACGGTCCAGGTCGGGCGCGAGAGTGTGATCGTGAGCCGCAACCGCAAGGGCGAGATCCGGGCATTCTTCAACATCTGTCGCCACCGCGGGGTGAAGCTCTGCATGGAGGACTCGGGCAAGGCCGAGCGCTCGTTCCAGTGCCCGTACCACGCCTGGACCTACGACCTCGACGGCAAGCTCATCGCGGCGCCGAACCTCACGAAGATGCCGGACATCGACCGTCAGGAGTACGGTCTGGTCAAGGTCCACATCCGCGAGTACCTCGGGTACGTGTGGCTGTGCCTGGCCGAGGAGCCTCCCTCGTTCGAGGACGAGGTCATGGGCGCGATCGAGACGCGCCTCGGCGACGTGCACCGGATCGACGGCTACGACGTGGCGAACCTGAGTCTGGGCCGCCGCATCACGTATGACGTGAAGGCCAACTGGAAGCTCATCATCGAGAACTTCATGGAGTGCTACCACTGCGCCACCATCCACCCCGAGCTGACCGAGGTGCTCCCGGAGTTCGCCGACGGCCTGGCAGCGCAGTACTTCGTGGGCCACGGCGCCGAGTTCGGCGACGAGGTCAAGGGCTTCACCATCGACGGCTCCGAGGGCCTGGACGTGATCCCCGGTGTCGCCGAGGACCAGGACCGCCGCTACTACGCGATCACCATCAAGCCGACCGTGTTCATCAACCTCGTCCCGGACCACGTCATCATCCACCGCATGTTCCCCATGGCCGCGGACCGCACGATCGTGGAGTGCGACTGGCTCTACCTCCCCCACGTGGTCGAGAGCGGCAAGGACCTCGACGCCTCGGTGGAGCTGTTCAACCGCGTGAACCTGCAGGACTTCGACGCGTGCGAGCGCACCCAGCCCGGCATGGCCTCGCGCATCTACGCCAACGGCGGCGTGCTCGTCCCGAGCGAGCACCACATCGGCGAGTTCCACGATTGGGTGGCGTCCATGGTCGGTGACGTCATCCCGACGAACTGACGCCGCCACGAGAACGACCGAGATCGACCGAGTGAAGGAGTTGCGCCATGAGTGATGGAATGACGCGCATCTGCCCCCTGTCCCAGCTCGTCCGCGGGGACGCGATGCGCCTGGAGACGCGGCCGCCGATCGCCCTCTTCCACACGGAGGAGGGGGAACTGTTCGCGATCGACGACACCTGCACGCACCAGGACGCGTCGCTGGCCGACGGGTATGTGGAGGGCTGCGAGGTCGAATGCCCCCTGCACGCCTCCAAGTTCAACCTGCGGACGGGGACCGTGGATGCCCCGCCGGCGAAGCTGCCGGTCCGCGTCCATGCGGTTGAGGTGCGCGATGGGGACATCTACCTGAAGGAGTCCGACGAGATTCCGAACCTTCCGCCGGGGATCACAGTTGACGGCCACGTCTGAGGAGTGATGACAATGAGAGGCAGTCAGACAGAACAGGACATCTCCGTGACGAATGTGCCGGGGGCAGGAGCGTGGCAAGGCCGGATCACGTTCCGGAAGCGCCGGCTCCGGTTCGGCGACGTCAACGTCGTCGACCGCGCCATGCTGCGGCGGGCGGTCGGCGGAGCCGTCGTGGGCAACACCATGGAGTGGTACGACGTCGGTGTGTTCGGCTACCTCATCACCACGATGGGACCGGTCTTCCTGCCCGAGGCAGACAAAACGGTCCAGACCCTCTTCCTGCTCGGGACGTTCGCCGCGACGTTCGTGGCGCGCCCCTTCGGCGGCGTCTTCTTCGGGTGGCTGGGCGACAGGATCGGCAGGCAGAGGGTCCTCGCGGCGACGCTCATCATGATGTCCGCGGCGACCTTCGCCCTGGGCCTCCTGCCGGGGTATGCCCAGATCGGCGTGGGGGCTGCCGTCCTCCTCGTGGTGGTCAAGCTCCTCCAGGGGTTCTCGACCGGCGGCGAATACGCGGGCGCCACGACCTTCGTGAGCGAGTACGCGGCCGACCGCAGGAGGGGCTACTTCGCGAGCTTCCTGGACATGGGCTCCTACCTCGGCTTCGCCGCCGGTGCGGCCCTCGTCTCGGTCCTCCAGCTCGTGCTCGGCCAGGCGGCGATGGGAGAGTTCGGCTGGCGGATCCCCTTCCTCGTGGCGGGACCGCTCGGGGCGATCGCCATCTACTTCCGGCTCAGGATTGAGGAGAGTCCCACCTTCCAGGCCGCCCTGGACACGCAGGAGCGTGCGGTCAACGAGCGTGCCGCGGCAGACGCTACGGCCCGGAGGGGCCCGTTCGCGGTGGTCCGCGCCTACTGGCGTCCGATCCTCGTGTCCATGGTCGTCGTCGCCGCAGCCAACACCGTGGGCTATGCCCTGACCTCCTACATGCCCACGTACCTGACGGAGTCGAAGGGCTACGACGAGGTCCACGGGACCCTCCTGACCATCCCGGTGCTGCTCGTCATGAGCCTGTGCATCCCCCTGGCCGGGCGGCTGTCGGACAAGATCGGCCGTAGGCCCGTCCTGTGGATCGGCGCCCTCAGCACGGTTATCCTCGCGATCCCCGCGTTCCTCCTCGTGGGCCTCGGCACGGTGCCGGCGACGCTCGCTGGCCTGGCCTTGGTCGCGTTCCCGGTGACGTTCTACGTGCCGATTCTCGCGTCCACTCTGCCCGCCCAGTTCCCGACCTCCTGCCGGTACTTCAGCATGGGGATCGCCTACAACTTCTCCGTGGCGATCTTCGGGGGGACAACGCCCGTCATCGTCGACGGACTCATCCAGGGCACAGGCAACGACATGATGCCCGCGTACTACCTCATGGGCACGTCCATCGTGGGTGCGCTCGCGGTCTTCTTCCTGCGGGAGCCCGCGGGGCGGCCGCTGCCGGGTTCGATGCCGAGCGTTGACACGCCCGCGGAGGCGCGCGCCGTCGTCGAACATCAGGAGGAGGATCCGCGGATCGATCTGGAGCAGATGCCGCTCAGCCGGGTGCCTGTCGCGGTGGCGCACGACGGCGCGGCGGTGCAACTCCCGCTCGACGACCCGTACGCCCTCGCGGCGGCCGAGGGCGAGGGGATTGACCTGGAGGCCACGGCCCTCGAGGCCCGGTCCTGCGGTGAGCAGCCGGTCGCAACGGGGCTGCGCCCAGTGGCCTGAGACCCGGCCGCTCGGTCCGTCCACTTGGTCCGGCCGCTCAGGAGCGATCCTGGGCGGCCGGACCTCCCATGAGCTCGGTGATCTCCGCGCCAGCGGCGACGATTGCCTTGATCAACCCGGGGTCCTTCTCGGGATCGAAGCGGAACGCCGGGCCCGAGATGCTCACCGAGCCGATCACGTCCCCGGTATGGCCGAACACGGGCGCGGCGATTGCGTTGAGGCCGTCTTCGAGTTCCCCGCGGGTCGCGGCGTAGCCCAACCGCACAATCTCCGGGAGTTCGGCCTCGAGCCGGTCCCTCGTGAGCGTGTGCGAGGTGAGCGGCTCGGGCGGCGCCTCGCGCAGCGCCTGGTCCCGTTGGGCTGGCGGCATGTAGGCGAGGAAGACCTTCCCGCTCGAGGTCGCGTGCAGAGGCGTGAGGTTCCCAATCCAGTCGAAGCTCGCGACGTTCGCCGCGCCCATCGCCTGGTCGACGTTCACGGCGAAGGACGACCGGAGCACCGCGAGATTGACGGTCTCGCCGAACTGCTGCGCGAGGTCTTCGAGGACCGGCCGCGCGGTGTGGACGAGGCTGAGGCGCCGCGGGATCGAGCTCGCGATGCGCAGCAGCCCGACTCCGAGCTGGTATCTGCCCCGCCGTGAGCTCTGCTGCACGAAGCCGTGGGTCTCGAGGGCGGCGAGAATGCGTGACGCCGTCGACTTGTGCACGCCCATGCGCTCGGCCATGTCGCCGACGGCCGCGCTGCCCTCTTCTGCGAGGACCTCGAGCGCCTGCACAACGCGCTCGACCGAATGAACACCGTTGGCTGAACGTCCCCCGTCGGGATCCTCCGGATCCGATGACTTGCTCATGGGCCGATTGTGCCAGAGAACACCGGCACCCTCGGGAGGCAAGGAAGGAACGATGCCCCGCTCGCCAGGCAAGCTGCGTGCCGAAGTCACCCCAGGTGGACGCCAAGTCACCCCGTGCGGGCGCGAAGTCACCCCCGGGGAACGCGAAGTCACCCCGTGTAGGCGCGAGGTCACCCCGTGGGAACAGCGAGGTCACCCCGTGTGGGCTTGAGATCACCCCTCCGGGAGTTTGAAGATCAGGTAAACAGCGTGCTGCTGTGTCAACGCACGACGACGGCCGGTGCCTTCCGCAGGGAAAGCACCGGCCGTCGTCGTCACCCACGAGGTTCTATCCGGATCGCATGTCTCGTCCGTACGGGGTGACCTCCGGGTCGTACGGGGTGACTTCGCGCCTACACGGGGTGACCTCGCGTCCACACGGGGTGACTTCGGCCTGTCAGTGGCCGCGCGCGATCCATTCCTGCAGGTGCGGCGCCTCGGCGCCGACGGTCGTCGAGTCGCCGTGGCCCGTGTTGACCTCAGTGTCCCCGGGGAGCGTGAGCAGCCGGGTCCGGATGGACTCGATGATCGTGGGGAAATCCGAGTAGGACCGTCCGGTCGCCCCGGGACCACCCTGGAACAGGGTGTCCCCGGTGAACACGGTCCCCAGGCTCTCGGCCCGGAAGCACACGGACCCGGGGGAGTGGCCCGGCGTGTGTATGGCCACCAGCTCCGAGCCCGCGACCGAGAAGACCTCCCCGTCCGCAATCTCCGCGTCCGGCGCGGTGCCCGGATACACCGCGTCCCACAGCATGAGGTCGGCCGGGTGGAGGAGCACCGGCGCGCCTACCTTGTCCGCGAACTCTCTGGCGTGGCGGATGTGGTCGTCGTGGCCGTGAGTGAGGAGCACCGCGGTTACGGTGCGGTCGCCGACTGCGTCGGCGACAGCGCCGGCGTCGTGCGCGGGGTCGATCACGATCGCCTCCGCGTCGTCGCCCACGATCCAGACGTTGTTGTCCACGTCCCACGTGCCGCCGTCGAGGGAGAACGTGCCGGACGTGACGAGGCGCTCGATCCTGGCCCTGCCTTCGGCGCCCATCAGATCTCCACCACGGAGCGCAGGACAGTGCCAGAGTGCATCTTCTCGAAGGCCGCCTCGACGTCGCCGAGGCCGATGCGCTCGGTCACGAACGCATCCAGCGGGAGGCGTCCGAGCTTGAACTGCTCGACGAGCATCGGGAAGTCGCGGCTCGGGAGGCAGTCGCCGTACCACGAGGACTTGAGCGAGCCGCCGCGGCCGAACACATCCAGGAGCGGCAGGTCGAGCGTCATCTCGGGCGTCGGGACGCCTACGAGGACCACACGGCCGGCCAGGTCGCGCGCGTAGAAGGCCTGCTTGTACGTCTCGGGGCGGCCGACGGCGTCGATGACCACGTCCGCGCCGAAGCCGCCCGTGAGGTCGCGGATCGCCTCGACAGGGTCCGTCTCACGCGAGACGACGCCGTGAGTCGCGCCGAGGCTCTTGGCGAGCTCCACCTTGGCGGGATCGAGGTCCACGGCGATGATTGTCGTCGCGCCCGCGAGCTTCGCGCCCGCGATCGCCGCGATGCCCACGCCGCCGCAGCCGATCACGGCCACGGACTCCCCGCGCTTGACCTCGCCGGTGTTGATGGTGGCGCCGATGCCGGCCATGATCCCGCAGCCGAGCAGGCCGACCGCGGCGGGATCGACGTCGTCGTCGATCTTGGTGCACTGTCCGGCCGCGACGAGGGTCTTCTCGGCGAAGGAGCCGATGCCGAGCGCCGCGGTCAGCGGGGTGCCGTCGGCGAGGGTCATCTTCTGGGTCGCGTTGTGCGTGGCGAAGCAGTACTGCGGCTGGCCCTTTGCGCAGGCCCGGCATTGCCCGCACACCGCGCGCCAGTTCAGAATCACACGGTCGCCGGGCTTGAGGTCCGTCACGTCCGGGCCGACCGAGCTGACCACCGCGGTGGACTCGTGGCCGAGGAGGTAGGGGTAGTCGTTGCCGATCCCGCCGAGCTTGTAGTGCAGGTCCGTGTGGCAGACGCCGCACGTGAGGACGTCAACCAGCGCCTCGCCTGGGCCGGGGTCCGGGACCAGGATCGTCTCGACGGTCGCCGGCGCGTTCTTCTCGCGCACGACGACGGCCCTCACCTCGTGCATGTTCGTTCCGCGGGGTGCGTTGGTCATGGAAATCCTCCTGTGGTGTTCAAACGTGGGCCGTGCCCATCATGACCAGCGCCGCTCTCGCGTGTCCACGTGGCCCGCGGCATGAGACGCCGGCACCCCGACATGGTCGTATGGCCGGCCCTAGGACCGGTCAGCGCTGGTATAGATCTGATATATCACCACAGCCTACGGGCGGAAGTGCGGGCGGTCAATGGGCATCGCCTGCATCACGTTTCGATCTCGTGAAATTCTTCCGGGCGCCCAGAAAGGTGCTTGACAGCCGTCTGTGACGTGACTCACTGTTGTGCATGCCGAATCACGTTGCAGCTTGTGCAATTCACCGCGGTGTCTCGGACTCTGGGGGAAGGTCCGAGGCTCACTCTCTAAGGAGCAGCACGCATTCATGACAGCCAAGCACTTCGACTACATCATCGTCGGCGGCGGCAGCGCCGGCTCTGTCCTGGCCGACCGGTTGAGCGCGGGAGGGGACCGCACGGTGCTCGTCCTCGAGGCCGGCCGAAGCGACTACCCGTGGGACCTGTTCATCCAGATGCCCGCCGCACTCACGTTCCCGAGCGGGAACCCGCTCTATGACTGGCGCTATGAGTCTGATCCCGAGCCGTTTATGCGGGGTCGGCGGGTGGCGCATGCGCGCGGCAAGGTCCTGGGAGGCTCGAGCTCGATCAACGGCATGATCTTCCAGCGGGGCAACCCTCTGGACTACGAGCGATGGGGCGCAGACTCCGGCATGGAGTCATGGGACTTCGCCCACTGCCTGCCCTACTTCAAGCGCATGGAGAACTGCCTCGCGGCCGCTCCCGAGGATCCATACCGAGGCCACGACGGTCCCCTCATCCTCGAGCGCGGCCCCGCCACGAACCCGCTGTTCCAGGCCTTCTTCGATGCGGCCGTGGAGGCCGGCTACCCGCGTACCGACGACGTCAACGGCTTCAGGCAGGAGGGATTCGGCCCGTTCGATCGCAACGTGCACAAGGGCGAGCGCTACTCGGCGTCGCGCGGATATCTCCGGCCGGCCCGCACGCGGCCGAACGTGACGGTTCGGACCCTCTCGTTCGTCACCGGGATCGAGTTCCGGGGAACGCGCGCAAGCGGCGTCACCTACCGCCGGGGCGGGCAGAACCACACGGTGAGCGGTGGCGAGGTCATCCTGTGCGGGGGCGCCTTCAACACGCCACAGCTGCTCCAACTCGCGGGCATCGGCGAACCGGAGCACCTCCGCTCCGTCGGTGTCACGCCCCGGGTCGGGCTTCCGGGCGTCGGGGAGAACCTCCAGGACCACCTCGAGGTCTACATCCAGCACGCATGCCTCGCTCCCGTGTCGCAACAGCCATCCCTCGACCTGTGGCGCATGCCCTTCATCGGCCTCGAGTGGCTCCTCGGCCGAAAGGGCCCCGCGGCCACGAACCACTTCGAGGGAGGCGGCTTTGCCCGGTCGAACAGCGACGTGGCCTACCCGAACCTCATGTACCACTTCCTTCCCGTGGCGGTGCGGTACGACGGCAAGAAGGCCGACGTCGAGCACGGCTACCAGGTCCATGTCGGGCCCATGTACTCCGACGCGCGCGGGCGGCTGAGGATACGCTCTGCCGACGCCTCGGGGCGCCCATCGATCCTCTTCAACTACCTCTCGACCGAGCAGGACCGGCGCGAGTGGATCGAAGCGATCCGCGTCTCCCGAGAGATCCTCCGGCAGCCGGCCATGGCGCCGTTCAACGGCGGCGAGATCTCGCCCGGGCTTGCCGTCAGCACGGACGAGGAGATCCTCGACTGGGTCGCCCGGGACGCGGAGACCGCACTCCATCCGTCCTGCACGGCGAAGATGGGCCCGGACTCGGACCCCATGGCCGTCGTCGACCCGCTCACCATGAAGGTCCACGGCACGGAGGGGCTGCGCGTCGTGGACGCGTCGGCCATGCCCTACGTGACGAACGGCAACATCTTCGCACCGGTCATGATGCTCGCCGAGAAGGCCGCCGACCTCATCCTCGGCCGGGCGCTCCCGGCCGAATCCGAGCCCTACCACCGACACGCCGTGAGCCAGACCGAGGAGGCAGCATGAGCGCCAGTGTCCTAGAACCCAGTACCGCCCGTCACGCGGCCGCCAGCGGCCCTTCGGAACCAGCCCTCAAGGTCGAGGGCCTCTGGAAGATCTTCGGGGCGAAGGCGGACAAGATCATCGGCACGCCCGACGAGCACCTCACGCGCAAGGAGCTCCAGTCCAAGACCGGGTGCCTCGCGGCCGTCAAGGACGTCTCCTTCGAGGTGGCCCCCGGCGAGGTCTTCGTCGTCATGGGCCTCTCTGGATCGGGCAAGTCGACGCTCGTGCGCCTGCTGACACGGCTCATCGAGCCGACGGCGGGTCGCGTCACGATCGACGGCGAGGACGTCACCTGCGCGAGCAAGGCGAAGCTGCGCGAGATGCGCCGCAGCCACATGGCCATGGTCTTCCAGCAGTTCGGCCTCCTCCCACACCGCAAGGTCATCGACAACATCGCCTACGGCCTCGAGGTCCGGGGCGAAGGCAAGGCCAAACGCCTCGCCCGCGCCCAGGAGATGGTCGATCTCGTCGGCCTGTCCGGCTATGAGAACTCGTTCCCCGACCAGCTCTCCGGCGGCATGCAGCAGCGCGTCGGCCTGGCCCGGGCCCTCGCGGTCGACCCCCAGGTCCTGCTGTTCGACGAGCCCTTCTCCGCGCTCGACCCTCTCATCCGGCGGGACATGCAGAACGAGGTGTGCCGCCTTCACGAGGAGGTCGGGAAGACGATGGTCTTCATCACCCACGACCTCCAGGAAGCGCTCAAGCTGGGCGACCGCATCCTCATCATGCGTGACGGCGAGGTCGTCCAGATCGGCACCCCAGCCGAGGTTGTGGCGAACCCGGCCGACGACTATGTGCGCGATTTCGTCTCTGACGTCCCGCGCTCGCACGTGCTCACGCTCCGCTACGTGGTCCGGGCCCCCCGCGCGGGGGAGTCCCTCGACGGGCCGGCCATGCGCGCGGACTGCGTGGTGCGCGACGCAGCGCGCCAGGTCCTGGAGTCGTCGCTCCCGGTCCGCGTCTACGAGGGCGAGCGGTTCCTCGGCGTGGTCGACGACGAGGACATCCTCCGCGTCGTCGTCGCCGAAGAGGCGTCCCCCGCAGTGGGCAACGGTGGTGCGGCATGAGCACGATGGCCACCGACTGCGACCGGGTGGACACCGCCGCGATCCCTCCCGGGGGCGCGAGGGAACGGGCGTCGGAACCCGCGACCCGCCCGCCGACAGGCGGCCCGCGCGCCTTCACCCGCCGACACTGGCGCTCGCTCGTGGGCGCCGCCGTCGTCGCGGCGTGGCTCGTGCTGTGGGCGCTCCTGAGGGGAACGCAGACCCTCGAACTCGGAGGGGCCGAGAAGACCGACGTCCACGTCTGGTTCAACGGCCTGCGGGACGGCTTCGACGCGGCCCGGGCGAACTCGGCGTTCTTCGAGTACGTCGTCCAGCCGATCACGAATGGCCTCAACGGGACCGTCGCGTTCCTCCAGCATCTGGCCAGCCAGCCCTCGGTGGGGCGTCCGGTTCCGGAGGTCGGCTGGCTGGGCGTCGTCGTGCTCCTCGCCTGGCTCACCTTCACCTTCGCCGGTGTGCGGCTGATGCTCCTGGTCGCCGCGTGCGTGCTCCTGTTCGGCTTCTTCGGCTACTGGCAGCAGAGCATCGACACGCTCATCGTGACGTTCGTGGCCGTCCTCGTCTGCGTGCTCCTGGGGCTCCCGCTGGGCATTCTTACCGCGCGGAACGCCAGGGTCGCGGCCGTGGTCACCCCGGTGCTGGACCTCATGCAGACCCTCCCGTCGTTCGCGTACCTCGCGCCCCTGGCCCTCGTTTTCGGCATCGGCCCGGCCGCGGCCATCGTCACGACGGTCATCTACTCGCTCCCGCCGCTCGTGCGCATCACCGAGCACGGCATCCGCAACGTCTCGCCCGTCACGCTCGAAGCCGTGGCCTCGATGGGCGGCACCGCCTGGCAGACACTGGCCAAGGTGGAGCTGCCCATGGCCCGGCGCACGATCGTCGTGGGCGTCAACCAGTGCACCATGGCCGCGCTCTCCATGGCGACCATCGCCACGCTCATCAACGGGCCCGGCCTCGGCGGCCCTGTGCTCCAGGCGCTCCAGTCCCTCGACGTCGGCTCGGCCTTCGTCTCGGGCCTCGCGATCGTGCTCATGGCCATCATGCTGGACCGCACGACGACGGCCGCCTCCGAACGCTCGGGGATCGAGGCCCGCGTCCAGCGCGGCACGGGCCCGGCGGGCCTGCGCGGCGCACGGGGGCGACGGGCCGCCGTCGTCATCGGTGCGGTGCTCACCGCGGTCGCCGTCTACCTCTCCCGCACCTACCTCGCGCTGGCGAAGTTCCCGCCGTCCCCCGACCTCGGCACGCCGCTCGCCAAGGCGGTTTCGGCCGCCACGGCATGGGCTGTGGGGACGCTCTCCGGCTTCACGGGCTGGCTCAAGGACGCTGTGACCGCCGTGCTCGTCAACCCGCTCGAGTCGCTCCTGGCGCAGTCGCCCTGGTGGGTCATGGCGCTCGTGCTCCTGGGCGTCGCGCTCGCGCTCGGCCGCTGGCGCACCGCTCTGGTCACGCTCGCGTGCGAGGCCGTGATCCTGGGCACGGGCCTCTGGAACGAGAGCATGAAGACGCTCGCCACGACCCTCGTCGCCACCCTCCTCGTTGTCGTCGCGGCGGTGGCCGTCGGAGTCTTGATGGGCAGGAGCAGGCTCGTCGACTCGATCGTCCGACCGGTGCTGGACGCGTTCCAGACCATCCCGCCGTTCGTGTACCTCGTCCCGGCGCTTGCCCTCTTCGGCCCCACCAGGTTCACCGCGATCGCCGCCGCCCTCGCCTACGGCGTGCCGATCGCCACCAAGCTCGTTGCCGACGGCATCCGGGGCGTCTCCCCGGTCGCCGTCGAGGCCTCCGAATCGATGGGGACCACGACGTGGCAGATGGTGTCCAAGGTCCAGTTGCCCATGGCGCGCGCCGCCGTCGTCCTCGCCGCCAATCAGGGCCTCCTGTACGTGCTCGCGATGGTCGTCGTCGGCGGCCTCGTCGGAGGCGGGGGACTCGGATATCTCGTGGTCTCCGGCTTCTCGCAGGGCCAGCTCTTCGGCAAGGGCCTCGCCGCCGGCATCGCCATCACCGCCCTCGGAATCATGCTCGACCGCATCGCCCAGCACGCCGCTGCCCGCTTCGGCAGCGCCTGATCAAGGAAGATCCCATGAATAGAACAGCGAAGACAAAGGCGCTCGGCGCCCTGGCCCTCACCGCCGTCCTCGGCCTGACCGCGTGCGGCGGGGACATCTCCTCCGCGTCCCCCGCCTCCGGGAGCGCAGCGAACTGCGGCACGTTCAACCTCGCCGTCAACCCCTGGGTCGGCTACGAGGCGGACGCCTATGTGGTCGGAACCCTGGCCAAGGAGAAGCTCGGCTGCACCGTCAACTACAAGACCCTCAAGGAAGAGGTCGCGTGGCAGGGCTTCGGCAGCGGCGAGGTGGACGCCGTCATCGAGAACTGGGGTCACCCTGACCTCACCGAGAAGTACATCACCCAGCAGAAGACCGCCGTGGACGCCGGCCTCACCGGGAACACCGGAGTGATCGGCTGGTTCGTGCCGCCATGGATGGCCAAGCAGTACCCCGACATCACGGACTCGAAGAACCTGAACAAGTACGCGGACCTCTTCAAGACCTCCGAGTCCGGCGGGCAGGGCCAGCTCCTCGACGGCGACCCCTCCTTCGTCACGAACGACGAGGCCCTCGTGAAGAACCTCGGCCTGAACTTCAAGGTCGTGTACGCCGGCAGCGAGCCCGCCCTCATCCAGGCCTTCCGCCAGGCCGAGCAGAACCACACGCCGCTCATCGGCTACTTCTACGACCCCCAGTGGTTCATGGCCGAGGTCCCACTCGTGAAGGTCAACCTCCCCGCCTACACCGACGGATGTGACGCCGACGCAGCCAAGGTCGCCTGCGACTACCCGAAGTACGACCTGAACAAGATCGCCTCCACCAAGTTCGCCAACTCCGGCAGCCCCGCCTACCAGCTCGTGAAGAAGTTCAGCTGGACCAACCAGGACCAGAACACCGTGGCCGGCTACATCGCCCGCGACGGCATGACCCCTGAGGCCGCCGCCAAGAAGTGGATCGACGCCAACCCCGACAAGGCCGCCGCATGGCTCAAGTAGCCACCCTCGCCCCCGACACCACGACAACCACCATCAGGGGCCTCTATATCGGCGGCGCGTGGCACGAGGCGCACGACGGCGGCACAGCCGCCGTGCGGTGCCCGGCGGACGGGCGCGAGGTGGCGGTCGTCGTCTCGGCCACCGCCGCCGACTCGGAGCGGGCCATCGCCAGCGCCCGGGCCGCGTTTGACGGCGGCCCGTGGCGGCGCATGACCGACATCGAGCGCGGCGACGTGATGCTCCGCGTCGCGGACCTGCTCGAGCGGGACAAGGCGGCATATGCCCGCGCCGAGGCGCTCGACACGGGCAAGCGACTCGTCGAGGCAGAGTACGACATGGACGACATCGCAGCGTGCTTCCGCTACTACGGGAAGATCGCCGGGCTCGACGCGGGCCGGGTCGTCGACACGGGGCGCGCTGGCGCCATCAGCCGTGTCGTGTACGAGCCGGTCGGCGTCTGCGCCCTCATCGCTCCGTGGAACTACCCGCTCCTGCAGGCCGCCTGGAAGGTCGCCCCGGCGCTCGTGGCCGGCAACTCGTTCGTGCTCAAGCCCAGCGAGCTCACGCCGTCGACCTCGATCCTGCTCA
Source organism: Sinomonas sp. P10A9 (assembly GCF_041022165.1). GTDB lineage: Bacteria > Actinomycetota > Actinomycetes > Actinomycetales > Micrococcaceae > Sinomonas > Sinomonas puerhi. The sequence continues at coordinate 1,040,801 of NZ_CP163302.1, forward strand.
TGGAGACCCTCGCCGAGGCCGGCGTCCCTGCGGGCGTGGCCAACCTCGTGACGGGCAGGGGCTCGGTGGTGGGCGGCCCGCTGAGCTCGGACCCGCGCGTCGATCTCGTCTCCCTCACGGGGAGCCTCGCCACGGGACAGACGATCATGGCCGCCGCGGCCGAGACCGTCAAGCGCGTAGCCTTCGAGCTCGGCGGGAAGAACCCCAACGTCGTCTTCGCGGACGCGGACTGGGACGCCGCCGTCGACAATGCGCTGACGGCAGTCTTCCTGCACTCGGGCCAGGTCTGCTCGGCGGGCGCCCGGCTCGTCGTGGAGGCAACGATCGCGGAGCGCTTCGTCTCCGAGGTGGTCGCGAAGGCCCAGCGGATCCGGCTCGGCGGGCCCTTCGACCCGGAGGCCGAGACGGGTCCGCTCATCTCGGCCGGGCACCGAGAGAAGGTCCACACGTACGTCCAGGCCGGCATCGCCGAGGGGGCGGAGCTCCTTTGCGGGGGCTACATCCCCGACGAGCCACGCCTCGCGGATGGCTACTTCTACCCGCCCACCGTGCTCGGCGGCTGCCGCTCGGGCATGAGCGTGGTCAGGGAGGAGTCATTCGGGCCCGTGCTCACCGTCGAGACGTTCCGGGACGAGGCTGAGGCGATCGCGATCGCCAACGACACCGAGTACGGACTCGCTGGTGCCGTCTGGACCTCGGACGCGTCGAGGGCCCAGCGCGTGGCCGGAGCACTGCGGCACGGGACGGTGTGGATCAACGACTACCACCCGTACGTCCCGCAGGCCGAGTGGGGCGGCTTCGGCAAGTCCGGCGTCGGCCGTGAGCTGGGCCGCGCGGGGCTCGACGAGTACCGCGAGGCGAAGCACATCTGGCAGAACGTCAGCCCATCGCCGAGCGGGTGGTTCGGCGGCACCCACGCCTGAGGACGATGCTCAGGTGCGGGTGCCCGACCGGGCCTCCGCGGCAACCGCGATCGCCTCAGCGCGCGAGCTGACGCCGAGCTTCCTGAAGAGGTTCCTCAGGTGGAACTTGACGGTGTTCTCGCTGACGTTGAGCTCGGCGGCGATCGCACGGTTCCGCAGACCGCCCGAGAGCAACCCCAGCACCTGCTCCTCGCGTTCGCCCAGCCCCCATTCCGCGCCCTCGCGGGATGGGGGCATCGGCGCGTCGAGGGGCAGTCTCACGAACACATCCGCTCCCCAGCTGGCCATGACCTCGATACGCAGCTCCCCGTCGAGCGCCTGCACGCGCTGCTCGATGCGACGCATCCCGTCCTCGCCGAGCGAGAGGCACCCCTCGCCGTCGTCCCGGATGTCGATGAGGAGGTTAGTCCCGTCGCAGCCCCACTGCACCCGGATCCGGCGAACATCGTCCTGCTCGACCATGGCCAGCACCAGCGAGCGGACGATAGCCCGGGCGGCGTGGGCCACCTCGCCCGGGAGCGCGCGTCCGTCGGCGGGCGGCTCGACGAACTGGACCGCGATCCCGCTGAACCGCTGGAGGGGGCGCAGATCGCTCTGGAGGCGTTCGAAGGCCTTGGCGACCGGTTCCTCGAGCAGGGCCGCGGTCCGGTCCGCGGACGACCGGAGTCGGACCAGGGCCCCCGCGGCGAGGTCGGCGGCGGCCTGCCGCGCCGCTGCGTCCGACTGATGCGGCGAGCGCAGCGCGGCGAGCATCGTCTCGAGTGTGGTCGAGTGCTGGTCCGTCAGCTCGGCCGTGAGGCGCGCCCTCTCGGCGGATGCCGCGCGGGACTCGCGCAGGTACGACGGCGCCGCTTCCGCCACCTTGTCGCGGATGCGCACCGCGGCGAGGTGCCACAGGCGCACGACGACGTCCATCGCCTCCGCTGCTGATCGCCCGCCCGCGGGGGACGGCTCGGTGAGCACCAGGAGCGCGTTCGTCGAGGATCGGGCGGCCAGGACGGGGCGCACCCGGCCGGCGATCTCCTCCTCGGACCAGCGCGGCGCGAGATCCGGGAGGGACGAGCGGACGGCGTCGAGCTCGTCGAGGGTGACGCGGCTGATGATGTGCTCCGCTCCGGCCTTCTTCTGCGGCCGGCCCGTGCAGTCCTCGGTGAAAACAATGAGCGCCGAGCACGCGACATACGGGGCGATGGCCTTTCGCAGCCTCTCCGCGATGGCCAGCAGCGGCGCATCCGCCAGCTCGGCGGCAGAGTCGAGGAGGGACAGCGCATCAGGGGCGGGGGTCATCGGCCCAGTCTAGGGATGACCTGCCCGAATGGGTAGGCATTGCCGCCCGAGCAGGCGGTGTCTCACCCTTTCAGGTGGTCCGATGCTGGATGTAGAGCCCACCGGGGGCTCGCTTAGTACAGCAGAGGAGTGTCCATGAGCGTGGAGACGATGACGACGCCGCGTCCGGTCACGGCCGACGGCGTCCACCACAGCCTCGGCCTCATCCAGGGCGAGGTCTTCGCGGCAGCCAGCTCGCTGCACCGCGGGGAGATGGCCGAGGTCGCCCGACTGGTCCGTGATGCGCCGCGGGTCTTCCTCGCCGGCGCCGGCCGCAGCGGGCTCGTGCTCCGCATGGCGGCGATGCGCCTCATGCACCTCGGTCTCGAGGTCCACGTCGCGGGGGACACGACGACCCCGGCCATCCGCTCGGGCGACCTCCTCATCGCCGCCTCGGGTTCCGGCACGACGGCCGGCGTCGTGAAGGCGGCGAGCACCGCCGCGGCGGTCGGGGCACGCATCGCGGTCTTCACGACGGACGGTGACTCGCCGCTGGCGGCCCGCGCCGACGCCGTCGTGATCATCCCGGCCGCACGCAAGACGGACCACGGCGGCACGGCCTCCCAGCAGTACTCGGGGAGCCTGTTCGAGCAAGTGCTGCTCGTGGCCACCGAGGCCGTGTTCCAGAGCCTCTGGGACGCCGACGGGACCCCGGCGGAGGAGCTCTGGCTCCGGCACGCCAACATCGAGTAGCCCAACCTCCCGATCCTCGCACCACCTCAACCCACAGAAGGAAACACACTATGAAGCTTCAGGTCGCCATGGACGTCCTCACCGTCGACGAGGCTCTCGCACTGGCCGCGCAGGTCGCAGAGCACGTGGACATCATCGAGCTCGGCACCCCGCTCGTGAAGAATGCCGGGCTCTCGGCAGTCACCGCCATCAAGGAGGCGCACCCCGGCAAGGTGGTCTTCGCCGACCTCAAGACGATGGACGCCGGGGAGCTCGAGGCGGAGCTCGCCTTCAAGGCCGGCGCCGATCTGGTGTCCGTCCTGGGCAGCGCCGATGACTCGACGATTGCGGGAGCGGTCAAGGCCGCGCGCGCCCACAACAAGGGCGTGGTCGTGGACCTCATCGGCGTCCAGGACAAGGTCACCCGGGCCCAGGAGGCCCGCCAGCTCGGCGCGAAGTACGTCGAGTTCCACGCGGGCCTCGACGAGCAGGCCAAGCCGGGCTACGACTTGAGCGTTCTCCTGACCGCGGGCGAACTGGCCCGCGTGCCGTTCTCCGTGGCCGGCGGCGTCAACGCCTCCACGATTGCGGCCGTGCAGCGCTCGGGCGCTGACGTGGCCGTGGCCGGCGGCTCCATCTACGGCGCCGCTGACCCGGCGGCAGCCGCGCGGGAGCTCAGGGCAGCCATTATCTGATCGTGCGCGAGCTGGATTGAGCACAAGGCCGTGGAGGGCCAGAGGTTCGGCCCTCCGCGGCCTTTGGCGTGTCCGCGTGCCAGGGGGTGACTTCGCACACTGGGGGTGACCTCGGCATCACTGGGGGTGATCTCGGCGTCACAGGGGTGACTTCGCGCTCGTACGGGGTGACTTCGCGCTCCCATGGGGTGATCTCGCGGTCAGGCGGGGTGATCTCGCGGTCAGGCGGGGTGATCTCGCGGTCAGGCGGGGTGATCTCGGCGGAAGTGGTGGCGGGGTAGCCGGGTGGCTGGGTGGCCGCCTCTGCGTTTCCTAGAGGGCCTTGCGGATCGTCGCCTCGAAGCTCGTGACGTGCTCGAGGGCCATGCGGCCCGCGTCCTCGGCCCGGCCGTCGGCGATGGTCCGCAGCATCTCGGCATGCTCCTGGATGTGCCCCGCGACGGAGGGCACCTTGTCCAGGACGAGGCACCAGATGCGCGTGGCGAGGTTGTCGTAGCGGATGAGGGCGTCGGTGAGGTGCGGATTGCCGGCCGCGGCGTAGATGAGCCGGTGCACCGTGATGTCGTACCGCATGAGCTCGCGCTGGTCGATCGGCTCGGCGAGCGCCTCGATCGCGTCGGCCGTCTCGCGCAGCCGTTCCCGCATCGCGGGGGAGGCGTCCCGCGCCGCGCGGCGCGCTGCGAGCGGTTCGAGCTGCTCGCGGATCTCCGACACGTCGGCGAGCTCGGTGATGTCGACAGCGGTCGCGAACGTCCCGCGCCGGGGGTAGGAGACCACGAGGTGGTCCACCTCGAGCCGCTTGAGCGCCTCGCGCACAGGGGTGCGCCCCACGCCGAGCTCTGCGGCGAGCGCGGTGTCATTGATCGGGGCGCCGGGCTTGATCTCGAGCATGATCAGCCGGTCCCGGAGTGTGAGGTACGCCTGCTCGGCGAGGGAGACGGACGACGCCGCCTGCTCGCCGTTTGCAGTCGGCTCGGCCAGCGCGTCGCGCGGCTCGCCGGGAGCTGGGGCCTCTGATGCTACGGCGGTGCTTGTCATGCTGGGGGCTCCTTCCGGGAGGGGTTGACCGCGGTGTGATGCTCACCATAGTATCTGGTCTAGAACTAATATATCAGTTGATGATTAGTTAGATATCAAGCCAGACAACGCGCTGGATGCCAGTCCCAAGGAGGCACCATGGAGAACCTTCTCGATCTCCCGCTCGCGAGCGCCGACCCAGAGGTCGCCGCCGCCATCGATGCAGAGCTCGCCCGCCAGCAGGGCACGCTCGAGATGATCGCGTCGGAGAACTTCGCGCCGGCCGCGGTGATGGAGGCGCAGGGCTCGGTCCTGACCAACAAGTACGCCGAGGGCTACCCCGGACGCCGCTACTACGGCGGCTGCGAGCACGTCGACGTGATCGAGCAGCTGGCCATCGACCGGGCCAAGTCCCTCTTCGGCGCCGGGTTCGCGAACGTCCAGCCGCACTCGGGTGCGCAGGCCAATGCCGCCGCGATGCATGCCCTCATCCAGCCCGGCGACACGATCATGGGCCTCGACCTGGCCCATGGCGGGCACCTCACGCACGGGATGAAGCTCAACTTCTCCGGCAAGCTCTACAAGGTCGTCCCGTACCAGGTCTCCGAGACGGACCACCGGATCGACATGGCGCAGGTAGAGAAGCTCGCCGACGAGCACCGGCCGCAGCTCATGATCGCCGGCTGGTCCGCGTACTCGCGCCAGCTCGACTTCGCGGAGTTCCGCCGCATCGCCGACAAGGTCGGCGCCTACCTGCTTGTGGACATGAGCCACTTCGCGGGCCTCGTGGCCGCGGGCCTGCACCCCAACCCGGTCCCGCATGCCCACGTGACCACGACGACCACGCACAAGACCCTCGGCGGTCCGCGCGGCGGCATCATCCTCACCAACGACCCCGCGCTGGCGAAGAAAATCAACTCGGCGGTGTTCCCGGGCCAGCAGGGCGGCCCGCTCGAGCACGTGATCGCCGGCAAGGCCGTCGCGTTCAAGTTCGCCGCGACCGAGGAGTTCGCGGACCGCCAGGCGCGCACGCTCGAAGGCGCCCGCATCCTGGCCGGGCGGCTCCTGCAGGACGACCTCGCGGCCGCGGGGATCGGCGTCGTCAACGGCGGGACCGACGTGCACCTGGTGCTCGTGGACCTGCGCCACTCCGAGCTCGACGGCCAGCAGGGCGAGGACCGCCTGCATCGGATCGGCATCACGGTCAACCGCAACGCCGTCCCGTTCGACCCGCGCCCGCCGATGGTCTCCTCTGGCCTGCGGATCGGCACGCCGGCCCTGGCCACCCGCGGATTCGGTGCCGCCGAGTTCACCGAGGTCGCGGACATCATCGCCGCAGCCCTCAAGCCCGAGTTCGACGACGAGCTGGCCGCCTCGCTGCGCTCGCGCGTGGCCGTCCTCGCCGACAAGCACCCCCTCTACCCCAACCTCACCCCGGCCAGCGCCGGGGCCGATCACGAGAACGGAGCCCAGTGATGGCGGATCTGCTGCCCGAACACCCGGACTTCCTCTGGCACAACCCGGACCCCAAGCCCTCGTATGACGCGGTCATCGTGGGCGGCGGCGGCCACGGTCTCGCCACGGCGTACTACCTCGCCAAGAACCACGGGATGACCAACATCGCGGTCCTCGAGCGCGGCTGGCTCGCCGGCGGCAACATGGCCCGCAACACGACGATCATCCGCTCGAACTACCTGTGGGACGAGTCGGCGGCGATCTACGAGCACTCCCTCAAGCTCTGGGAGCAGCTCCCCGAGGAGCTCGAGTACGACTTCCTGTTCAGCCAGCGCGGCGTCATGAACCTCGCGCACACGCTCCAGGACGTGCGCGAGTCCGTCCGCCGCGTGGGCGCGAACAAGCTCAACGGCGTGGATGCCGAGTGGCTCGATGCCGACCAGGTCAAGGAACTCTGCCCGATCATCAACGTCAGCGAGGACATCCGCTACCCGGTCCTCGGTGCCACGTACCAGCCGCGCGCCGGCATCGCGAAGCACGACCACGTCGCGTGGGCCTTCGCCCGCAAGGCGGACGAGCTCGGCGTCGACATCATCCAGAACTGCGAGGTCACGGGCTTCGTCAAGGACGGCAACCGTGTGGTCGGCGTCCAGACGAACCGGGGCACGATCGCCACGGGCAAGGTAGCCCTCTGCGCGGCGGGCCACTCGAGCGTGCTGGCCAAGCTCGCCGGCTTCGACCTCCCGATCCAGTCGCACCCCCTCCAGGCGCTCGTCTCCGAGCTCCACCACAAGGTGCACCCCACGGTCGTCATGTCCAACCACGTCCACGTGTACGTCTCCCAGGCGCACAAGGGCGAGCTGGTCATGGGCGCGGGCATCGACTCCTACAACGGCTACGGCCAGCGCGGGGCGTTCCACGTCATCGAGGAGCAGATGGCAGCCGCCGTCGAGCTCTTCCCGATCTTCGCCCGGGCGCACCTTCTGCGCACGTGGGGCGGCATCGTCGACGTGACGCTCGATGCGTCCCCGATCGTCGGCAAGGCCCCGGTCGAGGGCATGTACGTCAACTGCGGCTGGGGCACGGGAGGCTTCAAGGGCACCCCGGGCGCCGGCTGGAGCATGGCGCACACCATCGCCACGGACGAGGCCCACGCCCTCAACGCACCCTTCGCCCTCGAGCGCTTCGAGACCGGCGCCCTCATCGACGAGCACGGCGCCGCCGCCGTGGCCCACTGAGCCCCAGGCTCAGGTAAGCACAGAAAGGAGCCAGAGCATGCTTCTCATCACCTGCCCGAACTGCGGCCCGCGCGACGAGACCGAGTTCCACTACGGCGGCCAGGCCCACGTGGCCTACCCCGAGAACCCCGCCGAGCTGACCGACACCGAATGGTCGCGGTACCTCTTCTACCGCGAGAACCCCAAGGGCACCTTCGCCGAGCGCTGGGTCCACACCGCGGGCTGCCGCAAGTGGTTCAATGCCCTGCGCGACACCGTGACCTACGAGTTCAAGTCCGTCTACACCGGCGCAGCCCCCGCAGCAGCGCCAGCTTCAACCCCGACAGGAGGCCAGAAGTGAGCCACCCGACCCAGTCGTTCCGCCTCCCCGCCGAGAAGGCGGCGGCCGCGCGGATCTCGCGCGACGCCGTCGTGCGCTTCACCGTGGACGGCACCGAGTACGAAGGCCTCGCGGGCGACACGGTCGCCTCGGCGCTCCTTGCCAACGGCGTGGCCGAGGCCGGGCCGTCCATGTACCTGCGCCGCCCGCGCGGCATCCTCGCCGCAGGCGTCGAGGAGCCCAACGCCCTCCTCACGGTCAAGGACCGGGGAGCCGGCGGCGTCGACGAGACGATGCTCCCTGCCACGATCGTCGAGCTCACGGACGGGCTTGAGGCCACGTACCTGTCCGGCCTCGGCACTCTCGATCCGCGTACCGATAACGCCGTCTACGACAAGAAGCACGTCCACGCCGACGTCCTCGTCATCGGCGCAGGGCCGTCCGGCCTCTCCGCGGCCCGCGAGGCCGCCAGGACCGGCGCCCGCGTCATCCTCATCGACGACCAGCCCGAGCTGGGCGGCTCGCTGCTCTCCGCTCCGTCGGAAACGGTCGACGGCGTCGCCGCACCCGAGTGGATCGCCGCGGCTGCCGCCGAGCTCGCCGCGGCGGACGAGGTCACGGTCCTGACCCGCACGAACGCGTTCGGCTCCTACGATTCGAACTACGTCGTGGCGCTCGAGTCCCGGACCGACCACCTCGGCACCGTCAAGGCCCGCGAACTGGACGCACAGGGCGTCTCGCGCCAGCGGCTGTGGCACATCCGTGCCGGACAGGTGGTCATCGCGACCGGCGCCCACGAGCGTCCGATCGTGTTCGCGGACAACGACCGCCCGGGCATTATGCTCGCCTCCGCGGCCCGCACGTACCTCAACCGGTACGGCGTTCGCCCCGGCTCCGCCGCCGTCGTGTTCACCACGAATGACTCGGCGTACGCCACCGCGACGGACCTCGTCGCTGCGGGCGTCCCCGTGGCCGCCGTCGTTGATGCGCGGCCTGCGAAGACCGCCGTGGCCCTCGCGGCTGAGTCGGCCGGCCTCCGGGTCATCTCCGGCTCCGCGGTTGTCTCCACCGAGGCGAGCGCAGCGGAAGGCGACAGCAGCGGCCGGGTGAGCGGCGTCGTCGTGCGCGGGCTCGATGCGGCTGGCAACCTGAGCGGCGCCTCCGAACGACTCGAGGCTGACCTCCTGGCCGTCTCGGGCGGCTGGAGCCCGCTCGTGCACCTGTTCAGCCAGCGCCAGGGCAAGCTGCGCTGGGACGAGGAGCTGGCCGGGTTCGTGCCCGCCACGACCGTCGAGGCCCAGCAGGTCGTGGGTGCGGCGCGGGGCTCCTACGAGCTCGCCGACGCCCTCGCCGAGGGCTCCCACGCGGGCGCCGTCGCGGCGTTCAACGCGGGCTTCGTGACCGAGGCCGGCGAGCACGCCTCAAGCCTCCCCTCACACCCCGCCACCGCCTCGGCCCCGACCCGCCAGGTCTGGCTCGTCCCGGGGGAGACCGGAGGCCCCGCCGACTGGAACACCCACTTCGTGGACTTTCAGCGCGACCAGACGGTCCACGACGTGCTCCGTGCGACCGGCGCGGGCATGCGCTCGGTCGAGCACGTCAAGCGGTACACCTCGATTTCCACCGCGAACGATCAGGGCAAGACGTCCGGAGTGAACGCGATCGGCGTCATCGCTGCCGCGCTGAAGGGCGAGGGGTCTGCTGCCCCCGGCATCGGCGAGATCGGCACGACGACGTTCCGCGCCCCCTACGCGCCGGTCGCCTTCGCGGCGATGGCCGGGCGCAAGCGCGGCGAGTTGTTCGACCCCGAGCGCATCTCCTCGGTCCATCCGTGGCACGTCGCGCAGGGCGCCAAGTTCGAGTTCGTCGGCCAGTGGCTGCGTCCGTGGTACTTCCCCCAGGGCGAGGAGACCATGGACGAGGCCGTGCTGCGCGAGTGCGCCGCCGTGCGCGAGTCCGTGGGCTTCATGGACGCCACGACCCTCGGCAAGATCGAGATCTGGGGCGCGGACGCGGGCGAGTTCCTCAACCGCATCTACACGAACGCGTTCAAGAAGCTCGCCCCGGGCATGGGCCGCTACGGCGTCATGTGCGGCCCGGACGGCATGATCTTCGACGACGGCGTGACCCTGCGCCTGGACGCGGACCGCTACTTCATGACCACCACGACCGGCGGGGCCGCGAAGGTCCTCGACTGGCTCGAGGAGTGGCACCAGACGGAGTGGCCCGAGCTCGACGCGAACTTCACCTCCGTCACCGAGCAGTGGACCACCGTGGCCGTGGTCGGCCCGAAGTCCCGCGAGGTCATCTCGAAGGTCGCCCCGGAGTTGGACGTGGACAACGGCGCCTTCCCGTTCATGGCGTGGCGCGACACGACCCTCGCTTCCGGCATCCCGGCCCGCGTGTGCCGCATTTCGTTCTCCGGCGAGCTCGCCTACGAGATCAACGTGGCCACCTGGTACGGGCTGCAGGTCTGGGAGGACGTCGCCGAGGCCGGAGCGGAGTTCAACATCACCCCGTACGGCACCGAGACCATGCACGTGCTGCGCGCCGAGAAGGGCTACCCGATCGTCGGCCAGGACACTGACGGCACCATCACCCCGCAGGACGCGGGCATGGAGTGGATCGTGTCCAAGGCGAAGGACTTCGTAGGCAAGCGCTCGTACTCCCGCGAGGACACGGCCCGCACCGACCGCAAGCACCTCATCTCGCTCACGCCCGTGGATCCGTCCTTCCGCCTCCCGGAGGGCACGCAGGTCATCGAGCAGGGCATCCCCACGGACTCCTCCAACGGCCCCGTGCCGATGCAGGGATTCGTCACGTCGAGCTACCACTCGGCGGCGCTGGGGCGGTCGTTCGCCCTGGCCCTCATCAAGAACGGCCGCAACCGCATCGGCGAGGTCCTCACCGCCGTCGCCGGGGACCGGCTCGTTGACGTCACGGTCGGGGAGACCGTCCTGTTTGATCCTGAAGGGAAGCGCCGTGATGGCTGAGACGACTGTTGTGACACCGCTTGCATCCACCCACGCCCCCCTCGCGGGCCCCGGGGCGCCCGGCCTGCGCCGCAGCCCCGCGGCGCAGCTCGCCGATGCTTTCGCCGCCGCGACCGCTGCCACCGCCGCTGACGCCGCGCGTGCCGTTGCGGTGCGCGAGGTGCCCTTCCTGCCCCAGCTCGGCCTGCGGGCCGTGGCAGGCTCGGCGGGTGCCGCCGCGCTCGAGTCTGCGCTCGGCGTGTCCCTGCCCTCCGGGCACGGGAACACCACGTCCGGCGGCGGCTTCACGGTCCTGTGGATCGGGCCGGATGAGTTCCTCGCCGTCGGCGACGAGGGCGGCGCCGCGACCTCGGACCGCGGCCCCGCCGAGGCCGCACGGGTGGGCGCAGCGCTGGGCGAGGTGGGCGCGCGGACGCCGGGCGCCGTCGTCGACCTCTCCGCGAACCGGACGACGTTCGAGCTGACCGGCCCAAGCGCCCGGACAGTGCTCGAGAAGGGCGTTTCGTTCGACCTGCACCCGCGCCACTTCGCCGTGGGCCAGGCCATCGCGACCGTTCTGGACCACGTCCCCGTGCTCGTGTGGAAGACGGGGGAGGACGCCTACCGGATCCTGCCCCGGGCGTCCTTCGCGGACCACGTGGGCCGGTGGCTCATCGACGCGATGCGCGAATTCGCGGTTCGCGAGCTGACGGCGCCGGGCGCGCGGTGACGGCATGACGACTGAATACGTCCTGACGCTCGACTGCGCCGAGGGACCCGGGATCGTGTTCGCGGTCTCAGGATTCCTCGCGGAGCACGGGTGCGACATCGTGGACATCAAGCAGTTCGGGGACCGGCGCGCGGGGCACTTCTACATGCGGGTGCATTTCGAGGCCCCCGCCGGCGACGCCGCGGCGCTCGGCTCGCAGGCCCTCTCGGATGCCGACGACGACATCGATCGCCTCCGCGCCGACTTCGCCCCGGTCGGAGCGAAGTTCGGCATGGCGTGGCAGCTGCGTCCCGCGGGGGAGAAGACCCGCGTGCTGCTCATGGTCTCCAAGTTCGGGCACTGCCTCAACGACCTGCTCTTCCGGGCGCGGATCGGCGAGCTCCCGGTTGACATCGTCGCCGTCGTGTCCAACCACGAGGACCAGCGGAGCCTCGTGGAATGGCACGGCATCCCGTACCACCACATTCCGGTGACGAAGGAGACCAAGCCGGAGGCCGAGGAGAAGCTGCTCTCGCTCGTCGACGCGTATGCGGTGGAGCTCGTGGTGCTGGCCCGCTACATGCAGGTCCTCTCCGACGCGCTCGCCACGAAGATGGCCGGACGAGTGATCAACATCCACCACTCGTTCCTGCCTTCCTTCAAGGGCGCCAAACCTTACCACCAGGCGTGGGACCGGGGTGTCAAGACGGTCGGTGCCACGGCGCACTACGTGAACGCAGAGCTCGACGAGGGGCCGATCATCGCCCAGCAGGTCATCGAGGTGGACCACACCCACTCGCCCGAGGACCTCGTCGCGGTGGGCCGCGACGCCGAAACGAAGGCGCTCTCCAACGCGGTTCGCTGGCACTGCGAGGGCCGCGTGATCCTCAACGGCAACCGCACGGTGGTGCTGCGGTAGCAGGCCACCGTCTGACGCCATCCGCCCCCGTCAGAGGGTCACCTCCTGAACATCAGGAGGTGACCCTCTGACGTTTCCTGCCCTCGGAGGCTCCCGAGCGGCGGCGTCCTGGCCTCCGCGTGTGCATTCCCGCGTACGCCCCTCCCACCACGAGCAGGCCGCCGAGGAAGAGCGTCGGCGTGAGCGGCTCCGCATCCAGGAGCGAGGACAGGATGACGGAGGGGATGGGGATGAGCAGGAACTGGTAGGTCGTCGCAGAGGCGCTCCATCGCCTCAGCACGAATAGGAAGGCCGCGAAGATGATGACGGTCGAGACGATGAGGAAGCCCACCGCCACGAGCGTGGTGCCCTGGGTGGGCAGCGCCCACCGTTCACCCGATGCGGCAGAGGCGAGGGCCAGCAGAAGGGCCCCCACCCCCATGCCGATTGCGTTGAGCGAGGCCGCCGGCGCCCGGGGGAACCGTTTGACAGCTACGGCGCCGCCCGCGATGGACACCGCCGCGGCGACCATCGCCGCCATGCCGACGAGGGACGACGCGGACAGCATGCTCGTGCCGATCCCACTGATGACGGCAATGCCGAGGATGGCGACGAGGGTTCCCCCCAGACGTCTCCAGCGGAACACCTCGATCCTGAAGGCCGCCGCGAGGAGGATCGTGGCGAGCGGAGCGGCCGCCAGCACGATCTGGGCAAGCCCGGCGTGCACGGTGCGGAGTCCCTCGTAGATGAACCCGTAGGCGAGCCCGAAGTTCAGCACGCCGTAGAGCAGGGCCCCGACGAGCTGCCGTCCGCGCGGGAAGGCCGTGCGCTGGGCCGCCATGACCGCCCCGAAGACGAGCGCCGCGAGCGCGAAGCGCAATGCCGCCCCGAACAGGGGGTCGAGTTCGCGGTTGCTGTAGCGGATTGCGACAGCATTCCCGCCCGTGACGATGAGGGCGCCGACGAAGACCAGAACGGTCAGGGCGTTCTTGCCTCCGGCAGTGCTCACTCCATCTCCGGAAGCGTTCATGCCATCAGTGTGCGCGCCCGGTGCCTTCCGGACCATCGCGTGATCGCGCTATCCGACGCGGGCCCACCGCCCTTGCTTGCCCGCAGCGCTATTCCGCGGCGTTCTATTCCGCGGCGCGCGTGGTGCCGCTGCCCCCCACCCAGTCCTCGGTCACCGCAGGGGGGAAGTCCACCGTCTGGAGCGTCTCGACGACGGCGGAGACCTCGGGATGCGTCTTGGTGAGCCGGGCGCGGAGGAGAGCAATGACCGAGATGAGGAACCACGCGATGTTCGTCACCACAGAGGGCCACGCGCCGTGGTAGGCGCCGTTGACCATGAAGGCGCACGAACCCAGGAGGTTCGCCGTCTGGAATCGGCGGCCCGGCCGCAGCCAGCCCATGGAGACAGACAGGTACGCCACCAGGACTGCGACCGCTCCGGCCCATCCGGTGACTTCAATCGGCACGTCCACGGGCGCTCCCTTCAGATGTCTGCATTGCTTGCGGGCTGCGGGACGGCGTGGCCGTCGGCCGCGGCGCCTGCGCCAGATGGAGGCGCCAGGGGACGGGTGGGAGGGCGATGGTCCGGGCCACCTCGGCGGTGGAGGAGAAGATGTCGCCGACAAGGCTGCCGGAGTTGGCTGCGATGACAACGTCCATCTGGTCGACGATGCACGATCCCCACGGAAGCGATTCGAGGAACGGCGCGAATCCCGCCTGGAGTTGGCTCACCAGGACATCGGCCACCGCGGCCCCGATCATCCGCCCCTCCCTCATCACGCATTTGCTGAACGTGACGATGTACGCGTTCGAGCCGTTCGCGTCGACATAGGCGTAGCTGGCCTGGACCGGTTCTGTGGCCCCTTCCCGGGGCCACCAGGGAGCGGTGGCGTAGTCGTAGTACTCGAGGTCCATCTCGAGCCGCTGCGGGGTGCTGCGGCCAGGCGGAACATAGGCCCACACGAAGCCTGACTCGCCGAAGAACCTCGAGTCCGCGAGGAATCCCGTCCCGTAGAGGATGGGATGCGTCTCGACCAGAGTGTCGTGCGCGATCTGATAGACGCCTTCCAGCTCGTCCAGGCCTCCGCCCGGGGCAGCATCGAGGGCGGCGTGGACGGCCTCTTCGACGACGTGGATCGACGCGACGGCCGTCTTCTCGATCTCGGCGGCGAGCGCTCCGATGGACGTGATGGCACCTTCTTCCCCCAGGCCGCCGCGCAGAGCAGCGTCCTGGGGTGCGGTGTCCATGGACATGCGCAGGTCGATCAGAGCGTTCATCTCGCGGCGGACGTGCCCTTCGGCCCGGGTGCGCGCGAGGAGGGTATCGCCACTGCCGATGGCCCCCACGATCTCGGCATGCTCGCGCGCGGCCGTGAGGCCTTCGCCCGCGGTGCTCGTCCAGATCAGGGGCCCGACCTCGGCCTGGAGCGCCATCTCCTGCCGGGTGAGCCGGACGGACCGTGACGCGGCCGCGAGTTCAAGGTGGAACTTGCTGTCCGCGCGGGCCATGTCTGCGGGTTCATGGGCTGTCCCGACCATGGCCCCGAGGGATGCGAGGCGCGCGACCGAGATCTGCTGCGGCCGTGCGGCCGCTGCCGCCGCGGCTGAGCCCGCCAGGACCGCCCGGTACTCGCGGATGTCGCGGAGGGCGTCAAGGGAGTAGGCGCCCAGCGCATCCCTCCGCGCCCGGGCCAACTGGCCCGTGTTCGCCTTGACGAAGCTTCCACCGCCACGGCCTCGGCGTGTTTCCACGAGTCCCAGGTGGCGGAGCTCGGCCAGGGCTGAGCGCAGCGTCTGCGTCGAGACGCCCATCATCGCCGCGAGGTCGTTCTCGCTGGGCAGCTGGGTCTCGTCCTCGAGGACCCCCAGCTCGATCGCCTGCCTGATCCGGCGTCCGATCTCCTCGCCGCGCTCGGCGGTCTCAAGGGGGGCGAAGGCGAGTTGTTCCCTCCAACTGCTCACGAGTCCTCCCCTTCTCCTCTTCGTTCTCCCTGAGTCTATCCTAAACCCTTGACATGTGAACTCACAGGTTTAGAGTTTAGATATCAGCGGAACGGGACCCAGATCCCGGGCCGGCCACCCAGAGAAGATGACAGAGGAGGCGGGGACCATGGTGGATGTCAATGATGTCGTCCATGTGTGGAGCCGCGCCGGTCATGGGACACCTCATGACCGACTGGGCCTGTACGCCCAAGCACTCACTGCACACCGTCCGGTCGGCCCCTACCGGGCCCTCGACGACGCGCAGGAAGACGGCGCGATCCTCGCCCTCTACCGTGTGGACCGTCCCCAGGCGACGATCGCCGACCTCCGCCAACTCCCAGCCCTCGCGCTCTGGAGCTACCGCCAGATGCTGCACGATCTGGCCCGCGAAGGCCTCGGCCCGCTTCAGGACCATGGAACACTGCGGATCGGAGTCCTGCGGTGAAGCGGCGCATCCCCCGACCCGTCGGCGGCATCCCCACCACCGTGTACCCACAGCCCCGCCGCGACGTTCCGACCACAGTGGCCGCACAGGCCCGCGACGCCGACGCGCACGAGCGGCTCATCCGCCGCCTCGACCTCGAGATCATCGTCCTCGACCTCATCTGAGGCGACTCAAGCTCCTGGCCTCCCGCCCCCGCCAAGCGCCCTCTACCGGTACTCCGGGTTCGGGTGGTCCGCCTTGGAGAGGTCCCAGTTGAACGTCACGTTGCCGTACACCGGGATTCCGCCGGCGTCCTTGATGCGGCGGGCGGTGTGCAGCATGTTCCAGGCTGCGAACACCGCGTTCCGCGTGGTCCAGTGGTTCTGGGCGCCCCGGTTGTCGTCGAGATAGGACGGCCCCGGTCCGGCCTCACCGGTCCAGTAGGCGTCCGCCTGCGGCGGGATCGTGAAGCCGATATGGGAGAGCGCGTAGAGCAGCTGGGCGGCGCAGTGCTTCGCGCCGTCCTCGTTGCCGGTCACGATGACGCCGCCCACCTTGCCGTAGTACGACCACTGCCCGGCAGCGTTGAGCTCGCCCGAGAAGCCGTAGAGGCGCTCGACCGTCTTCCGGGTGACCGAGGATTGGTCTCCGAGCCAGATCGGGGTTGCCAGGACCACAATGTCCGCGGGCTCAATGAGGGAGTGGTACAGGTCCGGGAAGTCGTCCGTCTCCCAGCCGTGCTCGCGCATGTCTGGGTAGACGCCGGGCGGGATGTCGTGGTCCACCGTGCGGATCTCGTCGACGTGGGTGCCCACGCCCTCGAGCACGTGCCTGCTCACCGCGATGAGTCCGTCCGTGTGGCTCGTCTCGGGACTCGGCTTGAGCGTCCCGTTGAGGTAGACGGCGCGGAGGTCGCTGAAGTCGGTCGTATTCGCGGCGATCTCCGCGTCGATGAACGCCTGGACTGATTCCGGCAGCATGGTCGGGTCCTTCCGTCGTGGGTCTTCCCACCCCCGATGCTAGGCGCGCTGCGAGCGGGAGGCGAGGGGCGGCGTCGTGCGTGACTGGATCGCCAGGAAGCCCGTCACCGCCATGACGACGAGTGCACCGAGCACGAACGCGAGCGGCGCCTGCCAGTTGCCCGCGGCCTCGCGCAGTCCGCCGATGACGATCGGCCCCGTGGATGCGATCGCGTACCCGACGGACTGGATGAGCGCCGTCATGCGCCGGTTCTCATCGAGGCTGCGGGCCCGCTTGATGACCACGGTGAACACGACCGTGAACGTGCCGCCCTGGGCGATGCCCCCGAGCACGGCCCACAGCACCCACGCGGCCGGGGCCACCAGGAGGCCCGCCGGGAGCACGAGCCAGCAGACGGCGACGAGCGCGAAGAGCTGCTTCTCGCCCCACCCGAAGAGGTGGATGAGGGCGGGGATGAGCAGGGGTCCGGCGATCGCGAACAGCTGGAGGAGGCTCGCCCCGAGTCCGGCCTGGGCCAAGGTCATGCCCTGCGTCTGGGCGAGATACGAGGGCAGCCACAGGGTCATGGCGTAGTAGCCGACGTTGTGCAGCGCGAAGGTCGCCGTGAACAGCCACATCATGCGCCGATTCCCGGGGCTGATCTTGGCTCGGGGGACGAGGGGGAGGGGCCCGGTCTCGGTGCCCGGCTGTCCCTGCGCCGCCCGCAGCTCCGCGCGACGCCGCGCGGCCGCCTTCGCGGCGCGCCCCGGGAAGTCAGCGTCGGACCACCGCGGCCCGTCCTTGCTGGCAGGGAATACGAAGAGCCAGACGCCTGAGGCGATGGCCACGAATCCGAGCCAGGACACGAGCGAGCCCTGCCAGCCGATCGTGCCGGCCAGTGGCGCAGTGAGCGCCGACGCGAGAGTGGTGCCGACGTTCACGGCGGCCGTGGTCACGCCGGTCATGAGCGCAGCGCGGAGCGGGAAGTCGCGGCCCACGATGAGCGGCGTGGCCACATTCACGAGGGTCATGGCGACGCCGAGGACCACGGTCCCGACGAGCGCCCCCGCGGCGCCACCGTAGGAGCGCACCACGATGCCCAGGGCAAGCCCGCCGAAGAAGTACAGGACCGCGTGATTGATGCCGATCTTGCCCATGAGCCATGCCGCGGCTGGAGTGATGAGCCCGAAGCAGAGCACCGGGATCGCGGCGAGGAGGCCCACGACGGCGGCGCTGAGCCCCGTGTCGCGCTGGATGTCCGGGAGTACCGGCCCGAGGCCGACGATCGGCGCGCGGGAGTTGAGCGACATGAGGCCGACGGCGAGGAGGGCCAGCGCCGCGGTACGGCTGATCCGCCGGGTCACGGGTGTCCTTTCGGGAGGGGGATTCTGGTCCACCCTCTCACGGCGAGGTCGCGCCACCGAGGTGACCGAACTTTGTAAGGACAAAGTGTTGCAACAGCGGCTGATGCGGCTTAGTCTGAGTATGTCAGCACAAAGTTCCACAGTGAAGGTGCCCCGCACATGCCTCTCATCCGCATCGACGTCAATGCCGGCCGCACCCGCGAGCAGCTCGCGCGCATCAGCCGTGCCGTCCACGAGGCGGTTCTGGCTGAGTACCGCATCCCCGAGCGCGACTACTTCCACATCGTCACCGAGCATGCGCCGGGCCAGATCGTCGCGCAGGATGCGGGCCTCGGATTCGAACGCTCGGGCGGCGTTGTCATGATCCAGATCTTCACGCAGGGCGGGCGCAGCCAGGAGGCCAAGGAGTCCCTGTTCGCGGCCGTCGCGCACAACCTCGCCGACGCGGGCGTGCCGGGCGAGGACGTCTTCATCGGCTACGTCGAGAACGGTGCCGGGGACTGGTCCTTCGGCTTCGGCCGGGCCCAGTATGTGACGGGCGAGCTGGCCGTCCCTGCTGGCTGAAATTGTCAATACAAACCTTTGACAGGACATTAATTCTGTAGCAGAGTTGACCCGTGGCCGACGCCACAGGCAGCGAAGCCGGCCCGGGGTTCCGGGCTTACAACGAAAGGCACCGCGAAGTGACCTACGACGTTCTCACGATGGGGCGCATCAGCGTCGACATCTACCCCAACGACATCGGAGTCGGCCTGGCGGACGTGACGAGCTTCGGCAAGTACCTGGGCGGCTCGCCGTCGAACGTCGCCGTCGCCGCAGCCCGCCACGGGCGCACCACCGCCGTCATCACCCGCACCGGGGACGACCCGTTCGGGACGTACCTCCACCGCGAGCTGGCCAAGTTCGGCGTCGATGACCGTTTCGTGGCCCCGGTCCCGGGACTCCAGACCCCGGCGACCTTCTGCGCCATCATCCCGGCCACGCACGAGTTCCCGCTGTACTTCTACGGCCGCTTCCCCACGGCCCCGGACCTGCAGATCAAGGCCGAGGAGCTGGACCTCGCGGCCATCAGGGACGCGCGGATCTTCTGGTCCACCGTGACGGGCCTGTGCCAGGAGCCGAGCCGCTCGGCCCACATCGCCGCCCATGAGGCGCGCCCCCGCGCTGAGTTGGCCGAGGGCCAGTTCACGGTCCTCGACCTCGACTACCGGCCCATGTTCTGGGACTCCGAGGACGCAGCCCGCGAGCAGGTCGCCAGAGTCCTGCCGCACGTCACGGTCGCGATCGGCAACGAGGAGGAGTGCGCTGTCGCCGTCGGCCACGGCACCCCGGACGAGCAGGCCGACCGCCTCCTGGCCGCGGGCGTCGAGATCGCCGTGGTCAAGCTCGGCCCCGAGGGCGTCATGGCCAAGACCCGCACCGAGCGCGTCGTCTCCGCCCCGGTCCCGGTCGAGACCCTCAACGGCCTCGGCGCCGGCGACTCGTTCGGCGGCGCGTTCTGCCACGGACTCCTCGCCGGCTGGCCGCTCGCCCAGGTCCTGGACTACGCGAACGCCTCCGGCGCGATCGTCGCCTCGCGCCTCTCGTGCGCCGATGCGATGCCGACGCCGGCAGAGGTCACCTCGCTGCTGTCCGAACGCGGCCGTCTCGTCCCCGAGGCGGTGGCCCAGTGAGCGCCGCCGCCGAGACCGCGTCTCCGAGCGGCGTCGTCCGTGGCGGCGCGCCCGTCCTCGCGAACCCGCATGACGACGACCCTCGCCGCTACGAGCACCTCACCAAGATCCGGCTCGAGGACCCGGCCGCCGTTGCGCGCGCCGCCCAGAACCGCCGCCGCCACCCGGGCCCCGTGCTCGGCAAGCAGGACTTCATCGTCGCGGCCGACCACCCCGCCCGCGGCGCGCTCGCGGCCCAGGGCCGGCCCGAGGCCATGGCAGACCGACGCGAGCTCCTCGACAGGCTCCAGATCGCACTCGCGAACCCCGCCGTCGACGGTGTCCTGGCGAGCCCGGACATCATGGACGACCTGCTTCTTCTCGGCGCGCTCGAGGGCAAGCTCGTCTTCGGCTCGATGAACCGCGGCGGGCTGGCCGGGTTCGTCAACGAGTTCGACGACCGCTTCACGGGCCACACGGCCGAGGCGCTCGCGGCGCTGGGGGCCGACGGCGGCAAGATGCTCACCCGCATCGCCCTCGGCGATCCTGCCACCGCGTCCATCCTCGAGAGCACCGCGAAGGCCATCGACGCGCTCGCCGCCCGCGGCCTCATCGCGATGGTCGAGCCGTTCCTCTCGGGCTGGGTCGACGGCAAGGTCAAGAACGACCTCTCCGCTGAGGCCGTCATCAAGTCCATCGGGATCGCCTCGGGCCTCGGCTCGACGAGCGCCTACACGTGGATGAAGCTGCCCGTCGTGGAGGACATGGAACGGGTCATGGCCGCCACGACCATGCCGACGGTCCTCCTGGGCGGGGACCCGACCGGCCACCAGGACGAGGTCTTCGCCTCGTGGGGCCGGGCGCTCGCACTGCCGGGCGTGCAGGGCCTGACCGTGGGCCGCACGCTCCTCTACCCCGCCGACGGCGACGTTGCCGGCGCCGTCGCAGCTGCGGCTTCGCTGCTGCACACCGAAGAGATCCCGTCGGGACACAGCACCAAGGAGGCTGCCCAGTGACCACCACCCGCAGGATGACGGTCGCCCAGGCGCTCGTCGAGTTCCTCGGCCGCCAGTACACGGTTGATACCGTCGGGGGGCCTGATGGGGGAGCATACAGGGAGCGTCTCATCCCCGGCATGTTCGGCATCTTCGGCCACGGCAACGTGGCCGGAGTGGGACAGGCGCTCAAGCAGTGGCAGGTCGCCGACCCCACACTCATGCCGTACTACCAGGGCCGCAACGAGCAGGCGCAGGCGCATCAGGCTGTCGGGTACGCGCGGCACACGCGCCGCCGTCAGACCTTCGCGATCTCGACGTCGATCGGTCCCGGCTCGTCCAACCTGCTCACCGGCGCTGCGCTCGCCACGGCGAACCGCCTCCCCGCGCTGCTCCTGCCCTCGGACACGTTCGCGACCCGCGCCGCGGACCCGGTCCTGCAGCAGCTCGAAATGCCGCACGGCTACGACATCACGGTCAACGACGCGTTCCGCCCGCTGTCCAAGTACTTCGACCGGGTCAACCGTCCGGAGCAGCTCTTCTCGGCGCTCCTGCACGGCCTGCGGGTGCTGACGGACCCGGCCGAGACCGGCGCCGTGACGATCGCCCTCCCGCAGGACGTCCAGGCCGAGGTCTTCGACGTCCCCGCGGAGTTCCTCGCCGAGCGCGAGTGGCGCATCCGCCGCCCCGAGCCCGAGGCCGAGGACATCGCCGAGGCCGCCCGCCGTATCCGTGCCGCGAAGCGTCCGGTCATCATCGCCGGCGGCGGCGTGCTCTACGCCTTCGCCACGGACCAGCTGCGCGCGTTCGCCGAAGCCACCGGCATCCCGGTCGGCTGGACCCAGGCCGGCGTCGGCTCCCTCGCGTGGGACCACCCGCAGGCACTCGGAGCGGTCGGCTCGACCGGCACGACGGCGGCCAACGCGCTCGTGCGCGACGCGGACCTCGTCATCGGCATCGGCACGCGCTACGAGGATTTCACCACCGCCTCCCGCACGGCATTCCAGGACCCGGGCGTGAGCTTCGTGAACATCAACGTCGCCGCGATCGATGCCTACAAGCACGGAACCTCGCTGCCGATCGTCGCCGACGCCCGCAAGGCCCTCGCCGCGCTCACGACGGCGCTGGGCGGCTACCGTGTCGGGGCGGAGCTCGAGCGCGTGGTGGCCGACGAGAAGGCCCGCTGGGACGACACGGTCGACGCCGCCTTCGCACAGGACTATTCCCCGCTCGTGTCGCAGAACGCCATCATCGGCGCGGTCAACCGCGCGATGGACCCGCGCGACGTCGTGATCTGCGCGGCAGGCTCCCTCCCCGGAGACCTGCACAAGATGTGGCGCATCCGCGACCCGTTCGGGTACCACGTCGAGTACGCGTTCTCCTGCATGGGCTACGAGATCCCCGGCGGCCTCGGCGTCAAGCGCGCGGCGGTCGATGCGACGTCCAGGGGCGAGGCGAACAGGGACGTCGTCGTCATGGTCGGCGACGGCTCGTACCTCATGATGCACACCGAGCTCGTCACAGCGGTCGCGGAAGGCATCAAGCTCATCACCGTGCTCATCCAGAACCACGGCTACGCCTCGATCGGCGCGCTCTCCGAGCAGCTCGGATCCCAGCGCTTCGGCACGAAGTACCGCACGCTCGACGCCGAGCACCACACGTTCGACGACGGCGAGAAGCTCCCGATCGACCTCGCCACGAACGCCGAGAGCCTCGGCGTCACGGTCTACCGGATCGTGCCGGGACCGAACGCGATCGCCGACCTCGAGGCCGCCATCGGCAAGGCCAAGGCTGCCCCGGAGGGCAGCGGGCCGATCGTGATCCACATCGAGTCCGATCCGCTCATCGACGCGCCGAGCTCCGAGTCCTGGTGGGACGTCCCCGTCTCCGGGGCCTCCGAGCTCGAGTCCACCCAGGCCGCCTTCGCCACCTACACCGACCACAAGTCCCGCCAGCGGCCCCTGCTCGGGTGAGCACCGCCGCTGTCCGAACCCTCCCCACCAAGAATTCCCACAGGAGTTAGATCATGAGTGTCAAGACCATTCCGCATTTCCTCGATGGTGAGGAGTCCAACGGTGTCGGTGAGCGGACGCAGCCCGTGTTCAACCCGGCGACTGGCGAGCAGACCGGGGAGCTGCGGCTTGCGGACGCGGCGGACCTGGAGACGGCCGTCGCGGCCGCGCGCAAGGCGGCGGAGTCGTGGAACGACATCTCCCTGGCCAAGCGCACGGGGGTGCTGTTCCGGTTCCGGGAGCTGGTCGCAGCGCATGTGGAGGAGCTCGCGGCGCTCGTCACGGCGGAGCACGGGAAGGTGATCTCGGATGCGAAGGGCGAGATCGGGCGGGGGCTGGAGGTGGTGGAGTTCGCGTGCGGGATCCCGCAGCTGCTCAAGGGCGCGTACTCGGACCAGGCCTCGACCGGGATCGACGTGTTCTCCTACCGCCAGCCGGTCGGGGTGGTCGCGGGGATCACGCCGTTCAACTTCCCGGTGATGGTGCCTTTGTGGATGGCGCCGGTGGCGATCGCCACGGGCAACGCGTTCATCCTCAAGCCGAGCGAGCGGGACCCGTCGGCGTCGATGCTGCTGGCGCGGCTGTGGGCCGAGGCGGGCCTGCCGGCCGGGGTGTTCCAGGTCCTGCACGGGGGCAAGGAGACCGTGGACGGTCTCCTGACCCACCCCGACGTGGACGCTGTCTCGTTCGTGGGGTCGACCCCGATCGCCAGGTACGTCCAGGAGACGGCGACCGCGCACGGGAAGCGGGTCCAGGCCCTGGGCGGGGCGAAGAACCACGCGATCATCCTCCCGGACGCGGACCTGGACAACGCCGCGGACCACCTGGCCGCTGCGGCGTTCGGCTCCGCGGGGGAGCGGTGCATGGCGATCTCCGTGGCGGTGGCGGTCGGGGACGCGGCCGATGCGCTGGTGGGCAAGGTCGCCGAGCGTGCCGAGGCCGTCAAGGTGGCCGAGGGCACCGACCCGGGGGCGGAGATGGGCCCGGTCATCACGGCCGCGTCCAGGGACCGGATGAAGGGCATCGTCACCGACGCGGCCGCGGCCGGGGCGCGGCTGGTCGTGGACGGGCGCGAGTTCACCGTGGCGGGCAAGGAGGGCGGGAACTGGTTCGGCCCGACCGTGATCGACAACGTCGGCACGGACATGGGCGCGTACACCGAGGAGATCTTCGGCCCGGTCCTGTCCGTGGTCCGCGTCGAGACGGTCGAGGAGGCCATCGAGCTGATCAACTCCAACCCGTACGGCAACGGCACCGCGATCTTCACCTCCTCCGGGTCCAACGCGCGCAAGTTCCACCGCGGGGTCCACGTGGGCATGATCGGGGTCAACGTCCCGATCCCCGTCCCGGTCGCGTACCACTCCTTCGGCGGGTGGAAGAACTCCCTCTTCGGCGACAAGCACATCTACGGCGAGGAAGGCGTCGCCTTCTACACCCGCGCCAAGGTCATCACCCAGCGCTGGCCCGAACCCACCCACGCCTCCGACGCCTCCTACAACTTCCCCTCCAACTAAGCCTCGATTCCACCGAAGGAACACCATGAGCGATATCGAGAACAAGCTCATCATCGGCACGGCCCCGGATTCGTGGGGCGTCTGGTTCGCCGACGATCCGAAGCAGACCCCCTGGGAGCGCTTCCTGGATGAGGTGGCCGAGTCCGGCTACAAGTGGATCGAGCTCGGCCCCTACGGCTACATGCCCACCGACCCGTCCCGACTCGCCGACGAGCTCAAAGCCCGCGACCTCCAGGTGTCGGCTGGCACCGTGTTCACGGCGTTCCACCGCGGGGGGCAGCCCGGGGACGCAGCATTCGAAGAGGCCTGGGAGCCAGCCCGCAGGGTCGCGGAGCTGACCGCAGCGATGGGCGGCGAGCACATCGTCGTCATCCCCGCGATGTGGCGCGACGACGTCACGGGTGAGGCCGTCGAGAACCAGGTCCTCTCCTCCGAGCAGTGGGACTCGCTGTTCAACGGCCACAACGAGCTGGGCCGCCGCCTGGCCGAGCAGTTCGGCCTCAAGCAGCAGTTCCACTCGCACGCCGACTCGCACGTCCTCACCCAGGACGACATCGAGACGCTCCTGAAGAACACCGACCCGGAGCTCCTCAACCTGTGCCTCGACACGGGCCACGCCGAGTACGGCGGCGCGAGCAGCGTCGACCTCATCCGCAAGTACCCGGAGCGCATCGGCTACCTGCACCTCAAGCAGGTCGACCCGGGAGTCATGGAGCGCGTGCGCGCCGAGAACCTCACGTTCGCGGCGGCCAATGCGGCCGGTGTCATGACCGAGCCCCCCGGCGGCCTGCCGGACCTTCGCGAGGTCATCGAGGCGGTCGAGGCCCTCGACAAGCCGATCTTCGGCATCGTCGAGCAGGACATGTACCCCGTCGCTTTCGACGTGCCCATGCCGATCGCCAAGCGCACCCGCAACTACCTCCTCTCGTGCGGCTCCCGCACGCGGGTCTCCTGAAGCCAGACGTTCTCGGAAAGGCACACCATCATGGCTGACAACCTGCGCGTCGCCGTCATCGGCGCCGGCCGCATGGGCGCGGACCACATCCAGCGCCTGCACTCTCACATCCACGGGGCCGACGTGGCCGCCGTCGTCGACATCGACCTCGACCGCGCCAACGCGGCGATCGCGGACATCCCGGGCGCGAAGGCGTTCGCGACGGCTGCGGAGGCCTATGAGTCCGGCGACGTGGACGCCGTCCTCATCGCCACGCCCGGCTTCCTCCACGAGGCGGCGCTTCTCGAGGCCCTCGAGCGGGACATCCCGATCCTGTGCGAGAAGCCGCTCACGCCGGACGCCGCTTCTGCCTGGAAGATCGTCGAGGCCGAGCAGAAGCTGGGCCGCAAGCGCATTCAGGTCGGCTTCATGCGTCGCTTCGACACCGACTACGCGGCTCTCGGCGGCATGATCCGCTCCGCCGAGCTCGGCGAGCTGCTCATGCTGCACTGCCGCCACCGCAATCCCGACACCCCTCCGGGCTTCACGAACGAGATGCTCATCAACGACTCCGTGGTGCACGAGTTCGACGTGATCCGCTACCTCACGGGCGAGGAGATCACCTCGGTCCAGGTGCGCTTGGGCAAGGCGACCTCGAAGGCGCCCGCGGGCCAGCACGACCCGCAGCACGTGCTCATCGAGACCGAGTCCGGTGTCCTCGCCGACGTCGAGATCTACGTCAACGCCCAGTTCGGCTACGAGGTCGCGACGCAGGCCGCGTTCGAGGACGGGATCGTGGACATCGGGGGCGACGGCGGGCCGTACGTGCGGCGTGCCGGCCGGTGGGGCGGCGTCGTGACCCCGAGCTTCATCGAGCGCTTCGGCGCCGCGTACGACGTCGAGGTCCAGGCCTGGGTCGATGCCGCGCTCCGCGACGAGATCGGCGGACCCTCCGCGTGGGACGGCTATGCGACCGCGGCGTGCTGCGAGGCCGGTGTCGAGGCGCAGAAGAGCGGCGAGAAGGTGGCCGTGACGCTCAACGAGAAGCCGGAGCTGTACAGGTGAAGGTTGCCCTCGACCCCACGCCCTTCCACTCGACGCACTCGCTGCTCGAGTTCCCGGCCCTCGCTGCCGAGCTCGGGTACCAGTACCTCCAGCTGACCCCGCACCGGGACATGATCCCGTTCTTCACGCACCCCAAGGCCGACGACCTGCTCGTGCGGCAGTTCCGCAGCGCGTGCGCCGATGCGGGCGTTGAGGTCGCCTCGGTCCTGCCCGTGCTGCGCTGGTCCGGTCCGGACGAGGCGATGCGCGAGGCCGCTGTGCGGTACTGGAAACGGGCCATCCAGATCACAGTGGATCTGGGCTGCACCCAGATGAACACCGAATTCTCCGGCCGCCCGGAGAAGCCGGAGGAGTCCGAGGCATGCTTCTACAAGTCCATGGAGGAGCTCCTGCCGGTCTTCGAGCGCGAGGGCGTCCACGTGGCGATCGATCCGCACCCGGACGACTTCGTCGAGGAGGGCCTCGCCGCGCTCCGCGTGGTCCGGGGACTCAACTCGCCGAACGTGGGATCCGTGTACGTCGCGTCCCACACGTTCCACATGAAGGACGAGCCGCTCGAGATCATGCGCGCGGTGGGGGACCGGCTCCGCGTGGTGCATGTCTCCGACACGATGAACCACCACGCCTCGCATGGTCTGCGGTACATCACCAACCCGCCCGGCAACGACGTCCGCGTCCACCAGCACCTCAAGATCGGCGACGGCGACGTCAACTGGGACGAGTTCTTCGGAGGCCTGAACGAGATCGGCTTCCTGGACCGCGACGACACGGTCATGGTCTCGAGCGTCTTCGCCGAGGACGACAACGCCCACGAGGTCTCCCGCTACCAGCTGCGCGAGATGCGCGAGCGGACCGACAAGGCCCAGGCGGCGGGGTTCGGGGCGTAGCCCCGCCACGTCCATCTGAGGGTCACGTTCTGAAGGTCGCCTCCAGCCTCCAGAGGGTCACGTTCTGAGGGTCAGGTCGTGTGGGTCTCCACCCACGGGACCTGACCCTCAGTCGTTCGCGAGCCTGCTGCGACGCCACGGACCGTCGCTTTGGCCTCTAGGCGCGGAGGTTGGCCGACCGTCCATTGCGGGGGTTGGGGACGGCGTCCTCGGGGTAACGGGCCTCCAAGGTGGCGCGCCTGCGCCGGATGGAGGATGACGATGAGCCGGATCAGCACAGCAGTCCGATTAGGGCTGGCGGGAGCGTCAGCGCTGAGCCTGGCGGCCTGCATGGGCGGCGGGACGACCTCCCCGGGAACGAGCGCGAGCTCCTCGGCGAGCCCAAGCGCGAAGGTCTACACCGAGTCCGAGCTCCAGAACCTCGTCTCCGGGCTCAAGGATTCGGATGGCAACGACCTCAAGCCCTACTCGAAGGCTCAGGTGACTGCCGGAAAGGACCTCGGCAAGATCCTCCTCAGCACCGCGACAGTGGATCCGAGCGACTGCAAGTCCATCGCAACCGCCGGCCTCGTGGACAACATCGAGAACGGCTCGGTCGCCGTGTCGATCTCCGACAGCCAGCAGCCGAGGACCGTCTCAGCGCAGTCCGGCTCACAGGGCCCCGACTCGCAGCAGATCCTCAAGGACATCGAGGGCAAGATGGGCACCTGTTCGCACTTCACGGTGTCCGCGCTCGGGCAGAAGGTCACGGTCGCGAGCAAGCAGCTCCAGGCCAAGACAAACGCTGCCGAGACCTTCGGCACCGTCAGCACCCGCGGCAACAACAGCTCGGACATGCTCATGCAGGTCTCTGGAGCTCAGGGCAGGCTCCTTGTCGTCGCCACCAAGAGCGGCAGCAATCTGGGCGACAAGGACCAGTCGGAGCTCGAGGGGTTCGTGAACAGCGTGCTCCGCAATGCCACCGGGTCGTCGACCTCAAGCCCATCCACCGGCACCTCGAGTTCGCCGTCGACGTCCAGCTCGTCGAGCAGCACCGGCTCGCCGAGCTCCTCGGGTTCCGCGAGCTCGTCGGGCCAGTCCGGTTCGGGCGCCTCGCCGAGCGCGAGTTCCTCTGCCTCTTAGGCGTGTCCTAGGCGGAGAAGGGCAGGCGAGGGTCCACCTGCTGGGCGTCCCACGTTGAGCGGACCCAGCCGTGGTGGGGATCGTCGCTGATGAGCCACTCGCGCACGCGGCCTGGGCCCGCCATGACGTTCAGGTAGTACAGGTCGTAGCCGGGCGCGGCCATCGCCGGGCCGTGCCAGCCGTAGGGGACGAGCACGACGTCGCCCGTGCGCACCTCGGCGTTGACGTCGATGGGGCGCTCGTCGGAGGCATAGACCCGGGCGTAGCCCACGGGGTCCTGGCCGGCATCGGCGTGTCCGCCCGCGATGGGGGAGTCCGGGGCGAGGCGCGTCTCGAAGTAGTAGATCTCCTCGAGGAAGGTCTCGCCGTCCTTCTCCTCATCGTGCTTGTGCGGCGGGTACGAGGACCAGTTGCCGCCGGGCGTGATGACCTCGCACACGATGAAGCGGTCCGCCTCGAGGGCGGCGGGGGTCCCGAAGTTGTGCACCTGGCGCGAGCAGTTGCCGGCGCCGCGCAGCTCCACGGGCGTCTCCTCAGCGCGCACGAGCCGCGTGGGGTACTCCTCCTTCGCGGGTGCAAGCGCGACGGCGACCCGGCCGCCCTCGGCACTCGAGATCACCGCGGTCCTGCCGATCCCCGTGTAGAGGACGTCGCTCGGGCCCGCGAAGACCGAGGCGCGGCCACGCAGGTGGTGCGCGACGCCGTCGACCGTCACCTCGAACGAGCCCTCGAGAGGGACGACGATGCGTTCCTCGCCGGCGGCATTGAGGGAGACCGAGGCGCCGGGAGCGAGCACGGCCACCTTGATGCCCGTGTGCGCCCAGCCCGGAACGGCGGGAGCGCTGCTGTTCCCTGCTGCCGTCGGGCCGAGCGAAACCTGCCACGCGCCGTCGGACGCGCTGCCGAGGGGGTAGACCCACTCTGCCATGTGCTGTGTTCCCTTCTGTCGGGTCCTGTTGGTCCGCTCGTGCGCTCAGCGCTGGACGAGCGTCATTTCGAAGCTGTAGGAATCGGCTCGGTACGCATGCCGCCCCGTTTCTACGCTGCGGCCCGTATCGTCCACGGCCGTGCGTTCCATGGTCACGAGCGCGGAGCCCGCGGCGACCTCGAGCAGCTCGGCCTGGTGCGCGTCCGCGACCGCCGCGCCGATCCGCTGGTTGGCGAGCCGGAAGTTCACGCCCGCGTCCCGCAGGATCTGGTACATGCCGTGGTCCCTGAGTCCCACCTCGGTGAGTTCGGCGACGTCGTCCCGCACCCAGTTCTCCATGAGCGCGAGTGGCTTCTCGTCCACCGAGCGGAGGCGCGTGAAGTGGTAGACGCCGACGCCCGGCGGAAGCTGGAGCGTCTCGGCGATCTCCGGCTCTGCCGGGCCGTGGCGGAAGCTGAGCACCCGGGTAGCGGGTGCCTTGCCGCCGCGCGCGAGGTCGTCGAAGAGGCTCGAGAGCTCGAGGTGCCGGCGCACTTGGCTTGCGACGACCTGGGTGCCGACCCCACGCTTGCGCACGAGGAGCCCCGCACGCACGAGCTCGTCCATGGCCTTGCGCATCGTGGGGCGGGAAAGGTTGAGCTGCGCGGCGAGCTCGATCTCGTTCTCGAGCTTGGAGCCCGGCTCGAGGGCACCGCTGCGGATCATCCCCTCGATGCCCTGGACTACCTGGTGGTACAGGGGGACCGGTGATGAGCGGTCGATGGGGATGTTGAGGGCTGTGGCCATGACCCCTCCTTGGGCTGGACGCTGCGCGGGGCATCTTCGCGGCCCGCGCCGTGCGGCTGAGGTTTGTTTATTTGATAGGACAAATCTCTTGGGGTGATCTTAGCACCGCATTCCGCGTCATGACAGTGGTTTCGTGCCGCGGCCCCGATGCAGCGGATGCTGACAAACGGAGGTCGCTGCGCGGGACCACGAATCAAATTAGTGCTTATGTGTAGACAAAGTATTGACAGCCGTGATCCAGATCACCCATGATCTAGCCAAGGCCCGAGACCGAGGCGGACTCGTCCGGCGGGGCCATGGATCGAAGGAGATTCTCGTGACCAAATTCTCGTGGCGCCAAGGAGCGATCGTGGCGCTCGCAGTGCCGATGCTCGCCCTCGCCGCCTGTTCGGCGGGCGGGAAGACGGCGACCGATACGGCCGCAGGCGGCGGCCAGGCCGTCTCGACCCCCAGGATGAAGGTCGCCCTCATCACGCACGCCGCCGCCGGCGACACGTTCTGGGACATCGTGCGCAAGGGGGCTGAGGAGGCCGCGTCCAAGGACAACGTCGACCTCCAGTACCTCAACGACCCCGAGGCCGGCCGCCAGGCGCAGCTCGTGCAGCAGGCCATCGACCAGAAGGTGGATGGCATCGCCCTCACGATGGCAACCCCGGACGCGCTCAAGGACGTCGTCAAGAAGGCTACCGACGCGGGCATCCCGGTCGTGAGCTTGAACGCTGGCGAGGACGCTTCAGCCAAGCTCGGAGCGTTCACGCACTTCGGCTCGAACGAGAAGCTCGCCGGTGAGGCCGTGGGCACCAAGCTCGCCTCGGACGGCTACAAGCACCCCGTCTGCGTCATCCAGCAGCAGGGCCACGTGGGGCTCGAGGCCCGGTGCGCCGGCGTGAAGGCCAAGGTCCCGGGCACCGAGATCCTCTACGTCAACGGCCAGGACATGACCTCGGTGCAGTCCACGGCCACGGCGAAGCTGCAGGCCACGAAGGATGCCGATGTGATCATCGGCCTCGGCGCCCCGATCACGCTGACCCTGCTCAAGTCCGTCTCTGATGCCGGCAGCTCGGCCAAGGTGGCGAGCTTCGACCTCAACGCCGAACTCGCCCAGGACATCGTTGACGGCAAGGTGCTCTTCACGGTGGACCAGCAGCCGTGGCTGCAGGGCTACATGTCGGTGGACGCGCTCTGGCAGAACAAGCGCGGCGGGTTCAAGATCGGTGGTGGGCAGCCGGTGCTGACCGGCCCGACCATCGTTGACAAGTCCAACGCCTCCGACGTCGTCAAATTCGCCAAGCAAGGCGTCCGCTAAACCGCATAGGCATCGGACCGCGCGGCGGGAACGCCGCGCGGCCCACCATCAAGGAGTGTTTCCATGGCAACTGCAACCTTGCCGTCGGCGCCCGCGCCGGCTGCCAAAGACGAGCGGGTCGGGCGTCGTGGCCCGTTCCAGAAGCTGTTGGGCCGTCCGGAGGTCGGGGCGCTGGCGGCCGCGGTCGTGCTGTTCATCTTCTTCGCGGCGGTCTCGGGGACGTTCCTGCAGCCCAACGCGCTCGCGACGGTCCTGTACGGGTCCTCCACGATCGGGATCATGGCGGTGGGGGTCTCGCTGCTGATGATCGGGGGCGAGTTCGACCTGTCCTCGGGCGTGGCGGTGATCTCCTCGGCCCTGACCGCGTCCCTGTTCTCCTGGAACTTCGGGATGAACGTGTGGGTCGGGGTCCTGCTGGCCCTGGTGGTCTCGCTGGGGATCGGGTTCGTGAACGGGTGGATCCTGGTCAAGACGAAGCTGCCCTCCTTCATCGTGACCCTGGCCACGTTCCTGATGCTCACGGGCCTGAACCTGGCCCTGACCCGCCTGATCGGCGGGGCGGTGTCCTCGCCCTCGATCGCCCAGATGGAGGGGTTCGGCGCGGCCAAGGCGGTCTTCGCGTCCTCGGTGAACATCGGCGGGGTCGAGTTCAAGATCACCATCCTGTACTGGATCGTGCTGGTCGTGGTCGCGTCCTGGGTCCTGCTGCGCACCAAGGTCGGGAACTGGATCTTCGCCGCGGGCGGGGACGCGAACGCCGCCCGCGCGGTCGGGGTCCCGGTCACCGCGACCAAGATCGGCCTGTTCATGGGCGTGGGGCTGTGCGGGTGGCTGCTGGGCATGCACAACCTGTTCGCGTTCGACGCGGTCCAGTCCGGTGAGGGCGTGGGCAACGAGTTCCTCTACATCATCGCCGCGGTCATCGGCGGGTGCCTGCTCACCGGCGGGTACGGCTCGGCCGTGGGCGGGGCGATCGGCGCGTTCATCTTCGGCATGGCCAACAAGGGCATCGTGTACGCGCAGTGGAACCCGGACTGGTTCAAGTTCTTCCTGGGCCTGATGCTCCTGCTGGCCACGATCGTGAACCTCATCGTCAAGAAGCGCGCAGAGCGCGCCTGAGAGAACGAAGCACAGGAGATGGCCACCATGGCAGAGCACATCAGCAACCAGGAGATCCTGGCCAAGGCGGGGGAGACCGACCCCCTCACCGACCGGCCCGTGCACCTGCTGCGCCTGGACGGCGTGGGCAAGCACTACGGCAACGTCATCGCCCTGCGGGAGGTGACCATGGCCGTGGACAACGGCCGCGTCACCTGCGTCCTGGGCGACAACGGGGCGGGGAAGTCGACCCTGATCAAGATCATCGCCGGCCTGCACCAGCACGACGCCGGCACCTTCACCATCATGGGCGAGGAACGCAAGCTCTCCTCCCCGAGGGAGGCCCTGGACGCGGGCATCGCCGCGGTCTACCAGGACCTCGCGGTGGTCTCCCTCATGCCGATCTGGCGCAACTTCTTCCTCGGCTCCGAGCTGACCACCGGGTTCGGCCCGTTCAAGCGCATGGACGTGAACCGGATGAAGGAGACCACCAGGACCGAGCTGGCGGCCATGGGCATCGACCTGCGCGACGTCGAGCAGCCCATCGGCCAGCTCTCCGGCGGCGAGCGGCAGTGCGTGGCCATCGCCAGGGCCGTGTACTTCGGGGCCAAGGTCCTGATCCTGGACGAGCCCACCGCCGCCCTGGGCGTGAAGCAGTCCGGCGTGGTCCTGCGCTACATCCTCCAGGCCCGCGACCGCGGCCTCGGCGTCATCTTCATCACCCACAACCCCCACCACGCCTTCCCCGTCGGGGACCGCTTCCTGCTCCTGAAGCGCGGCCGCTCCATCGGCTACTACGACAAGAAGGACATCACCCTGGAAGAACTCACCGCCCAGATGGCCGGCGGCGCCGAACTCGCCGAACTCGCCCACGAACTCGAACAGCTCGGCGGCCACACCCAAGCCCTCCAAGAAGCCAAAGCCGAAGCCGAAGCCGTCCAAGCCGAAGCACCCAAGGCGGAGTCGCCCACAGCCTGACGATGGGCACATCCCGGGTTCTTGCGTCGCCTGCCCGGGGGAAGCACGACGGCGCGGTTCGGCACCCAGCCGACCGCGCCGTCGTCGTGCGTCACCGGCAGGAAACGGTCACAAGACCGTCAGCCGAGGGTCGAGCCCCGAAGCGCACTTGACAGGACAAACTCTGCTGCGGCTAGAGTGTGATCAACCCAACCTTGGAACGTTCCACTACTGGAGAGAAGAGATCCCTATGACCATCCGCGTGGGCGTCATCGGCGCCGGAATCATGGGTGCCGACCATGTGCGCAACCTCGCCGGCGCGGTGAGCGGCGCCTCCGTCTCGCTCGTTGCGGACCTCGACGCCGACCGCGCGGCTGCCGCCGCCGGGCCGGCCGGCGCGCGAAGCACCACCGACCCGCGGGCGCTCATCACGGACGACGAGGTTGACGCGGTCGTCATCGCGTCCCACGACTCCACCCACGCCGAGCTCCTCACCGCCTGCCTCGATGCACGCAAGCCCGTCCTGTGCGAGAAGCCCCTCGCCCCCACGGTCGAGGAGGGCCGGACCGTGGTCGAGGCAGAGGAGGCCGTCGCCGCGGAGCTGGGCCGCAGCCTCGTCTCCCTCGGATTCATGCGGCGCTTCGATCCCGCGCACACCGAGCTCAGGCGGCGCCTCGCCGCGGGCGAGCTCGGCGAGGTGCTCGTGGCGCACTGCGTGAGCCGCAACGTCCGCTCCGCCCCGGACGCGACGAACATCTCGGCCATCACCAACTCGGCGATCCACGAGCTCGATTCGATGCCGTGGCTGCTCCGCACCTCGGTGTCCGAGGTCGCGTGGGTCTCGGGCCGGAAGGCGTCCTCGCTCGCGCCCGCGGGCCTCCAGGACCCCGCGCTCATGCTGCTGCGGATGGAGGACGGCACGCTCGTGACCCTCGAGCTGTTCCTCAACGCCGAGTACGGCTACTCGACGCGGCTTGAGGTTGTGGGGGAGCGCGGTACCGCCAGCTTCACCGAGTCCCCTCTGCTCGAGTACAACCTCGATCGGCGCCGGGCGACCGAGTACCCCGCCGACTGGCGCCCCCGCTTCGCCGACGCGTACCGGATCGAGCTCCAGGCATGGATCGACTCGCTGCGGACGGGCGCGCCGTCGCCCCTCGCGACTGCACGCGACGGGCTCCGCGCCTCGGAGATCGGCGCCGCCCTTGTAGCCTCGATCGACGCCGGCGGCGCATTCGTGAAGGTAGTCCACGCGTGAGCGTGTTCGAGTTCCCCGTATCGCGCGTGCCCGACGCCGCCGAGGCGCCCAGCTTGCGGTGGGGGATCGCTGGGCCGGGCTGGATCGCCGAGCGGTTCGCGGAATCGCTCGCCCTGCACGGGTCCCAGCGGGTCACGGCCGTCGGGTCCCGCTCGCTCGACCGGGCGCAGGCGTTCGCGGCGCCCCGTGGGCTGAGGCCCCACGGCTCGTACGAATCGCTCGCCGCGGACCCCGACGTCGACATCGTCTACGTTGCCACGCCGCATACTGCGCACCGTGACGTTGCCCTGATCGCGCTCGGGGCGGGCCGGCACGTTCTCGTCGAGAAGCCCATCGGGATCAGCGCGGCCGAGGCGCACGAGATCGCCGACGCCGCTCGGTCCCGCGGCCTCTTCGCCGCCGAGGCGCTCTGGACCGCGTTCCTGCCCTCGTACGACGTCGCGCGGCAGCTCATCCGCGGCGGACACCTCGGCGAGCTGAGCACCGTCCTGGGCGACTACGGCGAGTACCTCCCGCCGAGCCACCGTGCGCACGACCCGGCCCTCGCCGGAGGCCCGCTCCTCGATCTCGGCATCTACCTCCTCGCCCTCGCCACGGACATCCTCGGCGAGCCAGACCGCGTCCTGGGGCTCGGGTCGCCACTGGCCAACGGGGTGAACGGACAGCTTTCGGCCCTGCTCGGGTTCCCCGGCGGCGCCCAGGCTACGCTCACCACCACGATGCTCGGATTCACGCCCGCGCAGCTCACCGTGGTCGGCACCGAGGCGGCCCTGACATTCGACGGCCCGTTCAACTCGCCGGGCGGCCTGACCGTGCGTACCGCCGACGGCGAGGCCCACCGCTGGGAGGGCACGCCTGGCGATCACGTGGCCGGGCTGCACTTCCAGGCCGCCGCGGTGGCCCGGGCCATCGCCGCGGGGCAGACCGAGGTGGCCGAACGGCCACTCCACCTCAGCATCCTTGCCTTGCGCGTCGCGGACGAGCTGCGACGCCAGGCCGCGATCGTGTACCCGGGGGAGTAAGGCCAAGGCGCGCCGACACGCGCACGGCCGAGATCAGGCGCACCGCAGATCAGGCGCACGGTGGATCAGACTCCAACGGTCGGTCGCGCCACCGAACAGACGCAGTACAGAGAGGGATTTCGATGGAGCTTGGGCTGATTACAGATTCGTTGGGTGGCCGACCGCTTGAGGACGTCCTGGACGTTGCCGCGGAGCTGGGGCTCGACGGCGTCGAGCTTGCCACGGGAAACTGGTCCGAGGCGCCCCACGCCGATCTCCCGCAGCTCGTCGCGAGTGCCGCGGCGCGCACGAGGCTCGCGGACGCCGTCGCGAGTCGGGGGCTCACGCTCAGCGCGCTGAACGCCAACGGCAATCAGCTGCATCCGGTCACGGGCGCGGAGCATGACAAGGTGGTCCGGGACACGATCACGGTGGCCGGCGAAATGGGGGTTCCCACGGTCGTCCTCATGTCCGGCCTCCCGAGCGCCCGGGGCGAGCGGACGCCGAACTGGATCACCACGTCCTGGCCGCCCGAGACGCTTGAGGTGCTCGAGTACCAGTGGAACGAGGTGGCCATCCCGTACTGGACGGATCTCGCTGAGCACGCCCGGACCCGCGGCGTTCGGCTGGCCGTGGAGATGCATGGCCGCCAGCTCGTGTTCAACGTCGCGACGATGCTGCGCCTGCGGGTCGCGGTGGGCGAGGACGTGGTCGGCGCGAACCTCGACCCCTCGCACCTGATGTGGATGGGAGCCGACATCCTCGCGGTCGTCCAGGCCCTCGGGTCCGCGATCTTCCACGTCCACGCGAAGGATGCCCGGGTGGAGCGTCGGAACGCCGACGTCAACGGCATCCTCGACACTCTGCCGCCTTCCCGGGCCGCCGCCCGGTCGTGGAATTACGTGACGCTCGGCCTGGGCCACCCTGGAGGGACCGGATTCTGGGGGGACTTCGTGTATGCGCTCCGTTCGGTCGGCTACGACGGGCCGCTCAACATCGAGCACGAGGACGTCCTGGTGTCCTCTGGGGAGGGTGTGCGCCGCGCCGCTGAGCTGCTCCAGTCTGTCCTGATCCGTGATGCTCCCGACTGGGCACCAGCCCGGATCTAAGGTGGATGAGAGGCGGGGGCGACGTGATCGCCGGTCCCTGATGGACTGACCTGTGCGCGTCCCGCCAGACACAACTCACGGCCCGATGTGCCCCCATGAGGGCATTCTGGGCCGTGAGTTGTGTCGTTGGGGACGGCATCAGGGGGCATGGAAGGCATGCGGAGGAGCGGCGAGGAAGCTGGCAGTCAGGCGAAGCGCCTAAGCCCGCGGCGGCGCGGTCGAGCCCCGGACGACGAGCGAGGGCTCGAGCAGCTTTCGGTGTGGCGGCATCCCCGGGTCCTCGAACCGGGCCAGGAGCGTCCTCGCGGACTCGGCGCCCACCTCTCGGGAGTGTCCGTCCACGCTCGTGAGGGCGAGGTACCGGTACGCGGCCAGCGGCGAGTCGTCGTGGCCCACCACGGAGACATCCGCGGGCACGGTCAGGCCCCGCTCGCGCAGGGCGGCGAGGGCGCCGACGGCCATGACGTCGTTGGCCGCAACGACGCCCGTGATCCCGGGGTGCGCGTCGAGCAGGGCGCACGCTGCGGCGTAGCCGTCGGCCTCGGAGGTCCCGCCGCGCTCCCCGAAGACCAGCGGGTCGAGCCCTGCCGCCTGCATCGCCTCCTCGTAGCCCCGCCGCCGCTGAGCACCGGGACCACTGCTCCCGGTCAGGTGGCCGATGCTCCGGTGGCCCAGCCTGATCAGGTGCTCGGTCGCCAGGCGGGCTCCGAGCGCGTCGTCGCCCGCGACGACGTCGGCGACCAGCGCGGCGTCGGCCGCGGCCCCGAACTCTCTGGTGCCGGCGACGACGATCGGCGCGCCCACGCCGTCCAGCGTCCCCTCGGCGGGGTCCGCGGCGATGACGAGCGCGTCGACATGCTGCGCGAGGAAGCCGTCCACGGGGTTGCGCCCCGAGGCGGCCTCGAGCTGGAGGTCCGCGACGCTCGCTGTGTACCCGGCTGGGTCGAGGATGGAGCGCAGACCCGCGAGGAGCTCGACGAACCACGGGTTGTGGAAGTCGTCGATGAGGACGCCGACCGTGCGGGTCCGCTGGCTCGCGAGGGCACTCGCGGCTGGGGAGGGCCGGTAGCCGAGCTCCTCGATCGCCGCGAGGACGGCCTCGCGCCGGACGTCGCTCACGTGCGGCGCGTCCCTCAGGACCAGCGAGACGAGCGACTTGGAGACGCCGGCCAGCTGCGCGACGTCGTAGATCGTCGGGCGGGGGATGGGGTCGGTCGGCACGGGTCCATCATGGCACCCTAAGGACCTGCGAGCGCGGTATTGACAGGACAAACTCCTCGGTCTTAACCTTCTTTGGAGCGCTCCAAATCACATCACCACCCTCCAGACGTCCTGATTTCCTGCACCTCCCCCGCCGGCGACGCCGGACCCCCTCGAAGGAGAGACCCATGAGCAAGCCCCTTGGCGTCGCCGTCATCGGCGCAGGCATGGCCGGCAAGGCCCATGCCGCCGCCTACCGCACCGCGAGCACCCTGTACAAGCCCACGCTGCCCGAGATCCGCCTCGTCTCGATCGGCGACGTCAACGCGGAATTCGGGCAGGCCGCCGCGACCCGCTTCGGCTACGCGCGCCACGACTCCTCGTGGCAGGCCATCGCCGAGGCGGACGACATCGACGTCGTGAGCGTCGTCATCGCCAACTCGCTCCACCGCGAGGTGGTCGAGGGCCTCCTCGCCGCCGGCAAGCATGTCCTGTGCGAGAAGCCTCTCTCCGACACGCTCGCCGATGCCCGCGCGATGGCCGACGCCGCGAGGGCCGCGGAGGAGCGCGGCGTCCTGGGCCGCATCGGCTTCACCTACCGCCGCACGCCCGGCATCGCCGCGATCCGCAAGCTCATCCAGGACGGCACCCTCGGCCGCCCGCTCCACTTCTCGGGCCGCTACTGGACCGACTACGGCTGCAGCCCGCAGGCCCCCATGAGCTGGCGCTACAAGGGCGGCCCCGGCTCGGGCGCGCTCGCCGACGTGGGCAGCCACCTCGCCTATGTGGGCGAGTTCCTGTGCGGAGACATCCAGTCCGTCTCCGGCGGCCAGCTCTCCACCGCGATCACGGAGCGCCCGCTCCCGCTCGGCGCCGTCATGGGCCACGACCACGCGGCCGTGTCGGACAAGCTCGAGCCGGTGGAGAACGACGACGTTGCCTCCTTCTCCGCCGAGTTCGCCTCGTGCATCGGCTCGCTCTCGGTCTCCCGCGTGGCCTCCGGCCACGCGAACTCGCTCATGTTCGAGGTGTTCTGCGAGAACGGCGCCGCGCTCTTCGACCAGCGCCGCCCCGCCGAGATCGGCCTGTTCCTCAACGAGGGCCCCTACGCCCAGAACGGCTACCGCCAGGTGATCCTCGGCCCCGACCACCCGTACATCGCCGGTGGCCTCGCGATGGACGCGCCGAGCGTCGGCTTCGGCCAGAATGACGCCTTCGGCTACCAGGCCCGCGCCTTCCTCGAGGAGGTCGCAGGGCTGTCCGAGTCCGACTCCCTCCCACGCAACGCGACGTTCGACGAGGGCGTGCGGAACATGGAGATCCTCGGCGCCGTCGCCCAGTCCGCCGCCGATTCCGGCCGCCGCGTCGAGGTGCCATCGGCGCAGAAGCCCACTGCCGCCGTCGTGCGCTGAACCCCAGAGACCAAGAGGAACACACCATGAAGCTCGGCATCTACAACGCCATCCTGCACGACCGCTCCCTTCCCGAGGCGCTCAAGGTCATCGCCGACCTCGGCCTCACCGGCATCGAGATCAACACCGGCGGCTTCCTGCCCGCCGTCCATGTCCCCACGTTCGACGACATCCTCGTCAGCGACGCGGCCCGCGATGACTACCTGGGCATCTTCGAGGGCACCGGCGTGGCCATCGCGGGCCTGAACTGCAACGGCAACCCGCTCCACCCGAAGGCCGAGATCGGCCAGAAGCACGCGGAGGACATCCGCCGCTCGATCCGCCTCGCGGAGCGCCTGGGCCAGAACCGGGTCGTCACCATGTCCGGCCTCCCCGGCGGCGAGCCGGGCGCGACCGTGACGAACTGGATCGTCAACGCGTGGAACTCGGCCGCGCTCGACGTCCTGGACTACCAGTGGGGGATTGCGGGGGACTTCTGGCGCGAGACCGACCGCCTCGCCGCGGACCACGGCGTCAAGGTGGCCCTTGAGCTGCACCCGCAGAACATCGTGTTCAATACCGCCGACGTGCACAAGCTCGTCGAGCTCACCGGCGCGACCCACGTCGGGGTCGAGCTCGACGCCTCCCATCTTTTCTGGCAGCAGATGGACCCGGTGGCCGTGGTCCGCGAGCTCGGGCCCCTCGTGTTCCACGCGGCGGCCAAGGACGTGCGCGTGAACACCGAGAACGCCAAGCTCTACGGCGTCCTCGACAACCGATTCCGCCGCCTCTCCCCGGACGAGCCCCGCACCAACCTCGGCGGCGACGAGTGGGCGAACGAGTGGCCGAAGGACTCCGCCTGGGACTTCGTTGCTCTCGGACGCGGGCACGACGCGGCGTACTGGGCCGAGTTCCTCCGAGCCCTCCGTGACGTGGACCCGGAGATGATGGTCAACATCGAGCATGAGGATGTCTCCCTCGGCCGCATCGAGGGCCTCGAGGTCGCCGCCGGCGTCCTGCTCGAGGCCGCCCGCATGATCGGCGAAGACGCGCCCGCGCGCGCCTGACTCCCTGCCCCGCAGGCACGGATGGTGAGTTGAGCAGGGTCGGGCGCGTCCGCATACCCTGCTCAACTCACCATTTTGCGTCACGCGCTGGCCCTGACGGCGGGCCGCTCAGAACCGATCAGTGTGCCAGTGCGGGTTCGGCCAGTTGGACGCGTTCGGCCTCAGTGGGGACGAAGCCGGCCTTGAGCTCGGCGTGGAAGGTCTCGGTGTCGAGTTCGCCCTGCCACTTCGCGACGGCGACGCACGAGACGATGTTGCACACCGTGCTGGTGAGGGCGCGGGCCTCGCTCATGAAGCGGTCAATCCCGACGATGAGCGCGACGCCTGCCACCGGCAGGGTGGGCATGACGGTGAGGGTGGCGACGAGGGCCACGAAGCCGCTCCCGCTGACGCCAGCCGCGCCCTTGGAGGTCAGGAGCATCATCCCGAGCATGAGGAGGATCTGGTCCCAGCTCAGCTGGATGTCGCAGGCCTGGGCGATGAACATTGACGCGAGGGTGAGGTAGACCGCGGTGCCGGTGAGGTTGAAGGAGTACCCCGTCGGGACAACGAGTCCGACGACGCCGCGGTCGCAGCCGATGCGTTCGAGCTTGAAGAGCAGTCGCGGGAGCACCGGCTCGCTCGAGGACGTTGCGAGGACGATGAGGAACTCGTCCCGGAAGTACCGCAGGATCCGCCAGAGGCTGAAGCCAGCGATCTTGGCGAGGATGCCCAGGCCCACGACGACGAAGACGATGCACGCCGCATAGAAGGCGAGGATCAGCATCCCGAGGTTGCCGATCGAATGTGCGCCGTACTTGCCCACGGTGAAGGCCATGGCGCCGAACGCCCCGATGGGAGCGACCTTCATGAGGTAGCCGAAGACCACGAACAGCAGCCGGTTGAAGCTGTTGACGACGTTGAGGGCGAGCTGGCCCGGGGCGCCGAGCTTGCTGAAGGCGAAGCCGCACAGCAGGGCGATGACGAGCACGGGCAGGACCTCGCCGTCGGCGAAGGCACCGACGAAGGTCGTGGGGATGATGCCGAGGAGGAAATCGACAGGGTTGCTGCTGGGCAGCTGGCTCGTGTACTTCGAGGCGACGGAGGTGTCGAGGTGAGCGGGGTTGATGTGCATGCCAGCGCCCGGCTGGAACAGCATGACCGAGGCGAGGCCGATGGCCAGCGCCAGTGCCGTGAGCGCATAGAAGAGGCCTAGGGATCGGGCCAGAGTGGGGCCGACCTTCTTCGTGTCGGTCAGCGAGGTGATCCCGCTGACGATCGTGCAAAAGACGATCGGGGCGATCATGAACTTCACGAGCTTGACGAACCCGTCGCCGAGCGGCTTGAGCGAGGACCCGAGGTCCGGCCACAGTGCGCCGACGAGGACGCCCAGCGTGACGCCGATGAGGACCTGGACGTACAGGTGTCCGAGGATGGATTTGATCTTCATTGAACAACTTCCTTGATGAGCGCCCTGTCCATAGTGACAGGGGGCAGGTGGGGGGTCTAGGCGGTCTGGGGCACGGGCCGCGCGAGGTCGATGTCGGCCACGGCAAGATGGCGGGCCGCCCGCCGGAGGGCGACTTCGATGACGTTGCCGGCATCGTCGGTGACGACTTCGGTGGTGATGACTCCGGCGGGTGTTCCGATGCGCAGAAGAAGGGGTCCGGAGTGTGCATCGTGCGCAGGGGGGAGGGCCTTGGCGACGACGGAGCCCGGCAGGGCCGCCGCGAGCGAGACAGCCACGGCGCTCGTGAGGCCGATCGCGGGATGCGGGGCGAGCATCGAGAGCATCCGCACCCGCAGATCGTGGCTGTCCGCGGTGATCCGGGTTCCGTCGGCGGCCGTGTAGTCGCCCGGGGGCGCCACGATGCCAACCTTCGGCACCGCGTTCTGCGGGGGATCCCCGGGCTTCCTCAGGCCCATCGCGAGGCCCGCGGAGGCGCGGGCGTCGATGAGCTGGGACAGGTGCTCGGAGAGGTTGTCGCTCATCGAGGAGAGGTCGACGCCGATCTCCTCCGCCGGGATGAGGACCGCAGGCGCTCCCGCGTCGACCAGGGTCGCCGTGACACCGCATCCGTTGGCCGCGATCTCATCCGAGGGACTGCCCGTCGGCAGGAGAGCTCCCGTGGTCTGCCCCCACGGTGCCCGGAACGAGAGGCCCACGGGCACGCCCGGTGCGTTGCTTCCAGGCACCGTTGCGTGGCCCGATGTCGGGACGCGGCGGCCGGGAGTCGCGATCGTGCCGCCAAGCACCGCCCCGGTATTGAGGTTTCGCAGGCTCACGCGCGTCGTGTCCTCGCTGGGGGAGATGATGCCTGACTGCACGGCATAGAGGGCGATCGCCGTCGCACAATTGCCGCAGTTGGAGCCCAGTTCAACCGTCGAGTCCCCGATCCCGACCTGGGCGAAGAGATAGTCGAGGTCTGCGGGCCCCCCGGGAGTGGCCCAGACGACGGCGGCTTTGGACGTCGTCGAGGTTCCCCCGCCGACGCCGTCTAGCTGGCGGGCATCTGCGGCCCCGAAGGCGTCGGCCAGCAGCGAGCCGATCTCCTCGTACGTTGAGGCATGCCGGGAGACGTCTTCGGCGTCGAAGATCCAGCACTTGCTCGTGCCGCCCCGGTACCAGTGACCTCGGAGTTGCACTGTCTTCTCCTTCACCTTGGGTGGTGCACCTCACGGCGCCTTGTCCTTCCACGATCCAAGGCACGAGAGTTCAGCACAATCGAAGAAAAATCGAGAAGGGTCTACTTTTGCTAAACTCGATCCATGTCCGACCTCGATCTGCACAGGCTCCACGTCCTCCGCGAAGTGGGACATTCCGGGTCCCTGACGTCAGCGGCAGCGGCGCTCTCCTTCACGACCTCCGCCGTCTCGCAGCAGATCGCGAAGCTCGAGCACGAGGTGGGCGTCGCGCTCGTCGAGCGGCACCCGAGGGGAGTGGTGCTCACCGATGCGGGCCACGCGCTCCTGAGGTACGCCGACGAGATCGACCGGACCGTCGAAGCGGCCCGCGCCGAGATGGACGAGTTCGCGGGCCTGCGGCGAGGCCAGCTTCGGATGGGGACGTTCCCCACGGTGGGTGCTTCGCTCATGCCGGATGTCGTGCTGGCCTTCCGCGCGCGCCATCCGGAGGTCGCAGTCACCGTGGTGAGCGCTCGACGCGACGGACTCCTGGAACGGCTGCGGCGACGGGACGTCGAGCTCACGCTTCTGTGGGATTACCCATGGCAGCGCATCGAGGACGGGGACTTGGCGCTGGTGCGGCTCATGGACGATCCAACCATGCTGCTGGTTCCGAGGGGCCACCCCATGGCTGGACATCGATCAGTGCCGATCGACGCCCTGGTCGATCAGGAGTGGATCGTCCGTGACGAGCACCCGGTGGCCGACGTCCTCCGGCGGGTCTGCCGCGACGCCGGCTTCGAGCCCCGCATCGCCTTCGCGGCGAACGACTACCAGGAGACGCAGGGCATGGTGGCCGCGGGAATCGGGATTGCCCTTGCCCCGCAGCTGGCGCTGAGCGCCCTCCGCGCCGATATTGTGGCGGTTCCGCTCGCCGTATCGCCCATGCGCAGGATCCTCTTGGCCCAGCTCGCCAATCGACGCCTTAGCCCTGCCGGGCAACAGGCCGTATCCGTCTTCAGGTCGACGGCGCGGCGAACGCGGTCTCGCCTGCGTTCGGACAGCGTCGAGGCCTGAACGCCCCGCACACGCTGTGATCAGTGCACGACGGCGCGTGGCGGCGCGGTGCTCGACCTCACCGTGAGCGAGGGGGGCACGAGCACGTGCTCGATCCGCCCCTCCAGCGCCTCGGCGGCAGCATGGACGGACGCGGCGGCGAGCGCATCGGGGTCCTGCCGCACGCTCGTCAGGCTCACGTGGACCAGCGCCGCGAGGCGGGAGTCGTCGTAGCCGACAACCGAGAGGTCCTCGGGCACTTGGAGGCCGGCGGCGCGCAGCACATGGACGACGCCGAGCGCGGCTTCGTCGTTGAAGACGACTGCCGCCGTGGGCGCCTCGTGCGGGCGGATGCTGACGAGCGCGAGAAGCGTCCGGGCCGCATCCATGCCGGCCGCGT
Source organism: Sinomonas sp. P10A9 (assembly GCF_041022165.1). Lineage (GTDB taxonomy): Bacteria > Actinomycetota > Actinomycetes > Actinomycetales > Micrococcaceae > Sinomonas > Sinomonas puerhi. Next base: position 1,085,103 of record NZ_CP163302.1, read on the forward strand.
CATTCGGCCCGCCGGGCACGACGGCAGCATCCTCGCCCTCGAGGGCCCGGAACGCGGCACGGCGCGCTTCGGCGCCCACGGCGGAGCCTCCGTCGATGTGCACGAGACGGCGGTGTCCGAGGCCCCTCAGATGCGCGACGGCGAGCCCGACGCCAGCGGCCTCGTCCGTCGCGACGCTCGCGACGCCGTCGTGCGTCTGGGGCTCGAGGACCGAGACGACCGGGAGCGGGAGGGCCCCGAGCTCGTCGGGCGGCGTGTTCGGCGCGAGCACGAGGAGGGCCTCGACGCCGAGGTCCAGGAGGGACCGTAGCGCCTCGTCCTCGGAGCGCCGCGGACTGCGCGCGGACAGGGCGAGGTCGAACCCTGCCGCCGAGGCGGCCGGGTAGAGGGCCTCGACGAGCTCGGCGTGGAAGGCGCCGTCGAGCGCGAAGACGACGCCGAGCAGCCGGCTCCGCGCGCTCCGCAGCAGCCGGGCACGGGTATCGAGGCGGTAGCCGAGCCTGTCGGCAGCCGCGAGAACGCGCGCGCGGGTCGCGTCGCTCGCGCCGGGGGTGCCGCGGAACACGATCGAGACGAGGGCCCGCGAGACGCCAGCCTCGGCGGCGACGTCTGCCATGGTGGGGCGCTTGGCCACGGTCCTCCTCCTCGGCGTCGTGGAACTCCTGCGCACACTGTACTAGATCGATCTAGACATGGCGCGCGAGGCGTGCCACACTGACAGCACCTGCCTCACTAGATCGATCTAGATCCCATGCTGACTTTCCGAGAGGACCCCCCATGAGCTACCTCCCCGTCGACTCGGCCCGACCCGAGCCGGTCCGAGTGGGCCTCATCGGCGCCGGCTGGATGGGCGCCTTCCACGCCCGCAGCCTGGCCGAGAGGATCCCAGGCGCCACCCTCGCCGCGATCGCTGACCCAGCCATCGAGCCCGCCACGAAGCTCGCGGCCGAGCTCGGCGTCGAGAAGGTCACCGCGGACGCCGCCGACCTCTTCGCGGATCCCGCGATCGACGCCGTCGTCATCGCCGGCCCGATCCGGTTCCACGCCCCGCTCTCGATCGCCGCCGCGCGTGCGGACAAGCACGTGTTCTGCGAGAAGCCCGGCTCCACCACCCTCGAGGAGCTCGCCGAGATCGAGGCCGCCGTCGCCGAGACGGGTGTGCACTGGCAGATCGGCTTCAACCGGCGGTACGCCGCAGACTTCCTCGCCGCACGCCGCGACCTCGCCGCGGGCGTTGTGGGGACCCCGCAGCTCCTCCGCTCCCTCACGCGGGACCCCGGCAACGGCTCCATCCCCCACGCCGCCCGCGTCCCCCAGTGGACCATGTTCCTCGAGACCCTCATCCACGACTTCGACGCCCTCAACTGGATGAACCCCAGTGCCGAGCCCGTCAGCGTCCACGTCTTCGCGGACGCGCTGGTCGAGCCCTCGTTCAAGGAGGCGGGCTTCATCGACACGGCCGTGGCGACGATCCGCTACAGCAACGGCGCCATTGCCGTGGCAGAGGCCAACTTCTCCGCGCTCTACGGCTACGACGTGCGCGGCGAGACCTTCGGCTCCGCCGGCATGGTCCAGGCCGGCCGCGCGACCGAGACGGCCGCGTGCCGCTACACCGCTGATGGCGTGGGCGCCGAGACGCCCCGCCTCAACATCGAGCTCTTCGCCGATGCCTACCGCGACGAGCTCGCGGACTTCGCGGCCCACGTCGCCGCCCGCCGAGACGGCACCGCGGCGCCCGACCACGGCGTTCCCGTGACACCCGGCCTCGCCGACGCCCGACGCGCCCTCGCCCTCGCGCGCGCCTGCATCGAGTCAGTCCAGAGCGGGGCGGCGGCAGGCGTCGCTGGCTCGGCTCCCGAGGGGACGCACGACGGCGCCGGGTCGGTGGCGCGATGAGGCTCGCCGTCTGCGCGGAGATGGTCTACACGGACCTGCCGTTTATCGAGCGGGTCCGGAGGATCAGCGAGGCCGGGTTCGACGTCGAGATGTGGGACTCCCGCACCAAGGACATCGCGGAGCTCAAGGCCACTGGCGCGCGGTTCTCGTCGATGACGGGCTATGTGACGGGCTCGCTCGTCGAGCCGGACACCGCGGACCTCGTGGTGAGCACAGCGGAAGGCCTGATCCCCACGGCCCTGGAGCTCGGCGTCGAACGCCTCGTGGTGCACTCAGCGGAGCTTGTGGACGGCCAGGCCGCGCGCCCGCACTGGCGCTCGGACGGGACCATGTGGCTCACCGCGGCGAAGGCGCTCGAGCAGCTCGGCGAGCTCGGTGCCAGGCATAGGCTCACGTTCTGCCTCGAGAACCTCAACACGATCCTCGACCACCCGGGCATCCCGCTCGCGCGGGCCAAGGACACGCTCGCGCTCGTGAGAGCCGTGGACCACCCGAACGTCAGGCTCATGCTCGACCTGTACCACGCGCAGATCGGGGAGGGAAACCTCATCGAGCTGGTGCGCGAGGCCCTGCCGTGGATCGGCGAGGTCCAGGTCGCGGATGTGCCCGGCCGCTGCGAGCCCGGCACAGGCGAGATCAACTACGCGGCGGTCCACCGGGCGCTCGCCGAGGCCGGATACGAGGGCACCGTGGGCATGGAGGCCTACGCGTCCGGCGATCCGGACGCCGCGCTCACGGCCTTCGGGGCCGCGTTCGGTCGCTGAGCTCGTCGACCTACGCCGGAGCCAGTGGAAGACTGGCCCCATGGCCTTGCACATCACCGGCGACGACGCCGCCGACCGCCTTCTGACCGACGACCCGCTGGCCCTCCTCATTGGGATGCTGCTGGACCAGCAGGTCCCGATGGAGACCGCGTTCGCCGGCCCGCTCAAGATCTCCGAGCGGGCCGGCACGCTCGATGCGGGCGCCCTGGCCCACGCGAACCCCGACGACTTTGCGCAGCTGTTCAAGGAGACCCCGGCGGTCCACCGCTTCCCGGGGTCGATGGCTGCGCGGGTCCAGGCCCTCTGTGCCGAGATCGAGGGCGAGTGGGGCGGCGACGCCGCGGCGATCTGGACGCGGGGCGCGCCCGACGGCGCCGAGGTCTTCAAGCGACTCAAGAAGCTCCCGGGTTTCGGCGAGCAGAAGGCGAAGATCTTCCTCGCGCTGCTCGGCAAGCAGTACGGCTACGCTGGGGCGGGCTGGCGCGAGGCCTCTGGCGCCTACGGTGAAGACGGCTCGTACCGCAGTGTCGCCGACATTGTCTCGTCCGAGTCGCTCGCGAAGGTGCGCGAGCACAAGCGCGCGCAGAAGGCCGCGGCGAAGGCCTCAGCAAAGGAGTGAGCCGCGCACGACGGCGACCGCTCGCCGTCGTGCGGTCTCACCGCCGGCCGGCGGCGCCCGCGGGGCATCCGCGCGCTGCCCTGCGCACCGAGGGGATTTGTGGGCGGCCGCGCAAGACCATGGCCAAGCCTGCGAGTGGCTCGGGCTGGATTTCGGCCGAGATGGGCACAATGGAGCCACACGAGGGGGAACCGATGGAAGCGTTCGCGGCAGAGACCAAGGAGGAGATCATCTTTGAGCCGATCATCTCCGGCGAGCACGGCGGGGGTGTCTCCGTCCCGGCCGGCAAGCCGGTGACGGCACATCCACTGGGAGATGGGCGTTACCGGGTCGAGGCCTGTCTAGGCAGCACAATGCCTGACTACTCCGCCGTGGTGGAGTCCAAGCAGATCGCCATCACAGGCGAGGTCCGGCGAGTCTTCGATGTCTTCTTCGACTACAAGACGGACAGACCTGCGAGGTCCAGACCCGATGCGGACCGGGACAGCCCCCGGCTCCGCTCGGACCATGAGCTGCTGTGGACCAAGAAGCTGAACTCTGGCGTCCATTTCGCCCCGACCGCGCCATCGGCCCGTCGGAACGGGTACCTCATCTACACCGATACTTCCGAGGCCAGGCATTGGTACGGCAGCGACGCCATCACCAGCTCCTACACCGGCTGGTCACGTCCGACGTCTCTGGCAGGCGCGATCGCGTCGCTGAACGAGGACGAGCGGTCCCGTTACCTCAACCCGCCGTACACGATCGGCAGCGCGATGATCTGGCCCGTAAGGAAGAAGGACCGACCCACGATCAATACGGCACGAGGGTTCGGTCCCTCAGGCAGGCTGATCGGTGACCGCATGGACCTCACCCTTGAGTGCATCCGGCGACACTACTCGGGAGAGCAAGACAGTCCTCTGGCCGGTGTCCTCGGCGCCTACGCGGACTTCTTCGAGCTCTTCGATGGGTTCACGGAGTTCGTGGACTACTTCCACCTGCAAGACCTCGTGACGCCCGACTACAACGCGGTTCGGTTCTACCTGCCGTTCGACAACTTCGAGCGTTCAGGGGCACCGGTCACCCGCGACGAGTACGTGACGTACCGGGAAGCCACGCTCGAGTTCATCGCAGCACGGGCGCGTCGGATGGCCGAGTGGGTAAGGCGGCACCACCCCGACATTGATGTTCTCTAGTCGTGCCTTCTCAGACCAGTCGCCGGTGAGCCGGAGCGCGAACCACTTGCAGTCATGACGGAGGCGGCGCCGTGCTCGTGCGCACCTTGAGCTCAGGCGGCAGGAGGACGACGGCGGGTGGCTCGCGGTCGTCGTAGGTTCCCCTGGGAGACCCGGGGTGGGCAAGCCGTGCGGCGAGGAGGTCCGCAGCGACACGCCCGGCCTCTCGGCTCGCATTGTCCACGCTAGTGAGGCCCACTGCCTTGAGCCGAGCTGCCGGGGTGTCGTCGTAGCCGGCGAGCGAGAGGTCCTCGGGGACACGGAGGCCGAGGTCATCGGCCGCGGAGAGGGCGCCGAACGCGGCCATGTCATTCACCGCGAACAGAGCCGTGGGCCGCGGGCTCGCATTCAGAGCCTCGTGCGCCGCGCGCCAGCCGGCCTCCTCGGTGCGTCCGGCCTCGACCGTCTGCGACTCGATGCCGAGGATCTGGCACGCGTCCTCGAATCCGGCGCGCCGTGCGTCGCCCACCTCTGTTCCCGGGGCTGAGAGGTGCGCGATCCGGCGGTGTCCGAGCGCCGCGAGATGCCGGACCACGCGGCGGGCGCCCTCGGCATCGTCGTTCGTGACCACAGCGGCACCCAGGACCTGGGCGTGGGGAGCGCCCACCTGGACCACCGGGACGGGCATCCCCCCGGGCAAAGGCGCGATCTCGGCGAAAGCCGTCTCCGCGCCGTCGAGCGTCCCGACCAAGACGAGGGCTTCGACACGCAGCTCGAGGAAGCGCTCCGCGAGCTCGGCCCCCTCGAGCCGCCAATCGCCGAGGAGCGCATGGAGGCCCGCCGCGTGGAGGCCCTCGGTGAGGCCCTCGACCGCGGGGACGAACCATGGGTTACGCAGGTCATCGAGGATGACGCCGACGGTGCCGCTGCGGGCCGAGCCCATGGCGCGCGCGGCGGCGTTGGGGCGGTAGCCGAGCTCGGCGGCGGCGTCGAGGATGGCACGGCGCCTCGCCTCGCTCACGTAGCCCGTGCCGCGCAGTGCGAGGGAGGCTGCCGACTTGGACACGCCGGCTCGGGCGGCGACGTCGAGGATCGTCGCGGGCTTGGGGCCTGCCTGCGCCATGTTCGCCTCCACAAATGTCAGGACAAATCTTGACCGCAACGCCGGTCATAGGGATACTCTAAACCAGATATTGGAACGTTCCCATATGCGTTCCGGAACTGACGAAGGAGTGCCCACATGGAGACCACCAAGACTGTCACGCTCGGACTCGTCGGAGTCGGGCGCATCGGCGTCATGCACGCCCGCAACATCGCGGCGATCGCGCCGCAGCTCGCCGAGCGCGAGCGCGGCCTAGAGCTTCGGCTCAAGCTCACCGACGTCGCCGAGGAGCACGCGCGCGCCGTCGCGGCCGAGGTCGGCGCCGAGTTCGTCCCTGGCGGCGTGCAGGGGCTCATCGCCTCCGGCGTCGATGCGCTCGTCGTCGCCACCGGCACCCAGACCCACCCCGAGCTCATCCGGGCGGGCGTCGACGCGGGACTGCCCGTGTTCTGCGAGAAGCCGGTGGCCGGCTCCGTCGCGGACTCCCTGCCGGTGCTCGAGTACATCGCCGAGAAGGGCGGCGTCGTGCAGATCGGCCATCAGCGCCGCTTCGACGCGGGCTACCTCGAGGCCAAGCGCCGCTTCGACGCGGGTGAGATCGGCTGGATCCATTCGCTGCGGGCCATGACCGGGGACATGTTCCCGCCCTCCGTCGAGTTCCTCGCCACCTCCGGCGGCCTCTTCCGCGACTGCTCGGTCCACGACTTCGACATCCTCCGGTGGCTCACAGGCCGCGAGATCGTCGAGGTCTACGCGAAGGGCTCGAACAACGGCGATCCCGCGATCGGCGAGGTCGGCGACGTAGACACCGCGCTCGCCGTTGTGACGTTCGACGACGGCACGGTCGGCACGGTCTCCGCGACGCGCTACAACGGGGCCGGACACGACGTGCGCCTCGAGATCCAGGGGTCCAAGGACTCCGTCATGGTGGGGCTGGACGACAAGACCGCCCTGCGCTCGACCGAGACCGGCGTCGCGTTCCCGGGAGGGGAGACGCACAAGACGTTCGCCGAGCGGTTCGACGCCGCGTACCGGGCCGAGCTCGCAGCCTTCGTGGAGCTGGTGCTCGGCGAACGCACGAATCCCTGCACCCCGGAGGACGCCGTCGCCGCCTCGCGCGTTGCCGACGCAGCTCAGGAATCCCTTGAGACCGGCGCGCCGGTCCGGGTGGAGGTCCCGGCCCGCGCCTGACGGTGACGCACGACGGCGGTGGGCCGCCCGCCGTGGGCGGCCCACCGCCGTCGCCGGCTACTTCCCGTTCCCGAGGAAGATGGGGTTCGTCAGCGCCGCCATGGCCCCGAGCGAAAGGTTCGGGCCCATCTCCGTGCCGCTGCCCGACGTGCCGTCGCTCTTCGGGTGCCGAACCTCGACGCGGATGTAGGCCGCGAGCTGCGGCGTCGTGATCCACGTGCTCGTGCCCTGACCGGACGCGGGCAGCGTGATCTGCTGCGTCTGGCCCTCGTCGGTGATGAACCGCACCACGCCGTTCGGCACACCGGCGACCGTCGCCGAGACGGTGACCGGCGCGTCGTCGGCCACGCTCAGGCGCTCGCCGATGCCGGCCGCCTTCCCGCCCGACTTGACGGCGAATTCGAGTGAGATGCCTGCCGACTCGGCGATCCATGAGCGCCCGTTGCGGATGCCGTCAAGGATCGCGTCGTGCGAGAGCGCGGACGCGTTGACCACATTGTGCGGCCATCCGATGACCTGCGGGACGCTGTGCGCATCGCTGTTGCCCATCGCGGGCAGCCAACGGCCATTAGTCCGTACGGAATGGACGAGCATGGAATCCCACGTGTTGACGGAGAACTCGTCGTCGACCGTCCACGGGCCGGTCCACACCTCGACGGCGTCGGCGTCGTCGTAGCCGAACTTCCAGCGGCACGCGACGTAGGGGCAGTACGGATGGGCCGGGACCACGAGCCCGCCGGAGGCGTGGATCCGCTGTGCAGCTTCCTCGAAGCCCTTCTCGCGCGCGCGGTAGCGCCAGTCGATCCACTCGCCCGGCTTGAGGCCGAGCGCGAGGTAGTGGCCGTTGCGGGTTGTGACCTCTTCGCCGGTCATGATGAGCAGGTCTTCCCCCGCGAGGGGGCCCCACACGCCGTGGGACGCCGGCGTGTTGTGGTCCGTGGAGATCATGAAGTCCATGTGTGCGGCCCGGGCGCCGGCAGCGACTTCCTGCGGGGTCCGCCTTCCGTCCGAGTAGACGGTGTGCAGGTGGCCGTCGCCGCGGTACCACCCGGCGCCGCGACCCGCGATCGCCTGCGGCGGGTACGCGGGCTGGTACGGCGTGCCGTCGGGGCCGAAATCGAGCGTGACGGTCACCGTGTAGTCAAGGCCATGCTCGGACACCTGGTACGGGCCGAGGATGACGTTCCACGTGCCCTTGCCGATCGGCCCGGCGAGGTAGCCGGGAGTTGCTTCCGCGGCGCTGATGGAGAATTCTGTGCGGAAGCCGCCGGACCATCCGCGGAAGCCCTTGCCCTGGAGGTCGGTGCCCTTCTCGTCGAAGATGCCGATGTCGCAGGCGTTCACGAGGAGGCCCGGTGTGATCGTGGGCTTGTTGTAGGAGTACGAGACGCTGATCTTGTTGACCCCGGCCGGAATCTCGACCGGGAGGTATACGAAGTCAGCGGCTCCGGGGTCGAGGTGGCCGGTGAGTGTCTTGGTTCGGCTCGTGCCGGTGTCCGCGGTGGCGAAGGTCATCGGTGCGAGGGTCAGCGCCGCGCCGGTGAGCGCGGCCGTGAGGAATCCCCGACGTGACGGGGAGAGGAGGGCTGGGGTGTCGCCGCTGTGGGCTTGGCAGGGTGATGTCACCCGGACCATGGTCGGGACTCATAGTTAAATCTCGGTTAAGGCAGTCCGAATCGGCCCTGAATTCGCTCCGGGGGACACCGGAGGATCCGGATACTCTGGCCCCATGAACGCCACCCCCGCCCCGCTGCCGCGCACGCTCGAGGTAGAGTCCCTCGGGCACTTCGATGCGCTCGTGGCCGGTGGCGCGGCCTCGATGGCCGGGTGGCAGGTGCAGTCGGTGGACCTCACGGAGCGTTCGAGTGCACTCAAGGCCCTCGACCCGGCGGGCGCCATGTTCCTCGGCTGCCGGCTCCAGCCCGGGATGGAGCAGTCCCTGCGGGCAAGGGGCGCACTTGTCTTCCCGGTCCTGCCCGGCCTCCCGTTCGATCCGTACCGCCCTGCGCTCTACACCGGTCCCGAGCTGTACACGGGAGTCGAGTACCGGCCCTACGAGGAGACGCCGGACGCGCGGATCTACGCCTGGACCCAGCAGCAGGGCCGCGTCGGCGTCGAGTCTGCGATCTCCGCTGCCCTCCACGACCACCACATCGGCGAAGCGCTGCAGGACGCGCTCCAGGGGCCGTTCGCCGGGCGGAAGATCGTGGGCGTCATGGGCGGACACGCCGGACTCCGGGGGAGTTCGGTGTACGACGACGCCGCGCACCTCGGGCGCGGGCTCGCGGCGGCCGGGCATGTGGTCGCCACGGGTGGCGGGCCGGGCGCGATGGAGGCCGCGAACCTCGGAGCCTACTTGGCGGCCTTCCCGGAATCGGCCCTTGATGCGGCGCTCCACGAGATCGCCGTCGTGCCCGGCTTCAGGCCCTCGGTGAGCTCATGGGCGCGCGCCGCGCTCGCGGTGCTGGGCCGGTTCCCGGGCGGGACGCCGAGCCTCGGCATCCCCACGTGGTTCTACGGCCATGAGCCGCCCAACCTGTTCGCGACGCACATCGCCAAGTACTTCGCGAACTCGGTGCGCGAGGCCGTGCTGCTCGAGAAGTGCACGGGAGGCGTCGTGTTCCTGCCCGGTGCCGCGGGCACGGTGCAGGAGGTCTTCCAGGATGCGTGTGAGAACTACTACGGCACGAGCGAGACGATCACGCCCATGGTCCTCGTGGGGGAGCGGCACTGGACTGAGGAGCTCCCGGCGTGGCCGCTGCTGCGGACCCTCGCGGAAGGCCGCGGCATGGCAGACCGCCTCCGCCTCGTCGACTCGGTCGAAGAAGCGGTCGCCGCGCTGGCCTGAGGCCGCATCGCAGCGAGGTGAGTCCGCAACCGCGAAGGGTGACCCCGCATCCCAGGAAGGTGGCTCCGCATCCCAGGAAGGTGGCTCCGCATCCGCGAAAGGTGACCCCGCAACGATCAAGACCGATGCGGGGTCACCTCTCAAGGATGCGGGGTCACATTCCTGCGATGAGCGGTCAGTCGAGGTCGCGCTTCGTGCCTTCCGGTGTGGCCCGCACCGCCACGAACGCGAGGAACAGGATCGCGATCCAGAAGCCGCCGATCACCCAGAGGCCGCCCGTCAGGAGTGCGAGGCCGGCGACGATCATCGGAGTGAACCCGGCCCCGAGCATCGACGCACCTTGGTATGCCAGCGATGCCCCGGTGTACCGATTGCGGGTGGGGAACTGCTCCGCCACATAGGCGGCGATCGGTCCGTACAGGAGACCTTGGACCAGGCCGTTGCCGAGCACAATCGCGATGGCGAAGCCCCACAGAGTGCCGTTAGTCATGAGGAAGACGATCGGGAACGCCAGCGCAACGCCGGAGAGCGTGCCCACGGCGAGCAGGCGGCGTCGTCCGAAGCGGTCCGAGAGGCGCGCAGACCAGAACGTCACGATGAGCGTCAGCACGGCAGCCGCGGCCTTGATGTTGAGCACGCCATTCTTGTCCGCACCGGATTCGATGGCGACCGAGACGCCCCACACCGTGGTCATGGACTGGCACACGTAGAACGCGGTGGTCGCGGTCAGGCCGAGGAGGACCGCGCGCTTGTTGTTGCGCAGCACGTCGAGGATCGGCACACGTCGCCTCTCGCCCTCGGCCTCGAGGCGCTTGAAGGCGGGGGTCTCTGACACCTGCAGCCGGATGACGAGGCCCACGAGGATCAGGAGCGCCGAGAGGAGGAACGGCACGCGCCAACCCCACGTGAGGAACTGGTTCCCCGAGACGGCGGCGAAGAGCGAGAGGGCGAGGGTGCCGAGGATCGCGCCAGCCGGGCCACCCGCGTTGGCGAACGCTGCGGCGAAGCCGCGGTGCTTCGCGGGAGCGTGCTCGATCGCCATGAGCGCCGCACCGCCCCACTCGCCGCCCACCGCGATGCCCTGGACGAGCCGGAGCGCGGAGAGGGCGATCGGCGCGGCGACGCCGATCTGCGCCGTCGGGGGCAGAAGGCCTATCGCCACCGTGCCCGCGCCCATGATGAGCATGGACAGGACGAGCATCTTCTTCCGGCCCAGGATGTCGCCGAAGTGGCCGAAGACGAGCCCGCCGAGCGGCCTCGCGACATAGCCGATGGCGAGCGTGACGAACGAGGCGAAGATCGCGAAGCCCGGCCCGAGGTTCGCGAAGAAGACCTTGTTGAACACGAGGGACGCCGCCGTCGCGTAGAGCATGAAGTCGTAGTACTCGATGGCGCTGCCGATGAAGGACGAGGCCAGGATGCGGCGCATGTCCTTCGTGTTGAGTGTCTCGGCCGGCGCGGCGGGCTGCGCGGTCAGTCTGGTTTCAATGGTCATGCTGGGATCCTCTTCCAATGATGGACGCAAGGGGGGCGGCCGTCAGCGCTGACGGCCGAAGGGGATGACGTCGAGGTCGCTGGGGAGCACGAATGGGCCGGAGAAGTGCTCGGCGGCCTCGGTCCAGACGATGTCCGGGGCATGCCCGGGGACGAGGTGGTGCAGCGCCAGGGTGCCGGCGCCGGCGGCCTCGGCGGCCTTCGCCGCCTCCCGGACGCTCGTGTGGGACTTGTAGTGGTGGTCCCGCGCGGCGCGCGACGCGTCGTCGGTCTTGTCCCCGTACAGGGACTCGACCCACTCGAAGTCGATCGCCTCGTGCAGGAGCAGGTCTGTGCCCTGGGCGAGGGTGATCAGGTTGGGGGTGAAGCAGGTGTCGCCGGAGATCGTTACAGACCCCTCGGCTGTGTCGAAGCGGAACGCGAAGGCCGGCGCCACCGGTGGGTGCTCGACCAGGATCGCGGTGACGGTGACGAGCTCGTCCCGGTAGACCTCGAACGGATCCATCTCGGGGGTCGCGTTCGTGTTGGGGTGGTAGCCGATCCCGGCGGGGATCTCGATGTCCTCGGCGCGGAACACGTCCAGCGGGCTCGGCTTGAGCGAGTCGAGGATGCGGTCGTTGAGGTCCGTCGCGTGCGCGGCCATGAGGGTCTCGAACATCTCGCGCGTGCCCGGCGTCGGGCTCTGCGGGGCGAGCGGCTCGGGGCGCACGACGGCGCGCGGGGACACCGGGGGCAGCTCGCCGCGGTTGCCGGGGCCGAGGATCCGGACGGGATCCGTCCCCGCGCGGTCCTGGAGCGCGTAGAGGCCGAAGATGCCCAGCCCGGCGAGGTCGTAGACGTGGTCCGAGTGGAGGTGTGTGATGAACAGCGCGCGCAGGTCCTTCAGGTCGAGGCCCGCCTGCGCGATCCGGCGCCCGGCGCCCTGGCCGAGGTCCACGAGGTAGAACGCGTTGCCGACGACGACCGCGGTCGCGATCCCGGTCCGCTCACCTGAGTCGGGAGCCGACCACCAGCGCGGGCCGCCTGCCGTGCCGAGGGTGACGACGTGGGGTTCGAGGGTGAGGGCCATGCGGGAGCTCCTTGGTTGATCGGGGGTCTGCGTCCCAGTGTGGTGTCCGCCACATGATTTGTATAATCAATCAATCGAAGGTCTCTTATCAGGAGTGCTTATGTCTTCGGAGTTCACCCTCCGCCAGCTCGAATACTTCGTCGCGGTGCTCGACGCAGGCTCGGTCACCGAGGCCGCGAAGCGCAGCCGCATCTCGCAGGCCGCGGCATCGATGGCGATCGCCCAGCTCGAGAAGGCGCTCGGCGTCGACCTCTTCGTGAGATCTCGGTCCAAACGGCTGGTCCCTACCGCAGCGGGAACGGCCCTCGGCGGCAGGGCCCGGCGCATCCTCGGCGAGGTTGCCGAGATCCCGGGCAGCGTGCGGGGAGGCTGGGAGGAGCTCCGCGGGCGCGTCAGCCTCGGGTGCATGATTGCGATCAGTCCCCGGCTCATGCCGAGGCTTCTTGCCGAGACTGCGGCGAGGTGGCCCGAGATCGAGCTCGAGTTCGTCGAAGGCGCGGCCGAGGAACTCCAGCGCTCGGTCGCGGACGGCGAGCTCGACGCCGCGTTCGTCTACTCGCTCCAGGCAGTCCCCGGCGTCGACCTCGTGACGATCGCCGAGTCGCGGCCCCACATCATGCTCGCGAATGGCCACCCCCTCGCAACGAGGCCCTCACTCCGGTTCGCCGACCTCGCCGAGGAGGACGCGGTGCTGTTCGACGTCCCGCCCAGTGCGGAGCGCGTCACCTCGATGTTCCAGGCGGTCGGTGTGGAACCGCGGGTGCGCTGGAGGAGCGTCGTCGCGGAGAACATCCGCGGGATTGTCGCGAGCGGCCGGGCGTACTCGGTGACCAATGTCTGGGAGGGCATGGATGAGAACTTCCGGACCGCTGGCGTGGTCCTCGTGCCGATATCGGATCCGCTGCCGTCCAACTCGGTGGTCGCGGCGGTCCCGCCGGGGCTCCGCCGCCCGCGGCGCGTCGACGCGATCATCGGTGCGGCGCGGGAGATCGCCGCCGGGTAGACTTGAGGTGATGTGATCCACACCACCTTCTCCGGAGTGGCGACGATGAAGCCGGCTGAAGCCCCAACTCTCATTGCGTCGGTGAGCCGAGCGCTGGAGCTCGTGGACGCAATCGCGAGCTCATCACGGCCGGTGCCGGCCAAACAGCTTGCGCGGGTCGCAGGTCTGAGCCTCGGGACCACGTACAACCTCCTGCGGACTCTGGTCCACGAGGGGTACCTAGCGCAGGAGCCGGATGGGTTTGTGCTCGGCCCCGCCCACCCGAGCCAGGTGGCCGCGAGCCCGGGCGCCCTGCTCGCCCGCGCGCGGGGCGCCCTCGCCGGCCTGAGGGACCACCTGCACGCGGCGTCCTACCTGAGCCGGTATGACGACGGCGAGATCGAGATCGTGGACATCGTTGACGGCCCGACGACCCCGCGGGTTGACCTGTGGGTAGGCGTCCAGGAGAGCGCGCACGCCACGGCGTTCGGCAAGCAGATCCTTGCCTCCCTCCCGGCGGAAGCCCGGACGGACTATCTGGAGCGGCATCCGCTCGTCTCGCTCACCCCCTACACGGTGCGCACGAGCGGCGAGCTCGCGCGCCGGGCCGGGCTTACCCCGGGGCTTTCGCTGGACGACCAGGAGTATGCACTCGGCTACCGCTGCGTCGCCGTGCCCGTAGCCGCGCAGGGGTTCGTCGGGTCGCTGGCCGTCTCGCTCCCAATCGGCTCACGGGCGTCTGCGGAGACTATCGCCCGCGAGCTCGGTGCCGCGGCCGGGCGCCTGTCCCTGACCATCGGGGCAGAGTTCACCATCTGAAATACCTCCCGTACCGGCACTGCGGGGACCCTCCTACGCTCAAGGCATCGGCAGCCGCGGTAGCGACGCCGCGGCCGAGCGTGATGGAGGAACCAATGACAATCCAGCATGCCGCCGCCCCCACGGGGCTTGCGGCCGCGGAGCGGGTCGAACTGCTCCGGACCATGATCCTGATCAGGGCCTTCGAGGAGGCGATCCTGCGGGATTACCACGCAGACAAGAAGCCCGCCTGGGACATCGGCGCGGGCCTCATTCCAGGGGAGATGCACCTCTCCGCGGGGCAGGAGCCCGTGGCCGCGGGGATCTGCGCGCACCTCACGGCGAACGACGCCGTCACCGCCACCCACCGCCCGCACCACCTCGCGATCGCCCACGGCATGGACCTGAACCGGCTCGCGGCGGAGATCTACGGCCGCGAGACGGGGCTCGGCCGGGGCCGCGGCGGGCACATGCACCTCTTCGACCCGGACACGCACTTCTCATGCTCCGGCATCATCGCCGAAGGGTACCCGCCCGCGCTGGGGCAGGCGTTCGCGTTCCAGCGCCGCGGCACGGACCGCGTGGCCGTGGCCGTGACAGGCGAGGGCGCAGCGAACCAAGGCGGGTTCCACGAGTCGTTGAACCTCGCGGCCCTGTGGAAGCTCCCGGTCGTGTTCGTGGTCGAGGACAACGACTGGGGCATCTCCGTTCCCCGCAAGGCGTCCACATCCGTGGCGAGCAACGCCGACCGCGCCGCCGGCTACGGGATGCCCGGGGTGCGCGTCGAGGGCAACGACGTCGAGGCGATCCACGCCGCGGCTGGCGAGGCCGTTGCGCGGGCCCGCTCGGGCCAGGGCCCCACCCTCCTCGAGGTGCACACGCTGCGCCTCTGGGGCCACTTCGAGGGCGACGCCCAGGGCTACCGGCCCGAGCTCGCCGAGGTCCCAGAACACGATCCCATCCCGGCCTACATCAAGGCATTGACGGACGACGGCGCGCTGGACGCCTCCGCGGTCGACGGGTACCGCGCCGAGGCGGTACAGAAGGTTGAGGATGCGCTCGCGTTCGCGAAGTCCTCACCCACACCGAAACCAGAGGAAGCCCTCCGGTACGTATTCGTGGAAGGAGCCTGACATGAGCGTCACGGCACAGAATCCGGCAGCGGCGGGCGCGCACGCGCCGTCGCCCGTCCTCCCCGTCGAACCCGAAGCGGGCACGCGCCGTCTCAACACGGCCAAGGCCCTTCAGGAGGCGATCGGGTCCCAGATGGAGGCCAACCCCGAGGTGTTCGTCATGGGCGAGGACGTCGGGGCGTATGGCGGCATCTTCTCCTCGACAACCGGGCTGCTCGACAGGTTCGGCCCACAGCGGGTCATCGACACGCCCATCTCGGAGACGGCGTTCATCGGCCTCGGCATCGGGGCGGCCGTGGAGGGGATGCGGCCGATCGTGGAGCTCATGTTCGTCGACTTCTTCGGCGTGTGCATGGACCAGATCTACAACCACATGGCCAAGATCCACTATGAGTCCGGCGGCAACGTCCGCGTGCCCATGGTCCTCATGACGGCCACCGGCGGCGGCTATTCGGACGGGGCGCAGCACTCGCAGTCGCTGTGGGGGACGTTCGCGCACCTGCCGGGGATGAAGGTCGTGGTCCCGTCCACGCCGTACGACGCCAAGGGGCTCATGACCGCCGCGATCCAGTCCGACGACCCCGTGGTGTACATGTTCCACAAGGGCGTCATGGGCCTGCCGTGGATGGCGAAGAACAAGCGGAGCATCGGTGCCGTCCCCGAGCAGGACTACATCGTGCCGATCGGCAAGGCGCGGGTTGCGCGCGAGGGCACGGACGTCAGCATCGTCACGCTGTCCCTGTCCGTGCACCACAGCCTCGACGTCGCGGAGAAGCTCGAGGGGGAGGGGATCAGCGTCGAGGTGCTCGACCTGCGCTCGGTGGTGCCGCTCGACCGCGAGGCCATCGTGGCGACGGCCGCGAAGACCGGCCGGGTAATCGTGGTGGATGAGGACTACCAGTCGTTCGGGCTCTCGGGCGAGATTGCGGCGACTCTCGCCGAGAACGCCGCGAGCCGTGGTGCCGCGTTCTCGCGGGTCTGCGTGCCAGATGTGCCGATCCCGTACGCGCGCGATCTCGAGTATGCCGTGCTTCCGACCCCCGCCCGCATCGAGGCCGCGGTCCGCGCGGCGGTGGCCGGATGAGCACGGAGGTCCGCTTCCCCAAGATGACCGACGCAGGAGATTCGTCCGGGGTCCTTGCGACCTGGTACGTCGAGGACGGCGAACAGGTCGCCGCGGGTCAGGTCCTCGCCGACGTTGCCGTCGAGAAGGTCGACGCCGAGGTCACCGCCCCCGTTGCCGGTACCGTGACGCGTTCGGTGGCTGAGGAGGCGGAGGTTGCCGAGGGTGCGGTGATCGCGACAATAGCCTGAGACGTGACTCCGCATGGTTGAGACGCGACTCCGCAACGGCGAGAGGTGACCCCGCATCCGGTCGTCAGGATGCAGGGTCACCTCTCGCCGTTGCGGGGTCAGCTGTCCGCGGTGCGGGGTCAGCCGTGCATGGGGTGTCGTCAGCCCATCGAGACGCCGAAGACGAACCCGAGCAGGTACGTCACGGCAGCTGCGCCGAAGCCGATCGCGAGCTGCCGCAGCGCCCGGGTGAGCGGCGAGGCGCCCGCGAGCAGACCCACGACAGCGCCTGTTCCGAGCAGCGCGATGCCCACGAGCGCACCGGCCACGAGGAGCGCCGGGACCCCGACCATCCCGAACAGGAATGGAATGATCGGCACGATTGCACCTGAGGCGAAGAAGCAGAAGCTCGCGCTCGCGGCGCCCCACGCGGACCCGATCGCCTCGTGCTCGTCCTCGGGCTCCTCCTTCTCGGGGTGCAGGGACAGGCTGGGATCGCAGTCGCAGGAGAAGTCGCCGAGGCGCTCGGCCGCGCGGTGCTCGGCGGCTGTCTGGCTCATGCCGCGTGCTTTGTACACGAGTACCAGCTCATTCGCGGTGAGGTCCAGATCCGGCGCGGCCGTGAGGGTGATCTGCGTGGGGCGCGACGCCGAGAGCAGCTCGCGCTGTGACCGCACCGAGATGAACTCGCCGGCACCCATCGAGAGCGCGCCGGCCAGGAGCCCGGCGACGCCAGAGAGCAGGACCACGTGGCTCGCCACGCCGGATGCGGCCATGCCCGCCACGAGCGACAGGTTGCTCACGAGCCCGTCGTTGGCCCCGAAAACGGCGGCACGGAACATCCCGGACAGCCGGGTCCGGCCGCGGACGGCGAGGCCTCGCACCACTTCCTCATGGATGCGCTCGTCTGCGGCCATGGCTGGCGTCGCGTAGGGGTCGGAAGCATACGGGGAGCGGCTTTCGGCGCGCTGGGCCATCGCGAGCACAAACACGCTGCCGAAGTGCCGGGCGAGGAATCCGAGCAGCTGGCTGCGCAGCGACGCCGCGCGCGGACGGCCGATTCTGTCGCCGAGGAGAGTCGTCCAGTGCGCCTCATGGCGGCGCTCTGCCTCGGCGAGGCCGAGCAGGATGTCGCGTTCCTCGCCATCGCGGCGCGAGGCGAGCGCGCGGTAGATCGCAGCCTCGGCCTTCTCATCGGCGAGGTACTGGCGCCAGCGGCGGAGGTCGGCGGAGGTCGGCTCGGGACGGCGGCCCGAGGGCGTAGGCAGCGTCTTCTGCATGGAGGCTCCTGTGGAACTGAGGGTACTGAGTGGCCCCATTGCCTCGGCTACTGTAGACCTTTTCGGCCTCCGAATTCGCGCGGTCAACCGCCGTCTGGGAGTTAGGCGAGCCTGAATTCAAGCTCCTTCTGGTCGCTCTTGCCCAGTAGGTCGGCCGGGCCGCCATCGTGCGCTCGTCGGGGGAGGCTAGGCGACCGAAACGGGTGCGGGATCCTCGATGCGCCGCGCCAACCGTGGCTCCCGCCCGCGCGGAAATCCTCAGTAACAGGTGCGGATTCCTGTTGGGCAACAGGTGTTGTCCGATAGGCTATGGGTGATTCGTCTAACAGTCCGTTGCGACCGCCGTCACGGCATTCGCCCAGAAAGAGCACCGATGAAAGCACTCCCCGTCGAGCCCACCAACGCGCCGGTCGCGATCGGTTCCCGCATCCGCGCTGCACGCCAGTCCCAGCGCATGACCATCGAGCAGGTGGCCGACGCGACCGGACTGACCAAGGGCTTCCTCTCACGGGTTGAGCGCGACCTGACCTCCCCGTCCGTGGCCTCGCTCGTGACCCTGTGCCAAGTGCTCTCGATCGCCATCGGCGACTTGTTCGCCGTCCCGGAGACCTCGCTCACGCGGGCCGCGGAAGCACCCCGGATCTCGCTCGGCGGCGAAGGCATCGTGGAGAAGCTTCTCACGGCCAGATCCGAGCGCCGGTTGCAGGTGCTCCAGGCGGACATCGCGCCGCACGGCAGGGGAGAGTCCGAGCTGTACGCCGTGGACTGCGACGTGGACGTGCTCCACGTAGTGCGTGGCACGCTCACCCTCATCATGACGAACGAGCAGTACACCCTGAACGCCGGGGACACCCTCAGCTTTCCCGGCCGCGAGCCGCACACGTGGATCAACCCCACGGACGAGCCGGCCACGGTGCTCTGGATCCTCGTGCCCGCCGCGTCGCGCTGACGCCCGCCCGTTCCAGATGCTTCTCGCTCGCGTATGCGGTGTTGCACGCGGACCCGCCCGGTGGGGCACGCGTCACGCGGTCCCTACTTCCGCGTCATCAGATACGCCGCCCAGCCGTGCGGCCACCCACGCAGTCCGGACTCCCCTGCGACTCGCTCGATCGCGAATTCAGCCCCGAACCGGCGCTCTACCTCGCCCGGGAGCAGCGCCATCTGCCCGAACGGCAGCGCCGCGACGGCCGCGCGCTCCCACCGTGACGGAACCCATTCGAAGCACCAGAGCAGGAACAGCCCGCCCGAGCGCAGCAGCGGTACAACGGCCCGCATGTATGAGTCGCGGTCTTGGACGCTCAGATCGTCGAACGAGCCGTAGTCGACGAGCACGTCGAATGCCCCAGCCACGTTGCTCATGCGCGTGAGGTCATCCTCCACGAAGCGCACCGCGACGCCCGCGGCCTCCGCCTTGGCCCTCGCCTTCACGAGGGCTGCCGGCGCGAAGTCGATAGCTGTTGCATCGAAGCCGTGTTGGGCGAGGAATATCGAGTTGTCCCCTTCGCCGCAGCCGAGGTCGAGGGAGCGACCGGGCGGGACGCGGCCCGATTCGACAAGCCGGACGAGTTCGCTTCTGGCTGGGCCCACCCAGGGCGGCGTTCCGTGGCGGTACCAGAGGTTGTAGAAGGCCTTCATGGCATTGGCCTTTCTCTGTGGCCCCTTCGATGAGGGGCGCGAGTAGGTTGCCAGCGGCGTCGGCAACCGGGCGGGAACGTGCGGGGAGGACGCCAGAGGCGTGTTAGCCCACGTGCACCCACGGGCGCTCGGTGATGTCCGGCTCGGCCTCGCGCAGCACCTCGCGAGTCACAGGCGCAATCTCGCCCTCGCCGAAGAACAGGAACTTGGTGAGGTTCGCCACCGGGTTCCCCTCGGTCCAGCGGAAGTAGATGTGCGGCATGAGTCCCGTGACGTTGCGCAGGTGCAGGAGGATCGCGGCGAGGGTGTTGGGCACGTTGCTGGAGTGCACCTCGAGGACCTTGAAGCCGTGGCGCTTGACGCCATGGATGTCGAGCTCCTGCTCGAATTCGGAGGAGTCGTCCACGACGACCTCGATGAACAGGATGTCCGCGTCCTCGGGCAGGTGGTTGGCCGCGCGGGCGTGTTCGAGCTTCGACCGGTACCGGTCTGAGTCAAGCCGCTTCGGTTCGTGGGCGATGAGTCGGATGGGGCCTTGGTCCGTGTCCGCGAGGAATTCGAGCGCCTGCTCGTCGAGGCGCACATGGGTGGCGCGCAGCTCGAACGAGCGCCCGACGCGGGAGGCAAACGAGACGACGAGGATCCCCACGATGAACAGCGCCGCGATGCGGATGCCGTCCGGGCGCTCCACGACGTTGGCGACCGTGGTGTAGACGAACACGGCGCTCACTATGCCGAACGCCCACATCTGGGCCTTCTGCTTCTTGTGCCGCGCGGACAGCGTCACGGCCACTGCGGCGGACGTCATGAGCACGAGGACGCCGGTCGCATACGCTCCGCCCTGCGCATCGACGCTCGCCTCGAAGATCCATGTGATGAGGAAGCCGATCGCCGTGAAGACGAGAACGAGGGGCCGGACGGCGCGCGCCCACGTCGGAGCCATACCGTAACGCGGAAGGTATCGGGGCACGAGGTTGAGCAGTCCGGCCATGGCGGATGCTCCCGCGAACCACAGGATCGCGATCGTCGAGACGTCATAAACGGTCCCGAACCCGTCGCCGAAGAACTGATGCGCGAGGTATGCGAGCGCGCGCCCGTTGGCCTTTCCTCCGTCCTCGAACTCCGCGGCGGGGATCAGAATTGTCGTCGCGAAGCTCGAGGTGATCAGGAACGCGGACATGATGAGGGCGGCCGTGGTCAGCAGGTGGTGCGTTCCGCGGATACGGCCCGTGGGGTTCTCCTCGGTGTCGCTCGGGTCTCCCTTGACCTGGGGCATGACGGCGACGCCGGTCTCGAAGCCCGAGAGGCCGAGGGCGAGCTTCGGGAACACGATGAGGGCGATCCCCACCATGATCAGCGGGTTGCTGTGCTGGGTGGTGAGCGCCCCCCACCAGTCGGTGACCATGGCCCCTTCGGTCAGAACGCGCACCACGGCAGTCCCGACGACCACCGCGTTGAGCGCGAGGTAGATGCCCACGAGCACGACGGCGACGTTGATGGCCTCCTTGAACCCGCGCAGGAACACGATCCCGAGGGCCGCGATGAGCACAAGCGTGATGGTGATCTGCTGCCCGTGCAGCGCCGCGGGCGCGAAGGGGTTCTCGATGAGGTGCGCGCTCGCGTCGGCCGCGGAGAGCGTCATGGTGATCATGAAGTCGGTTGCGGCGAAGCCGAGGAGCGCGAGAACGAACAGCTTGCCCGTCCAACGCGGCATGAGTCGCTCGAGCATCGCGATGGACCCCTCGCCGCGGTGGCTCTCGCGGGCCACGCGCCGGTATACCGGGAGAGCGCCAGCCAGCGTCACGACCACGAGGATGATCGTGGCCAGCGGCGCGAGAAGTCCGGCGGCGAGCGCGGCGATAGCCGGCTGGTAGCCGAGCGTTGAGAAGTAGTCGACGCCAGTGAGGCACATCACCCGCCACCATGAGGAGGGCTTGTGGTCCTCGTGCGGGACGCCGTGGGGGCCCTGCCGCTTGCCTGCGGATTCCGGCATTCCCTCGAGGAGCCACTGCCTGAAGCTGGATCTGCGATTCCTGCGGCGCGGTGACGGTTCGGCCGGTGGCCGCATGAGAGTGGACATGGCTCCTGCTGATCTCTCGGAATATGGGGGTGCTGCAGCTTGGAGCGTAGGCCACGGCGAACCGGCGGGAACCGCTCTTTATGGAACCTTAGCGCCGGTGTGACCCACGACGGCGCGTGCGCTCCTGCTATCCGGGTTCCGTGACAGGCGCCCGGGTTCGTTGGCCATGGCGTAGCTTCTACCCTGCTGATCGCTCGGGGCCGACAATGTAGGCAGGCACCATGCGTCAGGTGAGAGGACCGGCCATGACTCGACGCCATTCCTCCTTCAAGGCCGCCGCAGCGCTCGCGCTCGCGGCGGCGTTGGCCGCCTGCGGGGCGCCTCAAGCCTCACCGCAGACGACGAAGCAGGGCACTGCGCCGCCGTCGTCCGCCACAGCGAGCGCGACGCCCATGCCGACCCCGACGCCGACCCCGACTCCCACCGAGAACCTGGCGACGTTCTCCTTCACCACTCAGAAGCTGAGCCTGCGATATCCGGCGAGCTGGACCGTTGACGCGAAGACCTACGCCGGCATGGGCGGCAATGGAGAGTCCGCCGCGTTCAAGGATGCATTGGGGAAGCCCGTCGTCACGGTGCAGATCAATTCCGGGGCCTATGACGTCGGGTGGCCCGTGCAGCGCACGGTCATCGAATCGGGCGCGCTCCCCGGTCTCGCTGCGGGCGGCTTCGCGGGGTACCAGTACGCGTACTTCGCCGAGGTGCCCCAACCGGCCGGCGGGCCCGGCACTGTCTGCTGGCTGCGGATCTCTTCGCAGGTGCCATCGGACGGGGCCGGCGTTGCCGGGGGCCTTCCCCCGGGGGGCCCTGTGCCCGTCGGGCCGGGCGCCGTGCAACCCCCATACTTCCTCAATGTCTGGCTTGGCGGCGAGGACCTCAACAGGTGCGGGAGCGTGGAAAATGCCAAGGCGTGGTGGGCCTCGAAGGAGGGGCAGCAGGTGAGGTCTGCGATCCTGAGTCTCACGGCGGGATAGTGTCCGCGTAAACAAGGGGTGCATATGAGGCAACTTTTCCTGTAGTGTGGATCACAGCCACACTGCATCAATGGAGGTGCCCTTGGAAGAGCTGCGCATCGAGGAGAACGGCAACCTCGGTCCCATCGATTCGTCCCGCGTCCCGCGCTTCGCCGGAGCGGCGACGTTCGCCCGCCTGCCCCGGCTGGACCAGGTGGGACAGACGGACATCGCGATCGTCGGCGTCCCGTTCGACGCCGGCGTGTCCTACCGCCCGGGCGCGCGCTTCGGCGCGAACCATGTCCGCGAGGCGAGCCGCCTCCTGCGCCCGTACAACCCCGCGCTGGACGCCTCGCCGTTCGCGAACGCGCAGGTCGCCGACGCAGGGGACATGGCCGTCAACCCCTTCAACATCCACGAGGCCATCGAGACGATCCAGCAGAACGCCCTGGACCTCACGGCCGACGGCGCGCGCCTCCTCACGATCGGCGGTGACCACACGATCGCCCTGCCGCTGCTGCGCGCCGCGTCCGAGCGCGCCGGCGAGCCCGTGGCACTCCTGCACTTCGACGCCCACCTCGACACGTGGGACACCTACTTCGGCGCCGAGTACACGCACGGCACCCCGTTCCGCCGCGCCGTCGAGGAGGGCATCCTCGACACCGACGCGATCTCCCACGTCGGCACCCGCGGACCGCTGTACGGCAAGCGCGACCTCGAGGACGACCGCCGCTTCGGCTTCGGCATCGTGACCTCCTCCGACGTCTACTACAAGGGCGTGCGCGAGGTCGTCGCCAAGCTGCGCGAGCGCATCGGCGGCCGTCCCCTCTACGTCTCGGTGGACATCGACGTCCTCGACCCGGCCCACGCCCCCGGCACAGGCACGCCCGAGGCCGGCGGCATCACGAGCCGCGAGCTCCTCGAGATCCTGCGCGGCCTGCGCGGGCTCAACGTCGTCGGAGCCGACGTCGTCGAGGTCGCCCCGGCCTACGACCACGCTGAGCTCACCGGCGTCGCCGCGAGCCACGTCGCCTACGACCTCGTGACGCTCATGAGCGAGCTGCCGAAGGCGAACAGTGCAGTCGACCGCAGGGCCAGCTCCGGTGCCGCTGCACAGGGCACGACGGCGGGTGCCCAGTGAGCCCGGTCGAGTCGCCGTGGGCGGGGGACGCCCAGGCGCGCGCAACGGTCGTTGAGCGCAGCCGAAACCAGGGTGACGCGGGAGCGGCGGGCGACCAGTCCGCCGTCGTGCATGACGACGTCCACGTGGAGGCACCCCTGCGCAACGGCGGGGACCTCGTGGTGGAGACCCTCGAGGCGCTCGGCGCGAAGACCGTGTTCGGCATCCCGGGCCAGCACGCGCTCGGCCTGTTCGATGCCATGGGGCGCGGCCACCTGCACTTCGTCTCGAGCCGCGTCGAGAACAACTCGGCGTTCGCGGCGGACGGCTACTCGCGCGCCACGGGCGAGGTCGGCGTCCTGTTCCTCTCGACCGGCCCCGGCGCGCTCACCTCGCTCGCGGGCCTTCAGGAGGCCTACGCGACCGGCGTGCCGATGGTCGTGATCGCGAGCCAGATTCCGCTCGATGGACTTGGCGCCCGCCGCAAGGGAATGCTGCACCAGCTCGACGACCAGAAGGCCTCGGCCGCGAACGTCACGAAGAGCCAGCGGCTCATCCAGCACGCCTCGGGCATCCCGAGCGCGATCCAGGACGCGTGGACCGACGCGATCTCCTCGCCCCAGGGGCCGGTGTGGGTCGAGATTCCGCAGAACGTGCTGCTCGATCCCATCCTGGTCCCGCCGGTCGAGGACGCGCTCGCCGAGGCCGCGGACAACCCGCCGCGCGTCGAGCTCGTGCGCGAGGCGGTCAAGTGGCTGCGTGAGGCGAAGCGCCCGGCGATCATCGCCGGGGGCGGGACGCGGCGCGGGCACGCCGAGAAGGCGCTCCTCGACCTCGCGGAGCAGCTGCGCGCGCCGGTGATCTGCACGCCCGGCGGCAACGGCGCGTTCCCGTGGGAGCACCCGCTCTCGCTCCAGTCCTGGATCGAGGACCGGTACATGACCGATGTGCTCGAGGATGCCGACGTGCTCGTGGTCGTCGGCTCCTCGCTCGGCGAGGTCACCTCGAACTACTTCACCTTCGAACCGCGCGGCCGGATCATCCAGATCGACGCCGAGCCGCGCGTCCTCGAGTCCAACCGCCCGGGCCTGGGCATCCGCGCCGATGCTGGGCAGGCGCTTGCCGCCCTCAACTCGGCACTCGGCACGACGCCGTCGAACAACGGCCAGCGGCCCGTGCCGGACTGGCACGGCAAGTCGCCCGAGGCTCTCGTCGCCGAATCGCTCGCGAAGGTCCGCGCGAGGCTCGAGTCGCAGGACCTCGCCAAGGAACTGCAGTTCATGGCCGACATCCGCGCCGCGGTGCCGGACGAGATGCAGACGTTCTGGGACATGACCATCTCCGCGTACTGGGCGTGGAGCTGCTGGGACGCCCGGCAGGGCCAGTTCCACTCGGCGCAGGGTGCGGGCGGGCTCGGCTTCGGCTTCCCCGCGGCGATCGGCGGTGCCGTGGGGCTCGCGACGACGGGGAAGCCCGCGCGCGTCCTCGCGGTGTCCGGCGACGGCTCGGCGATGTACTCGATCTCCGAGCTCGCGACGGCCAAGCAGCACAACGTCCCGGTCACATGGCTCATCGTGGACGACGGAGGCTACGGGATCCTGCGCGAGTACATGGTCGGGGCCTTCGGAAAGGCCACCGCGACGGAGCTCGCCCGGCCGGACTTCGTGGCGCTCGCCGAGTCCTTCGGAGTCCCCGCGAAGCGCGTGGCGCCAGAGCACGTGCGTGAGGCGCTCGAGGAGGGCTTCGCCGCAGACGGGCCGAACGTCGTCGTGGTCGAGACGCTGCTCAAGATGTTCGCTCCGACGCACCTGGAGTCCTAGCGCAAGCCCGCCTCCCGTCTGGGAGTCACCTCCTGGGGGTCACCTTCTGGGGGTCACGCACATCACGTGACCTTCAGAACGTGACCCCCAGACGTGGTTAAGGCACGACGGCGCCCGCTCACCGGTGTTACTAAGGTCACCTATCGAATTAGTTTGCACAAGCAACCATTCGGTGTATAGTTGCGGTAAGCAATCAATCTTAGGAGGGGCCATGCCTGTCGATCCCGACACCGCACGGGAGCTCATCCACCGCGTCTTCGACCTGCAGCGGGTGATCCGGTGCCTGTCGAGCACCGAGCTCAAGCACGGCGACCTCGGTGTCGCGTCGCAGGGCGTCCTGCGCATGATCGCCGAGTACGGCGGACGTGCCGTGGACCTCGCGGGCAAGCTCGGCGTGAGCGCGCCCGTGCTCAGCAGGCACCTCGCCGAGCTCGAAGGCCTCGGCCTGGTCGAGCGGCGTCGTGATCCCGAGGACCGCAGGGCCCAGCTGGTGGCCCTCACAGAGGCGGGCAGCGCACAGCTCGAGGACGTCGAGGAGCACCGCATCGCGCGGCTCCAGGGCTACCTCGCCGGCTGGGACGAGGACCAGGCTGCCGCGGCAGTGACGGCGGTCGGCCAGCTCTCCGAGGCACTCCATGCCGGCTCGCACCGCATGCGCCCCGCCCCTTCGGCACCCCAGACCACACAGACCACTACGAAGGAGGAAGCCCTTGCAGCCCGTTGAGGCCGCGGCTCCGCAGATGAGCCACAAGCAGATCCTCGAGGCCCTCACGGGCTTGCTCGCAGCGTTCTTCACCGCAATCCTGTCCTCGACCATCGTCGCCAACGCCCTCCCGACCATCATGGCGGACCTCAAGGGCACCCAGACCGACTTCGCTTGGGTCATCACGGCCGCGCTGCTCGCGAATGCCGTGACCACCCCGATCTGGGGCAAGCTCGCGGACCTCTTCGACAAGAAGCTCCTCACACAGCTGAACATCGTCGTGTTCGTCGCCGGCTCCGTTCTGGCCGGCTTCGCCCAGAACATCCCATGGCTCATCTCCGCCCGCGTCATCCAGGGCGTCGGCCTCGGCGGTCTGACCGCTATGGCCATGGCCATCATCGGCACGATGATCCCGCCGCGCGATCGAGGCAAGTACAACGGATACATGGGCGCCGTCATGGCGGTCGGGACGGCCGGCGGCCCGCTCCTCGGCGGCTTCATCGTCGACTCGCCCCTCGGATGGCGCTGGACGTTCTTCGTGTGCGTGCCCCTTGCCGTGGTCGCGCTCATCCTGATCCAGATCACGCTCAAGATCCAGCACGTCAAGCGCCCGGCGAAGATCGACTGGCTCGGCGCCGTCCTCCTCACTGCCTCGGTCAGCACGCTCCTGGTCTGGGTCTCGTTCGCTGGCAAGGCCGACTACTACGACTGGTGGAGCTGGCAGACGGCCGCGATGGTCGGGGGCTCGGTCCTCGGGCTCATCCTGCTCGTGATCGTCGAGAGCCGCGTGGCCATGCCGATCATCCCGCTCAAGATCGTGGCCAACCGCACGACGGCGCTCAGCATCGTTGCGTCTGCGGCCGTCGGTGTGGCGATGTTCGCCTCATCCTCGTTCCTCGGCCAGTATTTCCAGGTGGCCCGCGGCGCCACGCCCACCGAGGCCGGCCTGCTGACGCTTCCGATGATTGCGGGCAACTTCCTCGGGTCCGTCGTCTCGGGCCAGCTCATCACCCGCACGGGCCGGTGGAAGCGATTCCTCGTCCTCGGCTCGATCATGATGATTGCCGGTCTGGGAATGCTCGGCACGATCGACCACACCACGGAGCTCTGGCTCACGGGCGTCTACACGTCCGTCCTCGGTCTGGGCCTCGGCATGACCATGCAGAACCTCGTCCTGGGTGTCCAGAACACGGTCAGGTCCTCGGACATCGGCACCGCGAGCTCCACGGTCGCGTTCTTCCGCTCGGTCTTCGGCGCGGTCGGCGTCTCGGTGCTCGGCGCCGTCCTGAGCAACCGCTCGGGCGACCTCGTGGTCCAGGGCCTCGCCGACCGCGGCATCAAGACGGCCGGCGGCTCCGCCGGCGGCAGCATGGACCTCAAGGACATGCCTGGCCCGATCGCCGACATCGTCCGCGGTGCGTTCGGCGACGCGACGGCCCGCGTGTTCCTCATCGCCGCGGTTATCGGGGTCGTGGCCCTCCTCGCGGTCCTCTTCATCAAGGAGATCCCCCTGCGCCGCACTGTGGACATCGTCAAGCCCCCGACGGGCACGGTTCCCGCCGTCACCTCGGCTGCCGAGGTCCTCGCGGCGTCCGCGCCTGCCGTCGCGCCAGCCGTCGCCGACGCGGCCGATACTCCGCACGGCACCGTGTTCGTGCACGACGCCGGGTCCTCGCCTGTGGCGACCACCTCACCGCATGCGGGCTCGCCCCAGGCGACCGGCGCGCCGTCGCCCGCCATGCGCAGGGCCGCAATCCGCGAGGTGCTCGCTGGGGGCGAGCCGGATGCCGAGCTGGACAGCGAGCTCAGGCTCCTGCTCGCGGAGTCAGAGCCGGCATCGGGGGAGCACCCGGCCCGGGCCGAGGGGCAGACCCTCGCAGCGATCCAGGAGACCCAGCGGCTCCTGGGGCGCCAGCAGGCGCAGCTCGCCCAGCTGATGTCGCGGATCGCGGACCAGCTCGACGCGCAGCAGCGGCTCGCGGCCGAGCAGGGCCAGACGGCCGCGACGCTCGCCGAGATCCAGGGAGAGCTCGCCGCCGAGCGGGCGCTCCAGAAGGAGGCGGCGCTGTACCTCGCAACGCGGGGGCGGCACACCGCCAACTGAGCAGCTTCACTGGCGGCCTCTGGGCAGCTGGAAGCCCGGGCAGCCTGCGGACAGTCCCTGTCCGCAGGCTGCCCGTTTAGTCCTCAAGACTGATGCACCCGGCCCGTTGGGCGAACTACGCTGGACACGCCCCATCCGCACACCGTGGGGCCCAGAACTCGAAGGACTTCAATGCTCCTCACGCTCATCCGGCGCTACAGCGCACGCTACTGGCCATGGATCCTCGCCGTGGTCGTCTTCCAGCTCGCGACCACCATCGCGACGCTCTACCTGCCCAGTCTCAACGCCCAGATCATCGACCAGGGCGTCGCGAAGGGCGATACCGGCTACATCTGGGGCCAGGGCACCATCATGCTCGGGATCGCGCTGGTCCAGGTCGCCACCGCAGTCGCCGCTGTCTACTTCGGAGCGAAGACCGCGATGGCGTTCGGACGCGACCTGCGGCAGGGGGTCTTCCGCAAGGTCACGTCCTTCTCAGCGCAGGAGGTCCAGTCCTTCGGCGCGCCGACCCTCATCACGCGCGGTACCAACGATGTCCAGCAGGTGCAGATGCTGCTGCTCATGGGCCTGAACTTCATGGTGTCCGCACCCATCATGTGCGTCGGCGGGATCATCATGGCCCTCCGCGAGGACCTCGGGCTCTCGTGGCTCGTCTGGGTCTCGGTGCCGGTCCTGTTCGCGATCGTGGGCTACCTCGTCTACCTGCTCCTGCCGCTGTTCCGGGGCATGCAGAAGCGGGTCGACGGAATCAACGGCGTGCTGCGCGAGCAGATCATGGGCATCCGCGTGGTCCGCGCGTTCGTCCGCGAGCCGTTCGAGGAGGGGAGGTTCGCCGAGGCCAACAAGGCGCTCACAGACGTCTCGCTCAAGGTCGGCGCGATCTTCGTGCTCATGTTCCCGATCATCATGATGCTCCTGCACCTCGCAACCGCCGCAGTCCTGTACTTCGGCGGCCAGCGCGTGGACGCGGGAGACATGCAGGTCGGATCCCTCACGGCGTTCCTCCAGTATCTCCTGCAGATCCTCATGGCAGTCATGATGGGCACTTTCATGGCGATGATGATCCCGCGCGCCGCGGTGTGCGCGGACCGCATCGGCGAGGTGCTCGACGTCGTGCCTTCGATGGCGGCTCCGACCGATGCCGAGGTTCCTGCGCGGCGCGAGGGCGTTGTCGAGTTCCGCGATGTCTCCTTCTCCTATCCGGGTGCCGAGGCGGACATCCTCACCGGGCTCTCGTTCACGGCTCGCCCCGGCCAGACCGTGGCGATCATCGGCGCGACCGGCTCCGGCAAGACGACGCTGCTTTCCCTCATTCCGCGGCTGTACGACACGACCGGCGGGCAGGTGCTCCTCGACGGTGTCGCCGTGGACCGCATGCCCCGTTCCGAGATCACCTCGCGGGTCGCCATGGTCCCGCAGCGCCCCTACCTCTTCTCGGGCTCGATTGCGCACAACCTGCGGTTCGGCCGCCAGGACGCAACCGAGCACGAACTCTGGGAGGCCCTCGAGGTCGCCCAGGGCGCGGACTTCGTCCGGGAGAAGCACCAAGGCCTCGAATCCGGCATCTCGCAGGGCGGGACGAACGTCTCGGGCGGCCAGCGCCAGCGGCTGTGCATCGCGCGGGCCCTCGTCGCGAAGCCTTCCGTGTTCCTGTTCGATGATTCCTTCTCGGCCCTCGACGTCGCGACCGACGCCCGGTTGCGCCGGGCGCTGAAGAAGCAGACGGCCGCGGCAACGGTCATCATCGTTGCGCAGCGCGTCTCAACGATCGTCGACGCGGACCTCATCCTCGTGCTCGATGGCGGCAAGATCGTGGACCGCGGTACCCACGAGGAACTGCTCGAGACGTCGCCGACGTATCAGGAGATCGTCCAGTCGCAGATCACCGCCGAAGACGCGGCGAGCGCAGCGGGCACAGCCGGAGTGACGGGGGAGAGGGCATGAGCGAGAACAGCAAGCCGGCCGCGGAGGGCACGGCCGAGGTCGTCGAGGACGAGTACACCCCGACTGAGGCGGATGGCGGGGCCTTCGGCTCAATGCCTGCCAAGAAGGCCAAGAACTTCGGCCCGAGTGCCCTGCGCCTCATGGGGCTGCTGAAGCCCGAGCGGGCGCTCATGGCCGTCGTCGTGCTCTTCATCCTCGTGTCCGTGGTGCTCACGGTGATCGCCCCGAAGATCCTCGGCCAGGCCATGGACGTCATCTTCTCCGGCGCCATCGGCAAGCAGATGCCGGCGGGCGTCACGAAGGACCAGATCATCGAGGGCCTGCGAGCCCAGGGCCAGAACAACTTCGCAGACATGCTCGCAGGCATGAACCTGGTGCCCGGCCAGGGCATCGACTTCTCGCGCCTGACGTTCCTCATCTCCATCGTGCTGCTCATGTACTCGGTCGCGGCCGTGTTCATGTGGGCCCAGGGCTACCTGCTCAACCGTCTCGTGATGCGGGTCATCTACCGCCTGCGCCAGGACATCGAGTCGAAGATCAATCGGCTGCCGCTCGGGTACTTCGACACCCGCCAGCGCGGCGACGTGCTCTCACGCGTCACGAATGATGTGGACAACGTCCAGCAGGCGCTCCAGCAGGCATTCTCGCAGCTGCTCTCCTCGCTCCTGCAGGTGCTCGGCATCGTCGTGATGATGTTCATCGTGTCGTGGCAGCTCGCGCTGATCGCGCTCATCGCGCTGCCGCTCTCCGGCGTCGTGGCCGGCGTGATCGGTTCGCGCAGCCAGAAGATGTTCCAGTCGCAGTGGAAGAACACGGGCCTGCTCAACGGGCAGATCGAGGAGTCGTTCTCGGGGCATGACCTCGCGACGGTGTTCGGGCGCCAGGAGGACATGGTCCGACGGTTCGACCAGAAGAACGAGGAGCTGTACCGCGCCTCGTTCGATGCCCAATTCGTCTCCGGCATGATCTTCCCGGTCATGAACTGGGTGAGCTACCTCGCCTACGTGGGAATCGCGGTGGTGGGAGGCCTGCGGGTCGCCGCCGGCCAGATGAGCCTCGGCGACGCGACCGCGTTCATCCAGTACTCGCGCGAATTCACGCAGCCGCTCGGGCAGATCGCCGGCATGGCCAACATGCTCCAGTCCGGGGTGGCCTCGGCCGAGCGCACGTTCGAGCTGCTCGACGCCGAGGAGGAGGAGCCCGAGACAGCCACAGCCCACCTGCCGGAGGTCACCGACGGCCACGTCGACTTCGAGCACGTCTCGTTCTCCTACTCGGAGGACAATCCGCTCATCGAGGACCTCTCCCTCACCGCCGAACCGGGCCATACGGTCGCGATCGTGGGCCCGACGGGCGCCGGCAAGACGACTCTCGTGAACCTCGTGATGCGGTTCTACGAGATCCAGTCCGGGCGGATCCTTCTCGACGGCGTTGACATCCGTGACCTGTCCCGCGCGGAGCTCCGCTCGAAGGTCGGCATGGTGCTCCAGGACGCTTGGCTTTCCGGGGGCACGATCTACGACAACATCCGGTACGGCAACCTCGACGCCACCGAGGAGGAGGTCCTGACGGCCGCCAAGGCCACCTACGTGGACCGCTTCGTACGGGCGTTGCCGGACGGGTACCAGACGGTCATCGACGAGGAGGGGACCAACGTCTCCGCGGGCGAGAAGCAGCTCATCACGATCGCCCGGGCGTTCGTCTCGAACCCGTCACTCCTCATCCTCGACGAAGCGACCTCGTCCGTGGACACCCGCACCGAGCTGCTCGTGCAGAAGGCCATGGCCGCGCTGCGGACGGACCGCACCTCGTTCGTGATCGCGCACCGGCTCTCCACGATCCGGGACGCGGACACGATCCTGGTCATGGAGGCAGGCAAGATCGTCGAGCAGGGCCGGCATGAGGAGCTCATTGAGCGCGGCGGCGCCTACCACAGGCTCTACATGAGCCAGTTCGCCGGCGGGATCGACTTCGAGGCGGAGGCCGCGGCGGCCTCGGCCGGGGGAACGCGCCAGACGTAGCGGCGTCGGTCGGGACCGTCGTCATCCGCGACGGTCCCGACGGCGGTGCTTTCTTCGATCAGAAGTGCCCGCCCGAGGTATCAGCCCTCGGGGGCGAGCTCCACGAGGATGCCATCGTGCGCGGCGTCGTGTCCGATCTGGCACGAGAGGCGCGAGCCGCATTCGCGGAACCCCTCCGCGTCGGCCAAGAGCTCGGCCTCGTCGGCGCTGCGCTCGCCGAGGCGCGCGGCGACGGGCTCCTCGAGGTACACATGGCACGTCGCGCACGACGCCGTTCCGCCGCACGAGGCGAGCACAGGCAGGTCGTTGTCGCGTAGGGTCTCCATGAGGGTCTGGTCCTCGTCCCAGACGAGCGAGTGGCGGGTGCCGTCGCGGTCGACGGCGATGATGGTCGTGGGCATGTCAGTGGCCTTTCGGTGTGGTGGGCAGTGGGATCCGCGCCTCAGAGCGCGGCGGGCTCAAGGGGAGCGATGGCTTGGTCGAGCGGGAGGGACGGGTCGGCGGCGAGGCTCGGGTCGATCGTGGCGCGCTGGGCGACGAGCTTCTTGCCCGCGTTGAAGTCGGCGAGTGAGCCGACCGTGTCGACCGCGGCGACCCGGCCGCCGCGCAGGTAGATGACGGAGAACTTCCCGTTGGCCGGGTCGCCACGCAGGAGAACGTCGTCGTCGGGATGCCGGACGCCGGCCGTCTGCAGCCGGACCCCGTGCTGGACGGTCCAGAACCACGGCACCTCGGGCGCGGGCGGCGCCTGCCCGGTGATGTCAGCGGCAATGGCCTCGGCCTGGGCCCGCGCGTTCTGGATGCATTCGAGGCGCTGGCTCGCGCCGTCGTACAGGCTCGCGAACCGCGTCGCGTCGCCGGCCGCGTAGATATCTGGGTCGGAGGTGCGTCCGCCGGCGTCGACGAGGATCCCGTCGGACGCCTCGAGTCCGGCGTCGGCCGCGAGACCCTGCTCGGGGATCACCCCGATCCCGGCGACGACGACGTCGGCACGGTGCCGCGCGCCGTCGGCCGTCACGACCCACTCGACGCGCCCGGCGCCGTCCGGGGAGCGGGTCCCTTCGAGCGCCGTGACGGCGGCACCGAAGCGGAACTCGGTGCCGGCGCGCCCGTGCAGGCCCTCGAAGAAGCGCGAGACGGGCTCGCTCGTCACACGGCTCATGACCCGGTCCTGGAACTCGAGCACGGTCACTCGGCAGCCGTGCTTGGCCGCCGCGGCCGCGACCTCGAGCCCGATGTACCCCGCACCGATGACGACGACGTGGCGCGCCGCGTCCTGGGCAGTGTCGGACGATGGGGCGAGCTCGGCCGCGAGGCGGCGGGCGTCGGGGAGCGTCTTGAGCATCAGGACGCCGTCGAGGTCCGCGCCCGGGACGGTGAGGCGCCGGGGCGTTGAGCCGGTCGCGAGGATGAGCTTCACGTAGTGCAGGGCCCGGCCATCCGCGAGCCGCACCTCACGGCGACCGCGGTCGATCGAGGCGGCGGTTCCGTGGACGCGTTCGATCCCGCGGGACTCGAACCAGGACTCCTTGCGCATAGGCACGGGCTCGGCCGGGGCGCCCGGCACCAGGAGGTCCTTCGAGAGCGGCGGCCGCTCGTACGGAAGCTGCCCCTCGGCGTCGATCAGGACGATCCTGCCCTCCCAGCCCCGTGACCGCAGACCGGCGGCGACGCCGACGCCCGCGTGGCCGGATCCGACGATGACCACGGCGGGACTGGCGGTCTGGATGTTCTCACGCATGGCGGACCTCCGCGGTGTTCTGGCTTGTAGTGTCCTGGCTTGCCGTGTTCTGGCTTCCAGTGCTCTGGCTTGCAGTGTTCTGGCTTGTGCCGTTGCGGGCTTCGACGGTCACAACGAGGCGCTCGGGCCCGGAGTTGGTCAGATTGTTGCCGCGCACGTACTCGATCTCGTGGGCGGGGTCCAGGGCGATGTGAGCGAGGCGGCGGCCCAGGATTTCGGTGGTGATCCGCGTCTCGAGCCGCGCGAGCGGCGCGCCGAGGCACGCGTGCACGCCGTGGCCGAAGCCGAGGTGTCCATTGGTGTCGCGGTCGATATCGAACTCGTCGGGGTTGGGGTACTTCGCCGCATCGTGGTTCGCGGCAGCGGGCATGAGCCGCACGATCGCGCCCTTCGGCAGGGTCACCCCCGCGACCTCGACCTCCTCGGTCGTGATCCGCGAGACGCGCTGGACCGTTCCCCGGTACCGCGCGAGTTCCTCGACGAAAGCGTCCGCGTCCGCTGGGTTTGCCTGGATCCGGTCCAGGAGCCCCGGCTGCTCCGTGAACACGCGGAACGCGTTGGCGAGCAGGATCGTCGTCGTGTCGTGCCCGGCGATGAACACGAACGCGCACAGCTCCTTGGCCTCCTTCTCGGAGAGCTGCCCCTCCTTCCACATGCGCGCGATGTGCCCGCCCACGGACTCGTTGCCCTCCGCGTAGAGGCGCTCCATCGTGTCCTTGAGGTACGCGAAGAAGGCGTTGGCGCTCTCCTCGTCGGTGCCTGTGCCCGGCGCGTTGCGGGCCAGACGGCCGAAGTAGCTGAAGGTCTCGTCGGACCAGAACTTCATCTTGTCGAAGTCCTCTGCCGGGACATCGAGCAGGGCGCTGATCGTGGACATGCTCAGGGGGATCGCGTACTCCTCGACGACGTCGCCCCCGCCGCGTGCGATGAGCTCGTCGAGGAGCTTCCCGGCGGTCTCGCGGATCCGATCCTCGAAGAGGTTGATGGCCTTGGGGGTGAACGCCTTCGCGACGATCTGGCGCAGGCGCGAGTGGTCCGGGGCGTCGATGAGCGTCAGGAACGTGAGGGGGACCGGCCTGACGACCTCCGAGGAGAAGACCTTCGGCGCCCGAAGCGCCTTGCGGACGTCGTCGAACCGGGAGATGAACCACACGTCCGAGACGGGCGACGCCGCCCGCAGCACCGGAGCGTTCTCGAGCATCCAGCGGTAGTGGGCGTACGGGTCACCCTGGCTGCCGTCGTCGACAACCTTGAACGGCTCGAGGCCTTCGGGCCAGTCGAGCTCGTGGGAGTAGGGCGGCAGCTCGGGCGTTGCCAGGCGCACGACGGCGGTCTCCGCGCCTGGGCTGGGAGCGTCACCGGCGGCATCGGCCGTCACTCCGGTGAACGGGCAGGTGAGGGTCATGATGAGTTCCTTCCGGCCGCGGGCGCGCGGCATTGCACGCTATGCGGTCTCAAGGGGCTTCGGGGCGACTTCTGTGCCGCATCCCGTGACGCTGATCACGTCGTTGCATCGAGTGTGGCGT
The DNA here is from genome assembly GCF_041022165.1 of Sinomonas sp. P10A9. Classification (GTDB taxonomy): domain Bacteria; phylum Actinomycetota; class Actinomycetes; order Actinomycetales; family Micrococcaceae; genus Sinomonas; species Sinomonas puerhi. The sequence goes on from NZ_CP163302.1 coordinate 1,120,373, forward strand.
GCCCGTGGACCCGATCACAGGGACCCTTCCGGTGGTCGGAAGAATTGCCTCCCCGCCCGGGCCTCGAGCGGTGGCCACCCTGCCGAGGCCGGGTGCCCGTGAGGGCGACGTCGAGCCCTGTGGCCTCGAGATCGGGGATAGCCGGCAGCCAGAACTGCGCCGCGAGGCTCGCGTCTCGCTGTCCCGTGTCCTCAAGTACTGCTCTCGCGATGACGTCGGCCCGTAGCGCGCTTTGTCGCGAGACCTGAACTTGGCGAGAGGCCTGCGTCCGGGGAGGGGGCGGCGTTCGGCGAGGGACGGCGTCGTGCGCAGACACGGATCGCGGCGAGGCGGCCACTCGAGGTTAGGGGGTCGCGGGCTGGCCGATCGTGCCGCGGAGGGCTCGGGTGGCGCCGTGGGCCGCCGTCGTGAGTGCGACGACTACCCGCGGGACGAGGTCGGCCTCGGTGCGGGGGAGGATCGCGTTGAGGGCCGCCGCGATGACCGGTCCCTCGGCCGTCCTCTCGGACCCGAAGACGGGAACGGCCACGCCGATCCACTCGGTCCGACCGATGCCCGGGGGAGCCGCGAAGCCCTTCTGGCGGATGTCGGCGAGGGTCCGGCGGAGCGCGGCGGGGTCGGTGACGGTCTCCGGCGTGACCTTCTCGAGGGGCCCGGCCAGGGCTCGGGCCTGCACGGCGGCCTCGGAGAACGCAAGCAGGACGAGGCCGCTCGAGGAGGCGTGCAGCGGCATGCGCTGGGCGATGTTCGCGGCCGCGAGCGGCGATTCGGGCGCGGAGAGCCGCTCGACGTAGAGAGCGCTGCCGCGGTCGAGCACGGCAAGGGTGACGTGGTGGTGGACCGCCGCCTGGACGTCCTCCATGAAGGGCAGGCAGGCCTCGCGGAGCGTGAGCGCGTGGGACGCGCGGTTCGCGAGTTCCCACATGCGCAGGCCGGGCCGGAGGTCGCCCGCGGAGTCGCGCTCGAGCAGCCCGTGGCGCAGGAGCTCGTCCGTGATTCGGTGCGCGGTGGTGAGCGGCAGCCCTGAGCGGCGGGCGAGGCTGCTCAGGCTCAGGGCCGCCGTGCTGCGGTCGAAGCAGCTGAGGATCCGCACCACCCTGCTGATGATGGAATCACGTGTGGGTTCGGGCATGGCTAGACGGCAGTGTAGCCGCCGTCTACGGCGAGGATCGTGCCCACGACGAAGGAGGCCGCGTCCGAGGCGAGGAACGCGATGGCCTCGGCGATCTCCTCGGGCCGGGCGAGCCGTCCGATCGGCTGGCTCGCGGCGATGCCGCCGCGCACGTCCTCGGGCAGGCCGGCGACGAGGGGCGTGTCCGCGTACCCGGGTGCGACGGCGTTGACTCGGATCCCGCTCGCCGCGTACGTCACGGCGGTGGACCGCGTCAGGTTCGCGACGGCCGCCTTGGCGGCGGAGTACGAGGAACTGTTGCGCTGCCCCACGGTGCCGAGGATCGAGGACACGTTGACGATCGCCCCGGACCCGGCAGCGACCATGTGCCGCAGGGCGTGCTTGCCGCACAGGGCAACGCCGGTGAGGTCGATCTCAACGACGCGCCGCCACGCTGCGACATCGAGTTCGTGCAGGGGCGCCTTCGGCTCGGCGATGCCGGCGTTGGCCACGAGCACGTCGAGCGAGCCGAACTCGGTGGCCGCGCGGTCCATGAGCGCAGCGACCGAGTCCTCGTCCGTCACGTCAGTGCGTACCCACAGCGCGCGGTGACCGGCGTCGCGGAGGGAGCGCGCGACGTCGTCCGCCCCCTCCGCGACGTCCCCGATCACCACGGCGGCGCCGCGCCCGGCGAGCAGCCTCGCGGTCGCCTCCCCGATGCCCGACGCCGCGCCGGTCACCACCGCCACCCGGCCGGCGAATGCCTCGCTCACCTAGGCGTCCTGCCGCAGGTTGTTCCCCGCGGTCTCGCCGCCGTCGATCGCGAGGTTCGCGCCGGTCATGAAGCTCGACTCGTCCGAGGCAAGGAACAGGATGAGGTCCGAGATCTCCTGCGTCTCGGCGTCACGGCCCAGCGGAATCTGCCCGAAGCCGCGCGCCAGGCCCGCCGTCATAGGCGTCTTGACCGAGCCCGGGTGCACCGAGTTGACCCGGATGTTGTACGGACCGAGGTCCATCGCGCTCGTCTTGGTGAGCCCCTGGACCCCCCACTTCGCGGCCGCGTAGGCCGCCCGGTTCTTGAACCCGACGAGCCCGGCGATCGAGGAGATGTTGATGATCGACCCGCCCGAGGCCTTCATGGCCGGCACTGCGGCCTTCATGCCCAGGAAGTTCCCGGTCAGGTCGATCTCGATGGTGCGGCGCCACTCGTCGACGTCTGCGTCCTCGACGCTGCCGCGCGTGAAGATCCCAGCGTTGTTGACGAGCACGTCGAGCGTCCCGAAGCGTTCGACGGCGGCATTCACCGCGCGCTGCCAACTTTCGTAGTCCGTGACGTCGAGGTGGACGAAGAGGGCGACGTCGCGCCCGATCCCGGTGTTGGACTCAGCATTGATCTTCTCGGCGAGGGTGCGGCCCTCGTCGTCGAGCAGGTCGGCGATGACGACGCTCGCGCCGTGCTCCGCGAGGACCTGCGCGTGCGAGGCACCCATGCCGCGGGCCGCACCCGAGATGAGGGCGACCTTCCCGGCGACTCGATCCGATACCGGGGTCATCGTGCGGCCTCCTCGGTGACCTCGAGGCCTCGCTCCACGTCGCGCCTGATCCCCCTCGCGGCCGCGAGGCGGGCGACATCGCGCCCCGCCCGGTACCCGAACACGAGCGCCGCGCCGATGTGCGAGCCATACCCCGGGTACCCGCCGCCGAACACGCTGCGCGCGGCCGCGCCGACCGCGAAGAGGCCCGGGATCGGGGCGCCTTCCTCGGTGACGACCACGTTGTCGCGGTCGACGGCGATGCCCGCGAACGTGCCGAGGTCGCCCATCTGGATCTTGGCGGCGTAGAACGGGCCCTTGTCCAGAGGCGCCAGGTTGGGATTGGGCTTGTGGTCCATGTCCCCGCGGAAGTGGTTGTACTCGGTCGAGCCACGCCCGAACTCGGGGTCCTCGCCGGCGCGTGCGCCCACGTTGAATTCGGCCACCGTCTCCTTGAGGCCAGCGGCGTCGACGCCGATCTTGCTTGCGAGCTCGTCCAGCGTCGGTCCCTTGACCAGATAGCCGGTCTTGTAGAAGTAGCCCCGCGGCATGGGCCACGGCTTGGCGTAGCCGATCCCGTACTTGTGCATCGTCTTCGCGTCACCGATGACCCACCCGAAGGTCTTGTCCTCGCCCGCGTTGTGCGCGATCATCGCCCCGCCGAAGTCGTGGTAGCTCAGGGCCTCGTTGCCGAAGCGCTTGCCATGGCGATCCACGGCGATGAGACCGGGCAGGCCGATGGCCCGCAGGTGCGGGAAGAGGCGCTGGCGCCCGTCGCGGTAGCGGAATACCGTCACTGGGGCCCACGAGCCGACGGAGGACACGCCGTCGTCGATCCGCCCGCCGGCGGCCAGGGCCAGGGTGGCCGCGTCGCCGCCGTGGCCGACCGTGGGCGTGAAGTGGTCGTCGCCCTTGGCGTCGTGCGGGAAGTACTGCCTGCGCAGCTCGGCGTTGCCCGAGAACCCGCCCGCGGCCAGGACGACGCCGAGCTTCGCCTCGACCCGCACGGGGTGCTCGCCGCCGAGCACCGCCCCGGTGACCGCGCCGTCGTCTCCTCGCGTGAGCGAGACGACGGGCGAGGATGTCCACATCCGCACGCCCGCGTCGTAGGCGCTCTTGACCATGAGGGTCATGAGGGCGTTTCCGTTCGTGCGGAGCACGGGCCGGCGGTAGCGTGCGGTGTCGAGCCACGTGCGCAGGAGCTTCTTCGCGACGTACACGAAGGACTTCACGGACTGGTTGACATGGACGAACTCATTCATGTCGGGTCCCACCTGCGGCATGTACCCGAACACCGTGTAGGAGGACAGGTAGGGCTGCATGAGCAGGCGCTTGTCGCCCAGGATGCGGGCGTCGGTGTCCTTCGGCAGGATCGCACGGCCGCCGAGGCGGGCGCCCGGGAGGTCCATCTGGTAGTCGGGCGCCTTCTCGGGGTAGACGAACTCGACGTCGGTCTCCCGCTCGAAGAAGTCCAGCGCCTCGGGGACGGCATCGAGGAACTGCGCGACGCCGTCGGCGTCGTACGTCCCGGGAGCGAGGTTCTTCAGATAGGTCTCGACCTCGTCGCGCGTGTCGCCTGCCGCGGCGCCCACCCTGTTGCCCGGAACCCAGGCCCATCCCGCGGAGATTGCGGTGGTACCGCCGAAGTACTGCTCCTTCTCGGCGACGATCACGCTCAGGCCCTGGCTGGCCGCCTTGAGCGCGGCGGCCATGCCCGCGGCTCCGGATCCGACGACGAGGACGTCGCAGGCTGCTGTCTTCTTCACTGGTGTCATTCCTGTTCGTGTTGTGGGTCAGCGCTTGGCCGCGACGGCCTTGAGGTACGGCTCGCCGAGCTCGTCGATGGGGGTGCGGGCGGTTTCCCGCGAGGTCGCGACGGCGATGATGGCCGCGAGCGCGCAGACCGACCCGAACACGGCGACGGGGATCCAGCCGGTGGGGCCGGAGGTCATGAGGAGGCCGCCGATCATGGGTCCGAACCCGGCGACGAGCAGGCCGAGCTGGTTGCCCAGCGCCATGCCGGTGTACCGGACGGGCGCGGCGAAGAGCTCGGCGAAGAAGCTGGGCCATGCGCCGTTGAATCCCGAGTACAGGACGGTCATGAAGAGGAAGCTCGCGACGAAGACGAGGACGAGGTTCCCGGTGCCGAGCGCCCAGAAGTAGCCGAAGAGGGCGGCAATGCAGCCCACCATGGAGACGAGGAGCACGGGCCTCCTGCCGATCCGGTCGGACAGGGCGGCGACGGCGGGCATGACGGCCATGGACAGGCCGATGGTCACCGCGTTGATCGTGAGGATCGCGCCTCTGTCGAGTCCGCCGTGGGCCGTGGCGTAGGAGAGGCCGAACACCGTGAAGATCGTCTGCATCACAGAGAAAATGGACATGAACACGACGCGCACCACGTCGGCCGCCTGGAACCGCAGCACCTGGCCGAGGGGGAGCTTCCTGCGCGTGTCCGACTCGCGGGTCTCCTCGAACACCGGGGTTTCCTCGAGGTGCGTCCGCACCCAGTAGGCGATCGCGAGCACCACGATCGAGCACCAGAACGGAACGCGCCAGCCCCACGCCATGAGGTCGGCCTTCGGCAGTGAGGTGATCGGGACGAACACGATGGTCGCGAGGACCATGCCTGACGCGTAGCCGGTCATGACGAACGAGGTGAAGAAGCCGCGCCTGCCCTCGGGGGAGTGCTCGAGGGTCAGGGTCGAGGCACCTGCCGACTCGGCGCCGGCGGAGAAGCCCTGGAGCAGCCGTCCGAGGGTCAGGAGCACGGGGGCGAGGAGGCCCACCGAGTCGTAGGTGGGCAGGAATCCGATGCCGAGCGAGGCCAGGCCCATGAGGGACAGGGTTACGAGGAGGACGTTGCGGCGCCCGAGCCGGTCGCCGAAGTGGCCCATGACCATGCCGCCGAGGGGGCGGGCCACATAAGCCACGCCGAACGTGGCGAACGCCGCGATGAGGCCCACCGTCGGGTTGTCGGCGGGGAAGAACAGGGCCGGGAACACGAGGGCCGCGGCCGTGCCGTAGATGAAGAAGTCGTAGTACTCGAGGGTGGAGCCGAGGAAGGACGCAAGTGCCGCCTTGCCCGGAGTCTTGCCCGGAGTCTTGCCGGGCGTCTTGCGCGGGGCGTCCGTGGCGACGTGCGACGGCGCGGGGGCGCCGGGCGCTGACGGGCCGGCTGGGTGGGGGCGGGCTGCAGTGCTCATGGGGTGTCCTTGGGGATCTCGAAGTCGACGGAGATGATCTGCTCGCTGTTCGGGAAGGAGTACTTCTTCAGCGGCTCGTGCAGGGGATGGGTGTTGTAGACCTCGATGTCGGCGACGGACGCGAAGTCCGCGACGATGGCGTAGTCGAAGGCCCGCTCCGAGCGGATGACGTCGGGCCCGTGCGTGAGGGCCAGGAGGCCGGGAACGTTGCCGCGCATCCGGTCGAGCCCGGCGGTCCAGGCCGCGCGCTGCTCGGCGGGGAAATCGGGCGTGAACTTGAACAGGACGGCGTGGCGGATCATCGGACGGCTCCTTCGAGTTCGGCTCCCGCAAGCCCAGCGTCGGCGAGGTTCCCGCGGACGGACGGGACGGCGTCGTCCGCGGCGGGTTCGTACTCCGCCGACTGGCCGGCGATCGTGCGGCCCGCGAGGTACCCCATGGTCATGAGCGGGCCGAGCGTTGCGCCCGCGCCGGGGTAGCCCGCGGCGTAGGCGCTCTCGGTCGCGTTGCCCACGGCGAACAGGCCCGGGATTGCGGCGCCGTCGACGTCGAGCACGCGCGCTCGCCCGTCAGTGGCGATGCCGCCGTTCGTGCCGAACGCGCCGTTGACCACCTCGAGGGCGTAGAACGGGCCCCGCTCGAGCGGGCCCAGCGAGGGATTGGGCCACGCGTTGCCGGCGTCGCCCCAGTAACGGTCGTAGGCGGTCTCGCCCCGATGGAAGTCCGGGTCCTCGCCCTTGACCGCGAACTCGTTGAACCGCTCGACGGTTGCGACGAGGTTCGCGGCCGGCACGCTGATCTTCGCGGCGAGCTCCGTGAGGGTGGCGCCCTCGACGAGGTAGTCCGGCGTGGGCTCGCCCGCACGGTGGGCGAGGAGGCCGTACCGCTCGAGGTAGGCCTGGTCGAAGACGACGTGGGCCGGGGTGTTGAGCGTGGCGTTGTTCGGGGAGTCCCACGACTGGAGGCACCGGGCCAGGTCGTTGTAGTTCTGGGACTCGTTGGCGAACCGGCGGCCGTGGCGGTTGACCATGATCGACCCCGGGCCCTGTCGCTCGAAGCGCAGGAGCGTGCCGATCGGGCGCCCGTCCCGCGTGTCACCGGTGATGGACATGGGCGCCCACCAGGCCTCGCGCGTCCCGCGCGTCTGGGCGCCGAGGCGCTGGGCCATTCGCAGGCCGTCACCCTCGTTCGTGGGCGGAGAGCACATCGTGTGGAGGCGGCTCGCGAGCATCGAGTCGGCGAGCGCGTGGTCCCACTCGAACCCGCCCGTTCCGATCACCACTGCCTCGCCCGCGGCGATCTCCTCGCCGGTGGCCAGCACGACGCCGGTGACCCGCCCGCCGTCGTGCGCCCGCCGTCCGTGGTGCAGCAGCCGCTCGCCGCGGGCCTCGACGGCGACGTGCACGCCCTCGCGCACAGCGGCCGCGAGGAGCATCGCGATGAGGGCGCGGCCCTTCGCGACGAGGCCGGCCTTCGCGCGGGCGTCGAGCTCGTCCCACGGGAAGCGCGTGAACGCGCCCCAGTCCTCGTACTCCTGCATCGTGAACGGCGCGCGGCCGTCCGACCGCACGTGCTGGCCGAGGTCGCCGAGCAGCTCGTCGATGTCGGCCAGCTGCGGCTCGATGGTCCGGCCGCCGTCGACTGCGCCCGGGAGATCCTGGCGGTAGTCCGGGAAGTTGTCGAGGAACAGGAACCTGACGCCGAGCTCGTCCTCGGCGTAGCGGAGCATGGAGTCGCCGTAGGAGACGGCGGCGTCGAGGAGCTCCTCGCGGCCGCGGCCCCGGGAGACGGCCCGGACGTACTGGGCGGCGGCCTCCGCCGTGTCGCTGAAGCCGCCCTCGCCGCTCCCGCGCTGGCGGGCATAGTGGTTGGCGGCGATCCAGAGCATGCCGCCCGAGATCGCGCTGGTACCGCCGAGGAGGCTGGCCTTCTCGAGGACGACGACGGACTTGCCTGCTCGCGCTGCGGTCGCGGCGGCAGTGAGCGCTCCCGCGCCCGAACCGAGCACGACGACGTCGTACGTGGCCTGAGGGGTGCCGTTGAGGTATTTCATGGGGGACTCTCCTTCGAGCCGGTGAACTGGCTGGAATCGAGCGTCGCATCCGGGAGTGTTCGGTGGATCACATCTTCCCAATGATCGGGAAGTTGCTTCGGGAGGCGGTCGGAGATGGGGGGTCAGAGGCTCCGGCGGATGGCGTCGCGGAGGGTCCCGTCCCATCCGAGGGCGCGAGAGATGCCGCGTGACGCCGTCTGGAGAGCGGTAATGGAGGTCTGGACCGGCCCGTTCACGCGGGGGATGACCACGCTCAGGGCCGCGACTGCGGCCCCGTCGGCGTTGAAGACCGGGACCGCCACCCCCGTAGACTCCGGCACGATCGTGCCGGGCATGACGCAGTACCCGGAGCGGCGGATCTCGGCGAGCTGGCGCCGCAGCTCGTCCGGGTCGATGACAGTGGTGTCCGTGAGCTTCGGGAGGCGCCGCCGCAGGAAAGTCTCTTGGGCGTCGACCGGGCCGAACGCGGTCAGGACGAGTCCGGTCGACGTCGCGTGGATGGGCAGGCGCCCCGCGACCCGGGTGATGTTGACGGCGGACTCGCTGGACCCGATCCGCTCGATGTAGAGCACGTCCTGTTGGTCGACGACACCGAGCGTCGTGTGGTGCCCGACCACGGACTGGACGTCCTCCATGAAGGGCAGCGCGGCCTCGCGCAGGCCCAGAACCTTGGATCCGCGGGAGACGAGCTCCCACAGCCGGGTCCCGAGGCGCAGCCGCTGGCCGTCGCGGTCCAGGACCGACTCGGCCAGCAGCTCGTCGACGATCCTGTACGCGGTGCTGCTCGGGAGCCCCGAGCGTCGCGCGAGCTCCGCGGCACTGAGGGTGTGGTGCTCGCCGTCGAACGCCTCGATGACGCGCACGATCCGGTGCACCATCGATTCGCCCGACGGCGAGTTGGCCATGGTTCCGCCCCTTTCAGGGCCGTCTCGGCGCCGGTTGGGCGCCGAGTGTCAGTAGTCCCGCGCCGTCGTCTGCTCGGGCTCGGCGCCGAGCAGGAAGTGTCGGCCCGCGATCGTTGAGGGTGCCAGCTCGACATACACCGTCTTGGGCGTAGGCAGCCAGGTCTCGACGCCGACGGCCTCGGCGGCCGCGATCTCGTCGGCGTGCTCGAGCACCCGGGCCGTTCCCTTGACCACTACGCTCCAGGCCTCATCCTGGAGGATGCCATCCGCCTCGAAGGCCACCTGCGGATGGATCGTCAGCTCCGCGAGCTTCGTGCCGGGGGTCGTCTTCAGGTACAGCTTCCCGCCGGAGGCCCTGAAGTTGATCGGTACGATGTCCAGCTCGCCGGCGGCGGCCGTGGCAAGGCGTCCGTGGCGGGCGTTGTCGAGGAGCTCCCAGCTCTCGGCGTCGGTCAGGACTCGGATCGGCTCATCGTTGTTGTGGTCGAACAGCATCGTGTTCCCCTCTCTTCCGGCACGGCGGCCGACATCTGGTGGTCAGACAATTGGTCAGACGATCGCGCCGAGCACCTCGTTGAGCGCCTCGGCGGACGACGGGTGCGTGTACATCCGGTCCCTCAGCGCGGTGTAGGGCAGGCCATGGTCCATCGCGAAGGAGACCAGGTTGACGATCTCCTGCGAGTCCACGCAGAACAGCGTGGCGCCGAGAACGGCCTCGGTCTTCCGGTCGACCACGAGCTTGATGAGGCCGCGCGGGTCGCGGACGATCTTCGGCCGGGGCATCGCGGCGATCTTCGCAACCTCCTTCGACGCGACACCCACGTCCCAGCCGTGCTCGTCGGCCTGCGCCCGGGCATCTCCCTCGGTGAGGCCCACGCGGGACATGGGGGGCGTGACGAACGTGGTCGTCGGGATGGTCCGGCGGTCCGCCGTGGTGCGCTCGGGGCCGCCAGCCACCTGGGAGAGGACGATTCGGTGGTCGTCGAGCGAGACGTAGGTGTGCTGCGGGCCGCCGTTGACGTCGCCGAGCGCCCACACGTCCGGTGCCGTGGTGCGCAGGCGTTCGTCGACGACGACGGCGCCCCGCCCGTCCGTCTCGACCCCCGCCTTGTCGAGGCCCAGCCCCGCGGTGGCCGGGCTGCGTCCGAGAGCAAGGAGCACCGCGTCGGCTTCGATCGTGATCGGACCGGAAGCGGTGGCGACTCCCACGAGGGCCGGAGCGAGCGCGCCGTCGTGCGCGGGGACGCCTGTCTCGCCGGATTCGGCGACCCCGGTGACACGGGCGCCCTGGAGGAACCGCACGCCGTCGCCCGTCAGCGCCGATGCGACCGCCGCGGCGACGTCGCGGTCCTCGTGCTTGAGCGGGATGGGGGAGCGGTCCACCACCGTGACCTCGGAGCCGAAGGCGGCGTACATCGAGGCGAACTCGTAGGCGATGTACCCGCCGCCCACAATCACGAGGCGGCCCGGGAGATTCGACTCGGAGATGAGCTCGGTGGACGTGTGGATCCGCGGGCTCAGGACGCGCCCGCCCTCGGAGGCGCCGGGGATGTCCGGCACGGCGGGGAGCGATCCGGTGTTGAGGTAGAACCGCTCGGCGGTCAGCTCCCGCTCGTCCGTGCCGGCGCTAAGCCGCACGCGCTTTGGCCCGACGAACTCTGCCCGGGCGGTGATGACCGTGATGGTGTCCACGGAGTCGAGCATCGTGAAGTTGGCGGCGCGGAGCTTCGCCGTCAAGGCGTCCTTCTGAGCGATCGAGTCGGTGTAGTGCGCGGCGTCATCCCCGTCGTGACCCAAGTGCGCGGCGTAGACGAGAGCCTTCGTGGGCACGCAGCCGATGTTGATGCACGTGCCGCCGTACATCTGCTCGGACTGCTCGACGACGGCGACCCGGCGGCCGGCGCGGCCGAGAACGCCAGCGAGCGTCTTGCCACCCTTGCCGAAACCGATCACCACGTCGTCGAATTCGAGCACGTCCACCGTTGGCACCACCTAAAGCGAGGAGTTGATCCCATCCTAGCCACGCGCAAGGCTGGGTCCGGCGCGAGTCGTGGCTAGGGGCCCACTCGCGCGGATCCGGCTCGCCGTGCAGGGCGAAACGACGATTAAACACTGGGGACACCGCGCCGCAAGATCGCGTCCGTAGGCTGGAGCCATCGGTTCAGACGGGACGTCCAGAGATTGCACTGGGTCCTGCGGGGAACAGCACCAGCACAGCAGCCACCAGACAGACGCACAGCCAGCCGCGGGGCCGGCGCCGGCGGGGCACCAAGCGCCCCGGGCGTTCCCCGCGGCACCGCACGCCGGGAGAAGAGGCACCCGCCCCGGCGATGCGCCCCGGCCCCCACGGTCACTCGGGGTCGGGGCGCCGCGACGTGTGGTAGACCCATGGGGTGAGCAGCGAGATCCCGGCATCACCACAGCGGGCCCAGGGGGCTGGCGCCGCGGCGCACGACGGCGGCCAGCGGCTCCGCGTGGCCGTTCCCATGCGCTGGGGAGACATGGATGCCTATGGGCACATCAACAACGTCGAGATCATGCGCATGCTCGAGGAGGCCCGCATCGCGGCGTTCGGCCCTCCCGGCGGCACCGGTGCAGCAGGCGTCGAGCCCCTCGTCCCGCTCTTCTCGGCCGTTCCCGACGGGACGCTCGCACTCGTCGTCGAGCATCGCGTGCGCTACCTCCGGCCGCTTGACTATCGCAACGTCCCCGCCAGGGTGGACGTCTGGGTGAGCGGGCTCAAGGCCGCAGCCCTGACTCTGGACTACGTGGTGCACGATCCCGTCGACGGGCACGAGTGCGTGCGCGCGACGACGCAGCTCGCCTTTGTCGATGAGGCGTCGGGCCGCCTCATGCGGCTCACCCAGGAGCAGCGGGAACGGCTTGCCCCCTACGTCGCGACGGGGCTCTTCTCGCACTAGTCCGTGATGTTCATCACGGTGGGGGGATGGGTGGCAGAAATGTCGGACGCCCTGCGCAGCATGATCACGACTCGGAGGATCGCCAGCATGGGGCTGGCGACCGCGAGTCTGAGATCATTCCAAGGGGGACACCATGTCTACTACGCCCACGTCGCCGCTCAGTGATTCCGGCGCGCAGGGGATGCCTGCCGGTCCGGCGGGTCAGGGGCCGGTCTGGCCCCGTGAGCAGCGCAACGGTTCGGCTCTTGCGATCGTCGCGCTCGTTCTCGGTGCGCTTGCCTTCGTCTTCAGCTTCATCCCGATCGTGAACGTCATGGCCTTCGTGCTGGCCATCGCGGGCGTGGTGTGTGCGCTGATCTCGCTCGTTCGCAGGATGGGCGGGAAGGCCATGGCGATCATCGGGCTCGTGCTCGCCGTGATCGCCATCGTCACGGCCGTCGTCGTCAACGTCGTGGTCGCAGCAGCAGTGTCGTCGGCATCGACTGCGGTGTCGAAGAGCCTCGAGACCTACTCCGCCAAGGCGAGCGCGAAGCACACGATCGAGTACAAGGTGAGCACGAATGGCGCAGCGACGGTGCACTACTGGGCGCCCGACGGCTCCAGCCAGACTGATGTCGCTGCCGACTGGTCGAAGGACGTCACGTCGACGGGATTCGCCTCGGCTCTCCTGTCAGTGACGGCCTCGGACTACCAGAACAAGAACGCGGCCTTGTCCTGCGAGATCATCATCGATGGGCACAGCGTCGCCAAGAAGACGGGCAGTGGGTCGTTGGCCTCGGCGCTCTGCAGCGCAACTGCGGGCTGACGCGCTGGCCGCGCCCGTCGGCGGATCATTCCGCTGACGGGCGTGGGCCTGCCGTCGAGGAGTACCGGCACGAATCCGTTGCGTCCCTGTAACCTCCGCGAAACCCGATCGCGAAAAGCTGGGCAGAAGTCCTGTTCTGCACGTCACACTCGGTCACCGACGTGGCGACCCGCGAGTAACAGGACAGCATGGAGACGGGGTCCGAGAGCATGTGGGTCCCGCAGGCAACGCAACGAGGGGAAGATATGCCCAGGAACGCGAACGCGGCAGGAAAGCTCGAACTCCGTCTCAAGGCGGTGCTGGACGGACTCGCGGAGGCCGCATGGGCCGACGAGCAGGTGGATGCGCGGGCCGTCCTGACGGCGGCCGTGGATGCGGTTCCCTTCGACGAGGCCGAGGCCTTCCTCCTGGCCGGCGGGATTCCGCGCGGGCACAAGGCGCTGACGGCTGCCACAGCGAAGCTCGTCAAGGCAGGCTGGATGGTCAAGGGCCGGACCGGTTGGGCGATCACCGAGGACGGCCTCCGCGCTACCGTCGCCTTCCCGACCGCCGAAGCGCTCGCCGAGGCCCTCGCCTCAGGCACGCCTGTCCCCGCTGATACCCCAGTTCCCGCAGCGCCGCCCGCGAAGAAGAAGCCCGCGCGGAAGGCCCCCGCGAAGAAGGCCGCGGCGGTCAAGGAGACCGTCGCCGCGCCTCAGCCGGAGCAGCTGGCCGCGCCCATCGAGGCGACTGCGTCAGAGATCCCGGCGCCCGCTGCGGCACAGGCCCCCGCAGACGAAACCGACGTACCTGATGTTCCGGGCGCCGTCGACCTTGATCAGCCCGAAGCAGTCGCCATCGCCGGCGATTTCGGAACGCATCTGGGGGCCGACGCCGATTGGGAGCCCCAGCCGGACGCCGTCCAGATGGGCCTCGACGCCCAGGTGCGCCGCTGGGTCCGCACTGTCGACCTCCCCGCCGGCCACTACACCTTCAAGATCGCGATCAACCGTTCGTGGGATGAGAACTACGGCGCGTTCGGTACCTTCAACGGGGCGAACCACGAGCTCGCGCACGACGGCGGGTCGGTCACCATCGAGTACGACCACGCCACCAAGGACGTGGCCTTCTCCTGATCGCCGGGAGGTTGTCCACATAGTCCGGACGCGGTCCGAAGAATGTCGGGGCCTTCGCCTACGGTGAGCCTATGAGGTCATCATCAGGTGGGGGGGCTCGTCATGCTTGAACGATCGTCAAGCAGCTACCGGCGCCGCTGGGGCCGATCCGGCGCCCTGGGCTTCGTGCTCCCGGCGGCGCTGGTAGCTGTCGTCTTCGCATGGCTTGTGGGGCTCGTCCGCGTCCCGGGGCTGGAGTCACCGGTCCCAGGAGTGCACGCCCAGATCGGAGGAGTGCCGGCCGCGCGGCTCGAGGCCGCGAAGGCGTCGTTGAACGCCATCGCGGTCAAGGGCCGGGCGCCGAAGACGGGCTACACGCGCGCACAGTTCGGCCAGGCCTGGGCGGACACGGACCGGAACGGCTGCGACACCCGGAATGACATCCTCGGGCGCGACCTCGCGGATCCCACCTTCAAGGAGGGCACGCGCAACTGCCTTGTCCTCTCCGGGACCCTGCATGACCCCTACACGGGCAAGACCATCGAGTTCAGGCGCGGCGAGCGGTCTGCCGATGTGCAGATCGACCATGTGGTTCCGCTCTCGGACGCATGGCAGAAGGGCGCCCAGCAGTGGACGGCCGAGAAGCGGCTCGAATTCGCCAACGATCCGGCCAACCTCCGTTCCGCGGACGGCCAGGCCAACCAGGACAAGGGCGACGGAGACCTCGCCACGTGGCTTCCTCCGAACAAGGCCTTCCGATGCGAATATGCCGTGGACGTCGTCGAGGTCAAGGGAGAGTACGGGCTCTGGATGACCCAGAGCGAGCATGACAAGGCGGGGGAGCTGCTGGCCGCCTGCCGGGCGGAGTGAACGTCAGGAGGCCTTGAGGTACCTTTCCCGCGTCACCTTGGGCAGCTTTTCCACGGCGTACCGGAGGGCAACCCGGTCCATGCGCGGAGCCCACTGGTCCAGGAAGTGCTCGAGCCCGGGCGGTCCTGCCGCCCTCAGCGCCCAGCCCGTCGCCTTCTGGACCTCCCTGTCAGGGTCGTCGGCGAGCAGGCGGGCAATCGCGAACAGGTCGTGGGTGTCTCCGGAACCGAGGAAGTACATGGTGGCCACGATCGCCGTCCGGCGCTCGCACGGCTCGGGGGAGCGGGCGAGCGCGTACAGCGGGTCCCGCGACCTGTCAGCGAGGTAGCCGCCCACCACGTGGATCGCGGCACGGTCCACGAGATCCCACGAATTGATGCGGTCATGCCTGCGCAGGTACAGCTCGAACAGCGCGCGGCGGTGCGTGGGCGTCGTCATCCGGTTGCGCGCCTGAAGGTCCATGATGCCCACAGCCCCGGCGCGCGCCTCGTGCCACGGGCTCTCGAGCAGCTTCTCTACCTCGTCGAGCGGCATGCCGGTCGAGGCCCGCGCGAGTTCGGAAACCGAGGCCATCGCCACCCCGAGGAAGCGTTCACGGCCGCGACGGGCCAGAGGAAACGCGCGTTTGTACTTCCTGAGCTCGTCGTCCGAGCTCAAGGACTCCAGCGCCGCCAGAAACGCCCTGGCGGTCCACATGCCCGCGACCACGCGCATACCCCCCGATAAGGCCACAGGGGCCTAGTTCGAGGGTAGTCCAGAGCGTGCGGGAAAGCTCCTGGTCACGCGCCGTTCGATGGCTTCTTGAGCTTCGACTCGATCTCGACGATCCGGGCCCTGAAGATGTCGCGCAGGATCTCGTCGGGGACCGGATGCCCGGACGAGAACCGAAGCGTGCCCTTGGCCCAGTCGAAGTCGCCCAGGCGGTCGCCGACGCCCCCGAGGACGTGGCCGCTGAACGGGAACAGCGAGAGGTGATTCTTCGTCACGATCGCGCTCGCATACCCCTTGCCATGCCAGAGCAGGGCAGCCATGCCATAGCTGCGTCCCTCGGTTGCCTCGGGCGCGATCTCGCGGGCGACGTCGTATACGTGCCTCACGGCGTCCGCGTCGGGACCGTCCAGGGTTGCGAGATAGTCGGTGACCTCACCCATGCGCCCATCCTCGCACGCCGGACGCGGGGACCCCAGCGGGCACTCGGGTTCACCGCGCTGCACCTCGGGCAGCGTGTCAGTGACACGCTGCCCGCCGGGGTTCCGCCCTCCTCATCGGTTCTGCTCCCGCAGCCAGGATGCGGTGTCGCCGGGCGGGATGAGCGGTCCGCTCAACTGGATGTTCGTGATGAGCCATCGATCGTCGTCGCGGACGAGCACGATAAGCACGCGGAACGACGCGCTCGCGTCGTGCCCGCGGGCCTGGGTCTTCTGCCGCTGAACGGCCTCGACGAGGGCCGTGTCGCCGTACTGGCGTAGGTGCGGCTCGAGGATCTCGAACTCCTCGTTGACCACGTCGCCGAGATGCCGCTGGGCCCAGCGTGCCTTGTCGAGGACGAACCCGACCGGCCCGATGCCTTGGAATTCGTCGATGAGCAGGGCGCCGTAGGCTTCGACGTCTCCCTCCAGTTCGGCCGCTGCCCACGCGTTCACAACGTCCAAGACGTCTTCAGTGATGGTTTCCATGATGGTGCTCCTTCCGTGCGGATTTTCTTTGGGGGCTTCTCCACGTTCGTCAGTGTGCCCGGCTTGCTTCCGAGGCCGTGTTTGTGGCCGGGAGCAGGGCGACGGCGACCACCGGCAGCCAGAAGGCGGTGGCGAACGCGTTGACTGCCTGACCCGACGAGCGGGTACCGGCGAGCAGGTCTCCGAGCACGACGCGAACGTGTACGCCGCGAGGCTCGCGCCCATGAGCACCATGCCGGCGAGGACATTGACGGCTTAGCTTCAGCGTTTCGGGACCTGGTGGCGGTTGCGGGGGAGTATGAAGCCGACTGCGGCGAGCCAGGCCAGCCCGATGAAGCGGACGATCGGCGGGAGATAGTCGAGTCCCGGCCAGAGCATGCCCAGGAACGAGATCTCGCCCAAGACAGCGAGGACGAGCCCGGCCCAAGCGAGCCATGGTGGCGTGAGCCGCAGGATGAGGGCGGGCACTGCGATGCCGGCGATGAGCAGTCCGGTGCCCGTGGCGAAGCCGAAGCCACCCAGCGCGAACGCGGCGTCCGCGACGAGGTGCACGACGGCGGCGGGGGCCTCGCCTGCCGACTGGCCCATGGCCCAGATGAGGAGGCCCGACGCGGCGAGCATGACCGAGGCTGCTATGCCGCCGTAGAAGGAGATGTTGGGGCCGGGCACGCGGATGCCGAGCCGGAGGAGGCGCGCGTACGTGGTCGCAGCGTAGATCCCTAGAGGGACCGAGGCGCCGAAGGCGAGGAAGCCGGTGAGGTTCCCTGAGAAGGGGTGATCCCTGAAGTAGCGTGCGATGGCGTCGGAGGCAGCCGACGTCGAAGGGTAGGCCGTGCCGGCTGCCATGGCAGGCAGGGCGACCGACGCGATCGAGAGCACGAGCACGACGATCGCGAGGATCCCGGCGTTCGGGCCGTCGGGCCGACGCCCCAAGCGCGCATCCTCGTGGTGGACGAGCGGAGCTGCTGAATCAGTCATAGATGTAATTATTCACACGATGAATTATGCAGTCAATGCTGTATCGTGGATCTATGCCAGATAGTCCCCAGCAAGATGTGCCCCTCGGGGACAAGCGAGGTCGAGTCCGCATCGGGTTTCTGCTCTCCCAGCTCGGAGCGCACGCGACCGAGCTCTTCGCCGACCAGACTCGAGGCCTAGGCATTTCCCCGTCGGAGGCCGGCGTGATCCGGATCATCGGCCGGTCCCCGGGTATCAGCCAGCGTGAGCTCGCAGGGAGACTCGGCTCCGTCCAGAGTCGCGTGGTCGCGCTCATCGACCGGCTGGAGGGCGCCGGGCTCGTCACCCGGACGCGGAGCTCGGCCGACCGGCGGGTGCAAGAGCTCCGACTCACCGAGTCCGGGACCAGCGTGCTCCGCTCACTGCGGCACTCAGCCGAGGCGCAGGAGGCCGCGATTGTCGAGGGCCTCACCGCGGAGCAGACAACCGAGCTTTTCGGTCTCCTCGTGAAGCTGAGCTCCCTGCGAGGCCTCGACACCGAGGTCCACGTGGGCTACCGCGCCCCCTAAGGCTTGCGCGGGCCCAGGTAGGGGGTGACCGCGTCGATGAGCTGCTCCCGGACGAGGACCGAGGACACGGAGAGGTCCACAGTCGCCGCGCCCAGGCGGTGGCCCGAGGAGATGAACGACTCCGCCAGGGCAGTGCCCGTGGACGGGTACAGCAGGAGTCCCCCGGCGGTGAGCGAGGCCGGGTCGGTGCCGGACTCCTGCTCCCGCACGTAGGCGTACAGCTCGTACAGGTGGCCCGAGCTGAGCGTTTCCCGTGCGAACCGGCCAGGACGCAGCGCAGCGGTGAATTTCGTGTCGACGATGAGGCGCCGGCCCCGCGTCGGCACGTCGATCCAGACGTCCGTCACCATGTGCGGAAGGACGGCCGCCATCCCCAGGGTCGCCTCGCTCGTCTTCCAGCCCACCTTGCGGCCGCGCTGCACCGACCAGCCGCGCGGGCGCCCATGGATCGAGTAGAAGCCGCCGACCGCCCGCTCAAACAGGTTCCGGAACTGGCGCTCGTCGAGGGCACCGCGCCCGTGCCCCGGGTTGCTGCGGCCGAAGGGCAGGGACAGCTGGAGTGCAAGGCGGGCCGCGAGCAGCACGGACCGGTCACGCTGGTCGTTGCGCGTCAGCCGCACCTCGGCGTCGCGCTGGCGGGCGCGGAGGTCGATGACGCCGACCCCGAGCCGGGCGAGCCGCTGGGACTGGCCCTGGCATCGGCGCACGAGGTCCTCGTCCTCGCACAGGCGCGCGATCGAGTCCAGCGCGGTACGGATGAGGCGGTTGCGAGGGGTGTCGACGGTGAGCTCTTCGAACCGGCACGCGACGAGCCCGCGCGAGAGGAGCTGGTGCGACTCGGTGCGGAGCGTGTCGATCCCGCCCCGGACGCGGGAGAGGTCCCGCGACGTCTTCGAGAACGACGGCGTCAGCGGCCTCCGCAGGCGGTCCTCGGTGCTCGCGATGAGCAGCTCGGCGAGCAGCTCTGGCAGCTTCTCCGGGTACTCCTCGACGCCGTCGAACGCCTCGGGCCCCGACTGGTAGAACTCCGACGCGTAGAGCAGCAGCAGCCACACGTTGCGGACGGGGATGCGCACGCCGCCCGCGACGACGACGGAGCCGTCTGCCGCAGACATCGCCTTCTGCTCCGTCGCGTCCAGGAGATCCTCTTCGGGGAGCAGATCGGTCACTCGAGGCCTTCGAGGAGGGCAGCCGAGGCTGCCTCGGCCTTCGCCGCATCGTCGAACCAGTACTCCTCGAGGGTCGGGACGATCTCGGTGTCGACGACGCCGCGGAACCAGTCGGAGAACGAGGAGACGCGCTCCTCGGCCGGGGGCGTGACGAACGAGTGGCCGAGCCGGAACTCGGAACCGAGCGAGGGATCGTCCGCGATGCGGTCGTTGAGGGCCTCGAAGCGGTAGCGGACGAGTTCGAGCTCCTTCGCCTCGACGCCGTGCCGTGCCGACATCCACGTCTGCCACGCGTCGTTGACGTTCGGCTCGAGCGAGACGAAGGCGAAGCGGCGTCGGAACGCGAGGTCCATGATCGCGAGCGAGCGGTCCGCGAGGTTCATGGTGCCGATGATGTACAGGTTGCTCGGCACGTGGACGCTCTCGGTGCCTGAACGCGGGTAGGCCAGCTGGAGGGACTCGCGCGGGGAGCGCTTCCCGGCCTCGATGAGCGTCAGGAGCTCGCCGAAGACCTGGACGGGGTTGCCGCGGTTGATCTCCTCGATGAGCATCACGTGCGGCACGTCCGGGTTGGCGTTGGCCCGCTCAACCATCTCGAGGAACGGCCCGTCGACGAGGGTCAGCTTGCCGTCGGAGCCCGGACGCCAGCCGCGCACGAAGTCCTCGTAGCTCGAGTTCGGGTGGAACTGGGTGGCGCGCAGCGCGGACTTGTTGTCTTTCGTGCCGATGAGCGCGTACGCGAGGCGCCGGGCGAGCCACGTCTTGCCCGTTCCGGGAGGGCCCTGGAGGATGAGGTTCTTCTTGGACCGCCACCGTGCGAGGTAGCCGTTGAGGTCCGACTCGCCGATGAAGCAGCCGTCCGTGACGATGTCGCGGACCGTGTAGCTGGCCTGCGGGGACATCGGCGTCGGATCGTCCTCGGGCTCGGGTGCATCGCCCTCGGTCGCCTCGGTGTGGGCGCCATGGCCGTAGCGCTCGAGGTACGCCGTCCAGGACAGCTCGGGGAAGGAATGGACCGCGAACTGCGGGTCTTCGAACTTCGAGGCGAGCGTGTCCAGCAGCGTCACGTACGCGGTGCCGTCGGCCGTGAAGAAGTCCTGGTCGAGCATGAGCTCGGTCTTGAGGTACTGGCGTGAGCGTCCGTCCAGCGGGAGATAGTTCCACGGGCGGATCCAGAAGAGGCCCATCGTGAGCTTCGTGCCCACGCGGTAGATGTCGCGGGCCCGATCGTAGGCGTTGGCGAGGCGCAGGCGCTCATGGTCCTCGCTCGAATCCGCTGCCGCCAAGGCCGACGCGAGGACGTCCCACAGGCTCTCGATGTCGTCGCGCTGGCGCGTGCCGGCGGGCGGGAAGAACCACGAGTTCTGGTTGTTGAGCAGCGGAATGCCGTCGAAGCCCGTGGGGGCAGGGACGGTGACGCCGAGGAACTCCGCCCAGTCGGACGCGATCGCCGTGCGCTTGGCAGGCGTGGTGCCCCGGTTGAACGTGCCCATCACGGTGAACGGGCAGATGTCCTTGAGGGGCACGGGGTTGTCCCGCCAGTCACGGTCCATGAGGAAGCCGAGTTCCTCGTGGCGCTCCTGCATCTCGCGGAGGTGGCCCAGCAGTTCGGTGCGGCGGTTGCGGAACGCCAGGAGTGCCGTCGCCATCGCCTCGTAGAACGCCGTCCACTCGAAACGCTGCTCGGGCTTCGGGTCCACGTCGCCGAAGCGCTTGGCCCAGGCGGGGTCGTTGCGGAAGCGGTCAGTGTCCTGCCGCTGGCCCCAGAACGCGAAGCGGAGGAGCTCCTCGCGCATCCAGTGGCCCGGGGTGACCTTCCAGATGGTGTGGCGGCCCGTGTAGAAGTACCACTCGCGCGGGCGGTCGACGCGGGTCCAGTCCACGCCGATCTTGCGCCCGTCACCCGGGTTGGCGGTGATCACGCCGATCGCCTTGATGGCCATGACGGGGACGGCATGGCCCTTGGGGTCGAAGGGGAGGGACTTGCGGCGGACGTAGGTGCTCTTGAGGGCGATCTGGTCGCCGACCTTCATGGACTTCACGGTGTCCAGGTAGCGGTCCTCGAAGCCGTTCTCCCAGATGTGCTGGGAGATGAACCGTTCGGTCTGGTCCCGGGGCTCCTGGTCTGCCGAGTTCGACCCGACGAACCAGTACTGACCTTCGGGAACGCCCGCTTCCACCATTGATGCCCTGCCTTCTCACCCTGCACCGCGACCACGGCACCAGAGCATTAGATCATGTTCTGGAAAACGGCACGCCGAGGTTCCCGTGAGGCCCACGGTGGTGCGCCGAGCGCGAGGCGGGGTTTCCGTGCCTACATCCGCACCCCGTAGTGCAGGTACACGAAGCGTCCGATCCTGCGCTCCTCCTTAAGCGAGAGATCGAGCCTCTGATCGGCAAGCGCGGGGGTGCCGCCACCCACCGTGACCGGGGCGATGAACAGATGGACGCGGTCCACGAGGCCCTCCGCGAACGCGGCCGCGGCGAGGCCCGGGCCGCCGATCGCGAGGTCCGCTGCCGAGCCCCGCTTGAGGGCACGGACCATGTCCGGGTCGAGCCCACGCTCGAGCCGCGTGCGCTCGGTATCGACGTCCGCGAGCGTGCGTGAGTAGACGATCTTCTCCGCGGCGCGCCAGATGTGGGAGAAGTCACGCACGACGGCGGGTGCGTCCGTTGCGATGCCGGGATCATCCCAGACGCGCATCACCTCGTAGACCCGGCGTCCGTAGAGGTATGTGCTGACCGTTCGCAGGAGGTCATTGACCGCCGCATGGACGTCGTCGTCCGGTCGGGCCCAGTCGAACCTGCCCTCGCGGTCCGCGATGTAGCCGTCGAGAGATGCGATGTTCATGTAGTGGAGCAGGCCCATGCTCCACTGTGGGGCGCCCGTGGGCAGGGCGGCAAGGCCTCGGCGCGGCGTGACGCCCGGGAGCCGGCCTGCGGACGCGGCGACGGACCGACGGCCCCATAGGCAGCGCGCGAGGCACTACAAGCACAGCCCAGAGGCCTTCAGGCAGGGTGAACGCCCGGGGCGGCCCCCCATATTCGCCGTCCCGGACGTCTCCCCGCGCGCTGCATCCTGTCCCGACCCAGCGGCGGTGGTGCAGCCGGCCCGCGAGGGGCCGGCTGCACTTTCAGGAGACCTCAGGGGTCCGACATTTCTCGCGCACGAGCTCGCCGACGGCCCGAGCGGCGCAGCGTGCGGGGCGATGGGGACCCGTACGCGAGCCCGAGGCGCGGGAATCAGGCGGCGAGCAGCGCCGGCTGAAGGTGGAACACGCCGTCCTTGACGCCGATCCGAACCGGCTCGCTGACAGGGAGCGCGCTCATGATGTCGATCCCCACGGCAAGGGTGCCCGAGCGGCGATCGTTGCTGCGCGGGCTCCACAGGACCGAACGCTCCGCACCGTTGACGGAGATCGTCACGACCTCCGGCGTGATGGGGAAGGCTGTCAGCGCGCTCCCCGGAATGCGCAGCACCTCCGAGTTGCGGTCCGACTCGGTGACCGGCTGCGAGGCGACGGTCCGCTCGTATTCGCTGTCCCAGTTGCTCATGTTCAACGGTTATCATGCGCGAGGCGCCGGGCCGGGCACCCCCGGGCGCCGTCGGCGAGTTGTGACGGTCCTGTGATGTCGGCCTCACCGGACCGGCCCATTGCACCTTGGCGATGGGGCCGCGGCCGGTTCACAGGGAGAGCCGGGCGCCCGTCAGCTCTTCGGCGCGGGCCACGAGCCGTGCGGCGGCTCCGGGATCCACGGCCGACGCGTGGGGCGTGTGGCGTCCGGGGCGCCCGCGGAGCTGGAAGGCCCCCGAAGGGCCCCAGTACTCGCCGTTCGCCACCTCGCGGCCGGCAACGGCGGTGACGAGGGTGCAGGCAGCGCGGTCCTTTCCGTGGCCGAACAGGCGGAGCAGCGGGCGGAGGCCAGCGAGCGCGCCCGTCAGGACGTCCGGCTGGTTCGTGCTCACCCCGGAGAGGGCAGGCGAGAGGGCATCCATCGCCGTGCCGGGATGGACCACGACCGAGGACGCGGAGGTGCCCCCGAGCCTGCGCGCGAGCTCGAATCCGAGGCACATGACCGCGAGCTTGGACTGCGCGTACTTGGCGAGGTCCGAGCGCGGCTCGGCCGGGTCGGGCACCGCATCGGCAGGGCGCCGGACGGCCGTGTAGCTCAGGCTGCCTACCGTGACGACGCGCCCTCCGGTCTCCACGAGCCGAGGCAGGACACCCGCCAGCAGGGCGTAGGTGCCCAGGAAGTTGGTGCCCCAGAACAGCTCGATGCCATCCGCGGTGGTCCGGGGCGATGGCCTGCGCTCGGTCCGCGGCTTCACATGGTCCGGCAGCCCCACGGCTCCCGCATTCGCGACCACCGCGTCGAGGCGGGGGAGCCGCGCGAGGCGCGCGGCGGCGTCGTGCGTCGAGGCGAGGCTCGCCAGATCGAGTGCCACGGTACGCACGACGGCGCCCGGCACGCGGGCGCGGAGGCTCGCCTCCGCCGCGGCTCCACGCCCGGGGCTGCGCGCGGTGATGATCACGCTGGCCCCGAGCCGGGCGAGCTCCTCCGCGGTGAAGTAGCCGATGCCCGTGGTCCCGCCGGTGACCACGACGGTCTGCCCGTCGAGCCTCTCCCAACGAGGTTGGGCCCCCATGGCAAGGCTCAGATGCCGACGGTCTTGACGATGTAGACGTCGCACGGGGCGGAGTGCGCCACTGTGTTGGCCACGCTGCCCAGAATCCGGGTGAGGCCCTGCATGCCACGGTTGCCCACCACGATCATCCGCGCATCGACGCGCTCGGCCTCGGCAATGATGGCCTCGGCCGGCTTGCCGCGCACCGCGCCGTAGGTGACGGTGAGGCCCGGCGCCTCGAGTGCATGCGCGACGTTCTTCGCGATGGACACCGTCGTGTCAGCGTCGGAGACGATCCAGGTGTCGCTGCCGCTGCCGAGGACCTCGGTGTTGTCCGTGTCGAAGGCCGAGATCACGCGCAGCGGCACACCGAGCGCCACCGCGAGGTTGCGAGCCTCCTCCGCCGCGCGGTTCGCGGTCGCGCTTCCGTCGACGCCGACGACGATGGGTCCAGTCATGATGTGCTCCTGAGGGAAGGACGACCTGTTGTGGCCACAGTACCGGGCCAGCTGGGGCGTGGGCGTGCGGTCGCTTCAGGGCGTGCCTCGGGCTCGCGTCAGAGCGAGCCGAGGGCTTCCTCGATGGGCGTCTGCCCGCTGTTGAACCCGACGAACAGACGCACGGTGCGCGGCTCGCGGAGCGTGGCGGCCGCGACCGCGGCGACGTCAGCGCGGCTCACGCTGCGGGAGTCCGCTGAGTCCGCCAGGTCGATCTTCCCCGTGCCCGGCTCGAGGGTGAGGGAAGAGGGCCCGAGGATGGTCCAGTCGAGGGACGTGCCGCGCAGATGCTCGTCCGCGGCGGCCTTGGCCTCCGCGTAGTGGAAGAACGGGTTCGATTCCGGCACCCCGTGGTCGGGTCGGGCGCCGAGGTAGGAGACCATGACATACCGCGGCACGCCGGCGGTCGCGGCGGCCTTCATCGACCGGATCGCGGCATCGCGATCAACGGCGTAGGTGCGGGCAGCGTTCCCGCCGCCCGCACCGGCGGACCACACCACGGCGTCGTGCCCGGCCAGGACTTCCGCAAGTCCGGCCCCGTCGAGGTTCTCAATGTCGGCGACGACCGCCGTGGCGCCCGTCGCCTCGACGTCCCCGACCTGCTCCGCGCTGCGGACGATCGACGTGACCTCGTCCCCGCGTGCCACGAGCAGGGGCGCGAGGAGGAGGGCCACCTTGCCGTGGCCTCCGATGATGGCGATGCGGGACATGGCGCGCTTCCTTCCGCTAGGGCGGTGCTGGGTTTCGGGGTCTACCCTGCCACGGGTGTACGTTCCCGCCCAGTTGCCGCGTCGCCAATCCGTGTCGTGGCGCGACACGCCGCGTTCCCGCCCGGCTGGGACTGACAACCGGGCGGGAACGCACGCATCCGTTCAGCGAACAGTCGGACTCAGCGGCCCAGCTGCGGATCGCTCGTGAGCTGCCCGCCCACCTCGAGGCGTCCGGCGAGGATGCGGACGAGCTTCGGGTCCGCAGCTGCCGTGACGGTGAGGTCGTACCACCCGCCCTGCGTCGGGATCACCACAGTCTTGCCCTGCCCCGGGTTGAGTGCGAGTGCCTGGGATCCGGTGCCGTACGCGTCCTTGAGCGTGAGCGCCGCCGCGGCGGAGCCAGCGTTGGTGATCCGGAACTGCGCGTGCCCGGCAGCCCCATTGCGGGTGACGGTGACGCGGATGTCCGCCGCCGTCGTTGTGCCTGCGAGACGGCGGTACCAGCCGGCTGGACCGTGCAGGTGCACGTCGTACTCGGCGCCAAGGGTCCACGAGGCGTCGAGCGAGGCGCCAGCGCCGATCGTGTACGAGTACGGGCCAGCCGGGAGCAGGTTCGAGCGGACCTGGACGTGGGCACCGAGCGAGCCGCCGTTCGTCCAGTGCGCGGAGAGCTTGCCGGCGTCGAGCGTCGCCTCGACGTCGAGTTCGTAGCCGAGCGGGCGGGACGGGCGCGTGCCCTTCTCCTGGCTGGGCATGGTGTTGACGAGGGGCGGGGTCGGCACGTAGTTCGGGTACTTCTTGCCGCTCGCGATGTCCGCGGCCGTCGGGTGGTCCGAGGACATGTTCGGCAGGGCCGGGACCGCGCCGCCGGTGGCGGAGAAGTCGAACGCGCTCGTGAGGTCTCCGCTGACGGCGCGGCGCCACGGCGTGATGTTCGGGGACTTCACACCGAAGCGGGTCTCGAGGAACCGGACGATCGACGTGTGGTCGAACGTCTCGGAGCAGACCCAGCCGCCCATGCTCCACGGCGAGACGACGATCATGGGCACGCGCACGCCCAGCCCGAAGTGGCCCGGAACGTCCTTATCGCCCGAGTAGGTCATGCGGCCGTCGTACCACTCGCCGTCGGTCGAGACGGTCGAGGCGCCGGGAATCTGCGGGGTGTTGGGGTGCGGCGGAACGATGTGGTCGAAGAAGCCGTCGTTCTCGTCGTACATGAAGAACAGCGCCGTCTTGCTCCACACGTCGGGGTTCGAGGTGAGGATGTTCATGACGTTCGCGGTGTACCAAGCGCCGAAGTTCGGCGGCCAGTTCGAGTGCTCGGTGTACGCCTCGGGCGCCACGATGTACGAGACCTGGGGAAGGGTCCCGTTCTTGACGTCCTCACGGAAGATGCGGAACAGGTCGTCGTGGCCCCCGAGGATGTTGGTGCCCGTGCGGGCCTTGTCGTAGAGCGGGGTGCCCGGCTTGGCGTTCTGGTACTGCAGGAAGTACAGGAGCGAGTTGTCGCCGTAGTTGCCGATGTACGGGTTGCCCGTCCAGCCCTCGTAGTGCGCCGGGTCGAGGCCCTCGCCGATGTCCTGGTAGACCTTCCAGCTCACGCCGGCCTTCTCGAGCTCCTCGGGGTAGGTGCTCCACGTGTAGCCGGTCTCGTCGTTCCAGAGGTCGGGACCGCCGCCGATGCCCGAGCCGTTGCCCTTGCCGGCCGGGTCGTCGCCGCCGGCGAACATGTAGTACCGGTTCGGGTCCGTGGGTCCGAGTACCGAGCAGTGGTACTGGTCGCACACCGTGAACGCGTCCGCGAGGGCGAAGTGGAACGGGATGTCATTGCGCTCGTAGAACGCCATGGTCGCGTCGGACTTGGCGGGGAGCCACTTGTCATACTTGCCCACGTTGAACGCCTCGTGGGTCATCTTCCACGAGTGGTCGAGGTCCTCGAGGTACTGCAGACCGAGATTGGGTACGTTCGGATGGTAGGGCGTGACATCGCGCGTGCCGTTGTTCTGGTGGAAGGCGCTCTCCCCGGTGGGGAGGATCGCGGGGTGCGGGTCAGAGAACCCGCGCACGCCCTTGAGCGTGCCGAAGTAGTGGTCGAACGCGCGGTTCTCCTGCATGAAGACCACAACGTGCTCGACGTCCTTGATGGATCCGGTTGCGCGGTTCGCCGGGATGCTCGCGGCGCGGGCGATGCTCTCCCCGAGCATTTCGGCGATCGCGGTGCTCGCGGCGGTCGCCGCCGAGAGCTGGAGGAAGTGGCGGCGGTTCAGTCCTGGCATGGTGGTGCCCTCTTCTCGATCGATGTGGGTGCGATCGGATCAGTGCGCGGTCCCCTGCGGGGAGCCTTCCACTGCCAGATGAAATCTGGGTTGCCACACGTTGAACCCTTGCCGCTGTGGAGCGCCGGCGGCGGGTGTCCGCCCCTTCGACGGGCCCCGCGCCCCTGGGCTTGGGCCCGCTAGTCCGGGCGGCCCCGGTCGGTAGCCCGCTCCTGCTCCCATTCGTCGAGGAGCCTGGGCATCCGCTGCGCGATGAAGCGGTAGAAGTGGGCCATGTCCTCGGCTCGGGCACGCGCGGCGGATCCGGCGGGGAGCTCGTCGGCAAGATTCGACGAAAGGGAGCCCAAGCGGTCGTAGACGGGGTTCTGGCGCAGGGTAGCGACATACCAGAGGTCGTCCGGGAGGGCGTACCGGTCGCGGCGGCTGCCCGGCTGGGAGACCCGGTGCGCGAACCCGACCGTCTGCAGGTACCGCACGGCCCCCGAGACCGCGGCAGGGCTCGCGCCGAGCGCCTCGGCCAGCTCGGCCGCGGTCAGCGCACCGTCGTCGGAGACCACGAGCGCCATGAGGGCCCGCGCCGGCATCTTCGGGAAGCCCGCCGCGATCATGACCGCAGCCGAGCCTTCGGCTGCCTCCGGGATGCGACTCATCCCGGCTTCGGGGCGCACGACGCCGGCCGGGTCGCCGGCGGCTGCAGCTGCGGGGGCGGCGAGGGGCTTGGCGCCGCCGGCGGCAGCACCGTCGTCGTGCGTCCCAGGGGTAGCGGCAGGGTCCGCGCTCACGCCGACCCGACCTCGCGTCGCCTCATGAGGGCGAGGGCCACGCCCGCCGCTACCGCCGAGATGCCAAGCATCCAGAAGCCGCCTGTCCAGTCCGTGCCACCCGGACCGGGCACCGGGGTGTGGGTGAACGGGGAGATGTCCTGGATCGACTTGTCTACGCCGATCAGGCCGCCGAACACGCCGAGCAGCACGGCGACCCCGAGGATCGTCCAGCCGGCCGGGATCGTGGCCTGTGGCCAGACCACAAACACCATGGCCGGTACGGCCAGGAAGATGAGCGCCGCGGGGATCTGGTCGATCGCGGTCATCCAGACATCGCCCACGGCCTCGGAGGTGTCCCCGGAGGCGACGAGCGAGAGCCACGCGCCGAGTGCCGCCAGGAGCAGCACCGCCACGATGGTCAGCGCCCCGAGAGCGAGGTAGTCCGCGAACCAGCGCATCCTGCCGAGCGGCTGGGATACGAGCCACGGCCCCGTGCCTGCGGCCTCCTCCTGCCGCGCCCGAATGACGGACTGAAGGGCGCATGCGGCGGCGAGGACGCCGGCCAGCAGGAAGAACACCGAAACGAGGAGCTGGGAAATTGAGGTGCCCTGTGCCTCGATCATCTTGCGCAGGGCCACAGTGGTGCCCTCGTTGGCGGTGGTGATCGAATTGACCGCGGAACCTAGGCCGCCTGTCAGGAGCCCGGTCGCGAGCCCGCCGATGCACCAGCCGATGATGGATCCCATCTGGAGCCGCGCCGCGAGGGCGAGGGAGCCGCCGAGGGCAGGGCGGGCGTCGGCCCGTCCAGTGCGTCCTGCCAGAAGGGCGGCGCCGACGTCGCGGCGGTCCATGATGAGGGCGGTCGCGGCGATGCACACGGCCCCGAGTGCCAGCGGGAGCACGAGCGGCCACCAGCGGTCGCCCGTGTAGGCGAAGGTCTGCTGGCCCCAGCCGATGGGGGAGATCCAGCTGGGCCATCCTGCCGTCATGGACATGCCGTCTGCGCCCGGGGTGCCCGCGGCGTCGCCGAAGCCGCGCAGGAGGTAGGCGACGAGCACGAGAGAGGCCGAGATGGCATTCGCCCCGCGTGAGGTGCTCATGAACTCGCCCGCGAGCAGTCCGATCCCGACGAACGAGATGCCGACGGCGCCGGTGGCAGCGCCTGCGAGGAGAGACCCGGCCGGGTCGAGGTTCGCGGCGATGAACCCGAGGGCCACGACGATCGCGGCCAGGATGTTCGCGACGATTCCGTGCACGACAGTTGCCGCCAGGGGGAGCATGCGTGCGGCCGGCGTCGAGGAGATCAACTCCGAGCGCCCGCTCTCCTCTTCGGCTCGCGAGTGGCGCACGGCCATGAACGTGCTCATCCAGCCGGCGAGCAGCGCAAGGAACGTGAAGATCTCGAAGAACGTGAACGGGCCGAGGCCGGGTCCGCGGGCGAGGCCGCGGAAGATGAGGATGGCCGGCGTTGCCAGGGCGACCTTGAGGATGCTTGCCTGCTCGGTGAAGTCGCCGTAGGTCTTGGCGACCGCTGCGGCCGCGAAGACCGTCATGGCGCCGATTCCCACGACCCAGCTGACCAGTTGCCAGCGGTCGCGGCGCAGCCTCTGCCGGTAGAGCATGAGGAAGGTGTCCATCTCAGGCTCCTGTGCTGGTCGTCGAGCGGTGCCGGCGCGCCGAGCGGCCGTCGTCGTGGTTGGTGTTCTCCGCCGGTGCGACCGTGTCGCCGTAGTGGCGTAGGAAGAGCTCCTCGAGCGAGGCCGGCGAGACGAGGAGGCTCTGGACGTTCAAGCTCCCGAGGAGCGGCAGCACCTGGGCGACGTGGTCGGAGTCGGCGCCGAACTTCACGCGGCCGTCCGCGACGGTGAGGTCGTGGACCTCGGGGCGCAGGCCGAGCGCGGCGGTGTCGATGTGGTCGACCGCAAAGGAGATCTCTGTGCGGGTCAGGTGGCGCAGCGCGTCGAGGGTTCCGCCGTCGACGATCCTGCCCGAGCGGATGATGCTGACCCGGTGTGCGAGCCGCTCGACCTCTGAGAGGATGTGGCTCGAGAGGAGCACTGTGGCGCCTCGATCAGCGAGCTTGCGGACCTCGCGGGTGAACACTGCCTCCATGAGCGGATCGAGGCCGCTCGTGGGCTCGTCGAAAAGGTAGAGCTCCGCGTCCGTGGCGAAGGCCGCGATGAGGGCGACCTTCTGGCGGTTGCCCTTCGAGTACGCCCGGCCCTTCTTGGTCGGATCGAAGTCGAAGATCTCGCAGAGTTCCTTCTTGCGTGCCTTGTACTTCACATGATCGGTGGTGCCGCCACGCAGCCTCGAGATAAGGTCAATCGCCTCGCCGCCGGAGAGGTTGGGCCAGATGCTCACGTCGCCGGGGATGCTTGCGATGCGGCGGTGAAGCTCGACGGCGTCGGTCCACGGATCCTTGCCGAGGACGGTTGCGGTTCCGGAGGTAGCGCGGGCCAAGCCCAGCAGGACGCGCAGCGTGGTGGACTTCCCGGCGCCGTTCGGGCCGAGGAAGCCGTGGATCTCGCCCTGGGTGACCTCGAGGTCGAGGCCGTCGAGGGCGTGGACCCGGCCGAAGTGCTTGTGGAGGCCGACTGTTCTAATGACCGTTGTCATGATGTTGAAGCTACGCTGACTTCACAAATTTGTGAATATTCGGAACATTAAGAATCCGTAAAATCCAGGGGTGATCGGGCTTCCCTTCAGCCTGCAGGGATGTTCAGCTGCGCCACCGCATCCCGATGGCGGCAGGCGATGGCGCTAGCCACGGCCTCATCAATCGTCCCGCGTCGCCCTCGCGCCGACGCGTGCACAGCATGCACCCCGGCGCCGACGAGCGGAGGCACGAGGGCAGCGGTCACTCCACCCCCGGCCATGATCTCGAGTCCCGGCGTCGCCTCCCGCCCGAGCTCTACGAGCCGGCGCAGTCCCTCGAGTCCCCGCATGCAGTCGGACGCGCCGCCGCTCGTGAGGACTCTGTCGGTACCCGCCCCCGAGAGGGTCTCCAGTACCGCAGCCGGGTCTACGCCCGAGGCGAGCGCGGCGTCGAACTCGCGGTGGAACGTCACCTGGGCCGTTGGCTCCTCGCTGCGCACGACGCCGGCCACTCGCCTGAGAACCTCGGTGTGGGGGCCGCCGTCGAGCGCCAGCATGCCCACCACGACTCCGGCCGCCCCCGCACGCACCGCGAGGAGGCAGTCCCGTTCGATCGCCTCGAGCTCGTCGTCGGTGTAGGTGAAGCCGCCGGGCCGCGGGCGCACGAGCACGTGCACCGGCAGGCCCACCGCGCATGCGGCGTCGACGGCCGCGAGAGTCGGCGTGACCCCGCCGGTCGCGGCGAGATCCGCGCACAGCTCGACCCGGTCTGCGCCGACCGCAAGCGCGATTTTCACGCCGGCTGCGGACTCGACCGCGAACTCGAGGGCTGGGCTTGAGACGTGGTCTCGACTGCGCTCGGCCACCGGGGGATCAATCACCGCCGGCGTGCGGCTCGGAAGCCCTGCCATGCCGGCTTCTTCCCGTACGTGTACTGGTAGTACTCCGTGTGCTCGAGTTCCGAGGCCGCGGCGGCGTCGATGAGAACCGTCACGTGCTGGTGCAGCTGGAGTGCCGACGCCGGGCATAATGCGGCCACGGGTCCTTCCACCGCGGCCGCAACCGCCCCGGCCTTCGCCTCCCCGAGCCCGAGAAGCAGCACGTGCCGCGCTTCGAGGATGGTGCCGAGGCCCTGGGTCAGCACGTGCTCGGGCACATCGTCGGGACGCGCGAAGAACCGCGCGTTGTCGCGGCGGGTCTGCTCCGTGAGTGTCTTGATCCTGGTGCGGGAGGCGAGTGAGCTCATGGGCTCGTTGAAGCCGATGTGCCCGTCCGTCCCGATGCCGAGGATCTGCACGTCAATGCCGCCGGCCGCGGCGATCGACGCGTCGTACCGGGCGGCCTCGGCCGCGGGGTCTGCGGCCTCGCCGTCGAGTCCGTGCACCGCATCCGAGGCGAAGTCCACGTGGTCGGCGATCTCGCGCCGGATCACCGAGCGGTAGGACTCCGGGTGCGAGGCAGGCAGCCCCACGTACTCGTCCAGCAGGAACGCGTGCGCGTCGGTGAAGCTCAGCCCTTCCTCGCGGTGCCGGCGGATGAGCTCGCGGTACGTGCCGAGAGGCGTCGAACCGGTCGCGAGGCCCACAACAGCAGGGCCGCGGCGCACCCGCTCCTCGATGATGTCGGCGGCGGTGCGCGCCACCTGATCGGTGTCGGGCAGAACGATGATCTCCATGCTGACTCTTCCTGTGGGGTCACGGGTCGGGTGGGGATAGCTGCGGGCGGCGAGCCCGCGCACGACGGCGAGCGGTCGCCGTCGTGCGCTGCCTCGCCCTACTTGGCGGGCTCGGTCTCGACCGTGACCTCGTCGTCCTCGCGGCCCGGCGTGCGCAGGTTCCACCGTTTGATCACGAACGAGAACAGGAAGTAGTAGACCAGCGCGTAGCCGATGCCGATCGGGATGAGGAGCCATCCGTTCTGGGACTTGCCGAAGTTCAGGATGAAGTCGATCAGGCCCGCGGAGAACGTGAAGCCGTCGTGGATGCCGAGTGCGTTCACGAGGGCCAGGGACGTGCCGGTGAGCGCGGCATGGGCGATGTAGAGCGGGAACGCGACGAACATGAACGAGTACTCGAGCGGCTCGGTGATGCCCGTGAGGAACGCGGTGAGCGCGGTCGAGAGCATGATGCCGCCCACGATCTTCCTCTGCGAGGGCTTCGCGTGGCGCCAGATGGCGAGGGCGGCGGCCGGGAGGCCGAACATCATGATCGGGAAGAAGCCGGTCATGAAGGTCCCCGCACTCGGGTCGCCCGCGAAGAAGCGGTTGAGGTCTCCGCGCACCAGCTGGCCGGACGCGTCGGTGTAGTCGCCCACGAGGAACCAGACCATGGAGTTGAGGATGTGGTGCAGGCCTGCCGGGATGAGCATGCGGTTCGCGAACCCGTACACGCCGCCACCGACCACGGCGTTGGAGGCCACGGCCTGGCCCACCCAGGACAGGCCCGAGTTGAACAGCGGGTACAGGAGCGAGAGGACCACGCCGGAGACGAGGCTCGTGACCGAGGTCAGGATGGGCACGAGGCGGCGGCCGGAGAAGAAGCCGAGGAAGTCCGGCAGCTTGGTCCGGTAGAACCTCTGCCACAGCGATGCCGAGAACAGGCCCACGATGATGCCGGCCAGAACACCGTAGTTGATGACGGCGGGCTTGCCGGCCGGGTCTACCTGGCCGGCAAGGACGATCGGTGACATCGCCTTGAAGACGCCGTCGATCACCATGTAGCCGACCACGGCGGCGAGGGCCGTCGAGCCGTCCGACTTCTTGGCCCAGCCGATGGCGATGCCCACCGCGAAGATGAGCGGGAGCCACGCGAAGACGGCGTTGCCGGCAGCGGAGATGACCGCCGCGCCCTGCCCGAAGCCCGGGATGGCCCCGAGCAGGTCCGCCTGGCCGAGTCGCAGCAGGATGCCGGCGGCGGGCAGGACCGCGATGGGCAGCATGAGCGTGCGCCCGAGCCGCTGGAGGGTCGCAAAGACCAGGTTGGGCTTCTTGTCCGGAGCCTTGGCCGGCGTATCAATTGCCATGAGATGCACCTTTGCGGTTCTTGGTCTTGAGGTCTTGTGCGTATCCGGCCCGAGCCGGTACTGTCTGGTTATGACCAGTTCAGTCTGGACGGCTCCGGGATCCGATGTCAAGGGGCAATCCGAACCGTCCGGAGCTCACGGCTCCGCGGGCTGGTCGCAAGCGCACAGTCAGAGAGGACATGCCATGTCGAAGGCAGAGAAGATCATCGCGGGCCTCGGTGGGGCCGGGAACATCGTCGAGGTGGAGGCCTGCATCACGCGCCTCCGGACCGAGGTCAAGGACGCCTCCCTTGTCAATGAGGGCGCACTGAAGGCCGCCGGAGCGCACGGGGTACTGGCAGCGGGCACCGCGGTCCAGGTCATCGTGGGACCCGAGGCGGACACGCTCGCCGAGGACATCGAGGACCTGCTCTGATGGCGGCAACCCTCGTGGTCCGCGCGCCACTCGCCGGCATGGCCATGCCCCTCGCGGAGGTCCCCGACCCGGTGTTCTCGGCGCAGATGGTCGGCTCCGGCGCGGCCGTCGAGCCGCCCGCGGGTGCCGTGTTCGACGTCGTGGCCCCGGTCGCCGGGAAGATCGTCAAGCTCCTGCCCCACGCGTTCATCGTCGTGGACGAGGCGGGGCGTGGGGTGCTCACGCATGTCGGCATCGACACGGTCAAGCTCAAGGGCGAGGGCTTCGAGCTGCTCGCTGCGAAGGGGGACACGGTCGACGCCGGGGCTCCCGTCATGCGGGTCGACCCGGCTGCCGCTGTGGCCGCCGGCTACTCGCTCGTGAGTCCCGTCGTCGTGCTCGACACCAAGCCGGACGCCGCGAGGGTCCTGGCCAGGGGTCCGGTTGACGCGGGGGCGGACCTGTTCTCAGTCAACGGCGCCTGAGCGGAGCGCAGGCTGGGCTACAGCCGGACTTCCATGCTCAACGCATAGCGGTCCGAGCGGTACCACGAGCGCGCGTGTTCGATCGGCAGATCGCCCGAGAATGACACCCGGTCGAAGAAGAGGATCGGTGCGCCCGTGCCGGTGCCGAGGAGCACGCCGATGTCTGCGGGCGCACCTTCGGCCCGGACGGTCTGGCGCGCACGGTCGATCTGGTGGCCGAACTTCTCGGCCAGTGCCTTGTACACCGAGCCGGTGAGGTCGATGTCCAGCAGCCGCTCAGCATGGGTCGGGTGGTACCACGCGTCGTCGACGCTCACTGGCCGCCCGTCGGCGAGGCGCAGCCGGCGCAGGTGGATCGCGTCGGTGCCGTGCTCGAGGCCGAGCGCATCCGCGGTGTCCTCGGGCGCCGTCGTGCGCTCGGCCGTCAGGACCACTGTGCTCGCGGTGAGGCCCCGCGACTCCATCTCCTGCGTGAACGAGGCGAGGTGCAGGGTGGACTGGATCGCGGCGTCCGCCACGAAGGTGCCCTTGCCCGGGACGCGCACGAGGTGCCCCTCGGTCACGAGGCGGCCGATCGCTGCCCGGACCGTGATGCGGGAGACGCCGTAGGCGTCCATCAGGGTGCGCTCGCTCGGGAGCCGGGCACCCGGCTCGAGTTCCTCTTTGGCGAGCTTGAGGATGATGGAGCGGAGCTGCTCATGCTTGGGGACGCTCGAATTGCTGATGGATGCCACGCGCGGTGCGTCAGCCTGGGTCGCCGGCACGGGGGCCTCCTCGCATCTGGTGCGATCCAGATAGGACCACTATGGGGATTATGTCATGTGCGGTGGGGAGACTCAGGAGAATGGACCCATGAAGATCCAGACCGTCACCGCCAGCGCCCTCCTGCTCGACATGGACGGGACACTCGTGAACTCGGATGCCGTGGTCGAGCGGCTCTGGTCCGAGTGGGCCGCCGTGCAGGGCCTCGCGTGGGGAGCGGTCGAGCCGCTCATCCACGGGCGCCAGGGCTGGCTCACGATGTCGCTGCTTCTGCCGGATCGGCCCCCGGCGGACAATCTGGCTGACGAGAAGCGCATGCTGGACGAGTCCCGTGTGGACGTTGCCGGCGTGGTCGCCGTGCCCGGCGCGGGCGTGTTCCTCGCGGCGCTCGACGGTGTGCCGCACGCGCTCGTCACCTCCGCCGACGACGACCTCGCACGACGCCGCATGGCCGCCGGCGGCCTGCCGTTTCCGGCCGTCGCGGTGACAGCCGAGATGGTGGGGGCGAGCAAGCCCGACCCCGAGGGGTTCCTCCTCGCCGCGTCGACGCTCGGAGTGGATCCCGGCGCATGCCTCGTGCTCGAGGACTCCGAGGCAGGGATCGCCGCCGGTCTTGCGGCGGGGGCGCGCGTGCTCGGCGTCGGCGAGCGCGCGGCGTCGTACTCGCCGACCTACTGGGTGCCGGACTTCACGGCCGTCTCGGTGTCCGTGGCGCACGACGGCGGGGTGCGGCTCATGCTCGTCGGCTGAGCGGGGGGCCCGGTGGCACAGCGCAGCGGCGTCGGAGCCCGGCGGCTACTTCGGCGGCAGTGAGCCCGCGTATGCGACGCCGACCCGCACCCAGTGCCTGAGCCCATCCTCGGAGTCGATCACCTCGTCTGCGACGCGCAGCCAGCCGTCCATCGCCTTCCCGCGCATGACGGCGCGCTCGACGCCCGGGGTCGCGCACAGCTCGTCGCTGGCCGCGGGGTCGGCGCGCAGGAGCATGCCGCCGTTGCCGCTCGCGCTCACTGCCATGTTCCCGCCGACCAGGAACGCGAGGCCGCCGAACATCTTCTTCTCGGTGAAGTCGGCCGTGCCGATGAGGACGCCGCGGATCCGGTCCGCGAGCTCTGTGTCGTATGCCACGGAGACATCGTCGCAGGGGGCCTTCGCCGGGGCAATGCCCTTCGGAGGCACGCGGCCTTGAGGGCCCGGCGCTGCACGAACTAGCGTGGGCACAGGTCTAAGGAGGCACACATGGGCACATCAGTCGCCGTACTCGGCACAGGGATCATGGGCGCGGGGATGGCGAAGAACCTCGCCAAGGCGGGGTTCGAGGTCGCCGTCTGGAACCGCACGCGCGGGCGGGCGGAGGCTCTCGCGGACGACGGCGCGCGGGTCGCCGAGAGCGTGGCCGACGCCGTCAGGGACGCGGACATCGTGGTGACGATGCTGTTCGACGAGGCCGCGATTGCCGACGCCATGGGTGAGGCCCTGCCCGCGATGAAGCGCGGCGCCGTGTGGGTCCAGAGCGCCACCGTCGGCGTGGAAGGCGCGCAGCGGCTGGCCGGGCTGGCCCGTGCCCAGGGCGTCGCGTTCGTGGACGCGCCGGTCATGGGCACGCGCCAGCCCGCGGAGCAGGGGACGCTGACAGTCCTCGCGGGGTGTCCGGGCGAGGTGCGGGGCGCCGTCGAGCCGGTGTTCGACGCGATCGGCTCGGAGACGGTGTGGGTCGGCGAGAGGCCAGGCGACGGGCAGCGCCTCAAGCTCGTGATGAACTCGTGGGTGCTCACGCTCGTCGGCGGCACGGCGCAGGCCATCGACCTGGCGCGCGGCCTCGGGCTCGACCCGCAGCTGTTCCTCGACACGATCTCCGGCGCCGGGACCGACAGCGCGTATGCGCAGCTCAAGGGCGCGGCCATGATCGCTGGCGAGTATCCGCCGGCGTTCCCTCTCGAGGGTGCGGCCAAGGACTCTGGGCTCATCGGCGACGCGCTCCGGTCCAGCGGCGTGAGCGCGGTGCTCATGGACGCGCTGCGTGACCGCTTCGAGGCAGCGGCGGCGGCCGGCCACGGCGCAGAGGACATGGCCTCCGTCGTGGAGGCCTTCCGTTCAGGCTCCGGCCGCGGCCGGAACTGAGGAGCGAGCGTGGCTGCCACCCGCATCATCCGCGGCGCCGTCCTGAA
The DNA here is from genome assembly GCF_041022165.1 of Sinomonas sp. P10A9. Classification (GTDB taxonomy): domain Bacteria; phylum Actinomycetota; class Actinomycetes; order Actinomycetales; family Micrococcaceae; genus Sinomonas; species Sinomonas puerhi. Next base: position 1,157,543 of record NZ_CP163302.1, read on the forward strand.
CACCTTGGACGCGCACGCGCCGTACGCGGCGAGCCAGCCGCTCACCATCGACGAGCTCGAGCTCACCGGCCCCGGGGCCGGTGAGCTGCTGGTCCGCATCGAGGCGGCTGGCCTGTGCCATTCGGACCTCTCCGTGGTCAACGGCTCGCGCCCGCGACCGGTGCCGATGCTCCTAGGCCACGAGGCGGCGGGCATCGTCGAGGAGGTCGGGCCCGGCGTCGTCGGCGTGGGCCCCGGGCAGCGGGTCGTCATGACCTTCCTGCCACGCTGCGGGGAATGCGCGGCGTGTGCCACTGAGGGCCGCCTGCCGTGCGAGCGCGGGAGCGCCTCGAACGCGGCCGGGACGCTCCTCACGCGGACCCGCCACCTCACGCGCAGAGGAGAAGCAGTGCAGCATCATCTGGGCGTGTCCGGCTTCGCGACGCATGCCGTCGTCGACGAGCGTTCGGTGGTGCCCGTGGGCGACGACGTCCCGCCCACCGTCGCCGCCCTCCTCGGATGCGCGGTGCTCACGGGCGGCGGGGCGCTGCTGAACGCGGGGAGGATCACCGCAGAGACGAGCGTCGCCGTCGTGGGCCTCGGGGGAGTGGGGATGGCAGGACTGCTGACGGCTCTCGCGACGGGCTGCCGGGTCATCGCGGTGGATTCGCAGGAGTCCAAGCTCGCCACTGCGCGGGAGTGGGGGGCCGCCGAGGCCTATACCCCGGGGGAGGCCGTCGAGCGAAAGGTGGAGGCCGACGTCGTGCTCGAGGCGGTGGGCCACCCGCGGGCGTTCGAGACCGCCTTCCGACTGCTCGGGCTCGGCGGGACCCTCGTGACGGTGGGGCTCCCCGCGCCGGGGGCGACGGCTGAGATCGAGCCGCTCCAGCTCACGGCCCGGGCTCAGACCGTGGTGGGCAGCTACCTCGGCTCGGCGGTGCCCAAGCGGGACGTGCCGGCGTTCGAGGAGCTGTGGCGAGCGGGACGGCTCCCGCTCGAGCGGCTCGTCTCGCGGCAGATCACGCTCGAGGAGATCACCGAGGGCATGGACGCGCTCGCGTCAGGCTCGGTGATCCGGCAGCTGGTGACGTTCGACGGCGGGTGAGTCACACGTGCGGTTGGGCCACGGCGTAGGCGCTCGCGATTCCAGGCGCGGTCGCCTGGAACACAGTGCCCCCGCCCGGCATCACCATGTACGCCAGGAACTCCTCGTCGAAGGTGACGATTCCCGAGGAGACGGCGTCGAGCTTGGCCCGCATCAGCACCGAGAGCTGCCGCCAGTGCCTGCGGGCGGCGTCCTGCGAGCTCCGTGAATCCGGCGGGCCAGCGGCGGCCACCGCGACCGGCAGGACGAGCCGGAAGCGGCGGTCGCCGGTACTGAAGGCCACGCCGGCCCTGCCCTGTTCAGAGCGGAACTGGAACTGCCGAATGCCAGACGCGGCGAGCATGTCCCTGATCTCCGCCTGAGACTCGGAGCAGCTGAGCGAGGCCCCCCGAACGTAGTTCGTTCTCATGATTCAGGGTACGCCCGGCCGCTCGCCATCAGGCGCGCCGGTACTGGGCGGTGATGGGGCATTCGAAGGGGTCGCGGGCGGCGAGCCCGACGCGGTTGAGGTAGCTGATGACGATCCCGTAGGAGCGCCACAGGTTGGTCTCCGTGTAGGGGACCTTGAGGGTACGGCAGTGCTCGCGGACGATCTGCCGGGCCTGCGCCAGATGAGGGCGGGGCATGCTCGGGAACAGGTGGTGCTCGACCTGGTAGTTGAGGCCGCCCATGAGCCACGTTGCCCACCAGCCTCCCGAGATGTTCCGGGACGTGCGGACCTGCTTGCTGAAGAAGTCGAGCCTGGCGTCCTTCGCGATGACCGGCATGCCCTTGTGGTTCGGGGCGAAGGTCGCGCCCATGTACAGGCCGAACACCGCGAGCTGGACACCGAGGAACGCGAACGCCATTCCGACCGGGAGCAGGAGGAAGAGGGGCGTGAGGAAGAGTGCGAAGCGCAGCACGATCAGGCCGATCTCGATCCATCGGCCCTTCACGGGGCCGCGGGAGGCGAGGTGGCGCGCGCTGAGGAAGTGGAGGTTGATGCCCTCGAGGGTCAGCAGGGGGAAGAAGAACCAGCCCTGCCGGCGTGTGATGAGGCGCCTCAGGCCCTTGGCCTGGGAGGCGTCCTCCTCGATGAAGGAGATCGTGTCGACCTCGATGTCCGGGTCCTTGCCGACGCGGTTGGGGTTCGCATGGTGGCGGCTGTGCTTGGAGTCCCACCACGAGTAGCTCATGCCGACGACGGCTGCGAGCCCGCGGGCGAGCCTGTCATTGGCTGGCCCGGACGCCAGGATCTGGCGGTGGGCGGCCTCATGAGCGAGAAATGCGATCTGAGTGAAGACGATCCCCAAGCCAGCGGCGATGAGGAGCTGGAACCAGCTGTGCCCCAGCAGGATTGAGCCGGTGAGGCCTGCTCCGAGGAGTACCACGAGTGCCGCTCCCACGAGGGAGTAGAACCACGGCGTGCGCCGAAGGAGCCCAGTCTCGCGGACAACCTGCGAAACCTGGAGATACGCCCGGGTCAGGGGCGGGAACGTGTCCGTGCCCGCGTGCGCCTTGGGGCTGCGCGGGGCCTGGACTGTGGGGCTGGACACCGTCGAGATCAGAGCACCTTCTATGGGGTTAGCGCTCAGTTCAGCGCAGTGGGTGAACAGCAGGAGTTGAGCCCGTGGGCGGGCCGCAGAAGCGGCCCGCCCACGAGATGCCTCAAAATCAGAGAGGGCGGATGTTCACGGCCTGCGGACCCTTGGGGCCCTGCTCGGCGTCGAACTCCACCTGCTGGCCCTCTTCGAGGGAGCGGTAGCCGTTGGAGACGATCGCGCTGTAGTGCGCGAAGACGTCGGGGTTGCCGTTATCGGGCGCGATGAATCCAAAGCCCTTCTCGGAGTTGAACCATTTCACGGTGCCAGTGGCCATTCTTGTTTTTCCTTTTGTGCATCCGGCCGTTGACGGCCGGTCATAAGCCGCGGCGACGGCGCCGACGCGGACAATGGGGGGTGAGTGAGTCAGATGAGAGTCAGTGGGTGCGTCCTCCGGCCGAGTGGCCGTGCGCAGCAGATGTGGAGATATGCTCTGAAGAATTTGAGCCGCAGAGAGAAGGCGTTCGAGGCCTTAGGCCAAACCACCATTCTTGGGAGGCGGCGTTCTTGACTAGTCTACACGGTCGATCGTGCGCCGAAGACTCGCCCCTGACTGACACATCATCCACCTACGCGAACCGAGTGGGCCTGCCTACTGGTTCTTGATGAAGTCCGCCCAGTCGCGGACGAACTGTGCGCGTGCCTCGGCGGCCCGTTGCTGCTCGAGGGCGTGCAGGCGACCGAAGCTGAACGCACTGTCGCCGTCGTCGTGCGCCTGCGCCGCGAGATCGAGGAGATGGGCGCGGCTCACCACCGAGTCCTGGACCGTCCCGAGGGTCTCCTGGATCCGCTCCGCGGATTTGGCCAGCCGGGAGGCCCGCTTGCCCAGCACCGGGGTCGCGGCCTCTGCCGCGTAGCGCAGGCGCTTGGCGCTCTTGCGCACCTCGTGGAGCGCGGCATCGACCGCTTCCTCACCAGCCGCCTCGCCCGAGGAGTCGGCATCATCGGCGTCCTCCGCTGCGCGTACGGCCTCCTTCAGTCGCTCGATGTCCTTGGCGATGTGGCGCGCCACCGTCTTGCTGGCCTTCTGGTGCGCGCGGTCGGTCAGAGGCGGGTCGGCAACGAAAGCGTCGAGCGAGTCGAGTAGGTGGAAGTACCGTTCGCTGTCCATGGCGGCCAGACCGACGTCGTGCGCCTGCCGGTAGCGGGAGTCCGACTCCTCCTGGATACGCTGCGCGACCGGACCCACGAGCAGTTCGGGCAGCTCGCCCGCAGCGAGGGCGGTGAGGCGCTCGCGCATGACCTCGACGTCGCGCGCCTGGCCCACCGTGCCTGCGAGCCACTGCAGCTCCGCACGGAGGCGGTCTGCGGTAGGGGCGTCCACGAGCTTCTTGAACGTTGCGAGCGCCGAGCGCATGCGGCGCGCGCTGACCCTGAGCTGGTGGACGGCGTCCTCGGCATCGAGGCGCACGCCGGGGTCCACGGTCTTGAGCGCGTCGACGTGCCGCTGCAGGTACGTCAGAAGCACGACGCCGGCCTGCCCCTTGCGCTTCGGGGCCGCCGCGGGCTTCGGCTTCTGCGGGAGGGAGGGGCCGAGGGCGCGGGCCAGCTTCGACGCGAGCTCTGCCGGGTGCACGCCGTTGGAAGCGAGCATCTCGTCGGCCGCGGTGAGCAGGTCCGGGGTGCCGTCGACGAGTTCGATCTCCCACTCGCGCCACCGCTGCTGCTGCCCGATGCCGGGAGGCGCCTGGGACTCGACGCGGTCGTCGCTGAACTCGGCGAGCACCTCTCCGCCCGCCGTGAGCAGAGGGGAGGCGGTGCGTCGCGTCGTCAGTTGGGCGACCGGCACGAGTTCTGCGGCCCGAACGTGGACGGCGACGAGCCGGCGGAGCCGCTCGGGCACTGCCTTGCTGTCGACGCCCAGCGGCTCCCTGATCTCGCGGCGCGCGGCGCCCTCGGGCAGCTTGAGGTGCCAGCCCGCGTCCGAGCCTCCGGTGCGGTGGCGCAGCGTGATTCCGTGCGTCGCGAGGGTGAAGTCGTGGGTGTCGAAGTAGACGGCCACGAGGTGATGTGTGACCGGCGGTCCGACACGGTCCACGCCGGGGAGGCCTGCGAGGGGCTGTACGGCGGCGTCGTCGTCGACGTTGTACTTGCGTTCCACTTCGAGGATTTCCTGCGTGGCCATAGCTTCAGACTACGGGCGCCGTCTAGGGAACGCACCGGGCAAAGGACCCGGATTCCGGCATCCGCAGGGAAGGCTCTCGCCGGGAAACAGGTGGGCTCGTGGAACGTCGCGGGCTATGGCCGCGTTGCCCGCTGCGTTCCGCCAGCGCCGTGGCGAGGCTCGCGGGAGCGGGACTGCGAGGCCCGATCGAGCCGCAGCAGGGCGATTCCGACCGCCGCGAACCACACCCACAGCAGCGGCCCGTAGACCGCGTAGAGGGAGGCGACGGCGAAGCGCAGCGCCTCGCTTGCGAGACCCAGGGCGCCGGTTGCGAGCCCGAGCCAGCCGGTCCAGTGGGGGAGGACCCCACGGACCATCGGGAGGCAGATCAGGAGGACGCCGAGCGGCGTGAGGATCCCCGCGAGCGTGACGGTGTTGTTGCCGGCCACGAGCGCCTCCGCGGCCGCGACGAAGGCCGAGCGCGCGCCGTCGTCCGCCGCCGTGTACTGGTCGCTCAGCGTCACCAGCGCCAGCGTCCCGACGCTCGTGGTCGGCACCGCGAGGAGTGCGATCCAGGACCCCGCGCCGACCACGAAGCCGAGGACCGCAAGGCTCGGCCCCGCGGGCAGCAGCGCCAGGAGCAGGGCCGTGAACACGACGAGCCCGAACAGCGACGGCACGAGCCACAGCAGCTGCTGGGCGATGTACGAGGCCTTGTGGTCCGCGATGAAGTGCAGGGTCGCCTCGCCGCCCGAGACCGGCGGCGGGTTGACAAAGTAGAGCGCGAGCGCCGCGACCCCGAAGGCGACGAACAGGAGCGCCGCGACCCCGGCGGTCCGGTACAGCGGGACCCAGGCGCGCGCGGTGAGCCCGGGGAGCAGTGTCATGCCTCGATGTTAGGCATCCCGCCCCATGGGGGCCTTGGGCACAAGGGCCCGCCGTCACCGGACGGGGACTTCCGCCGCCCGCCGGGTCATCAGTCCGTTGGCGCGGGGCTCTCGGCGTTCCGCTTGAGCACGCGCAGCATCCTGGCCTGCATGATCCATACGATCGGGGGGAAGAGCACGTCGGAGAGGAGGGGGCTGACCCATCGTGGCCGGAAGGCCTGGTACCCGCCGATGACGAGCCGGGTCTCGCCGTCCTGCAGCTCGTTCAGGAGGAACCCCCAGAGCCCTTCCGTGTAGGCCGCCGGCCGCGGCTTGGCCGGGTCGAGGGGCCGGCCGCGCAGGTCGCTGAGCCCATGGAGACCGAGGAACCGGTTCGCCTCGAGGACCGCCACCGTCCAGGCGTCGACGGCGCCGTCGCGGCCCGTCCAGTACTTCACGGTGTCGCCGACGGCGAGGGCCTGCCATTCTGGATGGATGCTTCTGGCGCTCGGGTGGCCGCCGTTGTCCAGACGGTCCCACGAGTACCACCCGCCGCGGTCGCCGCCGAGCTGCACGAGCCACGGCCAGACCTTCTCCGGCGGAGCATTGATCGTCACGGCCATGGTCGCTCCGCGCTCGCCGTCGGGGACCACCTCGGCACCCGGGTAAGGGCCTGTGATCTCCTCGCGGGTCGCGCCCCAGTTCTTGAGCCGAGGCCGGATGGCCGTCCAGTATACGAGGGCCGCAGCGGCGCCCGCGCCCACGGCCGTCACGCGCTTCTTCATGTCTCGAGTCTGCGGCTCCCCGCCGCATTCGGACAGGGGCGGCGCACGAGGCGGCGAACGACGCCGGGTGCGCCCCGCCGTCGTCCGCCGTCACGTGCCGGGCGCGCTGAGACCCGCGGCGAAGTCCTCGGCGAAGCGCCGCACGCCGTCCCACTCGGTGTAGACGTAGTCGCGCGACGTGTCGGTGCCGAGGGTGCCGAGGGTGCCGGGTTTGCCCGCCGCGATCCGCTTCATCATGAGGCGCTTGACGAAGCCGTACTGCGTGAAGAGCAGCGCGCCGGCGAACAGGGCCACCTTGGCCGGCCGCCAGCCGGTCTGCTCCTCGAACTCGTCGACGTACTTCTCGGCCTCGCCGGTGGCGCTGTGTGCGTCGAGGCTCACGGAGAAGAAGGCCGAGGGGCGCGAGGTGAGCGTGCCGCGGTTCTTCTCGACGAAGTCGACGACGCGCTTGTCGTGCTTGCCGACGTGGATGGAGCCGCCGACGATTACGCCGTCGTAGGCGTCCGGGGCCTCGTCCTGTGAATCCCTGAGGTCGAGCATCGTGGCGTCCAGGCCGCGGCTGCGGAGGGAGTCCGCGATGACGTCCGCGATCTTCTCGGTCTGCCCCTCGGTCGTTCCATAGGCGATGAGGACCTTCTTCATGTCGGCTCCCTTCCGTTGCGTCAATGCTTCCGCGCGCGGGTGCACGGCGCCAGTTGCGAAGGTCCCGGTCCCGACTTCAGAACGCGTATACCCCGGGCCCTTGTGCTCTCGTGCTGTTCGCCTCCGGCTGCTTAGGTTTCCTGCATGGAGAGGCAGGACCCGCGGCGGGACTCGGAGCAGCTGCCCGATGGGCCCGACTACATTCCGCCCCCATACCCCTACGACAACCAGCCTCAGTACCCCTACCTGCGGCCTCGTGGCGATGGGTACGCGACGCCGCCCGCGCCGTTTCCGCGGCGCCAGCCCACGGAGGCGGGCCAGCGCTTCGCGACACGCCTCGCTGTCGGTTTCGTCATCGCGACGGCGGCGATCCAGCTCCTCATCGGGGTGGGCACCTTCTCCCTTCAGATGGATTACTACAACTCGGACGATCTGCGGCGCGAGTTCGACGTGGGTGCGATGCCAGGCGAATCCTTCGAGGACTTCCGGGCGTCCGTCTTGATCCTCACCGAGGCTTTCGTTGGTGTCGCAGCACTAGGTGCGGTCGCGCTCATGGTCGCGTCGGTGAACATACTGAACAGGCGGCGATGGGCGCGGGTGCTGGCCATCTGGGCGCTGGCGCTGGGCATCAGCACGGTCGCGCTCGGCCTCTATAACCTTCCCATCGTGTTGATCGCCGTGCCCGCGATCGTCCTGCTGCTGCGCAGACCGGTGACGATGTACCTGAATGGTCCCTAGGGCAGGCTGCCGGTCGATGGCGGCGGCGCCACGGGAGGGGACCGCGTGCGCCGCTCGCCTCCGCACAGTTGACGTCAAGGAATGCCCACCGCGCAGGGGGCATTTCGAGGCTGAGGTGAACTCGGCGGGAAGCTTGGACCAACTGTGCACGGATCTGCCCCCGCACCCTCGACGCCTTCGTAGCCTTGAACGGTGCGCTCACCCAAGACCCCTCGAAGCCTCCTCGCCGTCGGCCTCGCGGCCGTCGTCTCAGCCTCTCTCCTCGGTCCGGCGGGTCCGACCCAGGCTTCCCAGACGAAGCCCGCGTCGGTTCCGTCCGCCCACCTTGACCTCGGCGCCCAGGACCTACCGGAGACCCGGACCGAGAAGACCCTCGCCCCAGGGGTCACGCTGACGCAGATCCATCGCGGCGCCGCGGACAGCTCGCTGTTCTGGACGGCGGAGGTCGCGATCCCCTCCGGCTCACCCGATCCCGACGCGCCGAAATCGGCGCTTTCGAGCCAGTCGGCCGCGGAGGCGGTCGCCGCCAAGCTCGCGACGGCGGGTGTGGTCGCACGCGTTGAGCAGGTGGTTTCGCCGCAGCTGGCCGACGCGGGAGGCCTTCTGGGCTACCGGGTCCGTGCCGGACACTTCACCGTGAAGGCCGATGGCTCCGCCCTGATCGCCCAGATCAAGGCGGCCGGCTACTCCTCGTCGGTCATCTACACCGGCTGGGACGGCGACGCCGGAACTATCGGCCAGACGCGCGGCCCGTGGAACCTGGATGTCATCACGATCGACCCGAAGCAGTACCACGGCGAGCTTTCTGCATCCTTCGGTCCGGACCTGGAGGCGCCCGAGACCACGAGTCAGCTCGCTGCGGCCCAATACGCGGTCGCGGGCGTCAACGCCGGCTTCTTCGTCTTCGACCCGACTGCCGGCGCCCCAGGGGACCCGGCAGGCGTGGGCGTCTACGGCGGCAAGACCCTTCGCGAGCCCGTTGGCGATCGCCCCGGCCTGATCCTCGATGGTGCAGCCAACCGCACGAGCATCCAGCGCCTCACCTGGGCCGGCTCCCTGTCGGCGGACGGCGCGAACGTGCCCCTGACGGGCATCAACCGCGCCCCCGGCTTGATCCGCAACTGCGGCGAGAAGGGCGACCAGCCCACCGAGCTGCCCCAGCAGGACGTCACCTGCACCAACCCGGATGAGCTCGTGGCCTTCACCCCCGAGTTCGGGGCCAAGTCACCCACGGGCGCAGGGCTCGAGGCAGTCCTCGACAGCCACGGCACCGTCACCTCCGTCACAGACTCCCGCGGAACCGCGGTCCCGGCCGGTGGCCACACCGTCCAGGCCACCGGCACCGGCATCGCGCAGCTGCGCGGCGTCGCCCACATCGGGCAGAAGCTGAGGGTCAACGTCGACACCGTCGGCGAGGACGGCAAGAGGCTGCCGACCACGAAGGACACGAGCGTCGTCAATGGCGGTCCCATGCTCGTGAAGGACGGCAAGGAGGACGTGACCGCCCGCCAGGACGGCATGGTCCACCAGAACGACTCCAACAGCTTCTACTACGGTTGGGTCCACAAGCGGAACCCGCGCACCTTCGCTGGAACTGACGCCCAGGGTCGCACGATGCTGGTTACTGCAGACGGCCGCTCGACCAGTTCGCTCGGGCTGAGCCTGAAGGAGGAGGCCGGCGTCGCCCAGTCCCTTGGCATGATCCAGGCGATGAACCTCGACGGCGGCGGCTCCACGACTGCCGTTGCCCAGGGTGCGGTGGTCAACACCCCGTCAGGAACGTCGGAGCGGCCCGTCGGCGACGCGATCCTCGTCCTGCCCACCCGCACAGACTCAGAGGCCGCGCGGCGTCCCTGACGCCTCTCTCGGGCGGACGACGGCGGGTGGGCACTCGCTATCGTCCGCCTGCTGCCGGGATTACTCGTCGTCGCCCTCGGCGAGGTGCAGCGAGGCGGCCTGGAGGATGCCCTCGATGCTCGCGGCGGGGACGTCCTGCCGGTAGGCATCGGCGACGCTCTTGAACCCGATGGCCATCCCGAGGACGAGGCGCGTGTAGTCCGGCGCCATGGCCTCGATGACCTGCCGGACCACCTGGGGCAGCACCTTCTGGAGCACAGCGGCCTGCTCCGGGGAGCCACCCGCGAACGACACCGACACCGTGTCGTCCACCCGGGCCAGAGTCTTCAGCGACTCCTTGAACATCGCCGTTGCGGTCGGGTCGTCCGGCTCCCAAGAGAGGGCGGCGGTCAGAATCCCTATGCCGCGCTGGATCATTTCCATGTCCTCGCTCATGGGTCCATCGTCCACCCGCTCGCGCGACGCGAGCCGAGCGGTGCGCGGGATCCAAACACGTTGGTCCCGGGCCATCATGGTCACGTAGCCGTCGTTGTTCCGTCACCCCACAACCAGGAGAGCACTTTGATCTACATCAGCGCGAAATTCCCCGTCAAGCCCGAGTACGCTGACGCGTGGCCTGAAATCGCCAAGGATTTCACGGAGGCTACCAACGCCGAGGACGGCTGCCTGTTCTTCGAATGGTCGCGTTCCCTCGCGGACCCGAGCACGTACGTGCTGCTCGAGGCCTTCCGCGATGACGAGGCCGGCGGCGAGCACGTGAAGTCGGCGCATTTCAAGAAGGCCACCGAGGAATTGCCCGCTTACCTTTCCCGGACGCCGGACATCATCAACGTCAAGGTTGACGGCTGGTCCGAGTTGGGGGAGCTCGCCGTGAGGTGAGCGTCAACTGCGGGGAGCGGACGACGGCGGGTACGAGCCCGCCGTCGTCCGCCCGCCCCGTGTGCTCGGAGGCGCCCCTGCTAGCCTGTGCCGCGGCAAAGCAAGCCCTTCGACGGCTGGTTCGGCGGTTGCTCGGTGGCCGGGCACGCCGCCGGGTCGGCGAAGGACACCGAGGACACGCTCCGGTTCGCCGCCCTCACCGGCGTGCGCCCACTCTTCGAGACGTACCCCCTCGAGGAGGCCGCCGACGGCTTCGACCGCATGATGTCCGGCAAGGCGCGATTCCGGGTGGTGCTGACGGTGGAGTGACGGCGTCCGAAGCGTCCCGGCGGCCGGTGAGCCGGGGGACGCCTCGGAGCGTTTCGGTTACTCGATCGTGGTGAGGTCGCGTCTGCGGCCCTCCGTGAAACACCTACCGAACCGACCACTGCTGCTTGGATGCGAGGTCCATGGTTGTGATGCGCAGCCAGAGCCAGAGTCGCTTCTGTGGGTCCTCGAGATCGAGGTCGAAGTCCTTGGCGAGCCGCGTGATTCGATAGCGGACGGTGTTTTGGTGCACGTGTAGACGCGCCGCCATCGAGGAGATGCTTCCGTTTGACTCCATGTAGGTCCGTAGCGTGCCGAGGTAGTCGGTCTGCTGTTCGGCGTCGTACGCCTGGAGCTTGACGATGTCATCGAGGTCTGCGAGTCCGCTCGTATCGATGAATGCCCCTATCCTCAGGAGATTGAGCGGGACCAGATAGTCCTCGAAAAGCCCCACGGAAGGACTCGTATTTCCAGGGGTGTCGCCCTTGCCCGCCTGCTGGTGCAGCAAGTATTGCAGTGTCTGCAGCGCCTCTGACTTGGATTCTGGAAGGCCTTCCACTCTGGCCGCGACCCCGCCAACGGCAGCGATGAGCGTATAGGTGCTGATCGTGTGGGCGTACGCCGAGATTTCTTGGACCACCCGCCGATGAACGGCCCTCGAACTAGTCCCATCGAAGGGAAGGAGTGCGTAGACCACCGAATCAATGAGGGCGGTATGGCTGGTGCTGAACTGCACAGTGCAGACGGTGGTTACGAGGTGCAATAGCCGGTGGATTTCTCGTACCGATTCCAGGCTCCCGGATTCGGGCCGGACGATGGAAAAGGCGGCGACGGCGAGCCCACCGGAGGATTCGAGTCCCAGTTGGGCGGCGGCAAAGGGAGCATGTCCTGGGTCTTCCATGAGCGTTCGGATCAGGTCGGCGTTCCGGCGTTCCCCGAAATCGGACGCCGATCGTGCGTGGAGCATGTGCAGTCCGGCCAGTGGCGCAATCCTGTCGAGGGCTTCCAGGGCTGCACCTCGACCGTCTTCTCCCGGGTCGATGATCCAGATCGAGCCGAGCAACTCGCCGCCCGCCCTCACTGCAAGCGCGAGCCTGGCCATCCCATCATCTGCTGACGGGATGAACACCGCGCTCGCGGACGCGTAGACGACCTTGAAGTCTGCATCGAAGGCTGGCGGCCTGAGTTCCTGCAGGGAGAGCGTCGTCGCGCGGCGCAGCTCGTCGATGGGCTGTCCTGGCAGGGTCGAGTAGCCGAGGATTCTACCGAGCGGATCGACGATGCTCGCCGCCCCGTTGGTGATGGATGCGGCGGCGTTGGCGAAGGCGTAGAGGTCCCCGAGGCGGACGCCGGACACGGAATCCGCGGCGGCGCCCATCACTGATGCCCTGGCCAGTGCCACAAGCCGCGTCCAATCCGCGTTGTCTGGCGCGATGAGGACGGCGAGATCGTGGCTGACGGCGGCTGATCGAAGCTTCTCCAGAGGTGTCCCGTGGGCCTTGACGATCACTGCGGCAGCGTTGCTGTTCGCGGCCCGGTGAAGCATCTGGTCGAAATCCGGTGAACCGGACGAAAGCCCGACGGCGAGGATGATCCGGTCGTCGATGCTGGTCCATTCGTCCAGGGGGTCGTACATGAGCACGTCCAGCACCGGATGCCCCAGGTTGTCAGGGGTGGGATTCGCGTGGACCAGATCCGCCTGCATGAGTCGGATGCAGTCGGAGAGCCGCACGACGGCCGCGTTGAGACCGGGCGCCCCGCGGTCCTCGTCCTTCATGTCCATGGTTGGAAATTACCACAGCATGCAAGCGAATCTTATGGAGAAATCCACATATAGAAGGGGAGCGATCTACATCACGATGGAGGAGGGCGCCACACGAGAGATTCGCAGACTACGGAGGAACAGAGCATGAGATTCAAGGACATCAGGGCGCTTGCCTCGGTGCAGGGACCGGCCCGGTCCGTGTCTGAGCGCCTCTCCCGGCGGTGCCACAGCGTCGAGGATATGAGGAAGCTGGCCGCCAGGCGCCTTCCCGGGAGCGTGTTCGACTACATCGAGGGTGGCGGCGAGGACGAGGCCTCCCTGAAGCGCAACCGTTCGTCCTTTGAGGACTGGGCATTTCTCCCCAAATGGGGCTCGGTTGAACATCTTGACCTAAGCTCAACCCTTCTGGGCGGCGCGGTGTCGATGCCGCTGACGCTCTCACCGACCGGCGGCACCCGCCTGTTCCACCCGGACGGCGAGACCGCCGTCGCCCGGGCGGCCCTCGCGGCAGGCGTGCCCTACGGACTCGCCCACTTGAGCACCACGACGATGGAAGATGTCAGCGCCGCCACCCCGGGCCTTCGGCGGTGGTTCAACATCGAGCCCACCGCGGACAAAGGTTTACTCCAGGCCGTCCTCCACCGTGTGTCGAATGCCGGATACGAGGCACTGCTCGTCAACGTCGACTGCCGTGCCATTGGCCACCGGGAGCGCGACTACCGCAACGGATTCACCGCGCCGCCGTCGATCAAGCCCAAGACAGTCATGGAAGGGGCGCTGCACCCGCGGTGGGCGTTCGGATTCTTGGCCAACGATGCGATCGCCTTCCCCAACCTCGACGCAGACGTCCCCGATGGCCCCCTTTCGAGCACCCCTGACATGTGGCGGACGCTGCTGGCAGGATCCTACGAGCCGACGGACTGGGACGACATCCGGGACCTGAGGTCTCGCTGGAACGGTCCCATCATCCTCAAGGGCGTCGTCAATCCGAGGGACGCCATCATCGCGGCCGAGCTTGGTATCGACGCCATCCAGGTCAGCAACCACGGCGGCCGACAGCTTGACCACATGGCCTCCCCCCTGGACGTCCTTCCCGAAATCGCCGAGAAGACCGCGGGCCTGATTGAAGTCATCGTCGACGGCGGCATCCGTCGTGGGTCCGACGTCGTCAAGGCGATTGCGCTCGGCGCCGATGCCTGCTCCATCGGCCGCCCGTACCTCTACGGGCTCGCGGCGGCCGGCCAAGCCGGGGTGGCCCACGTTCTGAAGATGTTCGCGGCCGAAATGACCCGCACCATGATGCTCCTCGGAGTTTCCACGATCGAGGAACTCCGTGGAGAAGGCCGTGAGCTGATCCGGCACCGCAGCGAAGCGTTCCAAGCCATCACCCCGACCCCCGAGGCCCACATGGCCCATGCAGAAACGAGGTCCTCCCGATGAAATCCCCAACCGCGAACTCTGGCACGAAACGCTCCAGGATCCACGTCCCCGCCTCCGTCGCAACGGCAGCACTGCTGCTTGCCGTCACGGCTTGCACCCCCGCAACGTCCGCCGCTTCTGCGGTGTCGCCGGGCGGGACCGCGGGGCAGGACGCGGGCGTCCCGGCGCTCGAGGTCAACCAGGCTGCGGCGCAGCTGCTCCCGGAATCGATCAAGGCGACTAAGGTCCTGCGCGTAGCCATCCCCACCAATGAGCCGCCGACCCAGTTCTACCGGGAAGGCACTCAGGAGATGACGGGTGCCAACCCCGATGTCGCACGCCTGATCGGAGAGGCGCTCGGAGTGAAGGTCGAGATCCAGGTAGCCAATTTCGATTCCATCATCCCGGGGATCGCGGCTGGACGGTATGACATGACTGTCTCCTCGATGACCCCGACGGCGGAGCGCATGAAGGTGCTTGATTTCGTCGACTACATGCAGATGGGCAGCACCGTCGCAGTCGCGAAAGGCAATCCGCTGGGGCTCAATGAGGAGTCCCTCTGCGGCAAGAAGGTCGGAGTCCTGACCGGTTCCTACCAGCTCACGGTCGACGTCCCGGATTTCGACAAAGCGTGCACGGACGGCGGCAAGGACAAGATCCAGACGAACGAGTTCCAGGACACTCGTCAGGCTGTTTCGGCCTTGACCAGCGGACGCCTCGACGCCGTCCTGGCAGATTCGCCCATCCTGAATTTCGCCGCAACGCAGAACCCACAGATCGAGATCGCCGCCAAGTACGGCTTCGCGCCGGTCGGCGTCGGTATGCCGAAGGACTCCGGCTTGGTCAAGTCTGTCTCCGTCGCCCTCACCACCGTGATCAAGAGCGACTCCTATGTCAAGGCCCTTGGAAAGTACGGACTTGAATCCAGCGCCATTGCCGACGCCCGCGTCAACTTCGCCCAATAGGAGGTGACCATTATGCAGCAACACACCATCCCCGACACAAGGCAAAGTCCTCCTACCGCCCCGGGTGACTCCATCCCGGTCGTGCCGCTCAGGCACCCCGTCCGCCTCGCAATCGCCGTTGTCCTCATTCTTGTCGCGTTCAGCGCCGCGTGGGACGTGGCGGTGAACCAGCGGTACCACTGGGACGTCGTTGTCTCCTATCTCTTCGCCCCGCAGATCATGACAGGAGCCGGGCTCACCATCCTCCTCACCGTGGTGTCGATGAGCGTCGGCATTTCCCTGGGCACGGTCCTGGCGATCATGCGGCTCTCAGCGAACCCGATCGTCAAAACCATCAGCCGGGCCTATATCTGGTTCTTTCGCGGCACCCCGCTGCTTGTGCAGCTGATCTTCTGGTACAACATTGCAGCCTTGTATCCGGTGATCGCCGTCGGGCTGCCTTTCGGCGGACCCTCCGTGGTCATTGGCTCGGCGAACGTGCTCGTCTCTCCGCTTGGTGCGGCCTTGCTGGGGCTGTCATTGAACGAGGCCGCCTATATGGCCGAGATCATCCGGGGCGGCATCGGCTCCGTAGACAAGGGCCAGTACGACGCCGCCCGGGCTCTGGGGATGAACGGCAACAAGCTCATGAGCCGGGTCATCCTCCCTCAGGCGATGCGCGTCGTCCTACCACCGACCGGCAACCAGGTCATTTCGATGCTCAAAGGCACCGCGCTGGTCAGCGTCCTGGCAATTTCGGACCTGCTGTATTCGGCGCAGATCATCTACGCAAACAACTACCAGACCATTCCGCTGCTCATTGTCGCTAGTCTCTGGTACTTGCTCATGACAACCATCCTGAGCTTCTTCCAAACCAGACTCGAACGACGCTATGGTCGCGGCTTCGACGTGTCGCCGCGACGCACCAGCCGACGGAAGACAAGGACAGCCCGATGAGTACCGCCATGGTGGAGGCCCAAGGAGTGCGCAAGAGCTTCGGCTCGACCGAAATCCTCAAGGGCATTGATCTGAAGGTCGAACGGGGCTCCGTGACCTGCCTCATCGGCCCATCCGGCTCGGGGAAGACGACGTTCCTCCGGTGCATCAACCACTTGGAGAAGGTCGATGCCGGCCGCCTGTACGTCGACGAGCATCTGGTCGGCTATTCCGAGCGGAACAGACGCCTCTACGAAATGAAGGAGCGGCAGACGGCGCGTTCCCGGCTGAATGCCGGCATGGTCTTCCAACGCTTCAACCTCTTCCCGCACATGACCGTGCTGGAGAACATCGTGGAAGCACCGATACATGTCCTAGGACGCCCGCGGAACGAAGTGGTTGTGGAGGCGCAGTCTCTGCTGGATAGGGTCGGTCTTGGGAACAGGCGACATTCCTATCCGCAGGAACTCTCGGGCGGGCAGCAGCAGCGGATCGCGATTGCACGCGCACTGGCCATGAAACCCAAGCTCATGCTCTTCGACGAACCAACATCGGCGTTGGACCCGGAACTCGTGGGCGAAGTGCTCGACGTCATGAAGTCCCTGGCCGAAGCCGGAATGACCATGGTGGTCGTCACGCACGAGCTGGGCTTCGCGCGCCAAGTCAGCGACCAGATCGTCTTCATGGACCAAGGCGTGGTCGTCGAAAGCGGCAGGCCCGCGGACGTCCTGGGCGATCCGCAACACGAACGCACCCGGGCCTTCCTCTCCAAGGTCCTCTAGAACATCGAAACCATGCCCGCCTTCAGACCGGCCTCAAGAAGGGACTCAGCTCAATGACTCGACATCAGGTACTCACCGACCTCGCACCCACCTCCGCTGGACCGTACTCCCAGGCCATCGCCGCCAACGGCTTCCTCTTCACGGCGGGCCAGACACCCCACGACCCCGTCACCGGCCGCACCGTGGGGACCACCATCGGGGAGCAGACGGTGCAAGCCATGAAGAATCTGGCTGCGGTCCTGGAGGCGCACGGCCTGGATTTCTCACATGTCGTCAGGGCAACGGTGCATCTGCACCATCCCGGCCGCGACTTCGCAGGATTCAATGCGAGCTATGAGGAGTTCGTTGTGCCCCCGTACCCGGCACGAACCACAGTGGGTTCGTTCCTTGGCGACTTCCTCGTCGAGATTGACGTTGTGGCGGAGCTGCGGGAGCCGTCTCGGGACTTCGATAGCAGGCTGCCCCGCCTGCGACTGGGAACCACGGGAAGCGGCGGAGTCGAACGGTTCAAGCATGCGCCGGACGAGGCGCTGGCCGTGGAATCGGGCCAGTAGGCTCTGTTCGGCGAGCACCACGCCGGCGACGCGCCTCCCCGAGGCGAGTCGTCGGCCTCGTGCTCGCCTCGCCGATCCCGATGCGGCGCGGCACGCTCCGCGAGGATCATTCTTGATCCATGGCAACTCCACGCACGGTGCATCATCCCGAGACCGCCCTGGGCCAGCATTGGTTCCACAGCGCGGTCGTCTACCAGATCTATCCGCGCAGCTTCGCGGACTCCAACGGCGACGGCGTCGGGGACCTCGGCGGCGTCATCAACCGCCTCGACTACCTCGGGCACTTGGGCGTGGATGTCGTCTGGCTCTCGCCCGTGTATCGCTCCCCGCAGGACGACAACGGCTACGACATCAGCGACTACCAGGACATCGACCCCCTCTTCGGGTCCCTCGCCGATCTGGACGAGCTCATCGCAGGCCTGCACGAGCGCGGCATGAAGCTGGTCATGGACCTCGTGGTCAACCACACCTCGGACGAGCACCCCTGGTTCGCGGAGTCCCGCGCCTCCAAGGAATCTCCCAAGCGCGACTGGTACTGGTGGCGCCCGCCGCGGCCCGGCCACGAACCGGGCACGCCCGGGGCAGAGCCGAACAACTGGGCATCGTTCTTCTCCGGCCCGGTCTGGGAATTCGACGAGGCCACCGGCGAGTACTACCTCCACCTCTTCTCGAAGAAGCAGCCGGACCTGAACTGGGAGAACCCCGAGGTGCGGCGGGCCGTCTACGCGATGATGAACTGGTGGCTGGACCGCGGCGTGGACGGGTTCCGCATGGACGTCGTCAACTTCCTCTCCAAGGACCCGGCGCTGGGGGATGCCCCGGCCACCGAGGGCCAGCCCTACAGCCACGACCGCAGCGGCTACGTTTGCGGCCCGCGCATCCACGAGTTCCTCCAGGAGATGCACCGCGAGGTGTTCGCCAGCCGTGCCCCGGGACTGTTGAAGGTCGGCGAGATGCCCAGCGTCACGCTCGAGGACGCTGTCCTGTTCACCGATCCGGCGCGTGCGGAGCTGGACATGGTCTTCCAGTTCGAGCACGTGAACCTTGACCACCTTGACGGCAACAAGTGGCGGCCGGGCGCACTCCGCCTCACCGACCTCAAGGCCTCCCTCGGGCGCTGGCAGTCGGGGCTCGCGGACCGGGGGTGGAACAGCCTCTACTGGGGCAACCACGACCAGCCGCGCGCCGTCTCCCGCTTCGGCGACGACGGCGCGTACCGCGAGCTCTCGGCGAAGATGCTCGCTGGCGTCCTGCACCTTCACCGCGGCACCCCCTACATCTATCAGGGCGAGGAACTGGGCATGACCAACATGGCCTTCACCGGGATCGACGCCCACCGAGACATCGAGGTCCTCAACCATTACCGGGAGGCCACGAGCGGGCTTGGGCTCGACCCGATCGAGGTTCTCGCCGCCATCGCGCCGCTCAACCGCGACAACGCGCGCACTCCCGTCCAGTGGGACGCCGGCCCTGCCGCCGGCTTCAGCACCGGGACGCCGTGGATCGTGGTGAACCCGAATGCGGTGGAGATCAATGCCGCCGACCAAGTTGACAGGGAGGACTCCGTCTTCAGCTTCTACCGCCAGCTCATCCGCCTCCGCCACGAACTGCCGGTGATCGCCGACGGCGACTTCACGATGCTCCTGCCGAACCACGAGGCCGTCTACGCTTTCACCCGGCGACTGGGCGCGGCGGAGCTGCTGGTCTTGGGCAACTTCTCCGGGGACCCCCAGCAGGTGGACGTTGGCGACCCAGGCTGGGCGGACGCGGACCTTCTGCTCGGGAACTACTCCGGCAGCCCCAGCCTGGACCTGCGCCCGTGGGAGTTCACCTGCCGGCTGCGGACCGCGGACGGTGGTTGAGGGGCAGCCGGCGTCGAGTATCTCAGCGGCCGCCGCGACGAACTCGGAGTCTGAGCGGAGCCGGATCCCGGCGGTGCGCGGCCACGTCCGCTAGCATCGTGCTCGGCGTCGCACTCGCGCCATGGGGACGCCCGTCTACGGGCATGGGGGAAGGGGGTGCCACTGCCATGAGCAGGGCATCGAAGATCTGGATCACTCTGGGAAGTATTGTCGTTGGGCTCATCCTGGTTGGGGTGATCCCGGTCGTCGTATCGGTGGTCGCCGCCGTCGGCTTCGTCATCGGGCTCGTCTGGCTGTTCCGCCGCACCAAGTACGTCCGCCGGGGTCCGGCCGTCGCCCTCGTGGCTGGATCGCTCGTCGTCTTCGGGATGAGCACGGCCGTGGCCGGGAGCCGATCGACACCAGACACGACGCCGGCGGCGGCAATCTTCGCCGGATCCGGCGCGGCGCTCTTGCCGACGCCGACCGCCACCGCGCCGTCCTGCGCAACACCAGCGCCGACGGTCACCGTGACGGCGACGGCGACGTCAACGGCGTCGTCCGCTGCGAGCACGGCACCGCTCCGGAACAGCGGGTCTGCGACGCCGTCCGCGTCCGGTTCGGCCTGCCCCACATCCACGACCACCGTGTTCGTGGCGCTCCATCACCAGAATGAGGTGTGCACGGTCGACGCCGACCGCTACGCCGCCGCCGGGGTTGATCTCGTCTGCACCAAGAACGCTGCGGGCAGCCTCGTATGGACGGACAAGACGACGGCGGATCAGCGCGCGGCAGATGCCAAGAAGGCCCAGGACGCCGAAGCCGCGCGCGTCGCCGAGGAGCAGCGCCAAGCGGAGGCCGCCCGGCAGGCGCAGGCACAGAAGCCTGCGCCGGCAGCCCCGGCAGCCCCGGCAGCCCCGGCAGCCCCGGCGCCCGCACCCGGACCGGCCAGCGTGTACTACCCGAACTGCGCTGCCGCGAAGGCCGCCGGCGCCGCCCCGCTCTACGCTGGCCAGCCGGGCTACAGGTCCGGACTGGATGCCGATCATGACGGAATCGCCTGCGAGCGGTAGGGGGAGCGGACGATGCGGCGGTGGGACGCGCCTCCCGAAAGGGTGGAGCCGTGATAGATCCTCGCGCTGAGGCGGTCCTCCTGCGGTCTGCTGGTGCGGAGGGCGGCGGCTGGCAGGACAGGACAGCCGAGGTCGGCGCCTACAGGGTCGACGGCGATCGCACTCTCGTGCGTTTTGGCCGCAGCGACACGACCTACCGCTATGGCGTCGGGAAGGTCCTCGTGCTCCGCAGGCCCCAGCAAGCCGTCCTGTCGGACGGTATGTGGGTCGAGGTCCATGGACGCCGGATCCGCGACGCAACAGCCGCCTACCGTTTTTCCGGAAGTGCCGGTACGTGGGTGCGGATCTTCTGGGGCCGCGGCGCAGGCGAGGCGCATAGGCTCTTCCCCGAACAGGCCGTGCGCATCAGCGGCGGCGTGGAGCAGACGCCCCGCGCGGCGGATGTCATGGCGTACTGGCGCAAGATCGTCGCAGCCCTGCCCGTAGGGAAGGACGGCCCCAACCCCCTGCAGTATCCGTACAGTCAGCTGGGAGCCGTGCATCCCGACAGCGTGCTCGCCCGGTACCTCAGAGGCGAGCCGATCGGCGGGGGAGAGCCCTGCGCTGCCGCGATCTTCCCGTTCTCCTCGAACGTCTCCCAGCGCTCCGCGGTGGAGACCGCGCTGCGCTCGCCGGTGTCCGTGATCGAGGGGCCGCCCGGAACGGGAAAGACCCAAACCATCTTGAACATCATCGCGAGCCTCATCGCCCAGCCCGGCCTGAGTGTGGGCGTGGTCGCGTTCAGCAACTCGGCCGTGGACAACGTTCGCGAGAAGCTTGAGAAGGCGGGGGTGGGGTATACCGTCGCCAATCTGGGCCGGGAGGAGAAGCGGCGCGAATTCTACGGCGGCCAGGCCGCCCGGAACTCCACCGTGGAGGAGATGCTGGCCGCTCCGCCTGCAGAGCCGCCCGATCCTGTCGAGGTCACCGCCCTCGGCCGCGAGCTAGAAAGCCTCCAGCGTTCGGAATGGGCGCTCGCCGCGCTGCGTCGCGATGCCGCCGCACATCGGCTCGAGCGCGAGCATTTCGAGGAGTTCCTCCGAGGCCAGACCGCCCCCGATCTGGGTGGGCTGCCGCTCCTCCGGCGCTCGTCGTCCACGATGCTGGACCTCCTCGCCGAGATGGCTGTTGAGATGCGGCGGCCTCGCGGCTTCCAGTGGTTCCGGGACCTCCGCCGCTGGTTCAAGTACGGCTCTCTCCGTGGCCTGCGGGCTGAAACCACCGATGTGGTCCTCGCCCTCCAGCGCGCCTTCTACGACCGGCGTATCGAGGAGCTCGACGCGGAGATCGCGGCCCACGAACAGACGCTCCGCGACGGCGACCTGCGCGGCCTTCTGGGGCGGCACCGGGAGCTCTCGGTTCGGGTCTTCCACGCAGGTCTCCGCCAGCGGTACCAAGGGCGCCGGCGGGTTGAGCACCCAGTGGGCGCGAGCCGCAGGGATTTCCGGACCTTCAGCGCGGACTACCCGGTCATCCTCAGCACATGCCATTCCCTGCGTGGCAGCATCGGCGAGGACCAGCTCCTCGACTACCTGATCATCGACGAGGCCTCGCAGGCCGACCTCCTCACATCGGCGCTCGCCTTGGCGTCCTGCCGCCGCGTGGTGGTGGTCGGCGACGAGCGCCAGCTGCCGCCGATCATCGAGGAGCGCGCCGCCGAGGCCGCCGCCCCGCCCGCGGCTCCCTATGACTACCGGTCCCACAGCATCCTGTCGGCACTGCGCCAGCTGTACGGCGAGCAACTGCCCGTGACCCTGCTGCGCGAGCACTACCGCTGCGACCCGGCGATCATCGACTTCTGCAACGAGAAGTTCTACGGGGGCCAGCTCATTCCGCTCAAGCCCGGGCCTCCCGCGGAGCGGCCCATGGTCCTGGTCAGGACGGCGGAGGGCAACCACATGCGCCAGTTCAGCGACGGCGGCCGGGTCAATCAGCGCGAGATCGACGTGATCGTCAATGAGGTGCTCCCCGAGCTGTGCGCGGGCGTTCCCGGCGCGGAGATCGGAATCACGACGCCCTATCGTCGCCAGGGCGATCAGCTCACCACGGCCCTGCGCTCGCGCGGGATCGAATCGGACACCGTGCACAAGTACCAGGGACGCGAGAAGCGCGTGGTCATAATGAGTGCCGTGCTCGATGACACCGCTTCAGGCCGCCGCGGTGTGCAGTTTGCCGATGACGCACGGCTGGTCAACGTCGCAGTGTCGCGGGCCTCCGAGCGGTTCATCCTTGTCACCGGCCATCGGATGCTGCCGACCAGCAGGAACCTGCGCGATCTCATGGGCTACATCCGGTACCGCGATCCAGCCCAGCTCGTCGACAGCGCGATCGTCTCGGTGTTCGACCTGCTGTACAGGGACTATTCGGCGCGGCTCCGGCCCCTCGCAGAACGACTCCGCGGGGACATCGCCCAGCGCTCGGAGGACATCGTCTGGACTGTAGTGCGTGAGCTGCTGGACCGCGAGCCGTACCTCGGCTTCAAGGCCGTCCCGCAGGTTCTGCTGCGTCACCTCGTGCCGGCCGGGGCCGATCTGAGCGAGCGCGAGGCGGAGTTCGTCCGACGCGGCTCCTCGGTGGACATCCTCGTGTACAACGGGATCACGCGCGTGCCGCTCCTCGCGATCGAGGTCGACGGCTTCGCGTTCCACGCGGACAGCCCCGTGCAGCGTGCCCGCGATGCTCTCAAGGATCGGATCCTGGGAGGCATCGGGCTGCCCCTGCTACGCCTCCCGACCACCGGCAGCGGCGAAGCCGAACTGATCAAGGCGGCGCTGGACCGCGCCCTCGAACGGACGGCCTAGCCACCGGCACGTGCACCGGAAGGTCGAGGTGACACACGACGGCGGCCGCGCACCCGCCGTCGTGCGTCCGCCCGCGATGAGCTAGGCCTGAGGTCAGGCGGCCTGCGGCAAACCGAGACTTGAACACTTCCGCCCCGAGGTGTCCGATGGGGGCAGGGCCGTTCGTCGCAGGGGTGAGCGGCCGCCCACGCGGGGCGTCCCCAGCCGAAGGAGATGACCGAGATGCAGTATCTGGTGTCCGTGATCAATGACAGCAGCGACCTCGCCACCGACGAGGAGGACGCGGCGATCGACGTGTTCAACGAACGGCTCCAGGCCGAGGGCCACTGGGTATTCGCCGGCGGGCTCGGCGGGCCGGACATGGCCACGGTGATCGACAATAGGGGAGTGGAATCCGTGGTCACCGACGGGCCTTTCGTGGAGACGAAGGAGTGGATCGTGGGTTTCTGGATCGTGGAAGCTCCCGATCTGGACGTGGCGCTCAAGCTCGCCGCCGAGGGTTCGAAGGCCTGCAACCGGAAGATCGAGGTGCGGCCGTTCCTTTGAGCCCGCTTGACGTCGCCTCCGCGATCACCCGGGCGCACCACGAGGAGTGGGCCCGGGTTGTGGCCTCGCTGGCCCGCCGCTTCGGCGACCTCGACATCGCCGAGGAGGCCGCCGCCGAGGCGTTCGCCGTCGCTGTCGAGCGCTGGCCGCACGACGGCGTCCCGCCCAACCCGGGTGCCTGGCTCACCACCACGGCAAACCGCAGGGCCATCGACCGGATCCGACGCGAGAAGAAGCGCGAAGACAAGCATCGGGAGGCGTTGTTGATGCATGACGGCGACCCGCACCCACCGCTCGGCGCCATCGACGACGACCGGCTCCGGCTGGTCTTCACCTGCTGCCACCCGGCGCTAGGGATGGAGGCCCGGGTGGCGCTGACGCTGCGCATGGTCGCGGGCCTGACCGTGCCCGAGATCGCGCGCGCCTTCCTGGTCCAGGAAGGCGCCATGGCGCGGCGGATCACGCGCGCCAAGGACAAGATCAGTACGGCGCGCATCCCGTACCGCGTGCCCTCGGCCGAGGACCTCCCGGCGCGCGTCTCCGGCGTGCTCACCGTCCTCTTCCTCGTGTTCAACGAGGGCTATCTGGCGACCGGCCCCGGCACTGATCCCGTGCGTCCCGGCCTCACGTCCGAGGCGATCCGGCTCGCCCGCCTGGTCCGGGCCCTCCTGCCGGACGACGGCGAGGCGGTAGGCCTCCTGGCGCTCATGCTCATGACCGAGGCCCGCCGCACCGCCCGGGTCTCGGCCGACGGTGAGCTGGTCCCCCTCGACCGGCAGGACCGCGCGGCCTGGGACGCGGTGCTCATCGCCGAGGGCCACAGGCTCGTGCGGGAGCGCTTAACCTCCGGCGAGGCCCCGGGTCGCTACCAGATCCTGGCGGCGATCAACGCCGTGCACACCTCCGCCCGCGATACCGGCCACACCGACTGGTCGCAGGTCGTGGCCCTCTACGGCCAGCTCGTCCGCCTCGACCCCTCGCCCGTCGTCGCGCTCAACCGGGCTGTAGCGGTCGCCGAGCTTGAGGGTCCCCAGGCGGGCCTCGCGGCCGTCGACCCGCTCGGCCAGGCGCTCGCCGGCTACCGTGCCTACCACTCCGCCCGCGCGGAGCTGCTGCGGCGCCTGGGCCGCAGCGATGAATCCCGCGCGGCCTACGACAGAGCGATCGGGCTGCCCGGCCACTCCGCGGAGACCGCGTACCTCGTCCACCGTCGCGACGAGCTTGAGGGCCCGCTGGGATAGGACGGCGACGCGACCCGCTGGGATAGGACAGCGGCGCGACCAGCTGGAATAGCGCGGCGACGCGACCCGAGAGGGCGCGCCGCCGCCGTCGTGCCTAATCCCTGCGAAGTGGCTCTGGGGCCAATTCGTCGGTAGAACTGAAGAGTACCGGCCTAGAAAAGTCGCTTTACCTGATGGGTATCGCCTTCCCATACTGGTCAGGACTTGTGTGGCTTGTGTCACCCAAGAGTGTTCGAACTGAGGCAGGAGTAGGCGATGAGTTCCATAGAAGCCCGGTCGGTGTGGCGCCGCAAGCCGCTGGACGCGATCGAAGAGGAAAGCGCCACGAGCGGCCTCCACAAGAGCCTGGGGCTGTGGCAGCTCACGGCGATCGGTGTGGGCGGGATCATCGGCGTCGGCATCTTCTCCCTCGCCGGTCTGGTGGCGCACGGCGATGCAGACAACCCGGGCGTGGGGCCTGCGGTGCTCATCTCCTTCCTCATCGCGGGGCTGGCGTCGGCCGCGGCCGCGCTCTCCTACGCCGAATTCGCGGGCATGATCCCACGCGCCGGATCCGCGTACACGTACGGTTCGGTGGCGCTCGGGGAGCTCGCGGGCTGGTTCATCGGCTGGGACCTGCTGCTCGAGTACATCGCCATCGTGGCCGTCGTCGCCATCGGCATCTCCGGCTATCTGGACGCGTTCCTGGGCGGC
Source organism: Sinomonas sp. P10A9 (assembly GCF_041022165.1). Lineage (GTDB taxonomy): Bacteria > Actinomycetota > Actinomycetes > Actinomycetales > Micrococcaceae > Sinomonas > Sinomonas puerhi. Next base: position 1,183,018 of record NZ_CP163302.1, read on the forward strand.
TTCGGCGTGCACCTGCCCGCCTGGATGGCCTCGACCGTGGACGAGGGAAAGGGCGGCATCATCAACCTGCCCGCCATCCTCATCTGCCTTCTGGTGACCCTGATCCTGAGCCGCGGCACCAAGGCGTTCGGCCGCTTCGAGCTCGCCGTGGTCGTCGTCAAGGTGGTCCTGATCCTGTTCATCGTGGGCCTGGGCGTGTTCTACATCAACACGAACAACTACGTGCCGTTCATGCCGAGCGGCTTCGCCCCGGTGGCCAGCGGCGCGGCCACGGTCTTCTTCGCCGTCTTCGGCTACGACGCGATGAGCACCGCCGCCGAGGAGGCCACCGACGGCAAGAAGCACATGCCCAAGGCGATCATCCTCTCGCTCGTCATCGCGATGCTCCTCTACGTCGCGGCGACCCTCGTCCTGACGGGCATGCAGAACTACCACGACATCGACCCCAAGGCGGGCTTCGCCTCCGCCTTCGCGGGCGTGGGCCTGCCCATCGTCGCGAGCATCATCTCCGTGTTCGCCGTGCTCTCCATCCTCACCGTGATGCTCACCTTCCTCCTCGGCGTGACCCGCGTGTGGTTCTCCATGAGCCGCGACGGCCTGCTGCCCAAGTGGTTCTCCAAGGTGGACCGCGGCGGGACCCCGCAGCGCGTGACGTGGATCGCCGGCGCGGGCTCCGCGTTCCTCGCAGGCGTCTTCCCGATCCGGGCCGTGGCCGACCTGACCAACATCGGCATCCTCGCCGCCTTCGTGGTGGTGTGCGTCTCGGTCATCGTGTTCCGCCGCACCAAGCCCCACGCGCCGCGCACCTTCCGCCTGCCGTGGATGCCCGTGGTGCCCGCTTTCGGCGTGATCGCCTCGCTTGCCCTGATCACGCAGCTGCACTGGGAGACCTGGGTGCGGTTCGTGGTCTGGCTCGCGATCGGGCTGGTCATCTACTTCGCCTATGGCCGCAAGCACTCGCTCCTCAACCCCGACAGCCCTCGGCACACGCGGGAAGCGAGCCGCCGCGCCTGAGGCGCTTCGTCTCGCGGGGCGAGCGCACGACGGCGGGGGCGCACCCGCCGTCGTGCGCTCGCCCGCCGTCCCCGGCCGGGTTATCCACAGAACGTCCCCCGCCGGGACCCCAAGGTATCGATCGCAGATAGGCTCGCAGTGTCTGTCGAAGACATCCACAAGGTCTATCCCGGGGGGAGATCGCTCGATGCTTTCTGATGTGCCTACTGACAGTGCGAACGTGGAGGCTAAGCCTCCCGCTCCAGCACCAGCCAACCGATTCACTATTCCCTGGCAGGGCGCCGCGGCGGGCGTCGCGGCGGGCGTCGCGGCCGGGCTCGCGTTCTTTCTCCTGTGTCTGGCCACGGTGCTCCTCGCTGCGGCAGGAGGGGCCGTCGAGTCTGTCGGCAAGTCGGTCCCCGCAGTGGGGGACGCGGTCGCCAGCGAAGCCGCCGGTGCCGTCGCGGCGATCGCGGCGCAGCTGGGCGCGATGGCGCTGCTGGGCTCCGCGGAGGGCCACGCCTCGGCCGCTTTCGGTGTCCAGGGTTCGGCGAGCATCTTCGCCGTGCCCGCAGGGCTGACGCTCGTTGCAGCCCTGCTCGCCCTCGCTGCCGGCGCGCTCCAGGCCCGCTTTTCGCCCGCCACGAGCGTCGCGGAGCGCGCCGCCCAGGCTGGTGCGCTCGGCCTCGGCTTCGCGGTGACGACCACCGTCATCGCCGCCTCGGCGCCCGTGCGCTCCGCATCGTCGGGCGCGGCGGTAGATCTCAGTGCGGCGGGGTTCGTGCCGTTCCTTGTGGCCCTGATGCTCGGCGCGGGCATGGCATGGCTCGGCTCCGGAATGGGCCGTGAGCAGGTACCGAAGCCTGCTGTGGGCACGCAGGTTGCCCGCTTGGCGGCCATGGTGCTGCCTGGTGCCAAGGCTTGCGCCGTCCACCTTCTGGCCTTCAGCGTCATCGCCGTCCCCGCGGCCTGGATCGCTGGCGGCATCCAGGGCGGCTGGGGCGCGACGCTGTCAGCCCTGCTGTGGCTCGGCCACGCGGCTGCTGGCGCGTTCACGATCGGCCACCTCGGAGGGATCGCGGGCGGAAGCGCCTTCGGCGCCGTCCGGAACGAAGGCCTCTATTACTTCCTCGCGGGGGACAGCGGGCCCGTGCCCGTCTGGGCGGCGTGGCTCCTCGTGGTCCTCGCCATCCTCGTGACCATGGTGGCAGGAACCGTGTTGGCCCTGGCCCGCGGTGCTTCGTCGCAGGACTGGAGGCCCGCCTGGGTTGGGCCGGTCGTCTACGGGCTCGCGGGACTTGGTATCCTCGGCCTGTTCCACGTGTCGATGAGCGCTACCTTCAGCGCCTTCCTCGGGGCAGGGTCGGTCCAGGCATCGGCGGGCCCGGCCGGGTGGTTCCCCCTTGTCCTTGCCGGGTGGGGCCTCCTCGCCGAAGCCGCGAGCCGCGTCATGGCTCCATCTCTGCTGGCGGCTCTCCCGGGCCCTGTCCTTGCCGCGCTGGGCAGGGCCGTTGGCCCCACGGCGGTCCCGGCGCACGACGCCGCGCCCTCGCCCTCCGCGCCACCGGCGCCTGCCGCCTTGCCCGCCGTCGGGACCCTGAGTCCGCGTGCGAGGAAGCGCGCGCTCGTGGCGCTCGCCGTCGTCGTCGGTGTTGGCCTGCTCGTGGGCGCCGGTGCCGTTGCGCTCGCCGTGGTGAAGGCCGGCAGGGGACCGGACGCCGTGGTGCGGGCCTATCTGGACGATGTCGTGGCAGGGCGGGCTCAAGGTGCGATGGGGAAGGTCTCACCGAACGTGCCCAACGAGTCGCGGGCGCTGCTGAGCGACGATGTGTACGGAAAGGCCGGCGGGCGGATCGACCGCTACTCGGTGGTGAGCACCGAGTCCAAGGGCACGTCGTCGTCCGTCGTCGTGGAGCTCAGTCAGGGCGGCCGCACCGAGCGGACGACCTTCATGGTCTCCAAACGCGATCCCAACGTGTTCGACGACAACTGGGCAGTCGATTCGGGCAGTCTCGTCCGCCCCGTCAAGGTCACGGTGAACACCAAGAACCCGAAGATGACGGCCAACGGCTCGGCGGTCACGGCTGCTGGACCGGACGTGAACGTGGGGTCCTCGTACAGCCTCGGGTCAGCCTCCGCGCAGACCGGCCCCGACGGCTGGCTCTCGGACCGCACGACGACGCTCACGTTTTATGCGCTGCCGGGCCAGTACGCGTTCGGAGTCGACACGGGCAGTCCGCTGCTCGACGGCGCGGAGCAGCGGGTCACCGTGGCGATCGGGGCGCAGGCCCCAGCCTCGGCGACCCTCAAGGCGGCGCCGAGCAAGGAGTTCCGGGACCAGCTCGACGCATCGGTCAAGGCGTTCCTGGATCGTTGCGCGGCGCGGACAGCGCTTTCGGTCTCCACCGGCTTCTCGGACGCCGAGTGCCCCTTCGACCGGTCAGGCTGGTCCGGCTACGACTACCGCAACGTGCACTGGAGCATCACGAAGGCGCCGACGTACGCGGTGGGCGACCGCGTCTATTCGGACGGTGCCGTAGCGGTTGAGCCGAAGACGACCGGCACGGCCGAGCTCTCGTACCAGAGCAAGAGCACCTCCAGCTACGCGAAGGACAGCCCGTACACGGACACCAAGGACACCCTGAGCATCTCCCTGTATGGCGTCGCGAAGGTCAAGGACGGCAAGGCCGAGTTCCAGTTCGTGCCGTACGGGATCTACAAGCCGGGGCCCTGAGCGAACCGGTGAACGGACGACGGCGGTTGGGCACCCGCCGTCGTCCGCTCACTTGAAGGGCGCGACTCACCTCGCACTCACGGCGGAGGCCGATCCTTGATTCATTGTGAATCACAGGGGTAGGCTGGAGGATCGGAAGGGAGATACTCCATGATCACGATGGACCGCGCCCTAGACCAGTTGCATCACGCCGCTCTGCAGCGCCAAGCTCGCTCGCGGGTTGACGCGATTGACGAGCTTCGTGCAGCGAAACAGGTCGCCGATCGTGGGTTGCCACAGCGAGATATTGCTGAGCTCCTTGCAACCAGCCAAGCGCGGGTGCACCGCATGTTGAAGGCACTCGAACGCAGTAACCACAATGTTCCCGTGACGCCTGAGGAGATCATTCTCCGCGCGTGCGCGTACGACACGAGTCGAGATGGTCTGGTCCAGGAGCTCACCCGGTTCGACTACACCTTCGGCGAGGAGGCTCCGTATCCGCTTGAGGGCCGAATCTCTGGCACTTGGGACGAAGTCGTGAAGGCCCTAGCGTCGGGGATGATCAGCCAGAAGGAGTTCGATCAGGTCAGGGCGGCAATTGGTCGCTGATCGGGGTGATGTCTACTCGGTGCTGAGCGCTCTGCACGGTACCGGAGGCGGGCTTCACGTCGCTCCATCGGACGTCGCGACATATCTGGATGATGCTATGGTCGCCCGTCTCGCTCGCGAATACCTCGAGGTACAGAACGACGTATCGGCGGATGGCATGGCAGTCGTTGTAAGCGCCGGCCCTCCCGGTGCGGGCAAGTCAGCCGTCCTGGAATCCATGGACCTAGCGGGATACCGCCTCATTGACCCAGACGTCGCCAAGGACATGGTGATCGGGCATGCCCTCGATGCAGGGCTGCTCGAGTATCGTCGCAGGTTCATGCTCCCGGATGGCGACTCCGTACATCCGAGGGAGCTCGCCCCACACGTTCACCAGCAGTCGACGCGGCTCGCTGATCTTGTGCGCCAGCTGTCTCTCGCCTCCGGCGAGAACGTCATCATCGACGGGACGCTCGCATGGGAGCCTTTGGGTGACCAGTACATCAGCGAGCTCTACAAGGCGGGGTACGAACAGCTCGATGTCATTGCGATCGAGCTTCAGCCAGCGGTCGCGATTGAGCGGGCCACGCGACGGTGGTGGGTCGGGCGCGAGGAAGCCCGTGGATTCATCGCTGATTCCGCTGGGCCCCTGGGCGGCCGGTTCGTTCCAGAGGAGGCGGTCGCGCGCTGCTACTCAAATGGTGGTCGAGATTCCCTGTGCTCGATCAACGCGAGGAGGCTCGCCGAGAGAGCCGACGATGAATTGGGCCGAGGATCCTTTCAGCGGTACGTCGTCAGTGGTCCCGACGCCACTCCACGTCCCGTCCAATGACGACGAACACGTGAAACTGGGGACACGCGGACGCCCACACTTTCCAGCACGACGCCGTGAGAGCGGACGACGGTGGTGGGCCCCCCGCCGTCGTCCGCCCACCGGCAGGTGGTTGAGCGTCACCGGTGGCTGAGCGAAGTCGAAACTTCTTGTTGCGATCGGTCTATAGATCGTCGGCCGGCGTGGTGGGTTCGCTACAAAACGGCCGTGGGCGGGGCTGCATAGCCTTCTTTCAGAACGCCTACCCGGACCATCTGGAGGAACGATGAGCAACCCGACGACGCCCACCCCGACGCCCCACCGCGAGGCCGAGACCAGCCCCCGCAGGCCGCGCCGAACGTGGGATTCCCACTCGCTGGCCCTCGTCTCCGTGTTCGCCGCCCTCATCGCGGCGTCGGCGATCGTCCCGGGCATCCCGGTGGGCAGCTTCGGTGTCCCCATCACGCTGCAGACGTTCGCCATCATGCTCACCGGCCTCGTCCTGGGCGGTTTCCGGGCCGCGGCCGCGGTGGGGCTCTACCTGGTCCTTGCATTCGCCGGCCTGCCCATCTTCTCCGGCGGCCGCGCAGGGCTGCAGGTCCTCGCCGGCGGATCCGCCGGGTACATCGTGGGGTTCGTCCTTGCGGCCCTGCTCGTCGGGATTGCCGCCGAGCAGATCATCCGGCGCCTGCCGGCCAAGCGCCGGACGCTGTGGTTCTTCCTCGCCGCGGCCGTGGTCTCCGTGGTCGCCTCGCACGCGCCCGGCGTGCTCGGGATGATGCTCAACCTCAAGCTCTCCTGGTCGGCCGCCTTCGCCGCCGACCTCGTCTTCTACCCGGGCGACCTGCTCAAGGACGCCGTGGCGGCCGTCGCCGCGGTGGCCGTGCACCGGGCCTTCCCGGACGTCCTCGTCCGCCGGGTCAAGTGAGCGGCGGAGCGTAGCGATGAAGGTCTTCGGCAGCACCGTGGACGCCCAAACCCGCTGCATCCACTACCGCACCGAAGTGGATGTGGTCGCCATGAAGTTCAAGTGCTGCCTCCGGTACTACCCCTGCCACCTCTGCCACGCCGAAGACGCTGACCACGAGCCCGAGACGTGGCCGAGGGACGAGTGGGGGCAGCCGGCGGTGCTCTGCGGCGTCTGTACGAGCGAGATGGCCATCTCTGCATACCTGGGCACCACGTCGTGCCCGAGCTGCGGCGCCCGGTTCAACGAGCGGTGCGCGGCCCACGCCCACCTCTATTTCGGTTGAGGTGACAGGTGAGCGGACGACGGCGGGTGGGCACCCGCCGTCGTACGCCGGGTGCTACTCGATGCTGGCGAGGTCCCTCGTGCGGCCTTCGCGGGAGAGGAGGATGCCCGCGCCGCACGCGACCAGCATGCCGACCCCGTCGCCCGCTCTGGGATGGGGGCAGTGGCCCTGTGGTGTGCTCAGGTGACTCCGCGTGTCCTGCCTGCGGTGTGCCCGGGCCTGGACCCTGAGCCGGTCGGGATGCTGATGTCCAGGCGTGCCATCCGGCGGTAGATGGTCGCCCGGCTGATTCCGATCTCCGCGGCGGCCCCGGCCACGGTGACGCCCGGGCGGGAGAGGCTGCGGATGATCTCGTCCCGTTCGAGGGACTCTAGGCGCGTGAGGCGCGTCGGCGGGCGGCTGAGGACCCCGGGGGGAAGGTGCTGCAGGTCGATCGTCGCGGTGCGGGATGCCGCCGCGCGGACGGCCCGGACGAGCTCGTCCGCGTTCCCCGGCCACTCGTATGCGGCCAGTGCGTGCTCGGCCGCGGGCGTGAATCCGACGTCGCGCATTCTCGCCTCGCGCGCGGCGTGGCGGGCGATCGGCATAATGTCTGCCGCTCGCTCGCGCAGCGGCGGGAGCTCGACGACGGACTGGACAAGCGCAGCGATCGGCGCGGGGATGTCGGGGACCTGCGCGGCGGTGACCGCCCAGATCAGCGACGGGGCGGCGACGGGAAGGGCGTCCATGGCCGCAGTGATCCGCGCGTGGACCTCGTGCGCCACCCACGCGGGAAGCGCATCGACGTTCTCGATGATGATCGTGGTACGGGGTTTTGTCAGCTCGGGCACCCAGAGCGAGAGCCAGGCCTCGACCTCCGGTGGTGCCGGGGCGGCGGCGCTCAGGACGCGGATGCCCGGGTGGGCCAGACGGAGTGCCTGCCCCAGGAGCGTGGCGCGTCCTGAGCCGGCTTCGCCGAGGACCGCCACGGGGTTCCTGGCAGCGAGGGCCCGCGCGGCCGTGTCCGCCGCGGCGGTCCACGCGGAGGACATCTCCTGCAGAGTACTTGCCTCGGGTTCGAGCCGGGTTCCCTGGACCCTGAACACCCCGCCCTTGGGCGCGGCCTTCGCGGTCTGCCCCTGGGATCGGGCGAGCATGAGGGCCGCGGTGTTGCTCGCCGCCGACTGGGCCAGGGCGAGGAGGAGGCCGCGGGACGACGTGGCCCACGTGGTGATGTTGACGCTGCCCTCGAGCCGGTCGGTGAACGGGTCCAGCACCGGGACGGCGGCACACGTGTACGTGCACAGGCTCGCGTTGTAGTGCTCCTTCGCGCTCACGAGGCTGGGCGTCCGGTCTGCGAGGGCCAGACCGAGGCCAGTGGTGCCGGCCTCGCGCTCGGAGAAGGCGAAGCCCGGAGCCAGATGCACCCCGTCGAGGGCCCGCAGGAGAGAGGTGTCCCCGCTGAAGCGGTTCAAGACCAGCCCGTCGGAATCCGTGAGCATGAGGCTGATCGGCTCGTTCGCGAGGGCTCCGTGCAGGCGGTTCAGGACCTCCTGCCCGCATTTGAAGAACAGCGAGTCGGTGACGACGTTGCCGGACCACACCGGCTCCACCGACTCGTGGGGGACGCCGTACTCCTCGCTGCGCCGCCACGAGGCGACGAGCCGCCGGGAGTCCAGCGTGACCGTGCCGTCTGCGGCTTCAATCACGTTTGGGGGCTCTCGGTTGCGGTCCGGCATCCTTGCCGTCCTCCTCGTCCAGGTCGACCAGAGTCTGACACTCCTTCGAGGATAGCGCGGCCGCGGCGGGGTGTGATGTTCGTCTCAAAGTGAGACACCCTTAGCCCCCACGCCTATCGCGCACCTCCCTACCGTGGTTCCACGGCGACTACGGCAGTCGCGAGAAGGAGACCAGACATGTACACCAAGAATGGCGAGGACTACTTCATCGTCGACGCGCACATCGCGCTGTGGGATGCGCGGCCCGAGAACCAGCGCAACATCCACGGCAAGCAGTTCATCGACTGCTTCTACGACTACCACCGCAACCTCTCCCCGGAGGAGGAGCTCTGGAGCTACGAGGACTACCTCTACCAGGGCGGGGAGCGGCTCATGAAGGACGTCTTCGAGGACGGCTACGTTGACCACGCGATCTTCCAGCCGGCCTACCTGGGCGAGTTCTACAAGAAGGGCTTCGGCCAGACCGAGGAGGCGTTCGGCCTCGCTTCGGCGCACCCGGACAAGCTCACCTACAACCACTGCTTCGACCCGCGCAACGGCGAGAACGGCCTCGCCCAGCTGCGCGCGGACCATGAGCGGATGGGCTTCACGGGCGTGAAGCTCTACACCGCCGAGTGGCACGGAGACTCGCGCGGCTACAAGCTCTCCGACCCGGAGACGTACCGGTATTTTGAGGAGTGCCAGAGGCTCGGCATCACCAACATCCACGTCCACAAGGGCCCCACGATTCGCCCGCTGGACAGGGACGCGTTCGATGTCGCCGACGTCGACCACGCAGCCTCGGACTTCACGGGCCTGAACTTCATCGTCGAGCACGTGGGCCTGCCCCGCCTCGAGGACTTCTGCTGGATCGGCACCCAGGAGCCCAACGTCTACGGCGGGCTAGCCGTCGCGATGCCCTTCATCCACACGCGCCCCCGGTACTTCGCGCAGATTATCGGCGAGCTCATCTACTGGCTGGGCGAGGACCGGATCTTCTTCTCGAGCGACTACGCCCTGTGGACGCCGCGTTGGCTCGTCGAGCGTTTCGTGGACTTCCAGATCCCCGAGGACATGACCGAGTATGCGCCGCTGACGGTGGCCCAGAAGAAGAAGGTCCTCGGCCTCAACGCCGCGCGGATGTACGGCCTTCCGGTGCCGGAGGAGCTCCGGCTGCCCGAGGCGGACGAGACGGAGACCGGGCCGCGGCAGCCCGAGATGGCGGACCTTGGCGCGGCGCACTCGGGGGCGGCGCAGTGACGGCGGTCGAGACCGAGGCGCCCGGGCAGGCCGAGGCACCCCAGCAAGGCGCCCAGGCCCAGCAGGCAACGCAGGCGATTCTGAACGCCCTGGCCACCGTCGTCGATCCCGAGCTCGACGAGCCGATCACCGATCTCGGCTTCGTCCGCTCCGTCTCTGCGAGTGAGACCCCGTGGGGCATGGAGGCGGTGGTCCACCTGCGCCTCCCCACCTCGTTCTGCTCGCCGAACTTCGCCTACCTCATGGCCTCGGATGCCAAGGACGCCATCTCGGCGCTGGCGGGGATGGGCACCGTGGTGGTCGAGCTCGACGACCACCACGATTCCGGGCTCATCAACGCCGGCCTCGCGGCCGACGCCGGCTACCGGGGCACCTTCAGGCACGAGGCCGAGCAGGACCTCGAGGACCTGCGCCGCACCTTCCAGCGCAAGGCCCACACTGCCGCGATGGAGCGCTGCCTCACAGGACTCCTGCGCGCCGACCCGTCCCTGCCGGAATCGGCCGCGGGCACCGTGACCCTCGCGGACCTTCCCGAGGGAGGTCACAAGGAGGCTCTGCTGCGCCGGCGGAAGGTGCTGGGCCTGCCCGAGCGGCCGAACGCCGTCGTGCTCGTGGACCACGAGGGGCGCGGGTACGCGCACGACGACGTTCCGCTCGCCTTGCGCCGCGCCCGCTCGACGAGGATATCGATCGACGGCAACGCCCACTTCTGCCGCGGCCTGCTCCGTACCCGCTATGAGGGCTCAGGCCGCGACCAGGCCGAGCGGCACGACGGCGCGGAGCCCGCCGACTACCACCGCCTTCTTCCCTTCCACGTCAAGGAGAACTGAACCATGAGCACCATGAGAGCCGTCCAGGTTGTCCGCTACCATCAGGACCTCAAGATGGCCGAGGTCCCCATGCCCGAGGCGAAGGGGCCGTTGGACGTCGTCGTACGGATCGGGGGAGCGGGGGTGTGCCGTACAGACCTGCATATCCTCGAGGGACAGTGGGCCGAGAAGTCCCAGGTCGAGCTGCCCTACACGATCGGGCACGAGAACGCGGGGTGGGTGCACGCCGTCGGCAGCGCGGTGACGAACGTCAAGGTGGGCGACAAGGTGATTCTGCACCCGCTCATCACGTGCGGCCTGTGTCGGGCCTGCCGCTCGGGCGACGACGTGCACTGCGAGAACAACCAGTTCCCGGGCATCGACACGAATGGCGGCTACGCGGAGTACCTGCTCACGTCCGCGCGCTCCACCGTGAAGATCGACGACGCGCTCGAGCCCGCCGACGTCGCCGCGCTCGCCGACGCCGGCCTGACCGCCTACCACGCGGCCGCGAAGGCGGCGAAGCGGCTCACCCCGCGGGACACGTGCGTGGTCATCGGCGCCGGTGGTCTAGGGCACATCGGCATCCAGGTCCTCAAGTCGCTCACGCCCGCCGGGATCGTGGTGGTGGACCGCAACCCGGCTGCGCTCGAGCTGGCGAAGTCGGTCGGGGCCGACGCGGGCGTGCTCGCCGACGGCACCCAGGTCGAGAGGGTGCTCGAGCTCACCGGAGGCCACGGCGCCGAGGCGCTCATCGACTTTGTCGGCGAGGGCGGGGCGACCGCCGAGGGTGTGCGCATGCTCCGCCGTGCCGGTGACTACTACGTGGTGGGCTACGGGGAGAACATCGACATCCCGACGATCGACATCATCTCCACCGAGATCAACATCATCGGCAACCTTGTGGGCTCGTACAACGACCTGCAGGACCTCATGGCGCTTGCGGCCCGCGGCGCCGTCACCCTGCACACCCAGAAGTACAAGCTCGATGACTTCCAGCAAGCCATCTCCGACCTCGACGCCGGGAAGGTCCGCGGCCGGGCCATCCTCGTCCCGTGACCGCGCGCGTCGCGCGCAGGGACCTGTTCTCACAGACTGAAAGGAGCCTCGCATGAGGCCATTCATCGGCGTCGGCATCTCCATCGGGGTGCTCGCCGCGATCTGGACCGAGCTCAGCGTCCAGCTGGGCTTCGTCACCTGGGTCGGGTTCGTTGCCTGGGCTTGCTTCTACGCTGCCGGGGCCGGATTCGGGGGCTTCCGGAAGGGGCTTGCGGCCAACATCTCGGGGGCTGTGTACGGGTGGCTCGTCGGGCTTTTCGTGGGCGTGGCCGCCTTCCCCGGCGCGCTCGCGATCGCCGTCGGAGTGATCGCCCTCGCCATGTGCCTGCAGGCAGGCTGGCGGCCGCTGTCCTTCATCCCTGGCGCCTTCGCCGGGACCGCTGCCTTCTTCGGCACCGGCTTGGCCTTCTGGCCCACGGTGTTGGCTCTGGCCCTCGGCGCTGCGCTCGGATGGGCGTCCGCGGTCCTCGGCGAGCGAATCCAGCGGCTCGTGGACCGTTCTGCTCTCGCCTCCGCTGGTGATGAGCAAGCCACCTCCGCGCCCGCTGGCTGACCAAAGCCTTTGCCCAATCAATCCGTTCAGGATCCACTCCCTCAGGAGGAGAGCATGATATACATCAGCGCGAAATTCCCCGTCAAGCCCGAGCACGCTGACGCGTGGCCTGAAATCGCCAAGGATTTCACGGAGGCTACCAACGCCGAGGACGGCTGCCTGTTCTTCGAATGGTCGCGCTCCCTCGCGGACCCGAGCACGTACGTGCTGCTCGAGGCCTTCCGCGATGACGAGGCCGGCGGCGAGCACGTGAAGTCCGAGCACTTCAAGAAGGCCACCGAGGAATTGCCCGCTTACCTTTCCCGGACGCCGGACATCATCAATGTCAAGGTTGACGGCTGGTCCGAATTGGGGGAGCTCGCCGTGAGGTGAGCGTCAACTGCGGGGAGCGGACGACGGCGGGTGCGAGCCCGCCGTCGTCCGCTCGCCGTTCGGTGTGGCTCGCCTGCCCGCGTCGCGTGGGCTAACTCAGTGTGCCCAGGATGGCCTCTTCCGCCCGTGCTCCCTAGTCCGGGCACCCATCAGGTGACGGTAAGGGGTTGCGATGATCGCCCGTCGTGGCCCATGATATTTCTCGACAGCCGAGATACTCGAAAAGCGAGACTTCTATCATGGGTTTCGTCAATGGGCTGCCTGACCGATCAAAGCCGAGGCCACCCGAGGCCCCTAGCCACTTGGAGTAGATCAATGCGCACTCGTCGACTCGTCGCCGCCGCGGTGTCTGCCGCAGCACTGATGTCCTCTGTTCTCCTCGCGCCCGCAGCTCAGGCCGACGACCACGGTGCTCCGGCTCCCGAGGGCGGGGCCACGACTGTGGTGCTGAACCCGACCCTCGTGCCGGTGCTGGTCAACGCCCTTAAAGTCAGGGCGATCGCGCCCGGCGAGCTGAGCGCTCCAGCGGGGGTAGCGCAGGTGGCCTTCCCCATCACCGATGTTGAAGACGGCGTCATCGAGCATTCGGGAGGCCTTGAGTTCACGCCGCTGGGTGGCGGCGACCTGCGTTTGACCCGCTTTGACATCAACCTCTCCACCGGTCTCCTAGATGCCAAGGGGGTCCTGAACGGGAACCGCCTCCCGGGCCGGGTAGACCTGTTCGCGCTCGGTGCGGTCCGGCCCATCAACGGTCACATTCCGGCCTGTGCCGGGACGGCCGCCGGGCTGACCCTGACGTCCACCGCGGCTCAGGCGCTCGGTGCTCCCGCATTCGCGGGGGCCTTCATCGGCGACGCATGCGTCGTGCCGGGCCAGGACGACTGACCGACCCCGATCCGGAGGCCGACTGACTCCGGCGCCGGTGACTCGCCTCCGCGAGGCGAGTCACCGGCGCCGTCCGTCAGTGGCCGGACAGGCCGCGGCATTCAGGGGGCGGCCCGTCTTCGCCGGTGACGCGCCCACTTGTTCAGTACCCGGAGACCGCCGCTTCGCTCTCGCCTTCGATGGCTGCCGCGGTGCCGGACGATGGCGCTTCAGGGCGAGCTGCTGGCCACCTCCTTTGCGAAGCGAGAGGTCAGCGCGGCGAGGTGGTTCGGGGCGAAGTCGACCACGTCCGGGCCTACCGTTCGATCCACACGGCCTCGATGACGTCGTCAGCGCTGAGCTCGTGCACGGTGGCCTGCCAGTAGTGCGTCCGCGGATAGTTGGCAGGGTCGAAGATAGTCTCCCACGAGTCCATGACCTCGGACCGGAGCGCGTCGGGCCAGTCCCAGACGAGCCGGTTCGCGGCGCCTGCCGCCTCCGCACGCCCGTACAGGTCGTCGAGGATGCGGTCACGCCGGTCGCCGTAGTCGTCGTCGCTCTCACCGGCCAGCGGAAGGACATTGGGGAAGCCGTCGAGCACCTGATGCCAGTCGTCGAACTGCGACACGAGGACACGTTCGCGGGGGATCCGGCACGTCAGGAGCACTTCGCCGCACGAGTCGCGCACGTTCTGGATGAGATCGTCCCGACGGATCTTCGCCCAGAGCCAGAGCGCTCCCTGGCCCCTGGTCGGGAGGCGACGGTTCATCTGCTCGTACATCCAGGCATACGGCTCGGCGTAGTGCGCTCGGGATGGGTCGGCCGTGAGGTGGCCGGTGGATTCGAGTTCGCGGAACGCCTCACCGGACTGCATGGTGTGCAGCAGCATCACGGGCGCGTTCAGATCATAGGGAATGCGGCCGGGCGGGACAGCTGCCGCAGGGCGGGCGCGGGAGACAGGAATCGACACCTTCGTAGTGTGCGGGGACGGGGTGACATTTCTCGCCGGAGAGCGGACGACGGCCGGTGCACAGTCCATGGTTCCGCGGCCTCTCCGCTGGTGTCGTAGACGCGCCTATTCTGGGATTGCCGGCATCGATCAGGAGATCACAATGGCATCCACCCCGCCTTCGCCTCGGACCGTGCGCGCCGCGTACTGGCAGCTCTCATGATCCTCGAGGCCGCCAGCCTGGCGGTACAGATCGCCACCGGCTTCATCGTCGGGCTGACGTTCACCCTCCTCGGGGGCGAACCGGGCGACGTCGCCTACCACCTCATCGCGCTTCCCGTGCTCGTCGCCACCTTCGTTCTGCTGTCGATCGGAACCAGGCCCTTGGCCGGTCGGTAGGGCGCTGCGCAGCGCGGTTCCGGGGATCGTGTGGCGTGTCCAGCTTCTTGGCGCGGGGGCTATCGACCCGGTGATGGGGCGCGTACGGTCGGACGCATGGCGACCTACACCTTCGATGTCTTCAGCTCACTCGACGGGTTCGGCTCCGCGACGGACGAGTGGACGGGGTACTGGGGCAAGCAGGGCCCCGAACTCCTCGAGCACCGTGCCGACCTCTTCGGCGAGGAACAGCTCATGGTGTTCGGCCCGGACACGTACCGCATGTTCTCCGGCTTCTTCCTCTCAGGTGAGGAATTCGGCGACGTCTGGACCACGCGGATGAGCGCCATGCGCAAGGTCGTCGTCTCGCGGTCGATGACCCCGGACGAGCCTCTTCCCTGGCCGAACACCACGCTCATGCGCGGTGACGCTGTCGACGTCGTCGCACGGCTCAAGGAGGAATCCGACATCCCGCTCCGATCCCACGGCAGCCTGAGGATGAACCATGCGCTCATGGCCGCCGGTCTCGTGGACCGCCTTCAGGTGACCATCTTCCCCGTCATCACGGGGATCACCGGCCGGGCGCCCGTCTTCGGCGGTGCCTCCGACTTCGACCTCGACCTGCTGGAAACGCGGACCCTCGATGGGCGCACCGAGCAGCTGATCTATACCCCGCAGTTGCACTCCCCGCGGCCGCGGTAGGGGCGGTACAGGCGTCCGACCATACCTGTCGGGCCTGATGGGCGACGGCGGGAGGCCCTGCAGATCCACGGCCCTCTGCGGACGACGGCGGGTGCGCACCCGCCGTCGTCCCCCTACCAGGGGTGGGGAGTCAGTGGCTGGCGACGACGGCCTCGAGCTCGCCGTCTGTGGTTTGGGTGCGGGCTGCCTTGACAAGCAGCGTTGCCGCGGCGGCCACGACGAGCGGGACCGCGAGGGCGGCGAAGTAGCCTGACGGGCCGAGCCCCGTGAGCAACACGCCGCCGAGGGCGGAGCCGACGATCGACCCTAGCCGGCCGACGCCGATGCCCCAGCCGGTCGCCGTCGCGCGCAGCTGGGTGGGGTAGGCGTTGGCGATGAGGTAGTTCAGGGCGAGCTGCTGGCCGCCGATGCCGAATCCGGCGACCCCGATGAGCGTGAACACGAGGCCGAAGTTCGTCCCGGACGCGCCGAGTCCGAGGGCGACGAGGATGCCAGCGCCGAACATGCCGAGCAGGAGGGTGCGCGCGTTGACGCGTGGGAGGACGGCAGAGAGTGGGATCGCGAACAGGATGAAGGCGCCGTTGACCGTGACAGTGCCGAGTGCCGCGGTGCTGGCGTCGAGGCCGAGGCTCTTGAGTGCAGTCGGCATCCAGAGGAGCAGCAGGTACCAGGCGATCCAGTTGAACAGGTAGGTGGCCCAGACCGCTACGGTCACGGTGCGGTAGGCGGGGGAGAAGAGCGCCGCGACGGAGCCGCGCTTCTCGCCGGAGTTCTCGACCGTGAGCGCGGTGCCGTCCGGCACGGTCTGCCCGGTGGCGCGGGCGATGAGCGCGCGGGCGCGCCGGTCGGCCTCGGGCGTTCCTCTGGCGACGAGGAAGGCGGGCGACTCGGGCAGGAGCGCGACTGCAGCGGCCAGGAGCACCACGGGGAGTGCTCCGCCGATGAGGAAGATGCCGCGCCAGCCGACGCTCGGCAACCAGGCCGCGGCGACGAGGCCGCCGATCATCGCCCCTCCGGGGAGGCCGAGGAGCACAAGCGTCATGAGGAAGCCGCGGCGCCTGCGGGGGCTGAACTCGGCCGTGAGGGCGAGCAGCGCCGGAGTGGCGCCGCCCATGCCAAGGCCGATGAGGAAGCGCAGCGCTACCACCTGCCACGCGCTGCTGGCGAATGCCCCTGCGAGCGAGAACGCGCCGAAGAGGGCGAGGGCCACGAGGATCGTGCGCTTGCGGCCTATCCGGTCCCCGAAGGTGCCGAGCGTCATGGCACCCACGGCCATGCCGACGGTGCTTGCGGTGATGACCCACGTCATGTCCGTGGCGCTGAGCTTGAACTCCCCGGCGATGGCGGTGCCGATGAATGCGATCGACTGCGTGTCGAACCCGTCGAGCAGCGCAACCACGAAGCACAGGGCTACGGCGGCCCATCGCCACGGCCCCATGCGCGAATGGTCCATAGCGTCCTGGACGCTCAAGGTCTGTTTTGTCATCGTTGACTCCTCACAGCGGGGGGCGCGGAGGACGACGCCGTCCCCCGGGTTTGGCCTGCTGTGCGAGGCTATGCGGGGGCCGGGGGCGCGGGGAAATATCTGTTTTCGGCGGATTGATACGTGCGAAGAATGGATCTGCGGCCCGCTGCAGTCGGGCTCCTTGCCCTTGCTGCCGACGGTTTCGATGCCTAGTCACTGGTGGAGCCGAGTGAGCGGACGACGGCGGGTGGGCGCCCGCCGTCGTCCGCTCGCGTTCAGAATGTGTTCATACCGCGTAGATGGTGTTCTCGGTCTTCCACCGCGTAATAGGAAGAACCACTTGATCCAGGGGGCGAAAGGCCAATTGCTGCTATTGAAGGGCATCGGCTCCGCCACGGTGATTTTGCAAGTTCAAAGGGATCTTCTTTGCAAAGACGCATCCGCGCGTGTCCAGGACACCGTTTGACCGTGGTGCGCGAAGCCTTTTAATTGGGGGATCAGAATGAAGAAGATGTTGGTTGCGGTGGCGCTGAGCGCCATCGCCTTGGCGGGATGCTCGGCGAGTCCCACGGCTCAGGTCGGGAACGCGACATCCGCGACGTCGAGCGCGACTGCGACGCCCGCATGTCCATCTCCGGCGCCGACCACGACGGTGACGGTCAAGGCCTCGCCGGCTCCGACCGGCTCAAGTTCTGCGCCGTCTCCTTCGCCTTCGGCTTCGGCGACGCTTTCGGCTTCGGGCTCTGCTTCGGCGACGATTACGATAGGCTGCCCGACTCCTACCGTCACCGTCCTGGCAGCGCTCTATGTCGATGGAGATGCGTGTGTGAACGAAGGGGAGCGCTACACCTTGGCCGGGCCGGATCTGTCGTGCACGAAGAACCGCGCCGGGGTCGCGGTCTGGATGACCAAGGCAGAGACCGACAAGCTCGCCTCCGATCTTGCCGCAGAGAAGGTTGCTGCCGACGCGAGAGCCGCGGCCGATGCAAAGGCCGCGGCTGATGCGGAAGCGGCACAGCAGCAGGCTGCACAACAGGCGCAGCAGCAAGCGGCCCAACAAGCGCAGGAACAGGCTGCACAACAGGTGCAGCAGCAATCTCAACAGCAGAGTTTGGCTGGCTCCGTGACTGCCGGTGCGTTCTGCAGGTCGTCCGAGGCGGGAGCCGTTGGGCACACGTCAACCGGATTGACAGTGTTCTGCACCAAGGACGCTGGAGGCACTCGGTACCGCTGGCGACAGTAGACCCAACCGCCCCCAACAGCGACAGCGCGACACCGGTGACCCGCCCCACGTGGGCGAGTCACCGGCGTCGTGCGTCAAGCTGCAAATCTACGCCGCGGTCGACGCCCCGAGCAGTCCCGAGAGCGCAGCCGCGGAGGCCTTCAGGTCGGTGATGTCTCGGCCGTCCGGCGCTATGTCGAGGACTCCCACCGGGGCAACGAGGGCGAACGTCGCGATGATGCTCCCGCCGGCGTCGAAGACCGGCGCGGCGACCGCCGCAACGCCGTCGATCACCGCCTCGCTCACCGTGAACCCCGAGGCAAGCGCCTCGCCGAGCTTCCGCTCGACTTCGCCGCGCGTAGCGCCCAGCCTCGCGAGGGTCCGCTCGCGCACGGCCGCCGAGCCCCACGCCAGGAACGCGAGCCCCTGCGCGGACTGCGGGCCGAGCGGGGCCCCGATCCGCACCGTCATGTTAACGGACTTCCCGGCCGGCTCCTTGGACGCGACCGCCACAGCGCTGGATCCGGTCCACAGCCCGAGGACCGCGGTCTGGCCGGTGTGCTCGGCGAGCGTCGCGAGGAGCGGCTCGGCGACGTCGACGATCTTGGGCCCGGTGAGCATAGACGCGGCGATGCCCATGATGAGCGGCCCGGGCCGGTAGTCGTTGTCATTGACCCGCTGCAGGAACCCCTCGGAGGCGAGGGACTGGAGGTAGCGGTGGGCGGAGGTCCGCCCGATCCGCAGCTCCTCGGCGACGTCGTTGATGCGCACCTCGGTGCGGTCCGAGCTGAACATCCGCAGGATCTGAGCGCTGCGGCTCACCACCTGCAGGCCGCCGGACGGCGCGGCGTCGTCCCTCTCCGTTGGCATAGCCCACACTCTAGCCGTTGCGCCGCCCCTCACGGCCGCGGCGGTCGCGGCTGCTGCTCGACGGCGAGCGTGTGCTCGGCGAGGTTCCTCTCCTTGGTCTCGGGGCCCCACAGAGCTCCGGCGATGAGGCAGATTCCGCCGACGGCGAGCAGCACCACCGGGGTGAGCTTGAGCGGCATAATCCCGGCGAGCGCTGCCATGTAGAACGCGTAGAACGAGGGGATGATGAGCGCCAGGGAGTAGCCGACGCCGTAGCCGGTTGCCCGGATCTCCACGGGGAACCGCTCGGAAATGTACGCCCCGATGGCCCCGAAGGCAGGGATGCCGAGGAGCGCGATCGCCGTGACCGCAACGGTGGCGGCCCAGAAGCCCTTGACCGCGCCGGAGGCGAAGAGAACGAACAGCGGGATCGCCAGCAGGGAGCCCACGCCGCACAGGACGAAGAACGCCCGGCGGCCGATCCGCTGCGAGAGCATCCCGAACAGCGGGTACGCCACGGAGACCACCGCGAACGCGACGATCATCAGCGTCGAGGTCTGCACCGCGCTGAGCCCGGTGGTGGACGCGATGGTAGGCGGCAGGATGACAATCGAGGCGTTCGAGGAGAACCAGACGCCGGTCATGAGCAGGAACGCCTGGGCGAGCGGCTTGCGGTTGGAGCCGGCGAGGAGCTCCTTGAACGGGTTGACCCGCTTGGCCGAGGTGTTCTCCCAGGCCGGGCTCTCCTCGACGCCGCGGGCGTAGGCGATCGCGAAGCCGATGGAGATGACTGCGCCGACGATGAACGCGATCCGCCAGCCCCACTGCGAGTAGGCCGACGCCGGGCTGCCGGCCGGCGCGAACGTGAGGACCAGCAGGGTCAGGGCCGAGATGGCCACGTAGGAGGACGGGAAGCCAAGCGCGATGAGTCCGGCGTTGCGGCCGCGGTTGCGCTTGGCCGAGTGCTCCATCGCGAGCGGGACCGCGCCAGTGTACTCGCCGCCGAGGAAGACCCCGCCAATGAACCGCAGCACGATCAGTGCGACGACGCCGCCGATTCCGACCGTCTGGTATCCGGGCAGCGCGGCGATGAGCCCGGTCGCCACGCCGGCCCCGGCGACGGCGACAACGGTCGCCTTCTTGCGCCCCACCTTGTCCCCGAGCCAGCCGAAGATCACCGATCCGAGCGGGCGGGCCACGAGGGTGGAGGCGAAGACGAGGCCGCCGAGGATCGCGGTCGTGGCCGCATCGATCGAGCCAGGGGTGAAGAAGGCCATGGCGGGGGCGAGCGCGATCACGGGCAGGTAGATGTCGAACATGTCGATGAAGAAGCCGGCGCTCGCGCCGACCACTGCGCGGCGCTCGTGGCCGCTCGCCGTCGTGCCCACAGCCCCAGTGTGGCTGTTCAGGGCAGGCGCGGTCATGCCCGCCCGCCCAGGGTGAGGGGTTCCTTGGCGGCCAGGTTGGCCACCCACGCGGTGAGGTGGGCGTAGTCGGCGCGCGGCGGGACGAAGATGTCCAGGTTCACGCACGGGCCGGAGGTCACGTCGATGTAGTGCTCCTTGCCGCGCTCCACGAGCATGAGGTCGCGCGGGCCCATGTGGTGGGCCACGCCGTCGACGTAGTAGTCGGCCTCGCCCTCGAGGATGAATACGAGCTGGTCGAAGTCCTCGTGCGAGTGGGGACGGAGCTCGAGGCCCTTCTCCACCTTGTTCCACACGATCATGACCTCGTCTGTGGCATAGGCCTTGCGGGTGATGCCCGGCCGGGCGACTTCGAGCGGGACGTCGTCGAAGCTGACGACCTCCGAGTAGAGCGATTCGTTGAGGGACACCGCGATCTCCTTTGACCTCGTGTTCCGAAATTCGGAACGGCTTGTGCGCAATGTGGAACGAGCGTAGCATCGTGACCACGGTCACTGTCAATGCCCCTTGAGGGCGCGGAATCCACGGAAAGGACAGCAACGATGCTGAAGCCCGAAGGCCATGAGCCCGTCACCCTCGAGGACCCGGAGGTTGCCGCCATCCTGGACGGCGCAGTCGACCTCCACGTCCACCCGAGCCCCTCGCCGTTCCCGCGCCGGCTGTCCATCGCGGAGGCCGCGTGGCAGGCGCACGAGGCCGGGTTCCGGGCCATCCTGGTCAAGAGCCACCACCACTCGATGGTCACGGACATCCGCGCTGCGTCCGAGGCACTCGGCGGCCTGCCGATCCCGGTGGTCTCCGGCGTGGCCCTCAACAACTACGTGGGCGGGCTCAACCCGTACGCCGCCGAGCTGGCCCTCGCCCAGGGCGGCCGGATGGTCTGGTTCCCGACCATCTCCTCGCACGCCCACATCTGCGTGCACGAGGCCGAGGGCCAGAACATGCGCTTCCCCACCAACAACCTGGGCCTCCGCCACACCACGGAGATCGGCATCCTCGACGCCGAGGGCGCGATCAAGCCCGAGGCCCTCGACATCCTCGAGGTCATCAAGGCCCACGACGCGATCATGTCCTGCGGCCACCTCGACGCGGACCAGACGGAGCGGCTCATCGAGCAGGCCTCGTCGATGGGGATCAAGCGCATCCTCGTGAACCACCCGAACTTCGTCATCGGCGCCGAGCCGGAGCGCGTGCGCCGCTGGGTCGCACTCGGGGCGCGGATCGAGCACTCGGTCTGCCAGTACGATGACCGCACCTCGTTCTACCAGTGGGGCCTCGACACCCTGCTCGGCTTCGTCAGGGCCGCCGGCGTGGAGAACACGCTGCTGGGCTCGGACCTGGGGCAGGCGAACAACCCGCTGCCGGTGGACGCCTACGCGCGCATGGTCCGCGGTCTGCTGGACGCTGGCGTGTCCAAGGAGGACGTCCGCCGGCTCATCGCCGACAACCCCGCCGAGCTGCTGGGGATCTGATGTCCCTGCCTACGTCCCTGCGCGAGCTTATGGCCGAGCGCCCCGTCCTCGGCACCTTCCTGAAGATCCCGCGGTTCGAGATCGTGGACATCCTGGCCCTCTCCGGCTTCGACTTTGTGGTCTGCGACTACGAGCACTCGCAGATGTCGGTGGGGGAGGCGTGCGACGTCGTGCGGGCCGGCCGGGCGCGCGGGCTGCCGGTCCTAGTGCGGGTCCCATCCTTGGACCGGGGCGACATTAACCGCCTTCTCGAGGCCGGGGCGGCGGGGATCCAGCTCGCGCGCGGCTCGGGGGCCGAGGCGGGCTCCCTGCGGAAGCTGGTCTCGTACCCGCCGCTCGGGACCCGGTCCGTCTCGCTCGCGCAGCCGGCGGCGGACTACGGGATGGGCGTCTCCCTGGCAGAGCACTTCGAGCGGTCCAACTCGACCGTGCTCGCGGTGGGGCAGTTCGAGACCGCCGACTACGCCGACGGGATCGACGCCGCGATGGCAGCCCTGGACGTGGCGTTCATCGGGCCCGTGGACCTCTCGGTGGATCTGGGCACGCCGGGGGAGCAGGACTCGGAGCCCATGCGGGCCGCCGTTGCCGCCATCGAGGCGGCCGCTGCCGCGCGCAGGGTGCCGATGGGCATCTTCGCAGGCTCGGCGGAGGCCGCGGCCGACGCCGTGGCGCGCGGCTACCGCTACATCGTCGCCGGCTCGGACCTGACGATGCTCGCGGGCGGGGCGAGGCAGTTCAGCGGGTTGCTGCAGACGGTTGGTGGCTGAGCGGAGTCACTCCGGTGGTTGAGCGAAGCGAAGCGGAGTCGAAACCTCCGGCGACGGCGGGTGCCCGGCTCTTGGGGGGGCCGGGCTCGGCAGTCACATGGCGCGAGGGATGAACCGACTCAGATAGGTGCGAAGGGCGGGATCGCAGACGTAGACGTAGGTGCCCCGCATTCCACGGGTCAGCAGAACGCCGTAGATGTTGACGATGTACTCCAGCAGTTGCTGGTCTGAATACACGATACCGAGACGAGGGTTGTTCTCTTTGCCCTTCTTATCGTGATAGTTGCTGCGGTCGACGACGATGCGCTGCAGTGACCGGTTGTACTTGAGTTCTGGTCCGATGATCACGCCGGCGTAGTTGAGGTCATACCCCTGTACGGTGTGAATTGAGCCGACTTCATTGACCGACTTCGGGGAGTTGATCCAGTCGCGGTCCGTGGAGTTCCAGCGGAGGCGGCAGTCATCGATCTCAATGTCGTAGGCCTTCGGGTGCTTCTTGCTCACCCACGGCCAGGCATAGCCAGCTACGAGTCTCGCCAGCTTTGACTCCTGTTCCTTCTCGCGAATCTTCGCGAGCATTTCCTTCAAATCGTCGTATAACGCGAACTCGTACTCGCCGAACCGCTGAGGCTGAGGCGCGGATTCAGTGAGCATCGACCTGACGTAGGTTACGTAGTCCTCACCAGCCTGAAGGCGCATCTGGGTCAGCAGCGGGTACAGGCGGTGGTCGTCCTTCGCCTCTGAGAGCAGAGATTTCAAGCGCTCTCTGGGCAGATCAGCGGGACGAACACTTTGGGCGGCGTCGACCAGGAAGATCTGGTGGGTGCTCTGCTTCTTGATCCAATCGAGCTGGGTCAGGGCGTTGTCGTCCGACCCGAATAGACGCTCGTTGATTCTCTGGAAATCCCTGTTCCGCACACCTGAGGACTGGTTCGCGCGTTGCGAGAGCCTGTGAGCCTCGTCGACGATCAGCAGATCGTATGGTGTTTCGCTGAAGCCGACGTCGAACTGCGAGATGACCATTCCCTTTCCCAGCCCGGGAGTCTTTGCGAAGACGTTCTGAATTGACTGGCGCAGGGACTGCTGAGGTACCACGAGTGCCACGCGGAAGTCGCGGAGCAGCTCGGGGTACCCCTCCAGAAAGTACTCGGCGAAGATCGAGTCACTCTCGACGAGGTCTTCGTTGTGGTGCGATCGGATGTCGCTGAGCAGCTTCATGAGGTAGATCGCAACGATGGTCTTGCCCGTGCCGGGGTCGCCTTGGATGACGATAGTGCTCGGCCGACCATTCTCGAGGTCCTCGAAGAGGCCCTCCAAGATGTCGTTGACTGCGCCTGCCTGGTCTTGCGTCAGCGCCTTGAATGGAGAGAGCTTGAAGAGGTCGCTGTTGACGATCTGAGGAATCGTTTGGCTGAACATGCCCTCCTTGCGGAGGGTCTCGAAGACTTGGTCGAACGTTTGCTGGTAATGGCCCCGGTCGTAGTAGGCGGCATCGGTGACGCCCTCGTTGCGGTTCTCCACAGTGAATCTGCCGTCGCCTGCGAAGAACCGGATGAGGTAGGACTCGAGATCGAGACATGCCGACTTGTTGAAGCGGTCATCCACGACGACGCGAACGGCGTTGAGGCTGCCACGACCGTTGGCGATGTGCTGGTTCATCCGGGTTGCTGCGTTCAGCGACTCGCCGATGTAGATGCTGCTCTCGTTGTTCAGCGTGTAGACCACCGGCCAGTTGCGGTGGCGCGCGTCCCCGGCTGCCCAGACCTTGACCGATTCGCTGTCGAGCGCGAGGCGCTCGATCCTAAGGCTGGTCATGCTTGGTACTCCGTCCCCGCGACAGCTCGACTGGGTACTTGGCTCGAGTGATCTCGAGCTTCTCGATCACAACTTCCAGTGGATCCATTCCCAGTCTGTCCGCGAGGAGCAAGCAATAAGTCAGCACGTCGGCCAGCTCGTGACGAACGCCTGAGACGTCTTTGGGCTGACCCCACTGGAAGCACTCGAGCAACTCACCGGCTTCGATCGAAACACTCTTCGCGAGATTCTCGGGTGAATGAAACTGCTCCCACTCTCGCTCACGGACAAACTCGCGGAGCTCCCCTAAAACGCGTTCGATGCCCTCTTGACTCACGGAGTCCACGCTATCAACGGCGTGCGACATTTCAGCCCAGCTCAAACGCGTCGGCTCCGACCTGGGTCAGGTGAACAACCCGCTGCCGGTGGACGCCTACGCGCGCATGGTCCGCGGCCTGCTGGACGCGGGCGTGGGCGACATCAACCGACTGCTCGAGGCCGGCGCCGCCGGGATCCAGCTCGCCCGCGGCTCGGGGGCCGCGGCGGAGGGACCTGCGGAAGCTGGTCTCGTACCCCCCCGCTGGACACCCGCTCGGTGTCGCTCGCGCAGCCCGGGGCCGACTACGGGATGCGCGTGACGCTGGCCGGGCACTTCGAGCGGTCCAACTCGACGGTGCTGGCGGTGGGGCAGTTCGAGACAGCCGACTACGCCGACGGGATCGACGCCGCGATGGCAGCCCTGGACGTGGCGTTCATCGGGCCCGTGGACCTGCGTGGACCTCGGGACGCCGGAGGAGCTGGACTCGGCGCCGATGCGGGCCGCCGCTGAGGCGATCGAGGCGGCCGCTGCTGCCCGCGGGGTGCCGATGGGGATCTTCGCCGGCTCGGCGGAGGCCGCGGCCGACGCCGTGGCGCGCGGCTACCGCTACATCGTCGCCGGCTCAGACCTGACCATGGTCGCGGGCGGGGCGCGGCAGTTCAGCTCGCTGCTGCAGCCCTCCGGGTGAGCGAAGTCGAGACCACGCACTTCTGCGGGTCCTGGCCCGGGCGGGTGCGCATCCGTCGTCGTCCCCACCCCCTTTGCGAAGCGAGGGGTGAGCGCGGCGAGGTAGTTCGGGGCGAAGTCGACCACGTCCGGGTCTACCGCTCGATCCACACAGCCTCGACGACGTCATCTGCCCTGAGCTCGTGGACGGTGGCCTGCCAGTAGTGCGTCCGCAGATAGTTGGAGTGCTCCAATATCGTCTCCCATGAGTCCATGACCTCGGTCCGCAGGGCGTCGGGCCAGTCCCAGACGAGCCGGTTTGCGGCGCCTGCCGCTTCCGCACGCCCGCACAGGTCGTCGAGGATGCGGTCACGCCGGTCGCCGTAGTCGTCGTCGCTCTCACTGGCCAGCGGAAGGACATTGGGGAAGCCGTCGAGCACCTGATGCCAGTCGTCGAACTGCGACACGAGGACACGTTCGCGGGGGATCCGGCACGTCAGGAGCACTTCTCCGCGCGAGTCGCGCACGTTCTGGATGAGATCGTCCCGACGGATCTTCGCCCAGAGCCAGAGCGCTCCCTGCCCACTGGTGGGGAGGCGACGATTCATCTGCTCATACATCCAGGAGTACGGCTCGTCGTAGTGAGCTCGGGATGGGTCGGCCGTGAGGTGGCCGGTGGATTCGAGCTCGCGGAACGCATCACCGGACTGCATGGTGTGCAGCAGCATCACGGGCGCGTTCAGATCATAGGGAATGCGGCCGGGCGGGACAGCGGCTGCAGGGCGGGCACGGGAGACGGGAATCGACACCTTCGTAGTGTGCGTGGACCGAGTGACATTTCTCGCCGAAGGGCAGTCGACGGCGGGCGCGCACCCGCCGTCGTCCGTCTACCCTGGGCAGGGAGTCAGTGGCCGGCGGCGACCGCCTCGAGCTCGCCCTCGGTGGTTTGGGCGCGGGCGGCCTTGACGAGCAGCGTTGCCGCGGCGGCCACGACGAGCGGGACCGCGAGGGCGGCGAAGTAGCCGGACGGGCCGAGCCCCGTGAGCAGCACGCCGCCGAGGGCGGAGCCGACGATCGACCCGAGCCGGCCGACGCCGATGCCCCAGCCGGTCGCCGTCGCCCGCAGCTGGGTGGGACCCGCGTAAAGCACCCGGACTTCATCATTCGGCGTCGAGGCCGAGCGGATGTGCCGCTGGGTCAGTTTCCGGGCCGGGTCGAGCAATCGATCTGCCTTTACGGGTGCTTCACGGTTCATTGCGAAATGAGCTCGTAGCGTTGCGCGCGAAGGGGCTGTCTAAGAATCCATTACGGTCCGTGATCACGACCTCAAACCTACGTCGAGGCAGCCGTGTTTAACAGAGCGATCCTCAACCTGCCCGACTACCAGTCGCCTCAGTCGCGTACTCCGCCTTCGGGATCCGCCGGGGCCGGGCACGAGAGCCACTGGGTTAGAAGTGCCGTTTCGAAGGACCCACAAGCGATTTGATAAGTTTCAGGACGCAATTGCATGAAGTCGTCTTCGCGTAATCGCCTTATGAATCTGGCGACCGACAGCCGCCGCAACTGGGGGTGGGAATGCGTTGCCGATCTGGCGGTATGCGGCCGTCTTGCGGCCATGGATTGTCCAGGTGTCGGGAAAGCCTTGAATTCGTGCAGCCATGCGAACCGTGAGGCGCGGCATTCCTTCAAGATCAGGTTCGGGCGCATCGTCGGCAATAGTGCGCCCCTCGACACCTAGGGCAGCCCATGCGGCGCGTGCGCGGGTCGGCCCGAGGTCCGGGCCTCCGTGCTTTCGGGAGCCGCCTACAAGCGTGGGTGCGATGCTGTTGGCTCTTGCCGCCCAGTCATCCGCTCCCTCCCAGCCCCGAGCCGCCATGAGGTCCTTGAGCAGTTCGCCAACTGTCGGCGGCATTGAGTTGTTCGGAATTGGCCATTCAAATTCGTCGGCCAAGTCCTTTCTAATCCCCACAAATATAACGCGGGGACGAAGTTGCGAGACCCCGAAGTCGGAGGCGTTGAGTAGGCGCCACCCAGGTTTATAGCCAAGCTTGGTTAGCTGAGTTTCGACGTCGTCACGATAGGTATCAAACACTGCATCGAGAAGGCCACGTACGTTTTCGAGCATGACAGCTTTCGGGCGTACCTCATCGACCAGTTCGATCGCCTTGGGAAATAGGTTTCGCTCGTCATCGGCACCGAGTTGCTTTCCCGCCTTGGAAAAGGGAGGGCATGGAACGCCGCCAGCCAATAGCTCGACACCCGCGTAGGGCTTTCCTGACCAGTTCAAGAGGTCTTGTTCTACGACGTTCCACGAAGGGCGATTTAGCCGAAGGGTCTCACATGCCGACTGTTCAATCTCAACAAGGGCCTCGTGCCCGAACCCTGCGACCTCCAGGCCCAGCGCCTGCCCGCCTGCCCCCGCGCAAATCTCTACTGAGGTGAGCTCCGCACTCATGTGTTCCTCCCGTTGGCCTTGTCCCTACACTATCTGGACTGAAGCCTAGGGGGTGGGTACGACATCCCTCGCGTGACCAGCATCTCGGGCGAGCGGCCGCGGGTGGTCTCATCCCACTGACGCGGCCGACATTGCGGTCGCCCCGTTGCGCACCGTGCCGCTCAAGCGGGCCAGAGGCGTCCTCTGGCCCGCCCGGTTGTGGTGCGGTATCAGTTCGCTACCCACTAGGGTTTCGCTCGGCTGCGGGGCAAGGTTGGCGCTGGGACTGTGGCACGCTCGCCCGGCTTCGAGTGTCGCCACCAATTCCCGTCGATCTCGACTCCAAGCCCGGGGTCTGCTGGTACCACTTCGAAGCTGACCAGTTCGCCAGGGTCTGGGGCCTCCGAGCCGAGGGCGACCGCGAGATCTCTTTGGATCCGATAGTCGCCACCCAAAATGAGAATCCCCTCCGAGCGCAGGGCACCCCGTGATCCTCCGTTGTCTCGTACGCGCTTCATGAAGTCGTTCTGCTGAGCGACGGTGGCAATAACGTTCCGGGGAATTCGTTTATCCTTGGCGCTTCGGAACAGCTCGTTTAGCCGTGCCTGTCCGGTTCGTCCGGACATGATCCTGTCAACAACCTGCGGGGCGAGCTGGAGTAGGGTGTTGGGTGGCATTTTGGCGTTCTTGTGCACCCATCTAATCCTTGAACGGCCGAGGGCATTGAGACCTGTCTTCTTGTCTCGATTCACGCTCGTTCTCCGGTTCTGTTCTGCGACCCGCACTACGCCAGCACTCCAGGTCGAACGGTGATCATCCGCCTGAGTGACTAGCACGATCTCATCAAAGCTTTCCATGGGCAGCATCCAAGCGCCGGTATGCGAGTACTTGCAGTCAACCTCATTTCCGGCTATTTTGAAGTCTAAGATATCACCATCCTTGAATTTTAACTCGCGTTGCAGGTTGATCTCTACCAGTGTGCCAAAATGAGTCTTTTCTGTCTTGAATAGTTGCTCAATTTTGTAGCGTCCAGTTCGCTGTCCGTCGTAGAGCTGATCGAATGTCCCTCGAAAGACTCTTGCCATGCGAGACCCATCCGGATCAAGGGCTAGGAGCTCGGCGGTTACGTTCTCCACTTCTTCGTCGATTAGCTCTGTTGAGTCGAATAGCGTCATTGTTCAAGCGTGCTTTCGATATTCGAGCCAGTGCTCCATTCGTTCGTCATGAACTCGGTGGGGTGTCCGAAAAGAACCCCATCCCTGGATCAGCAAAGGTGCCTACAACTAGGGCGCGATCCAGGAAATGGTTGAACTCCTCGCAGCTCGTCTCGGGAAGGAGGGCGCAGCCATGGCAAGCTGCGAGGTTGCAGGAGTCAGGGCCTTGGCCCTTCTCGCCGGCGTCCATGCAGACAGGGTCGGTGGAGCACCATCGGGCATCGCTGATGGCGGAGGCGAAGACCGAGCGGAGGCTGTCGGGCCGTGCCATCCGCACTAGACCTCCCATGGTGCCCTCGGAGTCGCCCGCTGCCGTGTAGATCAGGAGCCCGGCCATCTCGCGGCCCGGTGCCGAGGATACGTAGAGCCGCTCGCGAAGTGACGCTGAGCTGTAGCCGCAGGCAAAGACCAGCTGGTTGATGAGCAGGTGCGCGAGCGTGTGCAGCAGCACGAATCGGGGGCTGAGTTCCCGGGGTTCGAGCCCTCGCTTGGAGGCGACAGCACCGTAGTGGTCGGTGAGCTTCTGCGCTCTGGCCCGGACTTCTGCCCTTGCCTCCCAGGCAGCCAGCCGCAGCGGGTCGAGCTCGAGGTAGATCCCTTCCCCTTTCACGACATAGGCGGGCAACCAGTCCTGTGCCGGGGACAGCGGTTCCCTGCGCAGCAGCGACTTGCCGACGCTCAGTTTGAGGGCCCCATCGCGGACGCGGGTGAAGCCGCGGAGCGCTCGGGTCTCTCGCAGCACGTCGACGGAGCGCACGCGATCGATGTGCAGGCGGAGGTCTGGATGCACCTTTGGATCGGTTGCGGTGAGGTGGTCGTCCTTCGGCGTTTCCCGGATGTGTTGGAACTCCGGGTGCCGCCATTCGTCGTCGCCCGTCAGGACCTCGGAGCCGCTGCCGTCCCCTTGCTCCGGCTGCTCGGCGTCAATGCCGAGAAGGTCCCGGTAGCCCGCCATCAGCTCTTCGTCGGCGATCGGGCCGAACAGTTCCGGCGGCACGTTCTTGAGCAGGTTGTCGCGGAGCACGGTCAGTTCCAGATCGGCGCCGAAGATGCTGTGGAGGGTGCGCATGGTCGTGCTGACTGCTGGGTGCCGCATGAGTTCGTGCATCTCCTCACTGACCGCGCCTTCCTTGAGCGGTAGGTAGATCGATGACTCGACCTTCGGGAAGTACACGTTCCCGGCGGCGCGGAGCGCTCCGCGTACCGGTTCATTGCATGGGCCTTCGAGCTGTGCGAGCCAGGGCCGGGCGCCGGTGCACAGGTATGGACCCCCCTGCTTCAGGAGCCGATCGCTCAGGGTGGTGTGTTCCTCGCCCTGGACGAAGCGGCCCTGTGTGATGCCACGCAGCGAGCGTTCTTCACCGCACCCGTCGCAGGTCACGACCTGCCCTTCGAGGCCCCCGCCACCGCGCGACTTCAACCGCAGTGGACCCCTGCAGGCAGGGCTGTTCGAGCGATGCACCCACTTGTCGAAGGGAAAGTCGTCGAGGTGCCCTCGCGAGCACACGGCGACGAAGGGAACCTGCGACATGCGCGGCTTGTACTTGTTGGCGGCGTGCTCCTTGTCCCTGCACGTCACCTGCTGCTGCATGGTCAGCGTGCTCAGTTCCAGCCGTTTGCAGTATATGCAGAAGCACCAGCGAGGGAAGCGCAGTACCGGGACCGTGAGCTTGACGTTGCGCCGGTCGCTGCCTTGGCCTTGGGGGCGGTAGTCCGGCGGCAGACGGAACTCGGAGACCCCTAGACGGGCCTCCAGGCGCCAGTCGTGTGCTTGGTATTCCTCGAGCGCTAGGGCGCCGGCGTCGTCGACGTCGTACCAGTGGTCGAGCCCTGCCGTCACGACCGAGGTTCCGTTGACGAGGACGCTCATGGCGCCGACACCGAAAGGGGTGACGAGCTGGGCCCGTCGCATGGCACCTGTACTCATAGACTGTCCTCCTCGACTTCGGCGTCCTCTCGGGCGTAGGCCAGGGAGACCGCGAGACGGCACTCGGCATCTACATTGCGCATGCTAGTCGGCACGTCCCAGATCATGGCCTTGCTGTCCAGGTCCGGAAGCGAGCCGGCGAACCGCATCAGGCCCTGCTTGGGATCCCCCCACGGCGGCGGATTCGCCTCCCACGCGGTGCGCTCCCACTCGGACCATTGCCTGGACCGGCTTCCGGCCATGCGTTCCAAGACCGGAAGCTCGCCCGGGTCGACTATCAGAGCACGCTCGCGAAGCAGGTCGATCGCGTGCTCGTACTCCTGCTGGGGGAACGGGTGGGGCAGGGTGTCCGGCGCCACCTGGCGCACGTAGGCGACGGCGGCCGCGTGGAGCGCCCGACGCAGAACCGGTGTGGCGAACGGTGTCACCGAGGTCGGCTCGACCTGTGCGTAGAGCTGCTGGTGGTAGGTTCGGAACCGCTCATAGTGACTGCGATCCCGGGGCTTGGCGGCGCCATAGATAGTGATCACCAGGCCGGGGCTCACGTCTGCCCTACGTCCGATGCGCCCGCTGACCTGGATATACTGCGCGGTCGTCTTCGGCTGGCCGACGATGGTCATCAGCCCGAGCCGATCGATATCGACCCCGACTTCGATGATGTTAGAGGCCAGGCAGATGTCCACGCAGCTGTTCTGGCCATAGCCGACCTGCAGCTGCTCGATGGCCTTGGGGATCTCGTCCGATCGCCGACGCGATGTCAACTCCATGGTGTTCCGCGGCCACCGCGGTTCGATGCCGTCGCGGCGGACCAAACCGGTCAGGTAGTCGGGGATGTCGGATTCGAGAAGTGAGACGGTGTTTCCGAGCTCACGGAGGCTGTTGAGGAAGTTCAGGTTTGTCCAGTAGCCGTCCCGGTCGGATTCAGGGATCCGGGCCGCGCCCTGGAGCGTCGCCGCTGCCACGCGGACCTGGACCGTCTGGGTCGACCCGAGGGATGCGCTCATGATGCCCAAGTAGCGGCGGCCCGGTTCGGGCGAGCCGTCTGGCATGGTGGCCGGTTCGGCGAAGAAGGAATGCCCCTCTTCGAGGCCGTGGGGCGGGAAGAGCGCCACCTTGTCCCGTCCGAAGAGCCCCCTGATCTGGTCCTCGTACCGGCGGACCGTGGCGGTCGAGGCGATGATCTTCGGCGGCACCGGCTGTGCGCCGCGGCGGTCTGTGCAGAGCTCGTCGATGATCGGCTCATAGAGGCCGACCATCGATCCCAGGGGCCCGGAGATCAGATGCAGCTCGTCTTGGATGATGAGGCCTGGCGGGGACACGTCGCGGCTACCGTTGCTCAGGCCGAAGAGACGGTGCGCCATCGGCCGCCATGCCATCATGGCGAACTTGTCGACCGTCCCGATCACGATGGAGGGCCGTACGTCGTAGATGTCCTCGTCGACCACGTGGACGGGTAGACCGGTACGCCTCGAGTAGCGGCATTGCGTATCGACGCACCGGAGAACGACCTTCGGTCCGACCTGTTCGTATCCGATGACGTGCTGGCCGCTCTTGGCCTTGGGCCTGGTGCCCATCTGGGCACCGCACCAGGGACAGCGCAGCAGCAGGAAGAGGTTCTGCTCGTAGGAGTCGCGGCGGAGTTTGCCGAGGGTCTCGACGGCCTTCTTCCAGCTGTTCGGCGTCGAGGTTCCGCCGAGCCAGATGCCGATACCGAAGGGCGACTTGCCGAGCGCGTCCTCGTTGCGGTCACGGATGTCCTCGAGTACGCAGACCAGCGAGGCCGCCCGCAGGAACTGCTGGGCCGTGAGCAGCCGCAGTGTGTAGCGCATCAGGGTGTCCGTGCCCGCGTCGTCGGGGTCTCTTAGACGCCTGGCGAGGAGGCTGATGGCCGAGGCGCCGAGGTAGGCCTCGGTCTTGCCTCCGCCGGTTGGGAAGTAGATCAGGTCGACAAGCGACCGCGTGGGGTGGGCAGTATCCACGAGTTCGGGCAGGCTGGCAAGGATGAAGGCGATCTGGAACGGGCGCCAGGTGCCCTTACCCTCGGGTATGGTCGGCTCCGGGTGGGGCCCCACCGGTCGCAGGACATCGTCCTTCCCTGGCTTGACCTCGCGGAGGGGGAAATTGGATCGGATCTGCTGGTACAGCATGGCCTCATTGGCCCAGCGGAATGCACGGCTGGCTATACCTGTGGACTGGATGAGCTGCCAGCCGGCCTGCATCCGCTTCAGCGCTTCGCGGGCTCGGTCCATGTGCAGGGCGGCCGCCTTTTGGAACCCCGGCAGCAAGTCCGGGATGAGCCCTTCCTGCTTCGTGATCCACTCTCCGTAGAGCCGGAGGATTATCTCCACCTGGTCTCGGCCTTCTTGGGTTCCGTCTGCCAGGGCGGCCATGCTGGCTGTGGCCGTACGGCGGTTCCTGTGGGCGTCGAGGCTGTAGTTCCCGTCGTCGTCGGTCAGGTAAACGTTGGGCGTGATGCTGAGAACCTCATGGGCTGGCATCGCCACGGCCTGCACCCAGGCAGCGTTCGGCGAGCTCTGCTCTAGGCTGGCGCACCATTCTGCCGCGCAGCCATGGCCGATCGCGTAGGTGCGCTTGTTCCGGTAGAGCAATGCGATTGACTGCTCCTCTTCGCCGTGATCCGGCTCTTCCGCCTTCGGATACGGCTCAATCGTGAGTGTTCCTCCTGCGGTGACCGTTAAGCCCATCTGGAAGAGGGCACTGGTCGGCCCTGTGCCCACGACTTGGTTCGCGACTGCGACTGTCACGAGGCGTAGATCCGGGTCGAGGGACCCCGGAACCGGTCGGCTGAACACTTGGGTCGTCGGCGCGATCATGGGATGGTCGGCAAGCGGCTTCGTCGGGACGATCTTGAGCCGATTGGTCTCGTTCACCAGGACGGAACCGGGCACGCTGCCAACGAGTTCGAATGGTTTTCGGAGCCACCAGTCGACCTGCTTCAGACCGGGGATGTGGGCGGTGATCCTCTCATAGTGCGCCCCTGTCACAGACACGCTCAGTGATCCCCCGGTGGGCACCCGGCATTGGAACGAGATGGCCATGGCCGATGGCTTGAAAGTGTTCGCATCGGTCAGATCGAAGTCGTCGGAGTCGGCTTCGTCGAAGTGCAGGACGGTGTTGACCTCGATCGGGGCGCCCGAGGGGTTGTCCTCGCTCTGAGCGATGCCTGGCACGCCTGTGAGGTCCACGTCCTCGCGGCCTTCAGTCTCGATCGCTGTGCCACCGACAGCTGCACCGCTGTAAAGCACACCGATGCCGTATCGGCGAAGCGGATCAGTGGTGCTGAGGATCTCCTCGAGTGAAGTGGCATCGTGGAACTGCCCCCGGCTGGCCTCGACGGAGTCGAAATGGACCGAGCCACTGGAACAGTCGATCGGCTTGCCCGGCGGTTCTTGACCCCGAAGCGGCCCGAAGAGCTCCCTCCTGAGTTCTGCCTCGACGATGCTGCGGGCTTCCAACCCGGTCATGGATGACCTCCAAATGCTGCCCGGAGGGTCCCGGACTCGATCAGTGCGAATAGGCGGTCGGTCGCTCTGGTGAGGCCGACGTAGAGCAGGGATTCGTAGTTGGGAACGTCGCGGTCCATGTCGGTGATGATCACCGCGGGCGCATCCAAGCCCTTGAATGCCTGAATGGTGCTGTAGGCGAGCTGGCCTCTGCGCGGCGGGCCCCCGTCGGCAGGTCGGAGCACTTGCCGCAGCCACGGGTCCGGGGTGGTCTCGGCGGTTGAGCTGCTCCCGAGCGGGCTCAGCACGACGATCTCGTCCAGTTCGAATCCCTCGTCCCTGAGGCTGCGTACCGCCTTGACCAGCTGGGCCGACTGGTCCCGGCGCGATGCGTATGGCAGGACGCTGGGGTCGACACCGTCGTCGGGGCGTCTGAACTGGCCCTTCTGATAGCCAGGCTCGAGCTTGCTGAGCAGATTCACCTGGAAGCCAATGCGCGGCAGGTTTCGGCAGTTGAGGAACAGCCTGTAGGAGGTCATCGAGGGAACGCGTGCGCGGAGCCTTTCTCTCCCTTGTTCGTTCCCATAGATGGCCTGGCGTTCAAAGTCCCCGAATAGCAGGACGCGGCCCTCCTTGAGGCCGCCGGAGACCATCAGGTCGAGGACGTCGAGGTAGGGCTCGGTGGCAAGGTCCTGGATCTCGTCGACAGCGAGGAAATCGTTCGTGAGCCCGTCGCCTCCCTCGACCAGTGCCTCCATCGCTCGTTCGGGCAGTTCCCGTTCCCAGAACGACTGGTCGGCTCCATCGGGTGCCTTGGAGAGTCCGGCGAGATGGAGGAGCTCTTGGTGGAAGGTTCCTACCCTTAGATGCTCAACATCGGACATGTCTGCGGAGAGACGCTTCCCCAGGAACCTGTTGAAGCAGAGCAGGCGCCCGCGCCTGCCCATGGCCACTTCGCGGCGGGCGGCCTCCATGGCAAGGAAGGTCTTGCCGCATCCCGCTGGTCCGGAGAAGAGCACCGCCCTGTTCTCGGCCACGGCGTCCAGTGCCTGGTACTGCTCCTCGACGAATGCGACGAGCTCGGAGCTCCTCGCCCGGCGCCGGTCGCCAGGGACGGTCGCCAACTCGAATCGGGGACGAAGGGTGGATCCGATCCGTTCTGCTTCTGTCCTGTCAGGGCCGAGGCCTCCGTAGGAGAAGTACTTGATCTTCTCGTTGAGGTGCTTGGTTCCCGCCTCGAGGGTCCGCGTGACTGCTGCAGGGGCTGCCCTGAGGTCCTCGGAGTCGAGAACTTGCCAGGCATGCCATTCCGGGTCTTCGGGCAGCATCGTGCGAGCGCGGATGCTGGTGAACCACACGGCGTACAGCAGGGGGACCGAGCGCAGGTCGACGTGCTTCCTCTCGAGGAAGTTCCGCAGACTGTGCATGCATTCCCTGACCTGCTGGAAGGGGCCACGCGTCGTCGGTGCGTCGTTGCCGAGCTTCCACCGGCCGTCGGCACGACGATGGATACTCTGGTGTGACTTGACCTCTATAACGAGCACGCCGTGCTCGGGTACGATGACCACGAAGTCGGCCTCGCCTTCCACCTGCCGCACGTGGTCTGCGATGCCCAGCGAGTGCAGCACGATCCAGTCGGCTGTCTCGCTGCTGGAACTCAGCGCGGCGTAGAGGGCCCTCTCGCCCGGCGGTGCGTCGTTAGGGCAGTAGGCGGGCATCATTCGAGCCATTGCCCGCTCCGATCTTCAAAGGGGACCCTTGCCTCGTGACGGGGGACGATCTCAGTGTGCGGAGAAACGGCGATGACCCGAGCCGCCAGGATGCTACGGAAGCCGACCGTCTTCATGTCGAGGCTGAGATGTCCTTCGTGCTCGAGCGCAGTGAGGTCGGCTGCGGAGACTGTCGTCTCGAGTTGCTCTCGGATCTGGGCGCTCGCCCTGTGGATCTCGCGCCGGAGCGAAGTCGCGTTACCGAAGGTCGGCTGGACGGGCAGGTCGAGCCACTGCAGCAGCCTCTCGAAGTCCTGGTCGCTCTGTGGGCGGACGAGGTTCGGCTCCCTCCATGCGCGGGCCCTGTCGGCCGTCTTCACCCCTGCATTCCGGAGCCCGCGTTCCACCGCCCAGTGCCCCCGCTGGCTCAGGCGGGTCTGCAGGCGCTGCTTCCACGCTCGCTGGGTCGTGTCGATCTCAGAAGCACGATCGCCCAGGCGGGCCAGCGCGGCTTGGTGCAGCGCCCGGTGTTCTGTCTCGCCTTCACGGAGGAGCAGATAGGTCCCGGGGCGGACTGCTGCCACGTCTACATAGACCACTCGTTCACCGCGGGGCAGCCGTGGGTCCAGGGCCCGTATACGCTCGCCGTCGTCGAGCCACAGTGCACGGTGCCCGCTTAGGAGGAGCTTGCGGGCCTCCACTTCGTCGCTCGAGGGCTCCCTGGAAGCGGACTGGTGGGTGCCCCAGACAGGCTGCGGTAGGAACTCCTCGAGCTCCTCGTCCTCGGCGGGGGACTCCGGTTCCGTCACGTCCCCCTCGGTGAAGACGCGAGACCTTATGCGAATTGCTCCCTCGGCGTACGGGGCGAGGACGGACTGTGGAACTTGCCTGTAAGTGAACCATGCAGGAATCAGGAAACTCACGGCGTCCGTCACCGGTGCAGTGACAAGCGAAGAACTGAAGAAGCACGGGGGACCCACGGCGTACGATTGTCCGACGTCGGGCGGTGTGCGCTTGAGCCCGCTGAGGGTCAGCACACTGACTCCCTGGGGTCGGAGCCATTCGTCCATCGCGGCACCGGCCGAAGCGCTGCCGGCGACCACGACACAGTCGCTGGCTCCGACTTCCTGGATTGAGCGCAGCAGGACAGGACCGAGCACGGGGTCCTGTTCGCAGACTCTTTCAGCGGCCGCGGACAGCTCATCGAGCAGCGCATTGTTCGCCACAGCGCCGCGCAGACGGCGTGTCTGACGGATGACCTCTTCAGCTCCCTCTCGGAGGGCGGGATTGAACTCGATTGGCTGAGGATGGCTCATGAGCCGCCATCGGAGTGCTCTGGCTGAGCCCAGCAGGTCCTCCCATAGCCCTGGGCCATCTTCCTGCACGGTCCGCATGAGCAGGCGGACCGCCGCGTTCAGCTGCGAACCGACGGGGTCCCCGACCGCTAGGATCTCCACCCCGTAGCGCAGGAGGGACGAAGAGGCAGCATACCGCCGGGCGAGGGCGTCAACGCGGCTCATAGCGGCACCGTGAATGCCAGGGCCTCGATGCCCAACGGGGCAGGCCAGACGAGGTCTTGTAGGAGTGAGACGGGTTCCCCGCGACTATTCCGCAGCTGCACGAGGATCTCGGAGGCTGTCTCGTCTGCCACGGAGCGGTCGAGGACGCAGATCACGAGCGGGGTTTCGATGCTTTGGAGGTATTTGACCGCGGCGGATCCGTCGAGGATGACGGCGCGCACTTCTTGGGGGAGTGGGATCTGCTCGGCCAGATGGGCTGATGTGTAGGTTCGCGTGAAACAAGTCCCAAGCTTTGCGGTGTCGGGCAGGAGGAGGTCATGGATCGGCGTCGGGGACATGCCGTCACCATCGCGGCCCAGACGGGCGTCGAAGTCCTCTTGCAGCCACGTGATGGTGCCGACGATCGCGAGATCCGCTGCCGGGGCCGCAAGGCGCGCATCCCAGTCTTCGTCGAGGTGGGCCCATTGGCCCACACTTCCCGGCTCGGGCCGAGGAGTCCTCCCCCACACCTCCAGCTCGGGCACTACGGCAAGCGCGCTGAAGCGATCGACAGGCCAGATCGATCCGGCGACTTGAACGCGGGGAGGACTTGTCGACTCGTCCAGAGACCAGAAAGGGCCAGTGATGATCTGACGTCCGTTCACGGCGCGAACGGGCGTGCCAGGCACAATCGAGCGAAGTGTTTCCACGGGGTCGGGGAGCATCGGTGCCTTGGATGCCATGACCCATCCGCAGCCGATCAAGGCAGCCGCAAAGTCTCGCCCCGGAACGGAAACACCGACGACCAGCTGACGTTCGGGGAGGTCGGCGATGAAGTGTGCAGCCCTGGACCCCAGTAATAGCAGCCGACCGATCCAATCAGCAGCCCTGCCGTGTCCATGGGAGCCATCAGCGAGCGTCAACCTCGGCACAGCCATCGTCACCCCCACCTTTGGACTCATCCAGCTGATTCCTCTTGCGCCAATGCCCAAGATTCGCACGCCCTTCTCACACTTTAGGGCGAGAAGGACACGACAACGCATCCCACGAGCCTGGCACCCGCCCCCGAGCGGGGGGTCGCCTCGATTCTTGCACCAACCGGGGCAGTGCTGTTCTGGCCTCGGCATAGGGTGCAGGGGCACAAGATCTGGTGGTGGCTCAACCAATCGGTGCTCGCAACGGCCTCACCATCGTCTGGAGGTAGGCGGATCGGGCGGGCTCGCCGTGCGGCCCCCACATTTCGCTGCCACAGCCAAGTCAGGGGCGTCGCGCCAGGGCACGACGCCGCTAGCGGTTCCCGCACCTCGCGCTGCGGGTCGCGAGCATCGACCAAGCCGCAGCGACCCTCGAGAGCCGCGGCGTCGCCGTCGAACGCACGCCCGACGGCGCGCGCCTCACCGACCCGGACGGCCTAGGCATCCTGCTGAGCGCGTAGCAGCCGTCACCAACCGCCGCGCGTGGGCGTGTGCCCCTTTCGGGCGTCGTCGGGCATGGCCATCTCGGCCCGCAGGCCCAGGAGCCGGATGGGGCGGCCGGGCTCGATCTCGGCCGCGAGGCCCAGGGCCCGGGCGAGGATGTCGTCCCGGTCGGAGGTGTCGGGAATCTTCCTCGCGTGGGTCTTGGTGACGAACGGGGCGTACCGGACCTTGAGGGTCAGGCCGACTACGGGCCGTCCTTCGGCGGCGACATCCTCGAGCACGCGCGCTGTCAGCTCCCTCAGGGCCTCATCCACCTGGGCAGGCTCGGTCAGGTCGCGCTGGAAAGTGGTCTCGCGGCTGTGCCCGTGGGCAACCCACGGCGTGTCGTCCGCAACGCTGGTGCCGTCCCCGCGCCCGAGCTGCGCATACCAAGGACCCATCCTCGGACCGAACTCCAGGACGAGGACCTGGGGATTGGACGCGGCGAGCTCGGCGACCGTGCTGATGCCGAGTTTCGCCAGCCGGCCCGAGACCTTCGGTCCGACGCCCCACAGGTCCCTGGTGGGCCGGCTGCCCATGACGTCGAGCCAGTTCCCGGCCGTGAGACGGAAGACGCCGGCCGGCTTGCCGAAGCCCGTGGCGACCTTGGCCCGGACCAGCGTGTCGCCGATGCCCACGCTGCAATGCAGCCGCGTCCGCTCCAGGACGGCGGCTTGGATCTGCCGGGCGTAGGCCTCCGGATCCTCCGTCTCAATGCCCACGAACGCCTCGTCCCAGCCGAGGACCTGCACAACGGCGCCGCGCTGTGCGCGCAGGGTGGCCATCACCTCCTCAGACGCCGCGAGGTAGGCCTCCTGGTCCACGGGCAGGATCACCGCGTCGGGCACCTTCCGGGCCGCGACACGCAAGGGCATTCCCGAACCCACCCCGAAAGCCCGGGCCTCGTAGGACGCCGTCGAGACCACAGCTCGTTCCGTGGGGTCGCCGCGGCCGCCGACGATGATCGGCTTGCCCGCAAGCTCCGGCCGCCGCAGCACCTCGACCGCCGCGATGAACTGGTCGAGGTCCACGTGCAGCACCCACCGGATTGCGCTCACCCCACCAGTTTGCCCGAAAGAACACCAGCGCCCTGGGCCTCGGCGGGGAACGTCACCGTACGTCCATGAGGGCGAGCAGCGCGTCGGCGACCTCGGCCGGCCGGGTGAGGATCGACGCGTGGCTCCCGCCGATCTCCGTGAACGTGCGGCCGGGCAGGCGCTCGGCGAAGGGCGGAGGCCAGGGTGCATCGGCCGCGACCATTGCCAGGTCCTCCCGCGAGCCGACATAGGCGAGCGGCACGCCGAGCGCCGCATAGTCGACGTCGGCCGCCGGGTCCGTGAGCGTGGCGAACGGGTGCGGGGTCAGGAGGCTGTGGACGAGCTCCTGGACTTCGGCCACGGCGTCCTGCATGAACACGGCCTTCCAGAGCTCGAGCGGCACCGTCGTCGTGTTGTCCACCGAGGCGGCGGCGCGCTGCGCGTACATGGCGGCCGCGCGCTCGGGGATGAGCGAGACCATAGACTCGCCGGCCAGGGGCACGAACGCGTTGATGTAGACGAGCCGCACGATCCTGTCTGCCAGGCGCGGCGCGGCGGCCGAAAGGAGGAATCCTCCCCAGCTGTGCCCGACGAGGGCCACGTTCCGGAGGTCGTGCCGCTCGACGTACGCGACGAGCGCGTCCACGGCGTCCGCGAGCCCGACGCCGGTCGGGTCGTCGCCCGGGGCGAGACCCGGCGACGTCGGCGCGTGCACGGCGTGCCCCGCAGCCTCGAGCCTCGCCGCGGCGGGCCGCCACCCCCAGCCTCCATGCCACGCGCCGTGCACCAGGACGAACGTCTCGGCCGTGTCGGGAGCACCCATGTCGGGAGCCTAGCCCCGCGGCGCGCGCGGTGAGAATGGGCGGCGCGGGCTTCGGTAGAGTCCTGACATGCAGCCCACCGCCGCCAGCCTCGCCGACGCCCTGCCCGAGGGGAGGGTTCTGACGGCGGAGGCCTCGTTCGCCGGGTACCTCCACGACGAGGGGGAGTGGGCCATCTACGGGACGCCACACGCCGTCGTCCGGCCGGAGTCCGCCGAGGAGGTGGCCGCGGTGGTGCGCTGGTGCGTGGAGACAGGCACGCCGCTCGTGCCGCGCGGCGCGGGGACCGGACTCTCGGGTGGGGCCAACGCGATCGAGGGCTGCGTCATCGTCTCGTTCGAGCGGATGAACGCGGTCCTCGAGGTCAACGAGGCCGAGCGCTGGGCACGCGTCCAGCCGGGCGTGGTCAACGACGACCTGCGCGCCCACGTCGCGCGGCACGGCCTCTGGTACCCGCCGGACCCGGCTTCGTCGCCGTGGTCCACGATCGGCGGCAACGTCGCGACCAACGCGGGCGGGATGTGCTGCGTCAAGTACGGCGTGACCCGCGACTACGTCCTGGAGCTCGAGGTCGTGACCGGCACGGGGGAGATCACGAGGCTCGGCCATCGGACAGCCAAGGGCGTTGCCGGGTATGACCTCGCGGGTCTGATCGTGGGCTCGGAGGGGACGCTCGCCGTCGTGACCGAGATCGTGGTGCGGCTGCGGCCCCTGCCGCCAGCGCCCATCACGGTGGCGGGGATGTTCGACTCGCTCGTGGACGCGGGGCGGGCCGTCGCGCTCGTCGCAGAATCCGGGATCAGCCCGTCCGTGCTCGAGCTCGTGGACCATCACTGCCTCAAGGCCGTGGACGACTGGAAGCACATGGGCCTCTCCACTGACGCGAACGCCGTGCTCATCGGCCGCACCGATGCCCCCGGCGAGCAGGGAGCGTTCGAGGCTGCCGAGCTGGCGCGCTGCTTCGAGGAGGCCGGGGCGAGTGTCGCCGCCGTCTCCGCCGACGAGCAGGAATCCGAGGCGCTGTACGCCGCCCGCCGACTCGCCTACCCGGCCCTCGAGCGGCTGGGACCAGTCCTCACCGAGGACGTCTGCGTTCCCAAGGCCAAGGTCCCCGAGGTCCTCGCCCGAATCGAGGAGATTGCCGCTGCCCACAGCGTGCTCATCGCCAACATCGCCCACGCCGGGGACGGCAACCTCCACCCGCTCATCATCACGACGCCCGGCGACGATGCGGCCAAAGCCCGGGCGCATGAGGCCTTCACCGAGATCATCGACGCCGCTCTCGCTGCCGGCGGGACGGTGAGCGGCGAGCATGGCGTCGGGACCCTCAAGCTCGACGGGCTACGCAAGGAGCTCTCGCCCGTCAGCCTGGCTCTGCACCACGCCGTGAAGAACGCGCTGGACCCGCACGGCATCCTCAACCCAGGCCGGGCGATCCCGCCGCTTGGCATCGTCATCCTGCAAGCGCGCGAGCCCTACTGAGGAGAACGCATGATTTCAACGAAGAGCGCCCTGGTACTCGCCGGCGGCGGTGTGGCGGGAATCGCCTGGGAGACGGGTTTTCTCCTCGGCCTCCAGGACGAGGCGCCCATCCTGGTCCAGCGTCTCCTGACCCACTCGACGACTTTGATCGGGACCTCTGCGGGGTCGACGGTCGCCGCCCAGATCTCCTCCGGAGAGAGCCTCCAAGGACTTTTCGACCGGCAGATCGCGGCGACGACGACGGAGCTCAGCGCCACGATCGACCTCGCGCAGTTGGGCGGCATGATCGCGGACGCAACAAACAACGCGGCCTCGGCCGTGCAGGTGCGGCAACGGTTGGGCACGCTCGCCCTCAAGGCGGACACCCCACCCGCGGCCATGCGCCGCGCCGTCATCGAGGCGCGGTTGACGACGCACGAGTGGTCGGGCTGGCCGCTGCTCATCCCCGCCGTCGACACGAGCACCGGCGAGCTCCGGGTGTTCGACAGAACGTCTGGAACGAATCTGGTGGACGTCGTGGCGGCGAGCTGCGCGGTCCCCGGGGTTTGGCCGCCGGTCGAAATCGAGGGACGCCTCTACATGGACGGCGGAGCGAGGTCATTGGCCAACGCGGACCTTGCGGCAGGCGCAGAGCAAGTCCTGATCCTCGTTCCATCGCCTGCGGAAACCCCCTTGGGCGTCGCCGTCCCAGACGAACAGCTGCGTGATCTGGATCCTGCCCAGGTCCTCATGATCAATGCGGATGCCGCGTCGCAGGAGGCAATGGGTGCCAATCCGCTGGATCCCGAGGCGCGTATTCCCGCAGCTCGAGCCGGCCGAGACCAGGGCCGCCGCGTCGCAGCGGAGATCGACGCCTTCTGGAGCTGAAGTCAGGGCAGGCGTGCCTGTGCGTGACCGCTCGGGATCGGGCGACGTTGCTGGTGCTCCACGACGCCGTCATCGCCTGGGCTTGATGTGGGCCGCCTGCGCGGTGGGCGGGTCGTGGGGGCGGTTCCGCCAAGTAACGCCATGGTGAGCGTCATGGCGTTACTTCTCGACAGGATGGGTCTGGTCCAGTGGGCCGCTGACCTCGAACACCTTGCCGCGCGCCGGAAGGTGCATGAGGATCCTCTGGACAGGCCTGCCTGTCGCGGCCTCCACGGCGCGCTGGTAGGCATCCATCTGGCCCAGGTAGTGGGCGCGGATGTGTCCCTCGGGGTCGTTGCCGGGGTACGTCTTGTGGTCCACTTTGGCTATAGCTGGGCCTGAGGAACCGCTGACCGGTTCGCATGCCAGTTCCGGTGGAATTCGAAGTTCCTCGTTGTAGCTTCAGAGAATGCGAGGCAGCAGGCGCCGTCGAGGTCGCTCAATGCGGCCGACAACCCGGCGAACTCGGTGGCGGCAGCGCGTACGTTACCCTCGTCGTCAACTCTCAGGTACCCATTTTCAAAGAGGGAATCGCAACCGAGCGTGCATGTGAGCATTGCTGCTGCGCCGAAGTCGAGCCGTTCCACGTCGGTGCACTCTGATCGGCGCTTGATGTGCGCTGCCACCAGTAGATCCTTCGGCAGGACCTTGCCGCAAATCGCACACTGCGGCCCGTAGTCGGCGAGAAGTTGCATCCGGAGGAACTGCTGCTCAGCCCGTTCGCACCTGGCGCGGATCACGTCAGTGGACTGCGGCATAAGAGCCCCGCGCGGCAGCGAGCTGGCACCTTCAGAGGAGCCTTCCGGACCGCGAACCATCTCGGAACCTCTGCTGAGATAACCCGCGAGCGGGCCGCCAATTGCGGCCGGGACCGGAGAGATGTAGACGCGTCCAACTTTCCTCGACTTATTGATCGGTCCTACACCCGGGGGAAAAAGTTCCGCGAGCCGATCGATACTGATCTCCATGTCGACCACAACTGGCTCAACGAGGACAAGGGTTCCATCCAAGTCACCCGTGTAGGCATGTGGGCGCTGGGCCTCGACTCCGTTCGACACCACCCGGCTCAAAGCTTGGAACTTCTTCGCGGCGTAATGGAACACAACGTCTCCGGGCTCCATGTAGTGCAGTGCCTGCCAGTCGGCGTGTCCAGGGTGCCCGTCAGAGCGAACATGCGGAGCCCATAGTGATCCCTGTGCGACGACGTCGTCGTATAGTTCTCGTTCTGATTCACCCACCAGTACTTGGGGCGTCCAGGATCTGAGAGAGGAGGGTTGGCCGAAATATGCAGTCCTGGCACGTTCAGAAGATCGTCAGCGTCGGCCCAAGGTATATCGCAGGCGTCGAGGATACCCGTCGTCGCGACCCCGCCCGAGAAGTCTGATGACGTGAGCACCATCGGAGGATCTAGATGGGCCGCCGCGGCGGCGACCAGAGCATTGCCATCTAGGTGGTGCCCAGCGGCAATTGCGACGAGCTTTGTTGCCGGACCAAGGCCATACTTCCGCCGGAGTCCCGCGCGGCCATGCACCGCAGCCTCAGCGACGGCTTGGGTCATTGCCGAGCGCAGCTCGGATTCTTTGTA
The DNA here is from genome assembly GCF_041022165.1 of Sinomonas sp. P10A9. Lineage (GTDB taxonomy): Bacteria > Actinomycetota > Actinomycetes > Actinomycetales > Micrococcaceae > Sinomonas > Sinomonas puerhi. Next base: position 1,227,532 of record NZ_CP163302.1, read on the forward strand.
TTTCCCGAAGAACGTTGACATTGTCGTCTCCTTGGTGCCGACTCAGGCCATCTGGGTGATCTCGAACACCTTGCCGAGCGCCGGGAGGTGCATGAGGATCCTCTGGACCGGCCTACCAGTTGCGGCCTCGACGGCCCGCTGGTAGGCGTCCATCTGGCCCAGGTAATGGGCGCGGATGTGTCCCTCGGGGTCGTTTCCGGGGTAGGTCTTGTGGTCCACGAGCACGAACCCGTCCGGCCCTTCGAGCAGCAGGTCGATCCAGCCCTCCATGGTCTGGCCGTTCGGCCGCCAGCCGATCGCCGCCTCGCGGTGGCGGTTCCAGCCGGGGAACTCGTCGTCGAGCCACGCCTCGAAGCGCTCGCCTGCCGTCGTGAGGAGCTGCGCGCTCACGGTGTGGGAGACGCCCCAGCGGTCCACGAGTCGCTCGGCCAGGCGAGTGCGATCCGATTCGTCGAGCGCTCGGAAGTGCGTGCCGAGGTACGCGTGGACCGCGCTGCCCACGGCGCCCCAGTCCTCGGAGCCATGGGTTGCGAGCGGGGTACCGAGGTGGGCGACTTTGCGGATGGCGGCAGGGGATCTCGACTCCGCTTCGCTGCGCTCAACCATCGGTGACAGGGCCTCGCTGGCCTTGAGCCTTGCCGGGAGGCGCACGACGGCGGCACCCGCCACGGGGGCGTCGACGAACCGCGGCGACCACTCGCCGTCGGGCGCCACGGCTTCAGCAGGCTCGAGGGCGGCCACCCGCGCGGGGACTTTCGTCTCCTGTCCCACGACCACCGCCTCCTCGCCGCCGGCCTTCCACCCCACGAGTCCCTCGATGCCGAGGTCGTTGAGCATGCTCGGCGAGCCGTTCTTGGCCGTCAGCACGGTGGTGTGGGCGGCGCGGGTCATGCCCACGTACATGAGCCGGGCCTGGTTGCGCTGCTCGCGCGCGAGGAACCGAGCGGCGGCCTCGCTCGCCTGCGCCCGGGCGTCCAGCGGCGACCCGCCGTACGGGAACGGGCTCGGCCACAGCCGGATCCACCGGCCCGCGAGCGGGTCGGCCAGGTCCAGGGCCCGCGTGGCCTCGACTCCGGCGCCGAAGGGCCGGGCCTTCGTCTCCTTGTCGAGGCTCTCCATGACCACGACCGGCCACTCGAGGCCCTTGGCCTTGTGATAGGTCAGCAGGTTCACGACGTCCGGCCCGGCGTTCTCCGCCGACGCGTGCTCGTCCGACGCGAAGAATTCCAGGAACCCGCGCAGTGTCGCCGGCTCCCGCAGCGCGCGGGACCGCTCGTAGTACAGTCCCACGGCGCCACGGAAGGCATCCAGGTTCCGCAGCCGACGCTCCGGCGCCGACCAGCCAGCGATGAGCCGCGGCAGCCCCAGCACCCCGGTCACGGCCTCGAGCACCTCGGTCGGTGTCGCGGCCATAGCCTGGTCCCGCAGCGCGTCGAGCGCCGCAACGATGGGTACGGCGCGCCATTCGTCGTGCACGAGCCGCGGCCCCGCAACCACCTCGCCTTCCTTATTCCGCACCTGTTCCCTAGGCACGACGGCGCCGAGCAGCTCCTGCTGCCACATGGAGTGCGACGGGTGGTCGGGGTGCAGGGCCACGAGCTCCGCCAGCGCAACGGTGTCATACCGGTCCGCGACGTAGGCCATGCCGGCGCGCGTGAGCTGGACCTCGCGGGCCGTTCCGAGGGATCTGGGGTCGAGGCTCGAGCGGACGCCCAGCTCGTCGAGCGCCTTGGCGAGGGCCGCGACCTCGGCGTTGGTCCGCGTCAGGACGGCCACGTCCGAGGCCCGCAGGGGCTGCCCATCCACGGTGAGTCCGCGCCCGAGGAGCTCCCGCACGCCCGCGGCCGTGGCGCGGAGCCGCTCCGGCGCGTTCGACTGGGCGCGCGTCCACGCCTCGACGCTCCCCGCGTCCCCGGCGTACTGGGCGACCTTCGCAGCGGGCAGCTCGAGGTGCACCGACGCCTCGGTCATCCCGTGGCCACCGTTGCCGGCGTCACCGGTGAAAACCCGCTCGAACACCGCATTGGAGAGGTCCACGACGGCCTGCCTCGACCGCCACGTGTGCGAGAGCTGTTCCCGCCGCTCGGCCGGTACCCGCGCCATGACGGCCTCCATGAGTTCCGGGTCGGTGCCGCGAAACTCGTAGATGGCCTGCTTCGGATCGCCCACCCACACGGCGTCCTTCACGAGCGCGCTCAGCTCGAGGAACAGGGCCAGCTGGAGCGGGCTCGTGTCCTGGAACTCGTCCACCACGAGGAACTCGATCCGCCCGCGGAACGACTCGCGGAACGCCTCGTTGTGCCGTGCGAGCTCGAGGACCTTGGCCTCCTGGTCCACGAAGTCCATGAGCGCGTTCCCGCGCTTGAACTCCTCGTAGGCGTCGAGGCAGTCCGCCGCGCACGCGAAGACGCCGCGGATGTGCCCCTCGAGGTCCGCGTGGAACGCCCGGTTGGACGGCAGCTCCTCGTGGATTCGCTTCTTGAGGTCTCCGAAGATGCTCTTGAGTGCCTTCGGCGCGCCCGATCCGAGGAAGCCGCGCCACACCTCCCACGGCGTCGTCTCGACGTCCTGCGCCTTGGCGATCTTGTCCAGGATCTTGGGGTAGTTCTCGGCAAAGCCCTTGGCAGCGGTGTCCACGGCCTTGCCGTCGACGCCTTCCCCAGTGCCGGCCAGGCGTTCTGCCACGGCTCGCAGCGCGTGCAGCTCCCGGAACCACTCGGCCCGGCTGTCCTCGGCCGGGTCGTCGAGCAGGGCCCGGAACCCGGCCCACGAGGCGTCCGCACACCTGCGCACCTCGTTCGGAGACAGCAGGTTGGTCCGGGCCAGGTTCACGACCCGCTGGACCGTGTCCTCCCACGACTCCACCTGGTATTCGCCGGACTGGTCCGGGTGCGTGCCCATGCGGCGCGCGATCGGCGCGAGCGTCTCGGCATGGTCCGCCCGGACCTCGTCGGTGGCGAGCTTGAACATCGCATCCAGCTGGTCCTCGCCGATCACCTCGAGCGCGGGGGAGAGGCCCGCATCGATCGCGTACTCGGCGAGCAGCTGTCCGCACACGCTGTTGACCGTGCCGATGAGGCTTGCCCCGAGCTGCTGGGACGCCAGCCTGAGGTCGGATGCGCGTGAGCCGCCCGACGACGACGGCACGCCCTCGCGCTCGCCCGGCCGCCCGCCGTCGTGCCCGCCGGTCCGGGTGAGCTGGCCTGCATCCAGGAGCCGCGCGGCGATGCGCTCGCGCAGCTCGCCAGCGGCCTTCTTGGTGAAGGTCGTGGCCATGGTCTTCTCGGCCGGCGTCCCGGCGGCGATGCGCGCGACGATCTTCTCGGTGAGCGTGTAGGTCTTGCCCGTCCCGGCGCTCGCCGAGACCATCGTGACGTTCTCCAGGATGCCGCGGCTGGGCATGTCGTGGTGCAAGCTCATGAGTAGTCTCCCTTCAGCCCGCACAGGGCCCCGAAGTGGCAGAACCGGCACCCCGGCTGCACGTACAGGCGGCCCACGGCGGTCTCGACGTCCTCGATGGTCTTGGGCTGTTCGCCTGGAGCGGTCGACGCCTTGGCCTGCTCGGCGAACGCGTCCTCGACAGGCTTCGTGGCCGTGACGCGCCCGCCGAGGACCTGCTCGATCGTGAACTCGGCCGAGCGCACCGCCCGGCCCCACAGCTGCGCCGGGGTCTCCTCGCGGGGGATCGCCGGCCCGAAATGCCCGTGCGCCGACGCGAAGGCGTGCTGCTTGAGCAGGTAGTACGCGGTGGGGTCGTCCGGCGGGGCGTCGCCCTCGTGCAGCGCCCACTGGTACAGGGCGAGTTGGAGCGCGGTGCCCTTGCGGACCTTCTCGCGAAGGTACTTGACCGAGTTGTACCACTTGAGGTCGATCACCACGGTGCGCCCGTCGGAGTCGATCCCGACGGCGTCCGCCGCGCCGCGCACGGGGACGGCCACGACGCCGTCGCTCGTGACGAGTGGGAGGTCCTTCGAGAACTCCTGCTCGACCTCCTGCAGCACGATTCCGCCCTTCTCGAGCATCGCGAAGAAGGTCGACGCCGCCTCCCTGACCGCGGCCTCGACCGTGAGCCGGCGTGCCTTCTGGCCCGGCAGGAGGAGCTCGGACGCGAGCTGCGGCACGAGGGTGTCGATCACGGCACGGATCTCGGTGTCCGTGGGGACCGCGCGGTGCTGTGGCCGGAGCATGGCGTGGAGCTTCTCGATGACCCGATGTGCGAACGAGCCGATCATGCGGCTGCCCTCTGGGATGTCCGCCGCGTCGGGGACCCGCAGGCTGCCCTTGCGCTCGAGCGCCCACCGCATCGAGCAGCCCAGCAGCACGTCGAGCTGCGAGTAGGAGAGGGTCTCGGGCGCGAGGGCCGTGTTCGCGCCGACCTCTTGGACGGGGTCGGGAGCCGACGGCCGCGCGGCCTCGGCGCGCCGAAGCTGGGCAGTCCGGCCGGCAAGGCGCCACACGCCGTCGGCGTCGGTGAGGTCCGACGGCACGCGCGTCGCCTTGGCGATACGCTCTGCGACGCTGGAGCTCCCGCCGCCGACGCCGGGGCTCGCGCCGCCGACGGCAGGGGCGCGTCCATACCTCTCAACGAGCGCCTCGAGCAGCGGGTTCGAGTCGACGCGCTCGCCGTTGCGCTGGGCGATCTGCACCACCACGAGCCGCCGGCACCGCCCTGCGGCCGCGAGCGTCTCGCGGACGGCGAGGGCGGTCAGGTCCTGTGGGCTCGGGAGCTCGACGCCCACGCGGGCGAGTGTCGCGGCGTCGTGCGCGTCCCAGCGGCGCACCCGCGGGGTCGACGCGGACTGGAACCCCCACCACAGCACGTCCTCGACGTCCTCGCCGAGCTCCACGAGGTGGTTGAGGCGCAGCCAGGGCGCGGCCTCGGCGGGCAGGATCGGCTCGGCATCCGCCGTCACGACCGATGCCACAATCCGGCGCAGGTCCTTCCGCGAGACGTGTCGGAGCGGCGCGACGAGGGCGAGGACGCGCTTGAGCTGCGCGGAGGTCGGCTGCAGGCGAGGCACGACGGCGGCCCGCGCGTTGAGCGCCGCCGCGAACCACGACGTGGCCTCGACGAGCTGGCCGCCGGTGGGCCTGCGGTGCTCGACGTCGAGGAGCAGGTGCGTGCTGAACGTCCTGTCGAGCTGCGCCGCGAGGTCGGGCCCGAGGGTCTCGTCGGCGCCGATGTCCGCGATGGCCCGCTCCCATTCAGGCCCGCGCGTGCCCGGCTCCCGGGCGAGGGACCGGAGCAGGTGCCGGGCGGCACGTCGCTTCACCGGCGAGTCGGGGAGCGTGAGGAACTCCGCAAGCAGGTGGACATTGGCCGGCTCCCACACGAGCTCGAAGAACAGCGGGATGAGGGCGTCCTGCGCCCGCCACACCGACTGCTCGCCCACGCCGAGGCGCGGCTGCCCGTGCATCGTGAGGTACTGGTCCAGGACGGGCGTCGGGTCCGAGCACACGACGGCGGTGCTCGCGTTCGCGCCCGAATCCCCACCACCGTCCCCGCCCGCGGCGAGCCAGCGGGCGGCGTGCTCGGCGGCCTCCCACTCCGTCTCGGCGGAGAGGACCGTGAGCTCGGGCGCGCCCGGGGACTGCGGCGCCTCGCTCACCCGGACGCCCCGATCCCGCAGCGCGCCGATGATCCGCCGCCACACGGCCGGGAACGTCTCCTCGGGATGCTGGAGGACCAGCTCGTCGATGCCCAGCGGCAGGGGAGAGGATTCGAGCTCGTCGAGGAGCTCGGCGACGTCGTCCGCGAGCGACGGCGCGAGCCCGCCTCCCGCGACTCCCGCGCGTTCCGGCCCCCTCCCAGCGCGCTCGGCGGCGGCGAGCGTGCGCAGCAGCGGCGACGGCCCGCCGTCGTGCGCTGTGCCCCTCTCCGTGCCGGCGCGCGCGTGCGTGTCCTCACGCGCCGACTCGTCGGGGAGGTCGCCGCGCCAGCCGTTCGCGACGGCGTCGTCGCGCGCCGCAAGGAGGTCGTAGGCGGTGGACCAGGCGTCGGCGTGGAGGGAGTCGTGGAACCAGGCATCCGGCGAGTCGAGGTGCTCGAGCGTGGCCAGGTACTGGCTCACGCGCTCGGCGTTGGGGGTCTCCGCTCGCGTCAGGCCGAGACGCGTCTGGAGGAGCCCGATGAGGTTCTTCCGCCCCACGCGCACGCGGTTCAGCCCCGGGCTCGCGTACGCCCACGGCGCGCGGTCCAGGAACCACCCGAATTCGACGATCATCGTCATCCCCCTGCTCTGCACACCGGCGGCCCGATCGCCGGCATGACCCTCACACTAGCCAACCCCTCCGACAAACGAGGCCGTGCGCGAGCGCGACGCCACGTCCACACAGTGCCAGATCCGTGATGCCCGCAGGGGCTTCCAGATCAGTCCCGGCGCGCGATGCGAGCTGCGATGGCGCGAGCCGACTGGTCGAGCGTGAGACGCTTGGCCGCCACGCCCACCACGAGGTCGAACGCCTCGTCGGTGCTGAAGGCGTGGCCGAACCCGTTGATCCACAGGAAAAGTACCGTGAGTGTCCAGGCAGTGCGCTTATTTCCGTCAATGAGAGCATGGTTGCGCGCTACGGACTCCAACAACGCCGCCGCCTTCTCGGGCAGCGATTGATACGCATCGTGGCCGCCGACGGTCGTGGCCGGCCGTGCGAATGCGGAGGCGAGGAGGCCAGCGTCCTTCACATGGAATCCCATGCGTCGGACCACGAACAGGGCATCCTCGAGATCAAGGAAGGCCGTCATGCGTCAGCAAGACGGTCGAGGAGCTCCTTGTCGTGTGTCAGAACGAAATTCAGGCCTTCTTCGAGCTGTTTCCGCCGCTCGTGGCGTTCGACGACAAGCTGCGCCCCGCGCAGCAGGAGGGCGTTCTTCGAAACGTGCTCGGCCGCTGCCACGGCTTCGAGCTGGCGGTCGAGTTCCTCTGGAATGCGGACGTTGATGGCCATATCCCATAGTACCGCTTCAGTACCAGAAGGGCCGAGGTCCCTCACGCGAGAACGGCCGCCAGAAGCCGTTCCAGGGCCCAATCCCAGCGCACGTACTCCTGCTCAAGCCGAACGCCGGCCCACGCGGTGCGGTCCGCCGACCTCGTCAATTCCCCGGACGTCAGCGCGGAGTACACCGCTCCCTCGGCAGCTGTCAGGTGCGCGAGCGCGGCCCGCGTGGGCCTCGGGTCCTCGACCCAGAGCTCGCGATGGGCTTCGAGCGTTGGCCGGTCCATGAGGACGCTCACCACGTGCGGGTGTGCGGCGCGCAGCTGGTCCAGGACCGCGAACCCGTGCGTGTCGAGGTCGCCCCAGTAGAGCACGCGGGCGTCGCGCACCCATCCCGGCACCCGGGTGCTGGAGCCGAAGCCCGCGCCCCACACGGCGATCGTACGGGGCATCGGCGGGAGGGATAGGAACGTGACCTTGTTCTCGACAACGACCACGGTCTCCACCTCAAGCCGGAGCCGCGCGAAGTCGTCGACGCGCAACACCACGTCGGTGGCTCCGCCGAGGAACGCCAGCGCGGAGTCGACCAGCGCCGGGTCAAGCACGCGGAAGCGCACGGGCGGCGCCTCCGTCAGGAGCCCGTGCCGGGCCTCGAAACCACCCGGGGCGCGTTCGGGGTCGAGCGCCGAGACGAGCTCGTCGAGCACCCGGCGGTGCTGCTCGAGGAATTTGGTGTGGATGCCGGGCAGGGCGAGCTGGCGCAGGTACAGGCCCGGGGCCGGGTGGTCCGCGAACCACCGCGCGGCGCGCACGAGGTCGGGGAGCGCGTGGCGAAGCTCGAGCGACGCAAGCGGTCTGCGCAGGATCCACTCCTCGAGCCCAGGCTCGGCGGCGAGCACCGCGTCGGCGAGACGGCAGAACCGCTCGAGCTCGCGGCGTCGCCCGACGAACCCGGCTTCATCCGCGGCTGATGCGAACACCGCGGCGGATGGTACGAGGTTGGCGCCGATCGTCATGCGCCCCGCCTCGGTTGTCTCGAGCGCGAAGGGGCCGGTGCCGATCGCTCCGGCCGTCCCATGGTGGGCCGCGGCGCCGTACAGCTCAGCCGCCCAGGCCCGCGCTGCGGCATAGTGGTCGCGCAGCTGCGCCGCGCTGGGCCGCCTCAGCGCACGACGCCGCGGGTACAGTCCCGTGGGCCGGATCGCCTCGCGCAGGAGCTCGCCCCGGTCCCAGGCCTTCTGCGAGAGGGCACGCAGGTCGGAGACCCGGGTCCACCCTGCGCCGCCGGTCAGGGCGCTACCCGCCACGCCGCATCCGCTCCTCGCGGTACTCCTGGATCGTCATGTTGCGCAGGCGCGAGTCCTGGCCGGTCGGGTTCGCGACGAAGCCCACGTGTGCCACATACGGCTCGATGACGTGGATCTTCTGCAGCGGCGTGACCACGAGGAGCTGCAGCCGCATGCGGCGGAACAGCTCGAGGCCGTACCGCGCCGATTCGTCGGAGCCCCGGCCGAACGCCTCGTCGATCACGACGAAGCGGAAGCTCCGATCGGGGTTCCGGCCGGACATGGGCCGCTCAACCGCCGTGCTCGCGAGGCCGAACTGGAACGCGAGCGCGGCCGCGAGGATCGTGTAGGCGAGCTTCTCCTTCTGGCCGCCGGACTTGCCGCCCGAATCGGTGAAGTGCTCGTGCTCCTCGCCGGTCTCGGTCCACTTCTCGGAGGCGCTGAACGTGAACCACTGGCGCACGTCGGTGACCTTCGCCGTCCACCGGGCATCGAGGGCCGTGAGCCCGGCGCGGCCCCGGAAGCGCTCGATGAGCTTCTCGACCTGGAGGAACTTCTGCTCCGAGTACTGCTCGTCGGCGCCGAGTGTCCCCTCGGAGCAGGACCGCAGGTCCACGACGAACTCGCGGATGTCCGAGTCCGTGGTCTGCTGGTGCTCGAGCTGGATGTGCCGGCCCGGGTTGTACTCGATCCCGGCGAGCGAGGCGTTGATCTCGCGGATCCGCGCCGCGATGTCCGTCTTGCGCGCATCGAGGAACGCGTTGAACGCGACGACCTCGTTGATGGTGTTCTGGTTAAGCGACTCCTTGAACCGGGCCTCGAAGCGGGGCAGGTCATTCCCCTGGAGGCGTGCGAGGAGCGCGTTGTACTCGGGTGCGGCGTCGAGGGACTCGTCGAACTCCGTGGTCTCGGCGGGGTAGGCGGCGCGGAAGGACGCCATGAGGTTCAGGGTCTTCTCGGCGGCCCTGGCCAGGCGCTTGGTGAGTGCGTCGAGCTCATCCGTGAGCCGCTCGCGCACGCGTGTCTGGGCGCGTTCGGCGGTCTTGTACGTGAGCTCCTCGTCGCCGAGCACAGCGCGGGCGAGGGCCGCGATCCCGGCGGCCAGCGCGGCGTCGTCCGCGGGCGGCGTCTCGGCGAGGATGGCCCGGCACTCCTCGATCGCCTCGGCGATTGCCTTGGCCTCCGACTCGTTCGCCCCAAGCCGCTTCTCGACCGCGAAGACCTTCTCGCGGGCCCTGCCCAGGCGCACGACGGCGTCCGCCTCCTTTGCGGACAGCTCGCGGAGGGCGTCGCTCGCCCCCTCGAGCTGGGCCTTCTCGGAGGCGAGCGTCTCGATGCGCCGGGACGTCCCGCGCCAGTCGATCTCCTCGAACGCGGTGCCGCGCACGATCCCAAGGTCCTGCTGACTCCGGCCCACACGGCCCATCGCCTCGACGGCCCGCGCGATCCTCGTCTCGAGGCCTGAAAGCCGCGCCACGGTCTCGTCGAGCTCGGCCCGCAGCCGCGCGACCTTGTCGGTGTTGTCCCAGCCCAGCACGTACTCGCGGCGGTCGCGGAGGTCCCGCCGGTCGTCCTTCTCGTGGCGGCCGCCTCCGGTCTTGAGCTGTCCGTTGGGCGTCACGGCGCGGGCCGAGCGGCGGAAGTCCTCGAGCGTCTCGCAGCAGCGATGGTCGAAGCGCCGCGCGAGCTCCCCAAGCAGGAACTCGCGGAACGGCGTGCCCGGCTTGACCGCGATCTTCGAGGCGAGCGTCCCCGGCTCGGCCGCCGGCGCGGCTGTCCCGAGGGGCGCGGTGGGCGAGTCCGCGACCTTGAGGTACACGAGCCGCGCGCGCAGGTTGTTCGCGTCCACCCACGCGCTCACCGCGCCGTAGTGCTCGTCGGGGACGAGGAGCGAGAGCGCGAAGCCGCGCAGCGTGCGCTCCGCGGCGCCCTCCCAGAGCGACTCGCCGTCCCGGACCCGCAGGAGTTCCCCCGCATACGGGAGAGCGGATTCGGGGATCCCGATGCCGGCGCAGAGCCGCGCGCGCAGCTCGAGCTGCGTGCGCGGCAGGAGGTCCGGGCGTGAGAGGAGGCTCTTGACGTCGTCCTCGAGCTCGGCGCGCCGCGCCCGGACCTCGTTGCGGTCCGCGGTGAGCTGTGCCCTCTCGTCGTTGAGCGCCTCGGACCGCTCGCGCAGGCCGCGCTCGACACCTTCCAGGGCCGTCGCGTTGTGGTCGAAGGCCACGCGCTCGTCCGGGTCGACGAGCCCCAGACGCTCCGCGGCGGCAGCGTAGACGGCCCCGCGGTCCTTCTGGCGCGCGAGCGTGCCGCGGAGGTCGAGGATCTCGGCGTCGATCGCCGCGAGCCTGCCGCCGCCCTGGGTGCGCAGGTCCTCCCGGATCTGGACGAGCTCCCGCTCGATCGCGAGCTCGTCTGCCTGGCGCTCGCCGCGCTCCCGGTCGAGCCGGTCCCGCGTCCGCGCGAGCTCGGACTCGTGGTCGAGGCTCAGCTCGAGGCGCCGGGACGTGAACCATGGCTTGAGCTGGTCACGCTGGGCGCGGCCGCGGACGTCCTGCGCCGCGAGCTCGGCGTGGCGCGCGGCCTCGTCGCGGACGGGCTCGAGACGCGCGATCTGGTCCTTCGCGGTCAGAACGGCGTCGTGGGCCCTCTTGAGGTCGTCGAAGTGGTGCAGGAGGTTCGCGATCCGCGCCTCGACGTCATCGTCGTCGAGCATGTTCGCGCGCACGAACTGTGTGATGTTCTCAACCTGCTTCATGGACACCGTCCGGTGGAACAGCTCCATCGCCTGGCCGCTCGTGATGCCGAAGTGGCGCTTGAACGCGGACTCGTAATTCTCGAAGGTGTCGAACACCTCGGCACGGCCGGCGCGGAGCGTCTTCTTGAGCTTGGCGGGATCCCCGCCGAAGTCCGAGAAGTCCCCGGCGATGCCCTGCTCGCGCTGGGCGAGCGAGTAGAACCGGTGAGGCTGTCCGGCCTCCTGCGTGGCCCACAGCGTGAGCGCGAGAGTGACCGTCTTGCCCAGGACCGCGTTGTGGAACACCCCGAGGACCACGGAGTAGCTGCCGGGGCCGCGCAGCGCGACGGGCTTGGAGCTGTCCCCGGCGGCCGTGCGCTCGCTCTTGTGGAAGCCGCGCACGTAGGACATCAGGGTGCGCTCCTTCTTCTGAGCGCCCGCGGCCTTGTTGAAATCGATGCGGTGCGCCGGCAGCAAGAGCGTCGTGACGGCGTCGACCACCGTCGACTTGCCCGAACCGATGTCACCGGTCAGGAGGCTCGTCTCGCCGTCGAGGCGGAAGGTGCGCACCCCGCCGTCGAACGTGCCCCAGTTCAGCAGCTCGAGACGATGCAGCCGGAACCCCGGCCGGGGCCCCTCGCCCGCGTCCGCGGCGCTCTCCGCGAGGCCCTCGAGGGAGAAGAGCCGCTCCTGCTCGTCGACGCTCATGAGCCGTCCCCGTCCTTGCCGTTGGCCGTGCCGTCTGCGAGCGCCGCCCGGTAGTCCGCGAGCCGAGCGTCGAATTCCTCGAGCCACTGCGCATCGACGAACGCCTTGATGATCCGGACCACCTCGTACTCGTCTCCCTGGCCGCGGCCGTCGCCGCGCATCCGCCGCAGGAAGCCGAGCTCGACGACCTTCTTGATCGTGGTGGCCAGCTGGTCCATGATCCTGGCCTCGTTGCTCGACTCGGGCAGGAAGACCGAAAGCATGTCCCGAAGCTGCTCCTCGGTCATGACGAGCCGCGTCTCGTCGTTGCGCTGGTCGAACTCCGCGAGGCGCGCCCGCAGGAGAGCCAGGAGCAGGCTCACGTTGAACGTGAGCTGGCGGCGCGGCACGAGTCGCGGCAGCGCGCCGTCGGCGTCGTCGCGCGAGCGGAGGAACGCGTACCCCTCGGCCTCGTCGAGGAACAGCTCGAGGCCCAGCACGGACACATAGTCCTGCACGTGCGAGCTCAGCTCGCCAAGCGCCTGCCACAGTTTCTCGTCCGCCTCGCGGTACAGGACTCCCTTGAAGAGGCGGGTGACGACGGCGGGCAGCTCGTCCGGGTGGGGCGCGGACGACGGCAGGGCGGCGGCCCCCGCTGACATGGCGGCCTCCGAAACGTCCCGGGCGTTCATGCGGGCCTCACGAAGATGACGCGTTCCACGAGTGCCTCCCTCCTCTCCCCGCCGGGCAGGGACCAGATCAGGTGCTGCTGCTGGTCGGAGTCGACGCTGGCCCACGTGGACTCCGCGGCCAGCTGGAAGTAGCCGACAATCTCCGCGAGCCCCTGCTCGATCGGGTAGGCGTCGACGATGTCGGCGAGGCTCGCCTGGCCGGCGGTCTCGAGGACGGCGTCGATCTGCCCGCGCAGGCGCACGCGGTCCACGGCGAACTGCCCGAAGAGTGCTTCGGCGTCGAGGGCCGTGTCGTCGGCGACCTCGACGGCGTCGTCCACGGGGACGCGTCCGGTCGGCGAGTAGAGCGGGCGCTCGAACGGGAGACCCACATCGACATGCTGGGCCGGCATCTCGGCGACGGGTCCGCGCGGAGGATCCTCCCGCACGGCGAGCGCGTGGGCCTCGATGCTGCGGATGAGGGTGATGATGCGCCTGTTCTCGAGGAAGACCTTGTCATCGAGCAGGCGACGCATCTGCTGGGAGAGCCTGCGCACGGTGGCCTGGGTCTGCTCGACGGCGGGAAGCCAGTCCTGGTGCATCGTCGCGAGGGCGTCGAGTCCGGACGCTCCACGGAGGGCCTCGATCTGGCTCGCGCGCTCGAGCATCTCGAGGAGTTCCGTGCGCTGCCCGGGGGACATGAGGTAGTCCCACAGGCCCTGGAACGTGCGGCCCTGGAGGGATCCTGCGATGTCCTGCCGGTTGGCGAAGATGTCCTCGAGCAGTTCGCCCTGGGTGCCTTCCCACGTGGCGATCCGCTCGCGGACCTGGCGGTCGAGCGTCCTGAAGTTCTGCTCGACCTCGCGGAAGTCCGCGAGGAGCTCCTTGGCCTGGCCGGTGAGCTGCTGGAAGTGGTCCATCGCCTCGGCGGACGGCATGATCCGGACGTCGCCGCGGGCCACTCGGTCGATCTCGGCGTCAATCCGGTCCCTCTCGGCCCGCAGCTCTGCGAGCCGGACCTCCGGGTCCGATTCCGAGCCCTGCACGAGGGCCTTGAGCAGCGCGAAGATCCCGGTCAGCCTCGACTGGGTCGCGACGAACTCCCGCGCCTCGAGCGACTCGACCCACCGGACCGCGTCCTCGGTCGACGCCGTGAGGTCGTAGACGGGTTCGTCGCGGCCCTCCGCGTAGTACTTGCGCAGCCAGGCCTTCTCAGGGTTCGCCCACTCGTCCAGGTACTCCGACGCCCGCCGTGGGAACGCGTCATCGCCGAGGCTCTCCCGAATCCGGAAGAGCACGTCCTCGAGGGTGTCGACCAGCTCCTGACGGCCGACGTTGCGCCGGTTGGGGCCAGTGAACGCCGCCATGAAGAAGCCGAGTGCGAGCGGGGCGGTCTGCGCGCACAGCAGCGACCACCCCGGATGGGTCTCGCGCAGAGCGCGGACGGCGAAGAAATCCACTTGTGTCCCCTCCTGCGGCCTCTCCCAGCCCTCAATCCTAAAGGGAGCCGGCCAGGACTCCTGCACGCAGCGTGCGCAGGGGGTCCGACATTTCCCGGCGTCGCCAGATCCGGGAGTGGTCGAGATCCTCTGCCCTCTCACCCTTAGGGCCCGGCGAACCATCGAATGCATCGCCAGCGGCGAGCTGGAATGCCTCACGGAGCAGTGACCGCGGGGTAGCGTGGACCCATGGAACGCCTCACCTCAGCTGACGGAACCTCCATCGCCTACGACCGCCTCGGCTCCGGGGCCCCTCTCATCCTCGTCTCGGGCGCGACCGCGGACCGCCGGGCGGACGCCCAGCTCGCAGAGGCCCTCGCCGAGACCTTCACGGTCTACAACTACGACCGCCGCGGCCGCGGCGAAAGCGCCGACACCCAGCCGTTCGCCGTCGACCGCGAGATCGAGGACATCGGCGCGCTCCTTGACATCGCGCGTAGCGCACAAGCGCACGACGGCGCGGACGCGGCCCTCGTCGGCTTCTCCTCGGGCGCCGCGCTCGCCGGCCGCGCCGCGGCCGTGCTGCCCGTGCGCGCGCTCGTCATGTGGGAACCGCCCTTCATGACCGACGACGCAGGCCTGGCCCGGGCGAAGCAGTACACCGAGACGCTCGACGCCGCGCTCGCAGCCGAGGACTTCGACGGCGCCCTGACAACGTTCCTCCGCTACGTGGGCCTCCCGGACGAGGCTATCGACGGCACGCGGCAGTCGCCCTTCTGGGCGGAGGGCGTTCGCCTGGCCCCGACCCTCGCATACGACAACGCGGCCATGGGCCACGACGGCGGCGTGCCCGCGGACGTCTTCGGCAGGATCACCGCCCCGACCCTCGTCCTGGCGGGCGGAGCGAGCCCCGCCTTCCTGCCCGCAGCCGCGCAGGCGGCCGCCGCGGCGATCCCGGACGCGGCGACGGGTGTCCTCGAGGGCCAGACGCACAACGTCGACGCGGCGGTGTTCGCCGAGGCGGTGCGCGGGTTCCTCGGGACGTAGACTCTGCGCCGCACCCTCAGCGCGGTACCCTCGACCCTGTGCCGGAGAACCAGAACCCGACCTCGCCCGAAGCCTTCGCCGAAGCCGTCGACCGCCTCGAATCCCTCACGCGCACCTTCGCGGAGGAGATCGACCAGGCGGTCGATGAGGCCATGCTCGGCAAGCCCGTCCCCACCTGCCCGGGGTGGAGGCTTGGCGACCTCATCGACCACCTCGCCGGGATCCACCGGTGGGCCGCCGCGTCGCTCGGCGTTGAGCACGCGCCGGCCGAGACGCCCCGCCCACCGGATGCGGACCTCGTGCGCTGGTACCGTGCGAGCGCCGAGCACCTCGTCGAGGCACTCCGGGCTGCCGGTCCCGGCGCCCCAGCGTGGACCCTGTGGGGTGACCGCGTCGCGGCCTTCTGGGTGCGCCGCCAGGTCCACGAGACGGCTATTCACACGTTCGACCTCCTCACGGCCCTCAGGCTCGGTGACGAATGGGACCTGGACGAGGACCTCGCCCTCGACGGGATCCGTGAGGTGCTGTTCGGCTTCTACCCCCGCCAGGTGCGGCTCGGGCGCACGAGGGGACTGCCCGGCGTCGTGCGCTTCGAGGTGACGCACGACGGCGGTGGGCCGGCCACGGTGCTCGTCTCACCGGTGGCGGAGCCGGACAACCCTGAGGCCGAGACGCCGCTGGGCACGGTGACGGGCCCGGCGGCCGAGATCTACCTCGGATTGTGGGGCCGCCGGCCCCTCCCAGGAGCCACGGAGGAGCTCGCGGCGATGATCCGGGCGGCCAAGCTCATTCCGTGAACGAGACACGTGGGACTGAATGCCGGTTGACCTGAGACTCAGTTTCAGGGTTCACTGGGTGTGGCCTACGCCACAGTAACTTCCGTCAGGAGATCCCGTGAACCTTGCCGACCATCTCGCCCTGAGCGCCGCCCGTCGCGGCGAGCGCACCGCGATCGTGTGCGGCGAGCAGACCTGGACCTACGCCGCGCTCGATGCGGCCAGCGCGCGCGTCGCGGGGATGCTCACCCGGGGAGGAGTCGTGCCGGGCGGGCGCGTGGCGGTCATGCTCCCCAACGTGCCCGAGTTCGCGGCCCTGTACTACGGGGCGCTGCGGGCGGGCGCCGTCGTGGTGCCCATGAACCCGCTGCTCAAGGAGCGCGAGATCGCCTACTACCTCGGGGACTCGGGGGCCGGGGTGCTCTTCGCGGCATCGACCGTGGCAGACGAGGCCATCGCCGGGGCGCGGGAGAGCGGCGCCAGGGTCATCGTCGTCGAGCCGGGCTCGTTCGCCGTGAGCCTCGCGGACGAGGAGCCGCTTGCGCAGGTCGTGGAGCGGGCAGGCGAGGACACCGCCGTGATCCTCTACACCTCCGGGACCACGGGCCGGCCCAAGGGCGCGGAGCTGACCCATGACAACCTCATCCTCAACGCGGACCTGACGGTCCGCACGCTTTTGAACCTGACCTCGGACGACGTTGTGTTCGGCGGACTTCCCCTGTTCCACACGTTCGGGCAGACGTGCGCGCTGAACACCACCATCATGGCCGGGGCCACGATCGCGCTCCTGCCGCGGTTCACCGCCCAGGGGGCGCTCGAGGTGATCGAGTCGCAGCGCGTCACGGTGTTCGCCGGGGTCCCCACGATGTACAGCGCGCTCCTCGCCGTCCCCGACCACCGCCGCTACGACACGTCCTCGCTGCGCGTGTGCATCTCCGGCGGCGCGGCGCTCCCGGTCGAGGTCCTCCACCGCTTCGAGGACGAGTTCTCGTGCATCATCCTCGAGGGCTACGGCCTGTCCGAGACGTCCCCGGTCGCCGCGTTCAACCACCCGGACCGGCTCCGTAAGCCCGGCTCGATCGGCACGGCCGTGGAGGGGGTCCGGCTGCGAGTCGTGGGCCTCGACGGCGAGGACGTCCCCTGCGGCGAGGTGGGCGAGATCGCCGTCCAGGGGCACAACATCATGAAGGGGTACTGGAAGCGGCCGGACGCCACGGCGGAGGCGATCCGCAACGGCTGGTTCCTGACCGGGGACATGGGGACGATCGACGCCGACGGGTGCTACTCGATCGTGGACCGCAAGAAGGACCTCATCATCCGCGGCGGCTTCAACATCTACCCCCGCGAAGTCGAGGAAGTGCTCTACGAGCATCCCGCGGTCGCCGAGGCCGCGGTGATCGGCGTGCCGCACGCCGAGCTGGGCGAGGAGGTGGCCGCCGTCGTCGCCCTGACGAGCCCCGGCGCGGCCACGCCCGACGAGCTCCGCGACTTCGTGAAGTCCCAGCTCGCCGCGTACAAGTACCCCCGCGAGGTCCACATCGTGCAGCAGCTCCCCAAGGGGCCGACGGGGAAGATCCTCAAGCGCGAGATCCGCACCGGGCTGGCCTCGGCGCACGACGCCGCGGGGTCGTCTTCCGCGGTCCGCGCAGGTTGACGTCGGGCCGCGCAGGCTGACGTCGGGTTAGGCGCGTTCGGGCCGCGGGGCGGGGACGGTGTCCGCATCGGCCGCCTCGCGCGCCTCGAGCGCGGCGGCCAGGCGCGCGACCTGGTCCGTGAGGGTCTGGACCTTCGCCGCGAGCGACTCGTCGAGGGCCTCGACCTCGGCCTCGACTTCGTCGACCTCGGCCTCCAGTTCGGCCTCGAGCTTGGCGGACGTCTGAGCGGAGACGCTCTCCACGAGCCACGCCGCGATGGACGCGGTCACGACACCGAGCACCGCGATCCCCGAGATCATGAGGGCAGCCGCGACGAGACGCCCGATGACGGTCACGGGGTAGTGGTCGCCGTAGCCGACGGTCGTGATCGTCTCGAGCGCCCACCAGATCGCGTCGCCGAAGCTGCGGATGTTCGCCCCGGGCATGTTCTGCTCGACGTCCTCGACCGTGAGCGCGCCGCAGTAGACGAGGGTCACCGCCGCGGCGACGACGTAGATGAGCAGCCGACCGCTCAGGGCGGCGCCTGCCTTGTTGTGCACCACCCGCAGGAACGTCACGAGCCGCAGCGGCCGGAGGGCGGGCAGTGCGAGGATCGCGAGTTCGTGCAGGTTCCTTGCGAACCAGCGCCAGCGGTGCGGCGCGAGCCACAGCTGCCCCGCGTAGTCGATGAGGAAGACCAACCACGAAGTCCAGACGAGGACCTCTGCCCAGTCTCGGTCGGGGGGAAGGTTGGCGATGACCTGGATGGAGTAGGCCGTGAGGAACACGAGGGCGGCCGCGAGCGTGGGCCACTCGGTCAGCTGACGCCACCTCTCCTGTGTCATGCCCGAAGGGTACCGCGCGCGCGGGCGTCAGCCGATGCCTTTGACGGTGATCGTCACGTGCTGGCTCGTGGTGCCGCCGATCTCGGCCGTGATCCACGTGGTGCCGGCCTCGACGGGGAACGCCTGGCCCTTGCTGTCCATACGAACGATGTTCGTGTCATTGACGGACCAAGCGACGAGGTCGCTCGGGGCCTTCGTCCCGTCGCTGTAGGTCACAGTCGCGGTGAACTGGGCCGGCGGCCCGCCCACGGACATCTGAGGCGGCTGGGCCGGGCTCACCTCGACGCGCAGCACGTCGGGCGGAAGGACGGAAATGGTCGCCGTCGCCGTGAAGGCCTTCCCGCTGGCGTCCTGCGCGGTGGCCGTGACGGTGACCGTCCCCGCCTTGAGGGCGGTGCCGACCGCCTGACCGTCCGGCTGGGCCTGGACCGTCCCGACGGTGGGGTCGGACGAAGCCCATTCCACGCGGGGAGGTGACGCGGTGGAACCGTCGCTCAGGACGAAGTGCGATGAGAGCGTGCCCTTCGTGCCAGCCTTGACAGTCAGGGTGGACGGGTCGACCTGCAGCTTGTCTACCGTCGGTAGGGCGCTCGCCGGGCCTTGCGTGCCGGTCAGCACCAGTGAGCCGCTGAAGCTGCCGAACCTGGCGCTGATGCGTGCGCTGCCCGCATGGTGGGCCCTGACGAGCCCGTTGTCGTCGACCGTCAAGGCGGCCGGGTCCGAGCTCGACCATGTGACGCCGTCGGTCAGCTGTCGGGTCCCGCCGTCGCTCAGCGCGGCGGTCGCCGTGGTCTGGACGGCGTCGCCGATCGCGACTGACGAGTTCGGGGCGCTGACGGCGACCCCGATGACGCTGGCCTGGCCGCCGGCGGGGCCGACCAGCCGCACGGCGATGAGGGCGGCCGCGGCGGCGAGCACGGCGACGACGGCGATGATGCTCAATGCCATGAGCCGTGCGCGCAGGCGCGAACGGCCCCGCGCAACAGCGCTGTCGATGTCCGCCGGATGCCGTGCAGCGAGTGCGGCCGCCTCGGCGTAGAGCCGCTGGCGGAGTTCGCTGTTCACGACGGCCCGCTTCCCAGCGCGAGCTGCGCCTTCTCGTTGGCGGCGCGCAGACGGTCGGTGACGGCCGCCGTCGTGCTCTCGGTCAGCCCCGCGATCTCAGCGACGGTGAGCGATGCGAAGTCGTGGAGTACGACGGCGACCCGCTCGCCCGCGGGGAGCGCGGCCAGACGGCTCGGGTGCTTCGGCTTCTTGGCCGGCGTCCAGCGCTCGCTCGTCTCGAGGAGGTGGACGAGGACGCACAGCGTGTAGAGCCGAAGCTGCGGAGTCACGGGACCGCGCCAGACCTCGGCGGTGCGGGCCCACGCGGCCTCGAGCAGGGTCTTGGCCTGCTCGGGATCGCCGCACAGCAGCTGCGCGCACAGCTGGAGGTCGCCGCGCTGCTGCTCGAACACGTCGGTGATGCCCTGCTCACGCCCCGAGAGGGCGGCGGAGAACTTGATGTCCCCCGGCAGGCCGAGCTCGATGTCGCGGAGGGCGGGGAGCACCGCGGCCAGGAGCACGAGGGAGCCGGCACCGATCGGCACAGCCGAGAGGAGGCCGGGGACCACCCAGCCTGCGGCAATGGCCGCGAGGCCCACGACGGCGACGACGACCCGCCACGGCCTGATGCCGTTGAGCAGGCGCCGCTTCGGCAGATCGCACATGGAGCACCCCACGAAGGACTGCCCACATTATATGTCCATCGACTGGTTGAACCTAGAACCTGTGCCCTCCGAGGGTCACCACCTGAGGGTCACCACCTGAGGGTCACCACCTGAGGGTCACCACCCTTGGGTCGCGCGATGTGACCCCCAGATGGTGACCCCCAGACGAGGGGCGGGACGAGCGGTGCCGGGTGTGCCTCAGCCGAAGTTCGTGGCCGTGGCGTAGCCCTTGCCGTTGTACTTCTGGACGAGGACCTTGGAGATGGCCGGCTGGCCGTCCACGGTCGTGTCGACCGAGGTGCCCTGGAGCATGAGCGGCGCGGCGTACGACTTGATGCCGCGCAGCGCCGTCATGAACGAGTCGCGGGTCGGCTCAGTCATGTGCTGGAACGCCTGGTCCAGAGTGGCACCGGCAATGTAGCTCCACATGCAGTGCGGGAACGCCGGCATGTCCGGGTAGTTGCCGTACTGCTTGAGGTCCGAGAGGAACTGCACCACGTCGGCGTCCTTGGCGAACTCGGGGCTCTGCGGCGCCTTGGAGAAGGACACCGAGTAGATGCCCGGGTACGCGCCCGCGCCTCCCGGCGCGAGGATCGCCGTGGGGCTCGACGTATTGGACGGCAGGAACCAGCTGGGCTTCCAGCCGATCTGCTGCGCCTTCTGCAGCGAAGCGATCACGAGCGGGGTCACCGACATCGCGTTGAAGAACACGTCCGCGCCGCTCGCGGCGAGCTGCGTGATCTGCGCATCCACCGAGGTGTCGGTTGCCTCATAGGTCTGCTCGCCGACCACGGTGATGTTCGAGGCGCCCTTGATGGCGTCCTTGAACCCGGCGACGTATCCCTTGCCGTAGTCGTCGTTCTGGGACAGAAGCGCCACCTTGTGCGCGGTGCCAGAGGAGGCAACGAGCTTGCCGAACGCCTCGCCTTCGTTCTGGTAGGCCGGCACGAGGCCCAGCTGCCACGGGCTCTGCTTCTGGTCGCTGAAGAGCGGATCGCCCGTCATGACCAGCACCTGGGGGACCTTCTGGCTGATGGCCGACTGGCGGAAGGCCCGGTTGGTCGGAGTGCCGAGGCCGATGCCTTCGGCGAACACACCGTCCGAGACCATCTGCTGGAAGTTCGAGAGCGACTTCTGTGGATCGTACGCGTCGTCGTACGTCTTGATCTCAACCTTGCGGGTCTTGCCGTCTCCGAACTTGATGCCGCCCGCGGCGTTCTTCGCACCGAAGTAGGCCTTGGCGCCGGCAACGGTGCACGTGCCCGGGCCGGCGGTGGCACCGCTGAGCGGCGTCGTGATGCCGAGGGTGATGCTCGTGTCGGTGATCCCCGGCGAGGCCGCCGCGGTGCCTGACGGACTCTGGGCGGTGCCGCGGCAGCCCGTCAGCGAGAGCGCCAGGACTGACGCCACCGCGACAGCGCCGAGGAGCCCCCGCGTCCCTTTCCGAACGTTCATGATCGCTTCTGCCTCTCTGTACTTTCGGGTGCCTCCGGCGCGGTGCCTGCGGCTGGAGCCGCCGTCGGATCCTGCGCGGGAGCTTGGTGCGGGGAGTGCCCCGCGGTCGGTTGGGGAGAGCCCCGACGTGCGAGGCGTCGGATCATCCGGGGAAGGCTCACGAGCCCGTCAGGCAGGAGGAACAGCACGGCGAGCAGGATGACGCCCTGGCTGATCGTCGTGTAATTCGGGTCGATCTGGTTCGTCCACTGCGGGACGAGGATGTAGTACGCGCCGCCGATGAGCGAGCCGACGATGCTGCCGGCCCCGCCGATCACCATCGCGGCGAGGAGGCTGATGGAGTGTCCGAAGCTGAGGGTCTCGGGCGAGGTGTACTGCACCACCGCGAGGTAGAGGAAGCCGCTCGCCCCGCCGAAGACCGAGGCGATGGTGAACGCTAGGACCTTGGTCCAGTACGGCGAGATCCCCATCGAGGCCGCGACCGCCTCGTTGCCCTTCACCACGGCGAACGCCCGCCCGTACTTCCCGCGCACGAGCTTCCGTGCGAGCAGGAAGCCTCCCGCGGTCACGACCAGGACGATGTAGTACTGCCACTGGTCGTTGAACAGCCCAGACCAGTCCGGCGCGTTGGAGAAGATGGCGGAGATGCCCTGGGAGCCGCCCGTGATGTCCGAGAAGCGCTTGGCGAGTGGCACGCCCACGATCGGAAGCGCGATCGTGACCATCGCTATCGCGAGGCCGCCCAGGCGGGCAGCGGCGAGGGCAACGACGAGCCCCACGATCCCCGCGATCAAGCAGGCCGCGATGAACACGAGCACGATGTTCCACCCCTGCGTCACCCCGTACGCCGTGACGTAGGCGCCGAGGCCCACGAAGAAGATCTGCCCGAGGTTGACCTGCCCGGTGTAGCCCATCACGATGTTCAGCCCGAGCACGGCCACGGCGTAGACGCCGATCCTGATGAGGGTCTGGTTGGCGATCTGCGGCAGGATGAACGGCGCCGCGAGCAGGACGACGGCCACGAGCACGACGACGCCGACGCGCACCCACCGCGATGAGAGGACGGACCGCGTGCGCCCGGGGGACGGCGCGCGCCGGGAGGAGGATGCTGTGCTCATCAGACGCGAACCACGACTTTCCGCCCGAACAGGCCTTGCGGACGGACGATCAGGATGACGAAGATCAGGACGAAGGGCACCGCGATCTTGAGGTCGTGCCCGACGGCCGGCACGTACACCGAGACAAGGTTCTCGAGGACGCCGATCGCCCAGGCCGCGGCGACCGCGCCGATCGGGCTGTCGAGGCCGCCCAGGATGACGGCGGCGAGTGCGTAGACGAGGGCGCCGTCGAGCATGCCCGGGGTCAGGGTCAGCTGTGGGCCGACGAGGGCTCCCGCGATCGCTCCGAGTGCCGCCGCGAGCCCCCAGCCGACCATGAGCATCCGCCCCACCGGGAGCCCGGACAGCGCGGCGGAGTCTGGATTGTCCGCGACGGCGCGCAGCGCAAGGCCCAGCTTGGTGCGCATGAAGAGCAGCTGGAGCAGGGCCATGATCGCCACGATCGTGATGGTGGTCGCGAGGGACCTCACGCTCACCACCGCCCCGAGGATATTGACGCCAGTGAGGGGGAACAGCGAGGGGAACTGGAGGTTGTTGTACCCCCAGAGCACGGCGGCGATGCCCGTGACGAGCGTGAGGAGGCCGATCGTGACGACGACGGCGGTGTCCGGGTCCCCGCGCTCGAACCGGCGCATGAGGACCCGCTCGACGAGGGCGCCGAGGATGAACGAGCCCGCGATCGCGAGCAGCACCGCGAGGAGGAGCGGCATCCCCGTCTGCTGGAGGGCGTACGCGATGTAGGCGCTCAGCACGGCGAGGCCGCCCTGGGCGAAGTTGATGAGGCCCGTCGCCTGGTTCACGAGCACGATGGCGAGGGCGAGGGCGCCGTAGATCGATCCGGTCGAGAGTCCGTCGATCACGAGCTGGATGAGGGTCTCCATCGGGTTCAGCCCCCCAGATAGGCGCGGCGGATCTCGTCCATGCCCTTGAGCTCGGCCGAGGTCCCGGTCAGCACGTTGCGTCCCGTCTCGAGCACCGTCGCGGTGTCGACGAGGGAGAACGCGAGGTTGGCATTCTGTTCGACGACGAGCATCGCGATGCCGGACTCGACCCGTAGCCTGCGGATCGCCTCGTAGACGGTCTTCGCGGTGCTCGGGGCCAGACCGAGGGACGCCTCGTCGAGGAGGAGCAGTTTCGGCTTGGCCATGAACGCCCGCCCGACCGCGAGCATCTGCTGCTCGCCGCCCGAGAGCGCGGCGGCCCGCGAGCCGATGCGGTTCTTGAGCTGCGGGAACAGGTCGAGGCAGTAGTCGATGTCCCCGGAGATGTTCTTGCGGTCCTTGCGCAGGTAGGAGCCCACGGAGAGGTTCTCCCGCACGGTCAGCTGTGCGAGCGTCCCGCGGCCCTCCGGCACGTGGGCGATGCCGAGCGCGGCGACCTGGTCGGGACGCAGGCCCCGGATGTCCTTCCCTGCGAACCGGATCCGGCCAGCGGTCCGGACGGTCCCGCTGATGGCGCGCAGCGTCGTCGTCTTCCCGGCCCCGTTCGCCCCGAGGACGCCGACGGCGCCGCCCTCCGGCACGGTGAGCGAGACGCCGTCGAGCACCTGGACTGGCCCGTACGAGGCCCTCACCTCGTCGAGCTCAAGCAGCGTCATCCGCGGCGTCCTTCCCGATGTAGGCCTCGATGACCCGGGGGTCCGACTGCGCCTCGGCCGCGGTTCCCTCCATGAGCTTGCGCCCGTGGTCGAGGACCACCACGCGGTCGGTGAGCGCCGAGATGAGCCCCATGTGGTGCTCGACGACGATGATCGTGATGTCCCGTTCGTCGCGGACCTGCTTGACGGTGGTGATGAGCTGCTCGACCTCGCCGTGCGAGAGTCCGGCCGCCGGCTCGTCAAGGAGCAGGAGAGAGGGCCTCGAGAGCAGGGCCCGCCAGAGCTCGATGCCCTTGTGGAGGCCGTGGGAGAGTTCGTCCGCGGGGAGGCCCGCCGCCCAGCCCAGCCCGGCGCCGTCGAGCATCGCGAGGGCCTCGGCGCGGATCTCCCGCTCGGCGCGCGCGGTGCGCGGAAGCCCGAGCGCCCACTCGAGCGGGCCGCCGGGGAGGCGGATGTGGCCGCCGAGCAGCACGTTCTCGAGCACCGTGGCGCGCAGCTGGAGGGCCGGGTGCTGGAACGTGCGGGAGAGGCCGAGGCGGGCCAGGTGCGCGGGGGAGCGGCGGATCGCCTCGGTGCCGTCGATCGTGATGGACCCCGAGCTCGGCTGATAGTGGCCGCTGATGCAGTTGAACAGGGAGGTCTTGCCCGCGCCGTTGGGCCCCACGAGCCCGAGGATGGACCCGGGCTCGACCTCGAACCCCACCTCCTGGAGCACCTTGACGCCGCCGAAGTGGAGGTTGACGTCGTTAAGGCTCAGGCGAGCGGCCATGCTGTACCTCCTGTTGCGCCGTTGCCCGCGGGATGTGTGGTGGATCACCCATCTGGGTTGAACCTACGGATCGGAGACGAGATTGTCAACGATATTGGATGGGGTCTGAAGGCCCTTGTCAGAGAGCCTTTCGAGCCACTCGATCGTGCCGTCTGTCATGGGGCGGGATGCCCCGAGAGAGTCGAGGAAGGAGCGGGTGGCGCGCATCTCCGCCGCACGCCGCACGGCATGCCGCTGGGTGCTCTCGAGCAGGTGTTCCACGAGCGCCTCGCCGGAGGGCCCGAGCTCGGAGGCGATCTGCCCGAGGACCCATTCCCGCGCACCGATCGCCTCGGCGGCAGTGGCGGCCTCGAGGACCGTGGCGGCGAGTCCCTTCATGAACACGCTGCGCAGGAGCTTGAGCCCCGCCGCGACGCCCGCCTCGGGGCCCACGCCCGTCGTGGGGATCCCCAGTGCCGAGAGGCGGTCCGTGATTGCCGCCTCGGCAGCCCCGCTCACGATGAGCGGGGTGTCGATGCGGGCCCGGGGGACCGGGGCGAGGATCGCGACGTCGCCGAAGGGGATGCCCGAGGCCGCGGCCCGCAGTGAGAGCCGGCGCTTCTCCTCGGGGCTGGCGGTGTTCATGTCCGCGAAGATCCCCGTGCCGTCCATCGCGGGCAGGGCCGCGGCGAGGGCCTCCTGGGCAGCGTGGCCGGTCACGAGGCTCAGGATGAGCTCTGCGCCGTCCACCGCCTCTCCCACGCTGGGTGCGAGGCGGACGCCCGACGGCGCGGACTCCGCCCGCGGGTCGGTCGCGGTGACGGTTGCTCCCCGCCCTGCGAGGTCCGCGGCGTAGATGCTTCCGGCCTCGCCGAGGCCCAGTACAGCGATGCGCATGCGGTTCTCCCGTGGATTGGTTCTAAGATTGTGGACAAAATTGGGCCCGGTCTCGGGTCCCTGCCATGGAATCCGGAAGTGAGACCCCCATGTCGGAACCGGCGGTGAACGACTCGGCTTCCGAGGCGCGCGTGACGGACCTGATCCGCAGCGCGATCGTCGCCGGCGAGTATGCGCCCAACCAGCGGCTCATCGAGGCGGACCTGAGCGCGGCGTTCTCCGCGAGCCGGGCCACGGTACGCACCGCCCTCCTCGAGCTGGCGGGCGAGGGGCTCGTGGAGCGGCTCCCCAACAAGGGATCCCGCGTGCGGGCGATCTCCCTCAATGAGGCCATCGAGATCCTGGAGGTCCGCATCGGCGTGGAGGGCCTGTGCGCCGCGAAGGTCGCCGAGCACCTCACCGACGAGGAGGCGGCGGGCTTCGAGCGGCTGCGGGCGGACATGGTCGCATCCGTCGCGGAGGGCGACCTCGTCGAGTACTCGCGCCTCAACCGCCTGCTGGACGTCCGCGTCCGCGAGCTCAGCCGGCACGCCACGGCCTCGGATATCCTGGCCCGCCTGCACGCCCAGAGCGTCCGGCACCAGTTCAAGCTCTCCTCGCGCCCTTCGCGCGCCAAGGTGTCCGTGCTCGAGCACGCCGCCATCATCGACGCGATCCTGACCCGCGACCCCGAGGACGCCGAGCGGGCGGTCCGGAGCCACCTGCTCAACGTCATCGGGGCCTTGCGCGAGCTCGCGGTCTGAGCCCGGGCGGCGGCTGCGGCGTCAGACCGCCGCGGTCCGCCAGCCCCCGTGATACTCGGTGCGGGCTACGGTCGAGTACGGCGTCGGGCTCACGACGGCGCGCACGCTCACCTGTTCGTGCGGCTCGACCGTCGTCTTGCGCGACCCGCCGTCGGGCTCGCCCCACACGACCCGCACCTCGGTGCCGATCTCGACGTTCGGATCCACCGTCGCCAGCGAGAGCCCGCGCCGCTCGTTCGCCGAGACCCCGGTGAACAGTGAGAGCCCCACGACCGTGCCGTCGGCGTCGACCACCGAGTCGTAGTTGGAGGAGCCGTAGTTGGCGTTGGGCAGGTCGAAGAACTGGAAGCCCGGCCGGTCGCGGTCGAGGAAGGACGCCCAGATGGAGGCGAGGTCCTCGTCGTTCCACGCGAGCGTGACCTTCTTCCGCTGCGCGGCGGGGTCGATCTTCTCGAGGGCGTCGCGGCCGATGAAGTCGTGGTCGAACTTGACGAAGGATCCGTAGCCGAGCTCCCACGGGTTGAGGTAGTAGTCCTCGATGGCGGACGAGACGAACGAGCCGGCGAGGGCATTGATCGCCTCATAGCCCGTCGCGGGGAGCCACTCGCGGTACGCCCGCTCGGCCGCTCCCGTGTAGATCGCGGGGAGGGGCGAGGGGATCCACCCCGATTCGAGGGTGTTGGACGAGTAGGCGCGGGAGCCGCAGGGTTCGATCCCGAACTCGGCTCCGGCTGCGAGGACGGCGTCCCGGACCGCGCCGTGCTGCTCGTACGGCCCCCAGATCTCGAGGCCGGGGGCGCCGGCCATGCCGTGGCGCAGCGTGCGGACCTGTGCTCCCGCGATAGCCATGTGTCCCATGTGGAAGAACTTGACCTTCTCGACCGTGCCGCCGGCGAGCTTCTCGATGATCTGCCACGCGTTCGGGCCCTGGATCTGGAACCGGTAGTACTCCCGGGTGACGGCCTGGCCGTAGGGGCGCGACGGCGAGCGGTCGTCGTACGTGTACTCGACGTCGTAGCCGCCAGTCTCCGCCTGGAACTGGAGCCAGTTGGCCACCGGGTTGCGGCCCACGAACACGTAGTCGTCCTGGGCCTCGTGGAACAGGATGCCGTCCCCGATCACTCCGCCGTTGGAGGCGACGGGGACGAACTGCTTGGCGGTGTCGACGGGGAAGTTCGCAAAGCTGTTGATGCCCGTCTCGGACAGGAGCCTGAGTGCGTCCGGGCCCTTGACGAAGAAGTTGACCATGTGGTGCGTCTGGTCGTAGAGCACGGCGGCGTCACGCCAGGCCTTCTGCTCGCGCCGCCAGTTGCTGAACTCCGCGGGAACCACGGGGTAGATGTAGGTGCCCAGCTGGGAGTTCCGCAGCAGTTCGACGGTGTTTCCGGCAGCATCCAGCACATCCTGGAGGTTCTTGGGGGCCACGGGGCGCTCCTTCACGACAACTCTCACGACGGGATTGGTGACGATAATGTATTAGATGTCTTGACCGAGGGCTAGGGGCGTGGTTGTCTGGCAGAGACCCCACAGCGTGGCCTGACCCGCCGCGAGCCGTTTCGAACCTCGGCCGAAAGGAGGGGTCAACGATGACCCCAGAATCTCCCGCAGCATCCGAATCGCTCGCGGACGCGATCGAGCGGGCCGGAGGCCCCGTCGAGCTCCTGCGGAACCAGGACTGGCCGGCCTTCACGTTCCCGGTTGCCCCGGAGTTCACCAACTGGCGCGACGAGCAACGCGCGTGGAACACCACGGTGGCGCTCATGGACCAGTCGCACCACATGACCCAGCTCTTCCTCGGGGGCGCCGACCTCCTGCCGCTGCTCGCGTCCATCTCGCCGAACACGTTCGCAGCCTTCCGCGCCGGCGTCGCGAAGCAGCTCATCGCCGTCAACCAGGACGGCTACCTCATCGGGGACGGCATCCTGTTCTACAACTCCGACATCGACGGCGACCCCGAGGGGCTCGTGCTGATCGGCCATCACCTGCTCATCGACTGGGTCCGCTTCAACGTCGAGAAGGCTGCCGCAGCAGGCCGGGACGTCCACCAGCGCCTCGAGGCGAATTCCCACATGCGCCAGGGGCCGCCCACGTTCTACCGCTACGAGCTCCAGGGCCCGCGGGCCAACGAGGTCATGGAGAAGGTCTTCGCAGGTCCGATCCCGGAGATCAAGTTCTTCCACATCGGCGACGTCGAGATCGCGGGCCGTCCCGTCAAGGCCCTCCGCCACGGCATGGCCGGGCAGCCCGGATTCGAGTTCTACGGGCCGTGGGAGGACCACGAGACCGTGCTCGACGCGCTCATGGAGGCCGGCGCGGAGTTCGACATCCGCCGCGTCGGGGCGAAGGCCTACTCGGCCTCGCCGCTCGAATCGGGCTGGGTGCCCACGCCGTTCCCCGCGATCTTCGACGAGGACTTCGCCGAGTACCGGCAGTGGCTGCCCGCGGCCCGGGCCGGCTCGATCGGCGGATCGCTCTACTCGACCGACGTCCACGACTACTACATGACCCCCTACGACATCGGCCTGGGCAGGTCGGTCCGGTTCGACCACGACTTCCACGGCCGTGCGGCCCTCGAGAAGCACGCGGAGAACCAGAACCGCCGCAAGGCCACGCTCATCTGGCATGCGGATGACGTCGCGGCCGTGGTGCGCTCGCAGATGGAGCCCGGAACGCCGGCCAAGTACCTCGACTTCCCGAAGGCCCGCTACGGGCTCTTCCAGATGGACGAGGTCCTCCGCGACGGCGCCCGTGTGGGCATCTCGACCGACGCCGGCTACGTCGCCTTCGACCAGCTCTACATGTCCCTTGCGACCCTCGATACAGACGTGCCCGACGGCACCGAAGTAGAGGTGGTCTGGGGTGAGGACCCGGTGTCCCGCAAGGCCTCGGTCGACGCCGACCACCGCCAGGTGCGCATCCGCGCGACCGTGGCCCCCGCGCCATACCACGAGTTCGCCCGCACCGTGTACCGCGCGAACTCCTGACCTGATCTGTACCAGACCGGATCTGCAACTGACGTGATCTGCAACTGACGTGATCTGCAACGGAAAGGAGAGCAGGAGCCATGACCGAGACGCTCAATACGTCCGCGCCGGTGACCACCGGGCTGTACATCGGGGGAGCCGAGCGGCGGGCCGCCGAGACCCTCGAGGTCCTCGATCCGGGCAAGCCGGGCGTCGTCGTCGGACACGCCGCCGCGGCCAGCGCCGGTGACGTCGACGACGCGATTGCGGCCGCCAAGGCCGCCTACCCCGCGTGGAGCGCCCTGAGCCCGCGGGGGCGTGCCGAGCAGATGCAGGCCGCCCTCGCGGGGATCGCCGAGGCGCGCGACGAGGACGCCGCGATCCTCTCCCAGGAGAACGGCAAGATCCGCATCGAGGCCTGGGTCGACTCCCTCGTCTTCGAGATCCGTTGGAACCTCGCCCTCGCGCTCGCCGACGAAGTCGATGCCGCCAAGGTCCTCGGACCGGCGCCCGGCATCCCGGTCACGACGACGGTGGCCTACCAGCCGCTCGGGGTCGTGACCGTGATCGTGCCCTTCAACTGGCCGATCGCGATCCTCGGTGCTTCCCTCCCGCACGCGCTCCTCGCGGGCAACACCGCGATCGTGAAGCCGCCGCCCACCACGCCGCTCGCCACGACCCGCGTGGTCCAGCGCATCGCGGAGAAGCTTCCGCCGGGCGTCCTGAACGTGGTGACGGGCAAGGACGCGGACATGTCCGCGCTCATCACGAGCCCGGACATCGCGAAGGTCTGCTTCACGGGCAGCGTCGCGGGCGGGAAGCGCATCATGCAGATGGCCTCCTCCTCGCTCACGCGCGTCACCCTCGAGCTCGGCGGCAACGATCCCGCCGTCATCCTCGAGGACGCGACGCTCGACGACGTCGAGCTCGACCGCCTCTACGCGGCGGTCTTCGACACGACCGGCCAGATCTGCATGAACGCCAAGCGGATCTACGTGCACCGCTCGCGCCTGGACGACGTTGTCGCGGGGCTCTCGGCGCGGCTCGACAGGGCGGTCATCGGGTACGGGCTGGACGAGGGCACCACGATGGGGCCCCTGCACTCGCCCGTGCAGAAGGCATTCGTCGCGGAGCTCATCGAGGAGGCCAAGGCCTCCGGGGCCGAGGTCCGCGAGTTCGGGACGCTGCCGGCCAGCCCGGAACTGCAGGGCGGCAACTTCCTGCGCCCCGCGATCGTGATCGACCCAGACCCGTCGCTGCGCGTCGTGACGCACGAGCAGTTCGGACCCGTCATCCCCGTGATCCCGTTCGACACCGAGGAGGACGCAGTGGCGGCTGCGAACGACACGTGGGCGGGTCTGTGCGGTTCGGTCTGGTCATCCGATCCCGAGCACGCCAACCGGGTCGGCGGCCAGCTCGAGTGCGGCTACGTGTGGGTCAACGACCACGGCGCCACGCGGCTCGACCTTCGGGCGCCGTTCGGCGGCATGAAGCAGTCCGGCTTCGGCCGCGAGCAGGGCATCGAGGGCGTCCGGGCGTTCCAGGACACCCGCTCCATCGCCCACCTCGACCCGGACGCCCTCGCGGCCGGCTGATCCCCAGGGCCGCCCGGCTGAAGCCACCATCTGAGAGTCAGCTCCTGGGAGTCACTAGACGTGACTCCCAGGAGCTGACTCTCAGGCGTTTGGGGCGAGGGCGCGGGGTCGGGGCAAAATACCTATAGACATTCCCTATCTACATAGTTACATTCGGAGAAGGACGCACCGTGGCGCCCGAGAACAGGAGTGACGGACCGTGGCCAGAACCGCAACCGTGCAGAACCGCCGGGCATCGCTCGAACTCATCGACGACTTCTCCCTGGAGATGACCGGCAAGGACATCCCCGGCCTCGTCGAGGCGAAGGACCACATCCCGTCCGGGACCAGGATCAACGTCACGTTCCTCGGCAACGAGGACCTCGAGATGCGGGTCGCGGCCGCGAAGGCTGTCCGCGACCACGGCTTCATCCCCGTCCCGCACATCTCGGCGCGCAGGCTCAAGTCGACGGCGCACCTCGAGGAATTCCTCGGCCGGCTGCAGGAGGTCGGCGCCACAGAGCACGTCTTCACCGTGGGCGGCGATCCCGCCGATCCAGAGGGTCCCTACGAAGACTCCCTGGCCGTCATCAGCAGCGGCCTCCTGCAGAAGTACGGCGTCCGCGAGGTCGGCGTCGGGGGATACCCCGAGGGCCATCCGGACATCGGCACGGACGTTCTCTCGCGCGCTCTCGATGAGAAGGTCGCGGCGCTCAAGGAGCAAGGGCTGGGAGCCGTGATCCTCACCCAGTTCGCCTTCGACACCGAGCCCGTCGCGGCGTGGATCGCGGGGGTGCGGTCCAGTGGCATCGAAGCAGCGGTCCGGGTCGGCGTGCCGGGGCCAGCGGGCATCAGGCGCCTTCTCGGCTTCGCGCGGCGCTTCGGCGTGGGCGCGAACGCGATGATCGTCAAGAAGTACGGGTTCTCCCTCACCAACCTGATCGGCGAGGCGGGCCCCGAGCACTTCGTCGATGATCTCGCCGGGGCACTGACAGACTCATGGCCTGGCCCCGGGATCCCGGGACGGGTGGGGCTGCACTTCTACACGTTCGGGGGACTGAAGGCGACCGCAGACTGGGCGAACAAGTTCATCGCCGAGAGGAGCTGAGCTGCGGCCATGGCGGTGCACACCGAGTCCCACAGGGATCAGGCCTACCTGATCGTCCACGGCCCGGACAGGCCCGGATCGTCGCCGCCGTCGCCGCCCTCGTGACCCGCAACAAGGGGAACATCGTGGCGCTCGACCAGTACTCGACCGACCCCACGGGAGGGGACTTCTTCCAGCGGGTCGAGTTCATGCGGTCCGACCTCGCGGCCGCTATGCCAGATGTCGAGGCAGACCTCGCCGAGACGCTCGGACCGCTGGGCATGCAGTGGTCCCTCACCGACCGGTCCGTGCGCAAGCGTATGGCCATCATGGTCTCGACGTCGGACCACTGCCTGCTCGAACTGCTGTGGAGGCACCGCCGGGGCGAGTTGCCCGTGAGCATCCCCATGGTCATCTCTAACCACACCAACACGGCCGAGGACGTGCGCTCGTTCGGGGTGCCGTTCTTCCATGTGCCCTCGTCCGGCAGTGACAAGTCCGCGGCCGAGGAGGAGATCCTCAGGCTGCTGGCGGGGAACGTCGACTTCGTGGTGCTGGCCCGCTACATGCAGATCATCTCGGGGGCGCTCCTCGACCGCGTGGGCGTCCCGCTCATCAACATCCACCACTCCTTCCTGCCGGCATTCATCGGCGCCGCGCCCTACCGCAAGGCCAAGGAGCGGGGCGTGAAGCTCATCGGGGCCACCGCCCACTACGTCACCAAGGACCTCGACGAGGGCCCCATCATCGAGCAGGACGTGGCCCGCGCCAGCCACGCCCACACCGCCGCCGACCTGGCGGCCCGCGGCGCCTACGTGGAGCGCGCCGTGCTCTCGCGCGCCGTCCAGTGGCACGCCGAGGACAGGGTCATCAGGCACGGCAACCAGACCATCGTCTTCTAGCAAAGACCAGACCGAACTCACACCAGAACGAGAGGTTCACCGTGGCACCCAAGAATCTGCAGGAAGTCCTCGACGCGTCCCAGGGACCGGTCGACCTCCTGCGCAACTCGCAGATCGGCTCGTACATCTACCCGGTGGTCCCCGCCGACTTCCAGAACTGGATCAAGGAGCAGAGGGCCTGGCGGGACACGGCGGTGCTCTACGACCAGTCGCACCACATGGACAACCTGTTCCTCAAGGGCTCCGACGCGATCAACCTGATCCGGGCGACGGCGATCAACTCGACTGAGGTCTTCCCCGTGAACAGGGCCAAGCAGTACGTGCCGACCACAGAGTCGGGCCACGTCATCGGGGACGGCATCCTGTTCCGCGAGGCCGACGACGAGTACGTGTATGTGGGCCGGGCACCGGCGGCGAACTGGCTGCTCTACCACGGGCAGGCCGGCGGCTACGGCAACCTCGACATCACAGTTGACCGACGCTCCCCGTCCCGGCCCTACGGGCACGGCGTCTCCCGGCAGTACTACCGCTTCCAGATCCAGGGCCCCAGCGCCTGGCAGGTCATCGAGAGGCTCAACGGCGGCCCGGTCGAGCAGCTCAAGTTCTTCAACATGTCCACCATGTCGATCGACGGCACCACAGTGCGCACGCTCCGCCACGGAATGGCCGGCGCGCCCGGCCTCGAGGTCTGGGGCCCGTACGCGGACCATGACCGCATCCGCGACGCGATCGTCGAGGCCGGCGCCGAGTTCGGACTCGTGCCCGTGGGCTCCCGCGCCTACCCGTCGAACACCCTCGAGTCCGGCTGGATCCCGTCGCCCCTGCCCGCGATCTACACGGGCGAGGCCGAGCGGGGCTACCGCGAGTGGCTCCCCGCGGACGGCTACGAGGCCACCGGCACGCTTGCGGGCTCGTTCGTCTCCGACAGCATCGAGGACTACTACCTGACCCCGTGGGAGCTCGGCTACGGCTCCTTCGTCAAGTTCGACCACGACTTCATCGGCCGGGACGCACTGCAGAAGGCTGACCCCGCGCAGCAGCGCCGCAAGGTCACGCTGGCCTGGAACGCCGAGGACATGACGAAGCTGTTCTCCTCGCTCTTCGACACGGCCGGCCCGCAGTACAAGTTCTTCGACCTTCCCCTGGCGAACTACGGCTCCGCCAACTACGACTCGGTCGTGGACGCGGACGGGAGCGCCGTCGGCTTCTCGATGTTCACTGGCTACAGCGCGAACGAGCGCACGGCGCTCTCCCTCGCGACCGTCGATCCGAACGTGCCCGAGGGCGCGGAAGTCACGGTCGTGTGGGGCGAGCCGAACGGCGGCACCTCGAAGGCCGCCGTCGAGCCCCACGAACAGCTCGAGGTGCGCGCCGTCGTCAGTCCCGTACCGTACTCTGCTGTGGCCCGCTCCGAGTACCACGGCGGGTGGCGGACCAACTACCAGTCCGCCTAGCCCGTCCGGCTGGCGCGGGAGACCGTGAGGCCGCCCGCGCCGGTCTGATACATCCATGGAGGTGGCCCTGTGAGCCTGAGATTCGCGCTGCTCGCCCTGCTGAGGGTCGGCCCGCTCTCGGGGTACGACCTGCAGAAGCAGTTCGCGGTGTCCGTCGGGCACGTGTGGCACGCGCCCGACTCACAGATCTATCCCGAGCTGCGCAAGATGGAGGCCGCGGGCCTCATCGAGGGTGAGGAGAGGCCCCGGGGCGAGCGTGGCACCCGCAAGGTCTACCACATGACCGATGCCGGCGAGCGCGCCTTCCTCGACTGGATGCGCACCCCGCTCGAGTACGCGCGCGTCCGCGACCCCGCGCACCTTCGCGCAGCCTATCTCGAGGCCACGACGCCCGCGGCAGCACGCGAGTTCTTCCGGGCCCACATCTCCGAGTGGGAGGGAGAACTCGCCCAGTGGGAGGGGGAGCTCGCGCGGATCGCCGCCGTCTCCAACCCGATGCTCGCCCTCCGGCTCGCGGTCACGCCGCCCGAGGACCGCGAGCGCACGATCGCCTTCAAGCGGTTCACGTACGAGGGCCTCGTGGAACGCGCGCAGGGCGAGATCGCCTGGGCTCAGAGGGGACTGGCGCTCGTCGACGCCCTCGCCGAGGACGGCGCCTGGTCATCGGCCGCGGAGCTCGGGGCGTAGGACGGCGCACGGCCGCCGCTTGCTGGGGCAGTCGCCGTGCGCTCGCGAAGGGCGCCGCCGGCTCGCGGAGGGTGCCGCCGGCTCCGGGACGCGGCCGGGGAACACGAAGTCATGCCCACAAGGGTCTTGACGTGCGGCCATCCTAGTTAATAAAATCGAGTTACAAATTAATCCGGTCGGTCCGAGATCCCCAGCACTCGGGCCGACGCCCGTCAGCAGGGCGCCCCGTCCGCCACCCGGCGGGCGGGGCACCCCGCCGACCCGGCGCCGTCGTCCGCGCCAGAACCCGCTCGCGCCGGAACGCTCCAGCGCCAGAGCCCGAGGCCATGCCCACGACAGCTGGGGTTCCATTCCCCCGGCGGCCACGCCACTTCCTGGAAGTCCTCGGACATGACCACTCAAGCAGATTCCCGCGCAGCCCACGCCTACGGCTGGGTACCGGACGTCCCCGACCAGCGCGATTTCCTCTACGCCGCCCCGCATACGGTGCTCGCCTCGCTCCCACCCTCCGTGGACCTCACCGCGGAGTGTCCGCCGGTCTATGATCAGGGCCAGCTCGGCTCCTGCACGGCCAACGCGATCGGCGGGGCCCTCGAGTTCGATGCAGGCAAGCAGGGCATCGCCGGCTACACGACGCCCTCGAGGCTCTTCATCTACTACAACGAGCGCACCATGGAGCACACCGTGGCGAGCGATTCCGGGGCGCAGATCCGCGACGGTGTGAAGTCCGTCGGCACGCAGGGCGCATGCGCCGAGACGGAGTGGCCGTATGTCATCGGCGAGTTCGCGGCCCAGCCGCCAGCCCAGTGCTACATCGACGCGAAGCTGCACCGTGCGATCGCCTACCAGCGCGTGGCCCGGATCCTGACCCAGATGCAGGGCTGCCTCGCCGCCGGCTACCCGTTCGTGCTGGGCATCACAGTGTACGAGTCGTTCGAGAGCCCGGCGGTGGCCCAGACCGGCGTGGTGCCGATGCCCGGGCCGTCCGAACAGGCGCTCGGCGGCCACGCCGTCCTCGCCGTCGGATACGACAACGCGGCCCAGACGTTCCGCGTCCGCAACTCGTGGGGATCCGGCTGGGGCCAGGGCGGATACTTCACCCTCCCGTACCAGTACCTCCTCTCCTCGGGCCTCTCGAGCGACTTCTGGACCATCCGGACGCTGGCCTGAGGCCATGCCGTACGAGCGCGATCCCGCCGCTGCGGCGACTGACCCAGCGGCGGCGGACCCCGAGCCCCACATCCTCGAGCTGCGCGTGCATGGTGTCCGCAACACCCCGCCGCAGGAGATGCTCGGCACCAGTGTGGACCGGATCGCGCTCGTACACGATGGACCGATTCCTCTGGGTGACAAGCTCGCCGGCTTCTACACCACGAGGGACCGCGACCCGGACGCCCGCACGCGCCTCGAGGCGTACAGCTGGGGCAACCTCGACCGCTTCGCGAAGGGCCGCAGCTTCCTCACCGGCGTGTGGCGCACGGTCTACAACGTGCTGTGGTTCCTCGTCGCGCCCTTCGGCTTCGCCAACGCCGGCTACTGGGCGCGAGCGTTCGAGACCGACCCGCGCCGCGAGGGCGGCCTGCGTACGGGCAGCGGCGGCGGGATCACGCGGCTGTTCGCCCTCGCCCTGACCCTGCTGCTCACGGCCGCCGTCTCGACGGTCATGTTCGACCTCGTCGCGGTCCAGTGCTTCCTCCCCATCGACCAGACCGGCGCGTGGCGCGTGTGTAGCGCCCTTCCGGGCCAGCTCGACGGGCTCGGCCAATGGACGCGCGGCCAGCGCCTAGCGCTGTTCTCGCTCGCGCCGATCGCCGCCGTCGTGGTCATGGCCGTCCTGGGCCTCATCAGCGACGTCCGCTTCCGCACCAGGATCCACGACGCCGCGCGGGTCCGCGAGGCGCAGGCCGCGCCGGATGCGCTCCCGCTCGCGGTGCCCGAGATGTGGATGCGCCGGCGGGTCAATTCGCCCACGGGTCTCCTGCACCTCGCCGCGGGCGTGGACCTCGTCGTGGCGACCCTCGCATGGGACGCCGTCCCGCACGACGGCGCCGCGGCACCGACGCTGTTCGGCCTCGCCCTCGCGCACCTCGCCGCATCGGCGGCGGTGATCGCGTTCTGGGCGAGGTCCGTGCGCGCGCCGCATCCGGTCCCCGGCGGCGAGGGGCTGACCCAACGGATCCGCGACAGCAGGGATGCGCAGGCCAGCATCCTCCTCGGCATCGCCGTCGCGGTCTACCTCGCGTGCCTCGGCCTGGAGATCTGGGGCTCCGGCACCAACGTGCCCGGTCCGTTCGGCGGCGGCCAGATCACCCCGACCCTGATCCTCGTGGCCCTCACGGTCCTCGCCACGGCCGGCTGCGTGGTCCGCGCGGGCTACAACGAGTGGATCGCCGCCGCCGTCCTGACCGTCGGCACGGCCGCGCTCTGGGCGGTCCTGGCCGGATGGCTCGACTCCTTCGGGTGGGGTGCCAACGCGGCGGCGCTCGCCGTCGTCGTCCTCAGCGGCGGACTGGTCGTGGTCCCGTACCTGACGATGCGGCGACGGAATGCGAGGGTTCGCGAGGAGGCCTGGCACGGCGCCGGCCCGGGTGTGTTCATGATGCTCGGGCTCCTCCTCGGAGCGTTCCTCGCGAGCGCCCTCGCGCTTGGCGCCGGCTCCTACCTGCGCTCGGGCCGGTTCCAGACCCGCGGCGTGCCGGGTGACCCGCTCTTCCGCGACGTTTCGCTGCCCTCGGGCGCCCACGACATCACCGTCCCGATTGCCTTCTGGGCCTTCGGCGGGGTCCTCGGGCTCATGGCCGCCATCGTCATGCTCGTGCTCATTGTGGTCGGGCTCCTCAAGCTGGGCCGCTCGACCATCGACACGCCCGCCATCGACCAGTCCGAGGAGGTCTACCGTCTCGAGATCGTCAAGCAGCGCCGCGCGAGCGCGTTCCTTCAGCGGGCCGAGCCGCTCCTGCACTTCCTCGCGTGGACTGTGGGCATCGCCGTGGCAGCGTCGATGGCGCTCGCCATCCTGTGGGAGAACAGGGAACACAGCGGACGCTGGGCGTGGGTTCGGGGCGTGCTCACGGGCGCCTTCGGCGGGGACTCCGTGACCGCGATGTGGCAGGCCGGCCAGCTCGTGGTCCTCACAGCAGTGGTGCTCGGCGGCACCGCCGTCCTCGGGATGGCCGTGACCAAGGCCGCCTCGCCGGACGCCGCTCGGCCGCTCGGGCTCCTGTGGGACCTCATGGCGTGGCTCCCGCGCGCCGCGCACCCGTTCGGGCCTGCCTGCTACAGCGAGCGCGCCGTGCCCGAGCTCGCCGACCGGATGATCCGCTGGCTCGAGCCGGACCCGCGCCGCCGCGTGCTCCTCTCGACCCACAGCCTCGGGACCGTCCTAGGCGTCGCGGCTCTCTTCCACCTGACCGCGATCGGCCGCG
Source organism: Sinomonas sp. P10A9 (assembly GCF_041022165.1). Classification (GTDB taxonomy): domain Bacteria; phylum Actinomycetota; class Actinomycetes; order Actinomycetales; family Micrococcaceae; genus Sinomonas; species Sinomonas puerhi. Next base: position 1,265,943 of record NZ_CP163302.1, read on the forward strand.
CCGACCTCATACCGCGCGTGCGGTTCCTGAGCTTCGGTATGCAGCTGCGCCCGTACTTCGGGCGGTTCTTCCCCGAGCTGTTCGGCCCCGATGTGCTCGGAACCCCCGGGGTCGGCGCGCCGTCGTTCTGGACCGCAGACCCGTGGAAGGGCAAGGACCTGCCGGTTGTCGGCACGCCTCCGCGCAGCCGCGCCCGGGTCCTCGAGCGGGCGCGCATCCTCGCGGATCCCGAACTGGAAGGGCACGACGGCGTCCGCTCGCCCGCTGCGGGGCCCCTCACCACGCTGCTGGGGACTGCTCCGGCTCCGCAGCCGGTGTGGATCAACCTGTGGCGGCGCACGGACTTCCTCGGGTTCCCGGGCTACTCCTACTCCCAGGAGGCCAACGTGCTTGATCGCCTCACCCTCGAGATGGAGCCCGACTCGTACATGGCACAGGTCGCGACCCACGGCAACTACCTGCCGACCGTGGCCTACCTCACCGCGCGGCGCGACCTCATCGCGGACTGGTAGCCGCCGGCCGGGCTGGCGCGTCAGCGCGGGGCCATCCGCTCCAGCCGGCGCGCCCAGCTCGGCGTGTGCTCGGGCCGCGGGCCGATCGCGATGAACCGCGCCGGGATGGACTGCAGGATGGGGAACCGCGTGAGCACCCGCAGAGGCAGCGGAACGGCGGTCCGGGACGTCGCGACCTGACCCTTGAGCGCCCTGCTCACGACGCCGCGCGCGGCCGCGCGCTGGAACGCCTGCACGAGCGCGGTGGGCCGGAGCCTGCGCCGCCGCACGCCGGACAGGACGTCCGCAGGCACCGGGCCGGGATGGTGCCGCATCCACTGACCCACAAGCTGGGCCGCCGCGACGGCGTCCTGGATCGCGAGGTTGATGCCGACGCCGCCCACGGGGGACATCGGGTGGGCCGCGTCGCCGATCAGGAGCAGCCCATCGCGGTGCCACTCCTCGAGCCGCTCGACCCTGATGTCCAGGAGCTTCACGTCGTCGAGGGTCTTGGGCCAGGTGTCCAACCGGTCCGCGAGCCACGGCTGGAGGCGAGCGAGCTTCGCCCTGAACGCGTCGAGCCCCTCGCCACGCAAGGCTGCGTCGGCCCCCTTGGCCAGGAGGTAGCCGCATTGCCACGTGTCACCGCGGTCGATCATGATCATGAACTCATGGCCCGAAAGGCGCCCGACCCCGCCGTCGGGATCGCCCTCATGGCGCGGGAGGCGGAACCACCAGATGTCCACGGGCGAGCCGAACTCGCGCGGGACCAGGGCGGCCGCTTCTCGGACTGTCGACCAGCGCCCGTCGCACGCCACGACGAGGTCGGCGGCGAGGACGTGCTCAGCGGGTTCCGGCTCCGCTGCGCTGCGCTTAACCCCGGCAAGCTCAGCCACTGCTGGCTCAACCGCCGCAGGCTCAGCCACCGCATAATCCCGCCAGCGCACCCCGGCGACGCGCCCGCCGTCACGCGTCAGGCCCACCACCTCGGCCGAGCGGACGAGGGTGAAGTGCGGCTCGTGCTCGGCGGCGTCGGCGAGCATCTCGAGGAAGTCCCACTGCGGGACGAAGGCGACGTACGGATGGAGGCCGGGGAGTGCGCGGCCGAAGTCGGCGAGCCGGACGGTCCCCGCGTCGAGCTGGATCTCGACCGAGTCCACGCGTCGCTGGGGGAGCGCGGCGAACGCGGAGCCGAGGCCCAGTTCGTCGAGGAGCCCCAGCGTTGAGGCGTGCACGGTGTCGCCGCGGAAGTCGCGCAGGAAGTTGGGGTGCTTCTCGAGCACCACGGTGTCGATCCCGCCCCGCGCGAGCAGGAGTCCCAGGAACATCCCGGCGGGCCCGCCGCCGACCACCGCCACGCGTGTCCGCTCCGGTGCAGCCATGCCTCCAGCGTACGCGGCGGAGGCTTCCCTCCGGGGGTGGGACGCCGAAGCGGCGACGAGAGCGTCCATACTCGTCGCCGCACCCGGCGCCGTGACGTCGGTGGCCTGAGGCGTCCGCGCGGGCTAGTTCTTGATGTACCCGTTCGGGTTGAGGACATACTTGCTGGCCGCGCCGGAATCGAACTCGGCGTAGCCGCGCGGAGCGTCTTCGAGGCTGATGGCCTTCGCGTTGACGTTCTTCGCGATCGACACCCGATCGTGGAGGATCGCCATCATGAGCTGGCGGTTGTACTTCATGACCGGGCACTGGCCCGTGGTGAAGGACAGCGACTTGGCCCAACCGGTGCCCAGGCTCAGCGAGAGCGAGCCCTTCTTCGCGGCTTCGTCGACGCCGCCGGGATCGCCGGTCACGTAGAGGCCGGGGATGCCGAGGGCCCCGCCGGCCGCCGTGATGTCCATGAGCGAGTTGAGCACTGTGGCCGGAGCTTCGCTCGCGCCCGCGCCGTGGCCCTTCGCCTCGAACCCGACAGCGTCCACGCCGCAGTCCACGAGGGGCTCGCCGAGTATCTGCTCGATCTGCTCCGCCGGGCCGCCCTGGGTGAGGTCTACCGTCTCGCAGCCGAAGCTCGCGGCCTGCTTGAGTCGGTCCGCGTTCATGTCACCGACGATCACGACGGCGGCCCCCAGCAGGAGCGCGCCCGTCGCCGCCGCGAGGCCCACCGGTCCGGCTCCCGCGACGTACACGGTCGAACCCACGCCAACGCCCGCCGTGACGGCACCGTGGAAGCCAGTCGGGAAGATGTCCGAGAGCATGGTGAGGTCCATGATCTTCTCGAGCGCCTGGTCCTTGTCCGGGAACTTGAGGCAGTTGAAGTCCGCGTACGGCACGAGCACGTAGTTGGCCTGGCCGCCGACCCACCCGCCCATGTCCACGTACCCGTAGGCCGAGCCAGGCCGGTCGGGGTTGACGTTGAGGCAGATCCCCGTCTTGCGCTCCTTGCAGTTCCGGCAGCGCCCGCAGGCGATGTTGAACGGGACGGAGACGAGGTCTCCGACCTGGAGGAACTCTACGTCCGGCCCCGTCTCGACCACCTCGCCGGTGATCTCGTGCCCGAGCACGAGGTCCGGGGGAGCCGTGGTGCGCCCGCGGACCATGTGCTGGTCGGAGCCGCAGATATTGGTCGCGACGGTCTTGAGGATGACGCCGTGCGGGACCTTCCGCCCAACGTTGGCCGGATTGACGCCGGGCCCGTCCTTGAGCTCGAACGTCGGGTAGTCGATGTCGATGACCTCGACCTTGCCCGGGCTCTTGTACGCGACTGCATTGTTGCCTGCCATAGTTCTGGTACCTCTCTGCTCAGTGAAGCAGGGGCCCCAGCCCCTGCGGTGCTGATTCAGCGGACCGTCCATGACGCCGGCTGCGGCCTTTGGGGGACCGCTCGCGATGCCGCCAGCGTCGTTGAGTGGCGGTTTTTCGACCGTAGGCACGGCCAAGGGCAGGGGTCAAGGCCCGGAGGCCTGATCCGGCTTAGGACGCGAGGGGCCAGCCGATCACCTTCTTGGGCCGCGGCGCCGCGTACGTGCGGACCTTGGACGTGCTCAGCCCGAGCCGGACGAGCCCCTCGGCCACCGCGACGGCGGCGGCCACGCCGTCGACCACCGGGACACCGCAGCGTTCGCGGATCTGGGCGTCGAGACCACTCATGCCGCCGCAGCCGAGCACGATCACCTCGGCCCTGTTGTCCCCGACAGCGCTCTCCGCCTGGGCGACGATCTCTTTCACGGCCCGCTCTGGATCGGTCTCGAGTTCGAGGACGCCGAGCCCGGACGCGCGCACCGAGGCGCAGCGGGCATCGAGCCCGGCGAGCTTGAGTCGGTCCTCGATGAGCGGGACGGTGCGGTCGAGGGTTGTGACCACGGAGTACTTGTGCCCCAGGAACATCGCGGTCGATGCCGCGGCCTCGGTGATGTCCACGACCGGGACGTCCAGCAGCTCCTGGAGGCCCTCGCGGCCGTGTTCGCCGTAGCCGGCCTGGATGACGGCGTCGAAATCGCCCTCGTAGCGCGTGATGGCGTCCATGACGGCGACCGCCGCGAGGTAGGACTCGAAGTTGCCCTCACAGGAGGCCGCGCCGAACCGCGGCGTGATGCCCACGATCTCGGTGCCTTCCGACGCCGCGGCCCGTGCGGCCTCGGCGATCGAGTCCGTCATGGACTGGGTGGTGTTGACGTTGGCGACGAGGATGCGCATGGCGGCTTCCTTCCGTTGGTGCGTTGGCATAAATGCGTTGGCATAGAGGGGTAAGCACGACGCCGGCGGGCCGGGTGCGGGGGCCGGCCAGCCGACGTCGTGCGTTGTGGCGGTGTGGGCGGGGCGGTTCCGACCTTTTGCCCCACCAGCCACGCGCTTAGTGGACGCTCGGGACGGCGATGGCCTCGCCTTCGACGTCCTCGAACGTGCACTTGCGGTCGGCCAGGAAGTAGAAGTTGACCGCCGCGATGCCGGCACCGAAGAACCACGTGAACGAGCTCAGCGGCGCGAGGACTGGGACAAACCCGATGACCAGCGCCACGGCCGCCGCGGGGATGAGCGCCGCGATGGCCTTCGGGTTGATGCCCCTCGCGTAGTGGTACGTGCCGTCGCGGGCCTCGGAGTAGAGGGCCGGGACGTTGACCCTGCCGCGGCGGACGAGCCAGTAGTCGGCCATGATCACGCCGAAGAGCGGGCCGAGGAGGGCACCGAGGCCGCCGAGGAAGTACTCGATCACCGCGGGGTTGTTGTACAGGTTCCAGGGCAGGATCACGAGTCCGATCACGGCCGAGACGAGCGCTGCGCGGCGGAAGTTGAGCCTGCGCGGGAACAGGTTGGTCAGGGCGTACGTCGGTGCGACGAAGTTGGCCATGAGGTTCACGGCGACGGTCAGGACCAGGAGCGCGGTGGATGCTGCTGAGAGCAGGAACGTGTTGGGGATCGAGGCAACGATGTCCGAGGGGCTCCCGATGATGTGGCCGTTGATCTTGAACTGGGCACCGACGAGGACCACAGTGATGGTGCCGAAGAGGAGCATATTGATCGGGATGCCCCAGAAGTTGCCCTTGACGATCGACTTCTTGGACCGCGCCGAGCGCGTGAAGTCGCAGAAGTTCAGGACGAACGTGCCGTAGATCGAGACCCACAGGGCGCCGCCGCCGAGGACCTTGAGCCACATGTCGCCGCCGCTGAGCTCGTGGCCCGTGTTCCACGCGATCGAGAATCCGGCCTGCGAGAACATCCAGATCGCGAGAGCCGCCATCGTGGCGAGGATGACGGGGCCGGCGAAGGCCTCGTACTTGCGGATCATCTCCATGCCGTAGGAGACGATGACGACCTGGACGATCCAGAGGGCGACGAACGCCATCCAGCCGAGCGCGGAGAGTCCCAGGATCGAACCCTCGTCGAGCGGCTTGAGGTCCGGGAAGACGGCGATCAGGAGGACCCGCAGCACTACGGACGCGAGGTATGTCTGGATGCCGAACCACGCAACGGCCACGCCGCCGCGGATGAGCGCCGCGATCTGGGCGCCGTGGATGCCGAACGCGATCCGGCTCATGACGGGGAAGGGGACACCCGTCTTCTGGCCCATGAAGCCGGAGAGGGTCAGGAGGGCGAAGAGCAGTGCCGCGCCAACTCCGAGGGCCGCGAGGACCTGCCAGCCGCCCAGGCCGAGGGCGAAGAGCCCGATGGCGAAGGCGTAGTTGCCGAGGCTGTGCACGTCGTTGGCCCACAGCGTGAAGATGCTGTAGGCGGTCCAGCTGCGGCCCTCGCGCCGGGTCGGCGCGAGGTCCCTGTTGTAGAGGCGGGGGCTGAGGCCGGTCGGCACCGCGGATGCTGCGTGCCTGGCCTCCGTGTGGGCCACGTCTTCAGTGTCCAGCGTCTGGACGGCGGTGTCCTGTGTGCTGTTCATGATTGAACTCTCTGGGATCGGGTCAAGGACGGCGCGCAACTTGGTGATGCACTGGCCTCTGGGATCTTCTGAGGCTCAGCAGTGCGGTCCGAGGGGCCGCATGTGGTGCAAGTCTCGGGGAGGTGTGACCCGCGTCTCGCTTTGGTATTCCAAAGTTAGTCCACTGGTATCCCAAATGGCAATGGGTTTGAGGGGTCAAAAAATGACGCCGCGGTGGGGCACGCCGTGATTCCGTGGAACCGTGCGTGTCCCGACGCGGCGTCGGGGAGGGCCGGGGCTGGGCCTCAGGGGGGAAGGCCCAGATCCTGCCCTCGATTCCGGCGTGGTGCCGGAGGCTCGCCTATCAGGCCGGGAGCTGGAGCACCTGGCCCGGGAAGATCAGGTTCGGGTTGGAGATGATCTTGGCGTTCACGTCGGCCAGGGCCTGCCAGCCGCCGGTCACGCCGAGGTTCTGGGCAATCTGGCTCAGGGTGTCGCCGGCAGCCACCGTGTAGGTGCTGCCGCTGACCGCGGCCGCGGCGGCGTGGCGGGCCGGGGCCTGCTGGGCCGGGGCCTGCTGGACCGGAGCCTGCTGGGCCGGGGCCGCCTGCTTGGCGGGGGCCTGCTGGACCGGAGCCGCCTGCACCTGGACCGGAGTCGGGTTTGCGCCCGACTTGCCGTACAGGCCCAGCTTGGCGGAGCACGCTGGCCATGCGCCCCAGCCCTGGCCGGCGAGCACCCGCTCGGCGACGGCGATCTGCTGCGCGCGCGAGGCGTTCTGCGGAGCGCCGGTTCCGCCGAAGGCGGCCCAGGTGCTCTGGGTGAACTGCAGGCCGCCGTAGAAGCCGTTGCCGGTGTTGATGGACCAGTTGCCGCTGGACTCGCACTGGGCGAGCGCGTCCCAAGTGGCGCCGTCGGCGGCGTTGGCGGCGGGTGCCCCGAGGGCGGCAGCGCTGAGGGCCGCACCGGAAGCGGCGACGACGGCGAGTGAACGGCGGGCAGCTGAAAGAGTGATCTTCTTCATAGGGAGTCTCATGATGCACGGGGCTCCACCGGCACTCGCTCCGTCCCCGGAACTCAGCATGCGCCGCCGGCCCCTGACGTTGAGAGGTCAGGTCATGGTGGCTGCGCAGACGGCGGCGAACGGTGGACGGCAGCACCCGGCATATGTGGCCAGCGGCCGTGGGCCACAGGCTTTGTTGGCGCCTCGCTGGGGGATGGCGGGCGGTAGGTCCGTTATCGAACTGACACCTACCGTAGGGTACTAATCCGTCGTTGCCAAATTGTGACCAATTCCGCGCGTCGTCCGCGTAACCTCCGGAGGCCTACTCGAGGAGTCCCCGGACGTCGTCTGCAGTCAGCGTCGAGGAGAACATCGCGTCGTCATCCATGACCGAGGAGAACAGGGCTGCCTTCTTCTCCTTGAGGGCAATGACCTTGTCCTCGATGGTGCCCTTGGCCACCAGACGATACGTCATCACACGCCGGGTCTGTCCAATCCGGTGGGCGCGGTCCACCGCCTGGGCCTCGGCCGCGGGGTTCCACCAGGGGTCGAGCAGGAAGCAGTAGTCCGCCTCCGTCAGGTTCAGCCCGAACCCGCCTGCCTTGAGAGAGATGAGGAAGACCGGAGCCTCGCCCTGCTTGAACCTGCCAACGACCTCGCCGCGGCGCTTCGTGGACCCGTCCAGGTACTCGTACGGAACCCCCGCCGCATCCAGTCGGGCGGCGGCCTTCTTCAGGAAGGACGTGAACTGGCTGAACACGAGCGCGCGGTGGCCCTCCGCCACCACGTCGTCGAGCTGCTCGAGGAGGGTGTCCAGCTTGGCCGGGGACACGCCGCTGTGCGTCTCGTCGACGAGCGACGGGTCCAGCGCCATGAGCCGCAGCAGCGTGAGGGAGCGGAACACGATGAACCGGTTCCGGTCAAGGTCCTCGACGAGGCCGAGGACCTTCTCGCGCTCGCGCTGGAGGTACTGCTCGTAGAGCTTGCGGTGCCTCGGGTCGAGCTCGACGTCGAGGCGCTGCTCGAGCTTCTCCGGCAGCTCAGTGGCGACCGCCTCCTTGGTGCGGCGCAGCATGAGCGGCCGCGCACGACGGCGCAGCCTCGCCAGACGCTCGGAGTCGCCGTTCTTCTCGATCGGCTTCGCGAAGTCCTGCCCGAAGTGGTTCGCGGCCGGGAACAGGCCCGGGGCGACGATCGCAAAGAGGGACCACAGCTCCATGAGATTGTTCTCGAGGGGCGTTCCGGTCAGGGCGAGTTTGAACGGGGTCTCGAGGTCCCTCGCGAACTGGTGGGCCTTGGTGGCACGGTTCTTGAGGAATTGGGCCTCGTCCATGATGAGGCCCGCCCAGGGGAGGGCAGCGTAGGCCTCGTAGTCCAGGCGGAACAGGGCATAGCTCGTCACGACGATGTCCGCGGCCTGCGCCGATTCCGAGATCGGGGTGCGGGACTTGCCCTCGGTATCCGTGAGGGCCACGGTGCGCAGCCCCGGGGCGAACCTGGCGGCCTCGGCCTCCCAGTTCGAGACGACGGAGGTCGGGGCGACGACGAGGAACGGGGGCTTCGACTCCGTTGCGCTCCGCTCAACCACGGGTGGTTGAGCCGTGTCGAGACCCCTCGTGTGCAGGATGAGGGCAAGCGTCTGGAGGGTCTTGCCGAGGCCCATGTCATCGGCGAGGATGCCGCCGAGCCCGTGCCGGTGCAGGAAGGCGAGCCACTGGAACCCCTCGTCCTGGTAGGGACGGAGCTCGGCGTTGAGCCCGCTGGGCACGGGAACCCTGTCCAATGCGGTCGGGTCCAGGAGCCCCGCAACGGTCTGCTTCCAGCGCGGCGGCTCGACTGTCTCGCCGGCGATTTCGGCGAGCTCGTCCCACAGGCCCGCCTGGTAGACGCTCAGACGCGGGGGCTTCTTGGATGACGGACCCTCGACGCGCCACTCGCGCAGCTCGTGGGACTCGTCGATGATCCGCTTGAGCCGCTCGATTTCTGGGGTATCGATCCGGAACCAGCTCTTGTCCGGCATGAGCACCTTGGTGCGGCCGCGGGCCAGGGCAGTGAAGATGTCCTGGAAGGGGATGTTCCGGCCGGCGATCGTGACCATGAGGCCCAGATCGAACCAGTCGTTCTTGTCGGATTCGACGGCGCTGAGCACGAGCCTCGGCGTCCCTTCGAGGCGCCGGTAGTCCGGCTTCGTCCCCTCGACCCTGACGGTGACGCCGCCGAGCCCATCGAGGGCCGGCAGGATCCGTTCGGTGAACTCGGCCGTCTCGAGGTCTTCCAGCCGGGCAGGCCCTACGGGGTGGCCTCGCAACGGGCTGTCTGCGAGGATTGCCGCCACTCGCGCGAGCGTCTCCTCCTCGGCTGCATCGTCCCGCCGCACCGCCTCGTCCGGCGACGGCACGAGTGGGTGCTGGCGCACGCCGTCGCCCGTCCGGTACTCCCAGTGCCACGCGAGCCGCAGCACGTCCTGGGGTTCGAACATCGCGGTGAGCACCAGCAGGGGCGGCTCGATCGGCGGGAGGTCGAGCGCGGCGTCGACCGCCAGCGTGACCGACCGGGCCAGATCGGGGTAGAACTCGGCGAGGAAAGCCTCGCGGTCCGAGGCCGGGATGATCACGCCGTCCTGGGCCGCAAGCAGGGCGCGCTCTCGATCTCCCAGGCGGGACGCGGCACGGGCCAGGACGATCATGTCCTCGCGCTCGCCGGTGCGCACGACGGCGTAGGCGCCGTGGTCTCCGATCGTTCCCGCCCTGTCGGTCGGCAGGGCGACGTCGCCGACCGACAGGGACGGGACGAGCCGGAGCGCGCCCTCGTCCGCTGAGGGGAGGACATCGAGCCGGATGGCCGCGATGTCGTCGGACACGACGACGTGGCTTCCCCGGGCCGAGCCCATGAGCTCGATACCGAGCTCTGCCGCAGCGTCGAGCAGGGTCCACAGGAGGGGGCTCGCGAACTCGTCGAGGTAGATCCACGGGTCGCTGCCGTTCCAGTAGCCCGACTCCGTGCCAAGCCTCAAGGCCTGGATCTCGCGGAAGAGGTCGAAGTGGGCCGGCACGAATTCGCCCAAGGCGTCCTGCCGTCCGAACTTACTCCAGACCATGTCGCCGCGAAGCCATCTGCCGGTGGCGGGGTTGAGCGCTACGGGGCGCACGCCGAGCTTGTGGCCCGACCGAACCCTGCTGGGCAGCGACCGCGAGTATCGCGCGCCCAGCATGGCCGTCATATCGCGGAGCTCGAACTGGAGGCCGAGCGACTTGGGTTCCGTGAAGCGCCTACGGTCGCCCGGTGGGCTGATGATGCGCCGCAGGTCCTGCTTCCACACAGGCTCCGATCGTCTCGCAGCAGTCAGCTCTGCGGCCTCTGCGCGGAGCCGGGTGGTGTTGGCCGTGAGCACGACCGCGGCCAGGTGCTTGCAGTCCGTAGTGACAGGGCACGTGCACCAGCCGCCGGCGTACCGGTACGACCCCTGATGCTTCTCGAGGTACACGCCGACCTCGTAGGGCTCGTCGTCGCTGCCGAAGACCTGCGCCGTGAGCTCGGCGATCTCCGGGTGCCATGCGAGATGCTCGACGCGCCCCTCCCGGGCGTAGGTGTGCGCCCGTGCCATGGCCGCCGGCCCCACCCGGTTGACCATCCCCGCCATGTCCACGAGGGGCAGGGCAGAGCCTTCGCCCGGCTCGGGGAAAGGGAAGGAGGCCACGGATTCATCGTCCCACGCCTCTCCGACAGCCTTCACCACACGGACCCCATGGCCCCGAGCCGCTAGGAGCAGCCGGGGCCCGTGGGGTTGGTGATGCAGTTGTCCGCGTAGAGCTTGACCTCAGAGCGCCAGATGCTAAGGGCTTTCGGCGCGCTGGGTACTTGGGCCGTGCCGGCGATGGGCTGGTAGGGGCCGCCGTCTACGGAGAAGGTACCGGTGAAGACGGTGGTGAGGCCGATGCTGACGTCGGCGGTCTGGGTGAAGATGTGGCTCGTGACGGTCTTCTCGCCCCAGCGGGCCTCGGGGATCGGGCCGCCGGGGACCCCGGTGACGAGAGTGGAGCCGTCGCCGTAGGTCCAGCGGTACTCCAATGGCTTGACCTTGATGTCGACCCGCTTCCCCAGGATGTCGATGCTGAACGTCTGGTCTGCCGGATCGGCGTAGATATTGGTTTCCGCACCCTTGAGCGTGTGGCGTCCGGGCTGGCTGCCCAGTTCGGGTGCCTTGATCGGGAGCTCGCGGAGCTGCTTCTCGGTCACTGCAATGACGACGTCGCCCGGTCGCTCGGGGGGTTTGCCCGGATACAGGCAGGCCTGCTCGAGCCGCTGCCACGGCGCGTCCGGATTACGGGTGTCCCTTCGTTCCCAGACGACCATGATCCCGCCGGGTTCTGAAGTACAGCGGGAATTCAGTGCGGCGCAGGCGGTGGCGTCGATGGTGTCCACGTCATTCGCGCACGCAGGGGCGTAAGAGTAGACGAAGACCTCAGCGACGCCCTCCACCTTGGGGAACTTGAACTCGACCTGACCGCCGGTCGTTCCATTAAGTATTGCTGTCTGGCCGTCAAAATATCCGTCAATTCCGTCTGCCGCAGCCGCGATGGGCGCGGCGAGCGCAAAGAGGATTGACATTAGCAGAGCGCTCAGGCCCGATCTCACGCTTGCCCCAGCTGGCGGGCGGTCCACGAGCCATTCGCATAGGAGGCGTAAATTGCCTTAGCCTGCCCATTGTTGCCACCGTGTCGCTCTTTGCTTAGCCCCCCGGTGGCCTCGTACCACTTCGACGACCCTTCATCGAGCATGAAGTATCCGACTGCCTGACCTAAGGGGTCCAACTTCAGATCCGAGACGAACGAGGTCGATATCCATTTCGGCCCGATCGTCCAGCCACCTGTTGCTGCGTCCTTCAGATAACCGTTGCAGACCTTGCAGTCCTCGGCCGAGATTGTCTTTAGCGGAGCCCCGTCCCTCGTTTCCAGAGCATAAGTTGCGGTGTCGAACCAGTATTGAGTGAACGCCGCGAACCCCGCCTCCGTGTTCTCCCTCGCCGCGGCGGGCATCTCCGGCTTGGGCAGGTTTCGCGCGGGGCCAGCGGAGCTGGCAGGAGTCGGGCGTGTGTCGACGGCCGGTGTCGGCGTACCAGACGAAGTCCCCGCGGCGCCGGACGCGCTGGGCGAGGCGCCGGCGTCGGCGTTCCCACCGCAGGCTGTCAGGCCGAGCGCGGCCGTCAGGGCGAAGATGGACAGGGCAGAGCGAAGTGTGCGGCGAATCGCCATTGACATCCCCCGACGTCGTTGGTGTGTGTGCGTCGCCGGGTGCAGGCGACGTATCTTCGGCAGTCTACAAGTTCGTGACTATCCCTGTTTCGCGGTATCCACAGGCCGTCGGCCAGACAGGCCAGCCGGGTCAGCCGGCGTGCGTCTCGACAGAGCTGAGGAGCCCGGCGTCGCCGGTCCCCATCCCGTAGAGGTCCCAGCCGGCCGCGCGCCAGGCGTCGCCGTCGAGCACATTGCGCGCATCGATGATGACCTGCCGGCGCACTCGCGACGCCGTCTCGAACGGGTCGAGGGCACGGAACTCGGGCCATTCGGTCAGCAGCAGCACGATCTCCGCGCCCTCGAGCGCCGCGGGGGCGGAGGATTCGAACTGCAGCTGGGGGTACCGCATCCACGCGTTGTTGATCGCTTTGGGGTCGGTCACCACCACGTGCGCACCGGCACCCGCGAGTCGCACGGCGACGTCGAGGGCGGGGGAGTCGCGGATGTCGTCGGTGTCCGGCTTGAACGCCGCGCCGAGGACCGCGATGCGGCGCCCTGCCACGGATCCGCCGCACAGGTCCGCCGCCAGCGCAGCGACCCGCCCGCGCTGGCCCACGTTGATCGAGTCCACGAGCCCCATCCAGGCGTCCACCGAGTCGACGGCGAGATCGCGTGCCTGGGCCCGGAACGAACGGATGTCCTTGGGCAGGCACCCGCCGCCGAACCCGAGGCCGGCCGCGAGGTACCGCTGGCCGATGCGCGGGTCGAGGCCCATCGCGGCGGAGAGCTGGGTGACGTCCGCGCCGGCCGCGTCGCACAGCTCGGCCATGGCGTTGATGTAGGAGAGCTTCGTTGCCAGGTACGCGTTGGCCGCGGACTTGATGAGCTCCGCCGTCGCGGCGTTGCACACGATTCGGGGCACACCGGCGTGCAGGAGGGGAGCGTAGACCTCGTCGAGGATCCGCACGGCCCTGTGGCCCACGCCGACGCCGGCGTCGTCGTCCGCGTCATCCACCCCGTAGACGAGGCGGTCCGGCACGAGCGAGTCCTTCACTGCCGTGCCCTGCCGCAGGAACTCGGGGTTCCATGCGAGCTCGAGGTCGTCCCGGCCCAGCCATTCGCGCACCCGCCGTACGGTCCCGACCGGCACCGTGGACTTGCCCACGACGGCGGCACCCGCCTTGGCGCGCGCGGCCACGGAGCGGCTGGCAGCCTCGAGGTAGGTGAGGTCCGCGACATCGCTCGTCTTGGACTGCGGCGTCCCCACGCACAGGAAGTGCATGTCGCAGTCTGCAACGAGGTCCATGTCCGTCGAGAAGGCCAGCCGGCCCGTATCGCGCCCGTCGGCGAGGAGGTCTTCGAGTCCGGGCTCGAAGAACGGGGCAAAGCCGCGCGCGAGGTGGCCCACCTTGTCGGCATCCGTGTCGATGCCCACCACCGTGTGGCCCATCGAGGCGAGCGTTGCGGCGTGCACCGCGCCCAGATAACCGCAGCCAATGACCGAGATCTTCATGGTGTTCCTTCCTCTCACCCTGCGATGCTCTTGGCACGCAGCGAGATGACGTCTTCGTAGTGGTTGATGAGCTGGTCGCAGATCGCCTTCCAGGAGCGGCCCTGGACGCTCTGCCAGGCGGCGCCGGCAAAGGCTGCCCGCATCGCGTCGTCGTCGAGCAGGCCCTGCAGGTACTCGCGCATCTGGTCCAGATCGCCGGGCGTGTAGAGCCAACCGGTCTTGCCGTTCTCGACGAGGTCGAGCGGGCCGCCGCGGCCGGTGGCAACCACCGGGACGCCACAGGCCATGGCCTCCTGGATGGTCTGGCAGAACGTCTCGAACTCGCCCGGATGCACAAACAGGTCGAAGCTCGCGAGGAGACGTGGCAGGTCGTCGCCTCCCTGGAAGCCGGCAAAGTGCGCCCTGGGAAGCTGGGCCTCGAGCTGGGCGCGCATCGGCCCGTCGCCCACGATCACGAGCCGCGTGCCGGGCAGGTCCATGAGGACGCGCAGGTCCTCGACCTGCTTCTCGGCGGCGAGCCGGCCGACGTAGCCGATGACCTTGACCGGGCTTCCGTCGGCGTTGGTCCCTGCCACGCTCTCTCGCCACGCGTCGTCGCGCCTGCCCGGGTTGAAGCGTGCGGTGTCGACGCCACGGCGCCACATCTCGATCCGCGGGATCCCGTGCTTCCGCAGCTGTTCCACGGCGAAGGTCGACGGCGCGAGGGTCCGGTCCGCGAGTCGGTGGATATTCTCGACCCGCTGCCACGCCCAGGACTCGAGGAAAGGCACGCCGTATCTTGCTGCATAGCCCGGAACCTCGGTCTGGTACACGGCGACGGTGGGGACGTGCAGTTGCTTGGCGGCCCGCACGCCGCGCCAGCCGAGCTCGAAGGGGGAGGCGAGATGGACCACGTCGGGCTTGAAGTCCCTGAGGATCCGCCGGACCTTGGGGACGGCCCCGAACGCGACCCGGACGTGCGGGTAGCCAGCCATCGGGAAGGCCGGCATGCGCACCACTCGGGCGCTGTTCACGGTCTCCGTCACCGGGAAGACTCCGATCGCACCCTCTCCGGAGGGGGCGATCACTAGGACGTCGTCGCCTCGCTCCTGGAGATGGTCGAGGATCCGCAGGATGGAGTGCGTTACTCCGTTCATCTGCGGCAGGAACGACTCGGCAACAATCGCGATCCTCACGCCTCCACCATCCTGTGACCACTTGACTGGGCGGCAGAGCACGCGTGACGTGTCGGAGAAGGCTAGATGAACGGGCGGGTGGCGTTCCGCGGGATTCCGCGGGACGCGTGGCTGGGTCCGGCGTATGACGGCGCCCGGCCGGCCCCGGCTGTCCAGCCCACCTCGGGCGGATCGGCCGAAGGCTACCCGGGCGCAGTGTCGGAGCGGTGTGCGGGGTCCCGCGGTACGGCGAATCCGGCGAGGGCCACGGCAGCGGCGAGGGACGCGAGCCCCCAGCCCAGACCTGCGCTCGCGGCGACGGCCCCGACGAGAAGCGGCCCGCCGGCGTCGCCCGCCTCGCGGCCGAGCTCCGCGGACCCCATCGTCCTGCCCATCCGCTCCGCGGGCGTCGCATCGGCGAGGTGCGCGAACGCGAGGGGCGTCGCGATGCCGATCCCCGTGCCGACGAGCAGCGCGGCAGCGTATACCCCGACGGCGCCGAAGACCCCGGGCGCGAGCGGGACGAGCGCGGCGGCCGCTGCCCCGAGCACGATCGCCCCGAGTCCCGCCATGATGCCGGTCCTGTCCGTGAGCCTGCCCTCATCGCGGAGCCGACCGATCCGTGGCTGGATGAGGGACGACGCGACTGCGAGCACCGTCACTGCGGCCACTGCCGCGGCCGTCGGAAGGCCGGTGTGGGCCGCGAGGGCGGGGAGGAAGCCGACGGCCGCGCCGAGCGACCCGGTCGAGGCCGCGAGCACGATCGTGGGTCCGAGGAACGAGCGCTCGCCGAGCTGGCGGGCGAGGTCCGCGACCGTGTACCGGGGGCGGGGGAGCGGCTCGAGCCGCGGCATCGCGACGGCCACCCAGACGGCCACGGCCGCGCCGAGGACCGCGAGGACCCCGAACAGGACGGGAAAGCCCCCCAGGAAGAGGGCTGCAGCACCGAGCAGCGGGCCGATCGCATAGCCGAGCCCCTTCCACGAGCCGTACCTGCCGAAGTACTTCCCCGTGAGCGGCCCTGCGAGGCGCGCCACGCTTGCTGAAGAGGCCGGTGAGAATGCCGATGCTGCCGCGCCCTGCCCGAGGCGCACGACTGCGAGGGCCCAAGGGCCCTGCACCACGATGCCCACGAGCGAGGCCAGCGCGAACGCCGCGAGGCCGCCCACCACGACGGGCTTGGACCCGATCCGGTCCGACAGCGAGCCGAACACGGGCTTGAGGAACACCTCGGCGAGATCATAGAGCGCAAGCAGGACGCCCAGCGTGAGCAGGTCCAGACCGATCTGGCCGCTCTCGGCCCCGAGGCCGGCGGCGATGCTGTGGGCGCCGAACGCGGTGGTGAAGCCGGCCGCATAGAGGGGCAGGACGGCGCTCGCGGGGGGTCCGCTGAGCGGCCCGGGCGGGGTGGCTGGTCGGTTCACGGCGCCGAGTCTATGCCCGCCCGGTGCCGGGCACGGATCTGCGCTTCTCAGAGCAGATGATGTGTTGAAGGTCACAGGGGGTCCGGACGCTGCGTCGGAATGCGCCGGGAACACGACGGGTTGGGTCCAGCATGACTCTTGAGCACACCGAGCCCATCGACTCGTCCGCACAGCCCGGAATCGGAGAACTCTTCACGCCCTTCAGCCTCGGCACCCTCACCGTGCCGAACCGCTTCGTCATGGCCCCCATGACGCGTGAGTTCTCGCCGGACGGCACGGTGACGGACGACGTCGCGGGCTACTACGCGCGGCGGGCCGCGGCCGGCGTCGGGCTCATTATCACGGAGGGTGTGTACGTTTCCGAGGACTCGGGTCCGAGCACCCGCGTGCCGCGCCTGTTCGGCGAGGCCCAGCTCGCCGCGTGGCGTGCACTGGTGGCCGAGGTCCATGCGGCCGGCGGCCGGATTGTGCCCCAGCTGTGGCACCTCGGCGCGGCACGCGGCGACCACGCAGACTTCAACCCGGACCTGCCGTCCCTGAGCCCATCGGGCATCGCGCCCAACGGCGCGGAGCGCGGGCGCGCCGCGACCCTCGAGGAACTCGCCCGCATCCGCGACGACTTCGCCCGCGCCGCCGCGGCCGCCAGGGAGGCGGGCTTCGACGGCGTCGAGCTGCACGGCGCGCACGGCTACCTCCTGGACCAGTTCCTCTGGGCCGGCACCAACCGGCGCGAGGACCAGTACGGCGGATCCCTCGAGGCGCGGCTGCGCTTCCCGGCCGAGGTGGTCGCGGCGGTCCGCGCGGCCGTCGGCCCCGACTTCCCGGTGATCTTCCGCTTCTCGCAGTGGAAGTCCGGAGACTACGGCGCGCGCATCGCCGAGACCCCCGAAGAGCTCGGCACTGTCCTACGGACGCTCGCGGACGCTGGCGTCTCGGCGTTCCACCCTTCGACCCGGCGTCATTGGGAGCCGGCATTCCCGGAACCGGCAGATGCGGCTGGCGGCGAGGACGCCCGCCTCGGGCTGGCCGGCTGGACCAAGAAGCTCTCGGGACTCCCCGTGATCACGGTCGGGTCCGTGGGCCTCGACAACGAGTTCGAGGTCACCTGGCAGGAGGGCGGGCGTTCCGGCGTCCGCGGGCTGGGCGAGCTGCTGGCGCAGTTCGGCCGCGGCGAGTTCGATCTCGTCGCCGTGGGCCGCGTGCTCCTCTCCGACCCGGCGTGGGTCGCGAAGGTCCGCGAGGGCCGGACCGAGGAGATCCGTGCGTTCAGCGCCGAGGACCGCCTGCACCTGTCCTGACCGTCACCGGGCCGGGGGCTGGCGCCCGCCACCGGCGTTCGCCCGGGCTCCGGTGCGCCTGAACTGCCCGGGGCCGCGGCCGTGGCACAGTGGAGGGCGATGAAACTGCGTGCCGACCAGTCCGGTCTCCGGGGCCTGCCCATGCCGCTGTGGCTCCAGGGCGTCGCGGAGGCAGTCCAGGCCATCCTGATCTCTGCCGTCCTTGCCCTCGTCCCGGTCTTCGGTGTGTGGATGACTGGCGGGCTCGGCGCGTGGCAGCCCGAGGGCGTTGCGCGTCTGGCGGGCCAGCTCTGGCTTCTGGCCCACGGGGTCCCGCTGCAGCTGGCCATCACGCCGAGCACGGGGGAGTCGGCCGCACCCGTCGTGGGGACGCTCTCCCTGATCCCCCTCGGGCTCACGGTCATCCCAGTGCTCCTGACCTGGCGCAGCGGGCGGAGGCTGGCGCGAGCGTCCTACGCGGACACGCTGTGGCAGGGGCTCGCCGGTGCGGGTGCGGCCTATGCGGCCTTCGCGTTCGCCACCGCGTTCGTGTGCCGCACCCCGCAGGTCAACGTCGGCATGGTGGCCGCGACGTTCATCCCGCTCGCCCCTGTGGGCCTCGGCCTCGTGGTCGGGGCACGGCGCGAGGCCGGGTCGTGGGCGCGGCTCATCGGCGTCGACGCCGTCGACTGGATCGCCCGCACCGGGCAGTACTCGCGCTGGGCCGGGAGCTACGCGTGGTCTGTGCTCCGTGCCGGGTTCGTCGCACTCATGGCCGCTCTCGCGCTCTCGTCGGCTGTCCTCGCGGTGGACCTCTTCGGCCATTGGGCCGAGGCCGTCACGGTCTACGAGGGCGTGGGGGCCGACGCGGTGGGCGGCGCAGCCATGGCACTCGGCCAGGCGGGCTACCTCCCGCATCTCGTGGTGTGGACCCTCGGATGGGCCTCCGGCGCGGGAGTGACCCTCGGATCGGGATCCACTGCGGGCGCGCTCGCGACCGCCGTCGCGCCCCTTCCGCCGATCCCCGTCCTCGCGGCGATCCCCGCGGGCCCCCTGCCGTTCGGGCCCGCGGCGCTCGTCATTCCGGTGCTCGCCGGGCTCATCGGCGGCTGGTGGTTTGTCCGCGAGGGCGAGGACCACTTCGACGAGTGGCTCTCTATCAAGATCCACGCCCGGTGGTTCTCCGCACCGGTCTCCGCGCTCGTCGTCGGTGTGCTGGTCGGCGCCGCCGCGGGTGCCCTCGCGGCCGGGCTCGCGTGGCTCACGAGCGGATCAGTCGGGATCGGACGGTTCACCGAACTCGGAGTGAGCCCCCTGTGGATGCTTGTCTGGGTCGGCGCCGAGACCGCGATCGGCGCATGCCTCGGCTACGCCCTCGGGCCGTGGCTAGAGCACGCCCGCGCTGAGGAGGCCGGGCGGGCCGCAGTCTGACGCCGCACGACACAGCGAGCTGTCGCCGCCCGTCGGCACCCGGAGCATTCCCCGCCGGTAAGGTGGACGCCATGCGCATCGTAGTCCTCGTCTCCGGCACCGGTTCCAACCTGCAGGCCGTCATCGACGCCGTGAAGGCCGGGGCGCTCAACCTCGAGATCGCGGCCGTGGGCGCCGACCGCGAGGGGACCTACGGGATCGAGCGCTCCGACGAGGCTGGCATTGACACCTTCGTCGTCAACTTCAACTCCTTCGAGACCCGCGAGGAGTGGGACGCCGCGCTCGCCGCGAAGGTTGCGTCATACGAGCCGGACGTTGTCGTGTCCTCGGGCTTCATGCGGATCGTGAGCCCCGAGTTCATCGCCCGCTTCGGCGGCCGCTACCTCAACACGCACCCCGCACTCCTGCCTGCTTTCCCAGGCGCGCACGGCGTCCGCGACGCGCTCGAGTACGGCGTCAAGGTCACCGGCTGCACCGTTCACTGGGCAGACGCCGGCGTGGACACCGGTCCGATCATCGCCCAGGAGGCCGTGGCGATCGCGGACAGCGACGACGAGGAATCCCTCCACGAACGCATCAAGGTCGTTGAACGGCGCCTCCTGATCGACGTCCTGCGCAGCCTCGCGGACGGCGAACTCGAGGCGCGCGCCGGCTGAGGCATCCTGCAGCGGACAGCCCTGCCGATGCGCGACCCAGCCCCCCGGACGCACGACGGCGCGTGCCCACTCAGGTGGGCACACGCCGTCGCGCGTCAGAGACGGGTCAGAAGACGCCGCCGGTCTGCGGGGGTGAGTCGATGTCTCCGCGCCAAGCCCCGGTGGGACCCTGGGCCTCGACGAAGTCCTTGAACTTCTTCAGGTCCTTCTTGACCTGGGCGCTGTCGGCGCCGAAGAAGGCCCCGATCTTCTCCGTTGTTGAGTCCGGGATCCACTCGAACTGGGCCGAGACGCGTGATTCGGCATTGTTGAGCCGGTGGAAGGTCACGACTCCGGCGTGCCCCACCCCGTCGATGCTCTTCCACGCGATGCGCTCATCCGGCGTCTGCTCTGTGATCACGGTGTTGAACTCGCGGGTCTGTCCGGCGACCTTCGCCGTCCAATGGAGATGGGTGTCGTCCTGCTGGACAACAGACTCCACCCCGCCCATGAACTCGGGGAAACTCTCGAACTGGGTCCACTGGTTGTACGCGGCAGCTACGGGGACTGCGACGTCGATGGATTCCTGCACGGTGGACATGCGTTGCTCCTTACGGTTGGCGCTTGTTCGACGGCAGTGGCGGGCAACGCCCCTCGAGGACATCGCCCCTGCCTGCGGCCTCTTTTTCGACCGACCCCACCGTGGTACCCAAAGCTGCACTGGCGCAAACACACCCTGCGCGGCCTAGCGGAGTGTGGGTGGGCGCGTCTTTGAAGGCTACCGGCCGGGCTGTGTCGCGACGGCCTTGTGCTTGGACTCCTTGGCCGGCTTGCGGTGCTTCCGGTCCACGAGCAGGGCAATGCCGATCGCGACGAGCCAGGAGTCCTTCGCCATGGGCACGCCCGCGGCAGTCGGGCGGATGCCGTCCGGCTGGGTGAGGCCCGGGGTCTTGAGGTAGGTCGCGAGGAGGCCGCCCGAGAAGGCCGTGAGGGCCAGCGCGGCAAGCTTGGTCGGGACGAACGGGGCGAGCAGCGCTGCCCCGAGGCCGATTTCGGCCCCTGCGAGCACCTTGCCGAAGGTTGCCGGGGGGATCTGCCGGATCTGGGGGAGGGCATTGGCTGCCATACCCTGGAGGTTGCCTGCGCCCTCTTCGTCGAGAGAGAGCTTGCCCACTCCGGCATTGACCATGTAAGCGCCAGTGACAAGGCGGAGGACGGCGTGGCTGAGCTTGAATCCCATGGCTTCTCTCCTTGGCCGGCGGTCCGGCCCTCGGGTTCCGTTCCGGGATCAGCCTAGGCGATAGACTGGCACCAAACCCACCCTCCCCGAAGACCCGGAGTGTTGTCTGTGAGCCCTGAGACCTCTGCCCGCACCATCGAGCTGGACCTCGTCCCGATCCGCCGGGCCCTCATCTCGGTCTACGACAAGACAGGTCTCGAGGAGCTCGCCCGCGGTCTGAGCGAGGCGGGCGTCCGCATCGTCTCGACCGGATCGACGGCCAAGCGGATCGCCGCGGCAGGCGTTCCGGTGCAGGAGGTCGAGGAGGTCACGGGCTCGCCCGAGATGCTCGATGGCCGCGTCAAGACGCTCCACCCGCGGGTACACGGAGGCATTCTCGCGGACCGCCGCGTCCCGGCCCATGTGCAGACGCTCAAGGACCTGCAGATCGAGCCGTTCGACCTCGTCGTCGTCAACCTGTACCCGTTCGTGGAGACGGTGAGGTCCGGCGCGGCGATGGACGACGTCGTCGAGCAGATCGACATCGGCGGGCCCGCCATGGTGCGCTCGGCCGCGAAGAACCACGCCGCCGTCGCTATCGTCGTAGACCCGGGCGCCTACGGCGACGTGATTGCCGCCGCGAAGTCGGGAGGGTTCAGCCTCACGACCCGCCAGCGCCTCGCGGCCAAGGCGTTCGCGCATACCGCGGCCTACGACACGGCGGTTGCGACGTGGACGGCGAGCCAGTTCCTGGATGAGGACGGCGCCGGCGCAGCCGGAGACAAGGTCGCGTGGCCCGCCTACGCCGGCCTCGCGCTCGAGCGCTCCGAGGTGCTCCGCTACGGCGAGAATCCGCACCAGCAGGCAGCCCTGTACGTCGACAAGGCCGCTCCGGCAGGTATTGCCCAGGCAGACCAGCTCCATGGCAAGGCCATGAGCTACAACAACTACGTCGACGCCGACGCCGCCCTCCGCGCCGCCTTCGACTTCGACGAGCCCGCCGTCGCTGTCGTCAAGCACGCCAACCCGTGCGGCATCGCGGTCGCAACCCCCGGGGCGGCCGATCCGATCGCGGACGCCCACCTCAAGGCCCACGCGTGTGACCCGGTCTCGGCGTTCGGCGGCGTCATCGCCGCCAACCGAACCGTGACGAAGGGCATGGCCGAGACGGTAGCGGGGATCTTCACCGAGGTCGTGATCGCCCCAGACTTCGAGCCGGAGGCCGTCGAGATCCTCTCGAAGAAGAAGAACATCCGACTCCTCGCCCTCCCGGACGGCTACGGGCGCTACCCGACCGAGATCAAGCAGATCTCGGGCGGCGTGCTCGTCCAGGTCTCCGACACGCTCGATGCCGAGGGCGACGACCCGGCGAACTGGACCCTCGCCGCGGGTGAGGCCGCCGACGACGCCACCCTCGCGGACCTCGTCTTTGCGTGGAGGGCCTCCCGCGCCGCGAAGTCCAACGCGATCCTCCTCGCGCACAACGGCGCCTCGGTGGGCATCGGCATGGGGCAGGTGAACCGCGTCGACTCGTGCCGCCTCGCGGTCGAGCGCGCGAACACGCTCGGCGTCGAGGTTGCCTCGGGGGTTGACGCTGCCGGTGGTGCCGCGAACGTCGGCACGAGCGACGCCGGTGCTGCCGCACCCGTTCGAACGCGAGGCGCCGTCGCGGCGTCGGACGCGTTCTTCCCCTTCGCCGACGGACTCCAGATCCTCATCGACGCCGGCGCGCGCGCCGTCGTGCAGCCGGGCGGCTCGGTCCGCGATGAGGAGGTCGTAGAGGCCGCGAAGGCCGCGGGCATCACGATGTACTTCACGGGCGCGCGCCACTTCTTCCACTGAGTCCAGAGGCCACACACTGAGAGGGAGGCCGGGTGACCGGCCTCCCTCTTGCGTTGGCGTCGTCAGGACTGGGCGACGACGATGCCCTGGAGGGCGGCGCTGCTGGCGCTCGAGCACACAGTCAGGACGTTTGCGGCCAGGGATGCGTTCGAAGCCGAGATCAACGCGACGTTGAAGTCCGCGAGGAGAGTTTCGCGTCCGGGGAGGAGCTCGACGGACTCGGCCGCGAGCTCAGCGATGGTGAGCTTCTGCATTTGGTTCACCTCCTTCCGCAGGTCAGGTTATTCGGGTGCCATGAGACGGTCAGCTCTGGACGACCAGGATGCCCTGGACGGCCGTGCTGGTTGCGTGCGAGAAGAAGGTGTCGACGTTGGCGGCCAGCGACATGTTGGAGGCCCAGATGCCGGCAAGGTTGGTGTCCAACGTGAGGGTCTCGCGGGACGGAAGCAGCTCGACGGTCTCGGCGGCGAGGTCGGTGATGGTCAGCTTGGTCATGGAACTCAACTCCTGATGGGTGATCGTGTGTGCGGGAAAGGGAGGTGGGGGAGGCTGGAAGGCCCAGCCTCCCCGGAGCCGGCAGGTCCGGGCACCGTGCGGGGGGTGAGCCCGCGGGGTGCCGGGTCCCGGCTGGCTCGGCGGCTCAGTGCTGGAGCACGCCGATGAGTTGTACCGCCGTGGCGTTGGCTGTCGAACCCCACGTTGCGGCGTTGACCGCGATCGCGAGGTTGACCGCCACGACGGGGGCGATGTTGATGTCGAACAGCATGGTGTCGCGCTGCGGAAGCAGTTCGGCCTGCTGGTCGGCGATCTCGGCAATCGTGAGTGCCGTCATGATGTCCTCCTGATGGAGTCGGGTCCGAGGCGCCGGTTCAGGATGGCGACTCGATCGGGGTCAGCTCTGGTGCACGCTGATGAGCTGGACGGCGGTGCTGTTGGCGCTTGAGAACCAGGTGCCCGCGTTGAGCGCAACCGAGGTGTTGGAGGCGGCGATGAGCGCCGTGTTCCAATCGAGGACGAGGGTTTCGCGTGAGGGAAGCATCTCAACGGACTCGGCGGCCAGATCGGCCATGGTGAGCTTCTGCATTGAATTCACCTCCTTTCAAGGGTGTTGTGTTCTTCTCGTGACGGCAGTGGGACTCGGGGTTCAGCTGTGATGGCCGATTCGAAGTCCGGGCCGGTATGCCGCGTGGCGTGGCATCGGCCTGGGCAGGCTGGGCGCGAGGCGTCGTATCAGGGTGGCGAGGATTGAACGAGCGAATTGACCGAGGACCAGCACTGATCCGGCCGCGGGCAGGGTGAGCATCACCAGTGCCAGACCGGACAGGACCGCTTCGAAGGGGTGTCCGCCGGCGATGGATGTGACGAGGTTCTGCGCGTGGATCGAACCCGCGGCATACGCCTGCTGGAGGATGAACGGCAGACTCACAGCGAGCCATACCAGCACGCCGCCAAGGAAGGGGATCACGATGAGCACCCAGGATGTGACGATCCAGCGCGTTGCGGGGCGCAGCTCGAGAACCCGTGGATCGGTCTCCCGGCCCGGGATCAGGCTGCGCAGCACCGGACCCACACGGGCGAAGAGGTCCGGGACGCCCGCGAGATCGGCGAGGACAAAGTAGCCGTCGAGTCTGATCGTCGGGGGGAGCTGCTGTGCCATCTGGAGCTGGGTCGTGATGACCAGGAGCAGCAGGAGAGGGCTACCGCTCATGAGGTATCCAGCGCCCGCTGCGACGACCCACAGGAGATGGAAGTACAGGCCTCCGAGGTCCGTGCGGATGCGTCCAGCGCGGCTGAGCCTGTAGGCGTCCGTCACGTCCGTGTAGAAGGCAGGGAAGACGAGGTAGAGGCCGAACCCGACGACCCCCGGTTGTGCGCCGCCGTAGCGGCACGCAGCTGCATGGCCTAGCTCGTGGACCAGGGCTCCGACCGTCATGAGCGCGAAGAGGAGGACGAGCATGCTCGGCGTCATGAGCACGTCTTTGAGGGCGCTCACGGCATCGGCAACGGCGAACAGCCAGACGTCGAGGGCGATGAGGCCCAGGACGGCGGCGATGACGACCGGGGGCGCGTACAGGGGGCTCAGGATCCAGGAGAGCTTGTCGACGGCCGCTCGCGGGAAGATCGTGGCCTTTGCCCTGAGCGCGAGGAGCGGCTTTGCCGTGGGCGCCGGGGCGGGGGAGGCCGCGCTGCCCTCCCGCTTGAGCATGCCGAGTGGCTCGAGTTTGGCCTCGGCGAGGAGCCTGAGGCCGTCGGCGTCGAGTTCGCGGCCGAATTCGTCGCTCACGCGCCGGGCGAGTTCTTCAGACGCAAGGGGATGTTCCGCCTTGGCGAGGATGAGGTGGAGGAGTTCGCTGATCTGGACGACCTGTCCGTCCACGCGGCGCACGAGGTAGGTGCTGTGGTTGAGGCCGGATCCCCGCACGGGGCCCAAGAGCTCGACGCCGTCGGCCCGCTGCCAACTGTCGATCGCTGGGGCGAGGTTCTGCGACATGGGGGTTCTCCTGGCTGGGACTCGGATGGTTGGCGGGCAGCCCAGAGGCGGCCGGGCTGGGGGCGGGCGGCCGCCTCTGGGCGCGTTGAGGGGGGACTAGCCCTGCCAGACGGCGATCCCCTGGACCGCCATGCTGTTGGCGACCGATCCGAACGTGGCGGCGTTCAGTGCGAGCGACGTGTTGGTCGCGACGATGCCGGCCCAGTTGGCGTCGAGCAGGAGGGTGTCGCGAGAGGGGAGCAGCTCGACGGTCTCAGCAGCGAGTTCAGCAGCGGTGATCTTCGTCATGTGAATCATCTCCTTGTTGGTTGGCGACTGGGGATCAATCGCTGCGGTAAGTACATTCGATGGAGTGTTACCTTCGCGTTATCAACCCGTTATCGCGCTGACGTGGGGCGATGCCTGGCCGGGCATGCAGAAGGCCCCGCCGCAGCGGCGCTGCAGCGGGGCCAGGATGGCGTCTGGGAGTAAGCAGACTGGGGGCGCTACTCCCCGCTGTCGACGTCCACGTTCGCCCGCACGGCGGCGCCCGTGTCGGCGGAGATGACAGCGCGAGCCCTCTCGACGGCGTCGTTCGTTGCTGAATGCGCGCGGGCCGAGCGTTCGCCGGCGGGGGCCGACGCGAACGCGTTCAAGGAGACCCCGAGGGCCTGCTCGATCCCGAGCACAATGCTCCGGGCGGTTGGCGAGAGGTCGCGCTGCTGCCCGCCGACGAGGATGTACTGGATGGCCACGGTCTGGGTGCTGCACCCCGTGCAGCCCTCGTTGACGGCGATCGAAGCGTTGTTGGCGATGATGGAGCGTGCGTCGGCCGTCGCGATGATCTGGACGGATACAGCGGCCGACGACGCCCAGTCCCCTGTCGTGTAGGCCGTCGCCAGATTGTTGGCGAGCAGGGTCGAGACGCCGGGCGAGGTGAGGACCTGGAGCGTCACGGCGGTGCCTGAGCAGCCTGCGCATGAGTTCTCCACGGTGGCGGAGGCGGAGGCCGGGCCGCCGTTGGGGCGCAGCGGACCCACAACGACGGCAGAGTCAACGGCATTCGGGCGGTGAGGGCTGGGGATTGCTCGGGAGGCGACGTGCATATAGTGCCCCCATGCGACTCCCTGACCCGTCCCAGGAGCAGCCGACGCCGGCAGCATCGGGGCCATCATCAGGCCTACGGCGAGGAGGCCCACGGCGGACGCTCTGAGCAGGGAAACGCTGGTTGGGCGGGGGTGTGAGGTGTCGGCACGATGTGTCACTAGAGCTCCTTCGGGGGTTGGCGATGCCTCCCTGCCGCGTGTGTCACGGGCCGGGCTCCTGCATTCTCGAGCGGCTCGGCGCTCAGGAGCTGCGCGAGTCGTGTGGAGGGCTCGAGGCCCATCTCCTCGGCGAGGCGTCGCCGGAAGTCCTCGTAGGTGCGGCGCGCTCCCGCCGCATTACCTGCTCTCACCTGACCCCGGATCACCAGGGCATGCGCGGACTCGCGCAATGGCTCAATGGCCGCGGCTCGCATCGCGGCGGCGACTGCGGCCTCGGGACGGCCCTCGCCGAGATGGCGGCGAGCGAGGGCCTCCAGTGCGGCGATGCGCGTCTGCCGGAGGCGTTCCTGCTCGAACAGGAGCCAGTCGTCGTACCACCCGGGGAGGAGCTCGGCGGCGTACAAGAGGTCCGTCAGGCCGGCGGCAGGCTCGGTGCCGGCAAGGGCGGAGTCGGCGCCGTCGCGGAGCCGATCGACGTCAACATGGACATCGTCGGACAAGCGGAGCGGCTCTGCGCCGTCTGCGAGCAGGCCCGGAAGCTGGTGGCGGATCTTGAAGACCGTGACGCGGAGACTGCTTGCGGCCTGCTCCTCAGTGCTCTCGGGCCACAGGAGGCCAGCGAGGTAGCGGCGGGTGCGTGCGCCCAAGAGGGCTAGGGATGCGATGAGACGCTGCTGTCGGGCGCCGACGGTCTGAGGCGTGCCACGCCTGTCGAGCTGCCAGCAGCCCAGAAGATGAAGTTCCCACGACATGCGACCCGCCCCCATGAAACTTAGGTTCCCGGAATGCGGCCGCTCCGAATCGGTTGAGGGGAGTGGAGGCGTTCCTGATGAACGAAACCAGCATGACGAGGGGGATATAGTCCAGTCAATGGATTTATTGCAGTTTTCAGAACTGTCATGCAATCAGCAGCGCACTGTCGCTCCTAGGCGAGATCCTGTCAGGACGGCACGTCGCCCTCGAGTTGTTCCTCGAGCCATGCCCTGACTGCCGCAAGCGTGGCCTCAACGTCCGTGGCAAGGGCCGTCGATGTGGGCTCCTGGCGCCCATGGGAGGTGAGAATGCGCACCCTGAGGCCCTGTGCGGCGTCGGGCTCGCGCCATACCCGCAGTACCAGGGTGCCGAATTCTAAGAGCTCGGCCTCGGGGGGATCGCCACGGTTGACGTCCGCGGAATGCTGTGCCATGTCCCTCTGGGTGCCTTTCGCGTGGTGAGGGCTTGACGCCCCGAACTTTCCTGTCCCCTGAGAGGGAGTCTAGGCGTGAACGTGACGCGAGTTGCGTTGGCGTGCCCGGCGTGTAGAACCGTCACGAAACAGGCCATGGCCCATGCTCCGGTAGATTAGGGACGTTGACATAGCAGCACCCACGCATACTGCGGCGATTGCTCACGCGCACATCGGCGCCGCGGTCTGCATCAGCTCCGCAGGAGGCGCCCACCCATGGCCACCATTATCTACACGCACACGGACGAGGCGCCGATGCTGGCGACCCACTCCTTCCTCCCGATCGTCCAGGCGTACTCCTCGGCGGCCGGCGTCCGGATCGAGACCCGTGACATCTCCCTGGCAGGGCGCATCGTCGCCACATTCGGCGACTACCTCACGCCGGACCAGCAGGAGTCTGACGCGCTCGCGGAGCTTGGTGCCCTCGCGAAGACGCCAGAGGCCAACATCGTCAAGCTGCCCAACATCTCTGCCTCGATTCCGCAGCTCAAAGCCGCCATCGCGGAGCTTCAGGCCCACGGCTACGCCCTCCCGGACTACCCGGACAACCCCTCTTCCGATGAAGAGACGGACATCCGCTCGCGCTACGACAAGATCAAGGGCTCCGCGGTCAATCCCGTGCTCCGTGAGGGAAACTCGGACCGCCGCGCCCCCCTGTCCGTCAAGAACTACGCGCGCAAGAACCCGCATTCGATGGGTGCCTGGAGCGCCGAGTCGAAGACCAACGTCGCGACGATGGCCGAAGGCGACTTCCGCGCGAACGAGAAGTCCGTGGTCCTGCCGGCCGACGACTCGCTCACCATCCAGCTCGTGCTCGCCGACGGAGCGGTCAAGGAACTCAAGAAGGGCCTCAAGGTCCTCCAGGGCGAGGTTGTTGACGGCACCGTGATGCGCGCTTCGGCGCTCGACGGGTTCCTCGCGGCCCAAGTGGAGCGGGCCAAGCAGGATGGCGTCCTCTTCTCGGCGCACCTCAAGGCTACGATGATGAAGGTCTCCGATCCGATCATCTTCGGCCACGTGGTCACGGCGTACTTCTCCGAGCTGTTCGACACCTACGGCAAGCAGCTCGCCGCTGCGGGGCTGAGCCCGAACAACGGCCTCGCCTCGATCCTCGGCGGGCTCGACGCGCTGCCCGAGGAGGTCCGCGACGGCGTCAAGTCACTCATCCAGAAGGGCCTCGCCGACGGTCCGGCGCTTGCGATGGTCGATTCGGACAAGGGCATCACGAACCTGCACGTCCCCTCCGACGTGATCGTTGATGCCTCGATGCCGGCTATGATCCGCATCGGCGGCCACATGTGGGGCGCCGACGGCCAGGAGCATGACACGCTCGCCGTCCTGCCCGACTCCTCCTACGCGGGGGTCTATCAGACGGTCATCGACGACTGTCGTGAGCACGGCGCGCTGGACCCGACGACCATGGGCACCGTCCCGAACGTCGGCCTCATGGCCCAGGCGGCCGAGGAGTACGGCAGCCATGACAAGACGTTCGAGATCCAGACCGCAGGCAAGGTACAGCTCGTCAATGAGGCAGGCGATGTCCTGATCGAGCACGACGTCGAGCCCGGCGACATCTGGCGTGCGTGCCAGACCAAGGACCTGCCGATCCGTGACTGGGTCAAGCTCGCCGTGAACCGTGCGCGGGCAACTGGCTCCCCTGCGGTGTTCTGGCTCGACGAAAGCCGCGCGCACGACCGCAACCTGATCTCCAAGGTCAACCAGTACCTCGCCGAGCACGACACCGAGGGCCTCACTATCAAGGTCCTCGACCCGGCCGAGGCCACCGCCTACACGCTCGAGCGCCTCCGCAAGGGCGAGGACACGATCTCCGTCACGGGCAATGTGCTCCGCGACTACCTCACGGACCTCTTCCCGATCCTCGAGCTGGGCACGAGCGCCAAGATGCTCTCGATCGTCCCGCTCATCGCCGGGGGCGGCCTCTTCGAGACGGGCGCGGGCGGCTCCGCGCCGAAGCACGTGCAGCAGCTCGTCAAGGAGAACTACCTGCGCTGGGACAGCCTCGGCGAGTTCTTCGCGCTCGTGCCCTCGTTCGAGCTCTACGCCGAGCAGGCCGGGGTACCCGCGGCGAAGGTCCTCGCGGATACGTTGGACCGCGCGACGGGGACCTTCCTCGAGGAGAACCGGTCTCCGGGCCGCAAGCTCGGCACGCTCGACAACCGCGGCTCGCACTTCTACCTTGCCCAGTACTGGGCGCAGGAGCTCGCGCAGCAGACGGACGACGCCGCGCTGGCCGCCTCGTTCGCGCCCGTCGCCGAGGCGCTGACCTCGCAGGAGGAGACGATCGTCTCCGAGCTCCTCGCGGCCCAGGGCTCGCCCGTGGACCTGGGCGGTTACTACCGCCCGGACGAGGCGAAGGCCACCGCGGTCATGCGCCCCTCCGCAACACTCAACGCTGTGGTCGACGGCCTGCGCAAGTAGCGCACGGCCGCTGCCTGCGGCCAACGACGGCGCCCCGCGCACTGGCGAGATCATTCGTCACGGCGCGGGGCGCCGTCGCGCGTTAGACGGCACGAAGGGTTGCGCGACGCCTCTTTGACACAAGGCAGGCCTTCACGACAAGATCATGCTTGAAACTTCAATTGAATATTGGAGTATGTGTTCGCAAGCCTAGCGGTCAGCGAGCCGACGACCACCAATAGAAAGGGGCCTCCATGGCCACGATCCACCGCCCCGCCCTCGCCGACGCCGCGCGCACGATCCTCCGGGTTGCGCTCGGCGCAGTGTTCTTCGCCCACGGCTGGCAGAAGTTCTTCGAATTCACGATTCCGGGCGCACAGGGCGCCTTCGCCCAGATGGGAGTCCCCGGCGCTCAGTTCGCCGCGCCGATGGCGGCTGGCCTCGAACTTGCTGGGGGTGCGCTCCTGATTGTTGGTCTCCTGACCCGCGTGGCTGGCGC
This sequence comes from Sinomonas sp. P10A9, assembly GCF_041022165.1. Lineage (GTDB taxonomy): Bacteria > Actinomycetota > Actinomycetes > Actinomycetales > Micrococcaceae > Sinomonas > Sinomonas puerhi. Next base: position 1,296,348 of record NZ_CP163302.1, read on the forward strand.
CCTGCTGGCCGTCGAGATGCTCTCGGCCCTCTTCCTCGTGCACGTCTCTGCCGGGATGTTTGTCGAGAAGGGCGGCATGGAGCTCGTGCTCGTCCTTGCTGCCGGCGCTGCGGCCGTTGCGCTCGTCGGTCCCGGCCGCGCCTCTGTGGACGGTCTGATCTTCGGACGCCGCACGGACCGTTGGGCCGCTTTGGCCGCGTGATCGCAGCCCGCAACTGACAGCGGCGCCTCGGGCCCCGGCGAGACAGTTCGCCAGGGCGCGGGGGCGCCGCTGTCGTGATGGCCAGCACGGGTTTGTGAGGAGTTTTGTTCAACAAATCATTCATATTTAGGTTACCCTAACTTTTGTTGGTAGTTAACTCTCATGTCATCTTGCTGTCTCCTAGGTGCAATCCGGACTCGATGAAGTATTCATGCGTGTTGCTCGGGCGGGGAGTGACCGACCATCTGGCACCCACCGAGATTTCCTGGGCAGAATCCTGCCCTCGCGCCTACAGGAGACATCTTCATGCAGTTCTCAACCGTTCTCCGTGCCGCCGCGTACACCGCGGCCCTCGGATTGGCCCTCACGGGCTGCGCCCAGAGCAGTACGGCCGCCAAGACGAACGCCGGCGATGCTGGCATCAAGACCGTCAAGGTCTTCATCAGCGGTGACATGAACATCCAGAGCCTGTGGGAGAAGGACCTTGCCCCGGCGTTCGAGAAGGCGAATCCGGGGTACAGGGTCCAGGTGCAGATCGACCTGCACGGCGAGCACGATGCGCAGACGCTCGCCAAGCTCACGAGCTCGGTGGAGCAGAAGAAGGACGCGGACTTCGACCTGGTGGACGGCGGATTCGTCGCCAAGGCCTCTGGGGCCAGCCTCCTGGAGAAGGTGGACACCTCCTCGGTCGGGGCCCTGGCCGACATCCCAGCGGACGTGGTCAAGGCCGGCGGCACCGGCGGGATCCCGTACCGCGGGTCCTCGGTCCTGCTCGCGTATGACACGAAGACCGTCGCTGCCCCGCCGAGGACCCTCGACGACCTCCTCGAATGGATCAAGGCCAACCCCGGCAGGTTCACGTACAACTCCCCGAAGTCCGGCGGGTCGGGCGCGGCGTTCGCCGCGACCGTCCTGGACAAGTACGTCCCGGCGGATGCCCGACAGAAGATGACCGTGGGCTACGAGAAGGACCTTGAGTCGACCTGGGACCAGGGCTTCGAGACACTGCGCGGCCTGAACCCGTCCGTGTACCAGAAGGGCGTCTACCCGAATGGCAACAAGCAGACCCTCGAGCTGCTGGCCAGCGGCCAGATCTCGATGGCCCCGGTCTGGTCCGACCAGTTCCTCACCGGCTCGGCCAACGGCACGATCCCGGCGAGCGTGAAGGCCGCGCAGATCACCGGCCCGTCGTTCACCGGCGGCGCCGCGTACCTCGGTGTCCCGGTCAACGCGCCGAACAAGGATGCTGCGCTCAGGCTCGCGAACTTCGTCCTGCAGCCCGAGCAGCAGGCGGAGATCGTGAAGGAGATCTCCGGCTACCCGGCCATCTCCATCGACAGGCTCCCGGCGGACATCAGGGACAGGTTCGCCAATGCGGACACGAACAATCTCCGCAAGGGGTACTTCGACCAGATGTCCAAGGACATGAACAACCTCTGGGACCAGAAGGTCCCCGGCCAGTGACCTCCCAGTCCACCGCGGTCCGGCAGCCGGACCGTCCCATCCCGTCTCCCCCCGCGCGCTCGGCCTCGGCCCAGCGCGCGGGGGCGGGGCGCGCCGCCGGCTTCGCCATGGCGCTGCCGCCCATCGTCCTCATCGCCCTGTTCATCGGCTTCCCGATCGTGCTCGCCTTCGCCTTCAGCCTCGGGTTCACGGGCGGACTCAACCGCACCATCGCCCTCATCGGCCAGAATGTCCACGAGGCCCAGGGCGGCCCCACGTTCGGCGCCTACGCGGACATGTTCACCAACCCGCGGTTCCTCGGGGACCTCGCGGTGACGGTCATCGTGACGGTGGTCAGCACCGCCGTCGTGATCCTCCTGGCTGCCGGCATCGGCCTGTACCTCAAGTTCGTGGGCGGCGTCATCGGGAAGATCCTCTCGGCCCTGGCGGTCATCCCGCTGTTCATCCCCGTGGTCATCGCCTCGTGGGCCATCCTGGGGTTCTACTCGGCGGACGGGTTCCTGCGCAGCGTCGCCGCGCAGCTCGGCGTGGACTTCCCCGTCTGGTCCTTCACGATGGTGACCGTCATCATCGGCTCGGTGTGGACGTCGCTTCCCTTCGCGACCCTCCTCATCACGTCCGGGCTCCAGGCGGTCCCGCAGGCCATGATCGACGCCGCGCGCGACGCCGGCGCCTCCTTCTGGCGCGTGGTCATCAGCGTTGTGGTGCCGATGGCAGGGGTGCCGATCATCATCGCCACCACGTTCACAGCCATCGGGATCCTGGGCTCCTTCACCGTCCCGTACTTCACGGGCCCGAACTCGCCGAACATGCTCGGGGTGGACATGTCCAACTACTTCTCGGCCTTCAACCAGCCCCAGCAGGCCGTCGTCATGGCCTTCGTCGTGTTCGCGATCGCCTCGGGCATCGCCGCAGTCTACGTGTGGGCGAACTTCCGCTCGGCCAGGGAAAGCGGTGCCCTCTGATGCAGAACTCCTCCCCACGCCGCGCCCTCACCGGCACGCTCGTAGTCCTGTTCGCCCTGGCCATGGCCGTGTTCATCATCGGCCCGCTCCTGTGGCTGGCCGTGCGGGCCTTCGCCACGAACTGGACATACCCCAACCTGGTCCCGGACGGGTGGACGTTCAAGTGGTGGGAACTCGTCTTCAGCGACAACGCCCTCGGGGTCGCGGTGCAGAACTCCCTCTTCTTCGCCCCGATCACCGTCCTGGCCTCAGCGCTCATCTGCCTCCCGGCCGCGTACGCCTTCGCGCGCTTCGAGTTCCCCGGGCGGCGGTTCTTCCTCATCGGGCTCTTCGCGGCCAACGCGTTCCCCAAGATGGGCCTCTTCGTCTCCCTCGCCGCGCTGTTCTACACCCTGAACCTGATGAACTCGATCCTGGGCATCCTGATCGTGCACCTCCTGGGCACCGTCGTCTTCATGACATGGATCCCGTCGGCGGCGTTCGCGGCAGTCCCGAGGAGCCTGGAGGAGGCCGCGCGCGACGCGGGGGCGTCGAGGCTGCGGGTGTTCTCCAGCGTCACCCTTCCCATGGCGCTCCCGGGCATCCTCGTCGCGGCGATCATGAGCTTCCTGGCCTCGTTCGACGAGGCCCAGGGCACGTACCTGGTCGGCGCCCCGGACTACTTCACCATGCCGACCCAGATGTACACCCTCGTGCTCAACTACCCCACCCAGGTCGCGGCGGTCTTCTCGATCCTGCTCGCCATCCCCTCCGTCGCGCTGCTCCTGGCCGCGCACAAGCACATCGTCGGCGGCCAGCTCGCCGAGGGCTTCCAGATCAAGTAGAGGCACCCATGACCACCAACACGACCCCCACCACCCCCGCCACCCCCACCACACCCGACCCCGACACGCCCAGCACAGCCGAGTCGGGGACGCCCAGCACAGCCGGGCCCGGGCGGGGCGGACTCGAGGTCAGGGGCGGGCTCGACATCACCGGCCTGCACAAGGCCCTGGGCGGGCGGACCATCATCGACAGCCTTGACATGAGCGTCCAGCCGGGCGAGCTCGTCTCCCTGCTCGGCCCCTCCGGGTGCGGCAAGACCACCACCCTGCGCATGATCGCGGGCTTCCTGGCCCCCGATGCGGGATCCATCAAGGTCGGCGGCCGCGAGGTCGTCCACCTCGGCCCCGAGCAGCGCCCCAGCGCCATGGTCTTCCAGAACTACGCCCTCTGGCCCCACATGACCGTCGCGAAGAACGTCGCCTTCCCGCTCAGGCTCCGCAAGCGGCCCAGAGCAGAGATCGCCGAACGCGTCGACGCGGCCCTGGCCCTGGTGAACCTCCTGCACCACCGGGACTCGCGGCCCGCGCGGATCTCCGGCGGGGAGCAGCAGCGCACCGCCCTGGCCCGCGCGCTCGTCCAGGAGCCCGAGCTCCTCCTCCTGGACGAGCCGCTGTCCAACCTGGACGCGAAGCTGCGCGTGAAGGTCCGCGAGGACATCCGCGAGATCCAGCAGCGCCTGGGCATCACGACCCTGATCGTCACCCACGACCAGGAGGAGGCGATGTCGATGTCGGACCGGATCGCGGTCATGAACGCCGGCCGGATCGAGCAGTTCAGCACCCCCGCCCAGCTCTACAGCACCCCCGCCACCGAGTTCGTCGCGACCTTCATCGGCAGCCTCAACCGCCTCCAGGGCCGCCTCCAGGACGGCCGCATCGTCCCCGGCACCGGCGTGGTCGGCATCCGCCCCGAAGACGTCCTCTTCACCCCCGACGGCCCCGACGCCGCCAAGCACAGCACCGGCGGCGAGGGGATCCCCGCCACAGTCCACCGCGTCGTCCCCCGCGGGCACTTCGCCGAGGTCCACCTCACCCGCGACGACGCGAGCCTGCGCAGCTACGTCACAGGCAACCCGCCCCCAGTCGGGACACAGGGCCACGCCCGGATCACCAAATGGCTCACCTTCGAAGACGGCAAGCTGGCCACCACGGGGGACGGCGCGTGAACGACGCAACGTCGCCCACGACGGCCGCCGCGCCGCTGGTGACCGCGCACCGCGGAGACGTGGAGCAGCACCGCGAGAACACCCTCGCCGCCGTCCGGGCGGCCGTCGAAGCCGGCGCGGACTTCGTCGAGGTCGACGTCCGGCTCACCCGCGACGGCTACGCAGTGCTCCTCCACGACCCCACCCTCGAGCGGATGTGGGAGGACCCGCGGGACATCGGGGACGTGGACTGGGCGGACGTCGCGGCCCTCGGCCGGGGCGAAGGCAAGGACCACCGCATCCCGCTCCTCTCCGACGCCCTCGACCTCGTCGCGGGCACCGGCTCGGTGCTGCTCATCGACATGGACGAGCCCGGCCCCGCCCAGGCGAGCGTCGCCGTCGTCCGCAGTCATGCCCAGGACGCCCGCGCAGCGGGCACCGAACCCGCCCGCGTCGCCTGGTGCGGGAACCTCGAGGCCATGACGATCGTGCGTGGCCTCGACACGGACGCGAGCGTGTGGCTCCCCTGGAACCGCCGCGACCTGCCGCCGGCCGAGCTCCTTGCACGGCTGCGCCCGCACGCCGTCAACTCCGACTACGCCGTCCTCAGCCAGACGCTCGTCGACGCCGCCCACACCGCCGGCGCACTCGCGGCGTGCTGGACCGTGGACACCGAGGACGGCATGCGCTGGGCACTAGCCCTCGGCGCCGACGCCGTCACCACCAACCGCCTCTCCGTCCTCCGGACCGTCATCGCCGAAGGCCGCGCCGCCTGGGAAGCCGCGCCTCATCCCAGACACCTGGCCAGCGCTGAGCTCGCGGCGGCAGCCGCCGTGGCCCACGAGCTGGCCCTCTGGGCCATCGAGCACACCCGCCAAGCCAACCTCGGCGTCATCTCGACCAAGGCCAACCCCGCCGACCACGTCACCGAGGTGGACCTCGCGGTCGAGCAGCACGTCCGCCAGGTCATCGCCGCCCGTCTCCCCGGCCACCTCGTGGTCGGCGAAGAACTCGGCGGCACCCCGGCGCCGGGTGTCCCATGCTGGTACGTCGACCCGGTCGACGGGACCGCGAACCTCGCCAACGGCATGCCCTGGACCGCCTTCTCACTCGCCCTCGCCATCGACCACGAGCCGCTCGTCGCCGTAGTAGCCGACATATGGCGCGGGAACGTCCTCGCAGCCGTCGCCGGCTACGGCGCCGAAGCCGACGGCGACCGCCTCGACCTCTCCGACGGGGCGGGGATGCACGACGTCGCGTTGCCGGGGGACGCTGTGGTGGGCCTCGCTGGCACCGTGGTCGCCACTGAGCTCCTGGGCCACCTGCCATGGCCGGGCTTCGCCGCGTTCCTTGACGAAATGTCCCGGCGGTTCTGCACGGTGCGTGTCATGGGCTCCGGGACGCTCTCGCTCGCAGGGGTTGCCGTGGGGCGTGGCGCCGGCGGCGTCGTGGCGCGGTTCAGCCCGATCGACCATCTGGCCGCGGTCCTCATCGTGCGCGAGGCCGGAGGGGTCGTCCTCGACGAGGATGGCCGCCCGACGGCGTGGCCAGAGTCCGGAGGCGTCCTCGCGGCGCGGCCCGAGCATGCTGCCGAGCTGCACGAGGCATGGACTGCGGCATTGCGCGCCGATCTCGAGCCCGCACGTGTGGACTGACCCACCGCGGGACGGGAGCGTCTCCGCGGAGGTCGCCACCTGGACGCGGCGCACGCGCTTCGAACTTGTCCGCCGCGTCTAGCTGCCGTTCGCGACCCACCATCCTCAAGGCATGACCCTCGCGGCCGGCCGGGTGTTCCTCACGACCGTCAAGGTCCTTGATCCCCCGCATCCGCTGGCCGGCGCGGATGGGGACCCGTCCCTCCGCGTAGCTGGCCACGGTCGCTCTCACCGGAGCCCGCCCCGGGAACGCTTTACGGGGCAATGAGCGGATCCTCCGGACGACTCGAGCGCCCAGTCGTCGGGACCACCCCGCAGCAGGGTGGGCTCAGGGGACCCGTTGCCTGGAAGCAACGGGTCCCCGTCACACGCCCGTGACAGCCATTCGTCAGGCCGCAAGCCGTGTGCCGTTCATGGAGCCCCAGCCCTTCACGTACGGCGCGCGGCGATAGGCCAGCTTCTGGCCGTCAGCGGACGGGTCTACGCCGTCGCGGACACCCTTGCGCGACGACGGCTCAGGGCCAACCCCGTCCCGAGGCCGGCTCCGAGGCCGAGGCTCAGGGTCAGGGCTGCCAGCAGCAGGGTGAACGTGAGCGTCATGGTGCCGCTCGTTTCCTGCGAGAGCGACGCAAGGCAGGCTTCTGGTGCCGCGCCGCCTTGGGTCGGTGCCTGCGCTTGCGACGCAGCGTACGCCTGAGTCTGCGTAGCCGCTGGCGTCCACGAGGCAGCCAGAGGTCGAGCCACTGCAGACGTGCCTGCGTTGCCGCCGGGGGCGAGTGTCACGTAGACGACGAAGACAGCACGAGCGCCGTCAGTGCCGGGCGCGCTGGCTGCACGGGGCATCCCTGAGGTGCTGGGCATGCCCGAGGTGCCGGGTGTACCCGAGGAGCCCGGTGTACCCGAGGCGCCACGAGTGCCGGTCGTGCCGCAGTCGCCCGCAACCATCGCGGCTGGTCCGCCGAAGCCCGCGGAAAGCGGCAGCGCGAGGCACACCTTCGGGTTCGTCGCGACGTCGACGCCGCCAACCAGGCCGGTCCCCGTGCCGGTGCCAGTGCTCGTGGTGAGCGTGGTGGGTGCGGTGAGGGTGACGGCGGGGTCGGTGGCTGCGCTGAGTGCGCCTGTGGACCCGCCGACCTGGCCGGTCCCTGTGCCGGTGCCAGTGCTCGTGGTGAGCGTGGTGGGTGCGGTGAGGGTGACGGCGGGGTCGGTGGCTGCGCTGAGTGCGCCTGTGGATCCGCCGACCTGGCCGGTCCCTGTGCCGGTGCCAGTGCTCGTGGTGAGCGTGGTGGGTGCGGTGAGGGTGACGGCGGGGTCGGTGGCGGCGCTGAGTGCGCCTGTGGATCCGCCGACCTGGCCGGTCCCCGTGCCCGTGCCAGTGCTCGTGGTGAGCGTGGTGGGTGCGGTGAGGGTGACGGCGGGGTCGGTGGCTGCGCTGAGTGCGCCTGTGGACCCGCCGACCACGCCGGTTGCCGGGGTTGAGCCGGGGCTGGTCACCGCGCCCGTGCCAGTGCTCGTGGTGGGTGCGGTGAGGGTGACGGCGGGGTCGGTGGCGGCGCTGAGTGCGCCTGTGGATCCGCCGACCTGGCCGGTCCCCGTGCCCGTGCCAGTGCTCGTGGTGAGCGTGGTGGGTGCGGTGAGGGTGACGGCGGGGTTGGTGGCGGCGCTGAGTGCGCCTGTGGACCCGCCGACCACGCCGGTTGCCGGGGTTGAGCCGGGGCTGGTCACCGCGCCCGTGCCAGTGCTCGTGGTGGGTGCGGTGAGGGTGAGGACGGGATCTGTCGTGGCGGTCAGTGAGCTGACGGTTACCGGGGTGACGATCACGCCGGACTGCGGATCGGTTGGGGTCGTGGCCGCAGTTGCGGCGGCGTGGCCGAGGCCCAGCAGGCCTCCCGCGACCAGAGTTCCGAGCATGGCTCGGCGCACATAGATGTGCATGGTTCTTCTCCTGACGAGGTGATGGGGGCGCCTGTGGCGCCGGGGAACGAGTGTCTGCGCAAGGGCAGACCTGTCCCCTCCTAGTCGGGAGTCGACCCGGGATCGAACGAGGGCGAGGCCGGTAGGCGCGTGGCCGCGTGGCCCAGTCGGCCGCCTGCGCGGCTCAGGAGCATGAGCGAGAAAGCGCTCGCGCCCAAGGCGGTGGCGGCACCGGAGCCGCCTCCCGCACCGGAGGGCGAGCTCTCACCCGAGGTGGGAGCAGGGGCTGGCGCAATGACGGGATCCCGGGGAAGGTCCGGCCACCCGCTGCCCGTGCCTGAAGCGACCATCGCGGCGCCATCGAGGACAAAGGCACCGGCCATTGCCGGGGGAGTGGGGCGTGCGGTTGCGGCCGCGGACAGCCCAGCTTCGCCCGCGAGCGGGTCCTGCCTCATCGGCTCCCCGGCGGGTGAGTCTCCGCCGGGGTGGTCAAGAGGCGTGGATGCCGCTGGTGCAGTGTCCATGAAGATGTCGGCTAGGCCGGGAACCGGCCGCGCGGGCGCCGGAGCGGTCGTGGTCTCGAGGACTTGACCCACGGGCTGTGCGACTGGGGCGAGCGCGTCCCCTGTTCCTTGGGCAACCGAGCCCACCGTGCCTCCGACAGCTCCCACCGCTTCTACGGCCAAGCTCGTGGTGCCCTCCACGACGGGCGTGATCACTGGCGCGAGGGGTGAGGCCGGTCCACCGGTGAGTGGCGCCACGGCCGTGGGCGCGGCCCCGGCAAGCGAGGTGGCCGTCGACGTCGTCGTGCCCGTGAGGCCCGCGAGGGTGCCGCCCGGATCCGAGGCGAGCGCCGCCGTCGTGGCAGGTACCGAGCTCATGGGTCCTGAGGCGGTGGCCGAGGGTGCGGGCGCAACGATGCCGCCCACGAGGTCTCCTGGGGAGGGAATGGCGGCGTTCGCTGGGGCGCCCGAAAGGAGAATCCAAGCGGCTCCGAGGCCAGCGGCCGCGGCCGCGTGGCGGGCAACGGTGAGGGCGCGTGCGCGCCAGCGTCCACCAATGCGCATGGGTTCCCTCCTCCCCAAGGCAAGCCGCCGCCCCGCGGCGGGCTGTTCAAGCCTCATGCTAGGCGCGCTCCGAGTTCGGGTCCAGAGCTGGAGGACTTTGTCAGTGGATTTCGTCGTTCGGGTAGCGGATGCCGAGCTGCCGCCGCACGCCGTCGAAGAGGCGCATCGTGTCCACTGTGTGCTTCCATGGCATGGTGGGGCTCTCGACGACGCCCTGCTGGATGCAGCGCACCACCTCCCGCAGCTCGTACACGTAGCCCCGGCCCACTACGTCAATCGTCTCGGTCCGCGCCGGGTCCCATCCGCGGCGCACCACGAGCTCCGTGGGGTTGTTGATGCTGCCGACGCTCGTGAGGACTCCCTCGGTGCCGGCCACCGTGGCGGTTCGGGGCCCGTGGGCGACGAACGAGGAGATGAGGGTCGCGAGCTGCCCGCCGCTGTACGAGAGGGTGAGGGCATTCTGCTCGTCCACGCCATCCTCGTTGAGGCTCCCGACGGCCGTCAGGGAGTCGGGGAAGCCGAGCGCACCCACGGCCCACAGGAGCGGATACACGGTCAGGTCCAGCAGCGCCCCGCCGCCTGCGGACACGTCCCAGATGCGGCTCTGCGGGTCCTTGGGCGCCGGGAAGCCCAGATCAGCGGAGACCCATTGGATCTCGCCAAGATCGCCAGATTCGATGATGTCCAGCGCCCTGAGCATGCCCGGCACGAACCTGCTCCACACGGCCTCCATGAGGAAGAGGCCCCGCGCCGAGGCGAGGTCCACGAGCGCCTGCGCCTCATGGGCGTTGACGGTAAAGGCCTTCTCGACGAGCACGTTCTTCCCGGCCTCGAGCGCTGCCTTCGCCACCTCGAAGTGCTGTCCGTGCGGAGTGGCGACGTAGACGACGTCGATATCAGGGTCCTGCACCAGCTGCGCGTACCCCGGAGTCGCCCCCTGATCGGCGTACGTGTGGGCCGCACCGAATTCGCGGGCGAAGGCGAGGGCGGTCTCGTGGTGCCTCGAGCTCACAGCATGCAGGGAGGCATCGGGCAGGAGGGACAGGTCGCGCGTCACGGTCCGGGCGATGCCGCCCGTCGCCACGACGCCCCAGCGGACCGTGCGGCCCGTCGGCTCGAGCGGGTCATCGGACGGCTGCAGTGAGAGCCACGGGCGCTGGATGTGACGCGTCATGCGCCCATCCTTCCACGCCCCTGGCGACACCATGCCGATGCGAGGAACGGAGGGTTGCGTGAGGCGAGCCTGCCCTCGCTGGACGGCGCGTGGCAGGACGGGCAGGATCGGACCATGGGGATCCTCCGTCTCGTGCGCGCCTATCCGCTCGTCATCGCCGCCATCATCGTCCTCGCGCTCTCGCTGCTCCTGGCCGGGATCGGGCAGGGCGAGGCCGCGCAGCTCGTGGCCAGCATCTTCGCGGGAGGCGTGGCGGCCTGGACGTTCGTGGGAATGGTGCGGGAGATCCTTCGGGGGCATTGGGGACTCGACCTCCTCGCTGTCACGGCGATCGTCGCGACCCTGCTCGTAGGGGAGTACGTCGCTGCGGTGATCATCGTGCTCATGCTCTCGGGCGGTGAGGCGCTTGAGGACTACGCCGCGGGGCGCGCGAAGCGGGAGCTCACGGCTCTTCTGGACCGGGTGCCGCGCACCGCACACCGACGCCTCGCGGACGGCACCGTGGAGGACGTGCCGCTCGAGGATGTGGCCCCCGGTGACCTCCTCGTGGTCCGTCCCTCCGAGGTGGTCCCTGTTGACGGCGTGCTGGAATCTGGGGCGGCCTCGTTCGACGAGTCCTCGCTCACTGGGGAGAGCCTCCCCGTGGATCGCGAGGCGGGGGAGAAGGTCCTCTCCGGCTCGGTCAACAGCACGACGGCGGCGCTGCTCCGTGCGAGCGCGACGGCCGCGGACAGCCAGTTCTCCCAGATCGTGGCTCTCGTGCGCGAGGCTTCCGCTAGCCGCGCCCCGGTGGTGCGCCTCGCCGACCGGTATGCCGTCCCGTTCACAGCCTTCTCGCTCGCGCTCGCAGCCGTGGGCTGGTGGCTCTCCGGCGACCCACGGCGGTTCGCCGAGGTGCTCGTCGTCGCGACCCCTTGCCCGCTGCTCATCGCAGCCCCCGTGGCGTTCATGGGCGGCATGAGCCGCGCGGCGAAGAACGGGGTGATCGTCAAGGGTGGCGCCGTCCTCGAGCTGCTCTCGCGGGTCAAGACCGCCGCGTTCGACAAGACGGGAACGCTCACCCGTGGTCGTCCCGAGCTCGTCTCAGTCCGCCCCGAGCGCGGGTTCGACGCCGCGGAGCTCCTAGCGCTCACGGCCTCGGCTGAGCAGTACTCCACTCACGCGCTCGCCTCATCCATCGTCGAGGCGGCCGTCGCCCAGGGTGCCGAGCTGATTCCAGGGTCTGGCGCCGAGGAGGCCGCAACGAACGGCGTGCTTGCACAGCTCGAGGACCAGCGGGTCCTCGTGGGCAAGCGCGCGTTCGTGGGCGCTGAGACCGGGCGCGAGATCGCAGAGCCGCCGCTCGAGCCGGGGGAGCTCGCCGTCTACGTGGCAGTGGACCGGGCGTTCGCGGGCGTCGTCGTGCTTCGCGACTTGCCCCGCCCCGAAGCGAAGGCGACCCTCGCCAGGCTCGCCGAGCTCGGTGCGCGGCACACGGTCATGCTCACGGGCGACGGCGCTCGGACCGCCCGCAGCATCGCCGACCAGCTGGGGGTCTCTGATGTGCGGCCCGAGCTGCTGCCGCTGGACAAGGTCGAGATCGTGCGGGCGGCGGCGCCTCGGCCCGTGCTCATGGTCGGCGACGGCGTCAACGACGCTCCGGTCCTCGCGGCCGCGGATGTCGGCATCGCGATGGGTGCGCGCGGCTCGACGGCTGCGAGCGAGTCCGCCGACGCCGTTGTCCTCGTCGACGACATCTCGCGGACGGCGACCGCCGTCGAGATCTCCCAGCACACCGTCCGCGTTGCCCTCCAGTCGATCTGGCTGGGCATTGCGCTCAGCGTGGGGCTCATGATCGTGGCGCTGACCGGTGTGCTGCCCGCGGTTGCCGGCGCGCTCCTCCAGGAGGCCGTGGACCTCGCGACCATCCTCAATGCGCTGAGGGCGGTCCGCGGGGGCCGCCCGGCCGTGCGCGTGTCCGTGGAAGCCACCAGCCATCCCGTCAGGCTGCCCTGACCGGTCCTGTCGCAGCGCGGCGAGTGCAGCGCGACGGCGGCCGCCCCGGCGAGGGGACGGCCGCCGTCGTCAGTGCGGAGCGGGGCTACGGCGTGATCGTCGCCAGGAATACGTCCTCGTCGGGACCGGCCGCGCCGCTGTTGCGCGTGTCTGCCCAGACCGCGTGCACGAGGTTCGAGCCGGGCGCCGTCGAGGCCGCGATGCTCGAGTAGTCCCCGAGGAAGCCCCTCTGGCTCGCGTTGGCCTGCGGGCTCGGGTACGCCTGACCGTCGCTGACGCTGCGGTAGGCGGAGAAGCTGGTGGCACCCGCCGCGCGGGCGCGCAGCCCGTAGCCGAACGTGCCGCCGCCGACGGCTGTGGCGCTGTAGGGGTTGGCGTTGTAGAAGCTGACCGCCGTCGTGCCCGTCCGGGTGACGGCTACGGACGGCTGGGACAGTGCTGCCCCGGTGACGCCGTCGAGGACTGTGCCCCCGCCCGCCGCGTCGGTCCACGTCCGGCCGCCGTTGGTGCTGTCCGAGACCACGACGTTGTACGTCCCGCTCGCGTCCGCGGCATGACGACTGTCCTGCCAGACCGCGACGAGGTGGTTGGGGTTCGTGGGATCGACCGCGACTGCCGGGTAGTCGTTGGTCCTCACGTTGAGCGACTTCACGCACTCCTCCGGGCCTCGGCCGAAGTCGCAGAGCGCCACATGGCTCTCATCATCCTGGCCGACCTTCACAACCGGGCCCATCGTGCCGTCCGTGTTGATGCGACGGCCGAGCTGCTGGTTGAGCGCGGTCGGCGTGTTGCCGTTGCTCCACACGACGAAGACGCTTCCGTCGCTCGGGTCGACCACAGGCATGCTGCCCTGATCGAAGTTGCACGCATCTGCGGCAGCCTTCTTGTCGAATGTGTTGCCGCCGGTGCACAGGGGGGAGGATCCGCTGACGTTCGCGATCGGGGACCACCTCTGGCTCGTGGCGTCCCACTTCGAGTAGAAGATCTCGGAGCTGCAGTAGGCGCCGGGGTTGTTGCCCGTGGAGCACTTCTGGTCGGAGTTGAACACCGTGAAGGTGACGTAGACGCTTTTCTGACCGGTACGCGGGTCGCCAGCCATGAACTGCTTGTCGTAGAAGGTGTGGCCGTCGTTGGCCTCGGCGACGACGAACTTCGAGGCGCCCGCGCCCACGTTCGCGTAGGCCGATCCCTTGAGCGCCGCGGTGGACGGGACAGCGAGGAGCCCTGTGGCGTTGCTGTTGACGTCGAAGACCACGCAGGAGTACCAGGCGACACCCGCTCCGTTGAAAGTCACGTTTGGGTCGCTCGCGGCGTCGTAGGTGTGGCCCGTGCCGGGATTCAGGTGCTGGAAGAACGGAGGGAGCCCGTCGCCGAACGTGGCCCCCTGGTCCAGTGAGTAGTCGAAGCCGCAGTGGTTGAAGCCGATGCGGCTGTCGTTCTGACCCACGATGACGTTGGTGGGGTCGAGGGGGTTGACGGCCACCTGCTCCTCGGCCTGCCGGCGCGCGGTGCAGTCCTGGTTCACCCTGCGGTTCGTGGGGGAGCCCCGGTTCGCGCAGCCGAGCGCGGACACGGCCGCGTCGGGAGGAAGGTCGGAGGACGCCGCAGACTGCGCATCGGCACCCAGCGCCCGCTCCTCGTCGAAGGTCACCTCCGTGCCGCCGGAGACGTGGGGAAGGGCCTTGCCGTTGTCGAGGTGGCCGTGGGCCTTCACGTCCAGACTCGGGTTGACTGCCTGGGCGCTGCTGACGAATCCGGCGCTCAACGACAGGGTTCCGACCAAGGCGACAACGGCGAGAGCACGACGAGCTTTCATTTCCGGTCCAATCGATAGGTCTGACGGGGGCCAAGAGCAGTGACAGTGTCCGTCCGCAGGATTGGGGCTGTAAAGACGCCAGCCGCCGCCTCCGGAAGAGGCGACGGCTGGCGTGGTGGTTCGGTGCAGGGTCCTACTGGGTGAGCTTGCTCAGCGTCGGATCGTTCGCGTAGGCGTCCTTGGCGTTCGCCTTCGTGACGATGACCGGCGGGAGCAGGAACGCGGGGACGACCTTGGTGCCGTTGTTGTATGACTTGTCGTCGTTGACGTCCGGCGTCTGGCCAGCCTGGAGCTTCTTGACCATGTCGATCGCCTTGTTCACGAGGTTGCGCGTGTCCTTGTTGATGGTCGAGTACTGCTCGCCCGCCATGATCGACTTGACCGACTCGACCTCGGAATCCTGGCCCGTCACGACCGGGATCGGCTTGCCAGCGCTCTTCACCGAGGTGATGATGGCGCGGGCAAGGGTGTCGTTCGGGGAGAGCACGCCGTCGAGCGTCTTCGCGTTGTAGCTCGACGCGAGGAGGGTGTCCATGCGCTTCTGGGCGTTCTCAGCCTTCCAGCCCTGGGTCACGGCCTGGTCGAAGGACTTCTGACCCGAGACGACGTTGAGTGTGCCGTCGTCGATCTTCGGCTGCAGGACGCTCATGGCGCCGTTGAAGAACACCTTCGCATTGGCGTCGTCCGGGGAGCCGGCGAAGAGCTCGACGTTGTAAGGGCCCGTGGCCTTCTTGGCCTTCATGCCGTCCAGGAGCGCCTGGCCCTGGAGCACGCCGACCTTGAAGTTGTCGTACGCCACGTAGTAGTCCACGTTCGGGGTGTTCAGGAGCAGGCGGTCGTACGCGATCACCGTGGCGCCTGCCTGCTTCGCCTGGGCGAGCTGGGTGCCGAGCTGCGATCCGTCGATGGCGCCGACGATGATGACCTTGGCGCCCTTCGTGACCATCGCGGAGATCTGGTTCTGCTGCTCGGAGACGCCGCCGTTCGCGAACTGGACGTCCGCGGTGAAGCCGGCGCCCTTGAGCCCGTCGTTGAAGAGGCCCTCGGCGAGGACCCAGTTCTCCGACGTCTTCTGCGGGAGCGCGACGCCGATCTCGGAGTTCTGCGCGAACCCGGCAGCGCCGCTGCTCGAGCCGCTTGATCCGCTGTCCGAGCGACCGCAGGCGGTCAGCGCCAGTGCTGCGATCGCAGCAATGGCTGCTGCCTTTCCTGCCTTGCCAAACTTTCGCATGGTGTTCGCTTTCTGTGGTTCTTCTCTGGTTTCCTGTGGGGAAATCGGGGGTGGTGATGGGCGACGGCGCGTGGCCGCCGCCGTCGTCAGCTTTCCTTGGCGAGGACTTCGCTGGTCTTGGTGGTCTCGTCCGGGCGGGAGGGCTCGCTCCTGGAGCTGTTGCGCAGGAGGAGGCCGATGATCGAGCGCTTGCCCTGGGACTTGTTGTAGACGTCGAAGGCGACTGCCGCGAGGAGTACGAGGCCCTTGATGATGGCGGTGCGGTCCGCGCCGATGCCCAGGAGCTGCAGTCCGTTGTTGAGCACGGCCATGACGAGGCCTCCAACGATCGAGCCGATCACGGTGCCGACGCCGCCGGTGACTGCCGCGCCGCCGATGAACACGGCCGCGATTGCGTCGAGCTCCCAGCCGGTGCCGTCGAACGGGCCGGAGGCGGTGGAGCGGGCCACGAAGACCATGCCGGCGAGGGCCGCGAGGATTGCCATGTTCATCATGACGAGGAAGTTGACCTTCTTGGACTGCACGCCGGAGAGCTCGGCCGCGTGCCGGTTGCCGCCGACGGCGTAGATGTGGCGGCCGACGACTGTCTTGGCGGAGATGAAGCCGTAGATGAGCACGAGGACGCCGAGGATGATGCCCGGGACCGGGAAGGAGGTGCCGGTGCGGCCTGTGGCGAAGAGGTACGTCGCGTAGAGGATGGCCGCGCAGATGAGCACGAGCTTCGTGATGCTCACCCACAGCTCGGGGACCTCGGCGCCGAGCTCCTTGGCCTGGCGGCGGCCGCGCACCTCGAACCAGATGACGGCCGCGGCCCCGATGAGCCCGAGGAGGAGCGTCAGGTTGTTGTACCCGAGCTTCGGGCCGATCTCGGGCAGGTAACCGGCGCCGATGTACTGGAAGTCCGTCGGGACGGGGACCGTGTTGGACTGGCCGATGAACTGGTTCACACCGCGGAAGATGAGCATGCCGGCGAGCGTGACGATGAAGGCGGGGATCCCGACGTAGGCCACCCAGAAGCCCTGCCACGCGCCGATGAGCGCGCCGATCGCGAGGCCAAGGACGATCCCGACCCACGTGGGCAGGTGCCAGTCGCGCATCGTGATGGCCACGATGATGCCCACGGCCGCGGCGATCGAGCCGACGGAGAGGTCGATGTGGCCCGCGATGATCACGAGGACCATGCCGATCGCGAGGATGAGGATGTACGAGTTGCCGTTGAAGAGGTTGATGACGTTGTCCGGGGTGAGCGTGAGCCCGCCGGTGAGGATCTGGAACAGGACGATCAGGGCCACGAGGGCGAAGATCATCCCGAATTGGCGGGTGTTGCCGCCGAAGAGCTTCTTGAGGGCGTCCATGATTGGTCCTTCGTTCTCTCAGGCTGCCTTGCGGGCCTGGGTCATGAGCTTCATGAGGCTCTCCTGCGTGGCCTCTTCCTTGGTCAGGACGCCGGTGATCGCGCCCTCGAAGATCGTGTAGATGCGGTCGGAGAGCCCCAGCAGCTCGGGGAGCTCGGACGAGATGACGATCACGCCCTTGCCCTGGCTCGCGAGGCGCTGGATGATCCCGTAGATCTCGTACTTCGCTCCGACGTCGATGCCGCGGGTGGGCTCGTCGAGGATGAGCAGCTCGGGATCGGTGAACATCCACTTGGCCAGGACCACCTTCTGCTGGTTGCCGCCCGAGAGCTTGGCGACCCCCTCGTCGACGTTCGGCGTCTTGGTCCGCAGCGACTTCCGGTACTCTTCCGCGACCTTGTACTCCTGGTTGCGGTCGACGACGAGGCCGCGGGTGATCTTCTTCAGCGCTGCCGAGACGGTGGTCGTCTTGATGTCGTCCAGCAGGTTCAGGCCCAGGGTCTTGCGGTCCTCGGTCACGTAGCCCAGCCCGGTGTCGATGGCCTGGGCGACGGTGTGCATCTTGACCTCCTTGCCGTGCATGAAGGTCTGGCCGCCGAGGAACTTGCCGTAGGAATGGCCGAAGATGCTGCGGGCGAGCTCCGTGCGGCCGGCGCCCATGAGCCCGGCGAACCCGACGATCTCGCCCTTGCGGACAAAGAAGTTGGAGCCCTTGCAGACGAGGCGGTCCGCGATGACGGGGTGCTGGACGGTCCAGTTCCTAGCCTCGAAGAGGACCTCGCCGATCGTGGGGGTGTGGTCGGGGAAGCGGGACTCGAGCGTGCGGCCGACCATGCCCTTGATGATCCTGTCCTCGTCGACGCCGTCGCGCTTGACGTTGAGGGTCTCGATCGACTTGCCGTCGCGGATGATCGTGATCTCGTCCGCGATCTGCTCGATCTCGTTGAGCTTGTGGGAGATCATGATGCTCGTGACGCCGCGGCCCTTGAGGCCCACGATGAGGTCGAGCAGATGCTGCGAGTCCGCCTCGTTCAGCGCGGCAGTGGGCTCGTCGAGGATGAGGAGCTTGACCGACTTGTTCAACGCCTTCGCGATCTCCACGAGCTGCTGCTTGCCGACGCCGATCTCCTTGACCTGCGTGTCCGGATCGTCCTTGAGGCCCACCCGGGCGAGCAGCTCGATGGAGCGCTTGCGCGCTTCCTTCCAGTCGATCACTCCCCGCTTGGCCGGCTCGTTGCCCAGGAAGATGTTCTCCATGATGGACAGCTCGGGGATGAGCGCGAGCTCCTGGTGGATGATCACGATCCCGGCCGCCTCGCTTGCCCGGATGTCCTTGAACTCCTGCGTCTGGGACTGGTAGACGATGTCGCCCGAGTAGCTCCCGTAGGGGTAGACACCCGAGAGGACTTTCATGAGCGTGGACTTGCCCGCGCCGTTCTCGCCGCAGATCGCGTGGATCTCGCCGGCCTTCACCTTCAGGGTCACATTCGAGAGCGCCTTCACCCCGGGGAATTCCTTGGTGATGGACCGCATCTCGAGGATCACAGGTTCGTTCGGCTCCATGTGCCGCTGGCCTCCTGGTCATCAAACACGAACTTCATTGTCCGGCGGCCTTGGAGCGGCGCCGTCTGAGTAGAAAGTAAACAAGCCTTCGGGGCTTGTCGTCAAGGCTTTAACGCAATCTATACCCGGATCGTTGTCTTCCGGGTCACCATTCCGCCTCAGGTATGGCGTGCGATGTCCGCGTTCTGGAACACGAGCGCGGCGGCGCCGAGGACCTCCGCGCGGGCGCCGAGTGCCGACATCGCGACGGTCGTCGTCTCGCCGATGAGCGGCACGGCATGGCGCAGGAGCCCGCGCCGGATCGGCTCGAGGAGCAGCTCCCCGAGCTCGGCCAGAGGGCCACCGATGACGATCACCTCGGGATTGATCAGATTGGCCACGGCGCCGAGCGCGCGGCCGGTCGCCAGCCCGGCGTCGTCGAGCACCCTCAGTGCGGCGGGCGAGCCCCCGAGGGCGCGGTGCACGATGTCGTCGGGGGTGAGGGGCTCAGGTTCACCGCGGCTCAGGAGCTCGGACATCGTGGTGGTCGAGGATACCGTCTCGAGGCAGCCGCGGTTGCCGCAGCGGCACATGAGCCCGTGCTCGGAGATGGTCATGTGGCCGATCTCGCCGGTGACCCCGACGTGCCCGTAGAACAGCGCGCCGTCGAGGATGAGGCCGGCTCCGATCCCCGAGCCGATCTTGACGAACATGAGGTTCGAGACCCCATTGTGCGGGCCCCACGTGATCTCGCTCAGAGCGCCGAGATTGGCGTCATTGTCTACGAAAACCGGGAGTCTGAGCCGTTCCTCGAGGTGGGAGAGGATCTGGAATCCGACCCATTCCGGGAGGATCGCGCCCTGGACCACGGTTCCCGTCCGGTGGTCGATCGGCCCGGGGATCCCGGCCCCGACTCCGACGATGTCCTCGCGGCGCACGCCGGTCTCCGCGATGAGGCGGTCGAGGACGTCGACGGCGGCCGTGATGCTCACGTCGGCCTGATGCCCGAGCGGCAGGCTCATGCTCTCCTCGGCGAGCACCTCGTAGGCGAGATTGGCCAGGACTACGCGGAGGTGCCGGCGTCCGAAGTCTATGCCGACGGCGACCGCCGAGTTGCTGTTGAGCCGCACCCTCAGGGCGCGCCGGCCCGAGCTCGTCGTCGGCTCGGTCGCGACCACGCTGGCATCGTGAAGGACCTTGACGATGTTGGAGACGGTCGCCGTGGAGAGCCCGGTGTGCCGGGACAGCTCAGCCTGGGTGGCGGGCCCGGCCATGAGGGCCTCCACGATACGCTGCTCGTTGAGCTTGCGGAGAGCAGACTGGGAGCCCGGATTGCCGGCGCCGCTCGTCATCGAGCGCAGGGTGGAGACCATGCCCTACAGCTTCTACCCGCCCACGGCTTGTCGTCAAGAAATTAACGCAACCGAGGACTTCGGGCCCCGTTTACCTACTGGCCACTAGTCTGGGCGCATGAGCCTAGTCATCGAGTTCGGGGGCGTGGCCCCGGACATCCATCCGAGCGCGTTCGTGGCGCCGACCGCGTCGATCATCGGCGACGCGCATCTGGCCGAGCGGTCGAGTGCCTTCTACGGCGTCTCGGTCCGCGCGGACACCGCGACGATCACCGTCGGCGCCGGCAGCAACCTCCAGGACAACGTGGTCCTGCACGCGGATGCAGGCTTCCCCTGCACGGTGGGGGCTGGCGTTTCAGTTGGCCACAACGCCGTCGTGCACGGATGCACGGTGGGGGACAACGTCCTCGTGGGCATGAGCGCGACCATCATGAATGGAGCCGTGATCGGAGCCGAGTCCCTCGTCGCGGCCGGCGCCGTCGTGCTTGAGGGGACGCAGGTGCCTCCTCGCTCCCTCGTGGCCGGGGTGCCGGCCAAGGTGCGACGTGAACTCACGGACGACGAGGTCGCGAGCCTCTACCGCAATGCCTCGCATTACGTGGACCTCGCCCGTGCCCACCGGCAGGCCAATCCCCGCTGACTCACCATGCCGCCGAGGTCACCCCGTGTGGGGCCGAGGTCACCGGGTGTGCGGCCGAGGTCATCGCGTGTGCGGCCGAGGTCACCGGGTGTGAGCGCGAGGTCACCCGGTGTGCCGCCGATATCGGGTCGCGAGTAGCACACGACGGCGATCGGTCGCTTCAGGCGGCCATGGCACCGACGTGGCCACACGCCGTCGTCCGCCCGGCCCGATGGAACAAGCGCCAGCACGGGCTGTCCTGGACGGGGTGCCGGGCCGGGTGACTTCGGCGCCAGACGGGGTGATTTGGGTGCCAGATGGGGTGACTTCGGCGCCACACGGGGTGACTTGGGCGCCACACGGGGTGACTTGGGCGCCACACGGGGTGACTTCGGCGCGAACGCCCAACTGCTAGGGGAAGACGACCGTCCGGTGCCCATCGAGGAGCACCCGGTGCTCGGCGTGCCACTGCACGGCGCGGCTCAGGGTGCGGCCCTCGACGTCGCGGCCCAGCTGGACGAAGTGCTCCGGAGTCCGAGAGTGATCCACCCGGATGACCTCCT
The DNA here is from genome assembly GCF_041022165.1 of Sinomonas sp. P10A9. Lineage (GTDB taxonomy): Bacteria > Actinomycetota > Actinomycetes > Actinomycetales > Micrococcaceae > Sinomonas > Sinomonas puerhi. The sequence goes on from NZ_CP163302.1 coordinate 1,317,231, forward strand.
GCTCGATGATGGGTCCCTCGTCCAGGTCCGCCGTGACGTAGTGCGCGGTGGCCCCGATGATCTTGACGCCGCGTGCATGCGCCTGATGGTACGGCTTGGCTCCCTTGAACGAGGGCAGGAACGAGTGGTGGATGTTGATCGCGCGGCCCTCGAGTGCCCGGCACAAATCGTCGGACAGGATCTGCATGTACCGTGCGAGCACCACGAGCTCAACCCCATGCTCCTCGACCAGGGCAAGGAGCCGCGCCTCCGCCTCGGCCTTTGTCGCTGACGTGACGGGCAGATGCACGAACGGCACCCCGTAGAACTCGGCCATCGGCGCGAGGTCCCTGTGGTTGGAGACGACCACCGGCACCTCGATGGGAAGGGTGCCCGCGCGCTGCTGGAACAGCAGGTCGTTGAGGGTACGGCCGTCCTTGGAGCACATGATGAGGGTGCGCACCGGCTCGCCGCCGTTGAAGAGTCCGAGCCGCATCGAGAACGCCTCGGCGACTGGCGCGAGCGCAGCCTCGAGCGCGGGCCGCTCGGACTCCGTCTCGACCTCGACGCGCATGAAGAAGGTCCCCGTGTCGGGGCTCTCGTACTGGCGCGACTCGGCGATGTTGCAGCCGGCCTCGAGCAGCGCTCCCGAGACGGCGTACACAATGCCGGGCCGGTCAGGGCAGGAGAGGGTCACGATGAAGGTGTTCCGTTGCACGGGGTCAAGCGTACCGAGCCGCCCACGCGCGGCTCAGCTCAGGGTTCGTCGCGGGCTTCAGCGCACGACGGCGCCGGCCTCCTCGCGCTGCAGGCTGCGGACCGCGGCGATCGCCGCGGCGCGCCCGGCGCGGGTGGCCCCGACGGTCGAGGCGCTCGCCCCGTAGCCGACCAGGAACAGGCGAGGTTCGCGCACGACGCTGACGCCGTCGTCGGCCATGAGGACGCCGCCGCCCGGCTCCCGCACGTGCAGGGGCGCGAGGTGCCCGAGCGAGGCACGGAAGCCGGTGGCCCACAGGATCGCGTCGAGTTCGAGCTCGGTGCCGTCGGCCAGGACGGCCCCCGTGGGGGTGATGCGGGCGAGCGGACCGCGCGAGACGAGCACCCCCGAGCGGATTCCGGCGAGGTACTGCTCGGCCAGCGGCAGCCCCGTCGCGGCGGAGACGGACAGCGGAGGGAGGCCGGCGCGCGTCCGCTCGTTGACGCGGCGCTCGACGTCGACGCCCCAGTCAGCATCGAACGCTTCCTCGGTCCACTGCGGCGTACGCCTCGTCGACCACACCGTCTCGGCGCCGGCGTCGTGGAGTTGGAGGAGGAACTGCAGGGCGCTCGTCCCGCCGCCCACCACGAGGATGCGCTGGTGGGTGAACTCCTCGGCGGAGACGAAGTCGTGGGTGTGGAGCTGCCGGCCGCGGAACGCCTCCCGGCCGGGGTAGTGGGGCCAGTACGGCGTGTCCCACGTTCCCGTCGCGCTGATGACCGTGTCGGTGAGCCACGCGCGACCGTCGGCCGCGCGCACGAGGAAGCGGTCGCCGTCGTCCGTCGTCCCGACCGACGCGACGCGCACCGGTCGGACCACCGGGAGAGCGAACTCGCGCTCGTACTCACCGTAGTAGCGGCGCACGACGGCGGAGGCCGGCTCCTTGGGGTCCGGAGCCTCGAGCGGGAGGCCGGGGAGGGGGTGGAGGCCGTGCGCGGCGTCGAAGGTCAGGGAGTCCCAACGATGCCGCCACGCTCCGCCGGGGCCCTCGTTGGCATCGAGGACCACGTAGTCCTCCCACGGCGTGAGCCCGCGGCGGCCCAGCCAGTGCGCAGCGCTGAGGCCAGCCTGCCCGGCACCGATCACCACGGCCTTGAGGGTCTCCACCGCATCTCCTTTGTCTGACGTGTCAACTGCTTTATCCAACGCCCGGACAGTTCCGGGGATTCCCCGGCTCCGGGTTAGACTCGACACGTCGCAACTGGCGTTGGGTGGGTCACCACCGGGGAGCGGCGCACAGGGGACACCGCGGATCGTACGCCTGGGCCGAGGGTCGAGAAGCCGTGCCTTCATGCTCTGCCACGCAGTACCGGGCAGCGCTTGGGGCCGGTAGCCTGACCAGTAGCCTCCCAGCCAACGACCCCAGGAGATTCCGTGACTCCCGCCACTCCTACCGTGTCCGCCGTCAGCAACCTCCCGCTGAGCGAGGTCGATCCGGAGATCGCCGCCGTCCTCGAGCAGGAGCTCGGACGCCAGCGCAACACGCTCGAAATGATCGCCAGCGAGAACTTCGCGCCCCGCTCCGTCATGGAGGCGCAGGGTTCAGTCCTGACCAACAAGTACGCCGAGGGCTACCCCGGCAAGCGCTACTACGGTGGCTGCGAGTACGTCGACGTGGCCGAGAACCTTGCGATCGAGCGCGTCAAGGCCCTCTTCGATGCCGAGTACGCCAATGTCCAGCCGCACTCGGGCGCGCAGGCCAACGCTGCCGCGCTGTCCGCGATGATCACGCCGGGCGACAAGATCCTTGGCCTCTCGCTCGCCCACGGCGGGCACCTCACGCACGGCATGAAGCTGAACTTCTCCGGGAAGCTGTACCAGGTCGCCGCGTACCAGGTCGAACAGGACACCTTCCGCGTCGACATGGACAAGCTGCGCGAACAGGCCCTCGCCGAGCGTCCGCAGGTCATCATCGCAGGCTGGTCCGCGTACCCGCGCCACCTCGACTTCGAGGCGTTCCGCTCGATCGCCGATGAGGTCGGCGCCTTGCTCTGGACCGACATGGCCCACTTCGCGGGCCTCGTCGCGGCCGGCCTCCACCCGTCGCCGGTTCCCCACTCGCATGTCGTGACCTCCACCGTGCACAAGACCCTTGCCGGACCTCGCTCGGGCGTGATCCTGGCCAAGGAGGAGTACGGCAAGAAGATCAACTCCAACGTGTTCCCCGGCCAGCAGGGCGGCCCGCTCATGCACGTCATCGCCGCGAAGGCCGTGGCGTTCAAGATCGCGGGCTCCGACGAGTTCGCCGAGCGCCAGCAGCGCGTCCTCGACGGCGCGAAGATCATCGCGGAGCGCCTCAACGCAAAGGATGTGGCCGACGCCGGGGTGTCCGTCCTCACGGGCGGCACCGATGTCCACCTCGTCCTCGTGGACCTGCGCGACTCCAAGCTTGACGGCCAGCAGGCCGAGGACCTCCTCCACGAGGTGGGTATCACGGTGAACCGCAACGCCGTCCCGTTCGACCCCAGGCCCCCGATGGTCACCTCGGGCCTGCGCATCGGCACCCCTGCCCTTGCGACACGCGGCTTCGGCGCGGTCGAGTTCACGGAGGTCGCGGACATCATCGCGACGGCGCTCAAGGGCGGCGCTGATCTCGCCGCGCTCCGCGCCCGCGTGGACAGGCTCGCTGAAGACTTCCCCCTGTACCCGGGCCACGAGGCATGGTGACCAGGGAGATGCCAGCACAGACCGCCGTCGTCCTCGACGGGAAAGCCGCCTCGGCGGCCATCAAGGTGGAACTCGCCGAGCGGGTCGCCGCGCTCAAAGCCAAGGGTGTGGTCCCCGGGATCGCCACCGTGCTCGTGGGCGGCGACCCCGCCTCGCAACTGTACGTGGGGATGAAGCACCGGCAGTCCGAGGCGATCGGGATGAACTCGATCCAGAAGGAACTGCCCGCGGACGCGACGCAGGAGCAGGTCGAGGCGCTCCTCGACGAGCTCAACGCGGACCCCGCCTGCCACGGGTACATTGTGCAGCTGCCGCTGCCGAAGCACCTGGACACGGACGCGCTACTTACACGGATCGACCCCTCCAAGGATGCGGACGGGCTGCACCCGACCAACCTCGGGCGGCTCGTGCTCAACGTCAACGGGAAGATCACCACCCCGCTTCCCTGCACGCCGCGTGGGGTCATCGAGCTCCTGCTGCGCAACGGGTACGACCTCAAGGGCAAGCACGTGGTGGTCGTCGGCCGCGGTGTGACGATCGGACGGCCGATGCCGCTCCTGCTGACCCGTCGCGAGATCAACGCGACGGTGACGATCGTCCACACCGGCACCCCGGACATGGGCCGGTACCTGCGTGATGCGGACGTCATCGTGTCCGGGGCTGGCGTGAAGCACATCGTGAAGCCTGAGGACGTCAAGCCCGGTGCCGCCGTGCTCGATGTCGGTGTGACCCGCGAGGACGACCCCGAGGGCGGCAAGTCCAAGGTGTACGGCGACGTGCACCCGGACGTCGCCCAGGTTGCCGGCTACCTTTCACCCAACCCCGGCGGCGTGGGCCCCATGACCGTGGCGCTCCTCATGACCAATGTGGTTGAGGCCGCAGAGCGGGCAGCCGGCCTCGCCTGAACCAAGCCGCGTTGCGGAGTCAGCTCCCTGAGTTGCGGGGTCATCCACCGCGGTGGATGACCCCGCGCCCGTTTCGCTTGAGCGGGGCGCGTCCGGGAGTCACGTCCTGGGGGTCACGTTCTGGAAGTCACATGACGTGACCCCCAGAAGGTGACCCCCAGACGTTGTCCCTCAGTAGCTTCTGAGGCGGGCCGTCAGGCCTTGGCCTGGACCTTCTTGGCGGAGAGGTTGGGGGCGAACATCGTGGCGCCGGATGCCTGCTCGTCCTCGTGGTCCGGGCCGAGCGGGATGCCGCGGCGGTCGCGGAGCATCAGGACAGCGGCGATGGACACGATGGTCGCGATGAGCAGGTAGACCGAGATCGACACAGTGCTGCCGGTGGCCTGAAGGAGCGCCTGGGCGATGGTCGGCGCGAACGCGCCGCCGAGGATCGCGCCGATCGCGTAGGAGATCGATACGCCGGAGAACCGCACGGAGGCCGGGAAGATCTCGGAGTACCACGCCGCCTGCGGTCCGTACGTCAGGCCGAGGCCGACCGAGAAGAGGACGAGCCCCGTGTAGAGACCGGCGACGGTTCCCGCATTGACGAAGAAGAACACCACGAACACCATGACCGACTGGATCGCGAAGCCGATGAGATAGGTGTTCCTGCGCCCGATCGTGTCGGCGAGATAGCCTGCGGCGAGGGTCGAGAAGAACCAGACGGCCGCCGCGACGGTCACGGCGAGGAGCACCGTTGTGGGGTCCATCTTGAGCTTGCCCGTCGCATAGCCCTGGAGGAAGCCGCCGGTCGTCATGTAGCCGGCCGCGTTGTTGCCCACGAAGACGAGGGCGGCGAGGATCACGAGGTGCCAGTGCTTGCGGAACAGGGCCACGATCGGGACCTTGGTCTGCTGGCCGCGCTCGGCGATCTCAGCGAAGACCGGGCTCTCCTCGACGGAGCGCCGCACGAGGAAGCCGACCACGATGAGCACGACGCTCAGGAGGAACGGAACGCGCCAGCCCCACTCGAGGAACGCCTTTCCGGGGGAGACGAGACCCGTCATGATCGCCATGACGCCGGAGGCGAGGAGCATGCCGAGGGGCACGCCGAGCTGTGGGAAGGCGCCCGCGCGGCCTCGGCGGTCGGCCGGAGCGTGCTCGACGGCCATGAGGACGGCGCCGCCCCACTCGCCCCCTGCTGAGACGCCCTGGAGGATGCGCAGGAGCAGCAGCAGGATCGGAGCGCCGATGCCGATCTGGGCGAACGTCGGCAGGACACCGATGAGGGTTGTCGATGCGCCCATCAGGATGAGGGTGAGGACGAGCATCGACCGTCGGCCGATCACGTCGCCGAAGTGCCCGGCCAGGAATGCGCCGAGCGGGCGGAACAGGAACGAGATGCCGACGGTCGCGAAGGAGAGGAGGAGCCCGATGTCCTCGCCGGCGGGCTTGAAGAAGAGCTGGGCGAACACGAGCCCTGCGCCCGTGGCATAGATGAAGAAGTCGTACCACTCGATGGTGGTGCCGATGATGGTCGCGAATGCGACCCGTCGCTGGGTGGCCGGGCTGCTCACGGCTCTAGTGGTGGTCATTGCCTGTCCTTCGGAGTGGCATCGACTGTGATGCCTCACGGGTGCGGGGGGTGCGGTTGGGTTGGCCCGGTGGGCCAGCTGTAGGGAGCACTGCGGTGACTCTATGGTGAGCTGCCCCACTTCCTCGTGTAAACGTCAGATAATTGCGGATAAAGTTCGGCTGTACTTAAGAAGTTGGTGGCGACGAAAGGAAGCGGCAATGGCGGAGGTGACCCTGAGGCAGCTCGAGCTGTTTGCTGCGCTGCCCGACTTCGACACGCTCAGCGCGGCCGCGGTCCATCTGCACATCTCGGAGTCGGCGCTTTCGCAGGCCATCACCGGGCTTGAGAAGGCGGTAGGGGAGCAGCTGTGCGTGCGCCGCAAGGCACGCGGGCTGGCCCTGACACCCGCGGGCCAGCACTTCGCGATGCGTGCGCGCCGGATCCTGGCGGACACCCGGGAACTCGTGCTGGACGCGCGGCGGGGCGAGGACCTGCGGGGGCCGGTGAAGCTCGGCTGCTTCGCGAGCTTCGCCACGAGTGTGGTGCCCGAGCTCCTCGAGGGCTTCCCGCTCAGGCATCCCGGAGTGGACCTCGAGATCACGGTGGGGACCAACGATGACCTGCTGCCTGCGCTGGAGTCCGGCCGCCTCGACGTCGCCATCGTGTACGACATGTTCCTGCCTGCCGGGTACCGCCGTCGCGAGATCTATGCGACGGAACTCGAGGCGCACCTGCATCCGGACCATCCGCTCGCGGCGCGTAGCACGGTGGACCTCGCCGACCTCGCGGCCGAGCCGCTCATCCACTACGAGTCGAGCCCCAGCACACTCAATACCGTCGAGGCCTTCGCTGCGCGCGGACTCGAGCCGAGGATCGTCGCTCGGGTGCCACAGATCATCCTCGTCCAGGCCCTCGTGGGCCGCGGCGTCGGCTACGGCTTGCTCATGTCCCGACCCAACGTGCTTCCGGTCAGCGTCGAGGGCCGGCCTGTCGCGGTGCGCCCGCTCGATCCGTCCGCGACAGCCTCGCACGTCGTCGCCATCTGGCCAGAGGACATGGCTCTCACCCCGCGGGCTGCCGCGCTGCTCGATTACGCAGTCGAGAAGCTCGGCTGCTACGGGCACGCGGTGCAGCCCGGCAGGACGCACGACGCCGCCGGGCCGGCTACCAAGGGGACGTCGCCTCATGCGGGAAGCGGCACGAACCGCGAATAGGCCTTCAGGTCGAAAGACGGGTCCGCCAGATCAGCGGGCGACGGCGTCCGGCCGGCCTCGAGGATCCTGCGGGCGGCCAGATGGTCGCCTGGACTGTTCACGCTCTCGACAGGGAGGAGCGCCGCGCCCGGGTGGGCCCCGTCGAAGGAGAAGACGGAGAACTTCCCCGACGAGCGGTCGCCCCGGACTATGCGGTGCGCGCTGGGCCTGCCGATCCCGGCGATCTGCACCTTGGTGCGTCCCTGATGGGTCCAGAACCAGGGAAGCTCCCGGTACTCGCCGAGATCCTGCCCGAGGAGCACCGCGGCGAGGTGTCGGCCCTGATCGGTCGCGTTCTGGACGGACTCGAGGCGCACTCGGTGGCCCGCGTGCTCGCTCGGGAAGCTCGCGCAGTCGCCGATCGCGAACACGCGGGGGTCGGAGGTGCGCAGGGCGCCGTCGACCGTGATGCCGCCGTTGTCCCCGTCTACGGCCGCGCCAAGCTCGAGCCGGACGCCGTCGAGCCCGTGCCGCTCGGCGAGGAACGCCGAGACGGCGGGGGAGACGGAGCGGCGGAGAGGACGCTCGGTGGGCGCCACGACGGTGACCTCAGCACGCCACCCGGCGCGCCCGGGCGCTGAGGGATTTCATCCCGAAGGAACCGTTCGCGCGGATGGCGCCTCGGCTTGGCGGGGAAACTTAACGAGAGCTGTCATCCCGTTGTGAAAGATTCGTTGCGGATGTGGGACCCCCGTACTAGGGTGCAATCTGTGTCACACTCCGCTTCAGCACCTGCCAGGGGGCCAGCCGTGAATGAGGCAGCTCGCAGAACCGTCATTGCGGCGGAGGACCTCGTCAAGACGTATGGGGAGTCCAATGCCGTGGACGGCATCACCTTCGACGTCCCGGCTGGCGAGTCCTTCGGCCTCCTCGGACCCAATGGCGCTGGCAAGTCGACAACGATGCGGATGATCGGCGGCGTCACCCAGCGCACGTCCGGCCGCCTGACCATCATGGGCCTCGACCCCGAGGAGCAGGGCCCCGAGGTCCGGGCGCATCTCGGCGTAGTGCCCCAGCAGGACAACCTCGACGAGGAGCTCCGCGTCCGCGACAACCTCATCGTCTACGGCCGGTACTTCGGACTGCCCATGAGCTACCTCAGGCAGCGTGCGGACGAGCTGCTCGCCTTCGCCCAGCTCGAGGACAAGGCCGGGGCCAAGGTCGATTCGCTCTCGGGCGGCATGAAGCGCCGCCTCACGATTGCCAGATCGCTCGTCAACGACCCCAAGATACTGCTCCTCGACGAGCCGACCACGGGGCTGGACCCGCAGGCGCGGCACGTGTTGTGGGACCGGCTGTTCCGCCTCAAGGAACAGGGCGTCACTCTGGTCCTCACGACCCATTACATGGACGAGGCCGAGCAGCTGTGCGATCGGCTCATCGTGGTCGACAAGGGCCGGATCATGGCCGAGGGGTCTCCGTCCGCGCTCATCCGGCAGCACTCGAGCCGGGAGGTGCTCGAGGTGCGGTTCGGCGCGGAGCGGAACGCCGCCGTCGTGGGCGAGCTCGACGGGGTCGGGCATCGCATCGAGGCCCTTCCGGACCGTGTGCTGGTCTACACGGAGGACGGCGAGGCGTCCCTTGAGCAGATCCGCTCCCGCGGCCTGCATCCGATCACGTCCCTCGTCCGCCGGGCCTCGCTCGAGGACGTCTTCCTGCGGTTGACGGGAAGGTCCCTCGTTGACTGAGACGTCGCGGCGGGCGAAACCTAGGAGGCTGTTGTCAGCGCACACCCCCGAGGTCTCCGCCGCGAAGGCGCGCCGCTGGGGCTCGTTCTACTTCGCCGAACACATGCTCCGCAGCATGCGCGCCTACCTCGTCACGATCATCGTCACGAGCGTCGGCAATCCGCTCCTGTACCTCTTCTCGATGGGGGTGGGCCTCGCCTCGATCGTGGACCGCAGCTCCTCCGGGCAGGGCGCGGCGGCACACGGCGCGTTCGACGGCGTGGGGTACCTCGCGTTCGCAGCCCCGGCACTGCTGGTGTCGAGCGCCGTGATGACGAGCGCGAACGAGATGATGTTCCCCGTCATGGACGGATTCAAGTGGCGCCGGATCTACTACGGGCCGCACGTCACGCCGCTCGTCCCGGGCCAGCTCGCCGCCGGCCACATCATGGCGGTAGGGGTGCGGTTGCTTATCCAGAGCCTTGTGTTCTTCTTCATCATGCTCCTGTTCGGCGCGGCCCCCGGGCCGTGGTCCTGGCTGCTCGTGCCTCTCGGGGTGCTCACGGGGATGGCGTTCGGGGCGCCGCTCATGGCGTACTCGGCCCACATCGAGAAGGAGAACTTCCAGTTCTCGATGATCCAGCGCTTCATCGTGATGCCGCTCTTCCTGTTCTCCGCGACGTTCTATCCACTGGCCACCATGCCGATCGGCATGCAGTGGATCGGCTGGATCTCGCCCCTGTGGCACGGGAACCAGCTCGGCCGGATCGTCTCCTACGGGCTTGCGGAACCGGGCTGGCTCGTCGTCGTGCATGTGCTCTACCTCGCGGTGCTGTGGGGTGTCGGCATTTGGTGGGCGCGGCGGAACTATACGAAGAGGATGGGCAAGTGAGCGTCCTGACCGACGACGACTACGCGATCGCCCCGAGCCGCCGCCCATTCGGGGCCCTGTACTCCGGGAACACGCAGGCCGTCGTCGAGCGCGGATTCCGCGTTATCAAGAGCCAGAACTGGATCATCCTCGTCTCCGGGTTCTTCGAGCCGGTCTTCTACCTGCTGTCGATGGGGATTGGGCTCGGGAGCCTCGTGGGTGCGGTCGAGGGGCCCGGCGGGGCGCAGATCTCCTACGCGGCGTACATCGCGCCAGCGCTCCTCGCTGTGTCAGCGATGAACGGAGCCATCTACGACTCGACATGGAACGTGTTCTTCAAGATGCACTTCGGCAAGATCTACCAGGGCATGCTCTATACGTCCCTCGGCCCGCTGGACATCGCCATGGGCGAGATCGTCATGGCGCTCTTCCGCGGGTTCCTCTATGCGCTCGGATTCACGGGTGTCATGGCGCTCATGGGCCTCGTCACCACGCCGTGGGCGCTTCTGCTCGTGCCGGCGTCGGTGATGGTCGCCTTCGGCTTCGCCTCGTTCGGCATGGCCGTGACGAGCTACATGAAGACGTTCCAGCAGATGGACATGATCACGTTCTTCATGCTGCCGATGTTCCTGTTCTCGGCCACGTTCTACCCGCTCTCGGTGTATCCGCTGCCGGTGCAGTGGATCGTGCAGGCGTTCCCTCTATGGCATGGAGTGGAGCTCATGCGGCAGATCAGCATCGGTGTGTTCAGCCCGGCAACCTGGGTCCATCTGCTGTACTACGCGGCGATGATCCTCGTGGGTGTCTCCTTCACGACCCGACGATTGAGGTCCCTGTTCCTCCGCTGACTACCCATCCGCCGAGGTCACCCCGTGTGGCGCCGAGGTCACGCCGTCTGACGGCCCGCATGCCAGGCACGGTGGGCGTCGCCTGCCGATCAGGTCTACTCGTGCCTTGCGCTGCTCGCGATATCGGATGTAAAGACGTTGATGCGGGGAGCAGGGGGCGATCTCGCTCCCACACGGGGTGACTTCGCGCCCACAGGGGGTGACTTCGCGCCCAGGACGGGTGACTTCGCGCCCACAGGGGGTGACTTCGCGCCCAGGACGGGTGACTTCGCGCCCACAGGGGGTGACTTCGCGCCCAGGACGGGTGACTTCGCGCCCACAGGGGGTGACTTCGCGCCCAGGACGGGTGACTTCGCGCCCACAGGGGGTGACTTCGCGCCCAGGACGGGTGACTTCGTGCCCACACGGGGTGACCTCGGGGCGGTGCAGGGGGTGATCTGGGTGGGTGCGGGGGGCCGCCGTCGGTCTGGGACAATGGAGGGCATGCAGAGTCTCGGCCACCAGAACCCGTCCCAGCAGCCCGACGCCGCGCCGGGGTCTCGCCGAGGAGGCGGCTTCAGGGTCGGCGCGCTCGGCCTCTCGGTGCTCGTGCTCGCGTTTCTCGTGGCGGTGGTCTTCGCGGCCAACCAGAGCCAGGTGATCGGCTGGATCGTGGCCGTCATCTCGTTCGGCTGGCTCGTCTTCGCCGTGTTCGTGTTCACCACGGTGCGCAGCGCGGGCCGCAAGGCCCAGGAACGCTTCGAGCGCATGGCGGGGCAGTTCGGCGGCCGAGCGCCCTCGGTGTCGGGCACAGCGGCCAGTGAGGCCCGCTCGGTCGACGACGTCCGCGACCTCAAGCTCGACCACTCCTTCAAGATCATCCAAGTCCAGGAACGGGTGGTCCGGGACAACCTCGGCAAGGACGACGAGCAGGTGGCCCGAGCCCTCGAAACCATCCAGATCACCGCGGCCAACGCCCGTGACATGCTTCGCCCCGACGACTCCGCACCCGTCTCCGGGACGGTCATCGACGAGGGGTAGAGTGGCTAGGTGACTTCTCCCGAAGCGGCCCCCAAGGACGGGGCCCTGCGCATCGCGACTGTCAACGTCAACGGCCTGCGGGCCTCGTGGCGCAAGGGCATGCAGGAGTGGCTTGCGCCGCGCGGGGTCGACATTCTGTGCCTGCAGGAGGTCCGTGCCCCGGACGAGATCGTGCACGAGTACTTCGAGGGGTGGAGCGTGCTGCACGCCGAGGCCGACGCGAAGGGCCGTGCAGGGGTTGCGATCGCCTCGCGCCAGGTACCCACGGCGACGCGCGTCGGTATCGGCGACGATTACTTCGCCACGGCGGGCCGCTGGATCGAGGCGGATTTCGCGCTCGACGGCGGTAGGCAGCTCACCGTGGTCAGCGCCTATGTGCATTCCGGCGAGGCTGGGACCCCGAAGCAGGAGGACAAGTACCGGTTCCTGGACGTCATGCTCAAGCGCCTACCGGAGCTCGCCGAGCACTCCGACTACGCGCTCGTCGTGGGCGACCTGAACGTGGGCCACACCGAGCTCGACATCCGCAACTGGAAGGCCAACCAGAAGCGTGCCGGCTTCCTCCCCGAGGAACGCGTCTACTTCGATCGGTTCTTCGGCAACGAAATCGGCTGGAAGGACGTCCACCGCGAGCTCGCGGGCCCGATCGACGGACCGTACACGTGGTGGTCGCAGCGCGGCAAGGCATTCGACAACGACGCGGGATGGCGCATCGACTACCAGATGGCGACGCCGGGCCTCGGCGCGGTGGCGCGCAACGCCGTCGTGGATCGGGCGACCGCCTGGGACACCCGATGGTCCGACCATGCCCCTCTCGTTATCGATTACAAGCTCTAGATATCGATGACAAGCTCCAGATATCGATGACAAGCTCCAGATGTCGACTACACGCTTTTAGACCCGGAAGCACCTACCTATGACCTCCACTGCCCCCACTTCCCGCCAGCGTCTCCTCTCGGGCATGCAGCCCTCGGGTGATTCGCTCCACCTCGGCAACTACCTCGGCGCGCTCGTCAACTGGGTCCGCCTCCAGGACGACTACGAGTGCTTCTACTTCATCCCGGACCTGCACGCCATCACGGTCCAGACCGATCCCGCCGAGCTTAGGCATCGTACGCGCCTCACCGCGGCACAGTACATCGCCGGTGGGATCGACATCGAGAAGTCCGCCCTGTTCGTCCAGTCCCACGTGCCCGAGCACGCTGAACTCGCGTGGGTCCTCGCCTGCATCACGGGCTTCGGCGAGGCCGCCCGGATGACGCAGTTCAAGGACAAGTCGGCCCGCTACGGCCAGGACTCGACGAGCGCAGGCCTGTTCATGTATCCGATGCTCATGGCCGCGGACATCCTGCTCTACAAGCCCTATGGGGTTCCCGTGGGGGAGGACCAGCGCCAGCACCTCGAGCTCGCGCGCACGCTTGCGCACCGGTTCAACACCCGGTTCGGCGAGGCATTCACGGTCCCCGAGGCGCTCATCCCGCCATCGTCCGCGAAGATCTACGACCTCCAGAACCCGACGGCGAAGATGTCGAAGTCGGCTGAATCGCCCAACGGTCTCATCAACCTCCTCGACGATCCGAAGGCCACGGCCAAGAAGGTCAAGTCCGCGGTGACGGACACCGAGACGGTCGTACGGTTCGACCGTGAGACGAAGCCCGGCGTGTCGAACCTGCTCACGATCATGGCGACGATCACCGGGCAGGACATGGACGAGCTCGTGGCCTCCTATGAGGGCAAGATGTACGGCCACCTCAAGGCGGACGTCGCTCAGACCGTCGTGGACGTGGTGGCGCCGATCAAGGCCCGCACCGAGGAGCTCCTCGAGGACCCCGCCGAGCTCGACCGCCTCCTCGCGCGGGGCGCCGCGAAGGCCCGCGAGATCGCATCGAAGACCCTAGCGGACGTCTATGAGCGCGTCGGGTTCCTCCCGCCGGCGGCGGCGACCTTCGCCTGAGGCCATGCCTGAGCTTCAGGACGGGAGAGAGGCGAGTCCGGAGGCGGCTGCGCCGTCGGGGAGCCCGCTTGTCGGCGTGATTCTCGAGTTTCCCGACCGGATCGCCGAGGACCTGCGGGGATGGCGCGAATCCTTCGGTGACAGCCTCGCCGACCTCATCCCCGCGCACATCACCCTCGTGACAACGACGGAGACCGACGACTGGGAGGCCACCGAGCGGCACGTGCGCGCCGTGGCGTCCCGTATGCACCCCTTCAGGGTGAGACTGCAGGGCACGGGGTCGTTCCGCCCGGTCTCCCCGGTCGTGTACGTCAACGTGGCCGAGGGCTTCGACGAGTGCGTGCGGCTCCACCGCGAATTGCAGAAGGGGCCGCTCGCACGCGCCCTCCAGTTCCCCTACCACCCGCACGTCACGGTGGCGCATGATCTCCAGCCAGAGCGGCTGGACGAGGCGCAGAATGCGCTGAAGTCCTACAGCGAGTCCTTCACTGTGGCTAGCATGGGCCTGTACGAGCACGATTCCGACGGGTTATGGCAGCTGAAGGAAGAGCTTGACTTTGGTACGCGACCGGAAGTTCCCCGCGAAGGGAAGCACGAAGGCTAGGCGCGACGACGAACCGCCCCTGCCCACAGAACGGGCGCTGCTCAAGCTCGAGGTGATCCACAAGCGGCAGGCGCTCGGCCGGGCCCGCCGTGATGGAAGCCTGCCGAAGACCGCGCTGGCCGCACTCCTGTGGCTCGTGGCCAGGCTCAAGGCCTTCCGGCCCATGCGCGCGTGGACTCACTACAGTCTCCAGCACGGTCCGCTCATGAGTGCCGGCATCGGCTTCAATATGTTCTTCTCGATCTTCGGGCTTCTGGCCACGGGCTTCTCCTTGGCCGCGCTCGTCCTGGCCGGGAACCCTGATCTCGTCGACCAAGTGGTGCACAGCGTCGCGAAGGCCGCGCCCGGCCTCCTGAAGGTAGACGGCTCGGACGGGCTCGTCGACCCCAAGACCCTGCTGAACCCCACGGGTATCGGGGTCACGGCCGTCATCGCGATCCTCGTGACCCTGTTCTCCTCACTGGGCTGGATCACGAGCCTGCGGGACGGGCTGCGCGGCGTGGTGGGCGTCCCTCCGCTCAAGGGCAACCCCATCATTGTCAAGGTCCGCGATATCGGAACGCTCCTGCTCCTGGGCGTCCTGCTCGTGCTGACCTCCGCAGTGAGTGTTGCGTTCACCTCGGCCGTGCATTTCCTCGCCGGCCTGCTGGGGATCGACGGCGCATTCGTCGCCCCGGTCGGGTGGCTGATCGGCCTCCTCATTCCGCTCGTGCTCAACGTGCTCACGGCGCTCATCCTCTTCCGGCTCGCGGGCGGCCTCAAGCTCAGCCGCCGCGCGCTCTTCGAGGGGACGCTCCTCGCGGGGATCGGGTCATCGGTGCTCCAGGCCTTCAGCACGCAGCTCCTCGCGAGGGCCGGCGCGAACCCGCTCCTGGCACCCTTCGCGATCATCATCGGCCTGCTCATCTGGTTCAACCTCGTGAGCCAGGTGTATCTCGTCTCCGCGGCGTGGAGCGCGATCCGTGAGGCGGACCTCGCCGCCGCAACCCCGAAGCGCGTTGAATCCTTCGGATCGGCGCACCACGTGGCGCGTCCCTCGGCTGCGCTCACCCGTGCGAACGCCAGGTCCCAGACCCAGCACGAGTCGGCCCTGCATGGGTCCTCCCCGAACGCATCAGCCCCGGTGGCAGTGCCGGCCACGCACGACGGCGCGCGGCAGGCGCCGGGCGAGGGTCGCCGTCGAGCATCGGGTCCCTTCGCGTGGCTCGGCAGCCTGCGGCGTCGCAAGGACGAGGTCCCCACCGGCTGACGTGCCGTAGACCCCCGCCCCGTTGGGGACGCCGAAGGGGGCGCCGCTCGCATGAGCGGCGCCCCCTTCCGAGCGTGGTCAGGACCGTATCAGACCTTGCGGGTCAGGATGGCCTGCTTGACCTCGGCGATCGCCTGCGTCACCTGAATGCCGCGGGGGCATGCCTCGGTGCAGTTGAAGGTCGTGCGGCAGCGCCACACGCCTTCCTTGTCATTGAGGATCTCGAGGCGCATATCACCGGCATCGTCGCGCGAGTCGAAGATGAAGCGGTGCGCGTTGACGATCGCGGCCGGGCCGAAGTACTGCCCGTCCGTCCAGAACACCGGGCAGGACGACGTGCACGCGGCGCACAGGATGCACTTGGTCGTGTCGTCGAACCGCTCGCGCTCCTCGGCGGACTGCAGGCGCTCCTTGGTCGGCTCGTGGCCCTTGGAGATGAGGAACGGCATGATCTCGCGGTAGGACTGGAAGAAGGGCTCCATGTCCACGATCAGGTCCTTCTCGACCGGGAGGCCCTTGATGGGCTCCACCAGGATCGGCTTGGACGTGTCGAGGTCCTTGAGGAGCGTCTTGCAGGCCAGACGGTTGCGGCCGTTGATGCGCATGGCATCCGAGCCGCACACGCCGTGTGCACACGAGCGGCGGAACGAGAGCGATCCGTCCTGCTCCCACTTGACCTTGTGCAGCGCGTCGAGCACACGGTCCGTCCCGTACATGGTGAGCTTGAACTCTTCCCACGAGGACTCCTCGGAGACCTCGGGGTCGTAGCGGCGCACACGGAGCGTCACGTCGAACGTGGGGATCTCGCCCCCGCCGCCCACGCTTGCGGGCAGCTCGACCTTGGAGGCGGGCTCTACGGTTGGGGCACTCATCAGTACTTACGCTCCATCGGCTCGTAACGGGTGAAGATCACGGGCTTCGTGCCGAAGCGGAGGCCCTTGATGCCTTCGGTTTCCGCGGCGTCGTCCTTGTAGAGCATGGTGTGCTTCATCCAGTTGGCGTCGTCGCGGTCTGGGAAGTCCTCGCGGTAGTGGCCACCGCGAGACTCCTTGCGGTGCAGGGCCGCAACGGTCATGGCCTCGGCGAGGTCCAGGAGGAAGCCGAGCTCCACGGCCTCGAGGAGATCGAGGTTGAAGCGCTTGCCCTTGTCCTGGATGCTGATGTTCCTGTAGCGCTCGCGCAGCGTCGCGATGTCGGAGAGCGCCTGGGCGATCGAGTCGGCAGTGCGGAACACCTGCATGTTCGCGTCCATGGTCTCCTGCAGGTCCGAGCGGATCGCGGCGATCCGCTCGGTGCCGGAGGCGGTGCGGACTGCGTCGAGCAGGGCGACGGTCTCGGCAGCCGGGTCCTCAGGGATCTCGACATACTCGGCGGTCTTGGCGTACTCGGCGGCGTTGATGCCGGAGCGCTTGCCGAAGACGTTGATGTCGAGCAGCGAGTTGGTGCCGAGGCGGTTGGAGCCGTGGACCGACACGCACGCGACCTCGCCCGCGGCGTACAGGCCCGGGATGATCGTGTCGTTGTCCTGGAGGACCTCGCCCTTGATGTTGGTCGGCACGCCGCCCATGATGTAGTGCGCTGTCGGGAACACCGGGACCGGCTCCGTGTAGGGCTCGACGCCGAGGTACGTGCGGGCGAACTCGGTGATGTCCGGGAGCTTCGCGTCGATGTGCGCGGGCTCGAGGTGCGTCAGGTCGAGGAGCACGTAGTCCTTGTTCGGCCCCGCGCCGCGGCCCTCACGGACCTCATTGGCCATCGAACGGGCCACGATGTCGCGCGGCGCGAGGTCCTTGATGGTCGGCGCGTAGCGCTCCATGAAGCGCTCACCCTCGGAGTTGCGCAGGATCGCGCCTTCGCCACGGGCGGCTTCCGAGAGGAGGATGCCGAGGCCCGCGAGGCCCGTCGGGTGGAACTGGATGAACTCCATGTCCTCGAGCGGGATTCCCCGGCGGAACGCGATGCCCATGCCGTCGCCCGTCAGGGTGTGGGCGTTCGAGGTGGTCTTGAAGACCTTGCCTGCACCGCCCGTTGCGAAGATGACGGACTTCGCCTGGAAGACGTGGAGCTCACCCGAGGCGAGGTCGTAGCTCACGACGCCGGCCACGCGCTTCTGCTTGAAGGGGGTGCCGTCCGCGCGGGTTGCGTCCTCTTCGACCACGAGCAGGTCGAGCACGTAGTACTCGTTGTAGAACTCGACGTTGTGCTTGACGCAGTTCTGGTAAAGCGTCTGGAGGATCATGTGACCGGTGCGGTCAGCGGCGTAGCACGCGCGCCGCACGGGCGCCTTGCCGTGGTCACGGGTGTGCCCGCCGAAGCGGCGCTGGTCGATCCGGCCCTCGGGGGTCCGGTTGAACGGCAGGCCCATCTTCTCAAGGTCCAGTACGGCGTCAATGGCCTCCTTGGCCATGACCTCCGCGGCGTCCTGGTCGACGAGGTAGTCGCCGCCCTTGACGGTGTCGAACGTGTGCCACTCCCAGTTGTCTTCCTCGACGTTGGCGAGTGCCGCGCACATGCCGCCCTGGGCGGCTCCCGTGTGCGACCGGGTGGGGTACAGCTTGGTCAGCACGGCGGTACGGGCCCGTTGGCCGGACTCGATCGCCGCCCGCATGCCGGCGCCACCGGCGCCGACGATCACCACATCGTATTTGTGGACCTGCATGCTTAGATGCTCTCTTTCAGGGGGTTACGCCGCGGGGCAGAAGTCGGGGAGTCCGGTCGTGATCCCATGCGGACACGGATCGAACGTGAAGATCACGAGCGTGCCGAGGATGACGATGACGGCGCTCGCCGCGAACAGGACCATCTTCAGCCAGAAGCGGACGGAGTCGCGTTCGGCGTAGTCGTTGATGATCGTGCGGACGCCGTTCGTGCCGTGGAGCATCGCAAGCCAGAGCATCGCGAGGTCCCAGACCTGCCAGAACGGATCGGCCCACTTGCCCGCCACGAAGCCGAAGTCGATGCCGTGGACACCCTGGCCCAGCAGCAGGTTCACCGTGAGGTGGCCGAAGATGAGGACCACGAGGACCACGCCGGAGAGGCGCATGAACAGCCACGCAAGCATCTCGAACTGGCTCTTGGAGCCGCCCGAGCGCTTGTACTGCGGGGCGATGCGTCCGGTGGCGGAGGTAGTGCGCGGCGCGCGGATTTCAGGTGCTGTGCTCATGTCAGTGGGCTCCCAGCGAGAGTGAGAGGTGGCGGATGGCGAAGCCCGCGAACGCGATGACCCAGATGACGACGACCGTCCAGAGCATCTGGCGCTGGTACTTCGGGCCGCTCTTCCAAAAGTCCACGAGGATCACGCGGAGGCCGTTGAAGGCGTGGAAGAGGATCGCGGCGACGAGGCCGGTCTCTCCGAGGGCCATGAGCGGGTTCTTGTATTCGCCGATGACGGCGGTGTACACGTCGGGGGACACCCGCACGAGCGAGGTGTCGAGGACGTGCACCAACAAGAAGAAGAAAATCACGACACCGGTAATCCGGTGTACCACCCAAGACCACATGCCTTCACGGCCGCGGTACAGGGTGCCAGCTGGTTTTGTCGGCACTGAATAAACCTCCCTGCGGGCACCGGTGCCCGCATGGGGCCCATGCGGTGGGGGCAACCGGTGCGGAGTGGCCCTGTTGTGCGCAGGGCACGCTCACCTAATCGAGCTCCAGCCTAAATCTAGACTTCGCCCACAGCTTACTCAATTCGCACCGGTCTTCGGTTCAGACGCGTGGGCATTATCACATCGGTGCGCCTTGCTTGCGGCGGTCCGAGGCCGTGGAAGTCTCGCGTGCTCCATTACAGTTGGGCTCGATGACTGACTCTCCAGCCCCTGCCCGGGACGCCGTTCCCACCACTGCGGACCCGCTCGACCGGTTCGTCGCCGTGATCCCGGCAGGCGGCGTGGGAACCAGGCTGTGGCCCCTTTCGCGTGCCGCGGCCCCGAAGTTCCTCCACGACCTCACCGGTTCCGGCAGCACGCTCATCCGGGCGACGTATGACAGGCTGACGCCCCTGGCCCGCGGCCGCTTCCTCGTCGTGACCGGCGAAGCGCACCGCGCCGCAGTCTGCCGTCAGATCCCCGAACTCGACGCCGCGGACCTCGTGCTCGAGAGCGAGCCCAAGGACTCGGGCGCAGCGATCGGACTCGCTGCTGCCATCCTGCACCGCCGCAACCCGGACGCCATCATGGGTTCGTTCGCCGCGGACCAGGTCATCTCCCCGGACAGCGTCTTCCAATCGGCCGTGCTCGAGGCGATCCGCACAGCGGCCTCCGGCCCGCGGGGCAAGATCGTCACGATCGGCATCGAACCGACGCACCCCTCGACCGGCTTCGGCTACATCCGCCGTGGCGAGGCGCTCGAGGTCGAGGGCGCACCGAGCGCGCGCGCCGTCGTCGAATTCGTCGAGAAGCCCAGCCGCGAGGTCGCCGAAGACTACCTCGCCACGGGGGAGTACCTGTGGAACGCGGGCATGTTCGTTGCTCCAGTGGCGCTCATGCTCGAGCACCTCAAGGCCAACCAGCCCGAGCTGTTCGCAGGCCTCACGGAGATCGCCGAGGCTTGGGACACTCCTGCGAGGGACGAGGTGGCGGCCAGGGTCTGGCCGACTCTTCCCAAGATCGCCATCGACTATGCGGTCGCCGAGCCTGCCGCCGCGGCCGGGGACGTCGCCGTCGTGCCCGGGGCGTTCCGGTGGGACGACGTCGGCGACTTCGCCGCCATCGGCCGGCTCAACAGTGCCCGCGAGGTCGATTCGGTGACGGTGCTCGGCGAGGGCGCCCGCGTGTTCACCGAGGACGCCAGCGGGATCGTCGTGTCGGATACGAAGCGGGTCATCGCGCTCATCGGCATCCAGGACGTCGTGATCGTGGATACTCCCGACGCGCTCCTCGTGACCACGACCGAGCACGCCCAGAAGGTGAAGAACGCTGTGGCGGGCCTCAAGGCGAGCGGCGACACCGACGTTCTGTGACGGGCCCGTGCGCATGACGGCGGGGCCACAGCGTCGTGACGCTATTGTGAACAGGTGCGAAACTACACGACGGAGACCGAGCCCACACCGCTTGTGGGGCCCCGGCTCGAGGCGCTCCTTCCCGAGCTGATCGCCTTCCGCAGGGACCTCCATTCGCACCCTGAGCTCTCGTTCCACGAGTACCGCACCACGGACAGGCTCGCGTCCCGACTCGAGGCCGCCGGCCTCACTCCCCGCCGGCTCGAGGGAACCGGGGTCGTCGTCGACATCGGCTCCGGACCGATCGCGACGGCGGTGCGCGGCGACATCGACGCGCTGCCCATCATCGAGGAGACGGGCCTCCCCTTCGCCTCCCGCAACCACGGCGTCACCCACGCGTGCGGCCATGACGTCCACACGACGGTTGCCCTCGGCGTCGCCCTCGCCCTAGCGGAGCTCGACCGGGAGCGCCCGCTCGGCGCGACGGTGCGGGTCATCTTC
Organism: Sinomonas sp. P10A9; assembly: GCF_041022165.1. Lineage (GTDB taxonomy): Bacteria > Actinomycetota > Actinomycetes > Actinomycetales > Micrococcaceae > Sinomonas > Sinomonas puerhi. The sequence goes on from NZ_CP163302.1 coordinate 1,338,000, forward strand.
CAGCCGGCCGAGGAGACCATGCCCGGCGGCGCCGTCTCGTGCATCGACCAGGGGGTCCTCTCCGGTGTGCCGCGGATCATGGCGCTGCACTGCGACCCGCGGATCGAAGTCGGCAGGATCGGCACGCGCATCGGGCCCATCACCTCCGCCTCGGACACCATCAGGATCTCGCTCACGGGCCGCGGCGGGCACACCTCGCGTCCCCACCTGACGGAGGATCTCGTCTTCGCGCTAGCCCAGATCGCGATCAACGTGCCCGCGGTCCTCTCGCGGCGCGTCGACGTGCGCAGCGGTGTGTCAATGGTCTGGGGACAGATCTCCGCCGGGGCTGCCCCGAACGCGATACCGGCCTCGGGATCGATGGCCGGGACCATGCGGTGCCTGGACCGCGAGGCATGGCACAGCGCCGGAGAACTCCTCGACGAGGTGGTCCAGCAGGTCGCAGCGCCCTACGGGGTCGACGTGAGCCTCGAGCACACCCGCGGGGTCCCGCCCGTTGTGAACTCCGAGCACGAGACCGCCCTGCTCGAGGCGGCCGCGCGCGCCGAGCTGGGGGAGGACGCCGTGGTGCTGACCCCCCAGTCCATGGGCGGGGAGGACTTCGCCTGGTTCCTCGCCGAGGTGCCCGGTTCGATGTTCCGGCTCGGCACCCACACACCCGGCGGCGAGGAGTACGACCTCCACCGCGGCGACTACATCGTCGATGAGGCCGCGATCGGCTACGGCGTGCAGGTGCTCACCGCTGCCGCCCTGAGGAGCATCAGGGACCTCTGAGGTGAAGGGCGGGCCGAGGGTCGGCTACTTCACGGTAACAATTCGCCAACGATTCCAGGACGGCGGGACGCCGCTCTATGTGAAGGACTTCTTTCCGAGTATCGTTGTGAGCTGTACCACGCGCCCGGACGCCGTCACACGCAGCCCGGGGCTGAGGATCATCTTCCCCTCTGGAGGACCACTTGAACCCCTTCCGTTCCCGCCTTCCCAAGGCCGGACTTGCCGGCGTTGCCATCGCGGGGGCAGCAGCGCTCGCCCTCGTAGGCTGCGGCGCCGCACCCACTACGTCTGGCCCGTCCGGCACATCCGGCGCAGCGGCCTCCAACTACCTGGGCTGCATGGTCTCCGACTCCGGCGGTTTCGACGACAAGTCCTTCAACCAGTCCGGCTACGAAGGCCTCCAGAAGGCCGTGAAGGACCTCGGCATCCAGGAGAAGCACGTCCAGTCCAAGGCTGATACGGACTACACGCCGAACCTCACGTCGATGGTGCAGGCCGGCTGCAAGCTCACGGTCACCGTCGGCTTCCTGCTCGGCGACGCGACCAAGGCCGCCGCGACCGCGAACCCGAACAGCCACTTCGCGATCATCGACTACACCGACCCGGCGTTCCCGAAGAACGTCAAGCCGATCGTCTACAACACGGCCCAGGCAGCCTTCCTCGCCGGCTACCTCGCCGCAGGGGAGAGCAAGACCGGCAAGGTCGCCACGTTCGGCGGGCTCAACATCCCGACGGTCACGATCTTCATGGACGGCTTCGCCGACGGCGTGAAGTACTACAACCAGAAGAAGAACAAGACAGTCCAGGTCCTCGGCTGGGACAAGGACAAGCAGGACGGCACGTTCGTGGGCGACTTCAAGTCCATCGACAAGGGCAAGGTCCTCACGCAGGGCTTCCTGCAGCAGGGCGCGGACATCGTCCTTCCGGTGGCGGGCCCCGTGGGCTCGGGCGCGGGCTCTGCTGTCCTCGACGCCAAGAAGGCCGGCCAGGACGCGAAGCTCATCTGGGTCGACTCCGACGGCTACCTGACTGCACCCGACTACAAGTCGGTGCTCCTGACCTCGGTCCAGAAGAAGATGACCGATGCCGTCGCTGCCGTCTTCAAGGACGACACCTCGGGCAAGTTCGACGCGGCTCCGTATGTCGGAACCCTCGCGAATGGCGGCGTGGCCCTGGCACCGTTCCACGATCTCGACTCCTCGGTCCCAGCTGACATGAAGAGCGAGCTCGACCAGCTCACGAAGGACATCGTCTCCGGCACCGTCAAGGTCGAGTCGAAGTCCAGCCCCGTCACGGGTTAGGCACCGCACACATTGTTCCAGCGCCGTCCGCCCTCCACAGCGGGCGGCGCTGGCATGATGGGCACTGACGCTGGCCCCACCGCACGCACGCCCCACTGCACACTAGGGGATGGTTCCAGAAGTGAAACTCGAGCTCCGCGGCATCACGAAGCGCTTCGGCACCTTCGCCGCGAATGACCACATTGACCTCGTCGTCGGGGATTCCCAGGTCCACGCCCTCCTCGGCGAGAACGGCGCTGGCAAGTCCACGCTCATGAACGTCCTCTACGGGCTGTACGAGCCCACCGAGGGCGAGATCCTCGTGGACGGCAGGCCTGTCACGTTCCGCGGCCCGGCAGACGCGATGGCCGCCGGGATTGGCATGGTGCACCAGCACTTCATGCTGGTCCCCGTCTTCACGGTCGCGGAGAACGTGGCCCTCGGCGCCGAATCAACGAAGGGTGCTGGGTTTCTCGACCTCGACGCGACGCGCGCAAAGATCCGCGAGATCTCTGCCCGTTATGGGTTCGACGTTGACCCGGACGCCCTCGTCGAGGATCTCCCGGTGGGGGTACAGCAGCGCGTCGAGATCATCAAGGCGCTCGTCCGCAACGCGAAGGTCCTCATCCTCGACGAGCCGACCGCCGTCCTCACGCCGCAGGAGACCGATGAGCTCCTCGAGATCATTGCCGAGCTCAAGGCCTCGGGCACCTCGATCATCTTCATCTCCCACAAGCTGCGCGAGGTCAAGGCCGTCGCCGATGTGATCACCGTGATCCGACGCGGTCGCGTGGTCGGCGACGCCGCGCCGTCGGCCGCTGCCGCCGAGCTCGCGACGATGATGGTGGGCCGGCCCGTGAGCCTGACCCTGGACAAGGCCCCGGCGCAGCCTCAGGAGACCACCTTCTCCGTCCGCGATCTCACGGTCGTGGCGCCCACCGGGCAGCGCGTGGTGGACGGTGTTTCCTTCGAGGTTGCCAAGGGTGAGATCCTGGCCGTCGCAGGCGTGCAGGGGAACGGGCAGACAGAGCTGACCGAGGCGATCCTAGGCCTCCACAGGCAGGCGACCGGCTCTGTGATGCTCGACGGCGAGGAGCTCCTGGGCCGGTCGGTCAAGCACGTGCTCGAGGCCGGGGTCGGGTTCGTCCCCGAGGACCGTTCGCATGACGGGCTCGTGGGCTCCTTCAGCGTCGCCGAGAACCTCGTCCTCGACCTCTACGACCGCGCCCCGTTTGCCCGCGGGCTCGCGATGAGCCCAGGGCGCGTCGCCGCGCAGGCGAAGGACAAGATCGAGGAATTCGACATCCGCACCCAGTCGGCGGACGAGCTCGCCTCGTCGCTCTCCGGCGGCAACCAGCAGAAGCTGGTCATGGCGCGGGAGCTCTCGCGCCCGCTGCGGCTCTTCATCGCCTCGCAGCCCACGCGGGGCGTCGACGTCGGCTCGATCGAGTTCCTGCATCGCCGGATCATCGCGGAGCGGGACCACGGGACGCCGGTCATGATCGTCTCGACAGAGCTCGACGAGATTATGGAGCTCTCGGACCGCATCGCCGTGCTCTACCGTGGGCGCCTCATGGGCATCGTCCAGGGCGACACGCCCCGCGACGTGCTCGGCCTCATGATGGCCGGCATGAGCGCGGACGAGGCGCGGGCGTCCGCCGCGGAGACCTACGAGCAGACCCACAGGGCCAGCGACGACACCCCAGGAGAGACCCATGCCTGACGTCCAGAACAGCCCCGAAGGGGCCCGGGCGCCGCAGCCCGTGCCGACGCCGGCGCCCGGGGGGAATCCCGGCTCCCCCGCCGGGAACGGCGAGTCGGTGTTCCGGCGCATTGCCACCGGCACGCCCATGGTCTCCGTGCTCTCTGTGGTCCTCGCCGTCGTGATCGGCGGGTTCCTCATGGCCGTCACGAACCCCAAGGTCGCGACCACGGCGGGCTACTTTTTCGCTCGACCCTCGGACATGATCTCCGAGGTCCTCAAGCCGTATGGCGCGCTCATCCAGGGCTCGATCTTCAACTGGCAGGGGGTCGACCTCGTTGCGCAGCTCTACCCGCTCGCCGAGACGCTGACCGTCTCGACCCCGCTCATCTTCGCCGGACTCGGGGTGGCGCTGGCCTTCCGCGCAGGCCTGTTCAACATCGGCGCGCAGGGGCAGCTCATCTTCGGAGCCCTGTTCGGCGCGTACGTGGGCTTCACATGGCACCTGCCGTTCGGCCTCCACCTGCTTCTCGTGATCGTGGCCGGAATCGTGGGCGGCGGCATCTGGGGTGCGATCGTCGGCTTCCTCAAGGCCCGGACCGGCGCGCACGAGGTCATCGTGACGATCATGTTCAACTACATCGCGGTTTTCTTCCTCCTCTTCCTGCTCACCACTGCGGCGTTCCAGCGCAAGGGCTCGACGAACCCGATCTCGCCCTTCCTCGACCCCAGCGCACTGTTCCCCCAACTCCTCGGGCCGCAGTTCCGGCTGCACGCCGGCTTCATCCTCGCCATCCTCGTCACGTGGGGCGTGTGGTGGCTCCTGTCCCGCTCCACGGTCGGGTTCGAGTTCCGGGCGGTCGGGGCAAACCCCCACGCCGCGCGGACCGCCGGCATCAACGTGGGCCGATCCACCGTGCTCGTCATGGCGATCGCAGGCGCGCTCTCTGGCCTGGCAGGCATTGCCCAGGTCTCCGGCACGGAGAAGTACCTCTCGGCGGGCGTCGCTGCATCGATCGGCTTCGACGCCATTACGGTGGCGCTCCTCGGGCGTTCGACGCCGTGGGGAACCTTCTTCGCGGGCCTCCTCTTCGGCGCCTTCCGCGCCGGCGGCGTGTCCATGCAGGCCGTGACGCAGACACCCATCGACATCGTCCTCGTCATCCAGTCGCTCATCGTGCTGTTCATCGCTGCGCCGCCGCTCGTGCGTGCCATCTTCGGACTCAACCCGCGCCGCCGGCGGAGCGCGAAGGGTTCAGACCCCGGACCATCGACCCCCGCCCCAGCGCAGAGCGGAGCTGCATCATGAGCACCACGACAGCACCCGCCCCGCAGGGGGCTGCTCCGGCAGTGGTGGTCCTGCCCGTGTCCCGGAAGGCAGCGGTGGGCCTGAGCGTCCTCGCGCTCGTGGCACTCGTCCTCTTCGGGTTCCTCTCGGGTACCAAGAACGCCTCGTTCGGCCTCGTCGACACCGGCCGCGAGGCTTCAGCGCTTGCGGCCTGGCTTGCGTTCGCCGTCACCCTGATCGCCTCCGCGTGGTTCGGCTACCTCTGGTTCCGGGCGCGCAAGGCCGGCCACGCGCCCGCCCGCTGGGTGCCGGGGACGCTCGCTGCAGCCGTCGTCGTCTTCCTCCTGTCGGTCCTGGGGGTGGCGGGGGTCACCGTCATCACGCTCAGCGCGCCGCTTCTCGGGTGGCTCACCGCCCTCGTGATGCTCGCGATCGCGGCGTACTCCGTGTGGCTCACCATCCGGCGACGCAGGACGCCGCGCTGGGCCACCACCGTCTTCGCCGTCGCCTTCCTCGTGGGCTTCCTCGTGTGGATCGTGGCCGGCGGCCGGGACCAGACTCCATACATTTCCTTGGCAGGGCTCCTCGCGGGCGCGGTGACCCTCTCGGTGCCGCTCGTGTTCGGTTCGCTCTCCGGGGTCCTGTGCGAGCGCAGCGGGATCGTGAACATCGCGATCGAAGGCCAACTGCTCATGGGCGCATTCAGCGCGGCAGTAGGGGCCACGATCGCGCACAACGTCTATGTTGGCCTGGCGTCTGCGGCCATTGCGGGCGCGCTCGTCTCGCTCGTGCTCGCGCTCGTGAGCATCAAGTACCTCGTCAACCAGATCATCGTGGGCGTGGTCCTCAACGTCCTCGTGGTCGGGCTGACCAACTTCCTCTTCTCGACCCTCCTCACCGAAGACCCCGACGGGCTCAACAAGCCCCCGCATCTGGGGAGCATCGAGATCCCGATCCTGGCGGACGTGCCGGTGATCGGCCCCATCCTGTTCCGCCAGTCGCTCGTGGGCTACCTCATGTATGCAGCCGTGATCGTCGTGTACGTCGGCCTGTTCCACACCCGCTGGGGCCTGCGCGTACGGGCCGTGGGCGAGCACCCCCAGGCCGCGGACACCCTCGGCGTCAACGTCAACCGGACGCGGTTCTGGAACACGATCCTCGGCGGCGCGGTGGCAGGGATCGGCGGCTCGTTCTTCACTCTCGTGGCGGTCGACGCATTCAGCAAGGAGATGTCCGCGGGCCGCGGCTACATTGCCCTGGCGGCGCTCATCTTCGGCCGGTGGAACCCGATCGGGGCGTTCCTCGCCTCGCTGCTGTTCGGCTTCGCCGACAACCTCCAGAGCATCATCACGATCATCGGCTCGCCGGTGCCGAGCCAGTTCATGGCGATGCTCCCGTACGTCGTGACGGTGTTCGCCGTCGCGGGCCTCGTCGGGCGCTCACGGCCGCCAGCCATGGAAGGCATCCCGTATGTCAAGCAATGATCTGGTCGGAGACCGAGACGGAGACCGGGACCCAGACGGAGACCGAGACCGAGACGCGGCCGGAGCCCGACACAGCGGCCGGCCCGGCGATGTCGACTGGGACGCGCTCACGGAGGCCGCCGCGCTGGCCATGCGCGCCGCGTACGCGCCCTACTCGAAGTTCCCGGTCGGCGCCGCGGCGCTCGTCGACGATGGCCGGGTCATCACGGGCTGCAACGTCGAGAACGCCTCGTACGGCCTCACCCTGTGCGCCGAGTGCACCCTCGTGGGCCAGCTCCGGCTGGGCGGCGGCGGCCGCATCGCCGCGTTCGTGTGCGTCGACGCCGGGGGCGCAGTCCTCATGCCGTGCGGGCGCTGCCGCCAGCTGCTCTACGAGTTCCGTGCGCCCGGAATGCGCCTGCTGACGGTCAGCGGGGTGCGCACCATGGACGAGGTCCTCCCAGACGCCTTCGGCCCGCAGAACCTTGACCACTGAGAAGGAGAAGCCCATGACCACCGCCGAGCCCTTCGACGCCGTCGACGTCATCCGCGCCAAGCGTGACCGCCGCGAGCTGGCCGATGCCCAGATCGACTGGGTCATCGACGCGTACACGCGCGGCGCCGTTGCCGACGAGCAGATGTCCGCGCTCGCCATGGCGATTCTGCTCAACGGCATGACCCATCGCGAGACGGCCCGATGGACGACGGCGATGATCGCCTCGGGCGAGCGCCTGGACTTCTCGTCGCTCCGGACGCGCTCGGGGGCCAGGGTGCCCACGGCGGACAAGCACTCGACCGGTGGAGTGGGCGACAAGATTACCCTTCCGCTCGCCCCCCTCGTGGCGGTGTTCGGTGTCGCCGTTCCACAGCTCTCCGGCCGCGGTCTGGGCCACACGGGCGGCACCCTGGACAAGCTCGAATCGATCCCCGGCTGGCGGGCGTCGCTCACGAACGAGGAGATGATGTCCCAGCTCGGCGAGGTCGGCGCCGTCGTGTGTGCCGCCGGGGCCGGGCTCGCGCCAGCAGACAAGAAGCTCTACGCCCTGCGCGACGTGACCGGGACGGTCGAGGCGATCCCGCTCATCGCGTCCTCGATCATGAGCAAGAAGATCGCGGAGGGAACGGGCGCGCTCGTCCTCGACGTGAAGGTCGGGTCGGGCGCGTTCATGAAGGACGAGGCGAGCGCGCGTGAGCTCGCCCAGACTATGGTGGCGCTCGGCCAGGACGCGGGCGTGCACACGGTGGCGCTCCTGACCGGCATGAGCACTCCGCTCGGCCTCACGGCCGGCAACGCGATCGAGGTCGAGGAGTCCCTCGAGGTGCTCGCTGGCGGGGGTCCCGAGGACGTCGTCGAGCTGACCGTACGCCTGGCCGAGGAGATGCTCGCAGGCGCTGGCGTACACGGCGCCGACCCGGCCGCCGCGCTCCGGGACGGCCGCGCGATGGACGTGTGGCGCCGTATGATCGCGGCCCAGGGCGGAGACCCCGACGCGGCGCTGCCCCAGGCGAAGGAGTCCGAGACCGTGTACGCACCCGCAGACGGTGTGCTCGTGGGGCTCGACGCCCTGTCCGTGGGGGTCGCCGCGTGGCGGCTGGGTGCGGGGCGGGCGCGCAAAGAGGACGCAGTGCAGGCTGGCGCGGGGGTGCGGCTCCACGCGAAGCCCGGAGCGACCGTGCGCGCGGGGGAACCCCTCATGACCCTGCTGACGGACACGCCGGAGCGGTTCGATCGGGCCAGGGAGGCTCTCGAGGGTGCCGTCACGATCGCGCCCGAGGGGTCTCGACCGGCCAGCAGGCTCATCCTCGACAGGATCGCCTGAGGCCTCCCTGCGGCGGTGCCGGCGGCCCGCCCCGGGGAGCGCGCGCGGTCGTCCCGGAGACGACCCTGTCCCAGGGGTTGGCAGCCCGACTGCGGATAGGAAGCGCGGATAGGAAGCAGGGGCTGTACCGTGGGACACTGGTGAGGTCTATACAGTCCGAGGAGCCCGCACCGCATGCCGCTTGAGCAAATCAACGAGGTGATCCTGCACGCCGCCGGGCAGTGGTGGGTCTATCCCGTACTGCTCGTCTTCTTCTTCGTTGACGGCTTCGCCATGATCGCGCCAAGCGAGACGCTCATCGTCGCGCTCGCGGCGTACTGGCGCCATTCGGGCCAACCAAACCTGTGGCTCCTCGGCGCAACCGCGCTCGTCGGCGCCATGGCGGGCGACAACATGGCCTATTACCTCGGCAGGAAGATCGGCACCGACCGCTGGAAGTGGATGCGGCGCCCCCGTGTGCAGAAGGTCTTCGGATGGGCCCGGCACGAGCTCGACAAGCGGGGCGCTGTCCTCATCTTCACGGCCCGCTACATCCCGTGGGGCCGTGTGGCCGTCAACTACGTGTCCGGCAGCACGGGCTTCAGGCACCGGACGTTCTTCTGGCTCGACGCGTTCGCATGCCTGACCTGGGTGGGCTACTCGATCGGGATCGGCCTGCTCGCGAGCTCCTTCCCGTGGCTCCACCACAATCCGCTCCTGAGCGTGGCAGTGGCGGTTGCCTTCGCGGTCGTCCTGGGCATCGGGCTCGACCACGCCATCACGGTGTTCCACCGGTGGCGGGACACCGTGGACGCCCGCAAGGCCGCCGCCGAGGCCGCGGCAGAGCACGAGCGCGAGCGGCTCCTGAACCCCCATGCGCCGGCAGACGACTACGCACCCCGTGACCGCGGCGTCGGCGCCCCGCGCGAGACGACACGGGCCACAGGCGACTGACCCTTGGCTCCCCGGCCCGTCCAGTGGCCGGATGCCTCGGCGTTCTCTAGAGTTGTGGCGTGACTGAGCCCTACATCAACGACGCCCCCGACCTGACCTTCGACCTCCGGGCTCTGCCCAAGGTCTCCCTCCACGATCATCTGGACGGTGGCCTCCGCCCCGCGACGATCATCGAGCTTGCCGCCGAGATCGGGCACGGGCTCCCGTCGACGGACCCCGTGGCCCTTGGCCAGTGGTTCCGCGACGCCGCCGACTCCGGCTCGCTCCCGCGGTACCTCGAGACCTTCGACCACACCATCGCGGTCATGCAGACCAACGCCGCGCTGCGCCGCATCGCCAGGGAATTCGTCGAGGACCTCGCGGACGACGGCGTCGTATACGGGGAGGTGCGCTGGGCACCCGAGCAGCACCTCACCGAAGGCCTCACGCTAGATGAAGCCGTCGAGGCCGTCCAGGCGGGGCTCGAGGACGGCATGGCGGCGGTCGAGGAATCGGGCCGGGTCATCGCGGTGGGCCAGCTCATCACGGCGATGCGGCATGCGGACAACTCCCAGGAGATCGCCGAGCTTGCCGTGCGCCACCGCGACGCTGGCGCCGTGGGCTTCGACATCGCGGGCGCCGAGGATGGCTTCCCGCCCTCGCGCTTCGCCGAGGCATTCACGTACCTCGCCCGGAACAACTTCCCCGCGACGGTCCATGCCGGCGAGGCCGCGGGTCTGGACAGCATCCAGTCTGCGCTCGTGGACGGCCGCGCGCTCCGCCTCGGCCACGGCGTGCGGATCGCCGAGGACATCACTGTCGAGTCCACGGACGAGGTCGACGAGGACGGCGTGCCGATCCTCGACGTGACGCTGGGCCCTCTCGCGGCGTGGGTCCGCGACCGCGGCATCCCGCTCGAGCTGTGCCCGTCCTCGAACCTCCAGACCGGCGCGATCGCCAAGTGGGGCGAGGACATCCTCGACCACCCGATCGACATGCTCTACGAGCTCGGCTTCAACGTCACCGTCAACACGGACAACCGCCTCATGAGCGGCGTGACCCTCACCGACGAGTTCGAACTGCTCGTGGAGGCCTTCGACTACGATCTCGACGACCTGCTCGAGCTCACACTCAACGCCGCAGAGGCCGCGTTCCTGCCACTCGAGGACCGCGAGGACCTCGTGGAGTACATCAACGAGGCCTACGCGAATCTCGCCGAGTGAGCAGGCGCTGAGGTGAGTGCCGCCGTCGACCGTCTCGTGGAGGTGGTGCGCCTCCTGCGCGAGCACTGCCTGTGGACGGCGGCACTCACGCACGCGTCGCTTGTCACGTACCTCATCGAGGAGTCCTACGAGCTCGTCGAGGCGATCGAGGACGGACATCCCGAGGAAGACCTCAAGGGCGAGCTCGCCGATGTGCTCCTGCAGGTGGTGCTGCACTCCGAGATTGCCCGCGAGCGGGGCGCATTCGATCTCGACGGCGTGGCGGCGGCGCTCACGGACAAGATGGTGCGGCGCAACAGGCACGTCTTCACGGCCGACGGCGCCCTGCAGCCGAGCTTCCCCTCGACCGTCGAGGAGATCATCGCCTCGTGGGACGAGGCGAAACGGCGGGAGAAGCACGACGGCGGTGACTCGCCGCGTCTGGTCGGCCCCGGCGCGCTCGAGGGGCTTCCCCGACACCTGCCGGCGCTCGCGCTCGCGCAGAAGGCGCTGGGCCGGGCCGAGCGGCGGCGGGCGCTGGACGGGCTGGCCTCGGCCGAAGGTGCCCCAATCCCGCGCGCAGACGACCCGGTCTCCGGCACACGGGCCCCGGTCGCGCCGGCCTTCGCGACGGAAGAGGAGCTGGGCGAGTTCCTCCTCGGCGTGGTGCGGGAGGCCCGTGCCCGCGGCCTGGACGCTGAGCGGGCGCTGCGCACCGCCGTCGCCAGCCTCTGAGCCGGCCGTCCGCGTCACAGGTCGCGTTCGCGCGCGTGGGGCGGTTAGGCTGGGGCCGACACCGTGGCTGCGCTCGTGCCCTCCTGCGGGCTGCGCCACAGTCCTGAGTCGTTCCATCCATCAAGGAGCACATTCATGGCGCTTATCGATGCCATCCACGCCCGCGAGATCCTCGATTCCCGCGGCAACCCGACGGTCGAGGTCGAGGTCCTGCTCAGCGACGGCTCACTCGGCCGCGCAGCGGTGCCGTCGGGCGCGTCGACGGGCGAGTTCGAGGCCGTGGAGCGCCGTGACGGCGACAAGGGCCGCTACCAGGGCAAGGGCGTCCAGCAGGCCGTCGAGGCCGTGCTCGACCAGATCGCCCCGGCCCTGACGGGCTTCGACGCGACCGACCAGCGCGCGATCGACCAGGCGATGATCGACCTGGACGGCACCGCCAACAAGAGCAACCTCGGCGCCAATGCGATCCTCGGCGTCTCCCTCGCCGTCGCCAACGCTGCCGCGGACTCGGCGAACTTGCCGCTCTACCGCTACCTCGGCGGCCCCAACGCGCACGTGCTTCCTGTGCCGCTCATGAACATCCTCAACGGCGGCTCGCACGCCGACTCCGACGTGGACATCCAGGAGTTCATGATCGCTCCGATCGGCGCGGAGACCTTCTCCGAGGGCCTCCGCTGGGGCGTCGAGGTGTACCACAACCTGAAGAGCGTCCTTAAGGACAAGGGCCTCTCGACGGGCCTCGGCGACGAGGGCGGCTTCGCCCCGAACCTGCCGTCCAACCGCGCGGCGCTCGAGCTCATCACCGAGGCCATCACGAAGGCCGGCTACACCCCGGGCAAGGACATCGCGCTCGCGCTCGACGTCGCCTCGTCCGAGTTCTTCACGAACGGCACCTACCAGTTCGAGGGCAAGTCCCTCTCCGCCGCCGAGATGAGCGCGTACTACGCGGAGCTCGTGGCGGACTTCCCGCTCGTCTCGATCGAGGACCCGCTCGATGAGAACGACTGGGATGGCTGGAAGATCCTCACCGAGGCGATCGGGGACAAGGTCCAGATCGTCGGCGACGACCTCTTCGTGACCAACCCGGAGCGCCTCCAGCGCGGCATCGACGCCAAGACGGCCAACTCGCTGCTCGTGAAGGTCAACCAGATCGGTTCGCTCACTGAGACGCTCGACGCCGTGTCCCTGGCCCAGCGCAGCGGCTACACGACGATCACGTCCCACCGCTCGGGCGAGACCGAGGACACGACCATTGCGGACATCTGTGTCGCAACCAACGCCGGCCAGATCAAGACGGGCGCCCCGGCCCGCTCGGAGCGCGTGGCGAAGTACAACCAGCTCCTCCGCATCGAGGAGGAGCTCGACGACGCCGCCCGCTACGCAGGGCGCAGCGCCTTCCCGCGCTTCAAGGGCTGAGCCTGGCGGTCTGTGCCGGGCGGGCTCAGCCCCGCCTGCACGGAAGAGGCTCCCGCGGCGGCTATCGTTGAAAGACGATGGCCGCCGCGGCACTGTTTCCGGCGGCAGACCACCCGGCACCGAACCGCAAGGAGCTCCCATGGCGACGCGTCGACCGGCCGTGCCCCGCACGCCGGCCACGAAGCGGCCAGCACCGTCGGAGCCGGCGCGGCAGAACGCAGCCGGGCCTGCGGCCGCCGCGGCCGCCAAGCCAACAGCCAAGGCCACGCCGAACGCGCAGCCTCCGGGCGCGCCGAAGGAGGTCAAGAAGGCCTCGAGGAAGGCCAAGGCCACCACGCCCGCGAAGTCGAAGACGCAGCTGCGCACTCCGGTCCCCACGGACGAGGCCCCTGTTCCCGCGCGGGCGTTCTCCGGACGCATCGTCGCCCTCGCCGTCGTCCTGGTGGCCATCACGATCATGCTCGCCCCGACCGTGCGGATCTTCATCGGGCAGCGGGCCGAGATCAGCGCGCTCCAGGGCGATATCGCCGCCAAGCAGGCCGAGCAGGATTCCCTCAAGCAGTCCATCGCGCGGTGGCAGGACCAGAACTACGTCAAGCAGCAGGCACGCGACCGCATTAACATGGTCATGCCCGGCGAGACGGCGTACTGGGTGTTCGGAGACACTGGGGCGGCGACCACGGGTACGAGCAGTAGCGGCACGGCTCCCGCCAGCGCCGAGAAGCCCTGGGCCCAGGGCTTCTGGGATTCGCTCGTGCGGGCGGCAACCGACTGAACCGCCCGGCACTCACGCAGCGTGAGGCTGACGAGCGAGGTGGGCGAGCGCCGTCGTGCGTGGCACCGAAACGATCAAGGACAGTGAACATCGTGACCGAGACCCCCTCGACACTGGGCGACGCCCCCACGGCGCACGACCTGGACACCCTCAGCCGCCAGCTGGGGCGGCCGGTGCGCGACGTCGTCGCCATCTCGGCCAGATGCGTGTGCGGGAACCCGCTCGTCGCGGCCACGGCGCCGCGACTGTCGAACGGGACTCCGTTCCCGACCACCTTCTACCTCACGCACCCTGTGGTCACGGCCGCTGTGTCGCGGCTCGAGGCCGGGGGCCTCATGACGGAGATGAATGAGCGGCTCATTGCCGACCCCGAGCTGGCCGCGGCGTACCGTGGCGCGCATGAGGCCTACCTCGCGGCGCGGGAGGAGATCGGCCGCCGTGCCGGAACCGGGCCCGTGCCCGAGATCGACGGCGTCTCGGCCGGCGGAATGCCCACCCGCGTCAAGTGCCTCCATGTGCTTGTGGGCGAGTCCCTCGCGCTCGGTCCGGGGGTCAATCCGCTCGGTGACGAGGCTATCGGGGCCCTTGCCGCGTGGTGGACCACGGACCGCTGCTACTGCGCCGGCGCGTGGGACACACGGGGCACGGCGCCGGACAGGGACCTCTCGCGGCACGGCCCCCAGGGACTGCCGGCCATGACGGGGCGGCCCGCACCGGTGCGCAAGTCCGAGGGCGGGCCTGAGAACACCGGGCCAGAAACCGCGTCGCGACGCGAAGGGGGCGCATCGTGAGGGTCGCCGGAATCGACTGCGGGACGAACTCCATCCGTTTGCTCGTCGCTGACGCTGTGACCGCCGACGGCGCACGCGCTGACCCGGCACGCACAGACGGGGCGGCGGCCGGCAGCACCACACGGCTCGAGGACGTGCATCGCGAGATGCGGGTGGTCCGGCTCGGGCAGGGAGTCGATGCCACGGGCATGCTCGCCCCCGAGGCGCTCGAGCGCACCTTCGCCGCGGCGGACGACTACGCGGCCACCGTGCGGAGCCTCGGCGCCGAGCGCGTGCGCTTCGTCGCGACCTCGGCGATGCGCGACGCCGGCAACCGCGACGAGTTCGTCGCGGGAATCCGCGAGCGCTTCGGCGTGGACCCCGAGATCGTGGCCGGCACCGAAGAGGCTGCGCTGAGCTTCGCGGGCGCCGCAAGCGTCCTCGCGCTCGAGGAGGGCAGGCCCGTCCTTGTCGTGGACCTCGGCGGCGGCAGCACCGAATTCGTCCTCGGGGACGCGCGTGGGGTCATCGCTGCGGCGTCCATCGATATGGGGTGCGTGCGCCTGACCGAGCGCCATCTGCATTCCGACCCGCCGACCTCCGACGAGATCGCCGCTGCGGAGCGCGACGTCGACGCGGGCCTTGCCCGGGCCCTCGCAGGGGTGGCGCTCGGCGAAGCGACGGCCATCATCGGCGTCGCGGGCTCGATCACGACCATCACCGCCCACGCCCTGCGCCTGCCCACGTACCAGCCCGAGCGGATCCATGCCGCCGAGCTGACGATCAGCCAGATCACGGACGCCTGCGCGGATCTTCTCGCACTCACCCGCGGCGAGCGCGCCGCCCTGCCGTACATGCACCCGGGCCGGGTTGACGTAATCGGCGCGGGAGCCCTCGTGTGGCGCCGCATCCTCGCTCGCGTGAGCGAACTGACCGGAGGCGCGATCACGACGGCCGTGACGAGCGAGCACGACATCCTCGACGGCATCGCCCTGAGCACCCTGGCGGAAAGCGCTTCGTGATCCGACGCCCGCTCCTGACCGCGCTGTCGCTCGCTGCAAGCCTTGCCACGGCCTTCGCCGTCGCGGCCCTCGGGCTCCTGCCGGCGGCGCCGAGGGCGTTTGCCGACAGTATCCGGGACCGCGAGTACTGGCTCAGCGACTACGGGATCCAGAAGGCCTGGGAGGTGTCGAAGGGCGCGGGCGTCAAGGTTGCGGTGATCGACAGCGGGATTGACGGCAGCCACCCGGACCTGCGCGGCGTCGTCGTCGGCGGTCACGACTCCTCGGGCGCGGGCCAGCCCGACGGGCAGAAGCCGATCGGAGCGAAGCCCGAGCACGGGACGCTCGTCGCGACGATGCTCGCGGGGCGGGGCCACACCGGCAACCCGAGCGGGGATCCCGCGAGTGCTGCCGGCGGACCGGACGGGATCGTGGGCGTTGCACCCGAGGCGCAGATCCTCTCGGCCTCCACGTGGCTCGGCTCGCCCAATCCGGCTGGGCGGCCGGACACGGACCAGATCCCCGATGCCGTCCGTTGGGCCGTGGGCCAGGGTGCCAAGGTCATCAACATCTCGCTCGGCAGTTCCTCGCCCGTGTGGCCGGAGAGCTGGGACTCGGCCTTCCTGTATGCCGAGCAGAAGGATGTCGTCATTGTGGCCGCGGCCGGCAACCGGGGTGGCGGCAATGTCGAGGTGGGTGCACCGGCCACCATTCCGGGCGTTCTCACGGTGGCAGGGCTCGACCGTCAGCAGAATGCCAGCCTCGACTCGTCCTCGCAGGGCATCAGCATCGGCGTCGCTGCGCCGGCCGAGCAGCTGGTCGGTGGCCTCCCCGGAGGCCAGTATGCCGAGTGGGCCGGGACCTCCGGCGCGGCCCCGATCGTGTCCGGGGTTGCTGCGCTCATCCGTTCGAAGTGGCCGCAGATGAGCGCGGCGCAGGTCATCAACCGGATCGTGTTGACGGCCAGGGACGCCGGCGCCCCAGGTGTGGACCCGATCTACGGCCGGGGCATCCTCGACGCCGCCGCGGCACTCACGGCGGATGTTCCCGAGACGGCAGCCAACCCGCTGGGATCCATCGCCGACTGGATCCGGGTCCACCGCAAGGGCGGCGCCGCGGATGGAGCAAGCGCCACGTCGGCGCCGGGGGAGACCGCCGCGCCGACGACCCCCGTCCAGGCTGCTCCCGAACCGACGGCGCCCACTCCGCGGATCGATTCCGTCGACAGCCCCTGGCCCGCTGTGACCGTCCTCGGCTCGGCCGCCGTGGTGGTCGCCGTGGCTGCGGGCGGTGCCCTCCACCTGCGCCGGAGGGCACTTCTCGAACGGGCGCGCGACGGCGCGCAGGCGCCTCTCGAGGGGCGCGGAAGAGCGGTGGAGGATCCCCTCGAAGACCGCTAGTGAATTTTTTCACAAACTGGTATCTTTGGATCATGCCTTCCTCCCTGCAGCTTGTCGATCGCCCCCGCGTCCTCGTCGTCGGCGGCGGCTACGTCGGCCTCTACGTGGCCCTTAACCTCCAGAAGAAGATCGCCACGGCCGGCGGCATCGTCACGGTCGTCGATCCCAACCCCTACATGACGTACCAGCCGTTCCTGCCCGAGGTTGCCGGCGGCAACATCGAAGCACGGCACGCGGTCGTCTCCCTGCGCGAGCACCTCAAGGGCAGCGAGGTCATCCAGGGTTCCGTCACGAGCGTCGACCACGAGAACCGCAAGGCCGTCGTCGAACTCCCGGGCGATCAGGGCTTCGTCGAGATCCCCTACGTCGATGTGGTCCTCGCAGCCGGTTCCATCACGCGCACCTTCCCGATCCCGGGCCTCGCCGAGGCCGGCATCGGCAACAAGACCATCGAGGAGGCCGTGGCCCTCCGCAACCAGCTGATCGAGCGGATCGAGTTCGCCTCGACCGCCACCGATCCGGCCGAGCGCAAGCGTGCGCTGACCTTCGTCGTGGTGGGCGGCGGGTTCGCCGGCATCGAGACCATCGCCGAGCTCGAGGACCTCGCCCGCGAGGCCGTGCGCAACAACGGCCGCCTCCGCCAGGAGGAGGTGCGCTTCGTCCTCGTCGAGGCCATGGGGCGCATCATGCCAGAGGTCACTGCCGATCAGGCCGAGTGGGTCGTCAAGCACCTTCAGAGCCGCGGCGTCGAGGTCCTCCTCAACACGTCTCTTGCGAATGCCGAGGGCTCCCTCAAGCTCATCAACATGCCGGACAAGACCCCGGCGGACGAGTTCGAGGCGGACACCCTCATCTGGACCGCCGGTGTGCAGGCCAACCCCATGGTCCGCTCAACGGACTTCCCGCTCGAGCCGCGCGGCCGCGTGCGGGTCCTTCCGGACCTGCGCATCGCGGGCGACGAGGGCATCATCGACAACGCCTGGGCTGCTGGCGATGTTGCCGCCGTCCCGGACCTCACGGGCAAGGGCCTTCCGGACGGCACGTGTGTCCCCAACGCCCAGCACGCGCTGCGCCAGGCCAAGGTCCTCGCGAAGAACCTGTGGGCCAACCGCTGGGACAAGCCCCTCGTCGACTACAAGCACAAGAACCTCGGTGCCGTGGCCGGCTTCGGCCCCTGGAAGGGCGTCGCGAACATCAACGTGCTCGGCCGCATCGGCCTCACGGGCCCGCTGGCGTGGGTTGCCCACCGCGGCTACCACGGCCTGGCGATCCCGACCGCCGAGCGCAAGTTCCGTGTGATGCTCGACTGGTTCTCCTCCCTCTTCGCTGGGCGCGACACCACCCCGCTGCAGGGCCTGACGAACCCGCGCGCCGCCTTCGAGACGGCCGCACGCCCGGCGCCGAAGCCTGCAGCCCCGGCCTCGGTCCCGGCCCCGGCTGCTGCGTCCGACGGCGCCGGCGAGAAGGTTCCTGCCGGAGCCAAGTAGGCATTTTGCCGCCGAGCTGTCCGGCGGTGACCACGGCGGCGGCCGTCTCCCAGCACGGGAGGCGGCCGCCGTCGTCGTGCGCTATGACTGCCACGGGCGGCGAGCCGCGGCCAGCGCGGAGCGGCGCTCCCGGAGCCGGTGGCCTCCGCGGAGCCAGTAGGCTGTGAGCACGCCCCAGTAGCCCAATCGGCAGAGGCAGCCGACTTAAAATCGGCACAGTCAGGGTTCGAGTCCCTGCTGGGGCACCCCCGAATCGCCGTTCACCTACTTTTCAGTAGCCTTTCGGCGAGCTGTTACGAGTCTGTGACCGCAATCACTGTATTCCGGGTTAACCGTTCAATTAGCCTGTCTTGTAATCAGGAACACCTGGTTGTTCGCATCAGGGGTGCACACCATGCGCCTCGATGGAGGAGATTACGTATGATTCAACGTCACCAGTCGGCGCCCCGCGTGGCGAAGCTGGCTGCCCTCGGTGTCGGTGTCGCCCTTCTGGCGACTGCGTGCGGTGGCTCGTCCTCGACCCCGTCCGGGTCCAGCACCTCGAGCGCGGCGGCCGCCGGGATCTCGTGCCCGGCACCCTCGGGCAGCGCGAGCGCAAGTGCAGCGGCCGGGGGTACCACCGTCGCTCCGGCGGACGTCCCGAAGTCGCCCACCACGTCGGCAACGCCGCTCAAGCTCGGCTCGCTGCTCCCGCAGACCGGTGCCCTTGCCTTCCTCGGCCCGCCCGAAATCGCGGGTGTGAACCTCGCGGTCAAGCAGATCAATGACGCTGGCGGCGTGCTCAACCATCCGATCGAGATCACCCACCGCGACTCGGGCGACACGACGACAGACATCGCGACCCAGTCCGTGACGAACCTCCTCGGGCAGGGCGTGAGCGCCGTCATCGGCGCGGCGTCCTCCGGTGTGTCCAAGACGGTGATCAACCAGATCACCGGCGCGGGCGTCATCCAGTTCTCCCCGGCCAACACCTCGCCGGACTTCTCGACGTGGGACTCGAAGGGCCTCTACTGGCGCACGGCTCCCTCGGACGTTCTCCAGGGCCGCGTGCTCGGCAACTACATGGCCTCCTGCGGCGCCCAGACGGTCGGCATGATCGTCCTGAACGACGCCTACGGCACGGGCCTGCGTGACAACGTCAAGAAGGCGTTCGAGGGCGCTGGCGGCAAGGTCGTCGACGAGGAGCTGTTCAACGAGGGCGACTCGCAGTTCAGCTCGCAGGTGGACAAGGTCGTCGCGGCCAAGCCGGACGCGATCGCGGTCATCTCGTTCGATCAGGCCAAGCAGATCATCCCGCTCCTCGCGGCCAAGGGCGTCAAGCCCACCCAGATGTTCTTCGTGGACGGCAACACGTCCGACTACAGCAAGGACTTCGCGGCCGGCACGCTCACGGGCGCACAGGGCACCCAGCCGGGAACGTTCGCCAAGGACGAGTTCAAGACGCAGCTCAAGTCGATCGACGCGGGCCTCAAGGACTACAACTACGCCGGCGAGTCGTGGGACGCGACGAACCTCATCGCGCTCGCAGCCGAGAAGGCCAAGAGCACCAAGGGCGTGGACATCGCCGCGCAGTTCGTGGGCATCACGCACGGCAGCAACCAGTGCTATGACTTCCCGTCGTGTGTGACGCTCATCCGGCAGGGCAAGGACATCCACTACATGGGCAAGTCTGGTCCGGTGAGCTTCGCCAAGAACGGCGATCCGCAGGAGGCCTACATCGGCATCTACAAGTTCGATGACAAGAACGTGCCCCAGCCGCTCAAGGAGGAGTTCGGCAAGCTGAGCTAACCCGTTCAGCCTGACGCACTGCACCGTTCGAAGGCCCCGGCTCCCGAGAGGGAGTCGGGGCCTTCGCTTCGTTCGGTGGAGTCGGTGACCACAGGCGACGGCGCCGCCCACCTGATGCGGTGGGCGGCGCCGTCGTGCGTGGAAAAGGAGCGCTATGCCCCCTTGCCCTCGACGTCGTCCGCGAGCGTTCCGAGGTAGAGCTGGATGACCTTGGGGTCCTTGAGCAGGTCGCGCCCCGTGCCCGTGTAGGCATCGCGGCCCTGGTCAAGGACGTAGCCGCGATCGCAGATCTGCAGGCAGCGGCGGGCGTTCTGCTCGACCATGATCACGGACACGCCAGCGCGGTTGATCTCGTGGACCCTCAGGAACGTCTCGTCCTGCTTGACGGGGGAGAGGCCCGCGGAGGGCTCGTCGAGCAGCAGGACGGCAGGTTCCATCATGAGTGCCCGGCCCATCGCGACCATCTGCCGCTCGCCGCCCGAGAGGGAGCCGGCCCGCTGGGCGCGGCGCTTCCCGAGCTCGGGGAACAGCTCGGTCACGAAGTCCCAGCGCTGCTTGAAGTCCTTGGGGCGTTGGAACATGCCCATCTGCATGTTTTCCTCGATCGTGAGGGACGTGAACACGTTGTTCGTCTGGGGGACGAAGCCGATGCCCCGGCTCACGAGCTTGTTCGCCTTGAGCCCGGTCAGGTCCTGCCCGCGCACCACCACGGAGCCCGAGTGGACCTTCACGAGGCCGAACATGGCCTTCAGGAGCGTCGACTTTCCGGCGCCGTTGGGGCCGATGATGCCGATGAGCTCGCCCTTGCGGGCCACGATGCTGCAGCCGTTGAGGATGTTGACGCCGGGCAGGTACCCGGCGACGAGGTCGGTGACTGCCACGACGGCGTCTCCGTCCGACGGCGCACTGGTCGCCTCGGGCGTGGTCTGCTGGCTCATTCCGCCTCCTTGGAGGGCTTCTCGTGCTGGTCGACGGTGAGGGTCTCGGCGCCGTCCACGACGGATCCGGGGGCGAGGATGCCGGCATCCTCAGTGCCGACCACCGACTCCTCATCGGCGGCCAGTTCCTCCTCGAGCTCCTCGAGGCCGCCCGCTGCGCCCAGGTCGACGTCGTGGTGGGCGCCCAGGTAGGCGTCGATGACGGCCTGATCCCTCATGACGTCCCCAGGCGGCCCCTCCGCCACGATCTTGCCCTCGGCCATGACCACGACCCAGTCCGCGATGTGGCGGACCATGTGCATGTCGTGCTCGACGAAGAGGACTGTCATGCCCTCGGCCTTGAGGTTCTTGATGTGGTCGAGGAGGCTCTGCGTGAGTGCAGGGTTGACGCCGGCCATGGGCTCGTCGAGCATGACGAGCTTGGGGCTGACCATGAGCGCGCGTGCCATCTCGAGGAGCTTGCGCTGACCACCCGAGAGCGAGGCGGCGTAGTCGTCCCGCTTGGTGTCGAGCTTGAACTTGGTCAGCAGGCCCTCGGCCTGCCCAGTGATGTCCTTCTCGCGCTTGCCCCAGATGCCGCGGAAGAGCGCGTTGCGCAGCTTCTCGCCGGGCTGCTCGGAGGCCCCGAGACGCATGTTCTCGATGACCGTGAGCTTGCCCATGACCTTGGTGAGCTGGAACGTGCGCACCATCCCGAGCCGGGCGACCTTGTAGGACGACATGCCCGCCAGATTGGTGCCTTCGAACTGCCACGAGCCCGTGTTCGGGGTGTCGAAGCCCGTGAGCAGGTTGAACAGCGTGGTCTTCCCGGCCCCGTTGGGGCCGATGAGGGCCGTGATCTTGTGGCGCGGGATCTCGAGGTGCTCGACATCGACGGCGTTGATGCCGCCGAATCGGCGGCTCACGTTGTCCGCGACGACGATCGGGTCCCTCTTCCTGCAGCCGGGGGCCCCGGGCCCCTCGGCGATCGGACGGACGTCCGTCATGTAGTCGACGGTGTCGACGGGCGCACCTGCGGTGCTGCTGGTCTCGCTCATGAGAACGCGAGCTCCTTCTTGTTGCCGAACACACCTTGTGGCCGGAAGATCATCAACAGCATGAGGGCCACACCCACGAGGATGTAGCGCAGCTGGCCTGCCTGCGTGGTGCTCAGGAACGGCAGGGCGCCGATCTGGATGAGCCCGTACAGCACGTTCTGGGTCAGCGACAGCACGACCCAGAAGATCATCGCGCCGACGATCGGGCCGAGCACGGTGGCCATGCCGCCGAGCAGGAGGCAGGTCCAGAGGAAGAACGTGAATTCCGTGCCGTAGTTGGCGGGCTGGACCACGTCACGCGGGAGGGTGAACACGAGGCCCGCGAGGGAGCCGAAGATGCCGCCGAGGATGAGCGCCTGCATCTTGTACGCGTACACGTTCTTCCCAAGCGAGCGCACGGCCAGCTCGTCCTCGCGGATGCCCTTGAGCACGCGGCCCCACGGGCTGCGCATGAGCAGCCACACGACGATCCCGAGGATGACGACGAGGCCCCAGCCGAAGACACGGAAGAAGAAGTCGTTGCTGCTGTAGCCGAAGTAGAACGTGCCCTGGGGGAACGGGTTGAGCCGGAGGAAGTCCTGCCGGATGCCGGCGAGGCCATTGGCCGAGCCCGTGACATCGGTGAGCGTGTTGGTCGTGACGACATAACGGATGATCTCCGCTGCGGCGATGGTCACGATCGCCAGATAGTCGGCGCGCAGGCGGAGGGTCGGGATGCCCAGGATGAGGGCGAAGACCACCGAGGCGAGCACGGCCGCGATGAGGGCGAGCCAGAAGGGGAACTGGAGGTGAATGGTGGTCATGGCGAAGACGTACGCCCCGACCGCGATGAAGCCCGCCTGGCCGAAGTTGAGCAGGCCCGAGTAGCCGAAGTGCACGGCGAGGCCGAGGGCGGCGAGTGCGTAGGCGGCCGTCGTGGGGCTGAAGAGCTCCCCGACTGCCTCGCTGAGTATCTGTCCGAAATCCATGATGGCCTCCTCTAGCCCACACGCTCACGGCGGCCCAGGATGCCCTGGGGCCGGAACAGGAGGACGAGGATCATGACGACCAGCGCCCCGACGTACTTGAGATCAGATGTCAGACCGAACACGGTGGTCAGCTCGACGAAGACGCCCACGATGACGGAGCCCAGGAGTGCGCCGAACACCGTCCCGAGACCGCCTAGGGTGACGCCTGCGAAGATCATGAGCAGGATCTGCTGGCCCATGTTGAAGGAGACACCGGGTCGGTAGTAGGCCCACAGTATGCCTCCGAGCGACGCGAGGAAGCCGCCCGTGATCCAGACGAGCCGGATCACGCGGTCGACGTCGATTCCGCTCGCCGCCGCGAGTGCTGGGTTGTCTGCGACCGCACGCGTCGCCTTGCCGAGGCGCGTCCGCAGGAGCGCGAACGCGATCAGGAGGATGACGACGAGCGAGATCAGCAGCGACCACAGGTTGTTGGGCGAGACGGAGATGGGTCCGAGCTCGATGTCCGTGGACTGCGAGTACGGCAGCTGCTGGGTCGCGCCGCCGAAGAAGAACAGGATGACGTAGCGGACGGCGAGTGCGAGACCAATGCTCACGATCATCATCGGCACGAGGCCCGTGCCGCGCCGGCGCAGCGGCTTCCACAGCCACGCGTCCTGAACGTAGCCGAAGGCGACACCGGCGGCGAGGCCCGCGATGATCGCAAGCCAGAAGGGCGCGCCGATGGCGCTGAGCGAGAAGACGACGACGGCGCCGAGTGTCACCATCTCGCCGTGGGCGAAGTTCGTCAGGCCCGTGGTGCCGAAGATGAGGGAGAGGCCGACGGCCGAGAGCGCGAGCAGCAGGCCGAAGCTCAGGCCGGCGACGAGCCGGTTGGCCAGATTGGAGAAGAAGCTCTCCTGATGCACCTGGATGCCCGCGCCGAACGCGAAGATCGTGCTGGCGTTCGAGGTCTGGTTGAACGTCACGGTCCGGGGGTTGTCCTGGCCCTCGGCAAGCTTGATGCCATCCGGCAGCGTGGACTCGTCAAGGGTCACCTTGTAGCTGCCCTGAGTGGGCACGGAGATGGTCCACGCGCCCGACGCCCCCGAGGTCGTGCTGCCGGTGAAGCCTTCTCCCGCGGCGGTGATCTTGACGCCTTGGAGGGGCTGACCGGCGTTGCGCAGGAAGCCCGAGATGCTGTTCTGGAACTGGGTCTGGCTTGAGCTCGGACCGGGGCTGGGCGAGGTTGTCGCGTCAGCGGCTGGGGCGAGAGCCAGGAGCACTGCGAGGAAGGCGCCGATCAGGGCGCCAGCGGCCACCAGCACGCGTGGTACGCGTGGCCGGCGTATGGCCGGGGCTGTGCTTGTCACGTAGGAGCCTCCGTACTTTCCGGGGGGAGCGGCTGGCACGGCCAGCCGGAACGGTTGGTGCAACGGGTGCAGCCCATCGCACTGGGAACGCAAGCTCCGGAATGTGACGAATCTCACCCGTTGAGAGCAATGTTACCCGGGGGAAGCGTGGGGATTGCCGCGATGAGGCGCCGGTGCGCATCGCGATCGGATAACAACTGTGAAGGGACGCCTCCGTGTACTTTCAGTTCCAGTTAACTCTCGGCCCTCCCGATGGAACAGGCCTAAACCTTCGCCCCGGGCAGGCCAGAGGCTGTAGCGTCAGGGCAAGAAGCCCACCTCGGGGAACTTCTGGGCTTTCCTGTGCGTGGAACCGGCAGGGATCGCCGCAGCGCCGGCGGTGGGCCATCGGGATCGAAACAGCCTCGACCCGCCGACGATCAAGGAGCCGACATGGCATTCGGGGGAAACCCTGTCTTCCGGGGGAAGACCTTCAAGGGAGCGGTCGCGACCGCTCAGCCGCCCGTTCCGCACGCCCAGGACCAGAGCCCCTACGTCAAAGGCCAGAACCCGTACGGCGCGAATCCGTACGGGCAGGGCACCTACGGCCAGGCCCCCTACGGCCAGGCCCGCTTCCAGCAGCCGATGTCCGCCGACCAGCTGGATGCGCTCTACCGCTCGCCGGCGGCCAGCCCTGCCGAGACAGGGCGCATGACGTA
This sequence comes from Sinomonas sp. P10A9, assembly GCF_041022165.1. Lineage (GTDB taxonomy): Bacteria > Actinomycetota > Actinomycetes > Actinomycetales > Micrococcaceae > Sinomonas > Sinomonas puerhi. The sequence goes on from NZ_CP163302.1 coordinate 1,362,806, forward strand.
TGACGACGTCATCGTCAAGACGCTCGCCTGCCTCGGCTTCGTGGTGGTGGGTGCGGCGGTGACCCTTGCGGTACCCGCAGGTGCGGCGATGGGCCTCACCCTGCTCGGGGCCATCGGCGGATTCGTCCTCGCGATGGTGAATACCTTCAAGCGCGAGCCCGTGGCTGGCCTCATCCTCGCGTATGCGGGCCTCGAAGGGCTCTTCCTCGGCGGGCTCACGCGTCTCATCGATGCCTTCGCCAAGGGCGTCGGCTTCCAGGCTGTCCTCGGGACTCTGGTTGTCGCCGGCGTGACCCTGGGGCTGTACAAGAGCGGCAAGGTCCGCGCGACCCCGGGCCTCGCGAAGTTCCTGATGATCGCGCTCGTGAGCTACCTCGCGTTCAGCCTCGTGAACGTCGTCATCATGTTCGCCGACCCGGGCATGGGCGCGTGGGGCCTGCGCAGTGTGCCCGTGCTCGGGATCCCGCTGGGCGTGATCGTCGGCCTGTTCGCGGTCGTGCTCGCGGCCATCTCCCTCATCTTCGACTTCAACTCGGTCGAGCAGGGCGTCCGCGCCGGGGCACCGCGCCGCTACGCGTGGACGGCGGCCTTCGGACTGACCGTCACCCTCGTGTGGCTGTACACCGAGATCCTGCGCCTCCTGGCGATCTTCAACAGCAACGACTGAGCCAGGGACCCCGCAACGCCACGCCAGAGACCCCGCAACCGAAAGCAACGGTTGCGGGGTCTCTGGCGTCCGGTTGTGGGGTCTTTGGTGGGCTAGAGGACCCGCCGTGCACCCTCGGCCGGGGAGACGCTGAAGAGGTCCGGCGCCCTGTAGCCGGCACGGGAGAACGCTGCCGTGACCGCGTCGCCGACCGCTGCCGCGGCCTCGGCCGGAACGAGCGCGATGGCGGAGCCGCCGAATCCGCCCCCAGTCATCCGGGCGCCCACGGCCCCGGCGGCCCGGGCAGTCTCGACGGCGAGGTCGAGCTCCGGGCACGAGATCTCGAAGTCGTCACGCATCGAGGCGTGGCTTGCGTCCAGAAGGGGCCCGATCGCGGCGGGCCCTGCGGAACGGAGCACCTCGACCGTCTGGAGCACCCGCTCATCCTCGGTCACGATGTGCCGCACCCGTCGGAACGTGACCGGGTCGAGGAGCCCTTGGGCCTCGGCGAGGCCTGCAGTGTCCACGTCGCGCAGGGCATCGACGCCCAGCACCTCCGCACCGAGCTCGCACGCCGCCCGCCGGCTCGCGTAGCCGCCGTCGGAGTGGGAGTGCGCCACCTTGGTGTCGATGACCAGCACGGTGAGCCCGGCGGCGGATGCATCGAACGGAATGAGCTCGATGCTCTGGTCGCGGCAGTCGAGGAACACGGCGTGCCCTGCTGCGCCGCGCAGTGAGGCGGACTGGTCGAGGATCCCCGTCGGGGCGCCCACAAAGCCGTTCTCCGCCTGCTGCGTCAGCAGCACGAGGTCCTCGGCGCCGAGGCCCGCGCCCGCGAGCTCGGTCAGCGCGGTGGCGACGGCGCACTCGATCGCGTGCGACGACGAGAGGCCCGAGCCGGCAGGGACGCTCGAGTCGAGAGCGAGGTCGAAGCCCGGCACCGCGATGCCACGCCCCTGCAGCGCCCACACGACACCGGCCGGGTACACCGACCAGCCAACCGCGGATTCGCGGGTGAGGGCATCGAGGCCCAACTCGACCACGCCGCCGCCGTGCGTGGACACGAGCCGCACCGTCCGGTCGGGCCGGACGCGGACGGCCACCCGGGCGGCGAGGTCGATGGCGAACGGAAGGGCGAAGCCCTCGTTGTAGTCGGTGTGCTCCCCGATGAGGTTCACGCGGCCCGGCGCCTGCCACACGCCGTCGGGCGTCCCCCCGAACGCCGACGCGAAGGCGCGCAGCACCCCGGCGGTGGGACTGGGAGCGGGAGAGGGCGTGGTGCTCATGCGGAGGCCTTTCCGGCAGCGAGCACCTCGCGGAGCCGCTCGGCTACCTGCTCGGGGGTCGTGTCGTTGATGAAGGCGCCCATTGCGGCCTCGGATCCGGCGAGGAACTTGAGCTTGTCCGCGGCCCGGCGGGGCGATGTGAGCTGGAGGTGGAACCGGCTCGCGGGGCGCAGCACGGCGTCGAGAGGGGCCTGGTGCCACGCGGCGACGTACGGCGTGGGTGTCGGGTACATCGCGTCCACGGCCCCCAGCAGGGTGAGGTACGTGTGGGTGAGCTCGTCCTTCTCCTCCCCGCTGAGCTCGGTGAAGTCGGCGACGTGGCGATGGGGGACCAGATGCACCTCGAGTGGCCAGCGCGCGGCGAACGGCACGAAGGCGGTGAAGTGATCGCCGTCGAGCACGACGCGTTCGCCCGAGTCCCGCTCGCGGTCCAGGAGCGAGCCGAGCAGCGTGGCGGTTCCTTCGGCGTCGTCGTAGAAGCGCCGGGCGGCGGCGCCGAGCTGGGCGGCCCGGGGGGCGACGTACGGGTAGGCGTAGATCTGCCCGTGCGGGTGGTGCAGGGTGACTCCGATGTCCGCGCCGCGGTTCTCGAACGGGAATACCTGCCGCACGCCGGGCAGGGCGCTCAGGGCCGCCGTGCGGTGGGCCCAGGCGTCGACCACAGTCCGCGCCCGCTCGTAGGGAAGCTCGCCGAAGGAGCCTGTGTGCTCCGGGGTGAAGGACACGACCTCGCAGCGGCCCACCGCGGGCACGGTGTGGCCCCAAGGCAGCGTTGGAGGCAGCTCGGTGAGATCCGGCCCGAGTGACGGGAAGCGGTTCTCGAACACGACCACGTCGTAGTCGGGATCCGGGATCTCGGAGGCGTTCCCCGGGGTGCTCGGGCACAGGGGACACTGGTCGGCGGGCGGCAGGTGGGTGCGGGACTGCCGATGGGCCGCCACGGCGACCCAGTCGCCTGAGAGCTCGTCGAAGCGCAGCTGTCCGTGGTCTGCGCGGCCGGGGAGCCCCCGCGCGTCGGCCAGGGGAGTGCGTGGTGCGGTGCCGGGATCGTCGAAGTAGAGCAGCTCGCGTCCGTCGGAGAGCCGCATCTGGGTGATCCGTGGGGTGGTCGGGGTCCCGGGGGCGATGGGTGCGTGGGTCATGAACGGCCGTCCTCGTGGTCGGTGCCATCCTCATCGACGGGTGCCACGATGAGGTCGGCGACATTCTGGCGGAGCTCTTCGAGTGCGCCGGTCGAGAGTCCGTCATCGGTGATGAGGGTGTCGACGGCGCTCAGGGGCAGGATTCGGGCGAGGCTTACAAGCCCGTACTTGCTGTGGTCGGCGAGGACCACGAGCCGGGCCGCGGACTCGGCGGCCGCGCGGTTGGTCTCGGCCTCGAGCATGTTGGGGGTCGTGAGGCCCCCGCGCGGGTGGAGTCCGTGGACGCCCATGAAGCACGTCTCGACGTGGAGCTGGCGCAGTGTGGACGTGGCGAGCGGACCCACGAGGGCCTCCGACGGCGTGCGCTCGCCTCCGGTGAGGATGGTGCGGATGCCGGGGTGGCCGGCGTCGCCCAACGCCTCTGCGACTTTGATGGAATTCGTCGCGACGGTGAGCTCCGGGATCCCCGCGAGGAGGCGGGCGAAGGCGAACGTGGTGGTGCCCGCCGTGACGAAGATCGTGGCGCCGGGCCGCACGAGTTCGACGGCGCGGGCGGCGATCGCGCTCTTCGCGTCCGGGCGGTGCGCACTCTTGACCGCGAAGCCGAGCTCGGTGAAGCCCACCTCGGTGGGCCGAGCGGCTCCCCCGTGGACGCGCCGCGCGAGCCCCTGCTCCTCGAGGTGCTCGATGTCCCGGCGGATGGTCATCTCCGAGACGCGCAGAGTGGAGGCGAGCTCCGTGACGCGCACGGCCTCGCGCCGCTCGAGCTCGGCGATGATATGTGCGTGGCGTTCTGCGGCCAGCATGCGATCCCCCTGACATTCTGCGGTGGGTGGACACCATAGTGAGAGCGAACAAACACAAACGAACAGATTTCTCACAAAATATAACATCAGTCCGAGAGTTCCCGCTAGCGTTAGCGCATGGCAATTTCTTCGGGCACATCGGGGACATCGGTTCCACCGGGACCATCGGGCGCCCGGCGCGCCGCAACCGGCCGCCAGCACGAGCTCCGGCGCGGGGGTGCCGTCGCCGTGGTGACCGAGCTGGCAGCAGCGCTGCGCGCCTACTCGCGGGACGGCGTCGTGCTCACAGAGACGTTCGGCGACGACGAGATCCCGCCCGGGGCCACGGGGATCACGCTCGCACCCTGGGCCAACCGCGTCGAAGACGGCCGCTGGACGCTGGACGGCGCCGTCCAGCAGCTCGACATCACCGAGCCCAAGCGGGGCCACGCGAGCCACGGGCTGCTGCGCAATGCCGGCTACGAGCTGCTGGGCCGGACGGAAGCCTCGGTCTCGCTCGAGGCCGTCGCCTTCCCCCAGCACGGCTACCCGTTCGTCGTGCGGCACCGCGTCGACTATGCGCTCGACGCCGAGGGCGGTCTGAGCGTGACCCAGACCCTCACGAACGATTCGTCCGCGCCTGCGCCGTATGTGCTCGGGGCCCACCCGTACCTCCGGCTCGGCGACACCCCGACCGAACAGCTCCTCCTCACGGTCCCGGCGGGCACCCGTCTCGTGGCCGACGACCGCCTCATCCCGCGGGCCTCTGAGCCTGTGGAGGGGGAGTGGGACCTGCGCGGCGGGCGGGCGGTGGGCGGGCTCTCGCTCGATTCCGCGTTCACGCAGCTGGACTTCGCGCACGACGGCGCTGGGGCGCCCGGCGTGTTCCGCGCGACGCTCTCCACGGAAGACGGACGCAGCGTCTGGCTGTGGCAGGAGGACTCCTGCCCGTACGTGCACGTCTTCGTCACGGACACCTTCCCGGGGCGGCTCAAGGCCGTTGCGCTCGAGCCGATGACCGGTCCGGCCAATGCGTTCAACTCAGGAGACGGCCTCGGGTGGATCGCTCCGGGCGAGTCGGCCTCGATGCGCTGGGGGATCGGCTCAATCCTCTGAGGTGCGCGAGGGCCCGTGCCCACGGGCTGGCAATGGCAGGATGGGGGACATGGAGCCTGCCGATGAGGGACCCCAGCCCGACCATGTGACGCCGCTGCCTCCTGTTTCCAGGCCCATGAGGGCTGTAGGTGTCACGGATCTGCCGTTCGCACTCCGGATCTCGGCGGCCTGGTCGTGGCGCCTTGCGATCATCCTCGCGGTCGCGTGGGCGATTGCCTGGGCCCTTGCCCAGCTCAGCTTCATCGTGATCCCCGTCCTCGTCGCCGCCCTCCTCGCGGGGCTGCTCAGCCCGCTTGTCACGTGGCTGCGGCGAGTCGGGCTGCCGAGGGGCCTGGCCGTCGCGATCACCGAGCTGGGCTTCATTGCCGTCGTCGCCGGACTCCTGACGCTCGTGGGCCGCCAGATCTCCTCCGGCTTCTCACAGCTGTGGGGCGAGGCGCTCGCGGGGCTCGCCGAGGTCCAGAAGTGGTTCTCCGAGGGGCCGCTGCAGATTACTTCGTCCCAGCTGGACACCTACGTCAAGGACGCCCAGCAGATCCTGACCACCAACCAGGGCACACTGGTCAACGGCGTCCTGAGCGTCGGCTCGTCCGCCGGGCACTTCATCACGGGCGCGCTCATCGCCCTGTTCGTGCTCGTCTTCTTCCTCCTCGAGGGCCAGCGGATCTGGGGCTTCCTCGTCGGTATGCTTCCGCGCCAGGCCCGGCCGGCGGCCGACGGTGCCGGCCGCAGGGGGTGGACGTCCCTCGTGAGCTACGTCCGGGTCCAGGTGTTCGTCGCCGCGGTGGACGCCCTCGGGATCGGGGTGGGTGCGGCGATCCTCGGAGTTCCGCTCGCCCTGCCGCTCGGGATCCTCGTGTTCGTCTCCTCCTTCATCCCGGTGGTGGGCGCCCTGGTGAGCGGCGCCGTCGCCGTGCTCCTCGCCCTCGTGGCCAATGGCCTCACGAACGCCGTGGTCATGCTCATCATCGTCGTCGCAGTGCAGCAGCTCGAGTCGCACGTGCTCCAGCCGCTCGTGATGGGCCGTGCCGTGGCGCTGCATCCGGTCGCCGTGATCCTCGCGGTCGCGGCAGGCTCGTACATCGCGGGGATCGCGGGGGCGCTCTTCGCCGTCCCCACCCTCGCCGTCACGAACTCGGCGGTGCGCTACATCGCGTCCCGTTCGTGGGAGAACTCGTGGGAAACTGAAGGGGCGACCGCACCGGCTGATGCCGGGCGGACGCCCGTTTCCCCCGAAGCCCCCTAGGAGGCACAGAGCATGAATGCCCTCTCGACTCTCGCTGTGACGCTCGACGACGTTGTTGCCGCACAGGAGCTGCTCGAGGGCATTATTGCCAAGACGCCCATTGAGCAGTCCAGGGCGCTGGGGCAGATGGTGGGCGGCGACGTCTACTTCAAGTGCGAGAACCTGCAGCGCGCGGGGTCGTTCAAGGTCCGCGGTGCCTACGTCCGCATGGCGCGGCTCAGCGACGAGGAGAAGCGCGCCGGTGTCGTTGCGGCCTCCGCCGGCAACCACGCTCAAGGCGTGGCCTCTGCGGCCAAGCGTCTCGGCATCCGCGCGCGGATCTACATGCCGCTCGGCGTGGCCCTGCCCAAGCTCCAGGCCACCCGCTCGCACGGCGCCGAGGTCGTGCTCCACGGGCACAACGTCGACGAGGCGCTCGCCGAGGCGAAGCGGTACGCCGACGAGACGGGCGCCGTCTTCGTCCACCCCTTCGACAACGCAGACGTCGTTGCCGGCCAGGGCACGATCGGGCTCGAGATCCTCGAGCAGGTGCCCGAGGTGGACACGATCCTCATGGGGGTCGGAGGAGGCGGACTGCTCGCCGGCGTCAGCGTGGCGGTCAAGGCCAAGGCAGCCGAGCTCGGCCGGGAGATCCGCGTGATCGGCGTGCAGGCGGAGAACGCTGCCGCCTACCCGCCCTCGCTCGCCGCAGACGCCGTGGTGCCGCTGCCGAAGGTCGCCACCATGGCTGACGGCATCGCCGTGGGCCTCCCCGGCCAGATCCCGTTCAGCATCATCCGCGAGCTCGTCGACGACGTTGTGACCGTGAGCGAGGACTCCCTCGCCCGCGCGCTCATCTTCCTGCTCGAGCGCGCGAAGCTCGTGGTCGAGCCTGCCGGCGCGGTCGGCGTCGCCGCACTCATGGACGGCAAGCTCGCCGAGCTCGGCATCCACCCCAAGAAGACTGTCGTCATCCTCTCCGGCGGCAACATCGACCCGATGCTCATGCTCAAGGTCATCCAGCGTGGCCTCTCCGCGGCCGGGCGATTCCTCACGGTGCGCATGATGCTGGATGACCGTCCGGGCTCCCTCGCGACGATCTCGCGCATCATCGCCGAGAACGATGCGAACGTGACCGGTGTCGACCACACGCGCGTAGGCGGCTCGATCGCGATGGGGGACGTGGCGATCACGATCGACATGGAGACGAAGGGCCACGAGCACTCGGACCAGGTGCTCCGTGCCCTGCGGGCCGAGGGCTTCCAGCCGATCGTCATCCACGTCTGAGGACGCAGTGCCATGACGGCCGGCGCGCCGGGGACGAGGGGCCAGCTCGCTGGCCGAGCAAGCGCGGGGCTCGCAACCATGACGGCCGTCACCGTGCTCCTGTACGTGATCGAGATCGTCAACATGGCCACGTTCGGCCTCCTGTCGCGCATGTTCGGCATCCGCCCGCGGGACGTCGGCAGCCTCCCCGACATCCTGACCTCGCCGCTCGTGCACGACTCGACAAGCTGGGCGCACCTGCTGGCGAACACCCTGCCGCTGTTCGTGTTCGGGCTCCTGGCTTTCCTCGCCGGGCTGAGGCAGTTCCTGACCGCCGTCGCGCTGTCCTGGGTGGCCTCGGGGATCGGCGTGTGGCTGTTCGGCGGGAGCGTTTTCGGCCACCCGGGCATCACCGTCGGTGCCTCGGGCGTGATCTTCGGGCTGTTCGGCTTCCTGCTGGTCCGCGGATTCTTCAATCGCAGCTGGTGGCAGATCCTGCTCGCCGCGGTCCTCTTCGCGGCCTATGGGAGCGTGCTCCTGGGCATCCTGCCTACGGTCGGGCGGGGAATCTCATGGCAGGCCCACCTCTTCGGCCTCGCGGGCGGCGTCATTGCCGCGGTCATGCTCCGTCCGCGCGGCCGAACCGCGAGCTGAGCCCTGACTTGGACCACGACGACGGCGCCGCCCACCTCGTGAGGTGGGCGGCGCCGTCGTGCGTGTGCGGGGTGCAGTCCGGGAAGGACCGATCAGCCGTTGTACGGGGTGGCCGAGATGATCTCGACCGCGATGTCCTTGCCGTTCGGGGCGGTGTAGGAGAGCTTGTCGCCCGCCTTGTGGCCCACGATCGCTGAACCCAGCGGAGACTTGTCGCTGAAGACGTCGATGTCGGTGCCGGCGTCGGCGATCTCGCGCGAACCGAGGAGGAAGTGCTCCTCTTCGCCGGCGATCTTGGCGACGACGAGCATTCCGGGCTCGACGACGCCGTCGTCAGCCGGCTTCTCGCCCACTTGGGCGTTGCGGAGCAGATCCGTGAGCTGGCGGATGCGGGCCTCGATCTTGCCCTGCTCCTCCTTGGCGGCGTGATAGCCGCCGTTCTCCTTGAGATCGCCTTCCTGCCGAGCTGCCTCGATCTTCTCGACGATCTCATGACGGCCGGGGCCCGAGAGGTGGTCAAGCTCGCCCTTGAGGCGGTCGTACGCCTCCTGGGTGAGCCAGGCGCCGCCCTGATGGGTCGTGGTGGACATGTCGTCTCCTTGTAGCGTCTTTCCAAGCAAAGACCCCGCCTGCGGCTGTCTCGTGAGGACTTCTCAGCCACCTGCGGGGCAATGGGTATTAGTACAGTCTAATGACTATGGGTCCGGATCCCAAGCCGGACGCAGGCCGTGTCGCTCTACGCGCCCTTGAGCCAGCACGAATCGACGACTCCGGAGACGGCCGCGGCCTCGGTGCGCAGCGGCACGCGCTGAAGGGTCGTCGTCATGCCCTTGGCGCCGTCCGTGGGGCCGATCTCGACCTCCTTGTAGCCGACGATCGCGAAGTCGTCCGCGAGGGCATGGACCGCGCAGACGGCGGTCGCGGACGCATCCTTGCTGATCTGGAAATCTATCTCGGCATGCCACGCGTCCGGTGTGGAGAAGCCGATGTCCTTCGAGTCGACGCCGCCGCCCGCGGCGTTGGAGGTGTAGGTGAGCCATCCGGCGATCGCGACGGCCACGACGAGTGCGGCAATGATGACGAGCCGGGCCGTGCGCCGGGTCAGGCGGCGCCGGGGGGCGCCGTAGCGGGCAGCGAGGGAATCGGTCACCCCACTATTCTAGGAGGCGTGTCAGCCAACGATTCCGCGCTCCGCCTCCTGGCCGTGCATGCCCATCCCGACGACGAGTCGAGCAAGGGCGCCCCGATGATGGCGAAATACCTCGCCGAGGGCGTCGATGTCATGGTCGTCTCGTGCACCGACGGCTCCCGGGGAGACATCCAGAACCCGACAATCCTCGATGCCCCGCACCCGCACCGGGACATGGCCGGCGCACGCCGCCTCGAGATGGCCGCTGCCCAGAAGGTGCTCGGCGTCCAGCACCGCTGGCTCGGCTTCACCGACTCGGGCCTGCCCGAAGGGGACCCGCTCCCGCCACTGCCGTGGGGCTCGTTCGCTTCGCTCCCGCTCGAGGAGGCCGCCGCGCCCCTCGTACGGCTGGTCCGCGACTTCCGACCCCATGTGGTCGTGGCGTACGACGAGAACGGGGGTTATCCCCATCCGGACCACATCATGGCCCACCGCGTGGCCGTCGAGGCGTTCCACGCCGCAGGGCGCGCGGAGGACTACCCGGACGCCGGCGAGCCGTGGGCTCCTGCGAAGCTCTACTACGACATCCCGTTCAATCCCGAGCGGACGCTGCGGATCCACGACGCGCTCATCGCCGCAGGGCTCGACTCGCCCTTCGCCGAATGGATCGCCCGGGCCACGGAGAACGACGCCGAGGGGCACCGCCCGTGGACGTCGCGCCATCCGGTGACAACGCACGTGGAGAGCGCCGAGTATTTCGGGGTCCGGGACCGCGCGCTCCTGGAGCACGCGACGCAGATCGATCCCGGCGGCTGGTTCTTCGCGGTTCCACTCGCCCTGCGCCAGCGCGAGTGGCCGTGGGAGGACTATGCCCTGATCGAGTCGACCGTGGGCTTCCCGGCCGAAGGGACGACCGAGACCGACCTCTTCGCCGGGCTACGATAGATCGGTGCAGAACCTCTTCGTTGCCCTCGCCCAGACACCACAGCCTTCCCCTGAGGGAACCCTGCGCCCCGGGCTGAGCGAGGACATGATCACCCCTGGAACGTGGGGGTTCATTGCGACCGCGTTCGTCGTGGTCCTCACGATCTTCCTCATCGTCGACATGGTGCGCCGCCTCCGCCGCCTGCGCTACAAGGCTCAGGTCGAGGAGGCCAGCGCCGCCACTGCAGCCCGAGGCGAGGCCGACATGCAGGCAGGCCCCGAGAAGGCCGCGGACGGAAATGCTGTCGACGCGACCGACGCCAGAGACCGCGAGACGGGCAGCAGCCGCTCCTAGCGCTGGTTCGTCGCCGGGACGCTGAGGCTCCCGTAGCGCTCCATCCGGTGCCAGCGGAGGTGGAGTCCCGCCATCGCGGTGAAGACGGACTGGATCACGACGAGGTACATGAGCTGGCGGTACACGAGCTGCTGGAGCGGCAGCGTCCACAGGGGGGCGAGCCTCTCCTTGTCGAGTCGGAATGCGTAGGCGGCCATAGCCAGCTGGGCCCCCATGAACGCGAGCCACAGGATCCCGATCCGCACCGGGTCAAGGAAGATGAGCCCGTAGACGGCGAAGACATCGACGATCGGCGCGAAGAGCGGCATGAGGACCTGCAGGACCAGCAGGTACCCGAGGCCTCTGCGCCCGAGCTTCCCGGCCTGGCCTCCCTGCACGACGGCGCCGCGGTGCTTCCACATGGCCTGCAGCGTCCCGTAGCACCACCGGTAGCGCTGCTTCCAGAGGGCGCCCAGGGTGGCCGGGGCCTCTGTCCAGGCCAGCGCGTCGTCCTTGTAGACGACCCTCCACCCCTCGCGGCACAGGGACATCGTCAGGTCCGTGTCCTCGGCGAGGGTGTCGCTGCTGACTCCTCCGATGTAGAGGAGCGCGCCGCGCCGGAACGCGCCGATCGCGCCTGGCACGGTGGGCATGCACTCGGCCAGGTCGAACAGCCGCCGGTCGAGATTGAACCCGACCACGTACTCGATGTGCTGCCACGCCCCAAGGATTCCGCCGCGGTTCACCACCTTCGTGTTGCCGGAGACTGCGCCGACGCGTGGGTCGGCGAGCGGCTGGATGAGCGCGTGGACGGTGTGCGGCTCGAAGACCGTGTCACCGTCGACCATGACGACGATCTCGTAGGACGCCGCCCGCAGACCCGCGTTGAGTGCAGACGGCTTGCCGCCGTTCTCCTTCCGGATCACGAAGACGCCCGGGATCCCGAGCGACTCGACAAGGTCCGCCGTGCCGTCGCTCGAGCCGTCATCGACGACGATGATCTCCACCGGATGCGTCGAGGCGGCGATGGACCGGACCGCCGCCTCGATCCCTGCGGACTCGTTGTAGGCGGGCACAATGACGGTGACCGGTTCGGTGATCTCGGGCAGCAGCGGCACGTCGCGCCGCCGTCGGCCGCGCCGGGCCAGGCGGTGGTGGCGTGAGGCGACCGCGACCACGAGCACGGCGCGGATGAGCGTGACGATGCCACTGGCCGCGAGCAGCCACGAGATGACGTCGACGACGGTCCCGCTCGCACCCATGCCCCACACGAAGGCGGTGCCCAGGAGCTGTTCCGACTCCGGTGCCGGGCGCATGCTCGCGATCCCGACGGCGTCGCCGACAGTCGTCACCCGATAGCCTTTGCCCGCATCCTGCGTGAGCATCTCATCGAGGGCCTGGACGGTCTCGCTCCGGTCCCCGCCGCCGTCGTGCATGAGCAGGATCTGCCCGTGCGTCCCGCTGGGCGCGAGGTTCTGCTCGATCTGCGCGACCCCCGGCCGCGACCAGTCCCGGCTGTCCATGGTGCTGAGCACCGTGAGGTAGCCGTCAGCGGCCGTGGACTGCATGGCGGCCCACGTGCCCGAGGTCACGGCGTCGTTCTCCGAGCTGTAGGGAGGGCGCAGGAGCGTGGCCGTCTCGCCGGTGATGCCCGCGAGGGCGCGCTGCGCGGTCTGGACCTCGAGCTGGCGGCGCCACTCGGGCGCTTTGCCCAGGTCCACGTGGGTGAGCGTGTGGAGGCCCACCTCGTGGCCCTCGGCGATCATGCGGCGAACGAGGTCGGGGTGGTCGATCGCGGCCGTGCCGACGACGAAGAATGTCGCGTGCACGTGGTGCGCCTCCAGCACGTCCAGGATGAGCGGAGTCCACACGGGGTCGGGGCCGTCGTCGAACGTCAGGGCCAGCGTGCGGTCCGCGGGCCGGGCCGTGTGCACGTCCGCGGTGCGGGCATCGACCACCGGCCCGCCGTTGAGGACGGATGCCGGGACGCCGGCGGCGCCGTCCCGCGAGGACGCGGAGTCGTCGCCGATCCCGGCGAGGTGCTGAGTGTAGCCCTGGACGGCGAGGGCGAGGGCGAGGGCGACGAGCAGTGCCGCGAGGACGATCCAGTGCGTGCGCACACGGCCCGGGAGGCGGGCGGCGCGGTGCGCCTTCGCCGGGGACGGGGCCATGGGCCGCCGTCCGGCCGTGCGTCGAGCCATCACGGGTGCGTGGGCTGCGTCGGGATGGTGCGCTTGTCCTGCCCAGGTGCCGAGGGGTTGCCCTGAGCCGAGATCGGGGTGGCCGTGGGCGCCGGTGCAGCGGTCGGTGCCGAGGCGGCCTGCGTCGACGCCCCGACAGGGACCCGTGCCGTCCCCGCCGGCGCCGTTGCCTGTGTGACATAGTTCGCGACGGTCAGCGGCGCCGATCCCGGGGCGTTGTCCGCCGCGCTCGGACTCGGAGTCGCGGCACTCGGGCGGCCGTCGGGGGTCTGCGCGGTGACAGTCGGGGAGGGAACGGCCGCAGCGGGGAGGAAGGGGGCCGCGGCGTTGGGGCCCCCGGTCATGAGGGCGATCCCGATGGTCACGAGGTAGCCCGCGACGAGGAGCAGTGCCACCCCGCCGATGAGGCGCATGAGGCGCAGCTTCCGGCCCGATGCGTCGACGAAGACAGGCCCGCCGTCCTCGTGTGCGGACGTGCCGGGACTGAGGGTGCCGCTGTCTGGGATGGCCATCGGTACCAGATTCTAGACGACGGGGCCTCGCGGCCGCACGCCAGGAGACGCCGGATGTCGCCGTCGCCGCCCGGTGCCGCAGTCGTGAGGGTGCAGACTCGGACTATGACGAACCGACTCGCGGGGCAGGCTTCGGCCTACCTGCGCCAGCACGCGGAGAACCCTGTCCACTGGCAGCCCTTCGGCGACGATGCGTTCGCGGAGGCGGCGCGGCGGGACGTCCCCGTCTTCATCTCGATCGGCTACGCGGCATGCCACTGGTGCCACGTCATGGCCCATGAGTCGTTCGAGGACCCAGCCACAGCCAGCCAGCTCAATGCCGGCTTCGTGAACGTCAAGGTGGACCGCGAAGAGCGGCCCGACGTCGACGGCGTCTACATGGCCGCCTGTCAGGCGATGACAGGTCAGGGCGGGTGGCCCCTGAGCGTCTTCGCTCTCCCGGACGGGCGCGCGTTCTACGCGGGCACGTACTTCCCGCCGGAGCCACGTCCGGGCCAGCCGAGCTTCAGACAGGTACTGACGTCCGTCGCGGCGGCCTGGGCAGATCGCCGCGACGCCGTCGAGCGCCAGGCCGACGCGCTCGCCGAGGCACTGGGAGGACTGTTCTCCGACCAGCTCCTGAGCGTCGGTCAGGCCCCGGAGTACGACGCCGGCGGGCTGGCCGCCGTGGCGAGCGGCGCCGTCGTGCGTCTGGGCCAGACTGAGGACCACGTCCACGGCGGGTTCGGCGGCGCGCCGAAGTTCCCGCCCTCGCCCGTGCTCGAGTTCCTCGTGCGTCATGCGGCCGGAGCGGGCGAGACGGCAGGCTACGCCCGGGCACTCGCCGGGCGCACGCTCGCCGCGATGTGCCGCTCGGCGCTCTTCGACATCCTCGGCGGCGGTTTCGCGCGGTATTCCGTCACGGCGGACTGGTCCCTGCCGCACTACGAGAAGATGCTCTACGACAACGCCCAGCTCCTGCGCGTCCTGGCCCACTGGACGCGGCTCGGCGGCTCTGCGGAGTTCCCCGCCGACGAGGCGCGTGATGCCGCTTCCCTCACCGCAGACTGGCTCGTCCGCGAGCTCGGGCTCCCCGGCGGCGGCTTCGCGTCCTCGCTCGACGCGGACTCGGAGCGGGACGGGAGGCCGGTGGAGGGCGGCTACTACGTGTGGACGGGGACCGAGCTGGCCCGCGCCCTCGCGGACGCGCCGCACGACGGCGCCCGACTGGCGTCGTTGTTCGGCCTCCGGGTGGGGGAGCACGCCACCACGGCGGCGCCGCTGCACGCCGGGCGCCCCCTGGGAGCTGACGAGCGGGAGCTCCTCGAACGCCACCGCCCCGTTCTGCTCGGCGCCCGAGCGCGCAGGACACCGCCCGCGCGGGACGACAAGGTCGTCGCCGGGTGGAACGGACTGGCCATCGCAGCGCTCGCCGACGCCTCCGCCGTCTTGGACCGCGCGGACCTGCTCGACGCCGCCGAACGTGCGGCGGACCTCCTCGCTGGCGTCCATTGGGACGGAACCCGGCTCGCGAGGGTGTCCCACGACGGGAAGGCAACGGGTGTCGAGGGCGTGCTGGCCGACTATGCCGGGTGTGCCGAGGGGGCCTTCGCGCTGTACGCGGCAACCGGTGCGACCCGCTGGTATGCGTGGGCGATCGAGCTGGTCGACGCGGCGACCGGGAGATTCGTGGTCAATGGGCTGCTCTCCGACGAGGCCCCTGCCACAGACGCCGGCAATGCCGGCAGCGCCGTGCGCACGGCCCGCGCGGGTGCCCGCACGCTCGATCCGCACGACAACGAGGCGCCGAGCGGCGCGTCGCTGCTCGCGGGTGCGCTCCTGACCGCGGCCGCGTACAGCGGTTCCTGGAAGCACCGCGCGCTGGCCGGATCGATCCTCGCGGGGCTCCCGAAGCTCCTGTCTCAGGGTCCGCGGCTTGCGGGCTGGCTCCTTGCGGTGGCCGAGGCCCGGCTGGCCGGACCGCTCGAGGCAGCGATCGTCGGGCCGCTGGACGGCACCCGGGCCCCCGAGACCTTGGCACTGCACCGCGAGGCGTTGCTTTCGCCGAGCCCTGGACTGGCCGTGGCCCTTGGCTCCACTCCGGGCACGCGCCGGTTGGCCCCGGCTGCGGGCGAGCCGAGCCGCGGGTCCGGCGAGCCGACTGCGGGTGGTGCGGAGTCCGGCGTCGTGCCCGTGACCGTGCCGCTGCTTCAGGACCGACCCGCGGCCGACGACGGCGGCCCGCTTGCCTACGTGTGCCGGGAGTTCACGTGCCGGCTGCCGGTCAATACCTTGGGCGCCCTGCGGGAGCAGCTCATGGGCGGGGGTTCGGCCCCAGCGGACGGGACCGGTGTGCAGTAGGCCCCGCAAGCCCTGCCGGCGGGCTGTTGCCGCCGGGTGGCCGTCGCCCCCGGCTCGTTCCCGAGGTGACCGTTACACCGTCGGCGTGCCCAACACGGCGAACATGATGGCGATGTAGTGGGCCGCGAATGCCGCGACCGTGAACGCGTGGAAGAACTCGTGGAAGCCGAAGTGCCGGTACGAGAAGTTGGGGCGGCGGATCCCGTAGAAGACGGCGCCGGCAATGTACAGTGCCCCACCGACGCAGATGAGAATCGCCGCGGGGATGCTGGCCACGAAGAACTGCGGCAGGAACAGCAGGGCCGCGCAGCCGAGGATCACGTAGATCGGCACGTAGAGCCATCGGGGCGCACCGACCCACAGGGTGCGGAACGCGACGCCAGCGAGCGCACCGGACCAGATGAGCGTGAGCAGGAGGATCGCAGTGGACCGCGGGAGCAGCACCCAGGACAGCGGCGTGTAGGTGCCCGCGATGACGAGCATGATGTTGGTGTGGTCGAGCCGCTTGAGGACGGCTTTGACGCGGGGTGTCCAGTTCCCGCGGTGGTAGATGGCGCTCACCGAGAACAGCAGCAGCCCGGTGAAGGCATACACCGCCGAGGCGATCTTGCGGTCAGATCCAGGGGCAAGGGCGATGAGCACGAGCCCGGCAGCCAGGGCCCAAGGGATGGCCGCGGCATGGATCCAGCCGCGCCACGACGGCTTGAGGGACAGGAGCTCGAGGCGGTCTGCCGCTTGGTGCTGCATGGACTGATTCTAACTTACGGCCCGGTAAGTTACTCCTGAGTAGCGGCTGTGAGGCTTGCGGTAGCCTAGAGGAAAAGCAGCGGTGTCGCCGTGTACGGGCATGGAATCGTACGGGCATGGAATCGACGGGCGGGAGGGGCATGGAGCTGCCCGTTTTCCTCTATGGCTTCTATGAGCGGCACCTCCAGCGTTCCCTGAGCCCGGACAGTATCCCCAAGCATGTCGGCGTCATGGTGGACGGCAATCGGCGCTGGGCCCGGCAGTTCAATGCACCCACGAGCCAGGGCCATCGCGCAGGCGCGGACAAGATCCACGAGTTCCTGGGCTGGTGCCGGGAGCTCGGCGTGCGGGTCGTGACGCTCTACATGCTCTCGACCGACAACCTGAACCGCTCGACCGAGGAGCTCGCCGAGCTCACGGCGATCATCGCGGACACCCTCGACCGTCTCGACGGCGACCCGGCTGTGTCCGTGCATGCCATGGGCGCCCCCGAGATGCTCCCGGACCACCTCGCAGAGCGGCTCGAGCGCCTCACCGCGAAGCCGAGCCCGTCGGAGCCGATCCACGTCAACGTAGCTGTCGGCTACGGCGGACGGCGGGAGATCGTCGATGCCGTCCGCGAACTCCTGCGCGACGCCCTGGCCCACGGCAAGGACATCGCCGAGCTTGCCGAGAACCTCGACGTCGATGACATCTCCCGCTACCTCTACACCGCCGGTCAGCCCGATCCGGACCTCGTGATCCGTACCTCGGGCGAGCAGCGGCTCTCCGGGTTCCTCATGTGGCAGAGCGCCTACAGCGAGTTCTACTTCTGCGAGGCCCTCTGGCCTGCGTTCCGCAAAGTCGACTTCCTGCGGGCCCTGCGCGACTACGCAGGGCGCCAGCGCCGCTACGGGGCGTAGTGGCCGCAGGCCACTGACGGCGGGGAGCCCTTCCGCGCACGGCCGTCCGTTTCCGCGCACGACGACGCCCGCCCGGCCCAAGCGTGCGCCCCGCCCCAGCCGCCACGCGCCGTCGTGAACTACACAGTTGTAGTTAACCGGACACTCCCCGGGATGTAACCCGCCCGTCATGTGACGCGGCGTACATTGGCCGCATCGGAGGCAACCCGCCTCCGGTGCGGGGAGGCCGAGTATGGGCGTTGCGTTGCAGCAGCTCCTGGAGGCCCGTCCCGGCCTCGCGGCCGAGCCGGACGTCAGGAGAATACCGGGGGAACCACCCGGGGGCTGGAGTCGACGTGACTAGCAACGAGGCCGCCAACGCTGCACTGCTCGAGGAGTCCGCAGGCGCACGCGCCACCGCCGATGGCGCACGCAGGACCTATGTTCTTGACACCTCCGTGCTGCTCTCCGATCCGCGGGCACTCCTGCGCTTCGCCGAGCATGAAGTGGTGATCCCCGTCGTCGTGATCACCGAACTCGAGGGCAAGCGGAACGATCCGGAACTGGGCTACTTCGCCCGCAAGGCGCTCCGGCTGCTCGACGACCTCCGTGTCCAGCACGGGAGCCTCAACCACCCCGTGCCGCTCGAGACCGACGGCGGCGCGCAGGGCGGGACGCTGCTTGTGGAGCTCAACCACATCTCGGCGGAGGTGCTGCCCGCGGGCTTCCGCAGCGGGGACAACGACGCCCGTATTCTGGCCGTCGCGAAGAACATGTCGAACGAGGGCCGCGCAGTGGTGCTCGTCTCGAAGGACGTCCCGATGCGCGTCAAGGCCTCGGCCATGGGCCTCGCAGCGGACGAGTACCGCAACGAGCAGATCGTCGACTCGGGCTGGACCGGCGTCGCCGAGGTCGAGGCGGATGATCAGCAGGTCGGCGCGCTGTACGGGCACGAGGCCGTCTTCATTCCCGAGGCCGCCGAGATGCCCGTCAACACGGGCCTCGTGGTCCTCTCGAATCGCGGCTCCGCGCTCGGCCGGGTGGGTGCGGACAAGCAGGTGCGGCTCGTCAGGGGCGACCGTGAGGTGTTCGGCCTCCACGGACGCTCGGCTGAGCAGCGGCTGGCCATCGACCTCCTCATGGACCCCGGGGTGGGGATCGTCTCGCTCGGCGGCAAGGCGGGCACCGGCAAGTCGGCGCTCGCGCTCTGCGCTGGACTCGAGGCCGTCATGGAGCGGCGCGAGCACAAGAAGGTCGTCGTGTTCCGGCCGCTCTTCGCGGTCGGCGGGCAGGAGCTCGGCTACCTCCCCGGCACTGAGGCCGAGAAGATGAACCCGTGGGGCCAGGCGGTGTTCGACACTCTGGGGGCCCTCGTGAGCAAGGATGTCCTCGACCATGTTGTGGACGCCGGCATGCTCGAGGTGATGCCGCTGACACACATCCGCGGGCGTTCGCTCCACGACTCCTTCGTCATCGTGGACGAGGCCCAGTCGCTCGAGAAGAATGTCCTCCTGACGGTCATGAGCCGCATGGGCCAGAACTCGAAGATCGTCCTGACGCATGACGTCGCGCAGCGGGACAACCTCCGGGTGGGCCGTCACGACGGTATCGCTGCCGTGGTCGAGACTCTCAAGGGACACCCGCTCTTCGGCCACGTGACGCTCACGCGGTCCGAGCGCTCGCCCATTGCCGCTCTCGTCACCGAACTGCTCGAGGGGGCCGAGATATAGCCTGGATCGCCCCCGGCGGCGAGCCCAGCGTCATGCCGTCACGCTAGTGCACGCGTCGCGTCGGCGGAGGCCGCGTCCGATAGTGTCCAAGGGTGACGCACCGACTGCCCGAGCTCTGGGGAACGAGCCCGCTGGCCTTCTGGCTCGTTGTGGCCTGCCTGTGCTACTACGTGTGGATGGCCGCGCGGCTTGCCGCAATCGACATCCGCAGCCACCTGCTGCCCAACCGGATCGTGCTGCCCAGCTACTGGGCTGCGGTTCCGCTCACGGTCGCCGCCGCGATCGCGGCAGGCGGATTCGATGTCGGGGCTGCGCTGCGCGTCCTCGGCGGCGGCGCTGTGCTGTGGCTCGTCTACTTCGTGCTGCGGATCGTTTACCCGGCAGGGATGGGCTTCGGTGATGTCAAGCTCGCCGGGGTGCTCGGCCTGTACCTGGGGTTCCTGAGCTGGTCGCACCTGTTCTGGGGGACCGCGGCCGCATTCCTGCTGGGCGGACTCTTCGGCCTCGGGCTCATCATCTCCCGCCGGGGCACAGCGAAGTCAGCCATACCGTTCGGGCCCTTCATGCTCGCGGGCACCGCACTGGCGCTCGCCCTCCCCGTCTGACCGGCTGGCGGTTCGCGTCGCACAACGCGGGGTCAGCCGACGTAGTGCGCCCGGCGCGCGGGATCCCGCGCCCACTCGATGGCGCGGCGGTGCAGCGGCGGCAGATCGGGCAGCGCATCGGCCTCGAACCAGCCGACCTCGAGGTTCTCGTCGTCGGCGACTCGCGCCTCGCCGCCGACATAGCGGCAGGCCATCACGACGTCGAGGTACTGCGCGTGGTCGCCATTGGGGTAGACCATCGGTGCTGTGGTCCCGACGCCAGCCAGATGGGTCACCTCGACCTCTACCCCGGTCTCCTCGAGCACTTCCCGCACGGCCGTTGCCGCGGGCTCCTCGCCGGGTTCCACGATCCCTGCCGGGACCGTCCACCGGCCGTTGTCGGCCCGTCGCACGAGAAGCAGCCGCGCGTCGTCGTCCGTCACGACCGCTTTGACCCCCGGGAGCCACAGGGGATGGACACCGATCTTCTCGCGGAGGGTCAGGATGAAGTCAGGCGTGGGCATGGAACCAGCCTAGGCGTTGCCGCGCACGACGACGGCCGCCGCCTCGTGCGGGAGGCGACGGCCGTCGTCGTGCTCGTCCCACGTGACCCGGGTCGCTGGGAGACGACCCCGGGTCGGGTGGGCTTACTTGTTGGGGCCCGTCATCGTGGTGACGTCGAGGGCGGCATCGAGCTGCTCCTCCGTGAGCTCGCCGCGCTCCACGTAGCCGAGCGCCACGGTCGCCTCGCGGATCGTGAGGCCTTCCTTGACGGCCTTCTTCGCGATGGCGGCGGCGTTCTCGTAGCCGATGAACTTGTTCAGCGGGGTCACGATCGAGGGCGAGGCCTCGGCGAGGAAGCGAGCACGCTCGACGTTCGCCTGGATGCCGTCGATCATCTTGTCCGCCATGACGCGCGCGGTGTTGGACAGGAGGCGGATGGACTCGAGCAGGTTCGCGGCCATGACCGGGATGCCGACGTTGAGCTCGAACGCGCCGTTGGTCGAGGACAGTGCGATCGTGGTGTCGTTGCCGATCACCTGGGCCGCGACCATGATCGCGGCCTCGCAGATCACGGGGTTGACCTTGCCCGGCATGATGGACGAGCCCGGCTGCAGGTCGGGGATGGCGATCTCGCCGAGGCCAGTGTTCGGGCCCGAGCCCATCCAGCGCAGGTCGTTGCTGATCTTCATGACCGAGTACGCGATGTTGCGCAGCTGGCCGGAGGCCTCGATGAGGCCGTCGCGGTTCGCCTGGGCCTCGAAGTGGTTGCGCGCCTCGGTGATGGGCAACGCCGTGTCCGCGGCCAGGAGGGCGATCACGCGCTGCGGGAAGCCCGCCGGGGTGTTGATGCCAGTGCCGACGGCGGTGCCGCCGAGGGGGACCTCGGCCACGCGGGGGAGCGAGGCCTCAATGCGCTCGATGCCGTAGCGGACCTGCGCCTCGTACCCGCCGAACTCCTGGCCGAGCGTCACGGGGGTGGCGTCCATGAGGTGGGTGCGCCCCGACTTGACCACGTCCTTGAACTCCTCGGCCTTGCGGCTCAGCGACGCCGCGAGGTACGTGAGGGCTGGGACGAGATCATTCAGGAGCGCATTCGTCGCGGCAACGTGGACGGACGTCGGGAACACGTCATTCGAGGACTGCGAGGCGTTGACGTGATCGTTCGGGTGGACGACCTTGTCGCTGCCCGCCTCCTTGAGCGCACGCGTTGCGAGCTCAGCGATGACCTCGTTCATGTTCATGTTCGAGGACGTACCCGAGCCGGTCTGGAAGACGTCGATCGGGAACTGGCTGTCGAACTCGCCCTCGGCGACGCGGTCGGCGGCGTCGGCGATCGCGTCGGCGAGATCGGCGTCGATCACTCCGAGGTCCTCGTTGGCCCGCGCAGCGGCCTTCTTGACGCGCGCGAGTGCCTCGATGTGCTTGCGCTCAAGGGTCTTGCCCGAGATCGGGAAGTTCTCGACGGCGCGCTGCGTCTGGGCACGGTAGAGGGCCGACGCGGGAACGCGGACCTCTCCCATCGTGTCGTGTTCGATCCGGTATTCGACGGTGTTCGTTGCAGGGGCCTGCACTGCAGAGTCAGTCATGGCACCCAGATTAGACCCCTCGCGTGGGCCGGTTCGAACCGAGACGGCGGCGTCCTGCGTCAGTGCATCTAGACGTCGCCGAGTCCCGAGACCAGCTCGGCCTTGCCCTCTGCGAGGTGGTAGCACACGCCGAGGACGGCCGTGCGGCCCTCCTGGACGGCCTTGGCGATGATCTGGGACGTCTCGAGGAGCCGGGCGCCGGTCTGCTTCACGTGCTCCACGACGGTGCTGTCGACGTCGGTCACCCCGTTGCGCTGGGCCGTGAGCACGCTCGGCATGATGCGCTCGACGAGGTCCCGGACGAAGCCCTGCGGCATGATGCCGGTCTCGTACGCATTGACGCTGGCCGTGACAGCGCCGCATGAGTCGTGGCCGAGGACCACGATGAGGGGGACGTTGAGGGGATCGATGGCATACTCAAGCGAGCCGAGGACTGCCTCGTCGATCACGTGTCCCGCCGAGCGGACCACGAACGCGTCGCCGAGGCCCAGATCGAAGATGATCTCCGCCGCGAGGCGGGAGTCCGAGCAGCCGAAGATGACGCAGATCGGGTCCTGCTGGCTCACGAGCTCGGTACGGCGGGCGGCGTCTTGGTTCGGATGGCTGCTGCGGCCCTCCACGAAACGCTGGTTTCCTTCGCGCAGCTGCTGCCACGCCTGGGCCGGGGTAAGAGTCTGAGGCACGGGCCTAACTCTACGCACGCACGGCGCGCCGTCCAGTCGTGGGGCCTATTCGCGTGGGGCCTTGACGACGGCGTCCGCGACGGCGTCGAACTCGTCGAACCCCGCCGAGCCGCTCACCACCACGGTGGTTCGGCCGATCGTCGCCACGAGGCTCTTCTCGATCCCCGGCTTGTCATAGAGCGTCCAGTCCACCCCGGCCACCGTCCGCGTGCCGGTCGTCGGCGCCTTCTTGACCTGGTCGGCGAGCCACGTGGGGTTCGCGGTCGCCGTCTGCACGATCGAGACGAACTTTTGGGCAGGCGTGAGGTACCCGATGTCCCAGTGGGTCACGCCGTCCGTGGTTCCGGACACCCAGCGCGCGTAGTTGGGCGAGTAGCCAGACGGGAGCTGCGGGACAGCAGGTGTGAAATGCGCCACATCCTTGGCGTTGGCCGCGACGGCGGCGACGTCCACGTCGGGCCGGAAGGTGTCCGTCTTCTGCGACGCGTTCAGGAGCACGATGGGCACGATCGCGAGCACACTCACGAGCAGGGCCATGATCATCCCGATCACGGAGGCGTTGGCACGCTTGGCCGCCGCGGGGGTCAGGACGGGTTTGACGGCGGGCTCGGGGGCGTGGTCGGTGCTGCTCACCCGTCTATGGTCCCGCATGCGGACCCCCGAGGGCGAACGGACGTCATCGGAGCGGAGCGGAAGGCCCGGCAATACTAGGATGAGGGGGACAAGCCCGCTCGAAGAACCCGCTCGAAGAAGAGGTCCACAGTGTCCACTGCGCCCGAAGGCACCCAGTACTCGACCCTTTCCAGCTCGCTCCACGTCGGAGCTGATGAGCCTGACCGCAACCTTGCCCTCGAGCTCGTCCGCGTGACCGAGGCCGCGGCGATCGCCGGCGGCCACTGGGTCGGTTTCGGCGACAAGAACAAGGCCGACGGCGCCGCAGTCGACGCCATGCGCTCCTTCCTCCAGACCGTCCACTTCAACGGCGTCGTGGTCATCGGCGAGGGCGAGAAGGACGAGGCGCCCATGCTCTTCAACGGAGAGCGCGTCGGCGACGGAACGGGGCCCGAGGTCGACGTCGCGGTCGACCCGATCGACGGCACCCGCCTTACGGCACTAGGCATCAACAATGCGCTCGCCGTCCTCGCGGTGGCCGAGCGTGGCACGATGTTCGACCCGTCCGCGGTCTTCTACATGGAGAAGCTCGTCACCGGTCCCGAGGCTGCCGACATGGTGGACCTGCGCTTGCCGGTCAAGCAGAACCTCCACCTCATCGCGAAGGCCAAGGGCGTCAAGGTCAACCAGCTCAACGTCATGGTCCTGGACCGTGACCGCCACAAGCCTCTCATCGAGGAGATCCGCGAGGCGGGGGCACGCACCAAGATCATCCTGGACGGCGACGTAGCCGGTGCGATCGCGGCGGCCCGTTCTGGCACAGGCGTGGACGCCCTCATGGGCATCGGCGGCACCCCCGAGGGCATCGTCGCGGCCTGCGCGATCAAGTCCCTCGGCGGCGTCATCCAGGGCCGCCTCTGGCCCACGAGCGATGACGAGCAGCAGAAGGCGCTCGACGCCGGCCACGACCTCGACCGCGTGCTGTCCACGAATGACCTCGTCACGAGCGACAACTGCTACTTCGCGGCGACCGGCATCACCGACGGCGACCTGCTCAAGGGCGTCCGCTACGAGAAGGACCGCGTCAAGACGCAGTCCATCGTGATGCGCTCCAAGTCCGGCACCGTCCGCTTCGTGGACGCCGAGCACCACGCGAGCAAGTGGGAGAGCTGGGCGCGCCGCTAGACTGGGCCGCGACCTGCCGCCGTACGACCCAGGAGGATCATGACCCCCGAGAGCCAGCTGGCCACGAATGAGCTGACGGTCCGTCCCTGCACTGAGCGCACCGAGTGGGACGCACTGGTCAACAGCCAAGGGGGGCACCCGCTCCAGCTCTGGGGCTGGGGGCAGGTCAAGGCGGAGCACCATTGGCGGACGGAACGGCTGCTCGTCCAGGACGGCAGTGGGACGGTCGGCGGGGCGCAGGTGCTGTACCGCGCCCTGCCGTGGCCGCTCAAGTCGCTCGCGTACCTCTCCCGCGGGCCTGTGTGCGCCGTCGAGGACGCCGAACGGGTGCTCGGGGCCGTCGCGCGCTCCGTCCAGGCGTCCCACGGGTCCGTGGCCCTCGTGGCCGAGCCGGACTGGGATGCGGACTCGGAGGGCGAGCGCGGCCTCGCGGCTGCGGGATTCCGCCGCACGGACTCGACCATCCTCATCCCGCGGACCCTCATCCTCGACCTCGCGCAGAGCGAGGACGACCTGATGGCCGCGATGTCCCGCACCACGCGGGCCAACGTGCGCAAGAACCTCAAGGGCGAGCTCGTCTTCCGCAAGGTCGCGACGGACGGTGAGCTCGAGCAGGTGCTCACGATCTACCGGGAGACCGCTGCCCGCGCCGGCTTCGGCATCCACGAGGACGCCTACTACCGGGACATCTGGCGATTCCTCGGCGAGGATTCGCCCATCATCGCGGCGTTCGACGGCGAGAGCGTCGTCGCGTTCGTGTGGATCGCCAGGAGCGCCGGCACCGCGTTCGAGCTCTACGGAGGCGTCAACGAGGCCGGGCAGAAGGCCCGCGCCAACTATGGCGTCAAATGGGCGGCCTTCACGGCCATGAAGGCCGACGGCTGCACTCGGTACGATCTCAACGGACTCCTCAATGACGGGATCTCCGACTTCAAGAAGCAGTTCGCTCCCCATGAGAACCTTCTCGCGGGAACCTGGGAACTGCCGCTCTCGCCGTTCTACTCCGTGTACGCCTCGGGAATGCCGCTCGCTCGCCGCACCCTTCAGCAGGGCCGCAGCGCCGCGAAGGCTGCAGTGCGCCGGATCAAGGGCGCGGCGGGCAAAGCCAAGGAGCTCGTGGGCCGCTAGCCCGACTCGGAATCAGCCCAGTCCGTTCAGCCCAGACCGGATGCCGGGCCGAGACCGGTGGTCACCGCGAACGCGAGTACCCCCTCAGCACCCACGTGGGCGAGCGCCGGAGCCTCGGCATCAGGGACGAACGCGCTCTCTCCGCGTGCGAGCGCGAGATCACCCTTGGGAGTGTCGAGCGTGAGCGAGCCCCGCACTACGAGCACGACGGCGGCCCCGGCCTGGGCGATGGGGACAGGCTCAGGTGTCGGGTCATCGACAGAACGTGCGACGTCGATGCGCTGGAGCTGGAACTCGGCGAACGGCGGGCGGTAGAGCTCCTGGCCGAGCTCGGACTCCTGGGGGGCAAGCAGCGGAACGCCAGCCGACTCGAAGACGACCGTGCGCAGCAGTTCGGGGATGTCGATGTGCTTGGGGGTCAGGCCGCCGCGGAGCACGTTGTCGGACGAGGCCATGACTTCGATGCCCAGGCCCTCGAGATACGCGTGGACATTGCCTGCAGGGAGGTAGAGGGCCTCGCCCGGTGCAAGGCTCACGCGGTTGAGCATGAGGGAGATGAGGACCCCGGGATCCGAGGGGTAGGCCGCTGCGAGGTCGACGACGGTGGCGAGGGCTGCGTCCTGCTCCCGGCCCGGCCGGGCTGCCCTCGCGGCCGGACTGTGGGCGATGATCGCGGCTGCCGAGGCGTCGACGCACTCGCGTACGTCCTGTCCGCCGGTGATGAGCCGCGCGAACGCCGCGCTGAGGGCCTCCGTCTCGTCTGGGACCCGCAAGAGCTCCGCGACCTGCTCCGTGACCTCCGCCGCATCGGACCCCGCCAGGAGCGCGGTCAGCCTCTCGAACAGAGCGGCGGCCTCGGCCTGCCGCCGGAAGCCCGAGAGTGCCTCGAAGCGGGTGAGCGCGAAGATCATCTCCGGCTTGTGGTTGTCGTCCTTGTAGTTCCGATGCGGCGCAGAAGGGGCGACGCCGGCCGCCTCCTCCGCCCTGAATCCGGCCTTGGCCTGGTCGAGCCTCGGGTGGACCTGCAGGGACAGCGGAGAGGCCGCGGCAAGGACCTTGAGCAGGTACGGCAAGCGCGCCCCGAAGGACTCGATGCTCCGGGCTCCAAGCGCCCTCATAGGGTCCGCGGCGATGAGGGACGCGAGGTTCTCGCCGTCAGGTCCGTCGACAGGCTTGGACGACGCATCGGGGTGTGCGCCGATCCACATCTCGGCCTCGGGCCGTCCGCTCGGCTCATAGCCGAGAAGCCCGGCAATCGCGGTGGTTGAACCCCATGCGTAGTCGCGGACGGTGTTGCTGAGCAGGTACATGTGCGTCCTCGAAGGTGTCAGGTGCGGATGTCGGAGCTGTGCGTCAGCCTAGGGCGGTGGGTCGGCGTGACCGAACCGTCAGAGCGGTGTGCACTCCCCGTTGCCCGCCAGGATCTGGTTCAGCAGGTCGTTCTGACCCGTTCGGAACAGCGTATTGAGCCGGTCCGGAGTGACCTTGACGCCGTCCGGCCCGATGTCGTTGTACTGGCCACTAGGAGCGAACTGGCCACTAGGAGTGACCTGGCCGGCCGGACCGAACTGGCTGGCCTGCGCGAACTGGCTGGCCGAGAGCACGGCGGGCACCGCGAGTCCCGCACCGCCAGCGAGCCCCGCGCCAGGGGTGACCTCCGTCGCTGAGGCGAGCGGCGTCGTCGTGCGTCTCTGTGCCTGCGGCGATGGCGAGCTGGACGCCGAGCCGGTGGCGCTCTTGAGGACGTTCTGAACCTTGGCGTGGATGGCGCTGAAGTCCGGGTAGGTGGGGAAGGAGGCGTCGAAGTCCGGGGGTCCGATCACGAGGCGGCTCGTGGGCTGGCTCTTGCCCTTGAGGGCGAGATCGACGAAGCTGCCGAGCTGGGACGAGGAGATGTTCGACTCGACGACCTTGGTCCCCGCGTTGGCGATGTCCTGGAACTTGCTCAGGAGGGTCGCGGGGTTGAGCTGGTTGATCATCGCTTGCTCAATGCACTGCTGGCGTGCGATGCGGTCATAGTCGCTGACGAATTCGCGGCTGCGGCCGTACCAGAGGGCGTGGAAGCCGTCGAGCGTCTGCACGCCGGGCGCGATCCAGCCCACTGGCAGGGCATGCGTGCCGTTGTCATCGAGCGCCGCACCGCTCATGGGGACCCAGCCGCCGGCCTTGATCCGGATGCCGCCCATCGCGTCGATGAGCTGCTGGAAGCCAGCCATGTCGACCACTACGTAGGCCTGGACCTTGATGCCGAGCGTGCCAGAGGCGGCCTCGAGCGTTGCCTGCGCGCCGGGATCGTCCGCGCCGGGGTAGAGGTCACGGTACTTCTGGTTGACCTCGGTGTTGATCGCGTTGACGATGCACTGGTCGCCGCAGTTGTACCCGTCCGGGTAGACCTTGCGCATGGGCGAGTCCGCCGAGAACTGGGCGTTCTGGAGGTTGCGGGGGATCGAGATGAGCGCGGTCCGCCCGGTGTTCGCGTCGACGCTGACGATCGAGAGGCTGTCGGGGCGGCGGCCCACGCGATCATCGCCCGCGTCGCCGCCCATGATCATGAAGTTGTAGCGCCCGTCGACTGGGCTGATCGCCGGTCCGCCGGCGAAGATCGAACCGATGGCTCCGCGGCCGACTCCGATGAGGTAGGCGGCGTAGGCCAGGCTCCCGCTCGAGAGGACCATGGAGACCACGAGCGCGAGGATGACGATCGGCCGCATCTTCTGAGCGAGCAGTGGCACGCGGATGAGCCTCAGGGTGCTGATGAAGAGCACCGCCCACCCGAGTGCGAGCGCAATCAGGACGATGATCAGCACGAGCGATATCACCGGATGGGTGACCATCGTCAGGATCGCGCCCCGGTTGATCAGGCCTACCACAAGGAGGACGAGAAGCAGTGCCCAGACCGTGATGGTCACGGCCAGGGCCCTGCGGGCCAGCCTCCGGTTGCCTGCGATGAGCTGGGCGGAGCCGGGCACGAGCAGGGTCAGGACCAGGAGGGTGAACGCCCGTCTGGTGCGCACCGACGAGGGGGCATCCTCGGGATGCCGGATCGGGTCAGTCTGGTGGCTGCGCTCGGGGGCGTGCAGTGCCATGGTCCTCCTTCGGCGCGCTGGTTGAGGTTGTGCCGGTCAGACCGCGCGCTGGTCGACGTGCTCTGACGCGAACACGCTGGCCGCCTTCGCGCGCAGCGCCTCGCCCTTGCGGGCCGCCGCGGCCTTGAGCTCGGACGCGAAGTCGGCAAGGCTCGCCGAGAGCCGACGGCCCAGATCGTCGTCGGCCGAGGCCAGCATCCTCACGGCGAGGAGCCCCGCGTTGCGGGCGCCGCCGATCGAGACGGTCGCGACCGGGACACCCGCCGGCATCTGGACGATTGAGAGGAGGGAATCCATGCCGTCCAGGGTCTTGAGCGGCACGGGGACTCCGATGACCGGCAGCGTCGTCACCGAGGCGAGCATGCCGGGCAGGTGCGCGGCACCGCCAGCCCCCGCGATGATGACGCGCAGGCCACGGGTGCGCGCGTCCTTCCCGTATGCGATCATCTCCTCCGGCATGCGGTGGGCGGAGACGACGTCGGCCTCGAAGGGGATGCCGAATTCTGCGAGGGCGTCGGCGGCCGCCTCCATGACGGGCCAGTCCGAATCCGAGCCCATAACGAGGCCCACGAGGGGCTGCTGCGGTGCTGTCGTGCTCATGCGGTCTCCTGAGGCTTCTGAAGCGCGGACGCGGTCGTACGGGCGGCGATGGGGGGAACAGGTACGCCGTCACGGACGAGGGCCGCGACACGCGAGGCGCGCTCGCGCAGGTCGACAGGGTCGGAGCCGGGCCCGCCCACGAGGTTCACGTGGCCGATCTTGCGGCCGGGACGTACCGACTTGCCGTACGTGTGGACCTTGGCCGCCGGATCCGCTGCGAGTGCGGCCGGGAAGGCGCTGTAGAGATCCTGATTGGCGCCGCCGAGGTAGTTCTTCATGACCGCCCAGTCACCGAGGACATCGGTGGCCCCCAGGGGGAGGTCCAGAACGGCGCGCAGATGCTGCTCGAACTGGCTCGTCACCGAACCGTCCTGAGTCCAGTGGCCGGTGTTGTGCGGCCGCATCGCGAGCTCGTTGATGAGGAAGCCCGGGCCGCGTCCCGGAGTCTCGAACAGCTCTGCGGCCATGACTCCCGTGACGCCGAGGCTCTCCGCGATCTGCAGTGCTGCGTCCTCGGCCGCCCGCGCAACGGCCGGGTCAAGCTCGGGCGCCGGTGCGATGACCTCGTCGCACACGCCCTTGACCTGGATGGTGTGGACCACGGGCCAGGCGCGCGATTCCCCACCGGGGGTCCGGGCGACGAGGGCCGAGAGCTCACGCGAGAACTCGACCATCTCCTCGGCCAGCAGCGGCGTCATGGTCCCGAACCAGTCGTCGGAATCGAGGGCATCCGTCGCGGAGCGGAGCACGCGCACGCCCTTGCCGTCATAGCCGCCGCGCGGGGTCTTCAGGACGATCGGCCAGCCGATCTCCGCGCCGAAGTCCGTGAGCTCCTCAACGTGGTGCACCGCGCGCCAGCGCGGGTTGGGCAGTCCGAGCGCGTCAACGGCAGCGCGCATCGCCAGCTTGTCCTGGGCATGGACCAGCGCCTCCGGGCCGGGCTGCACGTTGACTCCCTCGGCCATGAGCGCCAGAAGGTGCTCGGTCGGCACGTGCTCGTGGTCGAACGTCAGGACGTCAACCCCGCGGGCAAAGGCGCGCAGGTCGTCGAGGCTGCGGTAGTCGCCGATCGGGGCGAACGGGACCGCGGGCACGGCAGAGACGTCCTCAGCCTCGGCCAAGACCCGCAGCTCGAGGCCCAGGGCAGTCGCGGCAGGGGCCATCATGCGGGCAAGCTGGCCGCCTCCGACCACGCCGATTACAGGAAAACTCACTAGCCCAGCCTACAGAACACGGCAGTTGGCTCATTGGAGGCGGCCGCGTGGCCCCCTTCCAATCTGGTGCTGGGACGCCGCGCCCGGGCCGTACCCGGGCGCGGCGGTAGAATGTCCTGTGGCCTCGGCCGAATCTCAATACCGCCCGTGGAGGAACATGATCTCGTCAATCTCCGACCGTCTGCACGGTCTGGCCTCGCTGTTCTGGCGTGAGGTCGCCAAGTTCGGGACGGTCGGCGGTGTGGCCTTTGTCATCGACAACGGCCTGACTTATCTGTTCATGCACACGATCATGTCCGACTCCGAGGCCAAGGCCCGGTTCTTCGGTGCGACCGTCGCCACGGTCTTCTCCTGGCTGGCCAACCGGTACTGGACGTTCCGGCACCGCAAGCAGGCCAACATCGTCCGCGAATTCGTCATGTTCGTGGTGATCAACGGCATCGGCATCGGGATCTCCACGGGATTCACGGCGATCGCGAAGTACTGGCTCAACGTCCAGGACAAGAATCTGCTCTTCCTCGCGGGCGTGGTGGGCATCCTCGTGGCCACGGTGGTCCGATTCTTCGCCTACCGCTTCTGGGTCTTCAACCAGGAGCTCGACACCGAACCCGGCTACGAGGAAGACCACGAGCTCTTCGACCACGAGCACGCCGGGCACCACCGGGGCGGCGGCACCGCCGCATCCCCAGCGGTGCCGGGCACTCAGGCCAGCGAATTGAAAGCCGATCTGAAAGCCGATTTGAAAGCCGATCGGGAACAGTAGCCGCCCGCGCTAGCTGATCTTCTCCGCTGGACTGGTTTTCTCCGCTGCGCGGATTCTCTCGGTGTCGGTCTCCTCGACCGATTCGTGCACGAGCACCACCGAGCCGCCCGCGGCCCACGCGCCCAGCATACGTGCGACGGCCCCGATGAGACCCTGCCCCGCACTGACGAGGATCCGGGCGCCATCGGCCTCAGCAGCTGCGAAGCGCCCGAGGAGGTCTGCCTGGGTGAGCGCGGTGCCCCCGGTCCTCAAGGCCTCGTCCTCCTGGACCGGCGGGTCGAACGGCTCGTACGAGTCCGCGAACTGCCGCACGAGCGCCGCGTAGTCGTAGGTCCCAGCGGCCAATGTGCCCGGGAATCTCATCTCAAGCGCCCCCAGCGCCACGGCGACGCGGGCGCCGGCGACCCCTGTGCCCGAGACCTCCCCGCCGGTGACCTCCCCGCCGGTGACCTCCCCGCCGGGGGCGGGTGCGGCGTCGTGCGTTCCGTCCGGTCCGATGAACGTAATGTCCGCCGGGCCCTGGTCCGAACCCGCGAGCAGGACGGCACCCACCTGCCACGCCGCGAGGGCCACGACGGCGGACTTCCAGTGCGCGGGGAGATCCAGGCGGATGCGCGTCCCCCGCTCGGCATCGAGCTCTTCGGAGAGGAAATTCGCGGTCTTCGCAACCCAGTTGTCGAGCACACGGCCGGACAGCTCGATGCGCTCTCCGCCCGGCCCGTACCAGGTCAGTCGGGGAGAGGAGGAGTGGTTGCCGCTGCGGAGCTGCTTGAGCAGGTCCGGGATCGTGGATGCCATGAGGTCATTGTCGCCGGTTCATGTTCGGTTTCTTCCCGCGGACCCGTGAATCACGTTCATGGAATTTGCTGCGCCGATATCGCGTCATGGACCGTCGGAGCCGGACTCATGGAAGGTGCAGGAGGGCGGCTGCCGCAGGAGGTCCGGCGCGGAAGGCCGCCCCGCTGCCGGGCGTGTCGTCCGCAGTCTGCTGGTGGAATTCTGGCTAGAATCTGCGGCCGCCGCTTGACTCGGAACGACTTACACGCATGTAATTAGGACTGGACAGTAACTGCGCCGGCGGACAGCGATGAACCGATCATCGCATGCCCGAGGGGAACCGGCACCGGGATTCTTCCTGGCGCTGGACTTCGCGGCTCGCCGCGCAGACACGACCCGAGGAGGAGCACCGTGGGACAGACGGAGCGTATCCAGTACGAGTCGACGGTCGCTGCGCATGCATCGACCCGCTATCGGTCGCGGGGGATTCCCTCCGACTGGTACGTCGACCCAGCGGACCCAGAGGCCCAAGAACGCTATGAGGCCCTGTCCGCAGAAGCCCTGGAGGATGCCGCCACGGCATTCCTCACGGCGCACGAGACAGAGGAGGCCGAGTCCGACTTCGACGACGAGCCCGCGGACGAGGCGATCGAGAGGGCGCTCGCGCTGCTCGCGAACCCCGCCCAGCACACGCCGAAGCCGGTTCTCATCGAGCTCGTCCAGCCGGGCGACCCCGAGGAAGGCGAGCTCGCGTGGCAGGCCGAGGCGCTGTGCGCCCAGACCGACCCCGAGGCCTTCTTCCCCGAGAAGGGCGGCTCGACGCGCGACGCGAAGAAGGTGTGCGGCTCGTGCACGGTGCGCGCCCAGTGCCTCGAGTACGCGCTCGCCAACGACGAGCGCTTCGGTATCTGGGGCGGCCTGTCGGAGCGTGAGCGCCGCCGGCTCCGCAAGCGGGCGGTCTGACCCTGGAGGCTGTACGCGTCACCGCAGTCGTCGTAGCGCACGACGGCGCCCCCTACTTGCCCGCGACGCTCGCCGGCCTCGCGGGCCAGACTAGGCCTGCCAACGTCGTGATGGGCGTCGACGCCGGCTCCCGCGACGACTCTTCCGAGTTGCTGCGTGACGCCCTCGGCCCAGAGCATGTCACGGCGGTCCGGGCGCCCGGGGGATTCGGCGGCGCCGTGGCCCGAGGCCTGAGCGCCCTCCCGCCCGGCGAGGATTCGGGCGCCAGCGGGACCCAGGAGTGGCTCTGGCTCCTCCATGACGATTCCGCCCCCGCCCCGGACGCCCTCGCGGCGCTGCTCGAGGCCGTCGAAGCCGCCCCGAGGGTGGTGGTCGCCGGGTGCAAGCAGCTCGATGCCGAGTCGCCGCGGCGGCTGATCGATGTGGGGCTCTCCGTGAGCCGATGGTACGAGCGGCTCACCCTCGTCGACGTCGATGAGGTGGATCAGGGCCAGTACGACGCCCGCAGTGACATGTTCGCCGTCAACTCGGCCGGCATGCTCGTGCGGCGCGACATCTGGGAGAGGCTCGGCGGCTTCGACCCAGCGCTCCCCGCCACCGGCGACGACGTAGACTTCTGCCTCCGCGCCCGCCTGGCCGACAACCGCGTTGTCGTGGTCCCCGCCGCGCGGATGCTCCACACGATCCGGCCCGACGCCGCCGGGACGCCATTCGCCGCCCGCCGCGCCGAGGTCTACACACGACTCAAGCACACCCCTCTGGGGCTCCTGCCGTTCCACGCAGTCGGTGCCCTGCTCGGGGGGCTCTGGCAGTTCCTGCTCGGGATTGTCCTCAAAGAGCCCGCCCTCGGCGCGGCCAAGCTCGGCGCGAGCCTTTCGGCCCTGTCCTCGCCGGGCCGTCTCGTCAGCGGCCGGCGTTCTGCGCGCCGGACACGCAGGGTGTCCCGCTCCCTCCTCGGGACCCTGATCATTCCGCGGGCCGAGATCTGGGCGCACCGCCGCGCCCTCCTCGAGTCTGCCGAGCCGGACTCGGACGCCATTGTCGGCGACGGTACGGGCATCGCGGACGGGCCCAGCGAGCCGACCGGTGATTCCCAGCATGACTTCGCGGCCCTCGCCGTGGCGTCCCGGGGATGGATCGGTACGGGCGCCCTCGTCGTGACCGGCACCGCCCTCCTGGCCGCGCTCGTGGCCTTCGCGCCCCTGCTCGGGGCCGAGGCAGCCGTCGGCGGCGCACTCCTTCCCGTCTCGACGGCTCTCTCCGCGGTCTTCGCGCATGCGACCGGCTGGTGGACGGGCCTCGGCGCGGGCCAGCGCGGGCATGGCGATCCGTTCGACCTCGTCCTCTGGCTCTTCGGCCTGACGGGCTTCGGCGACACGAACCGTGCCGTCGTGGTGGTCCTCGTCCTCGCCGCGCCCATCGCCGGGATCGGGGCCTGGGCCCTTGCAGCGAACCTCACCGCACATCGCGCTCCGCGCACGCTTGCGGCCCTCGTGTGGGCCGCCGCGCCCTCGCTCATCCTCGCCCTCGCGCAGGGCCGTCTTGGCGCCGTCGTGGCCCACGCAGCCCTGCCGTGGGCTGCCCTCGGCATGCTGCGCGCCGTGGGGGCGGCCCGCGTCCGGGGGAGCGTCGGCCAGCATCACCAACCACGCAGGGGCTCGGGCGGCGCATCATCGTGGACCGCTGCCGCGGCGGGCGGGATCGCGCTGGCCTTCGCCGCTGCGGGGGCGCCCTCCCTTGTTCCGCTCGCGGGCGCCGTCGTCCTCGTGCTGACCGTGGCCCTGCGCGGCAGGGCCAGAACGCTGTGGTGGTCGCTCATCCCCACCGTGGTGCTCTTCCTCCCGCTCTGGGTCTCGGCGCCGAACAGCCCGCGGGCATGGATCACCGATCCAGGGGTACCGCTTCCCGTGGACCCCGCCCCAGCCTGGCAGCTTGTCCTGGGCCAGCCGGTGGCGTTCGACGCCGCGGCGGGACTGGCGGCCATCCCGTTCCTCCCCGCGGGGGTGCCGTGGTCCCTCGTGGCCGCGCTGCTCGTGGGCGCTCCCGTGCTGCTCGTCGCCGTGGCGGGAGCGGTCCTGCTGATCGGACGCCGCGGCCTCGCGGCACGGCTCCTCCTCCTTCTGGGCATCGCGGGCCTTGCGTACGCCTGGGCCGTCTCACGGATCCCGACCGCCGTTGCCGGCGATGCCCTCGCGGCACCCTACGCCGGCCCGAGCGTGGCGGCGGCCTTCCTCGCCCTCCTCATCGTGGCCGTGCTTGCCGCGGACCGGCTTCTTGAGCATCGCCGGATCGCAGCGCATCGCCCGCCTCTCGAGGGGACGGCACCCCATCAGGGCGCACGCCGGATCTCCTCGGGAGCGATCGTCGTCGCCTATGTGCTCCTCGCCGCGGGCCCTGTCGGAGTGCTCGCCCAGTGGGCAGCCTCAGGGTTCGCGCATGCCCCTGCGTCCGGCGGCCTGGGCGTCCAAGAGCTCGTGACGCCCGCGAGGGCGCGTGGCCTGCCAGCTACCGCGGCGGACCTCGGCGAGGGCGCCCAGCAGACGCGTACCCTCGTGCTCCGGGCTGCCGACGCAGGCGGGTTCACCGCGACCGTCATGCGTGGCTCCGGCACCACTCTGGACGCGCTGTCAGCGGTCGCCGCCTCGAGCCGCGTCGTGGGCGACTGGGGCAGCGAGCACGTCGCGGAGGACGACGCCGCACTGGCCGCCGTGCGCCGGGCCGTCGCCACCGTGGGCGGTGGTGCCGCTGTCGACCCGGGCAGCGACCTCCGGGATCTCGGCATCGGATTCGTTGTGCTCCCAGACAGCGGTCCGGCCGACGACCTCACCGCGAGCCACATCGATGCCGTGCCGTCCCTCGTGGCCGTGGGCCATACAGACGCGGGCTGGCTGTGGCGAGTGACGCCTCAGAACGCCGCACCGGATGCAGGGTTCTCGATCAACCAGCGGGCCAGGATCGTCGACCCTGCGGGGGTGACGATCGCGGCAGTGCCCTCGGGACGCGAGAGCATCTCCGCCGACCTGCCCGCCGGACCCGACGGACGCAGGCTCGTCCTGGCGGAACGCAGCGACGCGGGCTGGGAGGCCACCCTCAACGGCGTGGCCCTCGCCTCCACCGCGCAGGACTGGGCACAGGCCTTCGACCTCCCGGCCGCGGGCGGGCATGTGGAGGTCCGGTACGCCCATCCCGCAGCCATCCCGCTCGCAGTCGTGACGATCGTGGGGCTCGCCCTGACGCTTCTCCTGGCCATCCCTGCTGCCGCCCGCCAGACCGGCCGCACCGGGCGGGCCCGTTCTGCTCTACTGGTACCCGAGGGACTCGGCCGCCGCGAGCGCGGAACCGCCACTCGCACGGGACGGTCCCGGACCACCGAGGAACCGGACGCCCTCCCACCGCACGACGCCGGGTCCGAGGGACCTGCCGCACGAGAGGAGCCGGTGCATGACGAAGCCAGCCTCTGACAGCGCAGCCGGCACCCGTCGGCACCGCCTGCGCATCATCGCCGCCGCAGTGGCCGGAACGGCACTCACCGGCGTGTGGGCCGGGCTGACAGTTGTGGCCTCCACCGTGCCCGCGCCAGCGTCGCTCGGCACGAGGGAGGCGCAGTCCGTCAGGGTTCCGACCGGCGACGCCGTCCGTGCCTGCGCTGGGCCGGCGCGGCTGCTCGAGGGCTCCCCGGTGCAGGGCGACCCGCAGTTCAGCCCCGCGAGCAAGACTGCCCAGACGTCCGTGACCGGGATCGTGCTTTCGGACACGCAGGGGACCCTGCCTGACACGTCCCTCACCCCCCAGAGCGGATCGGCCCTGCGCACGCTGCCGGGGCAGCCGGCGCCGCCCGGTACGGTCGCGCAGCCGCGCGCGGCAGTGGTTGCGGGCCAGCGCGTCGACGGGCTGAGCGTCCTGACGGCGAAGCCCGTCTCCGGATCGGCGGCAGCGACCGGGGCCGCCGTGCGGTTCGAGGCGTCGGACGGCGACCTCCGCGGTCTGGCGGCCGCCACCTGCACCGCCCCGTCGAACGACCAGTGGCTCTCGGGCGGCGAGACGACCGTGGGACGTACCTCGGTCCTCACGCTTGCCAACTCGAGTGCGACGCCGGCGACGGTTGACCTCGAGTTCTTCGGCGACAAGCCGCTCACGCAGGCCCCGCCCTCGAGCCGCGGCCTGACGATCAAGCCCGGCAGCTCGGCGTCGTACGTCCTGAGCGGCTACATGCCCGGCCAGGCGAACGTCTCCGTGCATGTGCACAGCAGCGGCGGGCCCGTCGCAGCCGCCATCCAGCAGTCCACACTGCGCGGCCTCACGCCGGGCGGCGTCGAGCTGATCACACCGGCCGCGGCGCCGTCGTCGCGCCAGACGGTCTCCGGGATCGAGCTGCAGGAACCCGGCCAGGCGAACGCGCTCGCGGCTAAGGACGGGTTCGCCGATGCACGCGCTGCCGTGCAGATCACCGTGCCCGGAGCTGCCGACGCTGTGGTGCAGCTGCGCGTCTACGGCCGCAATGGTGCGGTGCAGCTGCCCAGCGGGGGAGTCGTGACGGCCAAGGCGGGCGCCGTCACCGAGGTCCCGCTCACAGGCCTGCCGGCGGGGACGTACAGCGTTTCGGCGTCTGCCGATGTCTCCTTCACCGCGAGTGCGCGCGTGCCGCGCGGGCTGTCGGCCAACGATCCACTCGACTTCGCGGTCGCCGCCGCCACACAGCGGATTGGGGACAACCACGTGGTGGCCATCGGATCTGGCGGATCGCGGCAGATGGTGTTCGGCGTTCCCGACGGGCGGGCGCAGATCCGCGCCGTGCCTGTCACGGATGACGGCGCCATGCACCCCCCAGTGACGCTCGACGTCGCTGGCGGCACCACCGCGGTCCTCGACGTCCCGGACAAGGTCGACGGTGCCCCACTCGCCGGCTACGTCCTCTCGGCGTCGGGCGATGCGGCCTTCGGGTCCATCCTGCTCAAGGGCGACGGCAACGCGATCGCCGCGGCGACGATCGTCCCCGCGGCCGCGGCGGCCCAGACCATGCCGGTGACGGTGGGCTATTAGCCCGGCGGCACTCCCGGCCCGGCACTCCTGACGCTGCGCTAGTAGCCGCGGTAATAGGGATCGAGGGTCTCGGGGGCAACGCCGAGCATGAGGGCCGTGTATTCGACCACGATGTCGTGGACGAGGTCCTGGATCTCTGCGGGGGATCCCGCGCCCGTCTCGACGACGCGCCGGTAGACGGTGATCCGGGGTGCGCGGCCAGCCGCGCCCGGCGTGTAGTGGCCCTGCGGGGGACGGCCGCCGTCGCGGAGCATCTGCTCGAGCCCGGGAGGGATCTCCTCGACGGCGTACTCGACGCCGTCGAGCTTGGACCCGTTGAGGTCCTGGAGACGGTCCGCCGCCTCGAACACCCAGTCCTCGAAGCGCTCTGCGCGGGTCCGGCTTGCGGGCAGGACTGAGGGGAGGATCTCGCCCCGGAGCCCACGGCCGTGCCGATTCCTGCGGCGCGCACGGAAGGTCCTGTGATGGACGGCCTCCAGCTCATCCTGCGGAGGGACGGCCCGGATGCTGAGGGAGGGGCCGCCGGAATCCGGCGAATCCCCAACGATGGAACGATCCTGCATACATCGACTGTAGTCGTCGCCCCGGCGCGGTGCGAGCCACGCGGGCGGCACGGCACGGCCGCAGCGCAAGCAGTCAATGCCCCGGCACGGCATGTGCCGGGAGTAGGGTTCTGTGCCGTGGGTCCCCTACGCCATTGTTCTCGATCAGCCTGCCGCCAGGCCGCGGTGGCCACGCTGACGTATGTGTACGCCGAGTCGACCGCTGTCCTCGGTCCGCTCGCGACATACGCCGAGCCGCACAGCTATGACCTGTGCGCAACCCATGCAGAGCGTCTCACCGTGCCGCGCGGCTGGGAGGTGCTCCGGCTGGCCCTGCCAGCGGCACCGCCCCGCGGCTCGGATGACATCCTCGCCCTCGCCGATGCCGTCCGTGACCGTGAGCAGCAGTCCGGACGGGCGCACGAGAGCGCGTCGCGCGACCGGGGAGGATCGAAGGCGCCGCTCGAGGCGCCTCCGGGAACGGACGCTGCCCCGCGGCGCCATCTGCGTCTCCTGCGCGAGCAGTCCTGACGTCGCGGACTCGGTACTCTTGAGGGCATGCCGAACCTCAGCCCCTCGCTGCTTGCGATCCTCAGGTGTCCCGTGACGGGATCCGCCCTCGTCCAGGACGGTGACACCCTCGTGGCGACCGTGCCGGGCCCGGACGGGACAGCACCCCGCTATCAGATCGAGGACGGCATTCCCGTTCTCCTCGCCCCGCAGACCTCTTCCAGCACGACGCCCGCGAATCAGGAGCACGCATGACCCTCGAGTACAAGGTGAAGGACATCTCCCTCCACGAGGCGGGTCGCCACCAGATCCGGCTCGCCGAGCACGAGATGCCTGGTCTCATGGCCCTGCGCTCGGAGTTCGGCGCTTCGCAGCCGCTCGCCGGCGCACGCATCGCCGGATCGCTGCACATGACGGTCCAGACGGCAGTCCTCATCGAGACCCTCGTGGCGCTCGGCGCCCAGGTCCGGTGGGCCTCGTGCAACATCTTCTCCACGCAGGACGAGGCGGCCGCGGCCGTCGTCGTCGGCGCGGGCACGCCCGAGAACCCGCAGGGCATCCCCGTCTTCGCGTGGAAGGGCGAGACCCTCGAGGAGTACTGGTGGACGGCTGAGCAGATCCTCACGTGGCCGGGCGCCGATCAGGACCCGTCCGTCGGTCCGAACATGATCCTCGACGACGGCGGTGACGCAACGCTCCTCGTGCACAAGGGTGTCGAGTTCGAGGCCGCCGGTGCGGTCCCGGCCGCGACTGATGAGGACTCGCACGAGTACAGGATCATCCTCGACGTCCTGCGCGTCGATCAGGCGGTCGACCCGCAGAAGTGGACGCGCATCGCGGGCGGCATCAAGGGTGTCTCCGAGGAGACGACGACGGGCGTGCACCGCCTCTACCAGCTTGCCGAGCAGGGCAAGCTCCTCTTCCCGGCCATCAACGTCAACGACGCCGTCACGAAGAGCAAGTTCGACAACAAGTACGGCATCCGCCACTCCCTTCCGGACGGCATCAACCGCGCCACCGACGTCCTCATCGGGGGCAAGGTCGCCGTCGTCTGCGGGTACGGCGATGTGGGCAAGGGCGCGGCCGAGGCCCTCCGCGGTCAGGGCGCGCGCGTCATCGTTACGGAGATCGACCCGATCTGCGCCCTCCAAGCCGCGATGGACGGGTACCAGGTGGCGCGCCTGGAGTCCGTGCTCCGCCAAGGCGACCTCTTCATCACGACGACCGGCGGCAAGGACATCATCCTCGCCGCACACATGGCGTCCATGAAGGACAAGGCCATCGTGGGCAACGTCGGCCACTTCGACAACGAGATCGATATGGCCGGTCTTGCCGCGGTCCCAGGCGTCCGCAAGGTCGAGATCAAGCCCCAGGTGCACGAGTGGGTGTTCCCGGCGTCCACCGGCGTCGACGGCGCCGTGCCCGAGCACTCAGTCATCGTGCTGTCCGAGGGGCGCCTGCTCAATCTCGGGAACGCCACGGGCCACCCGTCCTTCGTGATGAGCAACTCGTTCGCCAACCAGACGATCGCGCAGATCGAGCTGTGGACCAAACGGGACCAGATCGCTGGCGAGCGTGAGTACGAGAATCAGGTGTACGTGCTGCCGAAGATCCTCGACGAGAAGGTGGCCCGGCTCCACCTCGGTGCCCTCGGCGTAGAGCTCACGGAGCTGACCAAGGATCAGGCCGAGTACCTAGGCCTCGACGTGGCCGGACCGTATAAGGCGGACCACTACCGGTACTGACCGTACCGGCCTTCCACGTTGCGCGTTGCGGCCGCCCCGATCGTTTCCCGATTGTGCTCGGGAAGTGATCGGGGCGGTTCGCGCCTGCCGGTAATCTTGAGAGAAGGCATTCGCGGCGAAGGGGGACTCATTCGTGTCTGAGCGGAAGAAACTCGGCAGGGGCGGGAAGATCGCCATTGTGGTGGCGGTCCTCACTGTTGCCGGGATCGGCGGCACGTTCGCTGCGGTCGGCCCGCTTGAGACAGCTCCTGTCGGCTCGGAGGCCGCCTCGCCTGTGCGCAGCCAGCCCGGAACCGCCTTCCCCGTCGTCAAGCCGGCCACGGCCGCGACGACTCCGTCTGCCGGTGCTAAGGAAGTCAATCCGGCCGTGCCGGTGAAGGTCACCGTGACGGACGGCACGATCGACAACGTGAGCCTGCGATCCTCGTCGGGTCAGGACGTCGAGGGTGCAGTCAGCGGCTCGCGCACGGAGTGGACGTCCAGCGGTCAGCTCGCCTTCAACAGCACGTACACCCTCAGCTACACGACGCTTGACCTGGCCGGCCGCACGTCGTCGGCGACGTCGACCTTCGCGACCGTCACGACGAAGAACGAGGCCGACGCCGCGATGTATCCGCTCGATTCCATGAGCGTCGGGGTCGCCCAGCCGATCCAGTTGACCTTCAGCGAGCCCGTGACCAACAAGAAGGCCGTCGAGAAGGCGATCACGATCACCTCGACCTCGGGCCAGACGGGCGCCTTCCACTGGTTCAGCGACACGATGGTGCGCTACCGGCCCGAGACCTTCTGGGCCGCCAACAGCACCATCACGGTCAAGATGGACCTGTTCGGCGTGGACCTCGGCAACGGACAGATCGGCAACTTCTCCAAGACGAACACCGTGCGTATCGGCGACAAACGGACAGCCGTTGCCGATGCGCAGGCCCACACGTTCACCGCGTACGTCAACGACAAGCCGGTGCAGACGTGGCCCGCGACCATGGGTGACACGCGCTTTCCGTCGGCCCGCGGATACCTCGTGCTCATGGAGAAGCAGCGGAAGGCTCACTTCGTTGCGGCGTCGATCGGGCTCAAGCCGGGTGACCCGGCCAACTACGGTGAGCTCGACGTCGAGTATGCGACCCGTCTCACGCCCAGTGGCGAGTTCATCCACCAAGCCACTGACAATGCCCTCCCCTACCTCGGTCAGATCAACCTTTCTCACGGGTGCATCGGGCTCGGGCCCGACGGCGCAGCCTGGGTGTTCAACAACATGACGGCGGGCGACGTCGTGCAGGTCATCAACACGGACGGCGACTACGCCAATTTCGACGACGGATTCGGAGACTGGAACATCCCGTGGGCCCAATACGCCAACGGGTGAGTCAGTCTGGCGGCCCCGCATAACGCTTCGGCCACATGAGGGCGCCGATGCCCCGACGCGGGGCCGGGCAACAGGTACCGTGGACGCTAGATCATGCAGACTTTCAGGCCCGCAGGGGCCGCTACTGGACGGTGACAGTGTTGACCGACAAGAGACCCGAGTCCGGCGAGGGCTTCGACGAGCTGCAGGACAGCGACGAGCCCGCCTTCGATTGGATGAAGCCCGCGGGGCCACGCCCCGACGCCGCGAAGCCGGCTTCGGAGGGCAAGGCGGCGATTGGCGAGAAGCGGGGTGCCGCGCCGGAGCCGGCGGCGGCCGAGACACGAGCGACGGAGCCGGCAGTGACTGAGACACGAGCGGCAGAACCGGCGGCGACCGAGACACGGGCGATGGAGCCGGCGGCCCCCGGACCGGCCAGCCCCGGGCACACCGCCTCAGAGAAGGCTCCGGCCGCCTCTGAATCTGTGCAGACTGAATCTGCGCCGACCGCATCTTCGCCGACTGCATCGGCGACTGCTGAATCAGCGCCCACTGAGTCTGTGCCTGCGCCGCACACGGATCCTGCTCCGACCGGGGCGCTCAACGTGCGCCCGCCCGAGGCCGAGGTCCTGCGGCGGCGGAACCAGCGCGATGCGGTGGCGCGGTCGAAGCCCGCAGGCCCGCGCTTCGTGCAGGTCCTCATGGCCATCCTGACGCCGTTCTTCCTGCTCATCGCCGCGGTACGGGTGGTAGCGAGCCCGGTGTTCCTCTGGATTGAGTACTACCGCCCTGGCTTCCCCGGGGACGGATATGGGTTCAGCACCGACGATCGCCTCACCTACGGCTCCTACGCCGTTGACTACCTCGCCAACCTTGCGGGACCGCGGTATCTGGGCAGCCTGGTCCTCCCCTCCGGGGACCACCTGTTCAATGCCGGCGAGGTCAGCCACATGGCCGACGTCAAGGGGGTTGTCCTCTCGGCCTACGGGGCCGGGATCGTCCTGTTGCTCTTCTTCGTGTTCGCGTTCATCGGGCTGAGGAAGACCAAGGGCGCGTTCGTGCGGGGGCTGTTCGCCGGAGCCTTCGTCACGATCGGCATCATCATCGCCCTGGCCGTCCTCGCAGCGCTCGGCTGGGAGCAGTTCTTCACAGACTTCCACCGGATCTTCTTTGCCAACGGGACGTGGACGTTCCGCCTCGAGGACACCCTCATCCGCCTCTTCCCGGGCCAGTTCTGGGTGGACTCGGCGCTCGTGGTCGGCGTGCTCGTGATGCTCGTGGCGAGCCTCCTCGTCATCTTCTGCTGGCCCACGCCGCGGCGTGTTGCCCGACGCGAGGCCGTGCAGGCCGCCGTCGAGCCCGAGTAGGGACCATCCCGAACAGGGGGTCCCTCCGAGGAGGGGTTCAGCCCGACCGGGGAGTCAGTGGGAGTAGAGCTCCGGGAGCACCTCGGGGAACGAGTCGTTGAGCGACTGGCGCCGTAGCTTGAGTGATGGTGTCAGATCGCCGTCCTCGAGGGTGAGCTCCCTGGGCAGCACGACGAACTTGCGGATCGACTCGGCGCGGGAGACGGTGGCGTTCGCGGC
Organism: Sinomonas sp. P10A9; assembly: GCF_041022165.1. Classification (GTDB taxonomy): domain Bacteria; phylum Actinomycetota; class Actinomycetes; order Actinomycetales; family Micrococcaceae; genus Sinomonas; species Sinomonas puerhi. Next base: position 1,406,174 of record NZ_CP163302.1, read on the forward strand.
GTCCACTGCGCGTTGGATCTCCGCGATGACCTCGGGATCGGATGCCGCTTCGGCGACGGTGAGCACGCGCCCGCGGCGACGCGCCCAGGAGCCGAGCTGATCGCCGTCGAGCCCCATGACGGCAGCGATGAAGGGCCGGCCCTCGCCGACCACGATCGCGTGTGCCACGAGCTCTGATTCGCGCAGTGCGTCCTCCAGCGGGCCCGGATGCACGTTCTTCCCGCCAGCCGTGACAATCACGTCCTTGAGCCGGCCCGTGATGGTCAGGAAACCGTCGTCGTCGAGCGCACCGAGGTCCCCGGTGGCGAAGTAGCCGTCCTCGTGGAAGGCCGAGACCGGCACTGGGGTGCCGACCTGGACCGCCGGATCTGAGCCGCCATACCCGCGGATCACACCGATCCCCTTGACGAGCACCTCGCCGTTCTCCGCGATGCGGATCGAGGTGCCCGGCAACGGCTGCCCTACGCTGCCGACGCGGGTGGCGGTGGGGGTGTTGACCGTACACGGTCCGGTGGTCTCTGTGAGCCCGTAGCCCTCGAGCACCGGTAGCCCTGCGCCGCGGAAGAAGTGTGCAAGCGAAGGACTTAGGGCGCTGCCTCCCGAGACGATCGAGGACACATGGCCGCCGAACGCCGCGCGGATCCGCCCGTAGACGAGCCGTTCGAACACGGCGTGCCGGACCCGCAGCCGGCGACCGGGGCGGTGACCTCGTCCGGCGGCCGCGTCGTCGAGTGCTCGGGAATACTCCCGCGCGGTTGCGGCCGCGCGCTCGAAGAGTGTCCCCCGGACACCCTCCGCAGCGCGCTCCTCGGCGGCCGCAAAGACCTTCTCGAAGACGCGGGGGACCGCAAGGAGGAAAGTCGGCCGGAAGGTGGCGAGGTCCTCGAGCAGCGTGGACTGGCGTGAGTGCCCGATCACGACTCCGGCGGCCACACAGGTGATCTGGACGGCGCGGGCCAGGACGTGTGCGAGCGGCAGGAACATGAGCGTGCGCGCGCCCGGCCGCACGACCTCGGGCAGATGGGCGCGGAGGTTCACTGCGAGCAGCGCGAGGTTCCCGTGGGTGATCTCGCAGGCCTTGGGGCGTCCCGTGGTGCCGGAGGTGTAGACGAGCGTCGCGAGGGAGTCTAGGTTCGCGGCGGCGCGGTGCCGTTCGAGTTCCCGGGGAGACACCCCGAGGCCCGGACCCGTGAGGGACACGAGGTGCGAGCCTGAGCCGTCTTCGCTCATGAGCGTGACTGGGAGCCATGTGTTGGCCAGCTCCGGCGTCGAGCTGATGGCCTCCTGCACCGTGAGCGCAAGGTGTTCGTTCTCGACGAAGACGCGTCGCGCACGGGAGTCGGCGAGGATGTAGGCGATCTGCGACGTCGAGGACGTCTCGTAGATCGGCACTGGGACGCCGCCGGCGTACCACACCGCGAAGTCGACGAGGGCCCACGCGTAGCTTGACGACGAGAGGATCGCGACGCGTTCCCCGGCGTCGAGGCCGCTTGCGATGAGGCCCTGGGCGAGCAAGGTCACTTCGCGGCGGAACTGGTCCGCGCTCACTGGCTCCCAGCCCGTTTCGGTGCGCCGCGAGAAAAGCTCTGAGTCGGGGGCCTCGGCCACGCGTGCTTCGAGGAGATGAGTCACGTTGGCTTCGGGCGGGAGCAATTCGAGGAGCTCGGCGGACACCTCAGTCCGGGGTCGGCGCTGTCCCGGTGTGGGCCTCGCTTCGTCAGCCACGTGCTCTCCCTCTGTCCGCTCCGCGCTTCCCCCGGGACCCATCCTGCCATCTACCGCGGCATATCCCACGCGTCCGGAGTCCGGGATCCGGCTAGGTCCAGCTCGGCATCCACAGCCGCAGGCGCCACTCCAGGTAGGGGATGGGCTCCGCGGTCCAGAGGGGCATGAGGTAGGCGGACACGACGAGCGCGGCGAGCACGAAGACACCGACCGCGAGGAGGCCGGCCTGCCTGCGGCCGGGCGGGTCGGTAGGCCGGCCAAGCACCAACCCGAGGCCCATCGCGAGCGCGAGGATGAGGAACGGCTCGAAGGAGAGCGCGTAGAACGCGAACATCGTCCGGTCCGGGTACATGAACCACGGCAGGTAGCCGGCGGCGACCCCCGCGAGGACCGCGCCCGCCCGCCAGTCGCGCCGGCCGATCCACAGGAGGAGGACCACGAGGAGCGAGACGGTCCCGGCCCACCAGATCAGCGGGTTGCCCACGGACAGGACCGCGGAGGAGCAGTGCTCCACGCCGCATACCCCTGGCGGTTCGGTGTAGTAGAACGAGACCGGCCGGCCCTGGAGGAGCCAGCTCCAAGGGCTTGAGGCGTATGGATGCGGGGTCGAGAGGCTGTTGTGGAAGGAGTACGCCTCCTGGTGGTAATGCGCGAGCGAGCGCAGCGACGCCGGAACCCAGTTCCACGCGGGGTCGGGGTCCGCCTCCGCCCAGTGCCGGTAGAAGCCGTCGTCCGAGAGGAGCCACCCCGTCCACGAGGCCAGGTACACGGCCATTGCGGTCACGAGGATGCTCGCGGCGGCGAGGGGTGCATCGCGGAGAAGAGCCCCGGAGAACCACGCGCGCACCCCGGCCTGCCGCCGGGCCCCCACGTCCCAGAGGACCGTCATAAGGCCGAAGGCCACCACGAACGCGAGGCCGGACCACTTGACGCCAACCGCGAGGCCGAGGCACGCCCCGGCGGCGATCCGCCACCACCGCACGCCGAGCCACGGTCCCGTGACGAGCGCCGTCGGACGTATCCTGCCGTCCGCCCCGGTGAGCCGCCCCAGGCGTGCTGCGAGGCGGCGGCGGCCGTCGTCGCGGTCGAGAAGGAGCGCGCAGAAGGCGGCGAGGAGCCAGAAGGACAGGAAGATGTCGAGGATGCCCGTGCGGGACATGACCAGATGGTGGCCGTCGATGGCGAGCAGCACACCGGCGGCGGCCGCGAGGATGTGCGAGCGGAACAGGCGGCGCGCGGCCCAGGCCGTCAGCATGACCGAGAGGGTGCCGACCGCCGCGGCGGAGAAACGCCACCCGAAGGAGCTTCCGGGCCCGAACAGCGCCATGCCGACGGCGATCATCCATTTGCCCACCGGAGGGTGGACTACGTACTCGGGCGAGGCGAGCAGGCCGGACATGTCGCCATTGACGAAGAGGTCGTTGGCGTTCTGGCTCCAGCTCCGCTCTACCCCCGAGAGCAGGTAGGAGTACGCGTCCTTGACGTAGTACGTCTCGTCGAAGACGAGGGCGTGGGGGCGGTCCAGCTGCCAGAACCGCAGGAGCCCGGCGATGAGGCCCACGACCACGGGGATGAGCCAGACCAGGAGGCGGTCGCGCCTGACTGCCCGAGGCTCGCCCCCACCCTCGGAGGCCGCGCGGGCGGGGTCGACGATGAGGGCGCGGGACGAGTTCCAGCTGCGAACCTGCGCACGGGTACGGGTCGGGGTGGCCATCCTGCCCCATGCTACCGGGGGTCGGTGGCCTGCTCTGGCGTAGGCTGGGGCGGTGCAGCATCCCGAGACCCCCGCCGATCCGGCAGACGAGCCCAGTGATCACGTCGGCGGGGCTGTGGTCCTGGCGGCGACGCCCATCGGCAACCTCGGCGATGCCAGCCGGAGGCTAGTTGAACTGCTCGGCGAAGCGGACGTGATCGCGGCCGAGGACACGCGGCGGCTCCAGCGCCTCGTGCACGGTTTGGGCGTGCAGCCGCGCGGGCGCGTAGTGAGCTACCACGAGCACAACGAGGCGGCGAAGACCCCCGAACTCCTGGACGCGGTGGCCGCCGGCGGGACCGTCCTGCTCGTCACGGATGCCGGGATGCCCGCGGTCTCGGACCCCGGTTACCGGCTCGTCGAGGCGGCAGTTGCGCAGGGGCTCGCGGTCACGGCGGTACCGGGGCCATCGGCTGTGCTGACGGCGCTGGCACTCTCGGGCCTGCCCACGGACCGATTCTGCTTCGAGGGCTTCCTGCCGCGCAAACAGGGGGAACGCGCCACCCGACTCGGGGAGCTGCGCACCGAGCGGCGCACGATGGTCTTCTTCGAGGCCCCGCACCGGCTCGCCGTGATGCTCAGGGCGCTCGCCGACGCGTTTGGGGCGGAGCGCCGCGTGGCCGTGTGCCGTGAGCTGACGAAGACGTACGAGGAAGTCCGCAGGGGCAGTGCCGACGAGCTTGCGGGGTGGGCCGAGGCGGGGGAGGTGCGGGGAGAGATCGCCATCGTGGTCGAGGGCGCCGCAGAGGCGCCGCCGGCTCGGACTGAGGATCTCGTCGAGCAGGTCCAGAACCTTGTCGCAGCGGGCACCCGCCTCAAGGATGCGGTGGCTGTGGTCGCCGAGGACGCGGGAGCCAGCAAGCGCGAGCTCTACGCCGCCGTCGTGGCTGCTCGCTGACCGCGGCAGACCCCGAAGCCCCGAAACCCGAAAACCCGAAAAACCCCAGAATCCCGCGGAAGCCAATTGTGCAAGTGCACAGGTGAAGTCCATCACAGCCGTGCTGGTCAGCATGGACACCCGGGCTCTCTGGGGCCTAGCGTGGAAGCAGTCCACCCCACGCTCGCCGTCGAGCGTGCCCACGAAGGAGTCGACGTGTCCGACAACATCGCTGTCACCCCCGAGCGCGAGCAGCAACTGCTCGCGAAGGTTCCCACCGGCCTGCTGATCAATGGCGAGTGGCGCGAAGCCACGGGCGGGAAGAAGTTCGCGGTCGAGGACCCTGCGACGGGCAAGACCCTCCTCGAGATCGCGGATGGCACGAGCGAGGACGCCATGGCCGCGCTCGACGCCGCCGCCGCTGTCCAGGCCTCGTGGGCCCGGACGGCGCCGCGGGTGCGCGGCGAGATCCTGCGCCGCGCCTTCGACCTCGTGACCGAGCGCGCCGAGGATTTCGCGCTGCTCATGACCCTCGAGATGGGCAAGCCGCTTCCCGAGTCGCGCGGCGAAGTCACCTACGGTGCCGAGTTCCTGCGCTGGTTCTCAGAGGAAGCTGTGCGCGACTACGGCCGCTACCTCACGACGCCCGAGGGCAAGAACAAGATCCTCGTGACGCGCAAGCCCGTTGGCCCGGCGCTGCTCATCACGCCCTGGAACTTCCCGCTCGCCATGGCGACCCGCAAGGTGGGCCCGGCGCTCGCCGCGGGCTGCACGGTGATCATCAAGCCGGCCAAGTTCACGCCGCTGACCACGCAGCTGTTCGCCTCGGTGCTCGTCGAGGCGGGTGTCCCCGCAGGTGTGGTGAACGTCGTTTCGTCCTCTTCCGCGTCGAGCATCTCGGGCCCCCTCATGAAGGACCACCGTCTGCGGAAGGTCTCCTTCACGGGCTCCACTCCGGTGGGCCGCAGGCTCATGGCGGACGCAGCCCAGAACGTGCTGCGCACATCGATGGAGCTCGGCGGCAACGCGCCGTTCATCGTCTTCGAGGACGCAGACCTGGACAAGGCCGTCGAGGGTGCGATGGCCGCGAAGATGCGCAACATGGGCGAGGCCTGCACGGCCGCGAACCGCTTCCTGGTCCAGGACTCCGTTGCCGAGGAGTTCACCCAGAAGTTCGCCGCCGCGATGGCCGCACTCAAGCCGGGCCGTGGCACTGAGACGGCCTCGAACGTGGGACCGCTCATCGACGGTGGCGCCCGCAAGGACGTCCACGCGCTCGTGACGGAGGCTGTCGCCTCCGGTGCGACGCTCGCCACGGGCGGCGCGGTGGTCGACGGCGACGGCTACTTCTACCAGCCCACCGTGCTGGCGAACGTCCCCAACGACGCCGAGATCCTCCGCAACGAGATCTTCGGCCCGGTTGCCCCGGTCACGACGTTCGCGACCGAGGAGGACGCCATCCGCCTCGCCAACGCAAGCGAGTATGGCCTCGCCTCATACCTGTACACGCGCGACTACGCCCGCATGTTCCGTGTGGCCGAGCAGATTGAGTTCGGCATGGTCGGCTTCAACGCCGGCGTCATCTCCAACGCGGCTGCGCCATTCGGCGGCGTCAAGCAGTCCGGTCTGGGCCGTGAGGGCGGCTCCGAGGGCATTGCGGAGTACACGACGACGCAGTACATCGGCATCGCGGACCCTTACGCGGTCTGACGGCGATACCCGACCCCGGCGGGCGGAGGGACAACACCGCATCGCGGACCCCTACGCGGTCTGACGGGCGCTAGTCCTTCTTCCGCCGCCACGCGCGCCGCGCCATGGAGCGCACCCTGGCCCCCGCAGCCCTGGCCGCGGGGGCCAGTCGCGCCGCGGCACGCCGCAGCCAGGCGAAGGACGACGGCGGGAGCGCGGCGATGCGGGCGCGGTGCACAGGGCGCTGGGCGAGCCGCCCCGCGCGGTGCACCTCGGTGACGGCGGCGCGGGCTGCGTCCTCGTCGGCCTCATAGCCCGGGCGGCCGAACTCCTGCCGCTCGTATTCGGCGGTGAGGGTATCGAGCGCGCGATGCAGCCCGCCGTCGTCCGCGCTCCACGCACCGAGCCGGTGCGCATAGGTGCGCGGCGTGTCAGAAGGATCGGGAGCAAGGCCGTGGTCGAACCCCACCGCCTCGAGCTCTTCCCAGATCCCCCTCAGGCCGCGGTTGAGCCGGCGCCGGCGCTGCGCTGCCCGGACGCCTGCCGGGAGCGCGACGACGATGGCCAGGGCCAGCACGCCCAGCGCCGCGTAGAGCGCGGGGATCCAGGGCGTGGGCTCGGCGGGACCGGACGCGGCCGGCGGGGTCGCGACGGGCGCGGGGGATGACGTTTCGCCGTTCTGATTGGCGCGGAGGCCGTCGTTGGGGTTGTCGAGATTGGTGCTTCCGCTGGCGCCGGTGGTGTCGGTGAAGGCGTATGAGGGGAGGACGCCGCGGGACGGTGTGGGTTCGAAGGGGACCCAGCCGAGCCCCTGGAAGTACAGCTCGGGCCACGCATGCGCGTCGCGGCCGTCGACCTGGTACTCGGGGAGCGCCCCTTCGGACGGCACCGTGACGGTCTGGCCGGTGGGGTGCCCGGGGGCGAATCCCACGGCGATCCTGCTCGGGATGCCGACGACGCGGGCCATGACGGCCATCGCTGCGGCGAAGTGGATGCAGTACCCGGAGCGCTTCTGCAGGAACGTCTCGAGCACATCCATGCCTGTCCCGTCGTATCCGTCCTCGACGGGGGTCTTCTCGGAGTACTGGAACGTGCGCAGCCATGTCTGGATCGCGAGCGCGCGCGCGTAGTTGGTCTGAGCCCCCTTGGTAACCTGCTCGGCGGCTGTCCGCACGCTCTGGGGGACGCCGCGGGGGACCTCGGCCGCGATGAGGTCGATGCCCCGCGGGCGCGTCGCTGCCCCACCGAGGGCCGCCGCCGTGAGCTGCGGCATGGCCGAGCGGACTGCGTAGAGCTGGTCTTGGCTGGACGCCGGCTGGCCCTTGACGCTCAGATCGCTCGGGTCCCACCCGAAGTCGCCGCGCACGCCGTCGAGCGCCTGCGGGGCGTAGGGGGCGGGCAGATAGGGGCTTGTGAAGTCGCCGGTGGTGATGACGGTGATCGTGGTGTTCGACGGCACGGTCGGGGCGGCCCCGTCCGTGATCTGCGTGATGGGTCGCTGGAGCTGGTCATCGTGGTTCTCGGGTCCCCACGTGCTGCCGTTGAAGTCCTCCACCGTCACGGTGCGCAGGTACACGGGAGTGGGCGAATTGGTCGCGTACTTCAGGACGCCCAGGGCGTTGGAGCTGCGGAGGTCGCTGCCGAGGCTGATGAGGGGGTTCAGGCCCACGTTCTGGCCGATGCTGTGGAGCCGGGCACCTTCGGGGAACGTGCCTCGGTCAAACCCGGGGATGATCTGGGGGATGACGAGGGCGCCGGCCACCACTGCGGCGAGGAGCACGGCGAGGCGTCCGGGGGAGAGTGCGGCCGCGGTGCGCTCGCCCGTGCCTGCGCCATTGCCTGCGCTCTTCCCTGCAGGCTCTGCGGATCCCGCCGTGGCGAGGAGGCCGAGGTAACCCGCCGCGGACGCTGCGAACCCGACCGCCCCGACGCTCTCCGGCTTGAGGACCGCAGGGACCACGAGCACGGCGAGGATCGCCACCCCGGAGACCGCGGGCATGCGGCACGAGATGGCGATCGTCTCAGTGATGAGCGCAATGAGGCCGAGGGCACCGGCAGTGAGTGCAACGATGCCGATATTCGGAGATGCGGGGACGGCGTCGAACGCGACCGTGCGCCAGGCCTGGTCCAAGGCCTCCTTGACCGCCCCGAGCGTGTCCGCCGTCGGAATGACGCCGAGGAGGCTCGCATCGCGGAAGAACATCGAGTCCATGCCGACGGTCCAGCCCACGAGGCCTGCCAGAGCCACGAGCACAGGGTGCCAGCGGAGCGTGCGGGCCAGCGTCGTGCCGGCGAGGACTGCGCCCACTACCACGAGGACGGGGTACAGCCAGGTCCAGCCGCGCAGCACGCCGCCATATCCGACCGATCCGCCGCCGATCGCGACGGCAAGGAAGACCTCTGCCGGCACGTGCCGCCACTGGGCACCTCGGCGCCTCATGCCGAGCTCCTCTCTCCGCCGCCGTCCGTCATCCTTCCCTCGTTGGTCCGGCCCCGCGTCGGGGTGTCCCCGGTCAGAGCCGCCCAGACGCGGGCGATCGACGAGCGGGGCGTCGCCTCGACGGCGAGCCATCCGCCGTCGCGCAACGCCTCGATGGACTCGCGGGAGGATCCTGTCCGTGGCGTGATGATGATAGCGAGAGCGCGTTCGGCAAAGCCGGCGGCCTGGGCCAGCTGGAGTGCCTCGGCTCGCGTGGTCCGCCCGAGCACAGCCACGATCGGTCCGCGGTGCCGGTGTCCCTCGAGTCGGTCCAGGAGCCGGTCGCTGAATCCTTCCTCACCTGCGGACGCCTCGTGTGGGGTGAGGGCGGCGAGCCCCTCGGCGACCATAGCGAGGCCGTCGCGGCCGGAGTATTCGGGGAGGTCCGGTTCCGGCGCGGATGCCGAGCGGGCCAGGGCCAGCCCGCCGCTCGGCTCGAGGAGCCGCAGGGCATAGCCGAGGTCCGAGAGATGTGACGCTATGGACATGACAGCCGTCACCGCCCATTCGAACGCGGGGGAGTCTGGGCCCTCGAGGTCGTCGCGCCCCGGCTGGGGAAAGGCCGAGCGCCGCAGGTCGACGACGAGCGTCGCCTCGGGGGAGACGGCCGATTCCTCCTGCCGGACCATGAGCTCGCCCTGCCGGGCCGTGGCGGCCCAGTGGACGCGGCGCATGGGATCGCCGTGGCGGTATTCGCGGGTCATGACGTCGTCGTCGCTCGGCATCGACTGGATGCGGGCGGCAATGGGGCCCTCGGCGCCGCGCAGCCCCGCGAGGACAGACGTGGCGAGGGGCACGGCGGCGGGCGTGACGGTGAGCGGCGCCGTCGAACCGATCCGGCTGTGGCGCTCGGCAAGCCCAAACGGGTCGGTGTGCCGCGCCTCGACGGGGCCTAGGGCAAAGACGCCGCGGCGCGGGCACGCGAGCTCGTAGCGGTAGTGGCTCGATCCATCGCGGGCGATCGACCGCCCGGGGTAGACGAACGACGGGCCCGTTCCGAGGGAATCGGGCAGCTGCTCCGCCATCGACATCCGGCCGGACAGGAGGCCGCTGTGGGCCAGTCCCAGCACCACCTCGGCGAGCTGCCCGGCCTCGACGACCTCGGGCCGGGGCTCGCGCCGCACGGTCATCGACGGCCGGATCAGGAGGTTGGAGAGGAAGGCCGCGGTAGGGATGAGCGCGAGGAAGACAGCAAGGTGCAGGAGGTCCCGGCGGCCCATGATCTGGGCAGCTATGAGAGCCACGGCGGCCGCGGCCACGAAGCCCCAGCCGCGTGCAGTGAGGGTGCCCCGCCAATCGGTCCGGGGCGCCTCGCCCACCGTCCGCCCTATCCTCGGCGGCGCACCGCGGGTGCCCCCGCGGCCGGGACTGGTACGGAATCCACGAGTGCCTTGAGGACCGCGGGGGCGGTGAGGCCGCTGCTGGCAGCACGCCGGTCCAGGACGAGGCGGTGGGTGAAGACCGCGGGTGCCATCGCGGCGACGTCGTCCGGCAGCACGAAGTCCCGCCCGGAGAGCGCGGCCCGGGCCTTGGCGGCGCGGAGCAGCTGGAGGACAGCGCGCGGGCTGGCTCCGAGACGGATGCGTTCACTTGAGCGTGTCGCCCTGCCCAGCGCCACCGTGTACTCCTTGACCGGGGCGGAGACGAAGACATCCTTGACGGTCGCCATCATCGAGCGGACTTCCGCGGCGTCGGCGACCGGCTCGACCTTGAGCAGAGGGGAGTCGGACTGGTGGTCCTCGAGCATCTCAGCCTCGGCGGCCGCGTCCGGATAGCCCATCGAGATGCGCGCCATGAAGCGGTCCCGCTGGGCTTCGGGGAGGGGGTAGGTGCCCTCCATCTCGATCGGATTCTGCGTGGCGACCACCATGAACGGCTCCCCGAGGGTGTAGGAGGTGCCGTCCACCGTCACCTGATGCTCCTCCATGCACTCGAGCAGCGCCGACTGGGTCTTCGCCGAGGCGCGGTTGATCTCGTCGCCGATCACGATGTTGGCGAACACGGCGCCGGGCCGGAATTCGAATTGCCGCGTGGCCTGGTTGTAGATCGACACGCCGGTGACGTCGCTCGGAAGCAGGTCCGGGGTGAACTGGATGCGGCTCACCGAGCAGTCGATCGAACGGGCCAAGGTCTTGGCGAGCAAGGTCTTGCCCACGCCGGGAACGTCCTCGACCAAGAGGTGGCCCTGGGCGAGGAGCACGGTCAGCGCGAGCCGAGCGGCCTCGGCCTGACCGTCGATGACGGTGCCGATCGATGCGAGGATCCGCTCGCACGTGGCCTTGAAGCGTGCCGCGTCCATGGGCTCGGGGCGACCCGCGGGGTGGAGCGCGCGGAGGGGGCTGACCGACGCCGTTGCCCGATCGGTGCCGTTCTCGTGACCATCCATGTGTCCCCTCCCGACCCGCCGCAATGTGCCCTTCGTCACGCCTAGCTCCACGTTACCCGCTGCCGCGGCTTCGCGGACGGGCGCACTAGAGTTGAGGCCATGTGTTCTGCCCATGCCCCTGCCGCCTACCGCTGGGCTGACGAGGCCGACGACGCCGCTGACGCCGCCGCCGGCCGCTCCGCCGAGGACAGCCCGGCCGGGCGCCGGGAGGCCACCGACGAGTCCGGACGCAGGCGGCGCCTCGAGTACCCGCCCGCGCCGGAGCCGCTCCCCGTGCCCGTCGTGGACAATCACACTCACCTGAACTTCCGGGATGGGCTCGTCGAGGTCGGCGTCAAGGAGGCGCTCGACGCCGCGGCCGCCGTGGGCGTGGACCGAGCCGTCCAGGTGGGCTGCGACCTTCCGTCCTCGCGCTTCACCGTCGAGGCGCTCGAGATCGACGCGAGGCTCCTGGGCGCCGTCGCCCTCCACCCCAACGACGCACCGCTGTATGCGGCCCGCGGGGAGCTCGACGCGGCGTACGCCGAGATCGAGCAGCTCGCGCAGCACCCCCGCGTCCGGGCGATCGGCGAGACAGGCCTCGACTACTTCCGCTCAAAGGGCGATGCGCTCGCCGTCCAGGACAGCTCCTTCCGCTGGCACATCGACCTCGCGAAGCGGCTCGGCAAGACGCTCCAGATCCACGATCGCGACGCGCACGACGACGTGGTGCGCATCCTCACCGAGGAGGGCGCACCCGAGCAGGTCGTCTTCCACTGTTTCTCGGGGGACGAGGAGCTCGCGCGGACCTGCAACGAGAACGGCTGGTTCCTCTCCTTCGCGGGCACCTTCACGTTCAAGAACGCCGACAACCTCCGACGCGCCATCGCCATGGCAGAGCCGTCTCGGATCCTCGTCGAGACCGACTCGCCGTTCCTCACTCCGCACCCGTACCGTGGCCGGCCCAACGCGAGCTACATGGTTCCGTACACCGTGCGCTCGATGGCCGAGGTGCTCGGGGCGGACCTCGCCGAGCTGTGCTCAAGGCTCTCGGCGAACACCGAGGAGGCCTACGGGTCCTGGACCTGAGCCGGGGCGACCGCGAGCGGGCCCTCAACGTGGCCGATCCGTGATCCGATTGGCCGCTACATAACGTTTCGGTTACAGTGGATGTTCAATAGCCGGGGTCGGGGGATCCGCCGGACACATGCCCCTCCCCGGGCGAGGCAGAAGCAATGCCGCTGGTGCGCCGTCGTGCGCCCCAGCGGAGTCACGGCTGCCCGTGTCTGCGGCGATCCGTACCCGGACGGACCGACGATCGGACCCTTGTGAGCAGACACTCCGCGCGCCGCGCAGCACGCTTGGCCCCCACACACCCGGCAGCCCGCCGCTCTCCCGTCCGCATCGCGGGCCAGGCAGCCGTCGTAGCGGCCCTCGCACTGGGGACCACGGCCTTTGTCGCGAATGGAAAGACCGTCACACTCACGGTGGACGGCCAGGCCAGCACGGTGACGACGTTCGCCTCGACCGTCGACCAGGTCGTGAAGAGCGCGTCCGTGGAGCTCGGAGGAGCAGACCAGATCTCGCCAGCGCTTGACGCCTCGGTCGACGACGGCGCGGTGGTGACCGTGAGCCGCGCCAAGCGCGTCACCGTGGACCTCGACGGCGCGCAGCGCATCGTGGACACGACCTCGCCCGACGTCGCCGGACTCGTGAGCCAGCTCGGCGTCGCCTCCACGGCGCTCGTCTCCCTGGACCGCTCGGCCCATCTCGACTCCGACGGCGCCCGCATCGCGATCACAACCGCCAAGGACGTCACCGTGATCGTGGACGGCAACCCCGTGACGCGCACGACGACGGCCGCGACCGTCGCGGACCTCCTCACCGAGCTGGGGATCACCCCGGGAACCGCGGACCGCGTTTCGGCCCCGCGCAGCGCGCCGATCGTGGCGAACATGGCCGTCAAGGTCACGCGCGTGGACACCTCCGGGGCGAGGACCGTTTCCGAGCCCCTCCCCTACAGCACCGAGAAGACCGACAGCGCCGACCTCACGGTGGGCGATACCAAGGTGGTCCAGGCGGGCGTGGACGGCACGGTCGACAAGACCTACCAGCTCGTGACCGTGGACGGCCGCGAGGCCCAGCGAACCCTCGTTTCCCAGACGACCACGAAGGCACCCGTCACCGAGAAGGTCCTTGTCGGCACCAAGCCGAAGGCTGCCGGTGCAAACACGGGTGCTGCCGCCCCTGCGGTAATGAACGGCGCGATGTGGGACAAGATCGCCCAGTGCGAATCCGGCGGCAACTGGTCGATCAACAGTGGCAACGGCTACTACGGTGGCCTCCAGTTCGACATTTCCTCGTGGATGGCCAACGGTGGGGGCCAGTACGCCCCCAACGCCTCGCTCGCCTCGCGCGAGCAGCAGATCGCCGTGGCGAACACCTACTACGCCAAGGCTGGGCTCGCGCCCTGGGGCTGCCGCACCGCCGTCGGCGGCTGAGCACACGGTGCACCGGCGGATCCGGCCGGCCGCGACGGTAGGATGCTCGGGTGACTGACGCCCCCGGTTCCCGCCCGCTCTTCGGCGCTGCCGACATCCGTGCCCTCGCGGACGAACTCGGGATCCGGCCCACGAAGACCCTCGGCCAGAACTTCGTGATCGACGGCAACACGATCCGCCGCATCGTGGCCGCCGCGAAGATCGATCCGGACGAGACCGTCCTCGAGGTGGGGCCCGGGCTCGGCTCGCTCACGCTCGGCCTGCTGGACGCGGCCGCGCGCGTCGTTGCCGTCGAGATCGACCCCGTCCTGGCCGGCAGACTGCCGGCGACGGTCGCGCGGTGGCGGCCGGACGCCGTCGGGCGCTTCGATCTCGTGCTCTCGGATGCGCTCAAGGTCACCGAGCTGCCCCAGGAGCCGAGCGCCGTCGTCGCGAATCTCCCGTACAACGTGGCCGTGCCGGTGGTCCTGCACCTGCTCGAGCATTTCCCGAGCCTCCGACATGGGCTCGTCATGGTCCAGGACGAGGTGGCGGACCGACTCGCGGCGCAGCCCGGGTCCAAGGTCTACGGCGTGCCGAGCGTCAAGGCCGCGTGGTACGGCACCATGCGCAAGGCCGGCGTGATCGGGATGAACGTCTTCTGGCCCGCCCCCAAGATCCACTCGGGGCTCGTGGGCTTCGCGCGGACCGAGCCGCCCGCCACGAGCGCGACCCGCCGCGAGGTCTTCGCGGTCATCGACGCGGCGTTCGCGCAGCGGCGGAAGACCCTGCGCGCGGCCCTCTCGGGATGGGCGGGCACTGGGGCCGAGGCCGAGCGCATCCTGCATGCCGCCGGCGTGGACCCGCAGGCGCGCGGCGAGGTGCTCGGCGTCGCCGACTTCGCGCGGATCGCCGAGCACAAGGACTCCGCGGCCGGGGCCGCGGAGACGGGTGCGGTCCGCTAGCGTGGGAGCCATGCGCACCCCTTCCGGCCCCGGCGGCCGTCCACGGTCCGTGAGGGTCCGGGCCCCGGGCAAGGTCAATGTCTCGCTCCAGGTCGGTCCGCTCCGCCCCGACGGATACCACTCGGTGGCGAGCGTGTACCTCGCGGTGTCGCTCTTCGAGGAGGTCACGGCCACGAGCACTCCCGGGACGGGTGTCACGGTGAGCCTGAGCCCCGCCAGCACGCTCGACGTCGACGCGCTCGAGATACCCCTCGACGAGCGGAATCTGGCCGTCAAGGCCGCCCGTCTCATGGCCGAGATGACCGAGGACCCCACCGGCGTTCACCTGACGATCACCAAGCGTGTACCCGTCGCCGGTGGAATGGGTGGGGGATCGGCCGACGCCGCGGCGGCGCTCCTCGCGTGTGACGCACTGTGGGGCTCGGGCCTGTCCAAGGAGGAGCTCGCGCACGTTGCGGCCGAGCTCGGAGCGGACGTGCCGTTCGCACTCCTGGGCGGCGCCGCCGTCGGGCTCGGCGTGGGGGACCAGCTCTCGCCCGCGCTCGCGACGAGCCGGTTCGACTGGGTCCTCGTGCCCGCCGACTTCGGGCTCAGCACTCCGCGCGTGTTCGCCGAGCTGGACCGCCTCCGCGACGAGGAAGGGATCGCTGTGCCCGAGCCCATCGACGTCGAGCCCGCGATCCTCGCCGCCCTCCGCACCGGCGATGCGGGCGGACTCTCCCATCTGCTCGTGAACGACCTCCAGCGCGCCGCGATCGGACTCGCGCCGCAGCTGCGCGACACGCTCGGCTGGGCGGACTCCCACGGTGCGCTCGCCTCGATCGTCTCGGGCTCCGGGCCCACCATCGCGCTGCTTG
Organism: Sinomonas sp. P10A9; assembly: GCF_041022165.1. GTDB lineage: Bacteria > Actinomycetota > Actinomycetes > Actinomycetales > Micrococcaceae > Sinomonas > Sinomonas puerhi. Next base: position 1,421,364 of record NZ_CP163302.1, read on the forward strand.
CGCCCGACGCCGCCTCCGCCGAGGATCTCGCCGCGGAGCTGGCGCATCGCGGCGTCGAGGCCGTTGCCGTCCACGGGCCGGTGCCGGGAGCCAGGATCGTGAGCGACACCGTCCTCTGATCGCGGCGGTAGGCTTCTGTAGTCCCAATTCCCGGTCTGCCGGTCTTCGCGGTGTGGCTGGGCCCCCTAAGTGAGGATCCTGATCCGTGGCACATCTCCTCGGCGGCGAGAGCCTGACCATCTCCTTCGGCACGCGGACCGTGCTCGACGGCGTCACGGTGGGCCTCGATGAGGGCGCCCGTATCGGGGTCGTCGGCCGCAACGGCGACGGCAAGTCCACCCTCATGCGCCTCCTCGCCCAGCGACTGACGCCCGACGCCGGGCGGGTCACCAAGCGCCGCGACGTCAACGTCGGCTTCCTCGACCAGGGCGACGTGCTCGACGGCGACCTCACGGTCGGCGCGGCGATCGTCGGGGACCGGGCCGACTACGAGTGGGCCTCCAACCCCAAGATCCGCGACATCATGGGCGGCCTCGTCGCTGATGTCGACTGGACCGCGCAGGTCTCGTCCCTCTCGGGCGGCCAGAAGCGGCGCGTGGCACTGGCCAAGCTGCTCATCGAGCCGCACGAGGTCATCATGCTCGACGAGCCGACGAACCACCTCGACGTCGAGGGGGTCGCGTGGCTCGCGCGGCACCTCAAGACCCGCTGGCGACCGACCGAGGGGGCCTTCCTCGTCGTCACCCACGACCGCTGGTTCCTCGACGAGGTCTGCACCGATACGTGGGAGGTCCATGACGGGATCGTCGATCCCTTCGAAGGCGGCTACGCGGCGTACGTCCTCGCACGCGCCGAGCGGGACCGGATGGCCGCCGTCGTCGAGGGGAAGCGCCAGAACCTCATGAAGAAGGAGCTCGCGTGGCTCCGCCGCGGCGCCCCGGCCCGTACCTCGAAGCCGAAGTTCCGCATCGACGCGGCGAACGAGCTCATCTCGGACGTCCCAGAGCCGCGGGACACCGTGGCCCTTTCGAAGATGGCCACCGCGCGCCTCGGCAAGGACGTCATCGATCTTGAGGGCGTCACCCTCGCGTTCGAGTCCGACGCGGCGGGCGGTCCTTCCGCGAAGCCTCTGCTCGACAACGTCACCCTCCGCCTCGCGCCGGGAGAGCGCGTGGGGATAGTGGGAGTCAACGGTGCCGGCAAGTCCACGCTGCTGAGGCTCCTCTCCGGGGACATCGCGCCGACGAGTGGCCGCGTCAAGCGCGGCAAGACCGTGGTGCCGGCAGTTCTGAGCCAGGACGTCAAGGAGCTCGACGACGTGTCTGACCTGCGCGTCATCGAGGTCATCCAGCGGGAGAAGCAGACCTTCGCCGTGGGGGGCAAGGAGCTCACGGCGGGCCAGCTCGTCGAGCAGCTCGGGTTCACGAACGAGAAGCAGTGGACGCGGGTGTCCGAACTCTCCGGCGGCGAGCGGCGCCGGCTCCAGCTGTTGCGGCTCCTCGTCGGCGAGCCCAACGTGCTCATGCTCGACGAGCCCACCAACGACCTCGACACCGACACCCTCGCCGCCGTCGAAGACGTGCTCGACGGCTGGCCCGGCACGCTCGTCGTCGTGAGCCACGACCGCTACCTACTCGAGCGCGTCACCGACCACCAGCTCGCCCTCCTCGGCGACGGCAAGGTCCGCGGGCTGCCCGGCGGCGTCGACCAGTACCTCAAACTCCGCGAGGAGGCCCTTGCTGCCGACAGGCCGAGTGGTGGTTCGATGGGTAGTGCGGCCGGCGGCTCGGCGGCCGTGGGGGAGCCGGGTGCGGCGGCAGTGGGCGCGGCCGCGCCGGCTGAGACTTCCTCCCCGCACACCGAGGCCGAGAAGCGCGAAGCGCGCAAGGAGCTCTCCCGGATCGAACGCCAGCTCGGCAAGCTGGCCGCGCAGGAGGAGAAGCTGCATGGCCAGATGGCCGCCTCCGCGGATGACTATGGCCGCGTCGGCGAGCTCAATACGCAGCTCCAGGACCTCCTTGGGCAGAAGGAGGAGCTCGAGATGGCGTGGCTTGAGGCCTCCGAGATCGTGGAGTAGGGGTGTTTCGGTCCTCCTGGGCCTACGGCCCAGGGGATCCGGGGAGTCCCGGCGGCGTCGACCGGTATCTGTGGCCGGTGGGCGTCCTCGTCTCTACCGTGTGATGCGTCTTCGAGGCGCCCGTCTGGCGTTGCCCCGCGGACGCTCCCTCGTGGCAGCATGTGGACGCGGCCTGTACGCCTGCCCGTCAGCAATTCTCCTGCGTGTCTGCGGGCACGATGCGATCCAGGCCATTGACCGCATGGCAGGTGGCAATGCGCCCTCTACCCATACGCCTTGCTGCCTGAGCTCACCCGGTGTCTGGCTTTCCAGCGCCGGCGATGCGGGCGCGGGGCCAGACTCGACGACGCTTTGCTGCCAGCCCTGCGACTCCTTGGTCAGGTTGCAGAACGCACACAGGCACTGGCCGTTCTCGAGGGTCGTCGGGCCGCCCTCGGCGACGGGGACGACGTGGTCGAGGTGTCGTGCCTGCGCGTCGCAGAAGGACGTGCGGCACCGGTCATCGCGCAGCCTCAGGAATCGGCCCATTGGTGCCGGGAACAGGCGGGCTTTGGAGTCCATCGCGACGAGCTGGCCTGTCTCCGGGGCCGTGAAGAGGCGTTCGAGCCAGACTCGCTCGCGGGCCCTGAGCGGACGCTCGCCGGACGCGGCCGTAGGTTCTCCCAGCGCACGGGCCACGAGTTCGCGCGCCCAGTCCGCGGGAACTGTGCCGTACCCCGGCAGAACGGCTGGCTCGGCGCCTCCGGCGAGGAGCGTGCGATCTGTCATGACCAGCCCAATCCGGAGCGGGATGCGGCCGCCATCGGCGAGGCCCGTGGCGCGCTCGATGAGCGTGTCAGCTGTCAACTGCCCCAGCGATCGATCGTCGCCTGCGGCCTTTGCCGTCTCTGCCGCGCTCACCAACGCTTCCCGGACTGCCATCGCCCCGGCGATGGGCAGGATCGCCGTGACCTTGGCCATGGCGTCTGGCAGCCGGCGGACTGAGACATGGCGGTCGGCCTCAGCACGCCGTATCCGCTCCGCCGCGGCCCCGCGGTCGACTTCCTCGACGACGCGCCGTGCCGCGTCTTCGACCGCCCGGTCTCCGAGATGAGCAAGTCGACCGGGCTCCGAGCAGAGCTTCCTGTCGACGTCGGCTCGGTCTTTGCTCGCGAGTCCGCGCGTTGCAGCCGCGATTGCGAAGGCGCGATGTTCTGTCAGCGAGCCCTCTGCCAAGGCATTCAGCGTCAGAGGCATCTCCCGGACGAGGATCTCCGACAACTCGACGATGCGCATTCCTTGGGAAGGCGCAGCCCTCCGGGCGAGGGCGATTTGGGCGCCCGTCGACCGCACGCGGGCGCGCCGATCGTGGTCGACCGTCTGGAGGTGGCGGCGGTCATCGTCACCGGAGTCCGCGCGACCGAGGCAGATATCGGAGAACTGCGCGGCGATCCGTACCTGTTCGGCAGCAAGCGCCGATGACAGGTGCTCAAGCAGCTGGGCCCGGTCGATAAGCGCAGAAGCGGTCAGCTGGGAGCTTCCGGTGAGGTTGGCCGAGACCAGGATGGGCGCGGAAAGCCGCCGTGCCCATGCGCCGAGTTCTTCATTGCTCACCGGAGAAGGTGGTGCGTCCTCTGGTACTGCAAGACTGACCATGTCATCACCCGCTCCCGCTCGAGTCGAGGAACATTGCGCCGCGTGCCGGTTCAATGACTTGCGGAGTTCAACCCCTCACACGAGTCTATCGAAACTATGTTCGAAGGACAATGGATTGTGTCGGGTTGGGCTAGAACAAAACTGTTAGGTATCCTGATTGTTTGCAGCAGGTTCCAGAAGCGTCCTCACAGCTATCCCGTCGGATGTTGACAGGGTTCGAGAGCACTTTGAGATCGTCGGCGCGGTCTATTGGCCTGGCTCCGATGCGCGCTCATCGGGCGTGCTGGCGGTGAGGCTCCCGATCTCGGCAATTACGGTTCTGCCGGAGGGGCACGTCCAGACTGGCCTGCCGTCGGCCACGCTGGCCGTGAGGGGGTGGTTCTGGAGGTGGAGCGGGCAGGGCGCCAATTAGTGGATCTGGTACCCCATAGCTGGTCGAACACCTACTCCTGCACCTGATCGCCTGTCCGGGCAATGAGGCACTCTTGTCGTTCAGCGGGGTCCAGGACGAACCCCTGTCCTGTCCCGTCCCGGGCGGTCAGGGTCACGGACCAGAGACCGGTCGAGCCGTAGCTGCTGAACCGCGTTGCTGGGATCGGTGCCCCGGTTGCTGCGATGTCCCTCAGCACTGGGCCGAGGACGTCCTCTGCTGTGATGCCCACACTGCCATTCTGTCGCGGTGCGTGAGCTGGGAGGCGGCCATGTGGACCGCCGGAATGTTCACGTGCGCTGGACGTCCGAGCCGAGCTGGGTGAAGTGCTCGTGCCGGTAGCCCAGGTCGGCGAGGCGGCGCAGCTGCGTCACCCCTCGGTGCGGATCATGGAGCCGAGCGCAATGACGCGCTGGCCAAAATCTCATCAGCGCCAGCATCCGGTCGGTTTGCCCGGGCTCGAGGCGCGCGCGCCCGATCCGGTTGTGGACCAGGTGCTCGGCACATGACGAGCCTCGGTCTACTCCCGGTAGCGCTCGGGGACCCCTAAGCCCATTGCCTTGAGGAAACTGGCGGTCTTCACTTCGACGAAGACGTCTTCTCCGTTGCCATGGTCGGGTTCATCCGTATCGGGTTCGGAGTCATCGGCGAGGTAGGTCCTCGCCTGCGTGCGAAGCTGGGCTTCGTCGCCGTCGACGTAGTCGGCGACCCAAGCTGCGAGCCCTTCCGTCTCCGCTTGAAGGTTCGTCGGAGCGGACGCCGATTCATCATCGAAGTACACGCGTGGCGTCATCCCGAGAAAGGCGATGCCGGTTCCGGCGCGGTTCGGCGCGTAGCGGATCGTGGCTATGTCGCTGTCGTAGATGTCCAGATGGAGCCATGGCCCGCTGCGGTCGAGAGGCGGCTCATCCGCTCGTGCCCACAAACCGTTCTCGAACAACCAAGATCCGAAGTAGCCCACGTCTGCAGTATTCACCGAAGGTGGGTGATCTTCCTTGAGGGGGAGCGGCGTGGGTCATCCCACGCGGAGGCCCCGATGACGCTTCCGAACAACAAGCCCTTAGCCCAGCGAAGAACATTCACCTCGCTGTCACCGTACGGGCACCGGCGGCCCCTAGGCTCGGGACCGTTGAGACCATGCCGACTGATCCAGATCGGCGCGCGGAAGGGGACACGCATGGGCGGCCGCAACGATGACTTCACACAGGTGGTGGCGGGGGACACCGTCACTGTCACCGCTCCGGGACGGCTCATGGTCACCGGCATAGTCGACGCCGTGGCGCCGGACGGCTCAGTGCTGTGGGTCATGGAGGACGGCGGCCAGGGACGCCACATGGTGCACCGCACCGACATAGCCCACGTCGAGCTGCACTGACCGGGCCCCGCCGACTGGGCCGCGCCGGGCACCATCCACTCTGGCTGCTCCCAGACGCTGCGCCTACGATCGGCTAGGTGTCCTCTATCGTTGAATCCGTCCTGTCCATGCCGCCTCTGCTCGCGTACCTGTTCGTCGCAGCGCTGGTCTTTGCGGAGGACGCGATCTTCGTTGGCTTTGTGATCCCGGGCGAGACCGCGGCCGTGCTGGGCGGCGTGATCGCGAATCAGGGCAAGGCGGACATCTGGGTCATGGTGCCGCTCGTGGTCGCCGCGGCGATCATCGGCGACACGGTCGGCTACGAGATTGGCAAGCACTTCGGGCCGCGGCTGCTTGGATTCAAGGTCTTCGATCGGCACCGCAAGCGGCTCGAGGACGCCCAAGCCTTCTTGCGCACGCGCGGCGGCTCCGCCGTGTTCTTGGGCCGCTTCGTCGCATTCTTCCGCGCGATGATGCCGGCTCTGGCGGGTGCATCTCAGATGCGCTATCGCCGTTTCGTTACCTTCAATGCGCTTGGCGGCCTCGTATGGGGCACCGGTTTCACGCTCCTGGGCTACGCGGCGGGAGCCTCGTACCAGGCGGTTGCAGGGACGGTGGGCAAGGACGTTGCCGCCGTCGTGCTCGTCATCGCCGTGGTCGCCGTCGTGGTGTGGCGCCTCCGTAAGGGCCGCTCCGACCGGCGCGACGAGCGGGCGTTCAGGAGCCGATCAGCTCCGGATCCTTCTGAAGGCCAGTGAGCCCGTTCCACGCGAGGTTCATGAGGTGCGCGGCGAACGCCGATCGGCGCGTGCCATCCTCAGGTGGCTATCCGTGGCAGAATTGACCATTGTGCCGCGGCCCCAGGGCGACACGCGCGCACTCCGCCCTGGTGTAATGGCAGCACGCCGGCCTTTGGAGCCGTGCAGTCTAGGTTCGAATCCTAGGGGCGGAACGAGGCGTGGCTAGAATGGCCGTCAGCCCCACTCGCGCGAGCCGATCGATCAGGAGAGCCAGCGACAGTGAATGCGGATACCCCCGGACAGAGCGCACCATCACAGCACTTCCAGGAGCCGCAGGGGCCGGCAGCCGTCGTGGTCCTCGCGGCTGGTGCCGGGACGCGCATGAAGTCCCGGACGCCCAAGATCCTCCATCTCCTCGGCGGCCGCTCGATGGTCACCCATGCGCTCGACGCCGCGCGGGGCCTCGCCCCGGGCCGGCTCGCCGTCGTCGTGCGTCACGAACGCGACCGAGTGGCCGAGCACATCGTGGACCACGACCCGGCCGCCGTCATTGTGGACCAGGACGAGATTCCGGGGACGGGCCGCGCCGTCGAGGTCGCCCTTGAGGCCCTCGACGCCGATGCCTCGGGCGGCAGGGTCAGCGGGACCGTCGTCGTGACCTACGGCGACGTTCCCCTGCTCACCACCGCGCTCCTGAAGGATCTCGTTGCCGAGCATGAGGCGGGCGGAAACGCCGCCACGGTGCTGACCGCGGTGCTCGACGACGCGACCGGCTACGGCCGCATCCTCCGCGACGAAGACGGCACGGTCGCCGGGATCCGCGAGCACAAGGATGCGACCGACGAGGAACGTACCATCCGCGAAGTCAACTCCGGGATCTACGCGTTCGACGCGGATGTGCTGCGCGACGCGCTCAAGCAGGTCACGACCGACAATGCCCAGGGCGAGAAGTACCTCACAGACGTCCTCGCGATCGCCCGCGGAGCCGGCGGGAAGGTGTCGGCTCTCGCGACGACCGACCGCTGGCAGGTCGAGGGCGCCAACGACCGGATCCAGCTCCAGGCACTCGCCGCCGAGCACAACCGCCGCACGGTCGAGGCGTGGATGCGGGCGGGCGTCACGGTGATCGACCCAGCGACCACGTGGATCGACTCGACGGTGACGCTCGCGGAGGACGTCACGGTCAAGCCGAACACCCAGCTCCACGGCGCCACCGCCGTTGAGCGCGACGCGGTCGTCGGCCCCGATACGACCCTCACGGACTGCACGGTCGGCGAGGGCGCGACGGTCAAGCGCACTGACGGGACGAAGGCCGAGATCGGCGCCGGCGCGACGGTCGGACCGTTCACCTACCTGCGCCCGGGCACCAAGCTCGGGGCCGAGGGCAAGATCGGCGCGTTCTACGAGACGAAGAACGCGGTGATCGGACGCGGCGCCAAGCTCTCGCACCTCGGGTACGCGGGCGACGCCGAGATCGGCGAGGGCGCCAACATCGGCTGCGGGAACATCACCGCCAACTACGACGGCGTCAACAAGCACCGAACGCAAATTGGCGCCCACGTGCGAACGGGCTCCAACACCGTGTTCGTGGCCCCAGTGACGGTGGGCGACGGTGCCTACACGGCCGCCGGCGCGATCGTTCGCAAGGACGTGCCTGCTGGGGCCTTGGCGCTCACGGTCGCCCCGCAGCGCAACGCCGAGGGCTGGACCGAGGCGAACCGCGCGGGCTCGCCCTCTGCAGCGGCAGCTGCAGAACACCGGGCCCGGGCGGCACAGACCTCCCCCGCAACCCCCACGGCTTCCTCCGCAACCCCCACCGAGAAAGAAGAGGGCAAGTAGATGTCCGAGATCACGGCCCACGGCGAGAAGCGACTGGTGCTCGCCTCCGGGCGAGCGCACCCTGAGCTCGCCCAGGAGATCGCCAAGGAGCTCGGCACCGAGCTGCTGCCAACCTCGGCCTACGACTTCGCCAACGGCGAGACGTACGTCCGCTTCGAGGACAGCGTCCGCGGCACCGACGCGTTCGTGATCCAAGCGCACCCCGCGCCGATCAACAACTGGATCATGGAGCAGCTCATCATGATCGATTCGCTCAAGCGCGCGAGCGCCAAGCGGATCACGGTCGTGTCCCCGTTCTACCCCTACGCCCGGCAGGACAAGAAGCACCGCGGACGCGAGCCCATCTCAGCGCGGCTCATGGCGGACCTCTACAAGACCGCAGGCGCGGACCGGCTCATGAGCGTGGACCTGCACACCGCGCAGATCCAGGGCTTCTTCGACGGCCCGG